>NZ_AUCZ01000007.1 GCF_000430025.1 Flavobacterium suncheonense GH29-5 = DSM 17707
GTCAAAGAAAACAGTAAGTTCCTCCCAGTTTTCCTGCCATGATTTGACGGCATAAGGGTATTTATGATTCCATTTATTGGTAAAATCCTCTAATGCACCCCGAGCAGCTTGTTTTGTTGGAGCATCATAAATTTGCTTCATGTCTTTAGAAAATTCCTTTTTGTCTTTCCAAACCACATAACGAGCCGAGTTTCTAATTTGATGCACCACACAGATTTGTGTTTGAGATTCGGAGAATACGTTTTTAATGGTTTGAGTGAATCCGTTTAAATTGTCGGTAGCTGTAATGAGGATATCTTCAACGCCACGAGCTTTCAAATCAGTCAATACACCTAACCAAAAACTGGCACTCTCGTTTTTACCTAACCACATTCCCAAAACTTCCTTTTTACCATCTCTGTTCAGGCCTACAGCTAAATAGATAGTCTTATTAATAACCTTGGAACTTTCCCGAACTTTAAACACAATCCCATCCATCCAAACAATTAAGTAAACGGGATCTAATGGGCGGTTTTGCCAAGCAATAATATCATTAGCTACTGATTCGGTAATACGAGATATAGTAGAAGTCGATACATCAAAATTATACACTTCTCTGATTTGTTCTTCAATATCGCTTACACTCATTCCTTTGGCGTAAAGCGATATTATAACATTTTCCAATCCATCAGCCATACTCTGGCGTTTTGGGATAATCATCGGATTGAAAGTGGCTTCGCGGTCTCTGGGAACCTGAATTTCCGACTCTCCAAAGGAGGTTTTTATTTTTTTATTAGAAAAACCATTGCGAGAGTTGGAAGAAGTAGATTTCTCGTGTTTATCATACCCTAAATGAGCGTCCAATTCGCCTTCAAGGATTTTTTCTAAACCACGCTTTTGCAATTGTGCTAAAAAATCGTTCAAATCTTCACCCGTTTTGAACTGCTTTAAAAATTCGTCTGATAATAAATAGTCTTTTTTCATAAACTGTGTAATAATTAAAATTAAACAAAAAAATAATGGGGTTTTAAAACCCCATTATTTTTATACTTACACAGTTAGTGAGATACTACCTTTTTTTATTTTTCAGCTTATTGCTTCACTTCGGCAATTTTCTTTTTGTCTTTTAAATTGATGTTGCCTTTGCTGATAACTGCATTGGTTTTCATATCCGACAACACATTCAAAGCTTCCTCCACATAAATATCTTTGGACAGACTTTCGTGCCATCTCTCGCGTTTTTGTGCCAGAACGGTATCGTTTTTAAACAATTCCTGCTCGTAAGGCAAAGAGGTAAACTGTAAGTTGTTTTTATATTCAGAAATTCCTTTGAATTTTTTAGCCGCCGCTTCAACAGCATCTTCTTCGGCTTTGAACTTGTTGAAATTCAGGCTGTATACGTTTACATCTTTTCTTTCGTTAATCCATTTTGCATTTTCATCGATTAAACGGAAAGTCGGATTGGCCGCCATTCGCTCTTTACTTTTGGCAATCACATCGTTAAAATTTGCTGTTTTAGACACTTTATAACCGGCTTCATCGATTTTGTCCCAAGGCATTGCGTTTTCAATATCGCGCTCTCCCATATCGATATACGAATAACGATCCGGCATTACGATGTCGCTCAAAACGCCTTCGCGCTGGGTAGAACCTCCGTTAATACGGTAGAATTTCTGCGTGGTGGTTTTTAAGGCGCCTAAATCGCCATACGAATTGCTTCGCACAAACTGGTTCAAATCGATAAGGTTCTGAACGGTTCCTTTTCCGTAGCTGTGTTTGCTTCCGATCACGATACCGCGCTTGTAATCCTGAATAGCGGCTGCAAAAATTTCAGAAGCCGAAGCGGAGAAATTGTTTACCATCACTACCAGCGGACCATCCCATTGCACACGTGAATCTTTGTCGTACAACACTTCTTTTCGCTTGCCGGCCGATTTGATCTGTACCACCGGACCGTCTTCAATGAACAATCCGACCATGTCTACCACGGTTTGCAGCGAACCACCGCCGTTATCGCGTAAATCCATCACGATGCCTTCCACGCCGGCTGCTTTCAGACGTTCGATTTCTTTGGCTACGTCTTTAAATGCATCGCGGTTGTCTTTATTTTCAAAGTTGATGTAGAATTTCGGCAGATAAATAACTCCAAAAGTCTTATCGCCCTGCTTCACCACACTTGATTTCGCATAGGTTTCTTCCAGCTCCACCACTTCGCGGACAATGGAAATCACTTTAATGGTACCGTCTACTTTTTTAACGGTCAAACGCACTTCCGTACCTTTTTTCCCTTTGATTTTTTTCACCACATCGTCCAGACGCATGCCTACCACATCAACCGGTTCGGCATTGCCCTGGGCTACTTTCAGGATTAAATCGCCCTGTTCCAGCTCTTTGCCTCTCCAGGCCGGTCCGCCCGGAATCAATTCGGAAATTTCGGTGATGTCGTTTTTCTTCTGCAGACGGGCGCCGATACCTTCTAAGGTTCCGCTCATGCTGATGTCGAACTTGTCTTTTTCTTCGGGAGCAAAATAAAAGGTATGCGGATCAAAACGCTCTACGATGGCGTTGATGTAGATTGAGAACCAGTCGTTACGGTCTAAATCTCCCACAAAATCGAAATACTCATCCAAGGATTTTAAGGTTGTTTCACGGGAATTTTTCTCCAATTCTGCCAACGTTTTCATCTGATAGTTGGCATCTTTTTCCTTTTTATCTTCTTCCAGTTTTAATTTATCCGTTACCGAAGACAATACCGAAAGTTTCAGTTGTTTTTCCCAACGGTTTTTAAGTTCCGAACGGTTTTTGGAAAACGGCATTTTTTCGTAATCCGTATTGATGGTTTCCTCTTTGCTGAAATCGAACGGTTTGTCCAAAATGTCTTTGTACAGTTTTCGGGACTCTCCGATACGTTCGATCAGACGGGTATAAGTCAATTCAAAGAATCGCAAATCTTTGTTTTTAATCATATCGTCAATTTCCAGTTCGTATTTTCTGAACTCGTCGATATCCGACTGTACAAAATAACGTTTAGAAGGATCCAACGCATTCAAATACTCTTTGAAAACATTTTTGGAAAATGCATCATCCATCGCAATGGGGTCGTAATGCCCTTTTTCCAATACAAAAGTTAAAAGTTCCAGCAAAAGACGGTCTTTTTCCGGATCTTCCTTTTTGTGAGGCATAAAACTCCACAGTATTGCCGATAAAGCGGTTATCAGCAATACAACCTTATAATTTCTCTTCATAAACTGCCAAAAAGTTTTCATTAGTATTTTTCACTAAATTACATAAAAAAGCAAGCGCCTTCCTTAATGTTCCACTAATATTTTGTTAAAGATTCCTTTAAATTCCTAAATCGGTAAATCACAAAAATTGTACCAGCTTCATTTGGAAAATGCTTACTTTAGCGAAAGTAAACAATAAAGCGCAATCATGAACAAAAAACCACTGATTTTAGTAACCAACGATGACAGTATAGCAGCCCCGGGAATCCGAACACTGATTGCCATTATGAAGGAAATCGGAGAGGTTATCGTGGTCGCTCCGGACAGTCCGCAGTCGGCTATGGGACATGCCATTACCATCAACAGCACGCTGCATCTGGAAAAGGTTAGAATCGATCCGGATCTGGAAAATGAATACAGCTGTTCCGGTACTCCGGTGGATTGCGTTAAAATTGCGGTACACGAAATTCTGAAACGAAAACCCGATTTGTGCGTCTCCGGCATCAACCACGGTTCGAATTCTTCGATTAATGTGATTTATTCCGGCACGATGTCTGCCGCCGTGGAAGCCGGTATTGAAGGTATTCCCGCCATCGGTTTCTCCCTTTTGGATTTCAGTTGGAATGCCGATTTTGAACCTTCCCGGCCGTACATCAAAAAAATCGCGACGGAAGTTTTGGAAAAAGGCCTTCCCGAAGGTGTTGTGCTGAATGTGAACCTGCCCAAAACCGAAATTAAAGGCGTAAAAGTCTGTCGTCAGGCGAAAGCGGTTTGGGAAGAGCGTTTCGACAAGCGCACCAATCCGCAGGGGAAAGAATATTACTGGCTTACCGGAGAATTTGTAAATTTGGACAAAGGCGAAGATACCGACGAATGGGCTTTAAAGAACGGGTACATTTCGATAGTTCCGGTCCAGTTTGATTTAACGGCACACCACGCCATCCAGCAACTGAACACCTGGGATTTAACATAAAACGATTAAAAATACAGCAATGGACAAAAAAGAATTGTTTATCGGTTTCCTTATCGGATTGGCTGCGGCTGCTTTAGGCTGTTTTCTCTTTTTATTTTTCTTTACCGAAACCCGTTCCCTATCCGATGTAAAGATGATTCGCGCAAATGGCTACATGGGAAAACTCATTACCCTGGGCGCCATTTTCAACCTGATTGCCTTCTTCCTTTTACTGAAGTTCAACAAAGAATTCATGGCCAGAGGCGTGATTCTTGCCACGATTGTCTTAGCCATTCTAACCGTAATTTTATAAGATGAAGTACTACATCATAGCGGGTGAAGCATCGGGTGATCTGCACGGTTCGAACCTGATGAAACAACTTTTCAGGCATGATCCTCAGGCGGACATCCGTTTTTGGGGCGGTGATCTAATGCAGCAGGCTGGCGGCACCTTGGTAAAACATTACCGCAATTTAGCCTTCATGGGTTTTGCGGAAGTGGTCATGAATCTGAAGACCATCCTGAACAATATCAAATTCTGCAAAGCCGATATTTTAAAATTTCAGCCGGATGTGCTGATTTATATTGATTATCCGGGTTTTAACATGCGTATTGCCGAATGGGCCAAAAAACAAGGCATTAAAAACCATTATTATATTTCCCCACAGATTTGGGCGTGGAAGGAAAACCGCATCAGAGCCATCAAGCGCGATGTGGATAAAATGTATGTGATTCTGCCTTTTGAAAAGGATTTTTACGAGAAGAAACACGGTTTTCCGGTAGAATTTGTCGGGCATCCGCTTATCGACGCCATCCATCAGCGGCCCAAAACCGATGCGGCAGAATTTAAAAATGAAAACGGTTTAGACGAACGACCAATCATCGCCTTGCTGCCGGGCAGCCGCAAACAGGAAATCGCCAAAATGCTGACCGAAATGTTGGCCGTCATGAAGGATTTCCCCGAGTATCAGTTTGTGATTGCCGGAGCGCCCAGTCAGGAGTTTTCGTTTTACGAACAGTTTCTTACGGATGATCAGGTGCATTTTATCTCCAACAAAACCTATGATTTGTTAAGTGTTGCGCATGCCGCTTTAGTGACTTCCGGAACCGCCACTCTGGAAACGGCTTTGTTTAAAATTCCGGAAGTGGTGCTGTACAAAGGCAACTGGATTTCGTATCAAATCGCCAAACGAATCATTACTTTAAAATACATTTCCTTAGTCAATTTAATCATGGACAAGGAAGTGGTAACCGAACTGATTCAAAACGACTGCAATCCGAAACGCATTAAGGAAGAACTGCATAAAATTTTAAATGCCGAAAACAGAAACCGTCTTCTGGCCGAGTATGACCATCTGGAAAATAAACTGGGCGGCGAAGGAGCCAGTGAAAAGACAGCTCAGCTAATTATTGGCACGCTTAAATAATTTGTAAGTTTTTTCTTTTAATTTAAAATTTTTTCTACTTTTACCTTATGAAAGTAGCGAAATTTCCTATAATTATAATTGTTATATGTTTTGCTTTTGGCATTGTTCTGAATCAGTATTTACAGGCTACTCCTTTGAATACCCTATTGTGTAGCGGTTTTTGCTTCTTGCTGGTAGCCCTTACCTATTATTTTGCACAAAAGGATTTTTTACAGAAAAACTATTTTGGAGCAAGTGTTCTTTTGACCACACTGGCCATTGGAGCACTCACTTACGCGCTGCATTCCGACCGAAATTACGATAAACACTATACTCATTTTGTAAAAGACAGGAACGTCCTTATTGTCGGCACAATTTCGGAACGCTTAAAACCAAATGCGTATGCTGAAAAATATTATCTGAAAATCCGTTCGCTTGACCATCGGGATGTTTTCGGCAAAATATTGCTTACCGTACCCAAAAAAGAATTTCCAAAGCAACTCAAAGCAGGCCAACAGCTTTATATTCATCAGGAATTAAAGCCCGTTCCCAACCTGCGCAATCCGTATCAGTTTGACTATGAGGGCTATCTGGAAAAACAGCAGGTGTACCATCAATTGTACTTAAAACCTCAATCGTTCCGCATCGCTTCACAGCATTACAATTTCGATTATTATGTGGAGCGGTATCAGGACAAACTGCTGAACAGCTTCAACATTCACGGCTTTCCGGACGCCACGCATAACATCATCAAAGCCTTGCTTTTAGGGCAGCGGCAGGACATGGATTCCGAAATCAACCAGCAGTATACTGATGCCGGTGTGATCCATATTCTGGCGATTTCCGGTTTGCATATTGCCATCCTTTACGCCATGCTGCTCCTCTTTTTACGGCCGTTAATCCACCTGAAAAAAGGCAAACTCATTCAGCTTTTGGCAGTATTGGGTTTCCTCTGGAGTTTTGCGGTTCTTTCCGGATTATCGGCTTCTGTGGTACGCTCGGTGGTAATGTTCAGTTTTATGAGCCTAGCTCAGTATTGGAACAAATCGGCCAATATGTACAACGCGATGGCGGTTTCCATGCTGTCGATTCTGCTTCTCAGACCCAATTTTCTTTTTGATGTGGGTTTTCAGTTGAGTTATGCGGCGGTTTTTGCCATTGTCTGGCTGCAGCCTTTGTTCAGAAACTATCGTTTTAAAAACAACCCCGTCCTCAATTATTGCATCGATCTGGTGTTGATTTCCCTGATTGCGCAAGTTGGTGTTTTACCCATCAGTCTGTACTATTTTCACCAGTTTCCGAGTTTATTTCTGCTGGCGAATCTGGTGGTTATTCCGCTTTCGAGTTTCATACTGGTGTACGGAATTTTCATTTTAGTGCTGAATTTCGTCTGGCCGTCTTTGGCAATCCTTCTGGGAAAACTGCTGGCATTCTCCATTGCGCTGATGAATGACTACATCGCCTGGATTGCTTCCTTTGACGGTTTTACCCTGAAAGAAATTCCTTTTTCCTTTCCCTTGCTCCTGAGTATGTATTTGTTGATTGTCACTGCAGTGCTATATGGCTGTCAGCGGAATTACAGGCGCCTGTGCAGTATTTTGATTTCGGCCTTTCTCTTTCAGATTACCTTGCTGTTTTCCGTTACCGAACACCGTGATACCGAGGAGTTCATTATCTTCAACAACAAACGGTCTACCCTGTTTCTGCATAAAACCTCAAAAGAAATTATTGCCTACACCAATGACAGTTTGCAACAAGACAATCCAAATCTGAAAGCTTACCAACGCGGCAATTTCAACCGGCAACTGAAAATTCTACCGTTTCAGAATGTGGCTTATTACAAACAAAATGCTATTTTGATCGTGGACAGTCTCGGTATTTACAATCTCGAAGAAAAACCGGAAATCGTCGTGTTGACGCAATCTCCGAAACTAAATCTGGAACGGCTGATTGCTGTAGCGCATCCCAAGCAAATCGTGGCGGACGGTTCCAATTACAAAAGCTGCGTAACCCGATGGAAAGCTACTTGTGAGAAAGCAAAAATCCCTTTCCACGCGACGGCCGAAAAGGGATTTTATAAGATTAATTGATTTTTTTCAGTTCTTCCAGCATTTGCGGAGCGGTTCGGTATCCGATTAACGGTGGTTTTACTTCTCCTGTTTTGTCCAAAATATAAACGGACGGATAACCATGTACCTGCAAAAACACAGTAAATTCATGTATTGAATTTCGGCCGCTACGGTTCGGATCGAAGTTCGGGTTGGTGTATTTTTTTCCTTTGTGGTTGACTTCGGAATTTCCTTCACCGTTAAATTTTACCGGGTAGTAATTTTCCGTGATGTATTTTACAAACTCCGGATCGTGGAAAGTGTTTTTGTCTAACAATTTACAAGGACCGCACCAATCCGTATACACATCCATGAAAATAGGTTTTGCTTTTTTGGGATGTTTCTTTTGCAGCGTAAGAGCCTCGTCAAGGGTCATCCATTTAATTTCTGCCTCCTGTGCCTGAACCGCCCAACTCCCTAAAACTAAAAAGAAGGCGAAAAGTATTTTTTTCATGTTATCCTTTTTTAAAATTAGCTAATATCTGATTGGCGCCTGTAAGCCATGCTTCCGGTCCGCCCGCCACATAGCCTGTACTTCCCAGCTGTGACAAATTGATTTTACCATCATCTTTTTTCTCTGCGGTCACAAACCAAATGGTCGGATAGCCTCTTACCTGCAGGGCATTTTGCAAACCGTAATTTTGTTGCTGCATGCTGGGTTCCAACTGTTTTTTACGCGGAAAATCCAATTCCACCAAAATGACCTTGTCTTTAGCCCAGGCCGCAAATTCCGATTTGTGGAATACTTCCTTCTGCAACCTTATACACCAGCCGCACCAGTCGCTTCCGGTGAAAAACAGCATCAGAGGCTTTTTCTCCTTAAGGGAAAGCTGCATAGCTTTTTCAAAGTTGGTATGCCAGGTTAGCTCATTTTCCTGCGCCTGAACCGCGTGGAATCCAACCAAAAGAAAGAATAGTATAAGTGTTTTTTTCATCGCGTCACTGCTTAAATCTTTTACTAAATAACAAAAATAATGCCGAATAAAAATCTTATTTAACGTCCTGCATCAGTTTTTTAACCAAAGGTGAAATCGCAATAAGCAGCACACCGGCGATTAAAGCGTAAATTGCCAGTTGTTCGTACCCGTCGGCATACACGTTTAATTTTTCAAGATTGCTGGCATTGGTAGAGGCTTCTGCGATATTTGCGCCTAACAATCCGGCAAAATACTGACCGTAGGCACTCGCCAGAAACCACATCCCCATAATTACAGCCTGTGTTTTCTGTGGTGACAGTTTGGTCATGGCACTCATCCCGATTGGCGATAGACACAATTCCCCGAACGTAATGATAAACCATCCGAAGGTGAACAAATCCAGTGAGGTTTTTCCATCGGGTCCGGCAAAAAATTTGGTGTAATAGAAAATCCAGAATCCTCCGGCTAAAAACAAGAAGCCTAAGCCAAATTTCACTACAGTATTGGGCTCTATCTTTTTCTTGGCCATCCAAAGCCATACAATTCCCACTAACGCTGCAAAGGCAATTACAAACAATGAATTGGCCGAGTTATTAACGCCGTTAGGATCAAGCTTTATCCCTAAAACCGTATCGTGCAGATTGTTCGCCGCAAACAGACTTAAAGACCCTCCACTCTGTTCAAAGAAAGCCCAAAAGAAAATGGAAAAAATTATAAAAATTAAGGCCGCTAAAAGCTTCAGGTTCTCTGCTCTTGAAAAGTTCTTCATTTCATAAAACAAATACAGCACGGAAGCCGGACCGATAACCATCATGAAATAGTCGGTATACTTTGTGTTGGCCACCATGAGAATGATGATTGGTATTATGGCCAGTGATCCGATATAGGTAGCAATTTCAAAAAATTTACGTTTGGAATCTTCCAGATGACGCAGTGGTGACAGACCAATTTCTCCGAGACTTTTTTGGGTTTGGGTAAACGTCAGCAAACTGATAATCATTACGATGGAGGCAAATCCGAAAGCAAAATTCCAGCGCAAATGCTCCGGAACCAAAGACGCCCACAAACTTCCTTTGGCCACAGCAATGCAAATATACCCTCCGATAAGCGCTCCCAGATTAACTCCTGCATAAAAAAGAGAAAATCCGGCATCTCTTCGCACATCCCCGTCTTTATAAAGCTGTCCTACCATGGAAGAAATATTCGGTTTAAAAAAACCTGTTCCCACGATGGTAAACGAAATCCCCAAAAAGAAAAAGTTCTTCGGATCTACAGCTAAAATGACACTTCCGATAATCATCAGCAAACCGCCCCAAAACAAGGAACGGCGCAAACCTAAAATTTTATCGGCAAACAAGCCTCCTATAAAGGTAAAGGCATACACCCAGGCCTGAGTAGCACCATATTGTAAATTGGCGGTGGTTTCTCCCATGGACAACTGGCTTACCATGAATACCACCAACATCCCTCGCATGCCGTAGAAACTGAAGCGTTCCCACATTTCACTAAAAAATAAATACCAAAGCTGTTTTGGATATTTTCCTTTAAAATCCTGAATCTGTTCTATTGATGTGGCCATATTAATTAATTCCTTTTTCTCTCATTACTTTATTCAACTGCTTTAATAAGGCAAACATTAACAATGTTGCAAACATCAATAAAGCGAAATTCACCCAGAAGAAATCTGCTTTGTCTTCGTACTGATCCCACATACTGGCCAACACTCCCGACAATTTGTTTCCAATAGAAGTCGACAAAAACCAACCACCCATCATTAAGGACGTAATGTTGGCAGGGCTTAGTTTTGAAACTACCGACAATCCCATCGGACTTAAAAACAATTCTCCGATAGTAATCACTCCATAATTGGCAACCAACCACCACACCGAAACTTTTTCCGTTCCGTTGGCTCCCATTTTTACGGCAGCAACCATTACCAATACCGATAAAGCCGAAATCAACAAACCGAATGCGATTTTTGTCGGGGTGGTAGGTTCTTTTTTCCGGTTCCGTAAAAACGTAAAGAACGCCACCACTAAAGGCGTTAAGATAATTACCCATCCCGGGTTTATGGACTGACTTAAATTGGTTGCCCAAAGCGATACTTTAGCCCCTTCAGCCGGTTTCAGTTCTTGTTTTACATTACGGAAATATAACGGATAATTTACTTCTTTCTTCACGATTCCGTTTTCTTTCTGCAATCGGAAATTGGCATCGTACAATTCAACGGAGTCTTTTTTGAATTCGACTTCTTTCGCTAATTTCAGACTGCTGAACAGCGATTTGGAAGTTCCGGTCATTTCGCGATCGGTATAGCGGTCTGCCCAGGTGGTTAACGCCGAACCGTTCAGTTTGAAAACGGCCCAGAATAAAATTACCACCGCAAAAATGGCCAACAAAGTTCCGATAGGTCTTTTATCGTCTTCCTTCGCTTTAAAATACAGACTGGCATAAAAAACAATTACCGGAATACAGGCGAAAATAAACGCATCGGTACTGTCGGAACCAAAAATATAACTGTCGGGATTGGTATCGGAAGTAACGCCTTTCAGCAACCATCCGATTACACCAAAAACAGCTGAAGGCACCAAAATAAACATCACGATTTTCCAGAAAGGCATGTCGTTAGGCTGTACTCCTTTTTTCTCGGTTTTATTGCCATAATGCTTAGTTCCGAGTATGAAAATCATTACCCCGACAAACATCCCTACTCCGGCTGCCATGAAAGCGAACTTCCAGCCTAAAAGAATTTGCAGCGCCGCACCAAAGAAATTACAGATAAATGCTCCTACATTAATTCCCATGTAAAAGATGTTGTAGCCCTCGTCCTTCTTTTCCTTGTATTGCTCTTCGGTATAAAAATTCCCTAACAGCGTGGAAATATTCGGTTTAAAGAATCCGTTTCCGACAATTACGAGTGTCATGGCAACGTACAACATGGTCAGATTATGAATTCCCATCATAAAATAACCGGTTCCCATCATAATCCCTCCTATAATGATGGATTTTTTGTACCCCCAATACCGGTCGGCCACTAATCCGCCTATGAAGGGTGTCAGAAAAACTAAAGCGATGAACGTTCCGTACAAATCGGAAGCTTCTTTCTCGGTCATAGCAAAACCGGTTTCTACATCTTTTAAATAAAGTGTAAAAATTCCAATCATCAGGTAATAACCGAAACGTTCCCACATTTCAGATAAAAACAAGTAAGGCAATGCCTTAGGATGCGATTTCCACATATTTTTTTGTTAGGTATTAAAAAAGCCTGCAACACTTGGTTACAGGCTTGAAAGATATAAAAAATATTTTACTTGCTTTAGCTTACGCCATGCATCATTTTTTTCAGTTTTGGTGATAAGAAGGCTAAGATAACAGCAGCAATTCCGCAAAGAACCACAAACACCATGAAAAACTCATACAGGTTGTGAATTTCAAATCCTGCGAATGAGGTATTGGCCAATGGCAATTGTTCCTTTTCAAACAAAGCCACCTGCTCCGGTGTTAAGGTGATTTTTTTATCCAATACATCCTGAAGATTGATGCCTAATTTTTCCGCTTTCTGGAACTTGTCTCCGGTAGCCGGAATAATCGCTCCTAATGAACCTGCCAAAGCATAACCAGCTGCATTAGAAATAAAGAATACCCCGTACAACAAAGAAGCAAAACGTTTTGGCGCTAATTTCCCAACCAATGACAATCCGATTGGCGACAAACACAGTTCCCCCATTGTCTGAATCAGGTACAACAACATCAGCCATTTAATCGCTAATAGACCGGAATTTCCTAAATCTTTAACGTTATTGGCAATAATGAAATAACTTAAAGCAATCAGAGCTAATCCCATTGCCTGCTTCATCGGAGATACCGGCTCTTTTCCGCTGGCTCTTAATTTATCCCAAAGCAAACTGAACGGCAACGCTAACAGCACAACAAAAAGTCCGTTGAAAATCTGTACCATGGAAGGCGGCATATCCCAACCAAAGATATTTCTGTCGGTCTGATTGTCTGCAATAAACGTTAACGAGGAACCTGCCTGTTCAAAAGCAGCCCAGAAGAAAATGATGAAAAACGAAACGATATAAATTACCCAGATGCGCTGTCTTTCCACTTTGTTTTCGGCGGAACTCATAATCAGAAATGCCAGGGCAATCCCTGCTGAGTAAATAAACGGATAAATGATTCCTTTGATTAATTGTCCCATTTCGATAGAACTAAAACCAAATTCCCCTACCAATAAGTATCTGAAAACGAAAAACAAGGCTACGAATACCGCTACAGCAATTCCGATTGATTTTCCTGAAAAATGAGCCGTTTGTGTTTCTCCTTCTTCAAAATCCTCATGACTGTTGTGCTTAGGCAAACCTCCGATTGGTCTTCCTTCCGGAGTAACTACATATTTATTTTTAAGAATGAAGAATGTTACGGTTCCGATAATCATTGCAATCGATGCGGCTAAGAATCCCCATTTAAAAGCGAAGATATCACGCACCCCTGTATCACCGTCTTTAACATCTCCCAAATAAGGACAAATAAACTGCCCTAAAAAGGCTCCGATATTAATCCCCATATAGAAAATAGTGAAAGCCGAATCCAGTTTTGATTTTTCAGCTTTTGGATACAAACTTCCCACCATGGAAGAAATATTCGGTTTAAAAAATCCATTACCAAAAATGATAATAAACAACGCCAGCCACATTAAAAGCTTTGCCGTTCCTAAGTTGGAAGAGAAAGTAGACGCACTTAAAAACAATAAAAACTGTCCTATTGCCATTAAAGTACCGCCCACCAAAATACAGTTTCTGTTCCCTAAATATTTATCCGAGATGAAACCTCCCAAAAGTGGTGTTAAATAACATAACGCCAAAAATCCACCGTAAATAATTGCCGCATCAGCTTCTTTTATCAATAATGAATTTACCATGAATAAGGTAAGTAACGCTCGCATTCCGTAGAAGTTGAAACGCTCCCACATCTCGGTTCCGAATAAAACCCAAAGTCCCTTTGGATGTGCTTGTTTCGCTGTAGTTTCGCTCATTTTTAGTTTTGGTTTTGAAAAATTATAGTGTGTTAATATTAAAGTTTCTCTTTAATGAAATTTGTCATTTTCGTGTACAGCTGTAAACGCGTTTTCCCACCGTAAATCCCGTGGTTTTTGTCCGGATAAATCGCCCAGTCGAACTGTTTGTTGGCTTGTACCAATGCTTCGATCATTTTCATGGTATTTTGCACGTGTACGTTATCGTCTGCCGTTCCGTGCACTAATAAAAAGTTTCCTTTTAATTTGCTTACGTGATTGATTGGCGAATTGTTGTCGTAGCCAGATGCGTTTTCCTGCGGGGTCTGCATATAACGCTCGGTGTAAATACTGTCGTAATACCTCCAGCTGGTTACCGGGGCTACGGCGATAGCAGTTTTAAACACATCGGCACCCTGGAAAAGACAGTTGGAAGCCATAAAACCACCGTAGGACCAGCCAAAGATACCGATTCTGGATTTATCAACGTATGGATAGGTTCCGAACAATTTTGCGGCATCAATCTGGTCTTCCACTTCGTATTTTCCCAGTTCTTTCTGAGTACATTTTTTGAATTCCGCGCCTTTAAAACCCGTTCCGCGACCGTCTACACAAGCCACAATGTACCCTTGCTGTGCCAACATCATGAACCAGTAATCGTCTGTGCTGTTCCAGTTGTTGTCTACCTGTTGGGAACCCGGTCCGGAATATTGGAACATGAATACCGGATATTTTTTGTTCGGATCGAAATCTTTCGGCTTGATCATCCAGGTGTTCAGTTTATGTCCTTTTTCGGTAGTGATTTCGGAAAACTCTTTGGTTGGCAAGTCGTATTTCGCCAATTTCTCCTCCAGGGTTTCGTTGGAAACGATGGTTTTGATCAGCTTGCCTGACTTGGTTTCGTGTAACGTATATTTCGGCGCATTTTTCGCACTCGAATACGAATTGATAAAATACTGGAAATTAGGACTGAACGTCGCCCCGTTGGTTCCGGTTTGTATGGTTAAGCGTTTTTTCCCGCTTCCGTTTAATTTTATGCAGTACACATCGCGGTTAATCGAACCGTTTTCGGTAGACTGAAAGTAGATGGTTCCCGCTTTTTCATCAAAACCGTAATAAGCGGTTACTTCCCATTTTCCTTTGGTGATTTGATTTTTCAGTTTTCCGTTTTTGTCGTAATGGTAAATGTGGTTGAAGCCGTCTTTTTCGGAAGTCCAGATGAAACTGTTATCTTTCAGGAAGGTTAAATTGTCGGTTACATCCACATAGGCTTTGTCTTTTTCATTCAAAACCACTTTGGTCGTCCCGGAATTTCCGTCCACGAAAAGCAAATCCAGATTGTTCTGATGACGGTTCAACACCTGGGCGCTTAAGGTATTCGCCTCATTCGTCCACTCAATTCGGGCAATATAGAAATCGTTGTATTTGTCTAAATTGATTTTTTTGGCTGATGCGGCTTTCACATCGTAAATGTGTAACGAAACCTCGGAGTTCTTTTCTCCTGCTTTCGGGTACTTAAACACCTCTTGCGTAGGATACAACCCTTGGTTGTACATGTCCATGGAAAATTCCGGCACGTTGGTTTCGTCGAAGCGGATGAAAGCGATTTTGTCTCCGGCAGCATTCCAGTCGTAAGCGCGTACAAAGGAAAATTCTTCTTCGTAAACCCAGTCGGTAATCCCGTTGATTATGGCATTTTTCTTGCCGTCTGTAGTGATTTGCGTATGTTTTTTGGAATTTAAATCATACACGTATAAATTATTCTGATAAGCGTAAGCGATTTGGGTTCCGTCCGGTGAAAACGTTGGTTCCTGAACTTTGTAATCAGCCAGTTTCACCAGAGATTTTGACGCGGTATCGTAAATAAAATAATCCGCCACAAACGAATGACGGAAAATCTGATCGGAATGGTTGGCAATTAAAATTTTCTTTTCGTCTTTGCTGAAGGTGTAGCTGTCAATGCCTTCCAGTTCTTTATGGTTTTTGGAATCCAGCAAGGTGGCTACTTTTTCCAGCGTGGCAAAATCGTATAAATCAATTTGACTGGAACGCGTGGCACGGTCAAAATTTAAAACCGTATACTGATTCGTATTTTTCATGGCTTCCAACGCCGTCATTCCCTGTGTTCGGAACGCGCCGCCCCAGATTTCTTCAAGGGTTAGTTTTTGTTGGGCCAGTGCCGAAACCGACGTTAACACCAGTAAAAACAAACATTTCGTGATATTTTTCATAAGATTGATGATAAAAAAACTTCCAATTTTAGTGAAAATTTATCAAATGCCCTTCATTTAATTTGTTAAAAGACATTTTTTTAAAAATTCTGACACTTTCACAAAACCTGATAATTAAAAAATTACTCCCTGAATTTCAAATAGTTCACATAATATCTGTCAATTTGGTTAATATTTGTTAAATTTATTTCGTTTTCCTAAATTTCATTCCTATAAGCGAATACAGACAATGATTAAAAAAATCGTATTACTTTTTTTCTTCTGGTTGCTCTCCCTGAACATTTCAGCGCAAGTATATGATTATGAGCTAATTAATCAGGAGAAAGGATTGCCGTCCTCTACGATTTTCAGCATAATTCAGGACAGTCGTGACCTTATCTGGATTGGAACAGACGGCGCAGGTCTGGTTCGGTATAACGGAACTTCCTTTCGCGTCATTAACAAATCTGAGGAAAAAGACGGTTTTTTTGTTACCGATATTGTTGAAGATGACAATACCAATATTATAGCCGCCACAAAATACGATGGCCTCTTTGTGTACAACGGAAAAAAATTCATTAAAAACTTTACTCGGGAAAACTCTGTCTTTAAAAGCAACATCATCCAAAAGCTATACGCTGATAAAGAAGGGGTTTACTGTTTCACAGATCGGGAAATCATTTTACTTACCAAAGAATACGGCTTAAAAAAACTGATTGCATTTCAAGATGAAAATTACACGTACAACAGTATTGTCCGGGATTCCTATGGTGTATTTTATTTAGGGACCGATAAAGGAGTACTGAAGGTTACAGGGAATCACCATGAAATTATTGAGCCTTTAAAGCTGACCGGTTATCAAACATTAGCAAAGAAAACCGACACGCAAATACTGGCCGGAAATTCCAACGGAGAATTGTACACAATTAATATCCTGGGGAAGAATCGTTATCAGGCTCTTTTTTCCGAACGAATTGAATTACCAAACAACAAACCCTTTTCTATCCGCAAAATGTTTCAGGGCAGAAGCGGGTTTCTATGGATAGCCGGAGAAAAGGATCAGGGATTGATCATGTACGGGAAACATTTTTACAATCATATCGATAAGAGCAACGGTTTTGGAGGGGAAAACATTTTTTGTATGTTCCAAGACAAAATCGGAAAATTATACATCGGTACGTACGGCACCGGTCTCTACCGAACCGGACAACAACAATTTTACAATTACAACAACACCCGAGAACTCAACACACCTTACATTTTTTCCGTCCTTACCACTCCGGAAGGACTTTACGCCGGAATTCTCAACAGCGGGATTTATTATTTTGAAGGAAGTGATTATCTGGAATACGCTTTAAAAAGGAAGTACGACAACAAAATTGGCGCTTCAACGCTTTTTCAAACCGCTTCAAAACAAGTATTGGCAGGCACTAAAGAAGGTTTGTTTATTGTTGGCAAAAACGAATTACTGGCCACTCCTGTAAACAATTCGGTTCCTAAAGGGACGAATTTTCGCAAAATTGCCGAAATCCCGGGAGAAGGTTTTCTGGCCGGAACCAGTCACGGCTTGTTGGTGTTAGACAACGCGTTTCGTCTTGTCGCAACGTTAAGCCAAAACAACCGGCAGGAATTGTTTAACAACGTAACAACAATCGAACAACTCGACCAAAACAATTGGTACATAGGCACCAACGCTGGTGTTTTTCATGTAAAAAAGACAAAACCCAATCAATTTTCCGTAGATCATAAAATTGTTAATCCTTCTATAAATGCTTCCTGCAAAGACAGTTTCGGTAACTTATGGTTTTCCAGTTACAATGGACTCTTCTGCCTGACAAAAGACAAAACAATACGATATACCCCTAAAAACGGGTTGGCTTCCAGTCTGATTTTTACCCTTTCTGCAGATAAAAACGGATACATTTATGCCGGAAGTAATCTGGGGATTGACAAAATAAAAATCGATGCCTCAGGGAAATTACTGGACATCAAAAATTTCAATTCGACCAATGGCTTTTACGGACTTGAAACCAATACGAGAGCAGAAACAACCGACGAAGACGGCAACATTTACTTCGGGACCGCCAACGGTCTTTACAAGTATTTAAATGCTTACCGAAGCAAACCTAAACAGGACATCAACCTGCAAATTACCAATGTTGATGTTTTTAACGAACGACGAAATTGGTCTGATACTGAAGACAGTGATGCTTTCTGGTTTAACCGACCGGAACAAAACCATCTGTTCAAAGCAGACGAAAACCATCTTACCTTCGAATTCAACACCATCAACTCCGACCGGCTGGGGGAAAACCTTTATTCCTATTATCTTGAAGGTGTAGACAGCGATTGGTCTGTCGGGACACGTGAAAATTCCATATCCTATTCCAATTTGCCGCATGGCAACTACACCTTTCATGTAAGACTGGTCGACATTAACGGAAAAACTCTCAGCAAAACAGCCCACTATTCGTTTAGAATTGAAACCCCTTTTTATTACAAATGGTGGTTTTTGCTACCCATTTTCTTTTTCATCGGGCTCTTTTCAAAAATTGCTTTCGACAAGGCTTCTACCTACAACAAGGATTTTATCCGAAATTTTAATGAAGAGTATGACAATGCTAACGAATTACGCACGTATTTTTTCTTTTTGGGAATTATTTTTCCGCTTACGGAAGTAATTAACCTGTTCTTTATCAAGCGAAGTAATTTCGATATGATTTCCAATCTGTTAGTGGGGATTTTTTGTTTCGCCGTGTACCATTTATCCAAAAAAAACGCAAAGGTTCGCAAGTCGCTTACTTCAATTTTCATAGTGTTCATCATCTCATATGCGGTTACGGTCATCTATAAAATAATCCAGTTCCCGTTCGATTTAATCACCTATACCGAATTTTTGCTGATTCTGTTTTTCTCTTACAGTGTTTTCAAAAAAGTAAACCAGTACTTGTTCTTTGTGGTTTCCCTGATGGCTGTTCTGACAGTACTGTTGTTCAACCTTACTTCGGAAACCAAACAGATTATCACCCTGATAAATACTTCCTTCATTGTCCTGGTAATCAACTATGCCCGTCGCATTGCCATCTTGAATGCCAACGATAAAATCATGTTTACCAGCAGCATCATTAATAATTCCAACTCCTTAACCATTGCCACAGACCGGCATGGAAACTTGACATTCTGCGGTAAGTCTATCGAAAAAATTTTAGGATATACGGCCGAAGAAGTAATGGGAAAAAATTTCTGGGCGCTAACACAAGATCAGGAATTTAAAGACATTGATTACAACGATATATACGTCCCGGATTCTGTGTACACCCGCAAATTGAAATGTAAAAACGGCGAGTACAAATACATCCAATGGACCGACCAACGCTATAACGACAATCTTTTTGTGGCCACCGGACAGGATATTACACCGAAAATTTTGGTAGAAGAGCAATACCGAAATCTGGTACAATTTGCTTCCGATATTATTTTTGAAGTAGACAAAGACGGATTTTTCATCTTTGTCAATCAGTTTGCCGAAAAATCGCTGGGTTATAAAGTGGAAGACATCATCGGAAAACATTTTACCAGTTTAATCAAGCCGGAATACGTCAAAAAAGTAGAAGAATACTATCTGGAACAACGGGAAAACCGAAACGATTTCGAAATCATCGAATTCCCCATCATTAAGAGCGACGGCAGCGAAATGTGGGTGTCCCAGAAAGTCAACATCAAAAAAGACGAATCCGGCAGAATTATCGGTTACTCTTCAATTGTCCGGGATATTACCACGCTGAAAAGCATTGAGATTGAGGAAAACATCCGGATGGAGAAAAACATGCGTCTGAACAAAACCATCAACGAGCTTTCCACCCTTAACTTTTTAAAATTCGAAAATCGCGATACACTGATCAAACACATCATAAAAGAAGCCGCTTTGGCTTTAAACATCGAACGGTCCAGTTTGTGGAAAAAGAAGGATGACTCCATCGAGCTGGAATGGTTGTATGCTTCGGAAGACGGAGCTTTTTCCAAAGGAATTGAGCTGCATAAAAAAGATTTTCCTATTTATTTTAATGCGGTGGAAAACCGCCCGTTTATTGTAGCTTCCGATGCCAAGAACCATCCGGATACCGTAGAGTTTAACGAGGTATATTTCAAAAATTATGAAATAAAATCCCTGCTTGATTTTCCGATTTATGTCTCTGGCGAACTTACGGCAATAACCTGTTACGAATGTACTTCGGAAATCAGGTACTGGACTTCGGAAGATATTAATTTCGCGCGATCCATCTCCGACATTATCGCTTTGGCCATCGAAACATTAAAAAGAAAATCGGCAGAAGAACTCATCATCTATAAAAGTGAAATTCTGACGGCTATTGCCAAAACCACAGACAAACTGCTACAAAGTGACCACCTTGCGGATGTTTTCGACGAATCGCTCCGGGAAATCGGAAAATCTACAAAAGTAGACCGCATTTACTATTTCGAAAACGATCCGGGAACCAACCTGATGAGTCAGAAATTCGAATGGACCAGCCAGGAAAATCTTAAAGAAATTGACAACCCGCAACTTCAGAACATTCCGCACGATGCAATCCCGGATTTTATGGAGGTAATCATCCAAAACAAGCCTTACATGGCGCTTGTTAAGAATATTCCTCAGGGCAATTTCAAAACGCTTTTAGAAGATCAGTCGATTCTTTCCATTTTGATTTTACCGATTTTCGTAAAAGATACGTTCAGTGGCTTTATCGGTTTCGATGACTGCACCACAGAACGCATCTGGACAACCGACGAGATTAACATTTTACAAACCTTTACCAACAATATTGCCGCCACCATCGAACGCCTGCACAATGAAAAAATTATCCGTGAAAACGAAGAAAAATTCAGTTTACTGGCCAACAACATTCCGGCAGCTGTATATCTTGTAAAATACAACGAAGAGCGTACCAAAGTATTCCTGAACGACGAAATCGAAAAACTTACCGGGTACAGCAAGGAAGATTTCTTTGAAGGCAGGGTTTCGCTTAGAGACCTCTATCATCCCGATGAAGAAAAAGCCGTTAGCCGCGAAATAGAAAACTCCATTAAATCGGGGCGTCCGTTTCATGTTACCTGCAGGCTGGTCCGTAAAAACGGGGAAATTATCTGGATCGAAGAATACGGTGAAGCCATTTTCGACGAAGACAACATTTCCTACATAGAAGGCGTGGTACTCGATGCTACCGAGCGCAAAAAAATGGAAGAAGCGCTCAAAGCAAAAGAAGTAGCCGAAGCTGCCAACAAAGCCAAAACCCAATTTCTCGCCAACATGAGTCACGAAATCCGGACACCGCTTAACGGAATTATCGGGTTTAGCAATTTGCTGCTGAAATCGAAACTCAATTCCGTTCAGGAACAGTATCTGATTACCGTAAATCAATCGGCTGATGCGTTGCTGGAAATTGTAAATGACATTCTGGATTTGTCCAAAATCGAAGCCGGAAAACTCGAGCTGGACATCACCAAAACCAACCTGCATGAAATTGTAAATCAGGTTATTGACATGGTAAAATATTCCGCACACGAGAAGCATCTCGATTTGATTGTAAACATCCGAGAAGACATCCCGTGCCTGATTTGGGTAGATGAAATCCGGGTGAAACAAATCCTGGTTAACCTGCTTGGTAACGCCATCAAATTTACACAGGAAGGAGAAATCGAACTCGAGGTTCAGTATCAGGAAATCAACGAAGAAAAATCCCGCATGAGATTCCTGGTTAAAGATACCGGAATCGGAATTAAACCGGAAAACCGAAAACGCATTTTTGAAGCCTTTTCACAGGAAGACAATTCCACTACCCGAAAATATGGCGGCACGGGACTCGGCATCCCAATTACCGACAGCCTGCTGCAGCTCATGAACAGCAAACTCCAGATTGAAGACCGTCCGGGAGGCGGAACCATATTCTTCTTTGACCTCGAATTCAAAGCGGCGCATTGCGGTTCTTTAAAACAATTGGAAAACAATACGATTGATACCATTCTGATTATTGAAGACAATCAGACCAATTTTGAAATTATCAGCCGCATGCTGGAACATTATAAAATCAAATCGGTGCTAAATAAAAATTATCAGAACGCTTATAAATTCCAGAATGACTGCGATATTTTCATGGCGGATTACGAGCTGATTGGTAAAGAAGGACTCGAGGAACTATCCAAATTGGGCAAACCGATTATCCTGATGCAGAATTCCAACACAAACAATATTGCCTATCCGCCCAACGCCGTCGTGAAATCTATCGTAAAACCGGTTAAAATTCACATTCTGCAACTAATCCTGAACGAACTGAATTCCAAAGAACCGCTACCGGAAAAACCCATAACAACAGAAGTTCCGGAAAATATTTTTACCCAGAAGATCAAAATTCTGATTGTCGAAGACAACAAAATCAACATGCTGCTTTCCAAAACCCTGGTAGCGAAAATATTCCCGAAAGCGGTTATTTTTCAGGCCGCTAACGGAGAAGAAGCGGTGGAAATCCATGCTGCGGAAAAACCCGACATCATTTTGATGGATATTCAGATGCCGATTATGAACGGGTATGTTGCTACCGAAAAAATCAGGGAAACCGATTCCGATTGTGTGATTATTGCCCTGACAGCCGGTATCATCAAAGATGAAGAAGAATACTGCAAGAGCATCGGAATGAACGACTACATTGCCAAACCAATCAAGAGGGAAATTCTTGAAACCGTACTTTTAAAATGGGCGAAAACTGTCGAACAATAACCAAGTAAAATGTATCTTTGCCGTATCTAAAAAGTGTAAAAATGTCAAAAGCAGTAAGTGGTTTTTCCAAACTGTCAAAAGCAGAAAAAATACAGTGGATTGCAGAACAGCATTTTGCCAACCCTGCAGAAGCCGTTCAGGTGCTTCAAAAATACTGGAACAACGATACCGATTTGCAAAAACTTCATGACGAATTTATCGAAAACACCATTTCCAACTTTTACCTGCCGCTTGGCGTGGCACCCAATTTCGTAATCAACGGAAAGCCTTACACCATACCAATGGCCATAGAAGAAAGTTCCGTGGTGGCAGCTGCCTCCAAAGCCGCTAAATTCTGGAGCAACCGGGGCGGTTTTAAAGCACGGGTAATCAGTTCCGAAAAAATCGGTCAGGTTCATTTTATCTTTAAAGGCGACAGTCTGAAACTGAAGCGGTTCATTGAGGAAATTCAGCCTAAATTCTTTTCCGGAACCGAAGGTTTAACCAAAAACATGCAAAAAAGAGGTGGTGGAATTCTGGCGATTGAATTGCGCGACAAAACCTCCGACTTAGAGCATTACTATCAGCTGCACGCCACATTTGAAACGAAAGACAGCATGGGAGCCAACTTCATCAACTCCTGTCTGGAACAATTTGCCAAAACGCTAAAAGAAGAGGCTGCTTTGCGGGAAGATTTTTCCGAAGAAGAAAAGAACCTTCAGGTGGTGATGAGCATCCTTTCCAATTATGTGCCGAACTGTCTCGTCCGAGCCGAAGTGTCTTGTCCCGTTTCCGAATTAAAAGAAGAAAAACACATTTCTCAGGAAGAGTTTGCCGAAAAATTTGTTCGTGCCGTTCAGATTGCTGAGATTGAGCCGTACAGAGCGGTAACCCACAACAAAGGCATCATGAACGGAATTGATGCGGTTGTCATTGCTACAGGTAACGATTTCAGGGCTGTAGAGGCAGGCGTTCACGCCTACGCTTCCCGAAACGGAAAATATTCCAGTCTGTCGCACGCCAAAATCGAAAACGGCATTTTTACGTTCTGGATGGAAATTCCGTTGGCATTAGGAACGGTTGGCGGGCTTACGTCTTTACATCCTTTGGTAAAAATATCCCTGGAAATGTTGGGAAATCCTTCGGCACACGAACTCATGGAAATTGTTGCCGTTGCCGGACTTGCCCAGAATTTCGGAGCGCTGCGTTCGCTTACCACTACCGGCATCCAGCAAGGACATATGAAAATGCACCTGATGAACATCCTCAACCAGTTTCAGGCTACCGAAGAAGAACGGAAAATGGTTACCA
This sequence comes from Flavobacterium suncheonense GH29-5 = DSM 17707, assembly GCF_000430025.1. Taxonomy (GTDB): domain Bacteria; phylum Bacteroidota; class Bacteroidia; order Flavobacteriales; family Flavobacteriaceae; genus Flavobacterium; species Flavobacterium suncheonense. The sequence goes on from NZ_AUCZ01000007.1 coordinate 23,873, forward strand.
AACATTTTCAGCATCATACCGTTTCGCATTCCGGTGTGGTGGAATATCTCGAAAGCATCCGTAATACTAAATAATACTAATTAGGTTAAACCATCCTTTTGAAACAGACGTTTTACAGCAACGGAAAACTACTGATAACCGGAGAATATGTCGTTTTGGACGGTGCGCTTGCTTTGGCATTGCCCACCAAATTCGGCCAATATCTGCACGTTGAAAAAGGAAACGGCAAAAGCATCCGCTGGATCAGTAAAGACAGCGATGGCAGCATCTGGTTTTCCGACACCCTTGCTTTTGAAGACATTATTGAAAGAAAAAAGTTTGAAAAGGAGGCTTCGGTTAAAAATACCCTGATTGAAATTCTTCATGAGGGCTATCAAAAGAACAGGGCGTTCTTAGACCATTCCGACGGCTATACTATTACAACCGAATTGACTTTTCCGAAATTTTGGGGTCTTGGCACGTCTTCCACCCTGATTAACAACATTGCCCAATGGCTGAACATTGATGCTTTTTCGTTGCTTCACAACAGTTTTGGAGGAAGCGGCTATGATATTGCCTGTGCCCAGAATAACACGCCGATTTTGTATCAACTGGAAGACGGCCTTCCGAAAGTGACACCTGTTGCTTTCAATCCTTCCTTTAAGGAAAACCTGTATTTTGTTTACCTGAATCAGAAGCAGAACAGCCGTGCGGCAATTGCCGGCTATTATGACAAGCAACCGCGCATCGGTGCTACGCTTGCCAAAATAAATAAACTTACCCATTCGGTTATAACCGCTCCAACGGTAAGCGAATTCGCCACTTTACTGGAAACCCATGAAACTATTATGAGTGATGTTCTGGAAATGCAAACGGTAAAAGAAAACTATTTTCACGATTTCAAAGGCGTTGTCAAAAGTCTTGGTGCCTGGGGCGGCGATTTTGTGCTGGCAGTGTCAAAAGAAGATCCCACCGCCTATTTTAAAGCCAAAGGATTTACAACAATCCTTCCTTATGCTGAGATGATAAAATAAAAAAGGTTTGCTGTTCGCAAACCTTTTTTATTTATTTCCTTGTTCTCTTTGATTAGAATTCTGAACGGTTGTCTTCAATATCCGCTGCGGATTTAAGCGCTTCAATTAATTTTCCGTAAACAGATCCCTGATTTTGAGATTTTAATTTTGTGATGTACGGCGCATAATTCGGTAACGCTGCAGCTTTCGCTACATTTTTAGTTCTGATGATGTAAACACCGGATTGTCCTTCAATTAAAGAAGAAGTTTTTCCGGCTCCCAAACCAAACGCTTTCCCTACTACTTTAGGCTCTGCACCAACAGCCGGGATGAATGGATTCTCTAAAGAAACCGCTGTTGCCGTAAGAACAGAAGCTCCTGATTTTTGCGATACCGCTTCCAAAGTTGCTCCTGTCATTTTAGCTTTGATTAAAGCCGCTTTTTTCTCATTTCTAAGAATTGGCGCTACAATATTTTTAGCCTCTTCTATAGACAATAAACCTGTTTCGTTTTTAGCTTTAACACGAGCAATGATATGACCTTGTACGTTGTCAAATTTTCTGATGTCGCCTTCGTTGGTTTTTTTACCGAACGCCCAAGAAATTACTGCGCGTTGTGCTCCAACTGAAGGAAGGTACTCATCTGTTACTTTCACGGTAGCCGGAGTTACCGTCAGATTCATGGCTTTTGCCACAGATTCAAAATCTTTCTCGTTGGCATCGGCTTCAAATTTAGCTGCTGTTGTATAAATAGCATCTGCCGTAGTTTCTGATGGCTCAATTTTTCTTGCAATTGTTGCTAAACGAACAGCATCGTATTTCGCATCCACTTTAATTACGTGGAAACCGAATTCTGTTTCAACCACTCCTATTTTACCAACCGGATTGCTGAACAGGAAGTTGTCGAATGCTTTTACCATTTGACCCGGTACCACATTGTCGTAAGAACCACCCGTTTGTTTTGAACCGGCATCATCTGTATTAGTCATGGCTAACATGGCAAACATCCCTGGGTTGGCCTGTGCCTGTGCCAACAACTCATTGGCTTTTGCCTGTGCTTCTTCTTTAGTACGCTTAACGGCTAAATTTGGCGTCTTACTTCCTTCGTATCCGATTAAAATATGGCTCACTTTAGCAGAAGCACCTGCTTTTCTGCCCATCATTTTAGACAGACATGAATATCCGTTGAAAACATAAGGGCCGAACACTTCTCCCTGAGGAAGGTTAAACAACGCCTCCTGATTTTCCAAAGGCAAATCTTTCTTGGCAATATAGGTCGTATCGTATTTGATATCAGAATTTGCATTCACGAACTCCTCAGTATTAGCAGCTGCCTTGAAACCTGGCAAGGTGTCGTTTTTTCCTGTTTTTTCGTTGAAAACCACTCTTCCGGTTAACAAACCGTTGATGGTTGCTTTCATTTCTGCTTCATCTTCAGCAGATGGTTTGTTTTCAATGAAAACGAATTCAATATCGCGTGATTTGTCTGATTTGTATTTTTTTGGATGTTTTTTCATATAATCCAAAAGTTCTGCATCAGAAACTTTCACTTCTTCATCTTTAATGGTAGCATATCCAACGGTTACGTAATCGAAATCAACTTTGTTGTTCTCTCTCTCGTAAGCCATTTTCCCTTCCGCTTTGGTAGCAATCATACCGGCTTTCACCATAGTGTAGTACATTTGCTCGGTAGCCATGGTTTCCACTTGTTTTTCGTATTCTAACCAGGCATTCCACTGCTCAGGCTGAGAAGCTTTGATTGTTGCCAAATACTCGTTGAATTTATTAACGTCAAAAAGTCCAGCAGCATTTAAAAATTGAGGATTTTGCGCAAAACTTGGATTTTGCTTCATTACGTTTACCAACTGATCTTTGCCAATTTTTAAACCTAATTTTTCAAACTCTTCCCCAAAAAGAATTCTTTTCACTTCTTGCTCCCATACAGAATTGGCCACCTGAGTATTGCTCATGCCTTGTCCGTTTTTTTCCATATTGGCAACCTTTTGAAGGAATTCCTGCGCTAAGATATTCTCTCCGTTTACGCTTCCGATGTTTCTTGAAGTCTGGCTAAAACCACCGCTCTGGATAATATCCCCAATTACGAATGCTAATAAACAGAATCCGATTACTCCTATCAGTAAGATTGAACGTTGTCTGATTTTTGATAAAACTGCCATTTTATTTAGTTACTTTTTTTATTCAGAGGGCGAAAATACAATTATCTATTTAATAATAAAACAGTAACTAATTTTTTTTACCCCTTAAACCTGTTTTTAAATTATTTATTCATGCGGTTTGAAAATTTTTTCCGGAAGAAAAACATAAAAACTGCCATTGCTGCAAAGAGAAAACTCACAACAGCATTTTCATCTTTCTGAACTCTGTCAATACCATCCAAAAGAAATAAAACGAAGAGGATGAGATACAAGTAGTGGGTATATTGTAGTATTTTCATAATTAATCGATTTTAGTAACCTGTCCCTGGCTGTTTTGCATGTTGAAAACTTTGAAATCTTTACTGAAATCTACCCCCGGTCCTTCCAAGTACCCACCGGCTGCATCAGTATATTTAAAGTGTTTTTCGGTAAAAAACCATTCGTTTTTCTGATCGTAATACAGTTGCTGGGTCTCCAGAACTTTTCCGTCGTGTGATGTTATTTTCACATTGCCCTGCAAGTCGATGATATCCGTTTTGGCATACGTTATTGCATAATCGGAAACCACATGGCTCTGTTGCCCTTTCTCATCATACAAGGTTACATATACGCCTTTAGGAAATTCTGTAAAGGGATATTTAATATTCGAATAGTCCAATAGTTTCGGACTTCTGAGTATTGCTTTGATTTTACCGGAATCTGTGTATTTTAAATTAACGCTGTCGGCTTCTCCGGTTGGAGCAAACGTCGCAGTGTTAATCCTCTGAACATCTTTAAAATTACTCTCACAGGAAAATAAGGTTCCCATCACAAAAAGAACCCAAAACCCTAAAGCATTATTTTGAAGCTGTTTTTTCAAGGCAACAATTAGTCATATTTTGTTTTCACAAACCAACGATCGCTGAAGGTAAGCCCTAAACTGATTCCAAAATAGTTTTCCTCTATCAGACCTTTAGCCTTGGTACCTCGTTTTCCATACTCCAATCCTAAGTTTAAACTTGAAATCGTTGTTCCCACAGGAAAACCAAACCCTAACGTCCCGGTATGATCAACAATATTTTTGTTATTTACAACTAAACCGGTATTTTCATATTTATACCCCGCTCGGTAGGTTACCCTTTTAAAATATCCCGAATAGGAATTGTATTTAGGAATAAAATAACCTCCTACTGATAATTTTGTTGCTGAGGCTGTAGTAACGCCAGTTTCTTCTCCCCAGGTAACCTCGTTTTTCCCTTGCAATGTTAATTCAGCTCCAAACATCCATTTTCTCTTACTGCCAAAAGACGATCCTATCGAAAATTTGGCAGGCATTCGCACTTTAAAATCTTCCACAGGAACATCTTGTTGGTCTTGAGCAATTTCAGTACCTTGCTGATTATAAAACACAACTGCTATATTTCTTGAATTATCAGACATCAATTTGCTTTCCGGAGAAAAAGTTAAACTGCTTTGCCAATCCCATTTATCGGCAATTTTTGTTTGATATATAGCTCCAAGAGTTGTTGAAAAACCACTGTATCTTGTTTCATTTTTAGCTCTGGATCCCAAAAGCACATCCGGGTAAAAAACAATTGCTTCTTTTTTAACCCTTCCAAAATTATACTGAAAATCCGCACCTATGCTAAATTTTTTAGTCACATTGTAAGCTGCTCCTAAAAAAACACGATTCAGCCCTCCTTCACCTCTGTAAATTTGAGACCTTGGATCAGACTCATTCGAATCTTTTGCTATTTTATAACCTACATTTGAAAAAGGCATCAACCCGAACGAAACACCCAATTTACCCATTGGAAGCCCAATCACTAAATAATCTAGAGAAGTTCTCTGAGCTTTTTCCGTTTGTTCATTAGTTTCAAAATCCACTCTGTTGTTAGAGCCTCCAACTGAAAGTGATGTAAACCTTAAAAAAGAATAAGAAGCCGGATTTTGCAAATTAACGCGAACACTGTCCGCCATTACTCCCAAACCTCCCATCGAACGGTTTTCTACAGTTCCTTTAAATTTCACATCTCCGATTCCGTAAAACGAATACGGCGAAGCAGTTCCTTCCTGAGCAAAAATTGTGGTTGAAAAAAGTATACTAATTCCTAAGATTATCTTTTTAATCATTGTCGCTTATATAATTGTGTAAGTGGTTCAAACTCTCCAGTAAGAAATTTGAATTGGCAAATATGGTGTTTTTTATGTTTTCAGCCAAAAATTCCGCATCGCCTCCTGTTAAAATTACTGTTAAATGTTGATATTGTTCATGGTACCGGCTCACAAACCCTTCGATCTCGTTTACAATACCGTTTACCACACCGGAATGAATCGACTGTTTCGTGGAATTTCCGATAAAGCCCTCCGGTTGTTCTAAGGTCAGTAACGGCAATTTGGCAGTGTAATTGTGAAGCGATTCGTAGCGCAAACGAAAGCCAGGCGAAATGGCACCGCCCAAATACTGATTTTCAGCATTGATAAAATCGTAAGTGATACAGGTTCCCGCATCGATTACCAGTCGGTTTTGGTCTGGATACAACAACGTCGCCCCGGAAGCCAGTACCATACGGTCTACTCCCAAAGTTTTCGGCGTTTCGTATTTGTTGTCAAAGGGAAAATGCGTTTCGGAAGAAATAACCGTCAGTTTTGAGTTTTGAGCCAGCCGATTCACCACCGATTCGTCCGGTTGGCCTACCGAAGAAAACACCGAATTTTCGATTTCCGGAAATTTTTCAAAAATTTTTTCGATTTTTTTTCCGGCTTCTTCTTTCCGAAAGACGTCCCTCCACAAAAGACTATCTTTCTCAAAAACAGCAACTTTAATTCGGGTATTCCCCACATCGATGGCTAAAAGCATATTTTTTGAATTGTGTCAGCAAAGATACAAATTGATTTTTTTAAAAATTTGTTTTGCATAAATGAAAAATGGTTCTATATTTGCACCCGCAATCAACAAGCAATACACGCTTAACGAAAGCACCGAAAGGTACCTTAGCTCAGTTGGTAGAGCAACGGACTGAAAATCCGTGTGTCCCTGGTTCGATTCCTGGAGGTACCACAACAAAACCCGCTCAATGAGCGGGTTTTTTGTTTTTAAACTTTTCCGAAAAACAAAAAAGCCAATCTTAAGGATTGGCTTTGGTAATAGTATCGTTCGCTACGGCTTCATATTCGGATTCTTCTAAATCTTCCGTGTTTTTTCCGATTTTGATTTTAGGATTTTCAGACGTTCCCGTAATCTTTAACGGAATCCCGATGATTCCCAAAGGCGGTAATCCCAGACGCATTTTCAGGTTCAGTTTGCCGTCGAGGGAGGTTTGTCCTTCAATTCTCGGACGGAATCCGGCCACTTTAAACTTGAAGCGCTCAATTGTCATTATATTGTTCTTCACCGTGGTTTTGATGTCGATTTCCTTTAAATTCGGATCTTTTATCTCATCTTTTCCGGTTTTCTTACTTACTGTATTGAACAGCTTAAATCCTTTCATTTTCACATCACGCACAGACAACACGCCGCCGCCGCTTAACGATGGATAAATCGGTTGCATGTTGCCGTCCAAATGACCGGCAATTTTGTAATCCAAAGAAACGATTCCTTCTGCATTTTCCGCTGCCGAAGCCATATCGCGAAACATTTTGATTTCGTTATACGCTTTCTTCACGTCGAAATCTTTCGCTTTAATCTGATAGTTAAACGCGGCCTTTTGCAGATTCAGGCTTCCGTAAGTGGCTTCCATGTTAAATTTGCTTCCGATAAGGTCAAAACCGGTGTTTTGGAGTTTCAGCACGCCGTTTTGCAAGGAAAGACGGCCTTTCAGCTTTTCGATGTTCAACCCTTCAAAATTTACTTTTTGGGCATTTGCCGTCAGACTGAAATCCAAATTGGACGGGATAATCACTACGCCGGTTTCCGGATTTTCAGTTTTCGGCGTTTCTTCTGCGGTTTTTTCTCCAGCTGTCGGAGCGGCATTCACCATAAACTCATCCACATTGATATAATTGGCCTCTACGGTGAAATTTCCTTTCAGCACGGCTTTGTCCGACATCATAAAGTTGATGACGTTCTGCATCTGTCCGTTCATTTTAAAATCGGACTGTCCGTACGTAGCGAGGAAATTCTTGAAATTCATTTGGTTCTGATGAAATGCAAACACGCCTTCCTGAATCACAAACGGTTTCGGCAGATAATCGGATTTGGTGCGGATATTGCGCAACACCAGCGTTCCTTTATTGTTGAGTTTGTCATAATTGCCGTTGGTCGCATCGCTTTGCTTTCCTTTCAGCGCCAAATCTGCTTTTACATAGCCTTTTACGTCTAAATCTTTTCGGGCAAATACTTTGTAAATACGCTCCAGATCCAGTTCGCCTTTGGCTTTGATATCGTATATTATATCATCGAAATTCGTAAAACTCGCGTCCACAAAAACCGGTTTCCCTTCAAAAACAAATTGGGCCGGCTTTACGCGGACCGCCAAATCTTTGTACTTGCCCGAAGCGTTCAAAATACTGGCCGTCAGATTAATATTATCGATAGGACTCGGATAATAGGTCGTCTGTAAAAACCCGTGCTGCAACACCAAATTACCTCTGGTAACCGGAAACAAATGGGCTGCGGCATTGTATTGTCCGTTGGCGACAATATCCGTCTTCAAAATTCCTTTAAACTGCATGTTCTGAATTCCCAAAGCGCGGTGCAGCGTTTGCAGGTTGAGTTGCGACTTGATTTTCGCTTTTACGTCAGGCGTTTCCAGACCGACCGTTTCCACGATACCGCTGAAGTAGTCTTTCCCCAGATTAAAATACAGCGAATCGACTTTTACATTCAGCTTATTCGGGTTCAGCCCCGGCAATCTGGTTTCAAAATTCAGGTAGATGTCCGAAGCTGGTACCGGCGCCTTGTTGTAAGCCACATAACCGTCCCGCACCTTAAAATTAAAGGTCAGATCGGGTTGTTTTTTTTCGGCTACGTTATAGCGGCCTTTAAAGGTGAGGAGCAAATCGGTATTGCCTTCCATTTCGGTTTTTTCCAGCCATTTTACGTAATGCGGCGGCAAGGCGGTAAAAACGTCGTGCAGATCGCTGTCTTCCGATTTTACGCTGAAATCAATGTCGTAACCGCTTTTCAGGAAATCCAGCTTTCCTTTAAAATCAATAGGCAGCTTGTTAATTATCAGATTGTTTTGCTGAAAGATAAACGACAGGGAATTGGTGTTCACCTGGGTCAGCAAATCGGCATTTACTTTTTTGTTTTTCAGGTATTCTTCTCCGTCAAAAACGAAATCGAACGATTCAATTTTCATTTTGGTTTTCAGATCGAAAATTGCCTGATCCAAATCGCCTTTCCCGCGGTAATTGAACCCTTTGGCATCCATTAAAATTTTAGCCGATTTATCGTTGTACACCAAATGACTGTCTTCGATTACAATTTTATCCAAGCGCAGCGACGTATTCGAACTTTCGGTTTTTTCTTCTTTGGCTTCCGAAACGTAAACATTGTAATTGGCTTCCCCTTTTTCATTCACCAAAACGTTCATTTCGGCCTTGGAAACAAAAATCTGATCGATGTTTACTTCCCCGTCGAAAATCAAATTTTTAAGGTTAATTCCGAAAGCCACCTCTTCCGAAGCAATCAGCGTCTGGTTCTGATACGGTGCCGAGCCTTTCAGCGAAAAATCCGTTAGGGTTAAGGTTAAGGACGGAAAATGATTGAAAAAGGAAAGATTGGCTTCCTTGAAATTCAGTTCTCCGTTAAGTTTACGATTGGCAAATGCTTTTACCTCTTCGGCAATTTGTCCCGGAAAAAGTATCGGCAGTAAAAACAGCAGTAAAAGGATGGAACCCGCCGTTATTCCTGTAATTTTTAAAATTCTGAGCAGTGTATTTTTCTTCTTCATTTCCATACTGCAAAATTACTGCGCCAATTTTATTTTATAACGTATTTGCTTACTTAAACAGTGATAAATATTTGTTAAATAATCGATTGGTGCATAAAAAAACGGGAAGCTATTTTCCCGTTTTGATCCATTCGTTGATTTTTTGTTCGAGCAGTGCCAGTGGCATAACGCCGGATTCCAGTACTTTCTGATGGAAAACTTTGATATCGAATTTGGCCTTCATCTGCGTTTCCGCTTTTTTACGCAGTTCCATGATTTTCAGCTGACCGATTTTGTACGACAAAGCCTGCCCCGGAATCGCCATGTAGCGCTCCACTTCCGAGATAATGCTCGCTTCACTTTCGGCTTCATTCTCGAGCGAATATTTTATTGCCTGTTCGCGTGTCCAGCCTTTAGTGTGCAGGCCTGTATCGACCACCAGACGAATCGCGCGGTGCATTTCGTTTCCTAACATTCCGAAGTACTGATACGGATCGCTGTACAAGCCCAATTCTTTCCCTAAACTTTCGGTATACAGGGCCCAGCCTTCTCCATACGCGCCAAACCAGTTGAATTTTCTAAAATCCGGCAATTCCTTATTCTCCTGTTGCAAAGAAATCTGGAAATGATGTCCCGGAATCGCTTCGTGCAAAAACAGGTCTTCGTCGCCGTAATAATTGTAATTCTTCACATCCGGAATCGGCACATAGAAAATTCCCGGTCTTGATCCGTCTGCGGTACCCTGTATATATTCCGCACTGGCGGTTTTTTCGCGAAACGCTTCCGTCCTGCGGATTTCGAAAGGTGTTTTTGGCTGTAAGGAAAAGAATTTGTCTACGTTTGGTTTTATTTTTTTGTGAATGGACTCAAAATTGGCAAGTACTTCTTCCGGTTTTTTAAACGGTTTCAGTTCGGGCTTGTTTCGCACGTAATCAAAAAATTCCACTATCGTACCCTGAAACCCAACCTGTTGCTTCACTTTTTCCATTTCCGCTTTCAGCCGCGCCACTTCTTTTAAACCCAATTCATGGATTTCCTCCGGCTTCATATCGGTCGTGGTCCATTGTTTAACATACACCGCATACAAATCCTTTCCTCCGGGCAGGCTTCCGATCCCGCTTGAAGTACGGGAAGCCGGCAAATATTTGGTTTTTAAAAACTGAACCATTTTTTGGTATTGCGGCATCAGTTTCTCTGAAATGACTTTGGAATAGTCCTGTTTCAGCGCCGATTGTGTTTCTGCTGAAAACGATTTCGGCATGGTTTTGATGGTTGTGTAAAACAGGTTGTCCTCCACCTTGGCAGTGATTTGCTCTTCAAATTGCGGAATCAGCTTTTCGGTCAGTGCTTTTGGCAGCACCATTCGCTTCTGGATTCCTTTTTCCATGTAAATCATTGCCGAATCAATCCATACCACGTAGGATTCCATACGCTTCAGGAAATTGCGGTAATCCTGTTCGGTTTTAAAAGGCTGTGCCGAAGTGCCGCTGGCAAATTGCGACATGGTCAGATGGGTTCCCCAAAACTGATGCACCGGCATTAAATTGGCTTCCTGTTTCAGCAAATCTTTCCCGATAGCCGTTTCCCATTTAATAATCTGGTAACTGATTTTTTCTTCCGGAGAAAGGCTTGCCGTATCCACATCGGTGAGTTGTTTTTCGTATTTGCCGAAGAATTCCCCCTGTTTTTCACGATACGCATCGGTCATTTCAAACACAAACTTGTCGTTGTATTCGTTTTGGCCGTTCAAAGTGGCATCCAACGGGTTCAGTTCATTTTTTTCCCGGAAGTAATTTTCGGTAATCGCTTTAAAATCGACCATTTTTTCTTCTTTTTTACAGTTCACAAAAAGCAAGGACAGCGCAAAAGCAGCCGAAAGAAAGATTATTTTTTTCATAAGGTCGGATTGAAGATTGAAGAGTAAAGCTACAAATTTTATCCGTGATACACACGGGAAGCAATGATTTTTCCGTCGCGGACTTCCAGAACCTCAGCCACCAGCATGTCGCCTTCACCCTCTACCTGACGGATGTATTCCATAAAAATCCGGTCAGTATTGGCCGTTAACGAAGTTACTTTGTAATGCAGCGAAGGCAAACGCTCGAAAGCATCCTGCCACCAGGCGCGCATGGCTTCTTTTCCCACCACCAGACCGTTGGTTTCCGGCTTACGGATTTTTAGTTTCGGACTGAAATGCTGCGCTTCATCATCATAAAGCGATAATAATTTCTCCAGCTGCTTGGTGTTGAACGCTTCAAACCAACGAAAGGCAATCGATTGTAAATTCTCAGGTGTCATATAATGATTAAAAAATCCCGACTTAGCGGGATTGGGTTCAGATATTTCTTAAATTGATGATTTCCTGTTCGGTAAGGAATCTCCAGTTTCCTCTTGGTAAATTCTTTTTGGTCAGCCCGGCAAAAACAACACGGTCTACTTTTAAGACATTATAGCCCAAATGCTCAAAAATGGAACGCACCACTTTTACATTGGACGTTTTCATTTTCAATCCGATTTCGCTTTTCGGCTGGTCTTCGATATAGCTCACTTCTTCCACAAAAACGCGATGATTGTCGATGGTTAAACCGGAAGCAATTCGCTCCAAATCTTCAAACTTCAGATTTTTGTCTAAGGAAACCTGATACACTTTGGAAGAACGCTGGTTAGGTGCCGTAAACTTTCTAATCATATCACTGTCGTTGGTAAACAACAGCAAACCGGTAGTGGTTTTATCCATTCGGCCCACCGGCTGCAACTTAGCGCGGGTAGCATTGCGCACCAAATCCAATACGTTATTCGAATTCATGTCTTCTTCTTTGGAAGTCGTGAAGCCTTTAGGCTTGTTCAGCAACAGGTATTCTTTCTTTTCAGGAGTAATGACTGTGCCGTCAAAGTTCACCACATCGCCGGGTTTTACCTTATACCCCATTTCGGTTACCACTTCCCCGTTCACTTTCACATTGCCGGACTGGATATAGATATCGGCATCGCGACGGGAACAAACGCCGGAATTGGAGATGTATTTGTTCAAACGGATTTCATCCGAATCTTTTGGTTTAGCTGCCTTAGGTTTGCGTTCAAAATCAGGTTTCGGTTTTGAAAACCCTTCTTTTTTAAACCCTGGCTTTCCAAAAGCAGGCTTCTTACCCCCAAAATTGGATTTTCCCGAGGTATTTCTTTTATTATTTCCTTTTCCGTTGTTCATTTCGCTAAAATTTCTGCAAAGATAGGAATTTAGAAATTGGGTTTAGGCGATGGTTTCGGATTTTATATTTTCAGCAGGTTCCGGCCGTGCACCAATACCGACGGATCGATCAAAACGATGCAGAAAACTCCGGCTACAATGAGCGATTTCAGAATGTTGTGAAGCTGTAAATACTCGTTGTGGGTTTGCGATTTCCAGAGTTTCAGCAGGAAGAAAATCAGCACTATAAGACTGATATAGAAGTAAATGTCCATATAGCCGACGTCGTATTTGTCAATCAGGATGAATATCGGAAGTATGGTGGAAACCGTTAAAACCGTAATGACCTGTTTCGAGACTTTTTCCCCAAAACGTACCGGAATCGTCTGGTAATTGTTCGCCACATCGCCTTTGATGTTCTCCAAATCTTTAATCATTTCGCGGATTAAAATCAGCAGGAACAAAAACGTGGCGTGGGCAAAAATCACGTGGTAAAAGTTTTTGAAGTACAGCAGAATTCCGAAGAAAGGCAAAACGGCCAATAAAGACGCGGTCAGGTTGCCAATCATCGGGTATTTTTTCAGTTTGTGGGAATAGAACCAGATTAGGAAAATATATACCGCAAAAAACAACGCGGCACGCCAGGAAATGATAAACGCCAAAGCCGTAGCGATAAAATTCAGACTGAAATACACCTGCAGTTTGGTCTTTTGGCTCACCAAACGGTCCAGCATGGATTTGTTCGGCCGGTTGATCAGATCTTTCTCAGAATCGTAAAAATTGTTGATGATGTAGCCCGAAGCTATCGTTAAAGTCGAAACGAAAACGATAATGAAAAGCCGCCAGTCGAGAAGCACGTCCAACGCTCTTCTTTCGAGAGCCAGGATAAATATCGAAGACAAATACTGTGCTAAAACAATGATGGGAATGTTGTACCCGCGCACCACAGAAAACAAACTGAGAATTTTCATCAGCAGTAATTTTGTTTTTCGTGTGAGCATGGCTAAAAATCGAAAGTTTGGGTTAACAGTTTAAAATTAGCTTTTAAAACTGATACACCACTTCCAATTTGTAATCTTTTAACGATTGTTTAGCTTTTTCAAGGTCCTGAGTGAAGCCCAAAATGTAACCTCCGCCACCGGAACCACACAATTTCAGGTAGTAATCATTGGTATCGATTCCTTTTTGCCAAACCTGATGGAATTGCTCGGGAATCATCGGTTTAAAGTTGTTCAACACCACTTTTGACAGTTTTTTGGTGTTGGCGAAAAGGGATTTCATGTCGCCGTGCAGGAAGTTCTCCACACAAGCATCGGTATATTTGATGAATTGGGATTTCAGCATTTTGCGGAAACCTTCTTCTTTTAAATTCTCCATGAAGATGTTTACCATCGGAGCCGTTTCGCCGACAATTCCGGAATCAATCAAGAAAACCGCACCTTTTCCTTGAGCACTTTGCGAAGGAATTCCAGTGGGTTCGATATTGTCTTTGGAATTGATTAAAATCGGCAAACTCAAATAACTGTTCAGCGGATCCAAACCGGAACTTTTCCCGTGGAAAAACGATTCCATCTGAGAGAAAATCGCTTTCAGCTGCAACAATTTCTCGCGCGTTAAATTTTCCAAAACCGTGATTTTGTTGTGCGCGTATTTATCGTAAATCGCCGCTACCAAAGCACCGCTGCTTCCCACACCGTAACCTTGCGGAATACTGGAATCGAAATACATGCCGCGCTCCACATCGGCTTTCAAAGCTTCTAAATTGAACGTAACCAACTCGGGCTGTTCGGTTTGCAGATCTTTTAAATAAGACACAAAACGTTTTAAACTCGCGTTGGATTTTACGGCTTCTTCCGATGGATTTTCGTCCACCTTTAAAGCGCCGTTGTAAAAATTATAAGGAATAGACAAGCCTTTGGAATCTTTGATGATGCCGTATTCTCCGAAAAGCAGAATTTTTGAGTAAAAAAGCGGTCCTTTCATTTTTTGCTTTGGTTTTATTTGGGTATTTACAAAGTAAATGTAGTGAAAAATCAATTACACTTTACAGCACCTTTGCCAATTTCATCACAAATGTACTGACCATTTTGACAATAGCCAACTAATTCGTCTTGAATAAATTGCAAAACGTTTTCTTTTACATTCGCTGGATACAGCACATGCACATTCGCGCCCGCGTCCAGCGTAAAACAAAGCGGAATTTGCGTTTCGCTTCTGAATTTCCAGATTTTATTGATGATTTCCAAAGTGTTTGGTTTCATTAAAATAAAATACGGCATCGAGGTCATCATCATGGCATGTAGCGTTAAGGCTTCACTTTCCACTATTTTGATGAACGATTCCAGATAGCCGTTTTCCAAAACGCCTTTTATGGCTGATAAATTGTGATGCGCCTGCAAAAAACGCTGCTCCGCAAACGGATGTCCGTGCATTAAATCGTGTCCGACCGTGCTGGACACTTGTTTTTCGCCTTTGTCTACCAATAAAATGGTGTCCTGATAGTTTTTAAAATCGGGATGAACAGGCCATGGAAATTCCACTCCGAACAAATCGGAACTTCCGTCGATTTCCTTGTGCTTGCCCCAAACGACCACTTCCCCTTTCACACTTCGGCAGGCACTTCCGGAACCCAAACGCGCTAAAAAGGACGCTTTCTGATTGAAATAATCTTCAGAAATATTCGGGTTCAGGACTTTTTCAAGACTCATGATGTTCATCGCCAAAGCTGCCATTCCCGAAGCCGAAGAAGCAATTCCGGAGCTGTGCGGAAAGGTGTTTTCCGTGTCAATCGTAAAATGAAAGTCTTTCAGATACGGACAATACGATTCAATACGCTGGAAGAATTTTAAAATTTTCGGTTTAAAATCTTCTTTGGGCTGTCCTTCAAACAACAAATCGAAAGAAAAAGTACCGTCATTTTCTTTTTTAGCGAATGCAAGTTTCGTAATCGTTTTGCAATGGTTAAGCGTAAAACTCACAGATGGATTCGCCGGAATCTGGTTATCCTTTTTTCCCCAGTATTTCACCAAGGCGATGTTACTGGGCGCGCTCCATTGGAAACTTCCGTTTTCTATCGCCAGATTGTAGTGGTTTTGAATAAAATCCTTTTCGGACATCATAAACTTGAAAATTTGAGCAAAGATACTATTTTCCGCTGTTTGATGTTCAGTCCTTTTATATTCTTCGGAATTTGTTATTTTTGAAAAAGAGAAACAACCCTATGAACCGAAGAATAACCAAAGTCCTGATGGTAGTCGTAACCTGTTTGTGTATCGGCTATTTTTCAGGAATCATTACCAAAGAAAGCATTGCCAACTGGTATCCGACCCTTGAAAAACCCTTTTTCAACCCGCCCAACTGGGTTTTTGCGCCGGTCTGGACCACGTTATACATTCTGATGGGAGTGGCTGCGGGTATCGTTTGGAATAAAATGGATTCGGACCGCATCAATGTTCGCAAAGGCTTGCAGTTTTTTGCCATTCAGCTGGCCTTGAACTTTCTGTGGTCGTATCTTTTCTTCGGGCTGCACAATCCGCTTTTGGCACTTATCGAATTGCTGCTGCTCTGGCTGATGATTTACGAAACCTTCGTGGTTTTCAGACGGGTCGATAAACTGGCCGGATTGTTGTTCTTGCCTTATTTGGGCTGGGTAACTTTTGCAGGAATTTTAAACGCCGCCATTTTCTGGTTAAACCGATAACATTCATCGATTTTTTTCCCGTTTTGACCAATTCCAAAACCCAATAACTTTCTCATACTAAATATTTTAGCTAATTTTATACTGTAACAGCTTTCTTCGGAAAGACACCTAATGTATAACTCCTAAAAAGATTTAATTATGAGTACGTTACTTGTTGTAATCATTGGCCTGATAGGCGTTTTATTAGGCTACATCATTGGAAAATCCGGAGGCTTCGGCAATAACTCTCTGGCCAATTTAATAACCGAACTGGATCATAAGAAACTGCAACTACAGGAACTGCAGGCTGAAATTGACGAATTGAAATCAAAAAAAGATTCCGGCAGCCATATTCTGGGCTTTACTTCCGGCGAACCGGTTCCTGTTGCGTTTGATCCCGAACTGGCTTCTTCTGTCATCGGAAGAAAAGTCGAAGAAAACGATTTGAAAATCATCGAAGGCATTGGTCCGAAAATCGAAGAACTGTTCAAAACCTCCGGCATCATGAGCTGGAAACGGTTATCCGAAACTTCGGTAGACCGCTGCAACGAGATTCTGATGAAAGCCGGCGACCGTTTTGCCTTTCACAACCCAACGACATGGCCGCGTCAGGCGCGTTTGGCTTACGAAGGCAAATGGCGTGATTTAAAAGTTTGGCAGGATTCTTTAATGGGTGGCCTGGAATAAAACATTACGCTTCCGTTATCGCTTTGGCTACCAAAAAACCGCCCGTCCAGGCATTCTGAAAATTGAAGCCGCCTGTAATGGCATCTATGTTTAAAATTTCACCGGCAAAATACAGGTTTTCGTGCACTTTGCTTTCCATGGTTTTGAAGTTGATTTCTTTTAAATCTATGCCGCCTGCCGTCACAAATTCTTCTTTAAACGTGCTTTTGCCGTTCACCTGAAATTGCCCGTTGGTGAGCTGGTTCGTTAAATCCGACAGTTGTTTTTTGGACACATCTGCCCATTTGGTTTCCACAGCAATTCCCGAAGCCATCAGCAAACTTTCCCAAAGGCGTTTCGGGAATTCGAACGGACAGAATTTCAGCACCAGTTTTTTGGCGTGTTCTTCTTTCAGCTCTTTAAGGGTTTCCATAGCGGATTCAAAATCCATTTCGTGCAGCCAATTGACCTGTAAAGTGAAATGGTAATTTTTAGCCGCCAATTCTCTTGCGCCCCATGCGGATAAACGCAAAATACCGGGTCCGCTCATCCCCCAATGGGTAATCAATAACGGACCGGACGCTTTTAATTTGGAATCTTTGACTTTAACGGATGCTAATGCCGAAACACCCATTAAATTTTTAATCCGTGCATCTTTGATATTGAAGGTGAACAGCGACGGAACCGGTTGCACGACGGAATGACCAAGCGTTTGCATCAGCTCCCATATTTTCGGATTGCTTCCGGTGGTCATGACCAGTTTGCCGCATTTATAACTTTGCTGATTCGTTTCCACTTTCCAGTAACCGTCTCCTTTAAAAATTGACTGCACACTTTGCCCTGTTAACACCTCGATTCCGAGTTTTTTAGTGGCCGATACAAAACAATCGATTATGGTTTGCGAACTGTCGGAAACCGGAAACATGCGGCCGTCGTCTTCTATTTTCAGTTCGACTCCGTGCTTTTCAAACCATTCGATGGTATCGCCCGAACAAAACTGATGGAACGGTCCTTTCAGTTCTTTTTCGCCTCTCGGATAAAATTTTACCAATTCGTTGGGCACAAAGCACGCGTGGGTGACATTACAACGTCCGCCTCCGGAGATTTTCACTTTGGTCAGCATTTCTTTTCCGCGTTCCAGAATGGCTATTTTTAATTTGGAATTATTTTCGGCCACATTGATGGCGGTAAAAAAACCGGCCGCACCTCCGCCAACTATCAATACATCGTAATTTACCATCATAATCTGTCGGGAAAATCGGAAATTATACCGTCAATCTTGTAGGTTTCCAGACGCTGAATATCTTCGTCATGATTAACCGTCCACACGTTTATTTTATAGCCTCTGGATTTGGCCACCATTATATTGTCTTCCGTCAATAGTGAAAAATGCGGGTGAATGGCATAGGCGGAAAGCTCATCGGCCCATTCCAGCGCCTGTTCCACACTGGCCTGCGACAAAGCCGCCAACCGGATTTTGGGATTGATTGCCTTGGTTCGCTCCAACTCTTCTTTCTGAAAACTGGACACGATAAAATCTTCGTAGTGCCAGCCTCTTTCGGTTACATATTCTTCGATCAGCTGACAAACTGGTTCGGCTGTGCTGTGTCCTTTCAATTCGACATTGATCCAGCACTTCCGGTTGATTAACTCGAAGGTTTCCACTAAAGTAGGAATGCTGAACTCGCCGGCAACCGTTAACCTTTTTAGTTGCTCCAGCGTTAATTTATGAACTTCTCCGGAACCATTGGTCATCCGGTCTACGGTAAAATCGTGAAAAACCACCAATTCACCCGTTGCGCATACGTGTACATCCAGCTCAACGGCATTGGCACCTAAATCCAAAGCTTTCTGAAAAGACTCCAGCGTGTTTTCGGCCACGTACCCTTTCGCCCCGCGATGTCCGATTTTCTGTACCATAAAACTTTGGCATTTATTTAACGCCACAAAGATAATAGATTGTTGCGGGCCTCGTTACACTTTAAACCGAAGATTGAAAAGGATTATGAAAAAACTACTTCTGCTGGCAGCGGTAAGCCTACTTCTTACGAATTGCTCTTCTAAAAAAGCAGCGGCCGAAAAGGCTTCGGAACCGACGGTACAATACCGCGATGATTTCCGCTCGGTTTCAGATAAAAGCAAAACTGTTTTCCTAAAAGGACTTAACGCAACTTCTGAAAACTATTCCGTAATTATCCTGACCAAAGGTTTTATGGGAGAACATGTTACTGTTTTTAACGGGGAAAAAGCACTTTACAAGGGCAATCCCATCAGTCATCTGGAAACAGGAATTGCCGGCTATTTCAGAATTAAGAATACGGTCGCCACAAAAATCACGGATAAAATGAGTCAGAAAGAAGCGGTAATCGACAGCGAAAATGCCCAGAAATACAAGTTCATTTATATCATGAAGGACAATACGCTGCCCAATCCCTACAAAATAACATACAGCAATACGCTGAGACCGCTGAAATAAAAAAAGCCTCTCAAATGAGAGGCTTTGTGCGGGTGATAGGACTCGAACCTACACACCGTGAGGCACCAGATCCTAAGTCTGGCGTGTCTACCAATTTCACCACACCCGCGGGCTTATAAAACAAGTAGTTGTTTCAGTAAGTGGGTGCAAAGATAGACATATTTTTGAAATTCCAAAACCTAAACCTCAAATTCTGAACAAACTTTTTATAAGTGTTTCATTTTTAAAAAAATAAAAAACATCATTTTGGGTTTTAAGCCACCTTTTGCTAATTTAAATTCAAAAAAAATTGGGTTTCGGAATTTCAGTTTTGGGATTTCTATTTGTATATTTGGCTTTCATCATTTTAAAAATATAATGGACAACATCAAACAGTACGTTCAGAACAACAAGGAACGTTTTCTTAATGAGTTAATCGAATTGTTAAAAATACCTTCCGTAAGTGCGGACAGTGCTTATTCTCAGGACGTAATTGACACAGCCAATGCGGTAAAATCCAGTCTGGAAAAAGCAGGCTGCGATTTCGTGGAACTTTGCGAAACTCCGGGCTATCCAATCGTTTACGGAGAAAAAATCATTGATAAAAACCTACCAACCGTTTTGGTGTACGGGCATTACGACGTGCAACCGGCAGATCCGATAGAATTGTGGACCTCTCCTCCGTTCGAACCGGTCATCAAAACTACGGAATTACATCCGGAAGGTGCCATTTTCGCGCGCGGAGCCTGTGACGACAAAGGTCAGATGTACATGCACGTAAAAGCGTTCGAATACATGATTCAGAACAACTGTTTGCCGTGTAACGTAAAATTCATGATTGAAGGCGAAGAAGAAGTCGGATCGTCCAGTTTGGGCTGGTTTGTGGAACGCAATCAGGCAAAATTAGCCAACGATGTGATTCTGATTTCCGATACCGGCATGATTTCCAACCAGCAACCGTCCATTACCACAGGACTGCGCGGCTTAAGTTATGTGGAAGTGGAAGTAACCGGACCGAACCGCGATTTACATTCCGGTTTATACGGCGGCGCGGTGGCCAACCCTATCAACGTATTGGCCAAGATGATTGCTTCTCTGCACGATGAAAACAATCGCATTACGATTCCGGGCTTCTACGACAAAGTGGAAGAATTATCGATGGCTGAAAGAGAAAAAATGGCACAACGCCCTTATTCGGAAGAGGCTTATAAAAAAGCGTTGGATATTGAAGAAGTATACGGAGAAACCGGCTACACCACCAACGAAAGAAACTCCATCCGTCCGACTTTAGACGTAAACGGAATCTGGGGCGGTTATACCGGAGAAGGAGCCAAAACGGTAATTGCCAGCAAAGCCTATGCGAAAATTTCGATGCGTCTGGTACCGAATCAGGACTGGGAAGAAATTACCGAATTGTTCAAAAAACACTTCGAAAGCATCGCTCCGAAAGCCGTAAAAGTAAAAGTAACGCCGCACCACGGCGGACAAGGCTATGTAACCCCGATTGATTCCATCGGTTACCAGGCCGCCGCCAAAGCCTATGCCGATACTTTTGGTGTACAACCGATTCCGGTGCGCTCCGGAGGCAGTATCCCGATTGTCGCCTTGTTTGAAAAGGAACTGAAATCCAAAACCATCATGATGGGCTTCGGTTTGGACAGCGATGCGATTCACTCACCGAACGAACATTTCGGAGTATTCAATTATCTGAAAGGCATTGAGACCATTCCGTTATTCTACAAATATTTCGCCGAACTTTCGAAATAAATTATAAAAAAAGGCATCAATCTGATGCCTTTTCTTTTGTTATTTTTTCTGTACCATCTTAAACAATTCAGGAACGGAACGATAAATATAATCCGCATGTTGCCCGGTAAAATATTTATCAAATTTCTTATTGAACGCTTCTCTGTTTTTTTCGTCTTTCCATTTGGCTTTGAACAGTTCGTCGTCTTTGTCCCAAGCTTTTTCCAGATCACCCAAGGCATCCACCACAAAAACTTCCACAAACTCCATATTGTTGGAACCCCAGGCGTGGGTATAGGCAAAATAGGCTTTTAGAATATCATTCTTCATGGTCAGGTTCTCAAAAAGTTCTTTGTTGCATTCGTCAAATTCCTTATCAGTGCCGTCTTTCGGGGTGGCAAAAACGCTTTTACGCACATAATAAATCATGGGTTTGTCCGGTGCTTTGGCCATCATTTTAGGATCGCCGTAAGTGGTGTAAATTTCATCGGAATGATTCGGAACATAATACTTTTCGCGTTTGTCAAAAAAGGCTTTACGAGCTTTTTCATCGGGCCAGGCCTGTTTCACAAGTTCCTGATTTTTCATCCAGGCTTTGTCGATGGCTTCCCAGTTCTCATACACATTTACAAAAACGATTTCGCTGTTATCGGCAGTAAAATAGTGATTCAAAACATTGTGCCCCACGATGAATTCGTTCTTCTTTACCACCTTTTCAAAGTATTCTTTTTCCAGTGCCAGCCATTCTTCAGCTTTGGCATTTTCAGCGGCAAAGTTGCGATGCGCCGTGGTAACCGTGAGATAATACATTTTCTTATCCTGTGCAAAAGACGATAACGGATACAGAAATACGATCAAAAAAAGGGCATAAAAACAAGTAGTTGCAGTTTTCATAATTTCAAAATTTATAGTGATGACTCTTAAACCTATATTTTGAAATTCGAGGCAGTGTGGTGTTTGAAAACATGCGGTATTTAACGCAAATTTACGCTTTTTTTAACACAAGACCGTGATTTTCAACGGAATATCACCAGATTATAACACAAAAAAAATAAAAATAACCTCCTGACTTACAAGAAAATATAAAATTTGGCGTTACATTTGCTGTATCATCATCAATCAAAATCATCATCATGTTAAAACGTTTTTTTATTCTGTGCTCCGGCGCGGATAAGACCTTACTCGACACTTGCAGCGAAGGCGAACAAACCAAGTATGTAGGCGTAGGCGCCACCGTTTTTTTTACCGCCGTTATGGCTTTTATCGCAGGAAGTTACGCCTTATACACGGTTTTCGACAATGTGTATTTCGCCGTTTTCTTCGGAATCGTCTGGGGATTGCTTATCTTCAATTTAGACCGTTTCATCGTTTCGACTATCCGCAAACGCGATAATTTCAGAAGTGAATTTTTACAGGCTTCCCCACGGATTGTACTAGCCATGATTATCGCTATTGTAATTTCAAAACCGCTGGAAATCAAAATCTTTGAAAAAGAAATCAATACGGTTTTACTGAAAGAGAAAAACGAAATGGCGATTGCCAACAAAAATCAGGTGACCAATTATTTCAAAGGCGATGTGACTAAAAATCAGGCGGAAATCGACAGCATCAAAGCGAACATCAAAGCCAAGGAAAAAGAAGTGGCCGATTTGTACCAATCCTACATCACCGAAGCCGAAGGAACCGCCGGAACCAAAAAAATGGGAAAAGGCCCAATCTATAAAGAAAAAAGAGCCGCTCACGATTTGGCTTTAAAACAGTTGGATTCGTTAAAAACCGCCTCAACGAAAGCCATAACCGAAAAAGAAGCCCGCGCGAAAACGCTTCAGGCGGATTTAGACAAAAAAGTAGCCGATTCCAAGCCTATTATTGACGGTTTCGACGGGCTCATGGCACGGATTACTGCTTTGGACAAATTGCCCTGGCTGCCGTCGTTCTTTATCATGCTGTTGTTTTTAGCGGTGGAAACGTCGCCGATTATAGCCAAATTGTTGTCACCGCGCGGCGAATACGATTTCAAACTGGAAGACAACGAAACGGCTTTAAAAACCCATATCGAACAGAATGTGTACCAGCGCAACCTGCAAAAACAAACCGACGCCGGTATTTACGACCAGGTTTATGCAGACCTCCGCGACGACAAGGAACTTTACGATTACAAACGCAAAGCCGCTTCGGAATTGCTGAAACTGCAGTCGGATGCGTATGTGGAAAAGCAGAAAAATGTGATGTAGTTTGTATTTAACCGCAAAGAGCGCAAAGGTTTACGCGATGAACACAAAGAAAAAAAATCAAAAGTAAAAGTTTGATTTATAACTTTTTATTACGAAAAAAGATTCCTTAAAAAAATAGGGCTGTTCAGTATTTTGAACAGCCCTATTTTTATTGCGAACCTTGTGCAAACCTTTGCGCTCTTTGCGGTTAAACTACATATACTGTAAAACTTCCGCTTTCAGTTTATCGTATTCGCCCTGAAGAATCAAACCGTTGTCCAACAGTTTTTTATAATTCTGCAATTTGGCAAACAACTCTTCACTGGACATTTCGCTTAGCTTTTTCTCGCCGGAAGTTGCTTGCTGTACTGGTTCCTGAACAGCTGGAGCTGCAGGCATAATTTCCGCAAAGGATGTTACTTCTTCGGTTTCCACTTCTTCGACGATTTGCTCCGTCAATTCGCTAACGCTCGGGTCCTCCTGAATTGGTGCTGCTTCTACTATTGGAGCAGCTTCAGTAACCGGATTGGAAACCACAGGATTTTTCAACGCGTCCAATTGTTCTTTGGCAAAGGTGTACAATTTGCGCGCCTGGTTTTTCGGAAGGTAATCGATTGTATGCGTCAATTCGTTTTTGGTGGAAAAGGTAAATTCGGCACCTAAAATTCCCTCTTTTACAAAGGAAGCGGCAATTTCATCCCAGTTGAAATCGATGAATTCCATAGACAAACCCAAATTTTTCGGTTTACAGATGATGATGCGCTTGTTAGTCACCACTATACTGTCCGGAAGAATGGTTACGGCCGGTTTTTTCTGTACGGCGATATAGCCCACTTCTTCGTTGGTCATTAACAGGTTTTCCAGTTTGGACGTGATTTTTTCAATCGCTTTCGGATCCTGGTCTTCGTTTAATATTTTCTTTAAATTGTCGATCATAATGCTGTACTACGTTTAAAAAACTGCCGCAAAAGTAATGCCTATTTTTAAGATTCCAGCACTTCCTGCTGTTGTTTTTTCGTTAAACTCTTAAAAACCAAGTCGTAAGAATGGTCGATCAGCTTTTTCACCAAAGCATCCGGAACTGAAGCATTAATTTTCACGGTATTCCAATGTATTTTGCTCATATGGTAGCCGGCCTGAATATCGTCGTACTGCCCGCGCAATTCCAGTGCCCAATCCGGATCGCACTTTAAATTGACACCCGGCGTTCCGTTTTCCCATTCCTGCAGCGAAGACAGAGCAAACATTTTTCCGCCTACTTTAAACACCAGCGTATCTTCATCAAACGGAAAATGCTCGGTGACGCCTTTTTTGGAGAGGCAATAGTCGTAATATACATCGATCGTCATATTTTGTACGATTTTTCTTGTTTTAAATTATTTTTATTAATTTTGAAATCTATTTCTTTCAAAATAGCTGATCGCGAGCAATCATTTTGTGAAATAAATTAAACTTAATTAATAAATTACAACATGAAAAAAATCTTTTATTATCAAATTTAATTCTTTTCTGTATTTCTTTTGTATCTTGTGAGAACTCCGACAGTTTCAACGAGACTAAATCAAACAGCAGTTCTCTGTCATCATTAGCTGCAAAAAAACAATATTATATTTATTTTGTAGACTGGGACGAATGGGGAAGGGCCAGTAAAGACTGCAAAAGCTGGGGACTCTGTAATTTTACAGACTGTTGGTCTTGCTGCGTGGACGAAGGAGTGATAGTAAATTGTAAAGACAAAACCATAAATTATAACTCTGGAAAAATAGTCTTGGACACTGATACTAAACAAGGGTTTCTCTTTATTGAACTCAACGCTAATGACAGTATCCAAAACCAAGCAATTCTTAACAAAGAAACACTCTATATTGATAATGATTTAACCAGTACAAGAACTGTGTTATATAAAGGAGAATACGCTTTTGACCCTTCAATTGGAAAACATGGTGGTTATAAAATAAATGCTTCCGAATTATAAACCCAAAGACTGGCCTAAAAGCCAGTCTTTATTCAAAAAAGTCATGAAATTCAAAACACTTATAGTTACAGCAGCAGTATTACTGGTATCATCTTGTAAAATAAATGGATCATTCCAAGGATTGTACGGCTATTACAATAAAACAAATTTAAGGGTTCCAGAACTTTTCATAAATCACACAAACATAAGCAATTGTAATTTAAACGAAATAACCAGCAACAAGATTGTTATAACCACAGGTGAATTACTTAAATCATGTATTCCCCAAGACAAAACCATCATTTATATGTGGTCACCCAAATGTCGAAGCAAATTTTGCTATGATTTAAATTTGTTGCAACAGCTATGCAATCAAAAAAAAATAAATTTACTTATCGTTGCCGAATATTATGATTTTAAAAGTATGACAACAGAATACTATTTAAAAAATCCAATCTTCGGAATTGACACTGAGTATTACAAAACAAATCTCACTTCAAAATACAGTGCTCTTTTTTATGAAGATTTAATAAATCAAAAGACAGTTGTTCACAGACTGCTCTACTTTGAAAAAGGAGTTTACAAAGACTCATATACTACCATCAATGAAATAAATTAATAATATTAATAAATTTCAAAAATAACCGGCTTGCTCGGACTTGCATCATTCTCAAACGAAGCGATTTGCAGGTTGAGGATGTAGCTGCCGTCTGCTATTTTATCGTCAACATAAATCAGTTCGGTAATGGTACAATTCAATCGGGCATCATCATTTAACTGATTCACATCCTTTACATTCCAGAACGCTTTGTGCGCCAGTAATTTCCCTTCGTCGTGCTCTTTATCGACACTCGGCAAATCAATCAGCAGATGTTGAATAGCGCTTTCGCGGATAAAGGTCGCGGCTTCTTCCAAAAGGTACGGCCAGTTCGTATTCGAGTATTTTTTGGACGTTTTATCCGATGAATTCGGCAAGGTGCGAATGATGATGGCCTCCGGAACTTTTCCCTGTAAAGCCTTCTCGATTTGCGCTTTGGTGATAACAAAATCATCGCCTTGTGCTTCCGGAGTTACCGATACCACTTCCGCAGTAAAAAAGAACTGTTTCAGACATTGGTTGATACTGTAAAATTCGCGCGTAATGTGTCCCAGGCACTCCGTATGCGTGCCGTGCCCGTGCGGATTGAAAAAAATGTTGTTGAAATTCGTCGAAGAACTTCCTACCGACACTTTTCCCACCCAATCCCCGAAACGAACGGGTTCGATTTCCGGTTTTTCGATGTACCAGGCAATAGGATTCTGCTCGGTATTGGACAAGGGCAACGAAATGTCAAGTGGTTTCGACAAGTCGATTTTGTATTCTTGAGTATGGTGTTGAATTTTGGCTTTCATTTTGAATTAACCGCAAAGAACGCAAAGAGATGCGCTAAGTGCACTGAGTTTTATAAGTTGTTTACGACTCTT
The DNA here is from genome assembly GCF_000430025.1 of Flavobacterium suncheonense GH29-5 = DSM 17707. GTDB lineage: Bacteria > Bacteroidota > Bacteroidia > Flavobacteriales > Flavobacteriaceae > Flavobacterium > Flavobacterium suncheonense. The sequence goes on from NZ_AUCZ01000007.1 coordinate 50,236, forward strand.
CTTATTCCGTTTTTAATTAAAGAAACATTGAAATTCATTAAGAGCCCTAATTTACAGTTGGTCAACTTCAAGTAAGTCAATAATTGGGCAAAATGAACATCATTTAACATTTCAACAGCCTTTATTTCTAATATCAATTTATTTTCAACTATAATATCAAGCCGATAACCGACATCTAATTTTACTTCTTCATAAATCAATGGAAGAGGCTTTTGTTTTTCCACTTTAAGTCCGGACTTTTGAAGCTCATAAAATAAACATTCTTCCTAAGCACTTTCAAGAAGACCGGGTCCTAAATTTTGATGTACTTTAAGTGCACTATCAAATACAATTTTGGCTAATTCATTTTCTGCCATCATTAATTTCTTTTACGTTCATGGCGTATATCTTTGCGAGCTTTGCGGTTGATCAGATTTCCAAATTTAAGTAAAATAAATCCGATGCAATTCCGTCGCAGAAGAATTTTCCTTTTTTAGTGGTGCGCAAAATGTTGTTTTCCAGCTGCAACTTTTCGTCTTTAAGATAGCGTTCGGCATTTTCCAACAAATAATGCAGCATATTTTCGCCGAATTCCGCTTTAATTCTGTCTAGGGAAACGCCCCAAACGGTTCGCAATCCGGTCATGATGTATTCGTTGTAGCGGTCGGTTTCGGTTAAGGTTTCGATTTCACTTGGCAATTTATTTTCGGCAAGCGATTTTAGATACAGACTGTTATTGGCGATGTTCCAGCTTCGGTTGGTACTGTTATAACTGTGTGCCGATGGACCAATGCCTAAATATTTTTTCCCCAGCCAATACGCGGAATTGTTCTTCGAAAAATACTCCGGTTTCCCGAAATTCGACAATTCATAATGTACAAAACCGTTGGCTTCCAGTTTATCCACGAGCATCAGAAACTGTTCGTGGGCCACTGTGTCATCGGGTTGCGGAATAATTCCTTTTTTGATGAATTGCTGCAAAGCGGTTTTCGGCTCAACTGTTAACGCATAACTCGAAATGTGCGGAATGTTCAAATCCAATAACGTTTGAATATTTTTCAGCCATTTTTCGTTGGTCAAACCCGGTATGCCGTAAATCAAATCGGCGGTAATGTTGTTGAAATACTTTGTGGCGATTTCCAGGCATTTTTTGGCTTCTTCGGCGTTGTGGCCGCGGTTCATCAGTTGTAAATCTTCTTCAAAAAAAGACTGGATACCAATACTCAAACGGTTGATTTTATTTTCCGATAAGGCGATGATTCGCGCTTCGGATAAGTCGTCAGGATTGGCTTCCACCGTGATTTCCGGAGTCTTGATGACGGTGTAATTCGCATATACTTCATCAATCAGCAGCTGCAAATCTGAAATTTCTAAAATGCTGGGAGTGCCGCCGCCGAAATATATGGTTTCGACCACTTCATCAGCAAATTCTTCTTTCCGCAGACGGATTTCTTTAGCCAACGCCTGCACCATTTCGTCTTTCTTCTTCAGCGAAGTCGAGAAATGAAAATCGCAGTAATGACACGCCTGCTTGCAAAAGGGAATATGGATGTAGATGCCGCTCATACTGCAAAATTAAAAAAGCTGTTGAATACAACAGCTTTTTTAAAATATTCTTTACGCTTATTATTAATAAGTTACATAGGTTATTAATAAGTTTCATAGGAGGAGACAAAATCGCCTCCTGACACTGTTATTTGAGTTGAGTTCTCCGGATTTGTAGCAGTAAAACTAAAAGTCCCTTTAACAACTGTGAATTGTGTCCCTACAATTTTCTCTGTAATCGTTAGAGTTCCAGATGTTAAATAATCAACATAGGTTTGGGTAGCAGTATCAAATTTTGATATGATTACATTATTTACAGTCGAACCATTATTAAAGTTGTAAGTCCCTACTGAAGTATTATCATGATTGGAATTAAACGTTAAAGTATATTCACTGTTATTGTAATAGGTTAAAGCGATATCGCTTCCATTAAAAAAGCCCCCTGATTGATCATTGGTAGCACTCATAAACACATTACCCCCAATATTTGCTCGAAAACCTAAATCATTTACCATCGGCTGTATGTCTGTATATCTTACTTTAAAACTTCCGCTAATTTGAACGGTATTACCCCCTAAAACATACTGATCTTCGTACAAATCCCCTGTAAAACTTACTTCAACAGTTTTAGCCTGACTGTTTAATTCAATCAAATTCAGGGTAAAATAATGAGAAGGATAATTTCTGTAACTTGAATACAAATCATATACAGCTGCAGAGCTCGATGAAGTGGGATAAGTATGTACATTCCCAATGTCTCCCAATTCATTAATCTCAAAACTTATTCCTAATCCATCTGCAGCAACAGCGGTAACTGCAATTGTTTGTTCACTTCTTTGTGCCTGAAATTGGGTTATGTTAACGGCCGCGCCTTCATAATTTAAATTAAAATATTCCCCATTAGACGAAGAAGAAGCATCATCACTGGAAGAGGAACAGGAAAACAAAGCCACTGCAACAAAAAATGCAGCTAAAAATCTAAAAATTTTCATACGTTAGGTTTTATAATTTTGACAAATATATACTGTTTTTTAATTTTATAATTCAAAATTTTATCAGCTTTATTTTAAGCAGTTCATTTATAAATCTTTATTCATCAAATAAGAAAAAATCGACAACAATAACGATGAATTTGAAAGCACGAAAGAAGGAACTATTATCATTACGGCTGTTAACCCTACCACAAAAATTGTAACTGGGACATTTACCTTTACTACTTCAAATGATGCCAATGAGCCTAGCGCACCGGTAAACTATACCGTTACCAACGGAACGTTCAACTACAAATACATGGATTAATTAAAATTTCAATTATAAAAAGTAGTCAACAGATTTTTGGCTATTTTTTTATTCTGTTTTCATTCTGTTTTACAAACGCGTCCCAACCGGAATAACTTTTCCCCACTTCCACTCTGCCGGAATTGAAAAAATGACAAACCGCTGCCGCCAATCCATCGGTGGAATCCAGATTTTTGGGTAATTCTTTCAGACCAAGCAACTGCTGCAACATTTTGGCAACCTGTTCTTTACTAGCGGTTCCGTTACCGGTGATGGCCATTTTGATTTTCTTGGGCTCGTATTCGGTAATCGGGATTTGTCGGGACAAACCTGCAGCCATTGCTACGCCCTGAGCGCGTCCTAACTTTAACATCGACTGTACGTTTTTGCCGAAGAACGGTGCTTCAATGGCAATTTCGTCGGGATGATAGGTGTCAATTAGCTCAATGGTGCGCTCGAAAATACGAGCCAAACGCATGTAATGGTCGTCCATTTTGTTGAGTTGCAATTCGTTCAACTGAATGAATTCCATCTTTTTGTTCACCACGCGGATCAGTCCGAAACCCATGATGGTCGTTCCGGGATCAATGCCTAAGATAATGCGTTCGTTTGCCAATTTAAATTCGTTATTTTGTACCGATGATTTCCGTATCCGACAAAACTAAACAATTCCTGGTTCTTATTATCAAACTTTTGATTGTAGGAGGCGCTTTTTATTTTATCTACAACCAATTGGCCAACAACGATAAGCTGGATTGGGGGAAATTCATCACGCTTTTAAAAGAAAAGCAGTCTTTCGGCAACATCGCCCTGATTTTGTTCCTGACGTTTTTAAACCGTTTTCTGGAAATTCTGAAATGGCAGAATCTGGTTAAAGTCATCCGCAGCATTTCGGTTGGCGAAGCTTCGAAGCAAGTATTAGCCGCTTTAACTGCCGGATTGTTCACTCCAAACGGCATCGGGGAATACGCCGGAAAAGCGCTTTTTTTCGAGAAATCGCAAGCAAAGAAAATTGTCTTTTTAAATCTTATCTGCAACGGGATTCAGATGGTGCTGACGATACTTTTCGGCATTTTCGGGTTATTCTATTTTAATGCGAATTTCAACGTGATTACCCCAACCACCGTGGGTATTTTATTCGGCGCTTTGACGGTGCTGCTCCTGATTTTATTCTTCACAAAGGGAATCAGCATTAAAGGCTATTCGCTGGAAAAACTGATTCACAAGATCAATGAAATTCCAAAACCCATCCATCGGCAAAACATTTTATTAGCCGTCGGCCGCTATTTGGTTTTTTCGCATCAATATTATTTCCTATTTTTAATTTTCGAAGTTGATTTGCCGTATTGGCTGTTGATGGCGACGATAACGAGCGTTTACTTTTTGGCATCTTCCCTGCCTACGTTCCAGTTTTTGGATTTTGCGGTAAAAGGAAGCGTAGCCGTGTATTTTTTCGGATTGCTGGGCGTAAACGAATGGGTTGTGGTTTTTATCAGCACGCTAATGTGGTTTTTAAACACGGTGATTCCGGTTACCGTTGGCAGTTATTTTGTCTTAAATTTTAAAGCGCAATGGAAATCGTAACCTTACTGTTCGTCCTTATTTTTATCAATTATGCCCTTTTCATCGGATTGCTGATTTGGGGCTTTTCCAAGGTAAAACCGTTTGAAAAAACAGCTTCCGAGAACAAAACGTCCTTTTCGGTAATCATTCCGTTTCGCAACGAGGAGAAAAACCTGCCGGATTTACTGGAATCGTTTTCACATTTGCAATACAGTAAAGAGCAGTTCGAACTTATTTTCGTAAACGACAACTCTACGGATGATTCGGAGCGCGTTATTAACCGCTGGCGCATGGAAAACCCGTGGGTACATTTAACGATTCTGGATAACGTCCGCATTTCGAAATCGCCTAAAAAAGATGCCATCACCCGCGCAATAACCATTGCCAAACATCCCTGGATTATCACCACCGATGCCGATTGCGAAGTCCAACCGGAATGGCTTTCGGTTTACGACAGTTACATTCAACATCACGACACTGAAATGATTGCCGGAGCTGTTCGCTATCCGAAAAAAGGCTTTGTATTGTCGCATTTCCAGCAGATGGATTTGTTGAGTTTGCAAGGTGCTACCATCGGAAGTTTCGGTTTGAACGAAGCATTTTTGTGCAACGGCGCCAATTTCGCTTACACCAAAAAACTGTTCTGGGAGCTTGGCGGATTTAACGGCAACAATCACATTGCCAGCGGCGACGATGTATTCCTGCTGCAAAAAGCAGTGCATTTGGTTCCGAAAAAGGTTCAGTATTTGAAAGCAAAAAATGCAATTGTTACTACCAAAGCAGAAAAAACCTGGGTTCACTTATTCAAACAAAGAGTGCGTTGGGCTTCTAAAACAGCAGCCTATCAGAGTGATTTTTCAAAAGCATTAGCGGTAATGGTTTTTCTGGCAAATTTCTCCCTGTTGGTTATTACCCTGCTGGTAGCTTTTGGTAAAATGGAATGGTCTTTCCTGGCTATTGTGTTCACCCTAAAATTCCTGATGGATATTATGCTGATGCTGAAAACCAATACTTTCCTGAAAATGAGCTTGGTATCCGCTCCGATCAGCTTTTTACTCTACCCTGTTTTCAGTACGCTGGTTGCGGTGTATTCGCTGGTGGGCGGGTTTGAATGGAAACGCGAGAATATCAAATAACTATTCCGATTTTAAAATAACCGGCAGCACAAACTGTGTTTTTACCGGAATTCCTCGTTTGATGGCCGGGTTAATTTTAGGCATGTCCACCAATTTGGTATGCAGAATACTGTCAATTTTGATTTTGTCGTAGGCCAAGCTGTCTTTTGGAAATTGGGGTTCAAATTTTAGCGTTGCATCCGGAAAAACAGTCACTTTCACTTCGATGGTGTCAATTTCGGGATAAAAAATCCGTAAGGTGTCGACGCTTAATTTATCCTGTATCGTTTGGGTTAAATACTCGAAAAAACACTGACGGCGCTGGGATTCATCGGTGATAACTTCGCAGGCATCTACCGTTGGGAAAGCATCTACTTTTTTCCAGTCGATTTTCTGCAGTTCGTTTTGCAGCAATTCGTCTTCCGATGGCGCCTTCTTGTCAAAAAACTGACAGGACACCAGGGTTGCCGAAAAGAAAAACACTACAAAAAGGTTTTTTAGCATGAATATTGTAACTTTAGAAACCAAAAATAGTAAAAAAAATATGGAATACTTTTTATTGATAACCGGATTTGTTTGCATGCTGATCGGAATTTTAGGAAGTTTTCTACCGGTTTTGCCCGGACCGCCTATTAGTTGGGCTGGTTTATTGCTCCTGTATCTTACAAATGCTGTTCCGAATGACTATTGGGTTTTAGGCATCACCTTGCTCATTGCAGTCATCGTTGCCATATTGGATTATGTGATTCCCGCCAAAGGTACCAAACGGTTCGGCGGCAGCCAATACGGCATCTGGGGCACCAACGTCGGATTGCTTATCGGACTCATTGCCCCAATTCCCTTTGGAGTAGTTATCGGGCCTTTTGTCGGGGCCCTAATCGGCGAACTGATTCACGACAGTCAGGACCATAAACGGGCAGTTAAGGCCGCTACCGGTTCGTTTATCGGTTTTCTGGCTTCCACCTTTATGAAATTCGTGGTTTGTATGATATTTTTTGGTTTGTTTCTGATGAAAGTCTGGGAATTCCGTTCGAGCTGGTTCTAAGCTTCCTGCTTTTTATAGAAGGTGATGCCGATGCCTACCAAAATAATACAACCGCCGACGAACATCTGAAAGGTAATGGTTTCTTTCAAAAACAACCAGGCAATGATGGAAGCAAAAAGCACCTGCAAAAGCAAACTCAGAGAAACCCGATTGGCTTCCATGTGCTGGGTGGCATAACTTATCAAAAGCCAGGCGATTAACTGACATACCACGCCTTCCACCAGCAAAACGCTCCAAACGGTTGGTGAAAAGCCGAAAAACGGTTCTCCGGAAACAAGACAAATTATCCCGATAAAAACCGCTGAAACCGCCATGCTGTAGGTCATAAAACTAATCGGCTGCAGCTGTCGCAAAACGGATTTGCTGAGCAGCATGTAAAACGCATAAAAAATACCCGACAAGACCCCAAAAAGAAAACCGATGTCAAATTTCAAGGTATAAAAAGTTTCAAAACCGATTAAAACTACCATCCCAAAAACGGCCAGTGCGGCGCCGATCCAAAAATTTCGCTTGGGTTTATTCGGCAGAAAAAAGAACATCAACAATCCGACCCAAATTGGTGCCAGATTTGCCAAAAGGGTAGCCTGTGTAGCCGTGGATTTTTGAATGGCGATATTCCAGACTGCGATATCACTTCCGAAAAACAACCCGCATAAAACAATAAGCCAGGCCGTTTTCCGGTTGGGAAATTCCAGTTTCTTTCGCAACAACACGATAGTCAACACCACGGCAAAAGCAATCGCCATTCTGTAAAAAGCCGAACTCAGGGCAGAAACAGGCGTCCATTTGACCAGAATCGGAAAAACGGAAATGCAGAATATGCCTAAAAGAAGCGCCAGTCTGGGATTTTTCATTTCATTAACTTGAGAAGCAAATATAAAATAAAAAAGCTCCGATAACGGAGCTTCTTTTTTACTGGCGGTCTGGACGGGACTCGAACCCGCGACCCCATGCGTGACAGGCATGTATTCTAACCAACTGAACTACCAAACCAGTGTTATATTCTGCTGCGAAAGTACTATCCTTTTTGAGGATTTCCAAGCATTTGTCCAAGAAAAATTAATATTTTTTATAAGTTCCTGTGTTTCAATTTTTAAAAACCGGAATCGGTATAAATCAAAAAAGCCTTCCATAAATGGAAAGCTTTTCATTGGTCTAACTACTAAACCTGGTACTTTCGTACCTAAACAACACAACTAATTTTAAATTTCTTAAGAGGGCAAAAAAGCCTTTCTTTGTGTCGAAAGGCTTCCTCTTTACTGGCGGTCTGGACGGGACTCGAACCCGCGACCCCATGCGTGACAGGCATGTATTCTAACCAACTGAACTACCAAACCAGTGCTTTATTGCGGATGCAAATATACAACCCTTTTTATATCCTGCAACAATTTTTTATATCTTTTTTACATTTTAACATTTAGATTTTATCCAAACTTCTGTTTTTCAACAAGATAGGTAGTTAAAATTTTTTCAAATTTTTCATCCACCGATACTGGAACGTACTTAATTTTGTACTGCGAACAGGTATTGGCCACTTTCTCAAAATAGGCTTCCACCAGTTTTTCATACTCCGCTTTTACGTTTTCAGCAAACAGATTGACTTGTTCTCCTGTTTCCAAATCGATAAATTTTCTCGGTGCATTGTCAAAATCAAACCGGAATTCCGTCTTTTTATCAATCACATGAAATAAAACCACTTTGTGTTTGTTGTGTTTTAAATGCTGTAACGCCTTAAACAAACGCTCGTCGTCTTCGCCCTGAAACATGTCGGTAAACAAAATCACCATGGAACGGCGGTGCAGTTTCTCGGCGATGTGGTGCAGATAGGTAATCGTGTCGGTGGTTTTGGTTTCTTTTGGCGTTTGCAAAATTCCTTCCAGCTGATTCAGCAACATGCGGTGATGGCGCTCGCTTCCTTTTTCGGGTGCATAATATTCATAGGTATCCGAATACACGCTTAACCCGACGGCATCGCGTTGTTTTTTCAAAAGATTCATCAAAACGGCCGAAGCCAGTACCGAAAAACCTATTTTATTCTCGTAAAACAACTGCCCCTCCTTCAGTTTCGGATAATGCATGGACGAGGAATTGTCAAGAATTAAATGACAGCGCAAATTGGTTTCTTCTTCAAAGCGCTTGGTATACAAACGGTCGGTTTTGGCGAAGAGTTTCCAGTCGATGTGTTTGGTGCTTTCGCCGGCGTTGTAGATTTTATGCTCGGCAAATTCAGCCGAAAAACCGTGAAACGGCGATTTGTGCATGCCCGAAATAAAACCTTCCACAATTTGGTTGGCCAGCAGTTCGAGATGCTGAAAACTGGATATTTTGGCGATTTGACTGTCGATGTTCATCTTCCAAAGATATTGAAAGATTGAATGATTGAAAAATTTAAAGATTAAAAGATTGAAAAACTTAAATGAACTTATATGTCTTATATGGTCATCATTAATCGCTTATGAAAATCTTAAAATATTTTTAGCCAAGAATTACACAGATTGATCTCTGAACGCTCCCAAAAAAGCAAACAGTCTCTCCTTTAGCCCTGATGGGAGCAAGCTACCGTGTAGCGCGGACAGCAGGAACAAGGATACCAAAAACACCCGAACCTATCGCTCCAAAAAACAAACAAAAAAGGCCCGACTTGCGCCGGACCTTATATTTTGAACACTTCTGCTAAGATTATAACAAAGCGTCGATTGCGTCTGTGTAGGTGTTTTTCGGTGCAACGCCAACCTGACGGCCAACCACTTCCCCGTTTTGAAATACCAATACCGTAGGAATGTTACGAACACCGTATTTAGCTGCAAATTCCTGATTCGCGTCTACATCTACCTTCCCGATTACGGCTTTTCCTTCATATTCCTCACTGATCTGGTCAATAATAGGTGCCACCATACGACACGGTCCACACCAAGCTGCCCAAAAATCCACCAATACGGGTTTATCTGATTTTAACACTACTTCTTCGAAAGTAGCATCTGTAATTGCTAATGCCATTTTAATGTTGTTTAAAATTGAAAGACAAAAATAGCACTTTATTTTAAATCGCAACCGGTTTGAAAATCAGTTTTGATTATGATGCAATTGGTATTTTTTATCTGGAGCTTTTTCCCGCTGTACGCTGTATCTTTTCCGGTAGCTTCGAGAGCCTCAGCCACCGGAAAAGGATGTCGCTCCCATCGGGGCTAGGACCTTGGCGCTTTAATTGAGCCTGAAATTAACCTGCAGACGTTCCAGTTCGTTCAAAACCGTATTGGAAATCCCGACTTTCAGTTTACGGCTCGGCATAGACAGCTTCGTCACGATGCGGATTTCTTCTTTTTCCTCCGGAACGGTCAGTTCCATTTCGTCCAGATTTTCGTCGGCATCACCCACCTCATCGGAATCGTTCATTTCGTTTACGACTGGCACTTCGACTATGGTTTTCACGCGTTCGAGTTCCATGACTTCAAAGGTTACGGTGGTTTCTCCGGCGTTGGCCTTGAACAGTTCGTTGAGCTCCATGATAAGTTGTTCGCGCAAATCGGCAATGGAGAACTGTAAAATCAGCTTTTTGGAAAATTTCGGCAGGACGTCCTGCAATTGGATGACGTCCACAAACTGCAAACGCGGATCGGAGCGCTTTCCGGTTTCTTTATTTATCCAGCCCTCTTTTACATTCAAACGGATGTACACGAAATGGTTTTGTCCTAAATAATGGCGGAATTTCAGATATTCCTCGTCAAAAATCCGAAACTCGTAACTCTCGTCGTAGCCTTCCAGATTGAAGGTGGCCCAGCCTTTTCCGTTTTTGGCTACCCGATGTTGTACATTGGTCACAATCCCGCCCACAGCAATGTTTTTCCCCACAAACGGCGTCAGGTCTTTTAAGGCTTCCAGACGCGTCGGGCAGAAATATTTCATCTCAAACTTGTAATCGTCCAGCGGATGCCCGGAAATGTAAATCCCAACCACTTCTTTCTCTTTGGCCAGTTTTTCCATGGTATGCCATTCTTCGCACGGCGGCACGGTCGGCTCCGGAATCTGTACTTCAGACGCATCGCCAAACAGACTTACCTGCGACGAATTTTCATTTTCCTGTGTTTTCGAACCGTAGCGCATCGCTTTTTCCAAAAAGGTAATGTTGTCGCCATCGTGATGGAAATATTGCGCACGGTGCGTGTTTTCAAAACAGTCGAAACCGCCTGCCAACGCTAAGTTTTCAAAGGCTTTTTTGTTGGCCGCGCGCAAATCAATCCGTTTGGCCAAATCGAATATGGATTTGTATTTGCCTTCTTTGCGGCATTCCACAATGGTTTTTACGGCGCCTTCTCCTACACCTTTTATGGCTCCCATACCAAAACGCACGGCACCCTGATCGTTTACGGTAAATTTGTAAAAGGATTCGTTTACATCGGGACCTAAAACCTGCAAGCCCATGCGCTTACATTCTTCCATAAAGAACGAGACCTGTTTGATGTCGTTCATGTTGTTGGACAGTACCGCCGCCATGTATTCCGCCGGATAATGCGCTTTCAGATAAGCGGTTTGATACGCAATCCAGGCGTAACAGGTCGAGTGGGATTTGTTGAAGGCGTAACTCGCAAACGCTTCCCAGTCCGTCCAGATTTTATCGAGTTTTTGTTCGTCGTGCCCGTTGGCTTTCGCCTGATCGATGAACTTGGATTTCATTTTATCCAAGACGTCTTTCTGCTTCTTACCCATCGCTTTACGAAGGACGTCGGCATCTCCTTTGGAGAAGTTCGCGAGCTTCTGTGACAAAAGCATCACCTGCTCCTGATACACGGTAATTCCGTAGGTTTCCGAAAGATACTCTTCACAGGCATCCAAGTCATACGTAATGGGTTCTTCGCCGTTTTTTCTGCGGACGAAACTCGGAATGTACTCCAACGGTCCCGGACGATAGAGCGCGTTCATCGCAATCAAATCTCCGAAAACAGTCGGTTTCAGCTCTTTCATGTATTTCTGCATCCCGGGTGACTCGTACTGGAAAATCCCGACGGTTTCTCCCCTTTGAAACAGTTCGTAGGTTTTTTGATCGTCAATTGGAAACGTATCCGGATCGAGCTGGATGCCGGTACGGTATTTCACCAATTTGACGGTATCTTTTATTAAGGTAAGGGTTTTTAAGCCCAGGAAGTCCATTTTCAAGAGTCCGGCACTTTCCGCTACGGAGTTGTCGAACTGGGTTACGTACAAATCGGAATCCTTCGCGGTGGTTACCGGCACGAAATTCGTAATGTCGTCGGGTGTGATGATTACCCCACAGGCGTGAATTCCGGTATTTCGCAAGGAACCCTCCAGCATTTTGGCCTGCTGAATGGTTTCTCCGGCTAAATCTTCTTCGTTGGCAATGGCAATCAGTTCTTTTACGCGGTCGAATTCTTCGGAAGATTTTAAGGCTTTTTTTACTTCGCTTTCGTCTTCGGCAAGAAAACGGGCCAGATTCCATTTGCTCGGCATCATGCCCGGAATCAGTTTGGCGATTCGGTCAGCTTCAAAAAGCGGCAAATCCAAAACACGCGCGGTGTCCCTAATTGCAGATTTAGTGGCCATTTTACCATAAGTGATAATCTGCGCCACCTGATTCGCCCCGTATTTATTGATTACATAATCCATAACCAGCCCACGGCCTTCATCGTCGAAATCGATATCGATATCGGGCATGGAAACCCGGTCAGGATTCAGGAAACGCTCAAATAGCAAATCGTATTTAATCGGGTCGATGTTGGTGATTCCTAAACAATAGGCTACTGCGGAACCTGCTGCGGAACCACGGCCAGGACCCACGGAAACTCCCATTTTTCGGGCTTCGGCAATGAAATCCTGTACAATCAGAAAGTAGCCCGGATATCCGGAATTGGAAATGGTTAACAGCTCAAAATCCAGTCTTTCCTGAATTTCCGGTGTGATTTCCTGATACCTTCTCTTGGCGCCTTCCATGGTTAAATGACGTAAATAGGCGTTTTCACCCCGTACGCCGCCATCGGCTTTGTCTTCTTCGACTTTAAATTCATCGGGAATGTCGAATTTCGGAAGCAAGACGTCGCGGTACAGCGAATAGGCTTCAATTTTATCGATAATTTCCTGTATGTTGATGATGGCTTCGGGCAAATCGGCGAAGAGTTTTTTCATCTCCGCTTCCGATTTGAAATAGTATTCCTGATTTGGCAAGCCGTAACGGTAACCGCGCCCTCTTCCGATTGGCGTAGCCTGTTTTTCACCGTCTTTTACACACAATAAAATATCGTGGGCATTGGCGTCTTCTTTGGCTACGTAGTAGGTATTGTTAGTGGCAATCAGTTTGATGTTGTGCTTTCGGGCAAAGGCAATCAGGGTTTGGTTCACGCGGTTTTCGTCTTCCTGATGGTGGCGCATGATTTCGATGTAGAAATCGTCTCCGAATTGGGTTTTCCACCAGATAAGCGCTTCTTCGGCCTGATTTTCACCGATATTTAAAATTTTGCTCGGAATTTCCCCATAGAGGTTTCCGGACAAAACGATAAGGTCTTCTTTGTATTGTTCGACTACCGAGCGGTTGATGCGTGGTACATAATAAAACCCTTCCGTGTAGGCAATGGACGCCATTTTGGCCAGATTGTGGTAGCCTTTTTTGTTCTTGGCCAGGAAAACCACCTGATAGCCGTTGTCTTTTTTGGTCTTGTCTTTATGGTCGTCGCAGATATTGAACGTGCAGCCTACAATGGGTTTTACTATGGTTTCTGTTGGAGCTTCCCCGTTTTCTTCCGCGGCTTTGTTTTTGGCTTCGGCAGCTTTGTTGTGGTTGAACACGGCACTTACGAAATGAAAGGCGCCCATCATGTTGCCGATGTCGGTCATGGCTACCGCCGGCATTTTGTTCTTTACTGCGGCATTGACCAACGCATTAACGGAAATCGTAGACTGCAGTACCGAAAACTGGGTGTGATTATGCAGGTGCGCAAACGCCGCATGCTCCAAATCTTTTTTATCTTCTTCGGAAACGGCCTGCCCGACTTCCTCCTGCTGGATTTGTTTTAAACGCGCCCGGATTGCATCGGAAGCTTTTTTCAGGTTGATGTGCTGCAACCCGATGAGCTGAATTTCCTGCGGATTGTTTTCGCGGAAACGGCCGTAATAATCTTCGGTGACGTCGAGTTCTTCTTTGGTAAAAACCTCGCGTTTGATTAATTCGAGAAAACAGCGTGTCGTGGCTTCCACGTCGGCGGTGGCGTTGTGGGCTTCGGCAAAGGGTTCTCCGAAAAGGTATTGGTGTAACTCCGTCAGGGTAGGCAGTTTGTATTTTCCCCCGCGTCCTCCGGGTAGTTTTAACAATTCGGCGGTCGTTTCGGTACAGGTATCTAAAACCGGCATTTTGACCATGTCGGAACTGATGTTCATCCGGTGGAATTCACAGCCCATGATATTGACGTCGAAACCGACATTCTGACCGACAATGTATTTGGCTTTCGATAGCGCGATGTTGAATTTTTCCAGCACTTCCAATAACGGAACGCCCTGTTCCATCGCCAATTCGGTGGAAATTCCGTGAATGCGCTCGGCGTCGTAAGGAATGTTGAAGCCTTCCGGTTTGACCAGATAGTCCTGATGCTCGACAAGATTTCCCATCGCGTCGTGCAATTGCCAGGCAATTTGAATACAGCGCGGCCAGTTATCGGTATCGGTTATGGGCGCCGACCAGCTGCGCGGTAATCCGGTGGTTTCGGTATCGAAAATTAAATACATCAGGCTGATATTTAGATTGTAAGCCAAAAACCACAAACCGGTTTTAGCCAAACACAAAAGTACGTTTTCAGAAGCGGATTGTCAATTTTAGTTATTAACAAACACAAAAGACAACAGCTTCTTAGCCCCGGTTGAGCCGGTAGCTTCCCCGCCGCCGCGGGGAACTTGAGGCGAAGACGGGAACAAGGATTCCAAGAAAGCCCGAAACATTCGCTCCAAAAAAAAACCACCTCTAATGAGATGGTCTTTCGTAAATTGTATCGAAAACGCTTCTTAGTATCTTCCTCCACGATTTCCGCCGTAGTTCCCACCACCGCGGTTGTTTCCGTAACCTCCGCCGGAACGGTTGTTATTGAAACTTCTTCTTTCACCTTCCGGTTTCGGCTCGGATTTGTTTACTACGATGGCACGCCCTTCTACAGTTGCCCCGTTAAGTTCTTCGATGGCTTTCTGTGCGTCTGCATCATTTTCCATTTCCACAAAACCAAATCCTTTACTTCTTCCGGTAAATTTATCGGTGATGATTTTAACTGAAGTCACTTCTCCGTACACTTCAAAAGACGATCTTAAGTCTGCTTCGTCTAATGAAAACGGAAGACTTCCAACAAAAATGTTCATATAACTATTTTAAAAATTTTGGTAAAGGTAGGCTATTAATTTTCTAAATCACTCATTCTTAAGCTTTTTCTTTTAAAATAATTATTGTATATAAAACATATTTTGTGAAATTAAATTATTTTGTATGCTAAACTTTTATATCTTTGCACCCTTAAATAACCGAGGTCGTGTACCTCAAATTAATCATTAAAGATTATGTCAGTAAAAATCAGATTACAAAGACATGGTAAAAAAGGGAAACCTTTTTACTGGATCGTAGCGGCAGATGCCCGCGCGAAAAGAGATGGTAGATTCCTTGAAAAAATCGGAACTTACAATCCAAACACTAACCCTGCAACTATCGACTTGAACTTAGACAAGGCAGTTACTTGGTTATTCAACGGTGCTCAGCCAACTGACACTGCAAGAGCTATCCTTTCTTACAAAGGTGCTTTATTAAAACACCACTTAGAAGGCGGTGTTCGCAAAGGTGCTTTAACTGCTGAACAGGCTGAAGCTAAATTGGCTGCCTGGTTAGAAGAAAAGGCAAACAAAGTTACTGCGAAAAAAGACGGTTTAGCAAAATCGAAAGCGGATGTTAAAGCTGCGGCTTTAAAAGCTGAGAAAGAAGCTAACGCAAAACGTATCGCTGCTCAGACTGAGGCTGCAAAAGCTGCTGAAGCTACAGAAGAGGTTGCTGAAGAAGCAGAAGAAGCACCAGTTGCTGAAGCTGCTACTGAAGAAACTCCGGCTGTTGAGGAGAACAACGAAGAAACAGAAGCTTAATTTTTCAGGAGCGGTTCCATGCGTAAAGAAGAGTGTTTCTATTTAGGTAAAATCGCGAAAAAATTTAGTTTTAAGGGAGAAGTCCTTATTTATTTGGATACGGACGAACCCGAAATGTATGAAGATATGGAATCAGTTTTTGTCGAACTCGGCAGAAATCTGGTTCCATTTTTTATTGAAAAAAGTGCGCTTCACAAAGGCGACTTTCTGAGAGTCAAATTTGAAGAAGTAGACAGCGAAGACGACGCCGATAAAATCATCGGTTGCGAAATTTACCTTCCGCTTGCAATGCTGCCGAAACTGGACGGCAAAAAATTTTACTTCCACGAAGTGATTGGTTTTGATGTGGAAGATACACGTTTAGGGAACATCGGGAAAATTGTTTCCATTAACGATTCTACCGCGCAGCCACTATTCGAAATCATGAAAGACGACACGGAAATCTTAATTCCGATGATTGACGATTTTATTGTGGAAATCGACCGAACCAACAAAAAAGTGGTTTTGGATACGCCGGAAGGCTTGGTGGATCTTTACTTAGGATAGTTTACAGTCCCGTTTGACAAAAATCACAAATCATGTTTCAGTTTAAACAGTTCAAAATAGAACAAGACCGTTGCGCCATGAAAGTGGGGACCGATGGGGTTTTATTGGGCGCCTGGACACCTTTAATCAACAATCCTTACACCATTTTAGACATTGGTGCCGGAACGGGTTTAGTTGCTTTGATGCTGGCCCAACGCAGTAATGCCGAACAAATCGATGCTATTGAAATTGACGACGACGCTTACGAACAGGCCACCGAAAATTTCGAAAATTCGCCGTGGAACGACCGTTTGTACTGTTACCACGCCGGTCTGGACGAATTTGTGGATGAAGTGGACGAGGAATTTGACCTAATTGTTTCCAACCCGCCGTTTTATACCGACAATTACAAATCCGGTGATGAACAACGCGATAATGCCCGGTTTGAAGATTCGCTCCCTTTTGAAGATTTGGTGGAAGCTGCGGATTTTTTTCTGTCGGAAAACGGTATACTTTCGGTGATTATTCCTTTTAAAGAGGAAGACAAATTCATTGGACTTTGCCGGGAAAGGGATTTGTTTCCTTTGAAAATTACCCGCGTAAAAGGAACGCCCACTACCGAAATCAAACGAAGTTTATTGACCTTTTGCCGTATAGAACAAACGCCGGTGGTGGATGAACTGGTGATTGAAACCGCGCGGCATCAGTATACGCCGGAATACATTGAATTGACTAAAGATTTTTATCTGAAACTTTAATTTGGTTTAAACATCTCCCGAAACTGATAAAGTATTCGTTCGATTAAGCGCAAATCTTCGGTGATGATTTCTGCGGTGCCCTTCATTTCCTGCTGAAACGGGATGACTTTTTTGTAATTGGATATGCAACTTAGCGTGGAGTTAGAATTAAGAACAAAATCTTAATTTTAAACTATGAAAGAACCCCGTAAAACTTACAATCGCGTATTTAAAGAACAAGCCGTTCAATTAAGTCATGAGAGAAACAATATCTCAGAACTTGCTAGAGAGCTTGGAATAACCGCTGTATTGCTTTATAAATGGAGAAAAGATTAGCAGGAAATTCAAAGTGACAACAAATTCAAAACACAATCACTTTGTTGTCCAGAATGTCTTGAATAGAGAGTTTACAGCTAATAAACCTTCTAAGGTTTGGGTTTCTGATATTACTTATATTCAGACTACCGAAGGTTTCTTGTATCTTACTACGGTTCTTGATTTATTTGACAGAAAAGTAATTGATTGGAGTTTGAGCAATGGTTTGGGGACTGAACAAACTTCACTGGCAGCACGGAAAATGGCTGTTAGAAATCGAAAAATAAGGCAAGGATTAGTTTTTAAATCTGACAGAGGTATTCAATATGCTAATAAAAAGTTTACCAATACGCTTGATTCTTATACAGTCACACGAAGTATGAGCCGAAAAGGTGATTGTTGGGATAATGCAGTTGCAGAAAGTTTCTTCAAATCCTTAAAAACTGAACTGATTTATGGAAACAAATTAATATCCAGAAAGCAAATGAGGCTTGAAATTTTTGAATACATCGAAATCTGGTACAACAAAAAAAGAAGGCACTCAGCTTTAAATTACAAAACAATTGAAGAATTTAACAACTTAGATATGTACAATAATATAGCTTAACTTTTACTCTACTTTTTGTTTGTATATTCATAGGAACTGGACTCTTCAAGCGCTTTTCCGCTCATTACCATACCCATTTCTTTAGATGTCAGTTCTTCTGTTTCATTGACAAATGAACTAATTGAAGCTAGTTTTCTCATATTATATATTTAATTAATGTTTCGGAAATAATTTGTTAATCCTCCATTTTTCGTAACCGTAGTTCGGCAATCCAATAGTGGCTCGTCTTCTATTTAATTCCTTAATTGGAATTTGTGTTTTGTTGTCATATGACCCATAATACTGCTCTTGGCCTTTATATAACAAATACTGGTCATACATATTAGCATAATATTGCGATTTAGCTTTTCCTTCTTTTATAAAATCCATAATTTTAGGTAGAAAATAATTTATACGTAAAGAATCTTTCGTATGAAGAAGCAACACTCCTACATCAACAATTTTTCCATCTACTAGTGAATTTCCAATTATTTTTTCATCAGGAAAACCATAATCATTAAAGATCTCAATTAATCTTTTACTATTGATTGAATCGATTGTATTTTGCTTATCAATATTTGCATGATAAGATTGCTTTCTATATAATTGGTCATTTTCAATCATTAACGAAATTTCTTTTCTTAATTCTAATTTCAATGAAGACTTATTTATTTCATTCAATTTGGCATAATTTTTATCAAAAAAATTTTTTTCTTTTAAATAATAAATATTAAAGATTGAATCCTTTTTTAATGTAGTATCGGTTAATCTGTACTTACTTATTAATTTTAAGAAATCTTCATTCTTAATCTTTTTATCCAATATGATTTTCAATTGATAATACCTATTAACCTCATAATAGCTAGGCATATTTAAGGGCTCATATTTCTGAAACAGACTATCTAAAATATCGTAACTTCTCTGATAGTTTTTAGTGATGTACAGACTATCCGCTTCATAAACTTTTAAATAGTAAGGAATATAATTCAATTCCTTTTTAACCTCAACTCCTTTTATTGCATTTGTTTTACAAGAAAACAAAATTGCAATTGTAATTATTGAGAACATCAAACATTTAATTTTCATTTTTTTAATCTTTCTAGGTTTTATAACTAATAAACCATACAATCATTTCTTACATGTAAGAATACACTGCAAATAAAAAACATTTGTAAGAATATTCCAAGTTTTTATAAAACTATTTTTCTTACGAAAAAACAGCATTCCATTCAACGATTAAAAAAATATCACTCACACAAAATGATAAGTTAAATATCTTTCTGTACTTTTGTGAACCAAAATAACAAACAACAATGAAACCAGATTTATTTCAAGCTCCTGATTACTACCTGTTAGACGATTTACTAACAGAAGAACATAAATTAGTACGTGACGCTGCCCGTGCCTGGGTAAAGCGCGATGTATCTCCAATCATTGAAGAATACGCCCAAAAAGCGGAATTCCCAAAACAACTGATTAAAGGTCTGGCGGAAATCGGTGGTTTTGGCCCTTATATCCCGGCGGAATATGGCGGTGCCGGTTTAGACCAGATCTCTTACGGATTGATCATGCAGGAAATCGAGCGCGGGGATTCCGGAGTTCGTTCGACTTCTTCCGTTCAGTCTTCGCTGGTAATGTATCCGATTTGGAAATACGGAAACGAAGAACAACGCATGAAATACCTGCCTAAATTAGCTACCGGAGAATGGATTGGCTGTTTCGGTTTGACCGAGCCGGATTACGGTTCCAACCCGGGTGGCATGGTAACGAATTTCAAAGATATGGGCGACCATTACTTATTAAACGGAGCCAAAATGTGGATTTCCAACGCACCTTTCGCGGATATCGCAGTGGTTTGGGCTAAAAACGAAGAAGGCCGCATTCACGGATTAATCGTGGAAAGAGGTATGGAAGGCTTCTCTACTCCGGAAACGCACAACAAATGGTCTTTGAGAGCTTCCGCTACCGGAGAGCTTATCTTCGATAATGTAAAAGTTCCGAAAGAAAACCTTTTACCGAACAAATCCGGCTTAGGTGCTCCGCTGGGCTGTTTGGATTCAGCGCGTTACGGAATTGCCTGGGGTGCTATCGGTGCCGCTATGGACTGTTACGATACGGCTTTAAGATATTCCAAAGAACGTATCCAGTTCGACAAACCAATCGGTGCGACGCAATTACAGCAAAAGAAATTGGCGGAAATGATTACTGAAATCACTAAAGCACAGTTATTAACCTGGAGATTAGGCGTTTTACGCAACGAAGGAAGAGCGACTTCTGCTCAGATTTCCATGGCGAAACGCAACAACGTGAACATGGCTATTGAAATTGCCCGTGAAGCAAGACAAATGTTAGGCGGAATGGGAATCACCGGTGAATACTCTATCATGCGACACATGATGAACTTAGAATCGGTGATTACTTACGAAGGAACTCACGATATCCACCTGTTAATCACCGGTATGGATGTGACTGGTTTCTCGGCCTTCAAATAAGATTCCTTCTTAATTTTTGATAAAAATCAATGTTAAAAGCTTCTCTAAAACGGGAAGCTTTTTTAATTTTGTATAGCAAACACCAATGCAACCCATTTGTTTTTGCAATTAATACAAATGCCCCATGAAAATTCAAACCATCAATCAGGCGGTTCAACCGTTAAAAGAACAACTGCTGAACCACGAGTTATACGCTCAGATTCAAAACCTTGACGATTTACACCACTTTCTGGAATATCACGTGTATGCCGTTTGGGATTTCATGTCCCTGCTGAAAGCTTTACAGATGAAACTCACCTGTACCACTGCGCCTTGGTTTGCCTCACCCAATCCGGAGATGCGCTATTTAATCAACGCCATTGTGCTGGCGGAAGAATCGGATCTCAATGCAGACGGCAAAAGACAAAGCCATTTTGAGATGTATCTCGATGCCATGAAAGCCTGTGGTGCCAACACCCAGGAAATTGATGTTTTTCTGGAGAGCGTCATTGCGATGCAAAACATTTTTGTTTCCATCCGCATCAGCGATCTGAATCCGAAAATCAAAGACTTTCTGGACTTTACCTTCCGCGTGATTGAACAGGGAAAACCGCATGAAATTGCCGCGGCCTTTACTTTTGGACGGGAAGATTTGATTCCGGAGATGTTTACCGAAATTCTGAAAAACTTCAAAACCAATTTCCCGCAAGCGGATTTATCCAAACTGATTTACTATTTCGAGCGCCACATCGAACTGGATGCCGACGACCACGGCCCGATGGCCCTGCAGATGATTACCGAATTGTGCGGTGAAGACAGCCAAAAATGGAAAGAAGTGGAAGCGGTTTCCAAACAGGCTTTGGAGAAACGCATCGGTTTATGGGACGCCATCGAAGAACAGATTAAAGAAAAGCATTTGGCTACTACATAAAAAAATCCCGAGTGTATCGGGATTTTTGTTTTTTATTGTTCCGGAGCAATTTCAAGCTCCAAGCCTTCTAAATCTTCGGTAATGGGAATCTGGCAGCCTAAACGCGAATTGTCTTTAACGTGATAAGCCTCCCAAAGCATCGCCTCTTCTTCCGGATTGCGCTCTAACGAAACCACATCGTTGAGAATATAACACTGACAGGACGCACACATAGCCATACCGCCACAAATCCCGATGGTTCCTTCCTCTGCCAATTCGTAGGAGCGGATAACTTCCATCACATTCATGTTCATGTCGGTGGGTGCCTGAACTTCGTGTCTTTGACCGTTGCGGTCGGTGATATATATGGTTACATCTTGACTCATCTTACTCTATAGCTTTTACGACAGCTTTTTCCGCTTCTTTTCGGCTTCCGTCGAAACCGTCTACACCGGAAACCGTGGTGTATTTCAACACGTATTTTTTACCCGGATTCAATTTGTTGTATACCGATTGGCACATTAACGTCGCTTCGTGAAAACCACAAAGAATCAGTTTTAATTTGCCCGGATAGGTGTTCACATCGCCAATCGCATAAATGCCTTCGATATTGGTCTGATAGTCCAAGGCGTTGTTTACGACGATGGCGTTCTTCTCGATTTCCAAGCCCCAGTGTGCAATTGGGCCTAATTTTGGCGTTAACCCAAAGAGCGGAATAAAATAATCCGTTTCCACGTTCATGCGGGCGCCGTTTACTTCGATGTCTACCGATTCGATGCGTTCCGAACCCTTAAAACCAATGACTTCACCCGGCGTGATGAGTCTGATTTTCCCGGCATGTTTCAGTTCCTGTACTTTTTCCACGGAGTCCAAAGCGCCGCGGAATTCGTTTCTGCGGTGTACCAAAGTTACCTCGGAAGCCACATTGGAAAGGAAAATACTCCAGTCCAGCGCCGAATCACCACCTCCGGAAATTACTACGCGTTTGCCACGGTATTTTTCGGGATCTTTTACAAAATATTCCACACCTCTATCTTCCAGTTCGTAGAATTCCAAATCTTTCAGAATGGGTTTTCGGGGTTCGAAACTTCCCAAACCGCCGGCAATGGCTACTGCTTTGGCTTTATGTTCCGTTCCTTTGTTGGTGGTTACGATGAAGGTGCCGTCGTCCAGTTTTTGGATTTTTTCGGCTACTTCGCCTAAGGTAAACCCCGGCTGGAACTGTTTGATTTGTTCCATTAAGTTGTTGACCAAGTCACCGGCCAAAACCGAAGGAAACCCCGGAATATCGAAGATGGGTTTTTTAGGGTACAATTCGGTTAACTGTCCGCCCGGTTGCGGCAGCCCGTCGATGATATGGCATTTTAATTTTAAAAGCCCGGCTTCAAAAACGGCAAAAAGCCCCGTAGGACCAGCACCGATGATGAGTATATCTGTTTCAATCATTTTTTTAAAGTTACTGACTAACTATGTTATTGAATGACAAAGTTAGTTCATTATAAAACTACCAAACATGATTAATGTCAGGTTTGCGTGAGATTTGAAATTAAAAGGAGGACAGCCAGTGACTGTCAGGTATTTTCTTCCTTCAACAAATCACCATGCTCTATCATGTTTTATACTACGCTACGTTTACCACGGTTTCGATTTGTGGCGCATACTTTTTAATGGTGGTTTCCACTCCTGCTTTCAAGGTCATCTGGTTGATTTTGCACGAGGTACAAGCCCCTTCCAAACGCACTTTCACGTGTTTATCGTCTTCAATATCGACCAAGGTGATGTCGCCTCCGTCGGAATTTAAAAACGGACGGATTTCCTCCAGCGCTTTTTCTATGGTTGATTTTAATTCTTGTGTATTCATAATCTTATTTAAAGATTGAAAAATTTAAAGATTGAAAAAATTAGGTATTCCGCCATTTCAAATCTTCAAATTTCAATTAACTAATTCCTTTTTACCGCTGAACAGCCTGCCATAGTGGTTATTTTAATCGCTTCGGTAGGCGGAAGGTTGTCGTTGCGGCGAATGGTTTCTTCCACTACGTTTCTTGCTAAAGCTTCGAAAGCGGCCTGTACCGGTGTTGCGGTTTGCATGGCTGCCGGACGACCATAATCCCCTGCTTCGCGGATGCTTTGTACGATAGGCACTTCACCTAAAAACGGCACGTTTAAGTCTTCTGCAAGGTTTTTGGCACCTTCTTTTCCGAAGATGTAATATTTGTTATTTGGCAATTCTTCCGGTGTGAAGTAGGCCATATTTTCGATAATCCCCAAAACCGGCACGTTGATGCTTTCGTTCTGGAACATCGCTACGCCTTTTTTGGCATCGGCTAAGGCTACGGCCTGCGGGGTACTCACGACAACCGCTCCGGTAATCGGCAACGATTGCATGATGGACAAGTGAATGTCTCCGGTTCCCGGTGGCAAGTCTAACAACATGAAATCCAGTTCACCCCAATCGGCATCGAAAATCATTTGGTTTAAGGCTTTAGCTGCCATGGGGCCTCTCCAGATTACCGCCTGATCCGGGCTGGTGAAGAATCCGATAGACAAAATTTCCACGCCATAACCGGTAATCGGCTTCATTTTGGATTTTCCGTCTACCTCAACCGAGATCGGTTTCGCGCCTTCCACGTCGAACATAATCGGCATGGACGGCCCATAAATATCGGCATCCAAAACCCCGACTTTAAAGCCCATGTTGGCTAAGGTTACGGCTAAATTTGCGGTGATAGTCGATTTCCCCACACCACCTTTTCCAGAAGAAACGGCAATAATATTGCTGATGCCCGGAATGGCTTTCCCTTTGATTTGCGGTTTTTCCGGCGCTTCCACCTTGATGTTCACTTTTACTTTGGCTTTATCGTAGATTTTTTCGTGGATAACTTTCATGATGTCTACCTCGGCGCGTTTTTTAATGTGCATCGCTGGGGTGGTTAACAACAAATCTACTACTACCTCGTCGCCGAAAGTCATGACGTTTTGCACGGCACCGCTTTCGACCATATTTTTTCCTTCTCCGGCTATGGAAATGGTTTCCAACGCGCTAAGAATTTCTTTTCTGTCTAATTTCATGGTATTGTGAATGCTTTAAATCTTTCGGAATCAATTCTTTATTAAGACTGATTCTCGATTGCAAAGATAACCTGAAAAGTTTAATCCCGGTACCGGAAATCGTAAAAGTTTTGTGAAAAAATCCGTTTAAAATTGAATTTCAGGTGTCCAGAAATGTTTTTCAAAATCCACAATCTGATTGTTTTTCACCTTAATGCCTTCGCTTTCCAGCAACTGCTGCATAAGATTGGTGCCGTCAAAATGGTGCTTTCCGGTTAAAACACCGTTGCGGTTTACTACGCGATGGGCCGGAATGTCGTCTTGTAAATGAGATGCGTTCATCGCCCAACCCACCATTCTGGCGGAACGGGCAGCTCCTAATGCTTTGGCGATTGCACCATACGAGGTTACTTTTCCGTACGGAATCTGTCGGGCGACGACATAAACGCGTTCGAAGAAATTATCAGTATCGGCGGCCATATCAGCTCTTTAAAATCTTTATCAAGGTAACCACGGAAATGATTCCGGTAACAGTTCCGATGATGTAATTGCCGTTTTTCATCAGAAAAGAAGGTTCTGTGGTTTCTCTCTTTTTAAAAAACAAAATATAGAGGTAAAACATTAAAAAAGAACCTACTACCGTTCCCAAAACAAACAGCCAGATGTACGATTGGTTAAAGAAAAACCATCCTTTCCGGGAAAACCAGACACTCAGAAACACATAGTACGGAATCGGCAATAAATTCAGAAAAGACAGCAGCATTCCGAGAAAAAAACGACTGGTTTTGCTCTTTATTTTGAGTTCTTCCGCCTGCGTCTTTTTTTTCTTTTTACCGGCCCAGAAGAAATATCCGGTGAGTCCGATAAAAATAAACAATCCGACTTCCTGAAGCAAAATGACCACATCGGGGTTTCTGTCGATAAATTTGGCAAATAAAACCGCCACATACGTCTGAAACAAAACGGTGACACTCGCGCCCAGGGCAAAAATCAAGGCCCGGTTACGACCGTCGACGGCGCTTACTTTTGCCGCGGTCATATTTAATAAACCCGGCGGCGCCACTCCGATGGAAGCGGCCGTAAACCCTAATATGAGCGGCAAAAAGTAGTTCATCTATCTGATTTTAAACTGGATGTAGGTAATTGGTTTGTTCTGTTCCAGATACTGGCTTTCGTAAAACGTCTGAATGGCGGTTACCTCTTCCGGAGCGCCTTCGTTTCGGTACACGTTATGGTTGGCGTAAATCACTTCGTGTCCCTGTCCGTGCAACAAACCTAAGGTGTACCCGTGCATGAATTCGCTGTCGGTTTTCAGGTTCATCAGTCCACCGTGTTTCAGAATTTTTTTGTAGCGCTGTAAAAACTCCGAGTTGGTCAGTCGGTGTTTGGTGCGTTTGTATTTGATTTGCGGATCGGGGAAGGTAATCCAGATTTCAGACACTTCGCCTTCGGCAAAACAGTTTTCAATCAGTTCGATTTGCGTGCGTAAAAAGGCTACGTTATGCATACCGCCTTCTACCGCGGTCTTGGCGCCTCTCCAAAAGCGCGCGCCTTTGATATCAATCCCGATAAAATTTTTCTCCGGATAGCGTTCTGCCAATCCGACCGAATATTCGCCTTTCCCGCAACCCAACTCCAGAACCAAAGGATGGTTGTTTTTAAATACTTCTTTATTCCACTTGCCTTTCAACGGAAATTCACCATTAATCAGTTCTTCGCGCGTTGGCTGAAACACGTTATTAAAGGTAGCATTTTCGTTGAATCGTTTTAATTTATTTTTACTTCCCACAGCTTAATTTGAATTTTTGGCAAAATTAAGGAATAATATACCAATAAAAATAGCGTTACTTTGCAGTAATTATTTCGCTCTAAAGATATAAATTTAATCGAAATTCATTGGTTTTGAAATAGTTACCGTAATTTATAGCTGTTTACCTGAAAAAATGTCTAAAAAAAGAATTCTGGTCACCCCGTTAAATTGGGGTTTAGGACATGCCACCCGATGCATCCCAATCCTTGAAGCGTTGGAAAAAAACAGCTTCGAACCGGTTATCGCCTCAGACGGCAACGCCTTGGCCTTACTGAAAAAAGAATTCCCGCATTTACAGGCGTTGGAACTTCCTTCTTACAATATTGAATACGCCCAAAACGGTGAAAATTTCAAATGGAAACTTTTCAGACAACTCCCAAAACTGATTACAGCGGTTCGAGCAGAACGCAAAATTGTCCGAAAATGGGTAACCGAACTGCAACTTGACGGCATTATTTCCGATAACCGACTGGGCATTCATTCCGCAAAGGTTCCGTCGGTTTTCATCACCCATCAACTAAATGTTTTAACAGGAAACACGTCTTGGCTGTCCACCAAAATGCATCATTATTTCATCAAAAAATTTGCGGAATGCTGGGTGCCTGACAACGCCAAAAAACCAAATCTTTCCGGAAAACTCGGCCATTTAAAAGACAACAGTACATTAAACATAAAACACCTTGGCCCGTTAAGCCGTTTCCGGAAAAAACCAACGGAAAAAATTTATGACCTAATGGTTGTACTTTCAGGCCCGGAACCACAACGTACCCTTCTGGAAACCAAACTGAAAGACGAACTGCAGCATTACGACGGCAGTATTATTTTTATCCGCGGTGTGGTGGAACCCGAACAGCAAATTACCCGGGAAGGGAAGCTGACGTATTACAATTTTATGACTTCTGACCAACTCGAATGGACCTTCAACCAAAGTAAAATGGTGGTAAGCCGCTCCGGTTATACGACGATTATGGATTTGGCGAAACTCGGCAAAAAAGCCTTTTTCATTCCGACGCCGGGACAATACGAACAGGAATATCTGGCGAAAAAATTAAAGAAAAAAGGACTGGTGCCGTACTGCAAACAAGACGATTTCAGAGTAGAACGCCTATTGGAAGTGGATTTGTACAAAGGCTTAAAAGAGACCGGCAAAAACGAAACGGACTGGAACCAACTTTTTACGGTTTTTACATAATATTTATTCGGCTTTTTCCAGCGTGAAGGAGAATTCTGAGCCGTACCCGTATTTGCTTTCCACGTATATTTTCTGATGGTGGGCTTCGATGATGTGTTTTACTATGGACAAGCCCAGGCCGGAACCGCCTTCGGAACGCGCGCCGCTTTTGTCGACCCGGAAGAAACGCTCAAACAGACGCGGAATGTATTGTTTCTGAATGCCTTCGCCGTTGTCGGTAACGCGGACGATGATTTTGTTGTTGACCAAATCTTCTATACTGATTTCCGTAGTGCCGTTTTCTTTGCCGTGCTTGATGGAATTCATCACCAGATTTGTTAAAACCTGCTGGATTTTTTCCTCATCAGCCCACACCATAATCGGTTTGGTGTATTTCATGTCGAACATGAGCATGATGTTCTTTTCATCGGCTTTCATTTCAAGCAGATCGAACACATTCTGTACCACGTCTACGATGTTGAATCTGGTGAAATCGAGATTAAGGTCGCCGGCTTCCAGTTTGGTAATCATGTCGAGATCTTTTACAATGTGGATAAGGCGCTCCACACCTTTTTCGGCCCTTTCCAAATATTTTTTGCGGATGGTTTTGTCGTTCATGGCGCCGTCCAATAATGTGGAAAGATAACCCTGCACGGTAAACAACGGGGTTTTCAGTTCGTGCGACACATTCCCCAGAAATTCTCTCCGGTATTCTTCGCGGATTTTTAAGGTTTCGATTTCGATTTTCTTCTCCCGGGCAAACTTCTGAACGTCCTGAGTTAAGGTGGCCATATCGGTGGTAATGGGCTGATTGCGCAGTGTTGTGGAATCCAAAAGCGATACGTCGTCGTAGATTTTTTTCACGCGTTTGTAGATGAATTTTTCCACGCGGAACTGCAACACAAAAAAAGAAAAGCAAAGTGTGGCCAGTCCGAACAACGCAAGGAATTGGTAATTGATTTCAAAAAAAAGATACAGCAAAACAGCAACCAAACCCGTAGCAAAAAGGGTAACGTAAAACGATGATTTGATCGCAAATTTGTACGATTTCTTGAAATTGATACTCATTTACAGCTCCAGCTTATAGCCTACTCCTTTTATAGTTTTAAACAGTTCGTCGCCGATTTTTTCCCTTAATTTTCTGATGTGTACATCGATGGTTCTCCCGCCTACCACAACTTCGTTGCCCCAAACCTTGTCCAGGATTTCTTCCCTTTTGAATACTTTTCCGGGTTTGGAAGCCAATAGGTAGAACAGTTCGAACTCTTTTCTTGGTAAAACGATTTCAGTACCCGCGTTGATGATTTTATACTCCTCACGGTTAATTTCGATATCGCCGATTTTCAGCACATCGCTGCTTTTTTCCGCTTCTTTCAGACGACGCAGCAAGGCTTTTACTTTGCTCACCAGTACTTTGGGTTTGATGGGTTTGGCAATATAATCGTCGGCTCCGGCATCAAAACCGGCTACCTGGGAATAATCTTCGCTTCTGGCGGTTAGGAAGGTGATGATTACATGAGACAGTTCCGGAATCCGGCGGATGTTTTCGCAAGCCTCTATCCCATCCATTTCCGGCATCATCACGTCCATGATAATAAGGTGTGGCAATTCTTTTTTGGCTTTGGCAATCGCTTCTTTACCGTTATTTGCGGTTATAATCTGATACCCTTCCTGAGACAGGTTATACCCCACAATTTCGAGGATGTCCTGCTCGTCGTCAACCAGTAAAATCTTAATGTCTTTCTTTTTCATACCTGTGACACTCTTATGTGTTTTCGGGTTGTAAAGGTAAAGATAATACAAAACGCTGTACGTTGCACGACAACAGTTAACGATTATTTAATGTCTTAACAATTTGGTAATGCAACACCAACAAAAGGATAACAAGGGTGTAACACCCGATTAACGTATCCGGAGTTCCTTTGCTCCAAAATTAAAGCAACACACACTGATGAAATTTAAGTTTTTACTTGTCGCTTTCTTTGCTACACTTTCAGGTTTTGCCCAAAAAGGAACAGTAGCCGGAATGATTACCGACAAAAACCTGAACAACGAAGTTCTTCCGTTTGCAACGGTACTGGTAAAAGGCACCACCAACGGTACAAATACCGATGAAAACGGAAAATACACCTTAACCGTTTCCGAAGGAAGCCATGTTCTGGTCGTTTCTTTCCTGGGGTACGAAAGCGCAGAAGTACCGTTTACCATTGCCGCAAACGAAACCAAAACCATCAATCTGGCGTTGGACATGAAAGGCGTTGCGCTTGAAGATGTAGTCATAAAAACAGAACCAAACCGCCATAAAGAAACCACTTTATTGGCCGAACAGAAAAAAGCGGTGGAAATCAAACAAACCATCGGGGCCCAGGAATTGTCCCGCAAAGGGGTAAGTGATGTCGCTACAGCGGTTGCCAAGACTACCGGGATTACCAAACAGGAAGGTTCCGGAAACATTTACGTTAGGGGTCTGGGCGATCGTTACAACTCGACTACCCTGAACGGTTTGCCGATTCCGTCCAACAATCCGGAGAAGAAAAACATTTCCCTGGATATTTTCCCGACCGATATTGTGGAATTGGTTTCCATCGATAAAGTTTACACCGGAAGAATTACCGGAGATTTTGCCGGCGGAAATATCGATATTGTATCGAAAGATTTTAAAGGCATCGGAATGTTCAGACTGGATATCGGCACGGGCGCGAATACCAATGCCGTTTCCGAAGATCATTTTAAATTACAGAAAGGCTATAATGTGTTTGGCTTCAGCAATCCTTCAAATCCTAAAACCATTGGTACTTACGAATTCAAAACACTTACAATGGAAGAACGTGCACCTTTTTCCGGTTCGTTTGGGGTTTCGGGCGGAAAATCTTTCAACGTGGGTGTTTCAGGAAAATTGAGTGTTTTTGCTACCGGTTCCTTCAACAACGAATATACGTCAAGACAGCACGGTCGTGTTAAAGGCGGTGTGAATGGTGATGCCAGTTTAATCAATAAGGATTTCGAAACGTACTCGGCTAATGGTTACAACACCAATACTACCGGATTGGCCAACATCGGATACAAAATCAACAGCAATCATAAAATAAATTTCAACTCGGTTTTCATCAATACATCCGGCGAATCCAACAGTGAGTATTTTGGTTATGTTGCTGATTTAGCCAACGATCGAAACGGTTTGATCCGTCGTACCAAATACGAAAAAAACACTTTGTCTATCAGCCAGTTATTAGGAGAACATAAATTTGGCGAGCGCATCAAAGCCAATTGGGGCATGGCGAGAAACACCATCGAAGGTGACATGCCGGACCGGGTAACGAACAGTTTTCGAAAAACCGACACCGGCTACCAGATTATTTCACAGTCCCGTCCGGACAACAACCGTTACTATCAACGTTTAACCGAGGAAGAAAATGTAGTGAACGCCTCCTTATCCTATGCTTTTCAAAAAAATCAGAATGAAGAATTTAAAGGAAAATTAACCGCGGGATACAACGGCCGTTCCAAAACCAGAACGTTTAAAGCGACGCAATTTAACTTTAAAACCGAAGTGCCTTATTTAACTACGCTCGTAGACATTGACAATCTGGATTTGTTTTACAATCCGGAAAATTATACCAACGAATATTTCAACATCTTCACCTATTCCGGCGGTGTTGACGATCCTGCCGCCTTAACACCGCAACGTTATACCGGCGCTCAGTACATTCACGGGATCTATCTTACGGCAGACTATAAATTTTCCGACAAACTGACCGCTTCGCTGAGTGTTAGAGGCGAAACCATTTATCAGAAGGTAAAATGGAAAACCCAGCTGGACCCGATTGGCGCTAAAGATGTTTTTGAGAAAAATGCTTTCTTGCCGAATGCCATTTTAAAATACGAAGTAAACAACAAACAAAACCTGCGTTTCGGAACCAGCAAAACATATACGTTGCCGCAATTTAAAGAAAGAGCGCTGTTTGTATACGAAGAAATTGACGAGGTAAAAGTCGGAAATCCTTATTTGTATCCTTCTGACAACTATAATGTGGACATCAAATGGGAACTGTTCCCTAAATCGGAAGAAATCATCTCGGTGGGTGCTTTCGGAAAATACATTATGAACCCGATTAATGAAATCACCATTGCCTCTTCCACCAACGATATTTCCTTCGTAAACACCGGAGACAAGGGTTATGTAGCGGGAATTGAAGCTGAAGTACGAAAAGTAATCGGCGAATTCAGCAACAACAAGTTAACAGCCGGTCTAAACGCTTCTTACATGTACACCACGCAAGACTTAAGCAGTGAAAAAGTACAAAAAGAAACAAAATACGGTGTGGTATTTACGAACAGTAAATCCGGTTTTACAGGCGCTTCTCCATTATTGGTTAATGCCGATCTTACTTTACTGAGAGAATGGAACAACAAAGAGAGTAACATTATGGGAACCTTGGCGTACTCTTACTTTTCAGATCGTTTGTACTCTATCGGAACCAATTTCAGAGGCGATGTGGTGGATAAAGCGGTCGGTACGCTGGATTTTATCTTCAAATCAAAAATCAACAAGAATTTAGGACTGAACTTCAGCGCCAAAAACCTTCTGAATCCCAAAATTGAAAGAGTACAGGAAAACAACAACGGTGATGTTACCTTGTTAACCTACACCAAAGGCATCAGCTTAAGTTTGGGCATGAATTACCAATTCTGATTTTCTTCAGCTAATTTATTACCGTTCATAACATTAGGGCAACGCAAAACGCAACAAAACTTAAACAAATATTCACAATCGCTTAACGCCTTTCCGCAAAACATCCCGCAACTTTGTTTCATCAAATAACTATTAAACACAAAGAAAAAATGAAAAATTCCTTTTTTAAATTATTCGGACTTTTTATGATGTCGGCTGCGGTTTTAACCGGTTGTACAAAACCGGAAGAGGATGCACCAACAGCTCCGTCTTCTTCCTTTGTTGCCGATGTTACTAATTTTCAGGGCAACATTAACGACGGAACTGTTACTTTACAGGCAGGCTCTGTGTACAAGCTGACTGGTAAAATACAGGTAAACACAGGAGCAACCCTTATAATCCCTGCAGGAACCCGAATTGAAGGCATGAACGGAACCAGTTCGTACATCGCCGTGGCTCAGGGTGGAAAAATCAACGTATTGGGAACAGCGGCCAATCCGGTAATCTTTACGAGCGGAAAAGCAAACAAAGCTCCGGGCGACTGGGGCGGATTGGTTATTTGCGGAAAAGCGCCCATCAATATCGGTTCGGTTACGGCACAATCTGAAGTGGCTGATTTAACCTACGGCGGTACGATTGCGAACGACAATTCCGGAATCCTTCAGTATTTGCGAATTGAGTATGCCGGTGCGGCTTTCAATGCGACTAAAGAATTTAACGGGATTTCTTTCTTTGGCGTGGGTTCAGGAACTATTGTGGAAAACGTTCAGGCATTTCACGGTGCTGATGACGGTTTTGAATTCTTTGGCGGAACGGTAAACACTTCAAACTTAGTAGCTATCGGCAACGAAGACGATCAGTTCGACTGGACTGAAGGATGGAGCGGAACCAACACCAACTGGTACGGAAAATTAGATTTCGGAAAAGGAAACAGAGGAATCGAAGCGGACAACTATGAATTTAACTTTGATGCTACGCCAACTTCCAACCCTACAATCTCTAATATAACCTTAATCGGACCCGGAAGTGATGCAGACGCCAACATCTACACAGAAAATCAGGCCATAAAACTGCGAAGAGGCACCAAAGGCATTTTCACAAATGTATTTCTAAAAGATTTCAAAACCGGCATTGATGTGGAGCACGACCAGACCATCAGCTATGTTGCCAACGCTACGCTAAAAGCGACAACAGTAGGTTTCGACGGCGTGGCTTTCAGCACTAATGGCAAGAAAACAGACGGCACGACGGCTGATGTAACGGCAGTTGCGGAAACCGGTACGGCAACCGGAGCAGGAAACGGAGCAGCGGTACCCTCATGGGCTACTCAGTGGACGATTGGATTCTAAAAAAACAACTTTAAACACAAAAAGCGTTCTTTTCTTCGAAGAACGTTTTTTTTTGGCATGTATTTTGAAAAATATTTTTTATATTTACACAATATAATTCCATATGAAGAAAAACTACTTGTATATTATTCTTATCGCAACCTTCTTATTCACCCTTGGCGCAAGTGCTCAGGAGAGTAAGGGAACTTCTAATGGAAAAATCCAGGAAAACACAATTGAAGGCTTAAGCATCTACCCGAACCCGGTTTCAGGAGACCGCATCTTCATTTCCACCAAAGCCAATACCGAAAAAGAAGTAGAGATTTTCGACGTATTGGGCAAACGGGTTTTACAAGCCAACCTTACCAACAAAGAGTTGTATATCGGAACGATTTCACCCGGAGTATACATCATCAAGATTAAAGAAGGCGACGCCGCAGCAACCAGAAAGCTAATTATCAGATAATTATACGTTCTCCGCTTGCCCCTAATTTAACCTTAATTTCACATTAAAAGTTTTACAGATTCGTAATTACTTCCTATCTTTGTTGTCCAATTTTTAAAAATCATTTCAATATGAAAAAAATTTACTCTTTGCTTTTGCTTGTCGTTTTTGGTTTGACTACACAGGCTCAAGTTGTAATTTCCCAAGTGTATGGTGGTGGCGGTAACACAGGCGCACAATACAAAAACGATTTTATTGAAATTTTCAATAGAGGAGCAGCACCCCAAAACCTTAACGGATGGTCAGTTCAATATGCCAGTGCTACTGGTGGTTCATGGACAGTTGGTGCTTTACCAAACATCGACCTGCAACCAGGACAATATTTATTAATCCAAGGACAAGGAGGGGCAAATGGCGCTGATTTACCTGCATCAGATGCCACCATAGCTATTAACTTATCAGGAACTAATGGCAAAGTTGTTTTGGCTAACACTACAACCCGTATGAATGACATTTACACAACTCCTCCAGGAAGCCTCAACCCTGTTGGTCCTGAAATTGTTGATAAAGTTGGATTCGGAACAGCTAACGGAAACGAAACTGCATCAATGGTTGCTTTATCGAACACAACTGCAGGATTCCGTTTAAACAATGGTTGTACAGACACCGATAACAATGCTGCAGACTTTATTGCAGCTGCTCCAAGCCCAAGAAATACTGCTACAGCTTTATCAGTTTGTTCTTCAGCTCCATCCATATTGATCACTTCTCCAGCTAATGGAACCACTTTTTCACCGGAGACCACAAACGTAAATGTCGTTTTAAGCATCAGTAACTTCAATGTTGCCAACGGCACTGGAGATGGACACATTCATTACACAATCAATGGAGGAGCAACTGTTATGAAATATGACACCACTCCTATTGCTGTTCCCACAACTCCAGGAAGCTATACGGTATTTGTACAACTTGTAGACAATTCTCATAATCCGATTGTTCCAGCCCAAAATGCAACTGTTACTTTTACCGTAGCCGCATACACTCCTGTAGCAAACCTAGCAGCTTTACGTGCAGATGTAATTGCTAATGGAATTGGTAAATATTATCAAATTGCAAGCAACCCTGTAGTTACTTATACAAGAACAGCCAATAACCAGAAGTACGTTCAGGACGCTACAGCTGCCATTTTAATACATGACCCTAATCCTGCAGTAATCACCACACCTATGGTTATCGGCGATGCTATTTCAGGATTAAAAGGCAAGTCTGAAAACTTCAACGGAACTCTTGAACTTTTACCAACAACAAATGCAACTGTTGCTTCTTCTGGAAACACAGTGACTCCGCAAATTGTAACAGCAGCTACAATTAGCGCAAATATAGAAGCTTACGAGAGTGAATTAGTTCAAATAAACAACGCTACATTTACTACCGCTGACGGTTCTATTACATTTGCTTCAGGTCAAAACTATAACCTTAATGACGGCACTGATATTGTCTTCAGAACACTATTCTCTGAAGCCGATTACATCGGAGAAATCATCCCTCAAGGAGCCGCTAACAGAGTGGTTTTAGTTTCAGATTTCAACGGAACTGCCCAAGTGGTTTCAAGATCAATCAACGATGTAACGTTAGGCACAACGTCTTTCAACAACATTTCCGGTTTAAACGTTTACCCTAACCCGGCAAACGATTTCCTACACATTACTACAGCTATCAACGGGGTGAAAACCATCGCAGTTTATGATGTAATGGGTAAAGAAGTTTTAAATACCACGACTGCAAACGAAACCATTAACGTTTCTTCATTGAATGCAGGTATTTACATGGTTAAAATCACGGAAGAAGGAAAAACGGCTACTAGAAAATTAGTAATCAAGTAATTCTTCTTACTTTATAAAGAAAGCACCGGCGAAAGTTGGTGCTTTTTTTGTTTTTTAACAAAAAAAACAAATTTTGTCCTATTTATTTTAAAATTTTCATACGATTTTTCTTCATATTTTTGAAAACAGAGAACTAATTGAAATCAAACAATTCTTAAACCCTTGATTAACCACCTCTAATCGCCAACCAATACACAATTAGAAAACAGTTGTGCTTTCAGCACAATATTATCCATAAACCAATTAACACAACAAACATGAAAATCACTCAAACATTATTCACTTCATTAATTGGATTGGTTGCACTATTCAGTTCAGCCCAAAACGTACAATCGGATGCTATAGCAACAAGCGGTGGGCTGAACGCAGGCACATCAACAAGTGGAGGAAATACATTCTACGGTTATTATGCAGGTAATTCCTCAACGGGTTGGGGTAACACTTTTATTGGACAATATGCTGGAGGATATAGCACCGGAAGCGGTAACACATTGATAGGCTCCCTTGTCGGCTCAACAGAAGGAAACTTTAATGTTTGTATTGGCTACAATAGTGCTCCTGAAGCCGGAATAAACACCTCTAGAAATGTATTTATCGGCACTTCTTCCGGCTTTACAGAAACCGGAAGTGATAAATTAGTCATCGCCAATAATGAAGAAAAGCAACTCATTTGGGGTGATTTTGCTGAAAACAAACTGAAATTTAACGCAAAAGTAGGTATTGGATTTGGATTTGGCAATTATCCAACCAGTGCTGGTGGCATAAACCTAACAAATTATAATTTGTTCGTAAAAGGAGGTATATTATCAGAAGAAATAAGAGTGAACTTACAATCAGAATGGGCAGACTACGTCTTTAGCGAGGATTACAAGCTACCATCTATTGAAGAAGTTGAAAAACACATTAAAGATAAAGGTCACTTGCCAAATGTACCTTCTGCTGAAAAAGTAAAAGAAGAAGGTATTGAGCTTGGCGAAATGGCAAAAATACAACAGGAAAAAATTGAGGAGCTAACCTTGTATATCATAGCGCTTAATAAAAAGCTGGAAGCACAGGAAAAACGTTTGAAGGAATTAGAAGATAATAACAAATAATCATTTCAAAGCTATTTTATGAAAAAATTATTTTTCTTCTTTTTAAACGCTTTTTTGATTGTAAGCAGCTATTCGCAAAAAACAACTTCATCTGCCGGAGAAGGAATCGCTCCTTGCGGCACTGATTATCTTCACGAAAAAAGCATAAAGGAAAATCCGAACATTGTTTTTGAGTTAGAGGAGCTTGAAAAAATATATAAAAAAGAGTATGAAAAAGTACCTCTGATGAAATCAGGCAGTTATAATATCACAATACCTGTCGTATTTTATGTTGTTCATGACGGAGGAACTTCCAATATTCCGGATTCGCAAGTTCAAAGTCAATTGACAGCCCTGAACAGCTATTTTTCTCCGCACAACATAAATTTTTGCCTGGCAACTAAATTGGGGGCAAGCCCAACTTTGCCTACGGTAGGTAATTCCGTTCAGACCACTCCTGGGATAATTCATGTATTAAGCTCCACTCTTGCCAATCATAACATTAATACAGCAGCCAGCCAGCAGGCCTTAATTACAGGTACTGCCGGCTACAACATCACCTCTGACAAGTTTTTGAGAATCTGGATCGTAAAAGATATCCTGGACAATAACCAGCCAACAGGCATATTAGGATATGCTCCGGTTCCTTTAACAACATCATTACTGGATGGGATAGTGGTTAAATACAACACCATAGGAAATGCCGCAGACTGCCCTAATTGCTTAACGAATTACAATCAGGGAAAAACATTAATCCATGAAGTAGGCCATTATTTTGGATTATACCATACTTTCCATGAAGGATGTCAAGGTTCAGAATCCGGAACATGCCTGGATAAGGGGGACAAGGTTTGTGACACTCCCCAATCGAGCGTCCCTATGGCAAATTGCAATACTGTTACAAACAGCTGTCCTGAAAATGCAGACAATGACGATCTGTCAAATTTTATGGGCTACACCGTTGATCCTTGCAAAGATCATTTTACACAAGGACAAGCTGACAGGATGTTTGCCGTATTAAGCAGCTTCAGGAGCGTTCTTTTTTCAACAGAA
Source organism: Flavobacterium suncheonense GH29-5 = DSM 17707 (assembly GCF_000430025.1). Taxonomy (GTDB): domain Bacteria; phylum Bacteroidota; class Bacteroidia; order Flavobacteriales; family Flavobacteriaceae; genus Flavobacterium; species Flavobacterium suncheonense. Next base: position 87,899 of record NZ_AUCZ01000007.1, read on the forward strand.
AATCTGGTCGATGTGGGAGCTTGTTCTGCTAATTTAATTTCTTCCGCAATTAATCCTAGTTCTTATTTGTCGTGCACAAACAATACAATTACTTTTAGTTCGCCATATACCAGTACTTCACAATACAGCTACATCTGGGATTTTGGAGACCCTTCCTCTCCAAATAATATTGCCACAACTCCATCTGCGGCGCACAGCTATCAAAGCGCAGCCAATTCCCCATATACCGTAACTCTTACAGTAACCCGTAACAGTGATAATGTAAGTTCTACAAGTACTAAAAAAATCTATATAACAGCCTGCCAACCAATTCAAAGCTCACAAGGAACATGGATTGTAAGTTCAAGCAATCTTTTAAAATTTAATACCGGAGTCCCTGTTTTTGATCCTGGTTTTCCTAATAATCAAATCATTAATCCCTATACGATTGCAAACCAAAACGACAGCAATGGCAATCTATTATTTTTCACAGATAAAACATACGTATACAACAACACCCCAAGTGCCATAAATACAACACCAATAGCTTTAGATCCCTGGCAAGGCAGAGGCTTTTCAACATTAATACTCCCTAAGCCAAATTCAACAGATAAATATTACATCTTTTCTAATACCATTAAAACCACAGTCCAGTCATTTAACGATTCTCATGGTTTCAGATTTAGCGAAATCCAGGAAAATTCAGGAAACATATCAATGAATTCTATAAGACAACCCATTTTTGATTCTGCCATGGGTTCTTTTTTTCAAACACAATTAGGAGCGTTTTACAATGGAAGCGGCATAACTGCCATTAAAAAGAACAACTCACAAAATGAGGAATCTTATTGGATTCTTACTACTTTGAAAGGTGTTGACAATAAAACCTATATAGCCGTATTTCTATTTGACAATATATCCGGCATAAAATATCACAGCCATTATCTTTCTCCGTTAAATATAGAAACCAATCTTATCATGTTAGAGGCCTCACCAAATGGAAATAAAATTTTTATGTATAACCCAAACTGGGGATCGAGCTCCTTTATTCTTGATTTTAATAAAGCACAAGGAATTATCAATAATCCAAAATTAATCTCTTATGACCCTATGGGAATAAATGAAAGTGCAAGTTTTAGCCCGGATTCCAATTTACTATACTATATTGAGGCGCAAAGACGTTTGTACCAGGTAAATTTAAATTCCACCGATCCTGATCAAACAAAAATTTTAGTGGCAACGGAAAATTATCCAAAAGTATTAGGACAGATGCAATTAGGCCCTGATGGGAAAATATATATTGATGGAACTTATTCTGATTGCTTAAAGGTCATCCACAACCCGAACAACCTTTGTACTACTGATAATTACAATAATTGCAATTATTATTTCTACGGCCCTAAAAAGAATCCCGGCGGAAATCAATATTTAAGCTTTGGATTGCCAAATATGATTGATGCGCAACAATCCACCGCATACATAAATAGCACAAACTCTATTTCGCATTATTTAGAAGGTTGTAATACATACAAATTTTTCCCGGATTATTACGGACAATCTTTTTCATGGGATTTTGGAGATATTGCATCAGGATCAAATAACACATCTACTGCCGCAAATCCGACACATACATTTACAGTTGGGAACGATCCTCAATATACTTTCACCGTAACATTAAAAAATAGCTCCGGTACAGTAATAGCACAAAAGCAAATTGTAATTAACAATACAACTAATACTATTACAGGCAGTAGTGACACTTGTGCAGATAGTGGTGAAAATATCACCAATAATTTCATCAACTTACAACAAGGGCAATCTGTTATTTGGACTATAACCGGAGGTTCCGGAACAATTCAGGGAAGTAATGACCAGGAAAATGTTTTGGTTGCCTGGACACAGTTACCCGGAATATTAAAAGCCACCATTACAAATGAGTTTGGATGTCAAAAAGAATTTGATACGCAAATTTTAGAAAACTGCTGCCCGGTTTCTTTAGTTTTCTCAAATACAGAGACGGGCAGTTCAGTTGTTTATAACGCATCTGATAATATTGTTACCAACAACAATTACTCCGTAAATTCAGGTATAGATGTTTCGTTAAAAGCAGGTAGCCATATTCTTTTACAACCTGATTCTCATATAAAAAGTGGGGCAGTTTTTTTAGCCAGAATTGAAAATTGTGATGGCACTTCTAATAGATATATCTCTGCATTATCAGAAAAAAATAACCCTCCGAGAAAACCGCATAATTATAATTTTATCAAATCTACTTCACGATCTACACAAGATAACGAAATAAACGGTTTAAACGTTTACCCTAACCCGGCAAACAGCTTCTTATACATCACTACTGCCGCTAACGGTGTTAAAAACATCACTATTTATGATGTAGTTGGAAAAGAAGTTTTAAACACTACGACAGCAAACGAAACCATTAACGTTTCTTCATTGAATGCAGGTATTTACATGGTTAAAATTACTGAAGAAGGAAAAACGGCTACCAGAAAATTAGTAATCCAATAATTCTTTTTCTCCTTACAAAGAAAGCACCGGTGAAAGCTGGTGCTTTTTTATTTGTACCTTTGCCGCATGTTTACCACTTCGGATATTTTTCACATCAGCTCCAAAAAAGAATTTGAGAAGCTCACGCTCAAAGTGTTTCGTTATCAATACGAGAACAATACGGTCTACCGAAATTTTTGTGATTTACTGAAAAAAGACAAAACCAATGTGAAATCGCTACAGGAAATTCCGTTTTTGCCAATTCAGTTCTTCAAATCACATGAGGTTTTAAGTTCCGCAGAACCCGTTCAGGTTACCTTTACCAGCAGCGGAACCACTGGCATGACAACGAGCCGTCACTTAGTAACCGATCTGAATTTCTACGAAGAAAGTTTCCGCCTGGCATTTTCACAATTTTACGGCAATATTGAAGACTATGTCGTACTGGCGCTATTGCCGTCCTATCTGGAGCGCGAAGGTTCTTCCTTGATTTATATGGTGGAAAATTTAATCGAACATTCCAACCAACCGGAAAGCGGTTTCTATCTGAACAATTACGACGAATTAATCCAGAAACTGACCGAATTGGATGCATCCGGTCAAAATGTTTTACTGATCGGCGTAACGTATGCTTTGCTGGACTTGATTGAAAAGCAAAATTTTCAGCTGAAAAACACTATCATCATGGAAACCGGCGGCATGAAAGGCAAACGCAGGGAGATCATCCGCGAAGAACTGCACGAAATACTGTGCAAAGGCTTCGGCGTTTCCAAAATCCATTCGGAATACGGAATGACGGAATTATTATCGCAGGCGTATTCGCTGGGTGATGGTATTTTTGAATGCCCGCCCTGGATGGAAATTTTAATCCGCGATACGGAAGACGCTTTAAGCTATGTTGCGGAAGGCAAAACCGGCGGTATCAACGTGATTGATCTGGCCAATGTGAATTCCTGTTCGTTTATCGCAACGCAGGATTTGGGTAAAAAATATCCCAACCATTCGTTTGAAGTGTTAGGACGTTTTGACAATTCGGATATTCGCGGTTGTAACCTGATGGTCATGTAACGCTTAGTGCATTTTACTTATAAAAAATCGTGAATTCGTAGCCTTAAAACTTTACTGCCACGAATTCACGAATCAAAAACAATTACTTCGGTATTATTTAACCTTTATTACGTAGTAATTTTTCTTTCCTTTCTGTAATAACAAAAACTTGTGGTTAATCAAATCGGATTGGGTGATTTTATAATCTTCGCCTACTTTTTCTTTGTTCAGGGAGACAGCGTTTTGTTTTAATTCGCGACGCGCATCACTGTTTGAAGCCAAGAAGCCGGTTTTAGCCGAAAGCGCGGCAATCATATCCAGTCCTTCTTCCAGATCTGCCATGGCAATTTCGGCATGCGGAACACCTTCAAACACCTCCAAAAAGGTTTTGTCATCCAATTTTTTCAGTGCCTCCATCGTAGGACTAAAGAACGCTGCCGAGGCTTCAATTGCTTTTTCCAGCTCTTCTTCGCCATGCACAAAAGTCGTTACTTCTTCGGCCAAACGCTTCTGCAGCACACGTAAATGCGGCGCTTCATGGTGCTCGGCAATCAGTTTTTCAATTTCCTCCTGACCTAAAAAGGTGAAAATTTTGATGTATTTCTCCGCGTCGATGTCGGTCGTGTTCAGCCAGAACTGGTAAAACTTGTACACCGACGTTTTATCTGCCGTCAACCAAACATTACCGCCTTCTGATTTTCCGAATTTGGAACCGTCGGCTTTGGTAATCAACGGACAGGTCATCGCATAGGCTTTGGCGCCTTCCCCTCCCATTCTGCGGATCAATTCGGTACCGGTAGTAATATTCCCCCACTGATCAGAACCGCCCATCTGCAACAAACAGTTGTGTGTTTTGTACAAATGGTAGAAATCGTACCCCTGAATCAGCTGGTACGTAAACTCGGTAAACGACATGCCTTCGCCAATTTCTCCGTTCAGACGTTTTTTCACGGAATCTTTGGCCATCATGTAGTTCACCGTGATGCGTTTCCCTACGTCGCGCGCAAAGTTGATAAAAGAGAAGTCTTTCATCCAGTCGTAATTGTTCACCAAAATCGGCGCGTTGGGACCGGTAGCATTAAAATCTAAAAAACGGGACAAAACCTTTTTGATACCTTCCACATTTTTGTTCAGGGTGGCTTCATCCAGCAAATTACGCTCATCCGATTTTCCGGACGGATCGCCAATCATCCCCGTAGCACCGCCTACCAAAGCCACGGGTTTGTGTCCGAAGTTTTTCAGGTGCACCAACAAAATGATCGGCACCAGACTTCCGATGTGTAACGAGTCTGCGGTGGGATCAAACCCTATATAAGTAGCGGTCGGTTCTTTAGTGAGTTGCTCCTCCGTTCCCGGCATCATATCGTGCACTAAACCTCTCCAGCGTAATTCTTCAACAATATTTTTCATGCTTTTAAAATTTACGCAAAGATAAGGGTTAATGCACAATATGAAAATCTTAAGTTTCTAAAATTCCAATAATCCGGCAATCTGTTTATCTTTGTCAACATGATATTAGTTACAGGCGGAACCGGTTTGGTGGGAGCCCATCTCCTGCTGCACTTACTTCAGAAAAATGAAGCGGTCCGGGCAATCTACCGCTCGGAAAAAAGCATCGAAAAGACCCGGAATCTTTTCAAGCTGGAAAACCAGCAGGAACTGTTCCACAAGATTGAATGGATGGAAGCCGATATCAACGACATTCCGGCGTTGGAAAAAGCGTTTCAAGGCATCACAGTCGTGTACCATTGTGCCGCTTTAATCTCTTTTGATCCGGGTGATGAAGAGGCCCTGCGAAAAGTCAATATCGAAGGAACGGCCAATATGGTGAACTGCGCCTTGGATTTCGGGGTAACCAAATTCTGTTACGTGAGTTCGATTGCCGCCTTGGGCGACACCCGGGAAGGCGAAAACCTGATTACGGAAGAAACCGAATGGAATCCTGAGAAAAACCACGGTGATTACGCCCTGACCAAATACGGCGCAGAAATGGAAGTCTGGCGTGCCTCGCAGGAAGGTTTGAATGTCGTCGTGGTAAATCCCGGTGTGATTTTCGGAAAAGGTTTTGATTCGGGCAGTGGCGAATTGCTGCAAAAAATCCGGAATGGCTTTCCTTTTTACACCAAAGGCTCTACCGGAATTACCTCTGTGGAGGACCTCGTAGCCATCATGATACAACTAATGGACAACAATGTTTTTGGGGAACGTTTCACGATTGTATCCGAAAACATCCGTCTTCAGGTATTGCTTAACATTATTGCCGATGCCATGCATAAAAAAAAGCCTTACCTTTATGCAAGCCCTCTTATGACGGCTCTCGCCTGGCGTGCCGACTGGTTGCTTTCAAAACTTTTATTCCGGAAAAGAACTTTTACGAAAGCCACTGCAAAATCTTCCCATTCATTGGATATTTATGACAATTCCAAAATTACCGGGCGATTGCCTTATACGTTTAAGCCGATGCGGGAGTACCTGATTACTGTATCGCAGGCGCATCTGAAGGTGTAGTGGCTTTACCCGTTTTTTCGTCCATCTCCTGTTGTTTTAATTCGAAACGATGGTACACTTCTCCGAACATTTTTTTATAATTGTGCGGATCGGAAGCGTAATAGCGGTTGCTTTGCGCAAAGGTAACGCTGTCTATGTTGTATTTTTTGTAGATAAACTCATTTGCCTTAACGCCTTGCTCATACAGTTTTGCCGTATTTACATTTTCCGCCGATTGCAGCAACGTGATATCGTACAAAATGTTGATCATCTCCTCTTTTTCAATAAGATTAGCCGGCTTTTCCACAGCTTTGTCGTTGCAGGAAATCATCAGCATCAACCCTAAAAACACAAACAGTTTTTTCATTTTTCTATCTTTCAAACAATAAACGTTGCCCATAATGTTCTTCTTTCACTTTTCCGTGGTGGTACGCTAAATGGCCATTCACAAACGTATGTGAAATTCGCGATTTGAAATTGGTTCCTTCCAGCGGCGACCATCCGCATTTGTACAAAATATTCTCTTTGTTAACCGTCCAGGGTGCCGTGGTATTGACAATCGCCAAATCGGCAAAATAGCCTTCCCGAATAAAGCCTCGTTTTTCAATTTTAAAGATTTTCGCCGGATTGTGTGCCATTTTTTCCACGATTTTCTCTACAGAAATCTTTCCCTGCAGATGTGCCTCAAACATCGCGACTACGGCATGTTGCACCAAAGGCGCTCCCGAAGGCGCAGACGTATACGGATTTTGTTTTTCTTCAAAAGTATGCGGCGCGTGATCGGTGGCAATCACATCGATTCTGTCGTCCAAAAGCGCTTTCCACAACCCGTCCTTATCGGCCTGGGTTTTTACCGCCGGATTCCATTTGATTAACGTGCCTTTGGTCTTATAATCTTCGTCGGTAAACCACAAATGGTGTACACAGACTTCCGCGGTGATTTTCTTGTCTTCCAGCGGAATTTTATTGGTGAACAATTCCGTTTCTTTCGCGGTCGATACGTGAAAAATATGCAGACGCGCTCCGGTTTTCCTCGCCAGTTCAATCGCTTTGGAAGAAGACAGGTAACAGGCTTCCTCGCTTCGGATTAAATGGTGAAATCCCATCGGAATGTTGTCGCCGTATTGCGCTTTGTAGTGTTCCAGATTGGCTTTTATCGTCGCTTCATCTTCGCAATGTACCGCGATTAACATCGGGGTGCTCGAAAAAATCTTTTCCAGTGCTTCTTCATTGTCTACCAGCATATTCCCGGTGGAAGAACCTAAAAACAGCTTAATGCCCGCCACATTCCGCGGATTGGTTTTCAGCACTTCCTCCAGATTGTCGTTGGTTCCGCCCATCATGAACGAATAATTGGCAAACGATTTCTGAGCGGCAATGTCGTATTTCTGCTCCAGCAGTTTCTGGGTCACGGCATTCGGCACGGTATTGGGCTGTTCGATAAAAGACGTGATGCCTCCGGCTATAGCGGCCCGCGATTCGGAAGCGATATCGCCTTTGTGGGTTAAGCCCGGCTCGCGAAAATGCACCTGATCGTCGATGGCGCCCGGAATCAGGTAACTGCCTTCCGCATCCACGACGGTGAAATTCGGTTTTACACTGATATTTTCTCCTATCTCTTTAATGAATTCGCCTTCAATTAGCAGATCGCCTTCAAAAACGGTTCCTTCATTGACAATCTTTGCATTTTTTATAAGTGTGCTGTTCATGATGTTTACAAACGGTTAAACATTTTACGGAAGCGCAGCGAAATAACGCCGAATATCGCTTCTTTAATAATAGCATTACTCATCTTCGACTGCCCTTTGGTCCGGTCGGTGAAGATGATGGGCACTTCTACGATTTTGAACTGCTTCAAAAAAGTACGGTACTTCATTTCAATCTGGAACGCATAACCGATAAAGGTAATGCGGTCGAGATTGATGGTTTCTAAAACTTTTCGTTTATAACACACAAAACCGGCTGTGGTGTCGTGAATTTTCATCCCGGTAATCAGGTTTACATAAATCGAGGCAAAATAGGACAACAACACGCGGCTTAACGGCCAGTTGACCACATTCACTCCAGTTACATAACGCGACCCGATAGACATATCGGCACCTTCACTACAGGCTTGGTAGAGTTTTTCCAGATCGGCGGGATTATGGGAGAAATCGGCATCCATTTCGAAAATGTATTCGAAATCGCGTTCCAATGCCCATCTAAAACCGTGCACGTACGCAGTACCCAATCCTGCTTTTTTTTCCCGTTGTTCCAGATGGAGCTGTTGCGGATAATCGTTTTGCAGCTCCTTTACTTTGGCGGCGGTTCCGTCGGGCGAATTATCGTCTACAATTAAAACGTGGAAAGGTGTTGCTAAGGAAAATACCGCTTTGATGATACTTTCGATATTTTCAATTTCGTTATACGTCGGAATGATGACAACCCCTTTGCCCATTTGCTGTTTAATTTTACGTGCAAAAATAATGTATTTCTAACGCTTGTTTCACAATAAAATTATAATAAAATAATTGCAATTAAAAATTAGTACTTTTACAGTCGAAATGATGGATTTAGTATTAAACGAAAGAATTACGGAAAGTAAAGACTGGGCAACAGTATTGTTTGTCCTGTGTTTTGCATTGATTGCTGTAAACCGGGCAGTTTTTGAGGTACGTTTCAACGAATTTGTCCGCATTGCCATTTCCGACAAATACCTTAAAATTTACAAGGACAGCGGCAACATGCAAAGCTGGTTCACCATTTCCATGTTTGTGGTACAACTGATTTCCTTTGCGTTTTTAATTCAGCTGACACTGAGTGTTTTCGGGATAACTACCAAAACCAACTGGATTTCCTTTATTCAGATTACAACGCTTTTGGGCGTGTTTATCCTGTCGAAATACCTTGTCGAAAAAATCATTGCCACCACTTTTTCCATTGAAGATTTTAACGAACAGTTTAATTTACAGAAAGTTAACTACAGGACTTATATCGGAATGTTGATCTTACCCATCAACCTGTTTCTTTTTTACAATGATTTTTTATCAAAAACTTTGATTCTGAGCCTTATCGCTATCATTTTGATAATAAACATAATAACTTATTTCTTTTCATTGAAAAATTATCAAAACTTAATCCTCAGTAAGTTCTTTTATTTTATTTTGTATCTTTGCACACTTGAAATAGCGCCCTATTATTTCATGTATTATTGGTTTACAAAAAGATAGAATAATAGATTTTTTTACATATGAAAGTAAAAACTATCCTGGTATCACAACCAGAGCCTAAAGTGGAAAATTCACCGTACTTTGAACTTCAGCAGAAGCTGAAAATCAAAATCGACTTTAGACCATTCATTCACGTTGAGGGCGTTCCGGCGAAAGAGATTCGAGCGCAGAAAATCGATTTAAACAATTTCACGGCAATTATTTTAACCAGCAAGAATTCTATCGACCATTTCTTTAGAGTAGCCGAAGAAATGCGCTATAAAGTGCCGGAAGATTTGAAATATTTCTGCCAATCGGAAGCCATTGCTTTTTACCTTCAGAAATATGTGGTGTACCGAAAACGCAAAATATATGTGGGTCAGAAAGATTTTGCGGATTTGTCGCCACTGATTAAAAAATACAAAGACGAAAAATTCCTGTTACCGTCTTCCGACCAGCTGAATGCGGATATCCCGCAAACGCTTAACAGCCTTAAAGTAGACTGGACACCGGGTACGTTTTACAGAACCGTAATGAGCGACCTTTCCGATTTAGCGGATGTGTATTACGATGTATTGGCATTTTTCAGCCCGACCGGAATCAAATCGTTGTTTAAAAACTTCCCGGATTTCGTACAGAACAATACCCGAATCGCTGTTTTTGGAAGCACTACACAGAAAGAAGCTTTGGAGCACGGTTTACGCGTAGACATCATGGCACCAACCCCGGAAACCCCTTCGATGACTATGGCTTTGGAAAAATACATCACAAAAGTCAACAAAGAATCCAAAGACAAATAACATTACAATATAAAGACCAAAAAAAGCAGCCAATGGCTGCTTTTTTTATTTCAAGACTATACCGTCCAGACTACTCAGGCTTTACTAAAAACACGTATTTGTTGGTAAACTTAACAAAAAAAATCCCAACCTTTCGATTGGGATTAACTATAGTCTAATTTGTATTTCTTACAATTGCGGACCGGCTTTTACAAGGTTTTTACCTTCTTCATTGTCGGTATACTGTGCAAAGTTTTTGATAAATCTGCCTGCCAAATCCTCAGCTTTTGCTGTCCATTCGGAAGCATCAGCATACGTATTTCTCGGATCTAAGATTTCGGTATTTACACCCTCTAAAGCAGTTGGCACGGCCAGGTTGAAAATCGGCACGATTTGCGTTGCTGCTTTTTCGATGGAACCGTCTAAGATTCGGTCGATAATGGCACGGGTATCTTTAATGGAGATACGTTTCCCGGTTCCGTTCCATCCTGTGTTTACCATGTATGCGGTAGCATTGTGTTGCTCCATTTTCTTCACCAATTCTTCCCCGTATTTGGTTGGGTGTAAGCATAAGAACGCTTTACCGAAACACGCTGAAAATGTTGGCTCAGGTTGCGTTACGCCTCTTTCGGTTCCGGCTAATTTTGCCGTAAATCCGGACAAGAAATAGTATTTGGTTTGCTCCGGCGTCAATTTGGAAACCGGTGGCATTACGCCGAAAGCATCTGCCGTTAAGAAGATTACTTTGGATGCGTGACCCGCTTTGGAAACCGGCTTAACAATGTTTTCAATATGGTCAATCGGATAGGAAACACGGGTGTTTTGTGTAACCGAACCGTCTTTGAAGTCGATAACGCCATTAGCATCTACGGTTACGTTTTCCAACAACGCATTTCTTTTGATGGCTCCGTAAATATCCGGCTCATTTTCTTTGCTCAGGTCGATGGTTTTCGCATAACAACCCCCTTCGAAGTTGAATACGCCGTCGTTGTCCCAACCGTGCTCGTCGTCTCCGATTAATTCGCGTTTCGGATCGGTAGACAACGTGGTTTTTCCGGTTCCGGATAATCCGAAGAATACGGCCACATCACCATCTTTGCCTTTGTTCGCCGAACAGTGCATTGAAGCGATTCCTTTTAACGGCAAGTAGTAGTTCATCATCGAGAACAACCCTTTTTTCATTTCTCCGCCGTACCAGGTTCCTCCAATCAACTGGATTTTTTCGGTAAGGTTAAAGGCGATATACACTTCGGAATTCAATCCGTGCGCTGCGTAATCTTTGAAAGTTGTTTTGGAAGCGTTCATTACAATAAAATCCGGCTCTCCAAAGTTTTCCAGTTCTGCTTCCGTTGGACGGATGAACATGTTTTTCACGAAATGCGCCTGCCAGGCCACTTCCATGATAAAACGTACTTTTAAACGAGTGTCTTCGTTCGCTCCGCAAAAAGCATCCACCACATACAATCTTTTTCCTGAAAGTTGTTTAACTGTAGTTTCCTTTAAAGCATTCCAGGTATCCTGAGAAATAGCCTTATTGTCGTTTACCGCTTTTTCAGATGTCCACCAGATGGTATCTCTGGTTACATCATCCATTACAATATATTTATCTTTAGGGGATCTTCCCGTGAAAACACCTGTCATTACATTAACAGCACCAAGCTCCGACAACTGCCCTTTTTCATAACCTTCCAGGCTTGGATTTAACTCTTCATTATACAAGAAATCGTATGACGGATTGTAAATAACTTCAACAGTGTTGCTGATTCCGTATTTCTCTAATGAAATGGTTTTGGTAACATTCATAATTAAAAATGTGTTGTTTGTTTGTTTTTAAGAACGCAAAATTAAAAATTTAATTTTATATATATTTTTTTTAACCCATTAATCTGTTTTTTTACTAAAAATTTTAGCGAAAAGCAGTATCCATGCCGCTATCAGCAACATCCCTCCTATGGGTGTTACCGGCCCCAGAAATTTCACCTCCAAACCCGTTGCCGTTGCTGTGGAAAGCAGGTAAATCGACCCCGAAAAAAACAAAACGCCCAACCCAGTGAGCCACAGTATTTTCTTCTTAGAGGTTTCCGACAATAAACCTGTAGTCCCGACAAAAAGCAGAAACAAAGCATGGTACATCTGATACTTAACACCCGTTTCAAAAGTAAGGAGTTGGCTTTCACTTAAAATTTCTTTCAGTCCGTGGGCGCCAAAAGCTCCCAAAATAATGGCTACCGCTCCCATAAAAGCAGCAACCGCAATGATTTTCTTATCCATTGGTATTTAAGTTATACTAAAACCCAAATTTATTTGTTATGAATGACATCTGAAACTTTAGAAAAGGAAATAATCATACATTTGCACAGAATTTGTGAAAAACATGAAAAAAACCACTGTATTCCTATCCGCTTTAGCAGTTATGCTTTCCGTGAGCAGCTATGGACAAACCATCAAATCCGGAGAAAAACTGATTTATTCCGGCTCGTACAACATGAGCGGCCTAATGACCCAACTGGCACAGGTAACCATGGAAGTCGAAACCGTTTCCACTTCCAAAAACAATTACCTTCATCTAAGCTGTCAGGCGGCGACGTACAGCAAATGGGATTCGTTTTTTAAAATCCGGGATTTGTATGAGTCGTATGTAAATCCGAAAACCCTGGAACCGAGTTTGTACAAGCGCAACATCAGCGAAGGCGGCTATACCAAAAAAGAAAAATACGTTTTCAAAAACGGCGGCAAAACCATTACCAGCACGCTGAACAAAAAGAACATGCCGGAAAGAACCCGCACGTTCAGCATCAATCCGAACGCGCAGGATGTGGTGAGTTTGCTGTATAAAATAAGAACCCTGGATTTCAGCGGAATGAAAGTCGGGCAGACCCAATCGTTTACCATTGTTTTTGACGAAAAGGAAATTCCGGTTTCCGTCAAATACATGGGTATTGAAAGTGCTAATGCCGGCAATCTGGGCAAAAAGAACTGTCATAAAATCGCTATCGGTGCTAAAACCCAGGCGCTGAAAGGAAAAGACGCCAATTTAATCTGGCTTACGGCCGATGCCAAAAAAATACCGGCTTTAATCAAATTCAGCATTCCCGTAGGAACCGGACAATTAACCCTGACCAGCGCCAGCGGCCTTTAAATCGTTTTACCCATGAGAAAAACATTCATCATCCTCGCTTCTGTTTTTACGCTTTTAAGCGTTGTTTTTAGCGTATTGCCTTTGGGAACCATCGCAGTGCTTCCCATTGCCATAGCATTACTTCTTAGTTTTTTAGCCCTGCAAAAATCGGATGCCGACAGCAAGAAGTTGCCGAAAATACTGTTGCTCATTGCAGCAATTTGTCTGGTTGCCGTTATCGGAAAACAGCTTTTGGTTAAGGAAGAAGTGGCCAAAGACGCGCAATTTGAGCAAACCATCGAAAAATCCAAAGAAGAAGACAAAAAGGAACTGGAAGAACTGGAAAACTTAGAAGGTGATTTAGAGTAAATTACACCGGAATTTAACAAGCCCTTATGTAATTGTTAATCTTCTAACTTTTATAGGTTCAAATTCATACCTTTGTGTCCTATTGTTAAAACCATGAGAAATATTCTGATTATCGGAGCAGGCCGTTCTGCTTCGTCGCTTATCAAATACCTTTTAGACAAATCCGTTTCGGAAAACCTGCACCTTACCATTGGCGATTTATCGCTGGAATTGGCGCAGCGCAAAACCAACAACCATCCCAATGCCACAGCCATTCAGCTGGATATTGCCAATGTGGCACAACGTCAGGCGGAAATTCAGAAAGCGGACATTGTGATTTCGATGTTGCCGGCTTTCATGCACATCGACGTAGCCAAAGACTGTGTACAGTTTAAAAAACACATGGTTACGGCTTCGTACATTTCGGAGGCGATGCAGGCATTGGATGCCGAGGTAAAAGCCAACAACCTAGTATTCATGAACGAAATCGGTCTGGATCCGGGAATTGATCACATGAGCGCCATGAAAGTATTGGATGAAATCAAGGAAAAAGGCGGACACACCATTTTGTTTGAATCGTTCTGCGGCGGTTTGGTAGCACCGGAATCCGATAACAACCTTTGGAATTACAAATTTACCTGGAACCCGAGAAACGTGGTTTTGGCCGGACAGGGCGGTGCCGCAAAATTCATTCAGGAAGGCAAATACAAATACATTCCGTACCATAAATTATTCAGAAGAACCGAATTCCTGGAAGTGGAAGGCTACGGCCGTTTTGAAGGCTATGCCAACCGCGATTCGCTGAAATACCGAAGCGTTTACGGCCTGGACGACGCGTTAACCGTTTACCGCGGTACGATTCGTCGCGTGGGCTATTCCAAAGCCTGGGACATGTTTGTGCAATTGGGTATGACCGATGATACGTATGTGATTGACGATTCCGAAACGATGAGTTACCGTGAGTTTGTCAATTTGTTTTTACCGTACCATCCTTCGGATTCTGTGGAAATCAAGCTGCGCCACCAGCTGAAAATCGATCAGGACGATGTGATGTGGGACAAATTGGTCGAACTGGACATTTTCAATCCGAACAAAATTATCGGACTGAAAAATGCCACACCGGCACAAATTCTAGAGAAAATCCTAACCGACAGCTGGACACTGGAACCGCACGACAAAGACATGATAGTGATGTACCACAAATTCGGTTACGAAATCAACGGCGAACGAAAACAAATCGACTCAACCATGGTTTGCATTGGCGACGACCAGACGTATACCGCCATGGCAAAAACCGTTGGCTTACCGGTGGCGATGGCTACCCTTCAGATTCTGAACGGCAACATCAAAACGCCGGGCGTACAATTGCCCATTAAAAAAGAAGTCTACCAGCCAATTCTGAAAGAACTGGAAGAATACGGCGTGGTTTTTCACGAAAAAGCAGTGCCTTACAAAGGTTACAAATAATAAAAAGTCCCGATGCTTATCGGGACTTTTTGTTTTTAATTTGATTGCAATTCAATATTCGATTCGGCGGATTTTTTCTGTTTGTTGATTTCGTCCTGCAGCTGACGGCGCAGTTTCTGCTCTCTTTCGATGGCATTGCGTTTAAACGCTTCATATTCATCTTCTAAATCTCTGAGCAATCCTTTGGAGTTTTGGGTTATCTCGTTGGCTCTTATAAATTTTCGGATCAGAACCGCAACAGCTATCAGTGAGGTTAGCACCAATGTCCACATAACGGAATGGTACAGGTCTTTGGAAAGGGATACTCCGAAAAAATCAACCTGCCCGCCGCTGGCTTGCACTTGGGCAAGTTCAGATTTTAATTTAGCGTTTTCGGCTTGTACTGATTGCAGCTGATTGACTTTTTGATTTAGTGCCTGCTGTACTAATTCCAGTTCATCTTCGGATTTGGCCAAAAAAACCTGAAAATCGGCTTTTAATTGTTCCAGAAGTGTTTTTTTAACCAGTTTCACATCCTGATAATCGACCGATTTTTGAAGCATATTATTAATCTGGCTCTCAACCGAAGCCTTGGAAACAGGTTTTTCCTGAACGGTTTCAATGCTCTTTACCGGGGTTGCATAAAGTGTTGTATTCAGCGAGAGTATCGCAAGAAGGCACAAGGTGTAGTTAAGTTTTTTCATTTTACCAGATTTTGGGGTTAGCTGTGTAATTTGATTTTCAAAGTTTTACATCCTACTGAAAACGTTTTCTTTCCTTTTTTATAGATGCGTAAAATTTTACACTTTTGCGATTTTTTAAGTTTTAACAGAAAATTATCATTATATTTAAACCATTAATAACACAACAGCTTTCAAAAATTTAAAAATGAAGTTAAATCACCTACAAATTGAAATCGACGGGATTGACAAACAAATCCTTCGGGATTTAATGGAAGACGCCCGAAAACCTATTTTACAGATTGCTAACAAGATAGGCATTTCCGGTGCGGCGATTCACCAGCGGCTGCGGAAACTGGAACAGGCCGGCGTGATTTCCGGATCGAAGTTTATTGTAAACACCAAGGTTTTGGGTTACAGCACGATGGCTTTCGTAGGCATTTACCTGGACAAAGCCGCCCGAAACTCAGAAGCCGTGAAAGAACTTAAAAAAATCCCGGAAGTGCTGGAATGCCATTACACCACCGGAAACTGGAGTATTTTAATCAAAATCATCTGCCGCGACAACGAACATTTAATGCAATTACTTAACAAAAAAATCCAGTCGATTGACGGGGTGTCGCGCACGGAAACGTATATTTCGCTGGAACAGCAGATTGAACGGCAGATACAGTTGTGATTTGGGGATTTGGTTATTTAGTTATTTGAGAAGACACAAAAAGTAAAATAGTTTGCTGCCTAGCCCCGATTGCAGCGGCACGAAGTACAGCGGAAAGCGGGAACAGGGTTTGCCGACTCCTCCCGAACCATTCGCTCCCAAACAAAAAAATCCGCTACGCTCGTAACGGATTTCTTTTTTTATAACTGTTTTTTTAGTCTCTTCTTCCCAGAATCTGCATCGCCCAGTACAGTAGCGAAGCTAAAGCACCCAAAGCAGCGACTACATACGTTCTGGCCGCCCATTTAAGAGAATCTTCGGCGCCGGCGTATTCTTCCTGGCTTAACATGTTTTTGTTTTTCAGCCACGCTAAGGCACGGTTACTCGCGTCGTATTCTACTGGTAAAGTAATGAAACTGAATACGGTGGCTACCGCCATTAACACCAATCCGGCTACGGCTACGTAAAAACCAATGGAAGATTTCGCCCCGAACCCTAAAATCAGTCCTCCCATGATTAACCATTGGGACAGGCTGGACGATACGTTGACCATCGGCACCATTTTGGAACGCATGGTTAACCATTCATAGGCTTGGGCGTGTTGTACGGCGTGACCGCATTCGTGCGCGGCTACGGCTGCTGCTGCGGCATTGCGTTGGTTGTATACCGCTTCACTTAAGTTTACGGTTTTGTTTACTGGGTTGTAATGGTCGGTAAGCTGACCGGGTGTGGAAATGACTTTTACGTCGTAAATCCCGTTATCGGCTAACATTTTTTCGGCAATTTCGGCTCCGGACATGCCGTTGCGCAAATGCACTTTGGAATACTGCTCAAACTTGCTCTTCAGTCGTGCGCTTACTAAAAAACTCGCCAAGGCGATGGCTCCTAATAAAATATAATATCCAATCATGGTTTTGTGTTTACTTAATTTGTACTTGGGTTATTGCAAACTGTGCGCCAAATTTCATTTCGTGACAGTTTGGCATTTTTGTTTGCTGTTATACGTAAAAATACAAAAAGGTTACAAAAGGAAATCCCAAATTCTTGTTAGAATTCGGGATTGTTGCTTTTCTGATTCAGAAACCGCAGATTCGCAGGTTGTACAGCAAAATATTATTTTAAAATATTTACAATCTGCGAATCTGCGGTAAAAATTAACCTACCAGGTTGATGATTTTCCCCGGCACGATGATTACTTTGTTTGGCGTGCGTCCCTGCAATTGCTGTTGGGTTCTTTCATCGGCCATGACGATTTCCTCGATTTCCGCTGCCGTTAAATCTAAAGGCAATTTAATCGTGAAACGCATTTTTCCGTTGAACGACACCGGATATTCTTTTTCGGATTCCACCAGATGTTTTTCGTCGAATTTCGGAAAAGGTTGTTCTGAAATACCTTTATAATCTTTTAATTCTTCAATTTTTAAATCTTTCAATTTCAGATTGTACCACAATTCTTCCGCGATGTGCGGCGCGTATGGCGACACCAGAATCGCCAACGGTTCTAAAATCGCGCGGTGATGGCATTTTTGCTGTGCCAATTCGTTCACGCAAATCATAAACTGCGAAACCGACGTATTGAACGAGAAGTTTTCAATATCTTCCGTTACTTTTTTGATGGTTTTGTGCAGCGATTTGTACATGTCTTTGGTCGGCTCTTCGTCAGTTACGATGAAACCGTTGTCGTCGAAATACAAACGCCATAGTTTTTTTAAGAATCCGGAGACTCCTGTAATACCGGCTGTGTTCCAAGGTTTTGCCTGTTCTAAAGGTCCTAAGAACATTTCGTACAAACGTAAGGTGTCGGCGCCGTATTCGTTGCAGATGTCGTCCGGGTTGACTACGTTGTATTTGGATTTGGACATTTTTTCGACTTCGCGTCCTACGATGTATTTGCCGTCTTCTAAAATGAATTCGGCATTTTTATATTGCGAGAACTTATTGTCATTTAAAAACCTTTGTAAATCCAATTCATTAGTGATTGGATCAACAAAATCGACATCCACATTTAACTCATAGAAAGGCAAGAATTCTGAAATATCAATCAAATTTCTATCAATATCCTTTAACGCGAATAAATCTTTTATTCTATTTATGTCCTTATCAGAAATATTACTTTTGACAAAATCTCTAATAGTAACTCTTAAATTCTCATTCTCCAACACTGGAAACAATCCATCTCTATGAATCTTTGATTCTTTGAAAATTTTTGAACTAATTATAAAAGATTTATTACTAATTGTTCTTGGCAAAGAAGTCATTGGCGTGCTGAATACTTTATATTCAAAGCTACTTGGATTTACCACATAAAATTTAGCACTCATCCCCAAAATCATCCCCTGATTGATCAGCTTTTTGAACGGTTCTTCCGTAGGTGCAAAACCGCGATCTTTCAAAAATTTGTTCCAGAAACGGGAATACAACAAGTGACCGGTTGCGTGCTCGCTTCCGCCGATATACAAATCCACGTTTTCCCAGTATTTCAAAGCATCCGCTGAAGCGAAATCGTTGGTGTTGTGCGCGTCCATGTAACGCATCCAGTACCAGGAACTTCCCGCCCAACCCGGCATGGTGTTCAGTTCCAAAGGAAATACGGTTTGATGATCGATTTTATCATTGGCCACTACTGAATTGCTAACAGTGTCCCAAGCCCAAACGGAAGCGTTGCCTAATGGCGGTTGTCCGTCTTCGGTTGGCAGGTATTTTTCCACTTCCGGCAATACGATTGGCAAGTGTTCTTTGGCAATCATTTGCGGTAAGCCGTTTACGTAATACACCGGGAACGGCTCGCCCCAATATCTTTGTCTTGAGAAAACGGCGTCGCGCAAGCGGTAATTTACTTTCGCGGTTCCGGCGCCTATTTTTTCCAGTTCTTCGATGATTTTTTTCGTCGCTTCCTTGTAACTTAAACCGTTTAAGAATTCGGAATTGGCTAAAATCGTGGTGTTTTTATCGGCATGAGCGGCTTCGGAAATATCCACGCCTTCCAAGATGTTTTTAATCGGTAAATCGAAATGTTTCGCAAACGCATAATCGCGCTCGTCGCCACACGGAACGGCCATTACTGCTCCGGTTCCGTAACCCGCCAACACGTAATCGCCAATCCAGACCGGAATGGCTTCTTTGGTAAACGGATGTTCGGCATACGCTCCGGTAAACACGCCGGAAATGGTTTTCACATCGGCCATACGCTCGCGCTCGGAACGTTTGGCTGTAGCTTCCACGTATGCTTCAACTGCTGCTTTTTGCTCCGGTGTGGTGATTTTGGCCACCAATTCGTGTTCCGGTGCCAACGTCATAAACGTTACGCCAAAAATGGTATCAGGACGGGTGGTAAACACTTCGATTACGTCCTCGTGGTTTTTCAAATTAAAAGTAACAGAAGCCCCAACCGATTTTCCGATCCAGTTACGTTGCGATTCTTTCAGGGATTCGGTCCAGTCGATGGTTTCCAGACCTTGCAACAAACGCTCGGCATAGGCAGAAATGCGCATCGACCATTGCGTCATTTTTTTACGGATCACCGGATGTCCGCCGCGCTCGGAAACGCCGTTCACGATTTCGTCGTTCGCCAAAACGGTTCCCAAAGCCGGACACCAGTTGACTTCGGTTTCCGCCAAATAGGTTAATCGGTATTGCAATAAGATGCTTTGTTGTTCTTCAGAAGAAAAAGCGTTCCATTGTGCTGCGGTAAAACTCGGCACATTTTCATCGCATACGGCATTTACATTCGCATTCCCGTTTTGCTCGAATTGCACTGTCAGGGTTTCGATGCTTTCGGCTTTATCGGAAGTTTTATTGTACCAAGAATTGAACAACTGAATAAAAATCCATTGGGTATGTTTGTAGTAATCAGGATTTGACGTGCGTACTTCACGGCTCCAATCGAACGAAAAACCGATTTTATCCAACTGCTCGCGGTAACGGGCAATGTTTTCACGAGTTGTTTTCTCCGGATGTTGTCCCGTTTGAATCGCGTACTGTTCCGCCGGCAACCCGAACGAATCGTAACCTTGCGGATGCAACACGTTAAAACCCTGATGTCTTTTATAACGGGCTACAATATCAGAAGCTATGTACCCCAGCGGATGCCCCACGTGCAAGCCCGCTCCCGACGGATAGGGAAACATGTCCAACACATAATATTTGGGTTTCTCGGAGTTATTCGATGCGGCAAAAGTTTGATGCTCTGCCCAGTATTGTTGCCATTTGGCTTCGATTTCGTTGTGGAAGTACTTCATTCGTCTTTTATATTTTACCTAAAGACTCATGCTTTCGCAAGCTCAAGTCATTTCTTTTATTAAGGTTCTAAGTTTTCAAGGGTGCAAATTTACATTATATTATAAGAAAGTTAAAACTTTGGGCGTTATAAAGGTGAAAAACGATTTTCTTTATTATTTTTACGGCTTAATTCAGATTTATATGGCATCATCGTTCGAAAAGTTTCAAAAAAGACGGCTTATTTCATCTTATTTTTCTGTGGTTTTAAGTATTTTTTTAGTGCTGTTCCTTTTGGGCGCCTTGGGATTGTTCGTGATCCATTCTGAAAAAATCTCCAACAGTTTCAAAGAAGATATTCCGATGTCGGTTTACTTTAAAGACGAAGCCAACGATTCCATTTTAAAAGCTTTCGACGCGAAATTAAAAGGTTCGAACTACGTTAAAGACTACGCATTTGTTTCCAAAGACGATGCGGCCAAAAACAACAAAGACATTGTAGGAGAAGATTTTCTTGAGTTTTTGGGGATGAACCCGTTGCCAAATTCTTTCGACATCCACTTAAAAGGCGAATATGTGGAAGCCGCGAAAATCAAACAGGTTGAAAGCGACATCAAAACCAACGATATGGTTTCCGAAGTGATTTACGACAAACGTCTGGTGGATTTGGCCAACGAAAACATCAAAAAAATCAGTTTCTGGATTTTGGTCATCAGCGGTGTTTTTGCGGTGATTTCCATGCTTTTAATTAACAGTTCGCTGCGCTTATCGGTATATTCCAACCGTTTCATCATCAAAACCATGCAAATGGTGGGCGCTACCAAATCGTTTATCCGCAAGCCGTTTATCTGGCGCGGTATTCGTTTGGGGTTAATCGGTTCGGTGTTGGCTATAGCGGCATTAATTGCCCTGAATTATTATGTAGACAGTTTGTTCCCGAGTTTAGGAATCGCCAAAGATTACGTTTCGTTAGGTATCGTACTGGCCGGTGTGATATTGGTTGGCATCATCATCACCTGGATTAGCACTTTCTTTGCTACCCAGCGCTTTTTAAATCTGAAAACCGACGATTTATACTAAACCGGGTTCATAAAACAACAAAAAATGGAAAACAAACAAAAACCGGACTTTCTTTTCGAAAGCAGCAACTATAAAATTTTAATCATCGGATTAGCGGTTATCGGATTAGGCTTTTTGCTGATGTCCGGCGGCGGCAGTGATGATCCGAAAGTTTTCAGCGAAGATATTTTCAGCTTCCGTCGCATCCGTCTGGCGCCAACCGTAGTGCTGATTGGGTTTGGCGTGGTGATTTATTCAATATTCAAAAAGTCGGATAAGCAGTAATGGATGTATTTCAGGCACTAATCATCGCGATTATTGAAGGATTAACCGAATATCTACCCGTTTCCTCCACCGGACACATGGTTTTTGCCAGTTCTTATTTCGGGATTCAGGAAGACGATTTCGTAAAACTGTTTCAGGTTTCCATACAATTTGGCGCCATTTTGGCCGTTGTAGCACTGTATTGGAAGAAATTTTTCGATTTTAGCAAATTCAGTTTCTTTATCAAATTAGCCTGTGCCGTGTTACCGGCTTTGGTGTTGGGCAAACTGTTCGACGATAAAATCGAAGCAGTTTTGGGTAACCCGATTCCGATTGCGATTGCTCTGATTATAGGCGGAGTCATTTTGTTGTTCATCGACAGCCGCTTTCAAAACCCGACCGTAGCACACGAAGAGGATATTTCCGTCAAAAAAGCCGTAATTATCGGTTTCTGGCAGTGTCTGGCGATGATGCCGGGTACGAGTCGTTCGGCGGCTTCCATTATTGGCGGCATGCAACAAGGACTAACCCGACACGCCGCAGCAGAATTCTCCTTCTTTTTGGCGGTACCAACCATGTTGGCCGTTACCTGTTATTCCGTGTTCCTCAAAACCTACGAGCATACTCAACTGAAAGGTTACGAACTGATTACACAGTCTTCCGAAACGATAAAAATGTTCCTGATTGGCAATGTAATCGCGTTTATAGTTGCCGTTTTGGCGATTAAGTTTTTTATTGGCATCATCAAACAATACGGTTTCAAACCCTGGGGTTGGTATCGTATCATAGTGGGTATCGGACTTTTAATTTACTTCACTTCCCTAAAGCCATGATTCCCAAAACAGCCGAAGCCTTTCAGGAAGGACAGATTTTACTGTTCGATAAACCCTTAACCTGGTCGTCATTTCAGGCGGTTAACAAGGTGAAATGGGCGCTGATCAAAAACCTGCATCTGCCTAAAAAATTCAAAATCGGTCATGCCGGAACCCTAGATCCGTTGGCAACAGGACTGCTGATTGTCTGCACGGGGAAATTCACCAAAAAGATTCCCGAACTGATGGGCATGACGAAGGAATATACCGGAACGTTTCACATCGGTGCCACCACGCCTTCGTATGATTTAGAAACCCAGATTGACAAAACTTTCCCCACCGATCATATCACTCCGGAATTAATCGAACAGGCACGTTTAAAATTTATAGGCGAAATTGATCAGATTCCACCGGTTTTTTCCGCCATCAAAAAGGACGGCAAACGCTTGTACGAACATGCCCGCGCCGGTGAAGAAGTGGAAATCCAATCGCGGAAAATTGAAATTCTGGAATTCGAACTCACCCGAATTGCACTGCCGGAAATCGATTTCAGAGTGGTGTGTAGTAAAGGAACCTACATTCGTTCCCTGGCGTATGACTTTGGATTGGCCGTAAATTCAGGCGCGCACCTTACTGCTTTGCGCAGAACAAAAATTGGCGCTTTCGATGTAAAAAACGCTGTTTCAGTAACCGATTTTCAGGCCTTGGTTACTCCAAGGCCTGCATAATTTTAACTATTTCGGCCATGGTCGAAAGCCCTTTGTCGTGAAGATACCATTTCTGCAATTCCGTTTTGGCTTCTTCATTCACCACGCCGAATTTTGCTTTGTACTCTTTGATAAGACGCGCTGCCGCTTCCGGTCTTGGTCCCCATGCGGCTAAAACTTCGTGATTGTCTGCATTTAAAATAATTAATTTGGGAATCGAACGGGCACCGTTGGTTAAAAATTCCTGCATCAGAGCGTCGTTTTCATCCCGGAAGACTATGCGCAAATCAATAGTGGCAACCATTTCGGTCATTTTCTCCATGATGGGTAACAATTGTGCCGCATCACCACACCAGCCTTCAGCCAAAACCAACCAAAGGTATTTTTTGCGGAGAGCCTGCAATGGCTTCTTCACTTCCTCGGGTACAACTATGGTTTTATCCAAGCGGTTCATCCGCACTTCATTCAACTGACTGTAATGCAGCAAATCTTCAGATTGTTCGTTACCGGAAGATTTTCCTTCGGCCAGTAAATCGGATACTTTTTTACGGTATTCGAGATAACTGTAACTATTTTTATGGCTGTTTTCGATTATATTTTTCATTGTTGTGAAATTAACTACAAAGCTACTTCAAATTTAAAAAAGGAAACGTGACAAAAGTCACAATTCCTAAACTAAAAAACGTAATTTTATCGGGTAAAGACTTGCCATGGATTTAAAAACAAAATCAATCGGTTTAATTCTGTCGGGTGGCGGCACCAAAGGTTTGGCGCATGCCGGTGTACTCAAATTCCTGGAAGAAGTTAACATCCGTCCGATTCACATTGCCGGAACCAGTGCCGGTGCCATCGTGGGCGCTTTGTATGCCGGCGGAAAATCTCCGGAAGAAATTCTCGAATTTTTCAAATCGATTTATTTTTTCAACTGGAAGCATTTTACGTTCCGGAAAGCCGGGATTATCGATTCGGACGCTTTTAAATTTTACTTTAACGCGGTTTTTGTCGATACCCGAATTGGCGACCTGAAAATTCATACCCACATTACGGCTACCGATTTGGTAAAAGGAAAACTGAAAGTTTTCAGCCCGGACACCAAAGTGGTGGATGCGGTTTTAGCTTCCTCTTCTTTTCCCGGCGTTTTGTCGCCTTATGAAATCAACGGGAATCTGTATAGCGACGGTGGCATCCTGAACCATTTTCCTACCGATATTTTGCAAGGCCGCTGCGAAACGTTAATCGGCGTTTATGTAAGCCCGATACAAAAAATTGAAGCAAAAGATTTATCGTCCATCAAAGCGGTTACGGCAAGAGCCTTCGACTTGTTTTCCGCCAATTCCAACACCAACAAGTTCAATATTTGTGATTGGGTGATTGAACCGGAAGAACTGGCCAGATTCGGCACCTTTGAAACCAGCAAAGCCAAAATGGACATGATTTTCAGAATTGGCTATGAAGCGGCAAAAAAATCGTACGAAGAACTGAACCTATAATTTTTAACGAACCTGTTTCAAAAAAACAGATTATAACTATATTTGCACCACTAAAACCATAGTCCATCCCATGAAGTACAAAAGAATTCTTCTGAAACTTAGCGGTGAAGCCTTGATGGGCGACCGTCAATACGGCATTGATCCGAAACGCTTAGCAGAATATGCAGCCGAAATCAAGCAAATTCACGACAAAGGCGTTGAGATTGCCATTGTAATTGGGGGTGGAAATATCTTCAGAGGCGTGGCCGGAGCCAGCAACGGCATGGACCGCGTTCAGGGCGATTATATGGGAATGCTGGCTACGGTAATCAACGGTATGGCGTTACAGGGCGCTTTGGAAGAAGCCGGTATGCCAACCCGTTTGCAAACCGCTTTAAAAATTGAAGCCATAGCCGAGCCGTACATCAAAAGAAGAGCGACACGCCACCTGGAAAAAGGACGCATCGTAATTTTTGGAGCCGGAACCGGAAATCCGTATTTCACCACCGATACGGCCGCGGTTTTAAGAGGGATTGAAGTAGATGCCGATGTAATCCTGAAAGGAACTCGCGTAGACGGCGTTTACGATTCCGATCCGGAAAAGAATGCCGATGCGGTGAAATACGACCAGATTACTTTCGACGATGTAATCAGCAAAGGACTGAATATTATGGACACGACGGCTTTTACATTAAGTCAGGAAAATAAATTACCGATTATCGTTTTCGACATGAACAAACCGGGAAATCTGTTAAAAGTTTGTCAGGGCGATATGGTGGGAACCACTGTTAATGTTTAATTTAGTTTTTTAAAATTAAGACGATGACTGAAGAAATCAAATTCATTTTAGATAGCACGAAAGAATCTATGAACGGTTCTATTGCACACCTTGAAAAAGAATTTTTAAACATCCGTGCCGGAAAAGCCTCACCGCAAATGCTGGGCGGCGTATATGTTGACTATTACGGATCGCAGACACCGCTTTCCCAGGTAGCCAATATCAACACCCCGGATGCGAGAACCATCACGGTTACCCCTTGGGAAAAATCGATGTTGCAACCCATCGAGAAGGCCATCATGATTGCCAATCTTGGTTTTAATCCGATGAACAACGGCGACAACATCATCATCAGCGTGCCGCCTCTAACGGAAGAACGCCGTAAGGAACTTGTAAAACAAGCCAAAGCGGAAGCGGAAGACGCCAAAATCAGTATCCGAAACGCCCGTAAGGATGCCAATACCGAGATTAAAAAATTAGAAAAAGAAGGCACTTCGGAAGACATCTGCAAAACGGCGGAAGAAGATGTTCAGAAGCTGACGGATGCTTTCATCAAAAAAATCGACGAGCATTTAGTGATTAAGGAAGCC
The DNA here is from genome assembly GCF_000430025.1 of Flavobacterium suncheonense GH29-5 = DSM 17707. Classification (GTDB taxonomy): domain Bacteria; phylum Bacteroidota; class Bacteroidia; order Flavobacteriales; family Flavobacteriaceae; genus Flavobacterium; species Flavobacterium suncheonense. The sequence goes on from NZ_AUCZ01000007.1 coordinate 114,028, forward strand.
GAAATCATGAAAGTATAATTTAAGTCCCGATGGTATTCGGGATTTTTTATTTATTACCTTTACCTGATTTTGTACCATTGTTCTGAAAGACAGTTTACCGATTTGAAGCGTTTTTTTCTCCTTTTGTGTTTTCTCTTTTGCATTTTCAGCAATGCGCAAAACACTGTTTCCGGTAGTGTCCGAAATGAGAACAACAACAAACCTTTAGCCTTTGCCACCGTTCGTCTGAGCGACGGAAAAACAGTTATTGTGGATGTAGACGGGAAATTTACCATCGAAAACACCAAAGGATTAGACCATTTTTCTGTTTCGTATTCCGGTTTTGAAACGGTTTCCGTGCCTCTCGAACCGGGAAAGAAATTTTATACGGTAAAACTCCGGGAAAAAGCCACGGAAATTTCAGAACTGATTATCGGCGGAAATCCAGCGCCCGGCATCGTCAAAAAAGCTATCGAAAAAAAATACTATAACGATCCGAAAAGACGGTTGGCCAGTTTTCAGTTTAAGACCTACAACAAACTGATTGTGACCGCCAATCCCGATTCTATCAGCGGTAAAATCGATTCGGTTTTCCTTTATGAAAAAATCGGGTCGCGTTTACTCAAACTGGATTCTTCTGATTACAAGTTCAAGAAAATCATCCAGAAACAGCATCTCTATCAGACTGAAAAAGTATCAGAATTCCGGTTTAACCAAAAGGAAGGACTCAAAGAAACTATCATTGCTGCCCGAATGGCTGGCTTTAAACAGCCTATTTACGAATACATCAGTTTAAAATTACAGTCGTTTTCCGATTACAACAACCGTATTCAGCTGTTCGAAAACAAATACATCAGTCCGGTTTCCGACGAAAGCCTCAAACACTACAATTTTAAAATTCTGGATACGGTTTTCATAGGAACGCGGAAAGTTTTCATGATTCATTTCAAAGACAAAAAACAGTCTAAGAAAGCAAAACTCGAAGGTATTCTCTATATCGACAAAGAAACGCATGCCATAACCAAAAGCATCTACCGCATCAAAAGCGTATTGGATATTAGTGCCACCACCTACTACACCTATGACAAAGAGGAAGATTTGTGGTTTCCGGAGCGCCAGTCTTTAAAAATTGTAAAAGGCAACAAAAAAGGCGACATCAAAATACTGGGGGAAACCATCCGGTTTTCTCAGGAAGACGAAGCGGAAAACAAAAACCCAAAAAAGAAAGAAGCCTCTGATTTTGTCTACATCCTTTCCGAATCTAAAAATTCCGAGGTTGAGTTCAATGTACCGGTACAAATCCGGCATCGGTATGTGGGCATCGAAATCCGTGAGGAAGCCATTTCCCGCAACGAACATTTCTGGGTTCCTTACCGAAAGGACAGCCTGGATGTCCGAAGCATTGTAACCTACTCTGCTCTGGATAGTCTGGTAACCAAAGAGCGCTACGAACAGAAAATCCAGTTGGGACGAAAGGTTATCAACGGTTTTTTTCCATTAGGTCCGGTAGACATGGATTTGCGCTATCTGATTAAATACAACAACTACGAAGGGTTCCGCTTTGGCGCCGGCGGGGTAACCAACGACAGGTTTTCCAAATTTATGCGACTTGAAGGTTACGGCGCTTATGGCTTAAAAGACAAAGCCTTCAAATACAGTTTGGGAACCGCCACCCGTTTGGGCAAGTTTTCAAACACATGGATTGGCGTTTCCTATACCGATGATGTTCAGGAGATTGCGAGTACCAGTTTCGAAGTAGACAAGCGAAAATTCCGGTTGTACGATCCGCGTCCGCTTAACTTAACGACCTTCTTCAGCCATCAGACCTGGAAAGGATATGTTGAAAGCCGTCTCATTCCTAAAACAGAAAGTGTATGGCAACTTTCGCACAGTTATATCGATCCGAAATTCGGATATTTCTTTGATGTTGGGGATAAAATCCTGTCTTCCTTCAGGATTACGATGGCTACCGCTTCACTGCAGTGGAATCCGTTTAGCGTGTACATGCAAACGCCTAACGGCCGTATCGAAACCGAAAAAGGCTATCCGAAATTCACTTTTCAGTTTAGCCAGACCTTACCCGGTGTTTTGCAAAATGATGTCGATTTCGGAAAACTGGATTTTCGGGCCGAATACGAGAAAAAATACCTGGACGGTCAAAAAACGTCCTTGCTGTTTCAGGGCGGATTTGCTTACGGTGATGCTCCCATTACCCACCTTTTCAGTATAGCACCCAACAGTCTGGACAAAGACGCCATTTTACAACGCTTCAATATTTCCGGTAAAAACAGTTTTGAAACCATGCGCTTCAACGAATTTTTCTCGGATGAATATGCCGCGTTTCATTTTAAACACGCTTTCCGGAAAATCAAACTGTTCAATCAGATTAAACCGATACCTGTTTTGGTAACCCGTATGGCTTGGGGGAATATGCAGGACAAAGGAAAACATTCCGGAGCCAATTTCAACACGCTGGAAAACGGTTATTTCGAATCCGGACTGGAAGTAAACAATATCTACAAAGGGCTTGGATTATCCGGATTTTACCGCTACGGATACTATCAGCTTCCCAGATTTGACGACAACATCTCGTTAAAACTGACCTTCGTACTCGATTTAGGCTTCTAATGTGACGATACAAATTTCAACCCGACTATCGAAGCAATCAGCGTCGTCAGGAAGAAAAGACGCCAGAAATCAGCCGGCTCCTTAAAGATAAAAATACCGACCAGAACCGTTCCAACCGCTCCTACCCCGGTCCAGACCGCATAAGCCGTTCCGATTGGCAATGTCTGGGTAGCTTTATACAACAAAACCATGCTGATGGTTAAACAGATGAAAAAACCAACCATCCACAAAGTGGAAGCAGTTCCCGTTGTCTCTTTGGCCTTCCCTAAACAGGAGGCAAAACCTACTTCAAAAAAGCCGGCAATTACCAAAAGTATCCAGTTCATTTTTAACGTATTAAAATCGGAACCAAAGATACGATTCAAATGCTTAATGTTTTCTAAAAACTGACGGTCAAAAAGTTAAATTCATCACGGTTTTTACTACATTTGCAGGCATTAATTTTTATTTATCGATAATTTCAGTTGGATAAGGAAAACTGAAGCAAAACATTGAAAAAATGAAACACACGAAAGTTAAAGATCTGCTTAGCAGCGCACCGGCACTACATGAAGTAAAAGCAAAAGGATGGGTAAGAACGTTCCGAAACAATCAGTTTTTGGCGTTAAACGACGGTTCGACTATCAATAATATTCAGTGTGTGGTGGATTTTGCAAATACACCGGAAGAAACTTTAAAACGCATCACAACCGGAGCCGCGGTAAGTGTGAAAGGTCATCTGGTGGAAAGCCAGGGCGCCGGACAAAAAGTGGAAATCCAGGTAACCGAAATCAAAATATTAGGCGATTCGGATGCCGAAAAATACCCGATGCAGCCCAAAAAACACTCCTTGGAATTTCTGCGTGAAAATGCCCACCTGAGAATTCGCACCAACATGTTTGGTGCCATTATGCGTGTGCGTTCTACGCTGGCCTTTGCGGTACACCAATATTTTCAAGAGAAAGGCTTTTTCTACGTAAACACGCCAATCATTACGGGTTCCGATGCGGAAGGTGCCGGAGAAATGTTCCGCGTAACCGCTTTACCGTTTGACGGAACGCCCAGAACCGAAGACGGCAAAGTAAACTTCAAAGAAGACTTCTTCGGAAGAGAAACCAACCTTACCGTTTCCGGACAGTTGGAAGGCGAAACCTACGCCATGGCGTTAGGACAAATCTATACGTTCGGACCGACATTCCGTGCCGAAAACTCCAATACGTCCCGTCACTTAGCGGAATTCTGGATGATTGAGCCGGAAGTAGCGTTCAACAACCTGGCCGACAACATGGATCTGGCGGAAGATTTCATCAAATACGTTATCAAATATACCGTGGACAAATGCGGCGACGATTTGAAATTCTTAGAGCAGCGTTTGCTTGACGAAGAGAAATCAAAACCACAGGCAGAACGCAGCGAAATGACCTTACTGGAAAAGTTAAGCTTCGTATTGGACAACAACTTCAAACGCGTTTCCTATACCGAAGCCATCGACATCCTGAAAAACTCCAAACCGAACAAAAACAAAAAATTCCAGTATCTGATCGAGGAATGGGGTGCTGATTTACAAAGTGAGCACGAACGTTTCTTAGTGGAAAAACACTTCAAATGTCCGGTAATTTTATTTGATTATCCGGCTAAAATCAAAGCGTTCTATATGCGTTTGAACGACAACACGGAACCGGGCAAAGAAACCGTGCGCGCGATGGACATTTTGTTCCCAGGCATCGGTGAGATCGTGGGCGGTTCGCAGCGAGAAGAACGTTACGAGGTGCTTTTGGAGAAAATGAAAGCCTTAGGCATCGACGAAAAAGAACTGTACTGGTATTTAGACACGCGACGTTTCGGAAGTGCCGTACACTCCGGATTCGGTCTCGGATTTGAACGTCTGGTATTGTTTGTTACCGGAATGTCGAACATCCGCGACGTGATTCCGTTCCCGAGAACCCCGCAAAATGCTGAATTTTAATAAAACTTAGTTTGTGGATTTGGTTATTCGTTAATTTGAAAATAGAAATTTCGTAAATTTGATTGTTATGTCATTCAAAGCCAACAAATAACCAAATCAACGAATAACCGAATACGCAACAGAATGCTCAAACAGAATCTTCAATTTAAGTTATCCCAGAAATTATCGCCTCAGCAAATCCAACTGATGAAGCTGATTCAGTTGCCTACGCAGGCTTTTGAACAGCGCTTAAAGGAGGAAATGGTGGAAAATCCCGCTTTGGAATCCGGTAAGGAAGACACGCTGGAAACCGAAGATTACGCCGCTCAGGACGAGTATGACGAGTACGACGATTACGACAACGAAAAAATCGATGCCGACGAAATCAACATCGACGAGTATCTGAGCAATGACGAAACCCCGGATTACAAACTGCAGGCCAACAATTACAGCGATGACGACGAAGACCGCAGTTTGCCGTTTGCCGCACCGGTGAGCTTTCATCAGGATTTAATCAATCAGCTGAACACCTTTATCCTTTCCGATGAAGAGCGCGAAATTGCCGAGTTTTTAGTGGGCAGCATCGACGATATGGGCTACATCCGCAGAAGCATTCAGGATATTGTGGACGATATGGCATTTACTCAAGGGATTTACACCGATGAGAAAAAAGTAGAGCAGATTCTGCACATCATACACCAACTGGAACCGGCCGGTGTGGGCGCACGCGATTTGCAGGAATGCCTGTTGCTGCAATTGCGCCATAAAACCCCAACCGATTCGGTAAGCCTGGCCATTAACATTTTGGAAAGTCAGTTCGACGCATTTACCAAAAAGCATTACGACAAACTATTGCAGAAATTTGACGTTTCGCAGGAGCAACTCCGCAAAGCCATCGACGAAATTGAAAAACTCAATCCGAAACCGGGCGGTTCTTTCGACAGCCATTCCAAAACCGTGGAACACATCGTCCCGGATTTTACCATCAGAGTGGTAGAAGGAGAACTGGAACTCACCTTAAACGGCCGAAATGCGCCGGAACTGCACGTTTCCAAAGACTATCAGGAAATGCTGCAAACGTATAAGGATTCCCGTGAAAAATCGAATGCCCAAAAAGATGCGGTACAGTTCATCAAGCAGAAACTGGATTCCGCGAAGTGGTTTATCGATGCCATCAAACAGCGCAACGAAACGCTTTTGGTAACCATGAACGCCATCATGCATTACCAGCAGGAATATTTTCTCGACGGTGATGAAACCAAGCTGAAACCGATGATTCTGAAAGACATCGCCGACATGATTGGCTTAGACATTTCAACCGTTTCCCGCGTGGCCAACAGCAAATATGTCGATACGCCGTACGGTACCAAACTGATTAAAGACTTTTTCTCCGAAGCCATGAAAAACGATCAGGGCGAAGATGTGTCGACCATCGAAATCAAGAAAATTCTGCAAATGGTTATTGAAGAAGAAGACAAAAGCAAACCGCTTCCCGACGATAAATTAGCCGACATTTTGAAGGAAAGAGGCTATCCGATTGCCCGAAGAACCGTTGCCAAATACCGGGAACAACTGGATATTCCGGTAGCGCGGATGCGAAAAAAAATCTGATAAATGGATTTCAATAAAGCACTTCCGGTATTTTCGTATATATTTCATCCTTTGTTGGTTTCGATATACGGAGCGTTATTTTATTTTTTTGTGACCAAAGGCTTCTTTTATCCGCATGAAATTTATCTGACGCTGATACAGATTGCCATTCTCACAATTTTTCTGCCTATTTCCACCTACTTTTTGCTGAAATCCTTAGGACTGGCCAAATCAGGTATCATGTTGCATGAAACAAGGGAACGAAGATTGCCTTTAGCGTTCCAATCGATGTTTTTTTTGGTTTTGACGCAGCACAGTTTTTCTACGGTAGCGGTTCCGGAGTTGTATTATTTTTATACCGGGGCGTTAATCAGTTCGGTGTTGGCGTTATTGCTTTCGGTTTTTCACAGTAAAGCCAGTCTGCACATGATTGGCATTTGCGGTCTTACGGTTTTCATTACCGGTATTTCACTGCATTACGGCTTGCCGTTTTTTGGCCTGATTGCTTTTTTGATTGTGATGACCGGTTGTGTCGCTTCTTCACGACTTTACATGGAAGCCCATTCCTTAAAAGAAATTCTCATCGGAACCTTTATTGGCGTACTGCCGCAAATCGGGCTTTGGTATTATTGGTTATAGGATGTAGAACATAAAACCAATGTTCAGGTCTTTCAGTTTGGAGCCGTTTTTAAAAATCGGATTCAACCCGTAATACACGTAAGGATTCCACGTATTGTATCCGGCAGCCATATAAATCCCGTATTGCCACTTATTGATCACATTCTTTAAATTATCTGAGGAAGTAGTCCCGTCAAATTCAACCTTCATTTTGGAAGAAAGGATATAACGCGCTTTAAAGCCGCCATAGATTCTCCAGAACTTATGGCTTTCCGGATTAGCATTGCGCCAACGGATTTCGAGCGGAAGTTCTATACTGTGCGATGCAATATTGGTTTTTACATTTGCGGCGGTCATATCCGGGTCATCCGGAAAAAGGTCTTTTGTGGAAACGTATTGCTTGATGCTGTTGAACGAATAGCCCACTCCGGGTGCGATAGCCCAATGCCTGTTTTTGGAAATCGGGAAATCCCTCAGAAAACCAACCGTTATCGTTGGTGAAAAAGAAAACCGTTTAAAACCCCGCGGGCTGTTCTGTACCAGATTGTAGCCCAAGGAAACATAAAACTGGTCTTCACGAAAAAGGGAATCCACTTTTTTGACCGCCAGCGTATCCGGAGTAAAGCCTCCGGTTTCCTGCGCCACAGCCCCCTGCGAAACGCCAATCCAGCAAAGAATCCACCAAAGTTTTTTCATATTGTTCATTTACGCTACTAAAGTAATAAAAAAAGGCAATCTTTCGATTGCCTTAGCGTATTTTGCAGAGAGGAAGGGATTCGAACCCTCGATGCAGTTACCCACATACAAACTTTCCAGGCTTGCTCCTTCAACCACTCGGACACCTCTCTAATTTCAGTCTGCGAATTAACGATTTTTATTTGGTTTTTTCAATGATTTTTTTGAAAAAATTTACGACAGTTCGCCGCGAAGGGAAGTTTCAAAGACCGTTTTGAAAACCGCTGCGGGGATTTGCTGCCCCAACATGTACATCAATTTGGTAATAGCAGCTTCCGTGGTGATGTCATGGCCTGAAATGACACCGATTTTCTTCAGCTGAATTCCGGTTTCGTATTTGTCCATGTTCACACTTCCTCCGGAACACTGGGTAACATTTACCACCTGCAAACCGCCTTTAATGGCTTTTTTCAGCGTACTGATGAACCAGTCCTCAGTTGGTGCGTTACCGGAACCATAGGTTTCCAGCACCACTCCTTTTAAATTCGGAATGGATAATACCGCTTTCAGAACGCTTTCGTTGATGCCCGGAAACATTTTAACCACCACCACATGACTGTCGAAAGTTTTGGCGACTTTCATCTTTTTACTGCCGGTTTTCTTCAGGAGCAATTCGTGGTTTACCTTTAAATGTACGCCCGATTCGGCTAACTCAGGGTAATTGGGCGACGCAAAAGCGTTGAAATGTTCCGCGCTGATTTTGGACGTCCGGTTGCCGCGGTACAATTTGTACTCAAAATACAAGCCCACTTCTGTAATTACGGGTTTGTTCTTGTGTCGCAATGAGGCAATCTGTATGGCGGTAATCAGGTTTTCTTTCGCATCTGTTCTTAAATCTCCGATGGGCAACTGGGAACCCGTAAAGATGACCGGTTTTCCCAAATTCTCAAACATAAAACTCAGTGCCGAGGCAGAATACGACATCGTGTCCGAGCCGTGCAGAATTACAAAACCGTCAAAGGCGTCGTAATTTTTCTCTACGGCTTCGGCCATGGCTACCCATTTTTCGGGGTTCATGTTGGAGGAATCAATGGGTTCGCTGAAGGAGAACGTCTCGATGTCGCAATCCAGTAATTTCAGTTCGGGGATGTTGTGCAGTAATTCATCGAAGTTGAAGGCTTTCAGCACACCGGTTTCGGAATCCTTTACCATTCCGATGGTTCCTCCGGTGTACACCAACAATATTTTCGGTTTAGTCGACATTACCGTATTTCATTTTATTAAGGACCGGATTGGCATACATCGCTAAAAAGCTGTCGCGCAGGGTTTCTTTTTCATTGCCCAAACGCATTTCCAGACGTCGTTCGAACAACTGCTTTTCTTTTTCGCTGTATTTGGATGCAAACTGATCCGTATTGTGTAGTAAATCGTAAGCTATAAAATTGGTTGGCCACAGTTTGTAGGTAGATAAGATGGAATCGTCAATCACCTGTGCCAACGCCTGTATCTGTTTGTTTGTATTGTCGTTTTCCGCAATAATCTTGTCGTATTCTTTATCCAGAATGTCTCCTACGTGGATGTGAATTCGTTTTTTCTGTCCGATAATTCCGCTGATTAACGTAATAAAATCTTCGTTTTTTTCTTTGATGTATACTTCATCGTTTGCTTCGGCCATTAATTGCGGCATTTTCAAAGCATCGGTAGGATCGTATTCGTAGGAAATCGAAACCGGAACGACTCTGATTTTCCGGAAAAACTCCATTACGTTTTTCTCGTCGGCAGCCATCGCCAGCATTTTCAGAACACCCTGATGGGTGGCATCGTTGCCGTCTTTGGTGCGGCCTTCGCGTTGGGCAATCCAAACGGAACGGTTTTCTTTCGACAGCAAATGGTACATGAATTCCGACATCAGTTTGGAACTCTGTAACAATTCTCTAGGGGGTAATCCTCTGCGTACCAGGAAATTCCGGTTTAATCGGGAAAGGGCTAACAGGAAAGATTTCTGCACCAAATTGTCGCCAATGGCCGAAGCCGTCATGATCTGGCCGTGGTCGTATAAACTTACGTTCAGTAACGAAGTGTCCAGGATAATGTCGCGATGGTTCGAAATGAAAAGATAGGAACGGCTTGGGTCCAGTTTTTCAAAACCCGAAGTCGTCAGCCCTTCCGAACTGCGTTCCAGCACGCGCTGAATGGACTGGTAAATAAAATTAACCTGAAAATCACGAATGGAATGGGTGCGTTTGAGCTGTTCCATCCAGACCGCTTCGTCCAGATCCGGAAAGGTAAAACTCATCAAAGCTTTCATCATCGGATGATTGGAAATACTTTGAAGGGCGTCATTTACCTCACTGTCGTAAAACTGGCGAATCGAATCGAATTTTGTTGGCATTTTGCTACATTCGTTAACAATTCACAAAAGAACGAATTTTTTGTGAATCAAAGGGATTTTTTTGGTTAAAACCCGAAAACTTCTTTGGAATTTTCCGTAGTGATACGAGCAATTTCCGCAACCGGCAACTGATAAATTTCCGAAAGTTTTTCCGCTACCAACGCTACATAGGCGCTCTCATTGCGTTTGCCGCGGTACGGAACCGGTGCTAAATACGGCGCATCCGTTTCCAAAACAATGTGCTTGAGGTCGATTTGATGCAGAAACTGATCGATTTTTCCGTTTTTAAACGTGACTACTCCGCCGATTCCCAGTTTCATGTTACAGGAAATCGCCTGAAGCGCCTGTTCATAGGTACCGCTGAAGCAATGGAAGATTCCGAAAAGCTCGTCGGATTTCTCCAGTTCCAACACTTCAAAAATTTCATCGAAGGCTTCGCGACAATGAATGTTGATGGGCAATTGGTATTGCTTCGCCCACTGAATCTGCTTCTGAAACGCAATTTTCTGGATGTCCAGTGTGGTTTTGTCCCAATACAGATCGATGCCGATTTCTCCGATGGCTGCGAACTTTCGTTTGCTTAGTTCCGCTTCTACGTGGGCCAGTTCGGCTTCGTAATTTTCTTTGACATAACACGGATGCAAGCCCATCATCAGATGAATATGGTCCGGAAATTGCTGTTCCAGCTCGTACATTTTTTCGGTGTATGACGCATCAATCGACGGCACAAATAAACGTTTTACGCCTTTGTCGAGGGCGCGCTGAATCATTGCCGTGCGGTCTTCGGTAAATTCTTCGGAATAGAGGTGCGTATGCGTGTCGGTTAAAACGAAATCGGTAGTCAAGGTTTCAGCATTTACAATTTTGATGGTGCAAAATTACGAAGATAGTTTCAGTTTTTGTGTATTTTTGAAACATGGAGCACCTGCACGACATTTTAAAAAAGAAAGGCTATAAGAAAATCAAATTCAAATTGTCTAAAACCCAGCATCTTTTAATCAAAGCGAAAATCAATGGGGTGACCGGCAATTTTATTCTGGACACCGGAGCATCCAACAGTTGTATCGGTTTTGAAAGCGTGGCCTTCTTCAACCTTACCGCTCAGGATTCGCCCACTAAAGCTGCCGGAGCCGGAGCCACAGGCATGTACACCCAAATGGCTACCGACAACACACTACAGCTTTCCCGATGGAAATCCGAACAGTTTCAGCTGATTATTTTCGACATGAGCCATGTGAATCTGGCCCTGAAGCAATACAAAGCCAAACCGGTACACGGCATTATCGGCGCCGACATTCTTTTGAAAGGAAAAGCGGTCATCGATTACTACCATCATTACCTTTACCTGAAATAATTCGCTTATTTTGCAAACACACAAGCAACCTTTTTACTAATTTCAACTCTTTAAGTAAATTATCTTTAATTATGAAAAAAATACTGTTTGCCCTTGTTCCTTCGCTGTTTTTCTTTTCCTGCACCGATCAGGACGACAAATTACCGCCTGTAACAGGACCGGATCCGGACGACTTTTACACCCTTTTTGACACAGCTCTAGAAACCCAGACCCAGACCTTTCAGATGAATGCGGAAGACGGTTACACGGTTTTCACCTCGGCACAGGGCGTTAAACTGGCCATCGACGGAAACTGTTTACAACTAGACGGCCAACCCGTAACCGGAGCCGTAGACATCGAATTCGTTGAAATTTTCGACCGGGGCACAATGCTGACCACCAACAAAACCACGATGGGTTTACACAATGGTGAAAAACACCTGTTAATCTCCGGAGGGGAATTCTATGTGAATGCTACCCAAAATGGGCAACAGTTAACGTTAACCTGTTCGTATGAATTATACGTTCCGACAGCCATTACCGGAGGTACCGACAATGATATGTTACCGTTTAACGGAACTTTAGACGCCATGGGCAATGTTACCTGGGAACAATGGACCGGCGGCGAATGGTGGATAGGTTCTGTAAATGGCAACGCCGACTCTTACAACGCGATTATGGACCATTTTGGCTGGTTTAACTGCGATAAATTTATGAATACCGCAGGACCGCATACCACCATTTCGGCTTTTGTTCCGCAAGGTTACGGCAACGGAAACAGTATGGTGTTTATTGCTACCAGCAGTCAGCCGAATTCTTTAGGAGCGGTTTCAGGACAATACCCGGTAGGCTTAGAATGTCATTTGATTTTTGTTTCGGAAAACAACGGCAATTACATCTACTCGATCCTGCAAGATCAGACGCTTGTTGAAAACCATCAGGTTACGTTCCATGCCAATGAAATGCAAACCGCTACGGCCGAACAATTGGTAGCCATCATCAATGCTTTACCGTAATAGTCTGCACAACAAACTTTAGTATATAAAAAGAGCCGCTTTCCAGCGGCTCTTTTTATTTATACGTTAACCGCAAGGCGCGATAGGCAATTACACAACTAATCAACATCAGAATACCGCCCAGTAAGAACGGCGCACCGGCAAATTCAAACGGTGCTTCTTTGTGGGTAAAGAAGTAAAACGTATTGGTCATGAGTGGCGGGCCGACAATCGCGGAAGCACTCATTAAACTGGTTAAGGTTCCCTGAATCTCGCCCTGCTCGGTAACCGGTACTTTACTGGTGATGATGGATTGCAGCGCCGGTCCGGCAATACCGCCCAGACAGTACGGCACTAAGAAGGCGAACATCATCCAGCTTTGGGTAGCCGTGGCAAACAGCAACATCCCAAACGTGTACAAACCTAAGCCCATATAAATACTTTTCTCATTTCCCAGTTTCGGATTGACCCAGCGGATTAAACCGCCCTGCACGATGGCGACCAGCAAACCGATAACACCAAGGGAAATCCCCACCATTTTTTCGTCCCAGTGAAAACGGTACATGGTGAAGAAATTCCAGTTGCTGTGTACCGCATGTGAGCCTACATACAACAGAAAGATAGACACTACGAGCGCAATTAAAGACGGATATTTTTTAAGGTTTAAGAACGCGTTAATCGGGTTGGCTCTCTTCCAGTCGAACTCGCGGCGGTTTTCTTTTTCCAGTGATTCCGGCAGGATGAAATACCCGTACAGAAAGTTCAGCAGGCATAAAATCGCAGCAGCATAAAATGGAACTCTGGCTCCGTATTGCCCCAGCAAACCACCCAGAACAGGACCGATGATGAAGCCCAGTCCGAAAGCGGCGCCAATCATCCCGAAGTTTTTAGCGCGGTTTTCCGGAGTGCTGATGTCGGCAATGTAAGCAGAAGCCGTGGTGATACTCGCGCCCGTAAAACCGGCGATAATTCTTCCGATGAACAACCAAGTGATGGTGGGCGCCAACGCCAACAACACATAGTCGAAAGCAAAACCTAATAACGAAATTAAAATAATAGGACGTCGGCCGAATTTGTCGCTCAAATTCCCGATTAAAGGCGCAAAAATAAATTGTGTGATGGCATAGGCAAAGGTTAACCATCCACCGTATTTGGAGGCTTCGCTGATATCGCCGTGAATGAGTTCGGCGATTAATTTCGGAATTACCGGGATGATAATCCCCCACCCGATAATGTCAATCAACATCGTAATAAAGATAAAGCCGATGGCGGCTTGTTTCTGGCTTTGTTTCATATACAACTTTTGTACTGCAAAGTAATTTAAAATTTTGCTAGCAACACTACTTTCGACACAAGGTTTTTTTCTAATAGTTTACCCGTTGTACCTTCGCTTTTTTCTTACGATTATCACAAAATAATCGTTTTGGGTAATGGTTTTTTAACTTACCTTTACCCTCACAACTCATTTAGAATTAAACAGTTGAAATTATGATGAAAAAATACTTTTATGCACTGGCATTGTTAATTAGTGTTTGTAACAGTTTTGGACAGACCTGCACCACTCCAACAGCTCTAACGGTTAACAACATAACACCAACAGCTGCCACACTTTCCTGGAACCTTGGCAATTCGGAAACGCAATGGGAAGTACTGGTATTACCTGCAAACGCCACTGAACCAGATAACAGTGCGATTGGTGGCCTTACCACTAATACCAACACCGGCTTTGTTATTAATACTTTATCTCCCTGCACCCCTTATAAATTCTATGTAAGAGCTGTTTGTGCGCCCGGTGAGACCAGCAATTGGTCGCAACCCATCGGGTTCAATACAATTTCTTCCGGTTTTAGTTGCAATGTTACTTCAAACACCTTAACTATCAATGGAGCACCGAATTCAACATATACTTATTCTATTGATGGCGGAATATCGCAAACTGTCGTAGTTGGTAGTGTCGGAACAGTAAACATAACCTTGCCGCAATTAGCTCCCGGCACACACAATGTTATGGTATGGGAAAACTTTCCTCAACTGGCGTGCACTTGTACCAGCACTTTTACCGTTCCAGAATCCCCCTATTTCGCAACCATTTTTGCAACACAAGATATTCCAACCAGCGCTTTAATGGCTGAAGTAACCGGAGGAACACCACCCTATTCCTACCAATGGAGTCTTAATGGCGCACCGATTGGCGGAGCTACATCCCAAATAATCAATATTTTAGGACTACCGGGCGGCGTCTATCAGGTAACGGTAACCGATGCTATCGGACAGACGACTTCTTCTACTTTTATTGTTCAGGAAGCCTATGTTGTGGCTAGTATGGACACCCTCACGGTATATCCCGGCAGTAATGGTATTGCCACGTCTGCAACTTCTGTCCTTAGCAATGATTATTTAAACGGCTCCCTAATTACGCCAAACAATCAGGCGAATATTATACTTACCCCTATTAACCTGCCTTCCGGATTTTCCATCAATCCAAACGGCACGGTTAGTGTCTTACCGGGCACTGCACCAGGTACTTATACGTTGACCTATCAGATTTGCATTGTACAAAGTCCTAACGCTTGTTCGGTGGGAACTGTAGTTGTAACTGTGGCCAACGAAGGCTTTTTACTGAATGCGTTTGTCGATACCAACAACAACGGTATTCAGGATAACGGGGAGAGTAATTTTACTCAGGGTACGTTCAGTTATGCTTTAAATGGTGGTACCACTAATACTGTTACCACTTCCGGCGGGTCGTATTACCTTCAGGAATCTAACCCTGCTAATTCGTATCATTTCAGTTATGCCGTTCAGCCGGAATTCAGTGCTTATCACACTGTAAACCCTGCTTCGTATAACAATGTGCAATATGTAGCCGGTTCTGGGGTTATCGTTTACAATTTTCCGGTAACGGTTTTACCTTATGCTGATGTTGCGGTAACGGTTTTACCTTACGGAGCACCGCCAAGACCCGGTTTTAACTACACCAACATGATTGTGTACCAAAACAACGGCAACTTACCGATTGCCAGCGGAACGATTACCTTTACCAAAGACAATGCGGTGACGCTTACCAATACTACTCCATCGGGCGTTACCACTACTGCTAACGGTTTTACCTATGATTTTGTGAACTTGCTGCCGGGCGAATCGCGCAGTATTATGGCTACCATGCTAGTACCTACGATTCCGACGGTAAATCTTGGCGGTATCCTAACCAATAACGCAACGGCTACCAATGTGGTTGCTGACGTTAACGCCAACAACAACCAACACAGCTTAACACAAGTTATCGTTGGGTCGTATGATCCAAATGACAAAACAGAAAGTCATGGCGACAGAATTGTACATGCCACTTTTGGCAGCAACGACTACCTGACCTACACCATTCAGTTTGAAAACACCGGTACGTATTATGCTGAAAACGTACGAATAAGTGATGTGTTAGATGCAAAACTGGATGAAACCACGGTAAAAATGATGGATGCCAGCCATGCCTACAACCTGGTTCAAACCGGAACTGCTTTAACCTGGAATATGAACGGCATTGATTTACTTCCGGCCGGAAAAGGACACGTAACCTTCCAGATTAAACCAAAAGCGGGTTACGCGATTGGCGATATCATCCCGAATACAGCTTCTATTTATTTCGATTTCAACCCGGCAATCGTAACCAATACGTTTACTACGGAATTTGTGTCGACCATGAGTGTTTCGGAGTTTAACGACAATACTTTTGTAGCGTATCCGAACCCAGCCAACGGCTTGATTACGGTTCGCTCGAAAAACAACACACCTATCGAAACGATTACCCTTCACGACGTCTTAGGCAAAACGGTTGGAAAACAACATTTCACCAACACAAATGCCACTATGGATGTTTCTAACTTAAGAAGCGGCATTTACTTCCTAACGGTGGAAGCTGACAATCAGAAAAACACGATTAAGATTGTGAAACAATAAATTAGAAAGTGATACATAAAAAAATCCCGCTTATCACTAAGCGGGATTTTTTATTAGGCTACAACGTGTTTCGGTGGGCGGTGATCGCTGCGATAAAAGCATCTACCTCGTCGATTTCTTTATTGAGGCGTTCCAGGTCTAGTTCGTTTTCCAGTAAGGCTACTACGCCATAACTTTCTTTTCGGTTTTCGAGCAGGAATTTTTTGTATTCCAGGCGGATCTTCTTTTTCACGTGCTCTTCTTTTTGTCTCCCCTCAGGTAAAACGCCGATGATGTTTTCCTCGGCGGCTATTTCCGTAAGTACTCCTTGTAAAACGGCTTCAATCTCTATGGAAGCGGTACTGTAGGTAGTGGTAAAGCGTTGCTCGGTATAGCGTTTGTGCGCCAAGTCCTCTTTTTCTTTGTTGGCCCAGGTTAACAATACATCGCAATCGGCTGTTGTGGTAATTCTGTTTAATGAATACATAATTTATAATTTTAAAGTTAATACTATTCTTACGGTTTTCAAAAGTGATGCCAAAAAAAGGAGGCCTATTTCCTCTTTTTCAATTTTAACATTTTGTAAGAATATATTTCTTTTAAAATTAATTGGTAGCGAATTGATTTACAGCTCGTTTTTACTTTCTTTCATTTTTTGCTCCAGACTGTTTTTTAACATTTCGAGCTGTTCTTTTTTGAGCTGAAGTTCGGTTAAGGCATACAAATTATGGGTTCTCAGGGTACCCACCGCTCTTGCCCGTATGCCATTTGCCAAATTATTTTTAGCCGGATACGCGTTGTCGTGTTCTAAAATGGCGGCTACTTCCAGGGCGGCAAAACATTCGGCTCTTTTGTTTTCAATCGTACGGATTTGTTGGGCCACCTTGTGCTGTTTGATTTGTACCGTAAGATAATCCTGTTGCAGTTGCTCCTGCAGTTTCTTTTGCTCGGCTTTGGCGAGGGCTTGGCTTTCTTTGGAGGGGCTCTTTACTTGCTGTACCTGTTTGAGCAAGGCGGCAAGTTTTTCTGTGGCGGCCAAGGGCAAGTTGCGTTTTCCGGAAACGTACATCGACCATTGGCCTCTTTCAATCCCTAACAGATAAGCGGCTTCCTCTTGGGTTAAGCCCAGAATATTTTTTAAAGACGCGTCTTTTTTCATGTGTTGCAATTTTTTAAAAAAAATCAATTTGAAACAAAATCTGTTGCAATTTTTCAAAAATAAAAATTTTGAAACGGTTTTTGTTGCAAAATTTTAGAAAATATTTTTTTGAAACAGTTTTTTATTTGGGGTTCAGAGGTTGTGTGTTATGTTTTTTTTTTAGTTTTTTGAAATATCACCAAATTTGGTGATTGTGTAGGTGTTTTTTTATGGTTAGGTTTGTGATATTGCTTTATGATAGTTTAAAACATACATATTTACAAGTTAGCAGCAAGTGACCAAAAACTGTGTGAAAGGATTGTGAAAAACAACTAACAATGGAAAAAATACATTCAAATTACAACCTTATGTTTACAGACATAAATATTAAATCAAATGTTGACAAAGGAGTTGTCCTAATAAATTCTTCCGATGAAAAATATATTGATTTAATGTATTTTTTAATCCAGTTGCAACATAAAGAAAATGTTTACGATTACATCATTCCTGAAATTAACGAAGTGTTACAAAATGAAAAAAAATCAAATTACGTATGTTCAGAAACTGTGTGCGCAACAATATTTGAAGAAGTAACTAAGTTGGAATGGGAAAATAGAGTAACTTCAATACCTACAAAAGATTTTAAAAGTATTCTAATGGAATATGCCGAATTTTATTGGTAGTAAAATCACCAGCTGCTAACAGCGGTTTTCTGCAATGGCGGGATTCGGTGTTTAATGGAAGGAACTGGAATTAAAAGCCTTTGCTTCATTTCAACTTTTTTCTTTTAAACTTTTCGGTATATTTGTGAACGTCAGTAATAAAAAACCGCCACTGACAGAAAGCCGGCGGGACGTTAGCCGTAATTTAACCCCAAATGAACCTATGAATATCCCTAAAAAATATAATTCATCAATCATTTTATTAATAGTTGGGTTAATAATGGTAAAAACTCAATTTTATTTTGGAGATAATTGTAGAGGTTTAGCACATGGGCTATCCTTTATTTTACTTGCCTTTATTTATATTATAATTTTGTCATTTATATTAATAAAATCAACTTATATAAACTATAAATCCAAAATATCTATAAATTATTACCCATTAATTACTACAGTTTTTGTTTCATTACTTCTACTATTAGTATTTAATATTGATAAATTAAGAGGTTCTGAATTATTAACTGCAAAAAACAATGATGAAAATTGCAAATTGATTCTTTATACTAATAATTCATTCGAAATAAAGAGAGGTCATTACGAGTTAAGCTGTTACTTTTATGGAGATTATGAAATATCAAAAGACACTCTAACATTATTAAGAAATGATATCGGAGATAAAACTGATTTCATATTTTACGATAAATATATAATTGATAAACAAAAAAATGCACTAATTCCAGTTATAGAAAATGATAAAAAATTGGATTCAGCTTCTATCACTTGGCTAAAAATAATTTATCAATAAACTACGGCTAACAACGGTTTAGCCGCATTGCTTCGCTCCTCTCACCAATTAAAATCCTTCGGATTTTAATGCACAGCTTTTCATAACATATTTTTTCTTAAATTGTCGCAACGACGGCCAAGCCGTGGGAACGTTGTGCGTCAGTTTGGCGGAACGTAGAAAAAACATGAAATCTAAAATGAAAATAATTTATGGGAATTTTTAATTTGTTTGCCAAAAAGCAAAAAGAAACTCAAAAAGAAGAAAATAATGTTTTATACTTTTACTTATATGGTTTTGTAAGAAGCAATCCAAATTTTCAATTTAAAAGTCAAGAATTAGCTATAAAATTATTCAAAAAAATAATTGGAGAAAAAGGTGGAATAATTGTTGGAAACTCATTTTACCCTTATTGTATAATTGATGAAGATGGAGATAGTGTTTGGGATTTCGCAACTTTATATTTACTTAAAAACGAACCCAATTTTGAAAATGAACTAAGTAAAAATAATCTAACTTTATTAGAATTATCTTCGAAATTCAGTAAAATAAATTTATGGGAAGATGACACAAGATTAACTTTCGAAGAGAATCCTTTTTTTGGTAATGCTGTACCATTTATTATTCCATTTATTGTTTTTGATAATAAACGAGATACAAATTTTGACAAAATGATTATGAAAGAACTCAATGAAAATCAACATGCTCAAAATTATATCGATGAAATTAATACAATTTTAAAAGAATTTATGCACGAAACTACTTTCACACTTGGATTTGATGAATTTAATAAAGAAAACAAGAGTAAATTAATTGATAATTTCATAAAAGCAAAAACTCTTTTTGATAAATAAAAAACCCCGATAGCGCGGATTTGCAATCCGTGCTCACAAAAAGAATAACAACCCACAGTTATAAGGTTATGGTTTTCTTTTCACCCAGAATTTAATACAATACCATTTTGCAGCACTTAATTTGATTGTGGGCACGGATTGTAAATCCGCGCTATCATAACCGAAAAGCAAATACTAAAAACAAAAAAAGATCGCACGGATTGTAAATCCGAACTATCGAAGTTCGTGAAACCGATTCCCAACCCCAACAATTACACACCTCCCTTTTTATAACTAACTTTGAGTACCTTCCTCCTTGCAAAGGAAAGCATAACTGTTTATGAATTGGCAGCAATACCTCAGCAAACAACCTTTCGCACTCGGCAAACTGAAAGAACTGTGTGAGCAATAAGGGAAGGTAAAAAACTGTTGATCGCAACGGTTTTGGAAACACCACCAATAAAAAATCCCGTTTGAAAGCCAAACGGGATTTTTTTATAATGATTTAAATTGGATTATAACTCCAACGCTTTCTTAGGATTGTTATCCATTAGTAATTCTACCGGATTTTCCAAGGCTTCTTTTACCGCTACAAGGAATCCTACAGATTCACGTCCGTCGATGATACGGTGGTCGTACGATAAGGCTACATACATCATCGGAGCAATCACTACCTGACCGTTTACGGCAATCGGACGCTCAATAATGTTGTGCATTCCTAAAATTCCAGATTGTGGCGGGTTGATGATTGGCGTCGATAACATACTTCCGAAAACCCCACCGTTAGAAATGGTGAACGTTCCTCCGGTCATGTCGTCTACGGTAATCTGACCGTCACGGGCACGTAAGGCCAAACGTTTGATTTCCGCTTCTATCCCACGGAAGGTTAACAACTCTGCGTTGCGCACTACTGGTACCATTAAACCTTTCGGTCCTGAAACCGCTACCGAGATATCACAGAAATCGTATGAAATTTTGTGGTCGCCATCAATCATCGAATTCACATCCGGATACAATTGTAACGCTCGGGTCACTGCTTTGGTAAAGAAAGACATGAACCCTAAGGAAACCCCATGTTTGTCTTTGAAAGCATCTTTATATTCGCTGCGGATAGCGTTCACATTCGTTAAGTTTACTTCGTTGAATGTGGTTAACATCGCAGTTTCGTTTTTCGCCGCTACCAAACGCTCGGCTACTTTACGACGCAACATTGATAATTTCGTTCTTTCTGAACCGCGGGAACCTCCGGTTGGTGTTCCCATAGCTGCTTGTGCATTCATCGCATCTTCTGTAGTAATTCTACCGGATTTTCCAGTACCCTTAACAGAAGATGGCTCAATATTTTTCTCTGCCAAAATTTTCTTGGCCGCCGGTGAAGCCGAACCTGTTGCATAGGTTGCTGCTACCGGAGCCGGTGCTGTGGTTGCTGAGCTTGTCGAAGTATTCGCTTTTGGCGCTTCTTCTGTTTTTGCTGCGGCCGGTGCTGCTCCGCCTTCTGGTTTAGCAGCGTCAGTGTCGATTAAACACACTACGGCTCCAACGGCTACCGTGTCTCCCTCTTCGGCTTTAAGGGTAATGATTCCACTCATTTCAGCCGGTAACTCTAAAGTCGCCTTATCGGAATCAACCTCGGCAATTGCCTGGTCTTTTTCTACATAATCGCCGTCTTTTACTAACCAAGTAGCAATTTCTACTTCCTTGATCGATTCTCCCGGTGAAGGGACTTTCATTTCTAAAATCATCGTTTATATAATTTTATAAGTGTTGTTAGTGATATGATGTTCAAAAATACAATTTTTATTGGAATAAGGTTTTGTCGAAAACCATTGCAATGGCCGCCGCATGACGTTTCTTAGAACGCACGTAACTACCCGCTGCCGGCGCACTGTACGCTTTAGGCGAAGCCACACGGAATTTCACTTCGTGGAAGTTCATCAGCATATAGCCGTAGGCCCCCATGTTGCGCGGTTCTTCCTGTGCCCAAACGTAGTCGTCTACATTCGGATATTGTGCAATAACGGCTTTCATCTGTTCGATTGGTAACGGGAACAATTGCTCTACGCGTACCAAGGCTACATCGGTTCTGCCGTTTGCTTCCCGTTCCGCTTTTAAGTCGTAGTAGAATTTACCGGTACAAAACACTAAGGTTTTGATATCGGCTTTGTTCACGTTGGCATCGTCGATAACTTCCTGGAACTGGCCGTTGGCGAATTCTTCGACAGACGAAACTGCTTCCGGGTGACGCAGTAAACTCTTAGGTGTAAACACTACCAACGGTTTACGGAATTTCGTTACCAATTGTCTTCTTAACAAGTGGAAGAAGTTGGCCGGAGTCGTACAATCCGCTACGTACATGTTGTGGTTGGCACACAGTTGTAAGAAACGCTCCATACGCGCTGAAGAGTGCTCAGCACCTTGGTTTTCATACCCATGCGGCAGCAACATAACGATACCGTTCTGGTTGTTCCATTTGTCTTCCGCTGCGGAAATGTACTGGTCAATCATGATTTGCGCCCCGTTGCCGAAATCCCCGAACTGTGCTTCCCAAATGGTTAAGGCATTCGGATTGGCTAAGGCATAACCGTATTCAAAACCTAAAACGCCGTATTCGGAAAGGTGGGAATTATACACGAAGAAGTTTCCTTTTTTGTTCGGGATGTGATCCAACAGGATTACTTCTTCTTCGGAATCTTCCACTTTTACCACCGCGTGACGGTGCGAGAAGGTTCCGCGCTCTACGTCCTGACCGGAGATACGCACGTCGTACCCTTCCGTTAACAGGGAACCGTAGGCCAGCATTTCACCCATTGCCCAATCCAGTTTGTCCGTATCGAAATACATCGCTTTACGGTCGGCAATCAGTTTGGTGATTTTGCTGATGAATTTTTTGTCTGATGGCAGTTCCGTTACGGTTTTGGCCACATCGTCCAATATTTTGCGGTCTACTTTGGTTTCAAATTTCTGAAGCATAACCGAAGCTTCTGCCTGCTCGAATCCTTTCCATTCGTCCTGCATGAACGGCGTGATTACCGTTAAATCTCTTTTGCGGGATTCCTCTAAGCTTTCCTCCAGATTGGCTTTGTACTGTGCTTCCAGTTCGCTTACATAATTGCCGTCGATGGTTCCTTCTGCTTTCAGTTTGTCGGCATACTGGTCTCTCGGGTTTTTATGTTTGGAAATGGCTTTGTATAATTTCGGTTGGGTGAATCGCGGTTCGTCTCCTTCGTTGTGCCCGTATTTTCGGTAGCCTAACAAGTCGATGAACACGTCCTGTTTGAATTCCATACGGTATTCCAAAGCGAACAACATCGCGTGTACTACCGCTTCGGCATCGTCTGCGTTTACGTGCAATACCGGCGACAAGGTTACTTTGGCGATATCGGTACAGTAGGTTGAAGAACGCGCATCCAGATAGTTGGTGGTAAATCCTACCTGATTGTTGAACACTACGTGAATGGTTCCGTTGGTTTTATATCCGTCGAGTTTTGCCATCTGAATGATTTCATACACAATCCCCTGACCGGCTACGGCAGCGTCTCCGTGTACGGCAATCGGCAATACTTTGGACGGATCTTCGGAAAAATATTTGTCCTGTTTCGCACGGGCAATTCCTTCAATTACAGCCCCAACCGTTTCCAGGTGCGAAGGGTTCGGCGCTAAATTGATGTTGATGTTTTTACCCGATTGCGTGGTACGGGTCGCGGTTAATCCCAGGTGGTATTTTACGTCCCCGTCGAATAAAGCGTCGTCATCGTAATCTTTTCCGTCAAATTCGGAGAAAATGTCCTGCGTTGGTTTTCCGAACACATTGGCCAATACGTTCAGACGGCCACGGTGTGCCATTCCCATTACGAATTGCTCTACGCCTTTATCGGCTGCGGCTTCAATCAAGAAATCTAAAGCCGGAATAGCCGACTCGATTCCCTCTAAAGAGAAACGTTTCTGCCCTACGTATTTGGTGTGAAGGAAGTTCTCGAAAGAAACCGCCTCGTTTAATTTTTTCAGGATGCGTTTTTTGGCGTCCGGAGCAAAATTCGGCAGGTTGTCATTGATGTCCAGACGGCGCTGAATCCAGTCGATGACTTTCGGATCGCGGATGTACATGTACTCCACTCCGATGGATTCGCAATATACTTTGTTCAGGTGGTCTAAAATTTCCTGAAGCGAACAAGGATTCAGATTGACAATTCGGGCGGCATCAAAAACGGTATTCAGATCAGCGGTGGTCAGTCCGAAGTTTTCGATATTCAGCGTTGGCGAATACGTTCTGCGCTCGCGAACCGGATTGGTTTTGGTAAACAGGTGCCCGCGGGTTCTGTAGGCGTCAATCAGCTTTAAAACATTGAATTCTTTCTGTATTTTTTCGGAATTTCCGGAAACAGCTATTTCTCCGTTGGCCATCGCATTGAGTTGCGCTACAGGACCGTTGCCAAATTCGTTGGCGAAATCAAACCCCTGAAAAAAACTTCTCCAACTGGGTTCTACACTGTCCGGATTTTCTAAATATTGGTCGTATAAATCGGCAAAAAATGCCGTATGTGCTGCGTTTAAAAAGGAAAACCTATCCATAATACTGTCGTATGACGATTTTGGGTTAAAAAAATTTACGCAAAAGTACAATACTTTATAATAATCTTCTAATGTTTTTCATACTTTTATGTCATAAATTCTTCTTAATGATGAACTTCAAAATCAACTTCCATATTTTTTTAACATTTGTTTTACCGTCTCTTCTTTTTTTAACAGTTATTCCTTCAGGATACGCTCAGGAAAGTGAAAATTCGCAACAAAAAAGTAATTTTTGGAGTCATGTTCATTTCGGCGGCGGACTGGGTTTGAGTGTGGGCAGCGGGTATTCCAACATCATGGTGGCACCGAGCGCTATTTATGAGGTAAACGATTATTTTTCAACCGGTTTGGGGGCGCAATACAGCTATGTAAGCTCGCGGGATTACTTCAATTCACACCTATACGGTTTAAGCCTGATCGAATTGTTCAACCCAATCCCGGAAGCTCAGATTTCCGTGGAACTGGAACAGCTTCGTGTAAACAATACGTACACACAATTTAACCCGGAAATCAAAGACAATTTCTGGAACACCGCTTTATTTTTAGGAGCCGGGTACCGCGCGGATAACGTGACCGTCGGGATTCGGTATAATGTATTGTACAAAGAAGCAAATAATGTGTACAGTCAGGGGTGGATGCCGTTTGTTAGAGTCTATTTCTGATGTTTATTGTTCTTTTCCACAATTAGTCTGTCTATTTGTGCAAAAAAGCTTTCAATTAGTTCTCCCGAAGCTTTAATGGTTATTTCAATATGTTTTTCATTATTTGTAACAGCTACCATGCCGCTATCCTGTTGCTTTTCTTCTAATAATAAGTATTCAACGGATACATTGAGTGAAGTTGCAAGTTTCTTAATGTACTCGTGCTTGATACCTGTACCCTGCTCCCATTTTCCAATTGTTACCTGACTTACACCAATTAAGCAGGCTAATTCTTCTTGTGAAAGTCGTCTGTTCTCGCGTAGTCGTTTTATTTTAATCCCTGTTTTCATGGCTTATACGATTAAAAATAAGAAAAGTTATATGTTTTAAAAACAAAATTATAACTTTTAAAGCATATAGTGTTGATTTTTTTGTATTATTTTGTAATATTTGCACTACAAATACTCGAGGATTTGTTTTCTTTTATTATCAATTTAATTATTACAAAAATGAAAAAATTAGCATACACTTTTCTTTTAACTTTAACATTTACAATCATTTCCTTCGGTCAGGAAAACAACCCTTACAATCAAAGAGGGATTGATCTGGCAAACACTTACAAAATCTTAATCGAAGATATAAGAAATGGAAAAATTAAATCCGTTGATCAGGAAACCCTTGACTATTACACATTAAAAACCCCAATAAAAACAAAGGTTAGTCTAGAATCCGTAACCGATATCATAAGCCAATTAAACGGCCAAAAACCTGAAGAAAAGCTAAAGAACCTGTCATTGAGCAATTACTCAAAAGAAATCCTGCTGAAAGTCGGAGAGAACAAAACTGAACTTATCAAATTAGTAGATCAGGTTAAAGCTTCCAAAATAAATCCTGAAGAGAAAGAGTTTTTATTAACAACTTTAGCATTTACTTATAACAGAGGAAACAATGATGGCTTTTGGGGCGCATTAGCAGGAGCCGGAATTGGGTATTTGATTTGCAATGTTCCTTGCTCTGTTGTTGGAGCTGTAATTGGAGCTGTATGGGGTGAAATAGGAAAATAAAAGTAAATAAATCATACTACAGCAAATCGTTTTTGAAAAAAAGATATATTTGCTGTAGTATTTACCTTACTTTGATAATTTATTGAAAATGATTCGGAATCTAAGCCTATTATTAATACTATTCTCAACATATGTCTATCCGCAAGGGATTGTTAAAGGGAAGATTATCGACAGCAAAACAAAAGAACCTTTAGCCTTCGCCAACATAACTTTTGACAATAATCCGCTACTACGCACTTCTTCAGACATAGAAGGCAACTTTTTATACCATTCTGAAAAAAAAGTAATCCGTTTAACTTGTAGTTATGTAGGCTATCAAAATCACACTGTGTTGATTGCCTCACAACAACCCCTTATCATCGAATTAAATTTCTCACAAACACCATTAAATGAGTTAGTCATCACAAATGGCGAGAATCCAGCAAACCGCATCATAAAAAAAGTCATCCAAAACAAATGGCAAAACAATCCGGAAAATCTGAAATCGTTTCAATACAACTCCTACAACAAAACGGTTTATGATTTCAAGTTCAAAGACAGTGTTGACAACTCACTCACTGCGGTTAAGAAAAAATTGAAAGGAGGTCACTTGTTTATGATGGAAAGTGTTACTGAAAGAAAATTTGTATCTCCGGATATAAGTAATGAAGTGGTTATTGCAACTAAAGTTTCCGGATTCAAAAGCCCATCGTTCGCCTCTTTGGCA
Source organism: Flavobacterium suncheonense GH29-5 = DSM 17707 (assembly GCF_000430025.1). Lineage (GTDB taxonomy): Bacteria > Bacteroidota > Bacteroidia > Flavobacteriales > Flavobacteriaceae > Flavobacterium > Flavobacterium suncheonense. Next base: position 140,492 of record NZ_AUCZ01000007.1, read on the forward strand.
ACAGATTTACAACCGTTTTCTTTTTACAAAGATCATATAAAATTATTCAACGTTGCATACCTTAACCCAATCAGCAAAGGAAGTTTGAACAAATACAAGTTTAAGATAGAGGATACGCTTCATCAAAACAAAGACACTGTTTATGTGATTTCATTCAAACCTTTAAAAAGCAAAAAATTTGACGGATTGGAGGGCTTACTTTATATTAACACCAACAAATACGCTATCCAAAACGTAATTGCTTCACCTTTTGTTAAAGGCAAAATAACCCTCAAAATCCAACAACAATACATGCTGATTGACAATGAGCACTGGTTTCCTGAACAATTAAATTACACTTTGTCGTTTCCGGAATATCCCAGCAACAAAACAAATATGTTTGTAGAAGGAAAAAGCTTTATACGCAATGTAGCTTTAAACCTACCGTTGGAGAAAAAAAACTTCTCCTTTCAAACTGTAAGGATTGATGAAAATGCCACGCAAAAAGACAGCATTTACTGGAATCACTTTCGTGAAGAAAAATTAAATACTACAGAAAAAACAACTTACCATGTTATCGACAGTATCGGAAAAAAAAACAAATTCGACTTCTACCTGACATTCTTTGAAAAAATATCCCTAAATAAATTCCCTACAACATATTTTGACATTGACATTTCCAAGACGTTTGTCTGCAACAAATTTGAAGGATTTCGTTTAGGTACCGGGATTTATACTAACGAAAAAACATTTAAAAATTTCGTTATAGGTGGCTTTGTTGGATATGGCACCAAAGACAGACAATGGAAATATGGCGGAGAATTCCTTTACACCGTCTCGAAAAAAGATGATTTTTTTATTGGGCTAAAACATCAGAAGAATTTAATTGAAACAGGCGGCTACGGATTGAATCTTCAAAGTCAGAACTTGTTTACGCTACGAAATTACATCGGTTACCAATTTGACATGATTACCGAAAACTCTTTAAAAATCGGAAAAAGAAGTTTTAAATATTTGAAATGGGACATTGCACTTCAGCAAATGCACGTCGTCCCACAATATACATACACCTTCAAAAATGACGGTTATGATTATGAAAATTACAACAACACCAGTCTGGCGGTACATTTAAAATTTGCTTTCAAAGAAAAAATAATCAGTACTTTCAATCAAAATTTCAGTATCGGAACCGAATATCCTATTGTCCGAGTCGCCTATTCAAAAGGGCTGAAAAATTTATTTAACAGCTATTTCAACTACAATAAGATTGAAGGAGAAGTTGAACAGTCGCTTTACTTTAAAAATTTAGGGAACACAAAATACCGATTAACTGCAGGATATATTGATACCCAATTACCCTATGGTTTATTGTTCACCGGCGAAGGAAGTTATGATACCAACACTCCTTTTCTTATGAAAAACAATTTTCAGACCATGCTTCCGTATGAGTTCCTCTCCGATTGTTATCTTAATTTGTTTGTATCCCACAATTTCGGAGGGTTACTTTTTAAAGTAGCCAATTTCCAGCCCAACATAACGGCACATCATAATATGGGCTATGGAAATTTAAGAAACAACACCAATCACCTACTCCTTCCCTTTAAGACCAAAGACAAATTGTTTGTGGAATCCGGCATTCAGGTTGATAATCTGTTAAAAATAAATTATCTCAATTTAGGCTACTTAGGAATTGGCAGCGGAATCTTTTACAGATATGGCGCCTATTCAAACCCTAATTTAAAAGACAATATCGCCGCAAAACTTTCGATAACTTTTTCGATAAAATAACATACTGTAAAATGCTTAACCAATTTATATTCAAACCATTAAGAGCATCGCTCAAAATACATTTATTCTGTTTCTTATGTGTTAGTCTTACTATTTCAGCTCAGAAATATCGTGATTTTCAAAATATTAAACTTCAGGACAGTACAATTTATATGGTGTGTAGAGGAACAAAAGCCAAATCCGGATTCATTGCAGAAAAATTTAACCTGCAGGACAAAAACAGTACCCACGTTGGCATAGGATACCTTGAAAATCGTTCACTTAAAATATTCAATGTTTCGGACACGAAAAGCGAAGCGGGAAGCTCCCTTATTGTCGACTCCTTAAATTCTTTCATCACCAAAGACACCTACTATATAAGTATTTGGAAATGCAACAACAAGCCTCAAGATTTCGAAAACCTGAAAAAAATTTGTGAAAAACACAAAGCCTCAAAAATAAAATTCGATTTTTCATTCAATATCGAGGACGATGAAAAAATGTATTGCTCAGAATTCTGCTGCAAAGTGTTAGTCGAAACAAATGGAGACAATTTCCAATTTCGCCCAAGTATTATACAACTTGATGGTTTTTACAAGTCTGTAGTACACCAAGATCAATTAACGTTTTATCCCGTCGATTTCTTTCAAGCCAACGAGAATTTCACCAAAATATACGATTCGTTTATCGACAATGAAACAGTTAAACTTTAAGCATCATGAAAAATCTTTATTCCACACTTCTATTAAGTTTACTCTCTTCCGTTTGTTTTGCCCAATCCGACTTCGACAAAATTTTAAAAGGAAGTGAAATCGTTATGGCAGGTCTGTCCGTCTTTAAAGTCGCCCAATCGGAACCCAAAAAAAATACTACAGCGATTGAAAGTCTGTGTGTTAAAAACAAACTCGAAGAGAAAATTACTTTCAAAATCACGGGGAAAGACGCACAAGACAATGAAGTAAAAAAAGAACTCGTCATACAGAACAACGGAAAAGAATGCCTTTATAATTTACCAAAAGGAATTTACACTTACGAGGTTATTCTCCCTAACAAAGAAGTTTACAAAAAAGGAGAATACAAATTTGACGGCGAGATGCTCTTTACGGTAAAAAAAGAGGATTAATTTTATTTTTTACAACCTATTTCTAAACCAAACCTTCTGCCATTCGCGCTTCAGAATCAGAAAAGTAACCTGTTCGGCCAAGTCGACCAAATCAGAACCGTCAAGCTGTTTGATTTTATCTTCGGATACATCAATAATGTAAAGTAAATTAAGGTATTCGGCGAATTTGTACTGAATGAGTTTGTAGATTTTCTCGTGAAGCTGCACTTTTAAATCGATGGGCGCAATGGCCGGATCAAAGTCGACACTTTCGTTCGCGTAGGTAAAATCTTTGTTGATTTGCTCCACCAGTTTTACGTACAACGCCTCCTTCTGCGCTTCAGATAACAATAAATCGGTATTTTGAGGTGCTGCAAACATCTTATACTTTTCTGCCCATCAGGTTTTCCCCGAACGTTCTTAAAACGGTTTTCTTATCCGATTCGATCTGCATGTTATCAAGGGTTTCGAACGCTTTAAACGTAAAATCCTTAATAGCCTCGCGGGTAGCTTCACTGGAACCCGTCTGATTGAAAAGCGCTTTTACTTTTTCAATTTTATCGGTATTGTCACTCGGCTGAATGGAGAACAGATGTTTCAGTTGCGCTTTCGCATCGGCATCGGCAAATTCCACGGCCTTCAGGTAAAGATACGTTTTTTTATTTTCGATAATGTCACCGCCCACCTGTTTTCCGAAGGTTAACGGATCGCCAAACGCATCGAGGTAATCGTCCTGCAACTGAAAGGCAATCCCTAAATTCAGACCAAAATCGTAAATCAGGTTCGCATTTTCGTCTGAGGTTCCGGCTACAATCGCACCCATTTTCATCGCGGCACCCACTAAAACAGCTGTTTTGTATTCAATCATTTTCAGGTATTCCTGTATGGTCACGTTGTCGCGATTTTCGAAATCGACATCCCACTGCTGGCCTTCACACACTTCCAGAGCCGTTTTACTGAACAATTTTGCCAAATCTCTGAAGACAGCAGGTTCGTACTGTTCAAAATACTGGTACGCCAAAATCAGCATGGCATCTCCAGACAAAATACCGGTGTTGATGTCCCATTTCTCGTGCACAGTTTCATGCCCGCGACGCAACGGTGCATCGTCCATAATGTCGTCGTGGATCAGCGAAAAATTGTGAAAAACCTCAACCGCCGTAGCCGCAGCCAACGCTTTTTTATAGTCGGCATTGAAAACTTCTGCAGCCATTAGGGTTAAAACCGGCCGGATGCGCTTTCCTCCCAACGATAAAATATACTGAATGGGTTCGTATAAATTTTTCGGCTCTTTGTCGATGGAAATTTGGGCAAAATGCTCGGCAATAAACGTTTGGTACTGCGAAATGGAATGCATACAACTAAATTTTCGGCTAAAGTACTCCAAATGGCGAGTTTTTCAAAAGCAAATCAAATGTTAAATTTTTCTAAATACTTTGGAAACTTTTTCAGTGTTAAAAGTTTCCGTTGTAAATTTGCGTCAAATAATTGAAGAATGAAGAATGATATTTTACAGAAAGCTTCAGACATGTTCCTCTCTTTAGGTTTTAAAAGTGTGACCATGGATGACATCGCCAACGAACTGGGCATTTCGAAAAAAACGATTTACCAGCATTACGCGACCAAAGACGATCTGGTACAAGCCACCACCCTGTTTCTTTTTGAGACTATTTCTGCCGGTATCGATGAAATCTGTGCCGTGAATAAAAATCCGATAGAAGAGTTGTTTGAAATCAAAGAATATGTGCTGCGCCATTTAAAAAACGAGAGCAGCTCTCCTTTTTATCAGCTTCAGAAATTCTATCCGAAGATTTTTTCGACCTTAAAATGCAAGCAATTTGATAAGCTGGACAGTTGTGTGATTCAAAATCTGAAAAGAGGAATTGAACTGGGGCTGTACCGCAAAGAAATCGATCTGGAATTTATCGGGCGTATCTATTACACCGGTCTGAATTCGCTGAAAGACATCGAAATATTTCCCGAAACCATGTTTAACATGAGAAGCCTTCAGGAAAATTTCCTTGAATACCATTTAAGAGGCATCACAACAGAAAAGGGACTGGCCGTTTTAAAACAATTTATCATCAAACAAGAATAACATCAAAAAATGAAACACAAGATAACCATCGCACTGCTATGCATCGCTTCTGCGCTTCAGGCACAAGTTAAAGAACTGTCCCTGAAAGATGCTCTTACTTTCGCCCTAGAAAACAAAGCCGAGGCTAAAAAAGCAAAACTCGAAGTAGAAAACAGCAATCACAAAATTGCGGAGGTTCGGGCTCAGGCCTTGCCGCAAATCAGTCTTAACGGAGGTTTAACCTATAACCCGATTCTGCAACAAAACGCGCTTCCGGGTGAATTTTTCGGCGGTCCTGAAGGTTCCATCATTTTAGCGCCGCTGGGCCAGAAATGGACGAGTAACGGAACCGTGAGTTTATCGCAGAACCTGTTCAATCAGTCTGTTTTTACCGGTTTGAAAGCGGCGCGTTCCACCCGCGAATTTTACAGCATCAACCAACAGTTAACCGAAGAACAACTGATTGAAAAAGTAGCCAACAGCTACTATCAGGTATATGTAACCCAACGAAAATTGGCCATAGCCGAAAGCAACCTGGAAAGCACCAAAAAAGTGCGCGACATTATCAGAGGACAATACGACAACGGCCTAGCCAAAAAAATCGATTTAGACCGTATTTCGGTGAAAGTAAGCAATCTGGAAGCCGCACGCCAGCAATTGACCAATGCGGTACAACTTCAGGAAAACACTTTAAAATTCTTCATCGGAATGCCAATGGAGCAAGAAATCAAACTTCCTGAAAATTCCATAACCGTAACCGCAGAAGCTTTTATCACGAAAGCCGAAACCGGCAACAGAACCGAAATGGCGCTTTTAAAGAAGCAGGAGCAATTGCTGAGTTTTCAGAAAAAAGCCTATCAGGCGGAATATTTTCCGGTGCTGTCGCTTAGTGCCAATTACGGCTACTTAGGACAGGGAACGAAAATGCCTTTGGGCGGAAAACCTAACGATGTTTTCTGGACCGACTTTTCTTCCATCGGATTAAACCTTCACATTCCTGTTTTCTCAGGCTTTTCCACCCGTTCCAAAGTACGTCAGGCGGAAGTAAGTCTGAAAAAAGTTGAAGAAGACATCAAAGACACTGAACTGGCCTTAAACTATCAGTTTGAGAATGCCAAAACACAGCTAAACAACAGCATCATCAACATCCAAACCCAAAAAGAAAATGCCGATTTAGCCAAAACGGTTCTGGAAAACACCAAAAACAATTACGTAAACGGTTTGGCTTCCTTAACCGAATTACTGGATGCCGAAAACGCTTTATCCGAAGCGCAAAACAATTACACCACCGCCCAATTGGAATACAAACTGGCGGAAATACAAATCATCAAATCAAAAGGAGAATTAAAAAATTTAGTAAACTAATCAAACAATGAAGAATAAAATAACCACAGTAGTAATCATTTTAGGCGCTTTAGGTCTAATCGGATTCGTATTAAGCAAAAACAAAGCGAGCAACGAAGCCAAAACAGCCGTTGTAGCCGAAAACAACGCCACCGTAGTTGTTAAGGTAGACACTGTAAAAACCGAATCGGTAAATCAGAACTTTACCACCAACGGAACGTTTGCACCGGCTCAGGAACTAAATTTCTCCGCAGAAAAATCAGGGAAAGTCATCAGTGTTTTGGTAAAAGAAGGCGACCGCGTAAGCAAAGGACAAACCCTTGCCGTAGTGCGAGGCGATGTTATCAATGTGGAAGCACAAACCGCAAATGCCAACTATCAGAATGCTTTAAGTGATTACAACCGTTTCGAAAGTGCTTATAAAACCGGCGGGGTAACCAAACAACAGTTGGATCAGGCACGCATCAACATGGTAAACGCCAAAGCGCGTTTGACACAGGCGAACATCAATGTGGGCGATACGCGAATCAAAGCACCGTTTAGTGGTATCATCAACAAAAAATACATCGAAGTGGGAACCATTCTTGCCGGAATGCCACCTACAGAAATGTTCGAAATCGTAGACGTTTCCAAACTGAAACTTAAAGTTACGGTAAACGAAAATCAGGTAAGCAGCCTGAAAATCGGAAGTCCAGTTAAGGTAACCGCAACGGTATTTCCGGATAAAGCATTCGACGGAAAAATTACCTTCATCGCGCCAAAAGCCGATGCAAGTTTAAACTTTGCCGTGGAAATTGAAATTGTCAACAACCCGTCCGGCGATTTAAAAGCCGGAATGTACGGTACCGCGAATTTCGTTCCGACCACCACCGACAATACACCGCTGATGATTGTGCCGAGAACCGCTTTCGTGGGAAGTGTAAGTGCCAATGAAATTTTCGTAGTGGAAAAAGACGGTTCCGCCAAACTGAAAAAAGTAACCGCCGGACGAATTTTCGGGGAGCAGGTAGAAATCCTTAACGGACTGGCCAATGGTGACATTGTGATTACCAGCGGGCAAATCAACTTAACGGACGGAACAAAAGTAACGGTATTAAAATAAGTGACAAGCAACAAGGGCTAAGGCATCGGAGAATGGCAATTCCAACAACTTTTCCCTTTCCCTTAAACTAGAAAAAACATATGAAATTAGCAGAAATATCCATTAAACGTCCGTCGCTGGTAGTCGTGCTGTTCACGATACTGACCCTCGGAGGATTGTTTAGCTACGGACTTTTAGGATACGAATTGATCCCGAAATTCGAACAAAACGTAATCAGTATTTCTACCGTTTACCCGGGAGCTTCGCCGGGTGAGGTGGAAAATACCGTAACCAAAAAAATCGAGGACGCGATTTCCTCGATGGAAAACATCAAAAAAATCGAATCGAAATCTTACGAAAGTTTGTCAACCATTGCCGTACAGCTTACCAGTAACGCCGATGCCGACGTAGCTTTAAACGACGCCCAACGCAAAGTAAACGCCGTGTTGGGAGATTTACCCGACGATGTAAAACAACCCTCGTTAAGCAAATTCTCCCTGAGCGACTTGCCGATCATGACCATCGGTGCCAACGCCAAAATGGAAGAAGCGGAATTTTTCGACCTGATTGACAAAAAAATCAAACCGATTTTATCCCGAGTAAACGGTGTGGCGCAGATTAACCTTGTGGGAGGTCAGGAACGAGAGATTCAGGTAAACATGGATGCGGACAAAATGAAAGGTTTCGGCTTGTCCGTACCGCAGGTGCAGCAGGCTGTTTTGGCTTCGAATCTGGATTTCCCTACCGGAAACATTCAAACGCGTGAACAGAAAATCCTAATCCGTTTGGCGGGAAAATACAAAACGGTTGAAGAATTGCGCAATCTGGTAATTGCCAGTACCAACGGTTCTCAGGTACGTTTAGGCGATATAGCCGATGTACAGGACGCTCAGAAAACCACCGAAAAAATTGCCCGTGTCGACCAGAAAAACGCCATCATCCTGCAAATCATCAAACAATCCGATGCGAATGCCGTAGATGTAAGTGAACAAGTGCAGAAGTTATTAGGGCAATTAAGAAACGATTATGCTCAGGAAAAACTGGAGTTAAACATCGCCAACGACAGTTCCGTGTTTACGCTAAATGCAGCCGATGCGGTAATCCACGATTTGATGCTGGCCGTATTACTGGTTGCCTTGGTGATGTTGTTCTTCTTACACAGTGTGCGTAACTCCCTGATTGTAATGGTATCCATTCCAGCTTCCCTGATTGCGACTTTTATCGGTTTCGTGGTGATGGGTTATACGCTGAACTTAATGAGTTTATTGGGATTATCCCTAGTTGTGGGTATTTTGGTGGACGACGCCATCGTAGTACTCGAGAACATTTACAGGCACATGGAAATGGGGAAAAACCGCGTTCGTGCCGCTTTTGACGGAACCGCTGAAATCGGAGGCACCGTAACTTCTATTACCTTGGTAATTGTGGTGGTATTCCTGCCTATTGCCATGAGTACCGGATTGGTTTCTAACATTATTACACAATTCTGTGTGACCGTAGTAATCTCCACCCTTTTGTCCCTATTGTCGTCGTTTACTATTGTACCTTGGTTATCTTCTCGTTTTGGAAAATTAGAACATATTGAAGGGAAAAACCTTTTCGGAAAAACCATCTTGGCTTTCGAAGCGCAACTAACCCGTTTTACAAATTTTATAAGCAGTCTTTTAGAATGGGCATTAAAAAGCACATTAAGACAAGTAGCTATTTTAGTAAGTATCACTATTCTCTTTTTTGCTGTTCCAATATTAATGTTAGGTGGAGGCTACGTTGGCGGGGAATTCTTTGCCCGTTCCGATGCCGGAGAGTTTTTAGTACAGATTGAAATGCCGAAAGACGCTTCCTTGGAACAAACCAACTTCATGACGCAAAAAGCGGAAGCTTTTCTTAAAAAACAAGAAGATGTAACCAATTTGATTACCACCGTAGGACAGACTTCGGAAGGTTTTTCCGGAACGCAAGCTACGGCTTACAAATCGGAAATCCGGGTAAAAATGGTCGATCAGGACCAACGGGAAGACGATTCGTATGTGTATGCAGCGAAAATCAAACGTAAATTACAGCAGGAATTAGTCGGTGCCAAAATCAAGACAGTAGGAATGAGTATCATGGGTACGGCCGAAGAAGCGCCTTTAGCGTTAGTCGTTACCGGAACCACGTTAGACAGCGCCATGGTTTTTGCCAAAGCCGCTGAAAAGGAATTATACACCATCGCCGGTGCCTCCGAAATTAAATTGTCGGTAGAAACCGGAAACCCGGAAATCAACGTACAGGTAGACCGTGATAAAATGGCCGCTCTAGGATTAGATTTACAAACCGTGGGAATGACGATGCAAACCGCTTTCAGTGGAAACACCGACAGTAAATTCCGTGCGGGAGAATACGAATACGACATCAACTTAAAATACAACGATTTTAACCGTAAAAACATAGACGATGTAAGTAATTTGACGTTCATCAATAAAATGGGGCAACAAATTAAACTATCGCAATTTGCTACCGTAAAAGAAGGTTCAGGACCAAGTCAGCTAGAGCGTCGTGATAAAACCGCTTCGGTTACGATTAAAGGACAAACCGTAGGACGTCCAACGGGTACGGTAGCCGCAGAATGGCAAGCCAAATTTGAAAAACTGCACAAACCAACGGGTGTCAACTACGTTTGGGGCGGTGATATGGAAAACCAGACGGAAGGTTTCGGTACCTTAGGATTTGCCCTTTTAGCCGCGATTATTTTGGTATACCTGGTTATGGTGGCTTTGTACGATAGTTATGTGCACCCGTTTGTGGTTTTGTTTGCCGTGCCGTTATCCTTCATCGGAGCGTTGTTAGCACTTGGGTTAACCAACAATTCCCTGAACATCTTTACCATTTTGGGAATCATCATGCTAATCGGGCTGGTGTGTAAGAACGCGATTATGCTGGTCGACTTTACCAATCAGCGAAGAGCGGCTGGTGAAACCGTACACACAGCCTTAATTCAGGCGAACCACGCCCGTCTGCGTCCGATTTTGATGACGACGATTGCGATGGTGTTCGGTATGTTACCGATTGCCTTAGCCTCAGGAGCCGGTGCCGAATGGAAAAACGGATTGGCCTGGGTAATCATCGGCGGATTGATTTCCTCATTATTCTTAACTCTGGTAATCGTTCCGGTAATTTACGACATCATGGACAAAATCGTTCATAAGTTTACCAAAGGCGAAGCTACAGATTATGCGGCTCTGATGGTGGAAGCCTACGAGCATAAAGAACTGAGTGAAGACGGCTTTACCCCAAAACACGAAATGTAATTTCACAACTCCAATAAAAAAACCGCTGCATAGCTGCAGCGGTTTTTTTATTGCTCAAAACAGAAGTTCGTTAAACAAGAATGGCTGTCACTACTCTGTAACAGCCATTCCTCTTTAAAAACGGTGGTGTTTAAATCCTACAAACCGATATAATCTTTTCTTGAAAGCAGACCGTGATTAAGTTCGGCTTGTCAACCCGTCTTTAGTATTGTTATAACGTATCAATTACAATAATTAACTAAAACTTTCCTCAAAAGCAATTATCAATCATGCTTTAACAAGACCCTATTTAATTACTCTTCTAAATTACAATATTTTCTATAAATACCGAAATTTATCCGAATCCATTTCATGGGTTAAAAGCAAAATTTAACACAAAGCAAAACCACAACGCTAAAAATCCTTATTAATTGAATCCTCAGGTTTTAAACTCGAAAATAAAAACTAAATTTGCACCAAATTTTATGCACATGTACAGAAGTCATACTTGTGGAGAATTAAATCTTTCACACAATAATACTACAGTAACCCTGGCCGGTTGGGTTCAGAAATCCCGCGACAAAGGTTTTATGATTTGGGTGGATTTACGCGACCGATACGGTATCACCCAATTAATTTTTGACGAAAGCCGCACCGACAAAGCCGTTTTCGAACTGGCTAAAACCTTAGGCCGTGAATTCGTGATTCAGGTGAAAGGAACCGTTATCGAGCGCGAATCGAAAAACCCGAACATGGCTACCGGAGACATCGAAATTCTGGTTTCGGAACTTACCGTTTTAAACCAGGCGATGCTGCCTCCGTTCACCATTGAAGACGAAACGGACGGCGGAGAAGACATCCGCATGAAATACCGCTATCTGGACATCCGAAGAAATCCGGTAAAAAACAGCTTGTTGTTCCGCCACAAAGTAACTCAGGAGGTCCGAAATTATTTATCCGACAAAGGTTTTTGCGAGGTAGAAACCCCTTATTTAATAAAGTCGACTCCGGAAGGCGCCCGCGATTTCGTGGTACCAAGCCGCATGAATCCGGGACAGTTTTACGCCTTGCCGCAGTCCCCGCAAACGTTCAAACAATTGTTGATGGTAGGCGGTATGGACAAATATTTCCAGATTGTGAAATGTTTCCGCGATGAAGATTTACGTGCCGACCGTCAGCCGGAATTTACGCAAATCGACTGTGAAATGGCTTTTGTGGAGCAGGAAGACATCATCGACATGTTTGAAGGCTTAACGCGCCACTTACTGAAAGAAGTAAAAGGCATCGAAGTGGATAAATTCCCGAGAATGACCTACGAGCATGCCATGAAAACCTACGGGAACGACAAACCGGACATCCGTTTCGGCATGGAATTCGGAGAACTGAATGCCGTGGCACAACACAAAGATTTCGGCGTATTCAATGCCGCAGAATTGGTAGTAGGAATTGCTGTTCCGGGTGGAGCAGCATACACCAGAAAAGAAATCGACGCTTTCATCGACTGGGTAAAACGACCTCAGGTGGGCGCCTCAGGCATGGTATACTGTAAATATGAAGCGGACGGCAGTTTAAAATCCTCTGTAGACAAATTCTACGATCAGGACGATTTGAAAAAGTGGGCCGAAATCACCGGAGCAAAACCGGGCGATATCATTTTCGTTTTGTCAGGACCGGCAAATAAAACCCGTGCGCAATTGAGCGCGCTTCGTATGGAAGTGGCTACTCGTTTAGGTTTACGCAAACCGGACGAATTTGCACCGCTTTGGGTAGTAGATTTTCCGCTATTGGAATGGGATGAAGAAAGCGGCCGTTTTCACGCGATGCACCACCCGTTCACCTCGCCAAAACCGGAGGATATCCATTTAATCGGTACGGAGCCTGGTAAAATCAGAGCTAATGCTTATGACATGGTGTTAAACGGAAACGAAATCGGTGGCGGTTCCATCCGTATTCACGATAAAGACCTACAGGCCAGAATGTTTGAATTGTTAGGGTTCAGCAAAGAAGAAGCTGAAAATCAGTTCGGCTTTCTGATGAACGCCTTCCAGTTCGGTGCGCCGCCACACGGAGGTTTAGCCTTCGGATTGGATCGTTTGGTAGCGATTTTGGGCGGGCAGGAAACCATCCGGGATTTCATCGCCTTCCCGAAAAACAATTCCGGAAGAGATGTGATGATTGATGCGCCTTCCGCAATTGACAACAAGCAACTCGATGAATTATTCATAAAACTGAACTTAAATTCTTAACGATTAAGCGGCCTTTTGAGCCGCTTTTTTATTTTTTCAACAATTCCTTAACTTCCCTTTAAAGTTTTCAAAACTTAAACATTTTTTTTGAAAATTTTTTACCAAAACTTGTTTGTTTTAAAAAAAAGTATATCTTTGGGTTATTATTAATTATTTTTTTATTACAGAATGCGCACAGGCAAAGTAAAATTTTTCATTGAATCCAAAGGATATGGGTTCATTACAGACGATGAAACCGGAAATGACATTTTCGTTCACGCAACAGGTTTAAAAGCTGAAGGCTTAAGCGAAGGAACTAAAGTTTCTTACGTTGAAGAAGAAGGAAGAAAAGGTAAGGTAGCTGCTCAGGTAGCTGTTATCGAAGATTAACATATATTTTTGATTACCTGAATGTACAAACCGCTCCAAATTGGGGCGGTTTTTTTATTAAGAAATTTCAGAAAAACACTAACAACACTACGTTAATTATTTGTAATTAGTCTAAATATGTTTTAACTTTAAAAGAGTGTAAACGCAAAAATCATTAAAAAATTACGTTGCGTATAAATATAAGGAATGTATATTTGTGAATTCATTTTCTTTTAAGAGAGTAAAAACATGCAAACTAACCAAATCGACTACATTCCTATTGTTATGCAGCTGCTTTTAGCAACAGGGTTTGTAGGTACTACAATAGTTATTTCGGGACTTCTGGGTCCAAAAAGACATTCCGCCAACAAAGACAAAAACTTCGAGTGCGGGATTGAGTCCGTAGGAAACGCACGTATTCCTTTTTCCGTAAAATACTTTTTAGTTGCCATCCTGTTCGTTCTTTTCGACGTGGAGGTAATCTTCATGTACCCTTGGGCCGTAAATTTCAGAGAAATGGGCTGGGAAGGATTAGCTAAAATGGGTATCTTCATGGGGCTTTTGGTCGTAGGGTTTTACTACGTAATCAAGAAGCGAGGTTTAGAATGGGAATAAAAAATTAAGACAATGAGCGATTCATCTAAATATACAATGGTAGAACCGCCTGCAGGCTATGCGGGAGAAGGTTTTTTTGCCACCAAATTAAGCGATGTGGTAGGATTGGCAAGAGCAAATTCATTATGGCCTTTACCTTTCGCTACTTCTTGCTGCGGTATCGAATTCATGGCCACCATGGCTTCTCACTATGACGTGGCACGTTTCGGATCCGAGCGTATGAGTTTCTCTCCGCGTCAGGCCGATATGTTGCTGGTAATGGGAACCATCGCTAAAAAAATGGCCCCGATTTTACGTCAGGTTTACGAACAAATGTCCGAACCGAAATGGGTTATCGCTGTTGGCGCCTGTGCTTCTTCGGGAGGGGTTTTTGATACGTATTCTGTACTTCAGGGAATTGACAAGGTAATTCCGGTGGATGTTTACGTACCGGGTTGTCCGCCAAGACCAGAACAAATTCTGGACGGAATCATGAAATTACAGGAAATTGTAAAAAATGAATCGGTGCGACGAAGAAGTTCCGACGAATACAAAGATTTATTAGGTTCTTATAACATCAAGTAACAATGGCCTTAGAAACCTCAGTAATACAAAACAAACTGATTGAAAACTTCGGATTAAAAGTTTCCGATTTTATTCAGATTCACGATATTTTCACCTTTGAAGTAGCACCGGATTCCATCCTGGAAGTCATGCAGTTTTTAAGAGACGATGCTACGATGCGTTTTAACTTCCTGACCGATGTTTGCGGCATCCACTACCCAGATTACGAAAAAGAGCGTCAGTTTGCCGTAGTCTATCACATGCATAATTGGGTGGACAACGTTCGCATCCGCATCAAATGCTACTTAAACGGAGACAATCCGGAAATTGATTCGGTAACGCCCCTATTCTTGGGTGCCAACTGGCAGGAGAGAGAAACCTACGATTTTTTCGGCATCATCTTTAAAGGACATCCACAGTTAAAACGCATTTTAAACATGGACGAAATGACCGTGTTCCCGATGCGCAAAGAATTCCCGTTGGAAGACGGCGGAAGAACCGACAAAGACGACCGTTTCTTCGGAAGAACCAAACAAAACTGCTAATAGTAACCTGAAATAACAACCCAAATGTCAGATCTATTATTAACGCCGGAAGCACGATTTGCCAAAGAAATCGAAAAAAGAAGAAACGAAGACGGAAGTGAACTTTCGGTTTTGAATCTTGGGCCAACGCACCCGGCTACCCACGGAATTTTCCAGAACATCCTGTTAATGGACGGAGAGCGTATCGTTGACGGAGAAGGCACCGTTGGTTACATTCACAGAGCTTTTGAAAAAATTGCAGAAAACCGACCATTCTATCAGATTACTGTATTGACCGACCGTATGAACTATTGTTCGGCACCGATCAACAACATGTGCTGGTGGATGACCTTGGAAAAAGCCTTAGGCATTGAAGTTCCGAAACGTGTCCAATACATGCGCGTGATCGTGATGGAATTGGCGCGTATCGCAGACCATATTATCTGTAATTCCGTATTAGGAGTAGACACCGGAGCCTTAACCGGATTCCTGTACGTGTTCCAGTTCCGCGAAAAAATCTATGAAATTTACGAGGAAATCTGTGGGGCTCGTTTAACCACCAACATGGGCCGTATCGGCGGTTTCGAAAGAGACTGGAGCCCGGCCGTTTGGGAAAAACTGAACAAATTCTTAGAAGAATTCCCACCAATCTGGGAACAATTCGAAAACTTATTGACCCGAAACCGAATCTTCATGGACCGCACCATCAACGTGGGAGCGATTTCCGCGGAAAAAGCCATCAGTTACGGCTTTACAGGACCAAACCTACGTGCTGCCGGTGTGGATTACGACGTTCGCGTAATGCAACCGTATTCTTCCTACGAAGATTTCGACTTTAACATTCCGGTTGGTCAATCGGGAGATACGTATGACCGTTTCTGCGTGCGCAATGCAGAAGTATGGGAAAGTTTGAGCATCATCAAACAAGCCTTGGCAAAATTACCGGAAGGACCATACCACGCAGATGTTCCTGAATATTATCTTCCTCCGAAAGAAGATGTGTATTCTACAATGGAATCTTTAATCTGGCACTTTAAAATCGTAATGGGTGAAGTGCCGGTACCGTTAACCGAAGTATACCACGCGGTAGAAGGCGGTAACGGGGAGCTAGGTTTCTATCTGATTACCGACGGAAGCCGTACCCCATACCGCCTGCATTTCAGAAGACCTTGTTTTATATATTATCAGGCGTTTAACGATATGGTAAAAGGACAAATGTTATCCGATGCCATTGCGACTTTATCGAGTTTGAACGTTATCGCCGGAGAATTAGACGCTTAATGATTATGGAAAAATATATCTACAAACAGGATATCAACATTACTCCGGAATTGATGGCCCGCATCAACGAATTGTTGAGCCATTATCCGGAAGACAAGAAAAAATCGGCTTTACTGCCGGTACTGCATGAAGTTCAGGACGCTCACGACAACTGGCTAAGCTACGAACTGCAGGACAAAGTGGCCGAGATTTTAGAAATCAAGCCCATTGAAGTGTACGAAGTGGTTTCTTTTTACACCATGTTCAATCAAAAACCCATCGGAAAATACATGTTCGAGTTTTGCCGCACCTCTTGTTGTGCCACTCGCGGCGTGGAAGATTTGATGGACTACACCTGCAACAAATTAGGCATTAAAGAAGGTGAAACTACCGTGGACGGTATGTTTACCGTAGTGGGTGTGGAATGTCTCGGAGCCTGTGGTTATGCGCCTATGATGCAAATCGGGGATTTCTACCACGAGAATTTAAACCAGGAAAAAGTAGACCAGTTAATCGCCGACTGCAGAGCCGGTAAAATAACGTTACACGATAAATAATACCATGGGAAGAAAGATATTATTAGATAAGATAAACATTCCGGGTATCAAAACCTACGAAGTGTACCGCCAGAACGGAGGCTACGCATCCGTGGAAAAAGCGCTGAAACAGATGACCCCCGATGAAGTGACCGAAGAAGTAAAAACTTCCGGTTTACGCGGTCGTGGTGGTGCCGGTTTCCCTACCGGACTGAAATGGAGTTTCATCGACAAAAAATCAGGAAGACCAAGACATTTGGTATGTAACGCCGACGAATCCGAACCGGGTACGTTCAAAGACCGTTACTTAATGGAATACATCCCGCACCTGTTAATCGAGGGAATGATTACGTCCAGTTATGCCTTAGGCGCTAATTTGTCGTACATCTACATCCGCGGGGAATACATGTGGGTGTTTAAAATTCTGGAAAGAGCCATCAAAGAAGCCTATGCGGCGGGATGGTTAGGAAAAAACATCTTAGGAACCGGATACGATTTGGATTTGCACGTGCACTGTGGTGCAGGAGCCTACATCTGCGGTGAAGAAACTGCCTTAATCGAATCCTTAGAAGGTAAAAGAGGAAACCCGAGAATCAAGCCGCCTTTCCCGGCAGTTAACGGATTATGGCAAAACCCAACCGTGGTAAACAACGTGGAATCCATTGCCACAGTGCCTTGGATTGTACTGAACTCGGGCGAAGAATACGCAAAAATAGGAATCGGCCGTTCTACCGGAACCAAGCTGATTTCCGCATCCGGACACATTAAAAACCCAGGGGTTTATGAAATCGAATTGGGCTTATCCGTAGACGAGTTCATGAATTCCGACGAATATTTAGGAGGCATGTTAAACGACCGACCATTAAAGGCTTTAGTGCCGGGAGGTTCTTCCGTGCCGATTCTTCCTGCCAATTTAATCTTCAAAACTGCCAACGGAGAAGACCGTCTAATGACCTATGAGTCGTTATCCGACGGCGGTTTCGCTACAGGCTCCATGTTAGGTTCCGGAGGGTTCATCGTGTACAACGACACCACCTGTATCGTGCGTAACACCTGGAATTTCTCCCGTTTCTACCATCATGAATCGTGTGGTCAGTGTACCCCATGTCGTGAAGGAACCGGATGGCTGGAGAAAATCTTACACCGTATCGAAAACGGTCACGGACGTGAGGAAGACATCGAACTGTTGTGGAGCATTCAGAGCAAAATCGAAGGAAATACCATTTGTCCGTTAGGCGATGCGGCTTCTTGGCCTGTTGCGGCGGCGATCCGTCACTTCAGAGAAGAATTTGAATACCACGTTCGTTTCCCAGAGAAAGTAAAAAACAGAGACCACTTCGTACACGAACCGTTTGAAAAAGTACGTCACTTAGTAGGAAAAACAATAGTATAATTAAAGTAAAAAGTGATAAGGGATAAGGCAAAAGTGAGACTTGAAACTTTAAACCTTGAACTTTAAACCGTATAAAAAATGAAAGTAACAATAGACGGTCAGGAAATACACGTAGAACCGGGGACCACCATCCTACAGGCTGCGCGAATGATTGGAGGCGAATCCGTACCGCCGGCGATGTGCTACTACTCCAAATTACAGGGAAGTGGCGGCAAATGTCGCTGTTGTCTGGTGGAAGTAACCAAAGGTAGTGACGCCAACCCTACTCCTATGCCTAAATTGGTAGCATCCTGTGTTACCGGTGTGATGGACGGGATGGAAGTAAACAGTAAAAATTCCGCCCGCGTGGAAGAAGCCAGAAAATCGGTTACCGAGTTTTTGCTGATCAACCACCCGTTAGACTGCCCGATTTGTGATCAGGCCGGGGAATGCGATTTACAGAATTTAAGTTTCCAGCACGGAAAATCCGAAACGCGTTTCATCGAGGAAAAAAGAACCTTCGAACCGGAAGATATCGGCCCGAACATTCAACTGCACATGAACCGTTGCATTTTATGTCAGCGTTGTGTCTTAGCCGCCGATCAGCTAACTGACGGCAGAGTTCACGGGGTAATCAGCCGCGGCGATCATGCACAGATTTCGACTTGTTTGTCCAAAGCGATTGACAATGAATTCTCCGGAAACGTTATCGACGTATGTCCGGTTGGGGCTTTAACCGATAAAACCTTCCGTTTCAAATCGAGAGTTTGGTTTAACAAACCGTACAACGCGCACAGAAATTGCGACAAATGCTGCGGTAAAACCACGGTTTGGATGTTCGGTGATGAAATTCAGCGTGTAACGGCCCGTAAAGACGAGTTCCATGAAGTGGAAGAATTCATCTGCAACACCTGTCGATTCGAGAAAAAAGACGTAAGCGATTGGGTTATCGAAGGACCTCGCCGATTTGAGAAGTTCTCGGTAATCAACCGCAACAAATATGCCCTGCATCCGCCAAAAGTGGAAATCCGAACCGAAAAACACATTCTGGAAGGACGCGAGCAGGATCAGAAACGCATCAGTATGGTGGAAGTTCCGGAGAAAACTAATGGTAATTCAAATTCATAAGACATGGACAGTGCAATTATCATAGAAAAAGGGATTTTTATCCTGGCGGTATTCGCGATAACGATGTTTATGGCGATGTACTCTACCCTTGCCGAGCGTAAAATCGCCGCGTGGTTACAAGACCGTATCGGTCCGAACCGTGCCGGTAAAGGAGGAATTTTACAACCTTTGGCCGATGGTTTGAAACTTTTCGCCAAAGAAGAGTTCATGCCGAGCACCCAAAACACCTTCTTGTTCGTGTTAGGTCCGGCGATTTCCATGTCGATGGCGTTGATGACCAGTGCCGTTATTCCTTGGGGTGACAAACTGGAAATCGGAGGCAGAACGGTAATCTTACAGGCTACGGATATCGATGTGGCCATGTTGTACATCTTCGCCGTTTTATCGGTTGGAGTTTACGGGATTATGATCGGAGGTTGGGCGTCCAACAACAAATTCTCATTGATGAGTGCCATGCGCGCCTCTTCCCAGATGATTTCCTATGAAGTGGCCATGGGATTAGCCATTATCGCTTTAATCATGGCGACCGGTACTTTGAGTGTACGTGAAATCGCAGCGCAACAGTCCGGTTTCTGGAACGACGGCTGGTTTACCTGGAATGTGTTCAAACACCCACTGAGTTTCCTTATTTTCTTGGTTTGTTCGTTTGCCGAAACCAACAGAACGCCTTTTGACTTAGCGGAATGTGAGGCCGAGCTGATCGGTGGTCACCATACCGAATATTCCTCCATGAAAATGGGCTTCTATTTGTTCGGGGAATATGCGGCGATGTTCATCTCTTCGGCAATTCTGGCTATTTTATATTTCGGAGCTTACAATTATCCGGGCTTCCAGTGGGCCGTGGAAAACTGGGGCGTGAACGTGGCGAACATCTTAGGAATCATCGCCTTGTTTGTTAAAATCTGTTTCTTCATCTTCTTCTATATGTGGGTGCGTTGGACGATTCCGCGTTTCCGTTACGACCAGTTGATGAATTTAGGATGGAAAATGCTGATTCCATTAGCCATCGCGAACATTGTTATTACGGGATTGGTAATTGTACTAACCCAATAAAACTGAAAGCATGTCATTAGATACCATTTCATTATCAGGAAAGAAAAAAGAGGTTTCCAACAAGAAGATGACCTTCTGGGAAAGCCTGTATCTGGTTGCAATCTTCAAGGGATTGATGATTACCATCCGTCACTTGTTCCAAAGAAAAGTAACCATTAAATATCCGGAAGAAAAACGTCCGCTCAGCCCGGTATACCGTGGACAGCACATGTTAAAACGCGACGAGTTGGGCCGTGAAAACTGTACCGCTTGCGGAATGTGCGCCGTGGCTTGTCCGGCCGAAGCCATCACCATGAAGGCAGCCGAGAGAAAACCGGGAGAAGAATTGTTATACCGTGAGGAAAAATATGCCGAAATCTATGAAATCAACATGCTGCGTTGCATTTTCTGCGGTTTGTGTGAGGAAGCGTGTCCGAAAGACGCGATTTACTTAACCGAAACCAAAGTGATGGTACCTTCGGCCAGCAAACGTGAAGATTTCATTTTCGGAAAAGATAAATTAGTGATGCCGCTTACCGAGGCTATGAAAAACCGTCAAAATCAGCTGAGTTAATATGGGAATGGGAGAAATTATTTTTTACGCATTAGCGGCTGTTACCCTTGGAACTGCTTTACTGACTATTTTCAGCAGAAACCCAATTCACAGCGCTTTGTCTTTGGTAGTTTGTTTCTTTTCAATCGCCGGACATTATCTGTTACTGAACGCTCAGTTTTTAGCCATTGTACATATCATCGTGTATTCGGGTGCCATCATGATTCTGATGTTGTTCACCATCATGTTGATGAACCTGAACAAAGACGACGAATCGCATAAACCGATTGCCGCCAAAATAGCCGCCACCATTGCTTTCTGCTTGGTTGGACTGGTATTGTTGGCCGGACTATTGCGCACCAAACCGGTGGTGGAAAGCTACTACTACTCCGGAGAAGACTTCCAGTCGATTAAAGTGCTTGGAAAAGTATTGTTGAACGAATATATGGTACCGTTTGAATTTGCTTCCGTGTTGTTATTGGTGGCGATGATCGGAGCGGTATTGATATCCAAAAAAGATAAAGAAAAAAGCCTGAAATAATATGGAAACGATTTTAAAAGAAATTGGGGTAGAAACCTACTTATACCTGTCCGCCTTATTATTCAGTATAGGGGTTTTCGGAATTTTATTAAGAAGAAACGCCATTGTAATGTTCATGTCGATTGAGATCATGCTGAATGCCGTGAACATGATGCTGGTTGCCTTCTCCACCTATCATCAGGATGCCTCCGGACAAGTGTTCGTGTTTTTCTCGATGGCGGTAGCTGCAGCCGAAGTAGCAGTTGGTTTAGCGATTCTGGTTTCCATTTTCAGAAATCACGGATCCGTAGATATTGACAATTTAAAGAATTTAAAAGGATAAGCCCGAATGGAGACAAGTTTAGTTTTACTCTTATTGTTGGCCCCGTTTGTTGGGTTTTTATCTAATGTATTTTTAGGGAAGCAATTCGGCAGAACCGGTTCAGGCGTTTTGGGAACGTTGGCTGTTGTCGCTTCTTTTATTGCTACGGTAATTTTCTTTATGCAGGTGAACTCCACCAAAGAAGCCATCAACATTCATTTGTTCGATTGGATTGCGATGGGAAAATTCAGCATTGGTTTTGACATTTTATTAGATCAGTTGTCGTTATTATGGCTGATGTTTGTTACAGGAATCGGTGCGCTGATTCACCTGTATTCGATCAGTTACATGCACGACGATGAGAATACACACAAATTCTTCTCTTACCTGAACCTGTTCGTGTTCTTCATGATCATGTTGGTGGCGGGAAGTAATTTGTTAATCATGTTCATCGGATGGGAGGGCGTTGGATTGTGCTCTTATCTGCTTATCGGATTCTGGTACAAAAACCAGGACTACAACGATGCGGCTAAAAAAGCTTTCATCATGAACCGTATCGGGGATTTAGGTTTCTTAATCGGAATCTTCATCATCGGGTATTTGTTCAACACCTTGGATTTCGTTGCTTTAAAACAAGCCATTTTGGCCGGTAACGGTACCGCAAATCTAGCTTTAATCGGAACGGCAGCCTTGTGTTTGTTCATCGGAGCTTCGGGTAAATCGGCTCAAATTCCATTGTATACTTGGTTACCAGATGCGATGGCGGGACCAACTCCGGTTTCGGCTTTGATCCACGCGGCTACGATGGTAACTGCCGGTATTTTCATGATCACCCGTTTGAACTTCTTGTTTGAATTGGCTCCGGATGTAAAAATGATCATTGCAGTTGTTGGGGTATTTACCGCTTTAGTAGCAGCTGCTATCGGATTAGTTCAAAACGACATTAAAAAAGTATTGGCTTACTCAACCGTATCACAATTAGGATTGATGTTCTTAGCTTTGGGGCTAGGCGCTTATGAAGTAGCGGTATTCCACGTGATTACACATGCCTTCTTCAAAGCTTGTTTGTTCTTAGGTTCGGGTTCAGTGATTCACGCATTACACGGTGAGCAGGATATGCGAAACATGGGTGGACTGCGCAAAGCGATGCCAGTTACTTTTATTACCATGCTAATCTCAACTTTAGCCATTTCAGGAATCTTCCCGTTTGCAGGATTCTGGTCTAAAGATGAAATCTTATTAACCGCATTCCACGGCAATACTGTTTTATGGGTATTGGGATCGATTGCTTCTATCATGACGGCTTTCTATATGTTTCGATTGATGTTCCTGACGTTCTTCGGGGAATTCAGAGGTACGGAAGAACAAAAACATCATTTACACGAAAGTCCGGCTTTAATTACGGTTCCTTTAATCGTTTTGGCTGTTTTAGCAGCGATTGGAGGAGCAATCAATTTACCGGGAAACAACTGGCTGAACCATTATTTGGCACCGTTGTTCAAAGGTCATGAAGCGCATCATTTGGACAACACGGCTTATATGCTTATGGGAATTGCAACGGTTGGTGCTTTGATCGGAATCGGTATCGCTTACAGCATGTACATCAGCAAAAAACAAGTGCCGGAAGCCGACGATAAAGTGCAGGGCTTGCACAAAGTATTGGCCAATAAATTCTATTTGGACGAAATCTATATGGCCGTAATCGTAAAACCGATTTACGCTTTGGCAAAATTCTCCCGCGACTATATCGAAAAAGGGCTTTCCAATATCGTTTTCGGTTTCGGAACCGTAGCCGACGGCCTGGCTTTACAAGGGAAAAAAATGCAGAACGGAAACATCGGTTTCTACCTGTTCGCCTTTGTATTCGGTCTTTGCTCGATAGTGTATTATTTATTCTTTGTACGATAATCTCATAAAAATGGACGTAACTCTATTACTCATACTTTTATTCATCGGAGCCGTAGCCACGTATTTTTCTGGAAATGCGATCGCTTCCAAAGTAGCCCTATTTTTCAGTGTGGCAGCCTTAGGTGTTTCGTTGGCACTTCTCAACCAGTTTTCACAGGGAACCGATATCAGTTTTTCGGCACAATGGATTAAAAATCCTAATGTCTTGTTTGCCTTAAAAGCAGACGGTTTATCCATAGCGATGGTCCTTTTGACCACCGCTTTAACCCCTTTGATTGTACTTTCCGGTTTTGGAAATAACTTCAATAACGCAAAAAATTTCTATGCTTTGGTATTGTTCATGGCGTTTGCTATGATTGGTACTTTCTTGGCCTCAGACGGTTTTGTTTATTACATTTTCTGGGAACTTTCGTTAATCCCGATTTACTTCATTGCTTTGATTTGGGGTAACGGTGATGCGGAAGCACGCAAAAAAGCCGTGATCAAGTTCTTCATCTACACCTTCGCAGGATCGTTGTTCATGTTGGCGGCCTTCATCTACTTGTACCAAAAAGCAGGTACTTTTAAATGGGATGTGTTGGTAGGATTGGACTTATCCGCAACAGAACAATTTTGGATTTTCTTAGCTTTCTTCTTAGCGTATGCCATCAAAATTCCTTTGATTCCGTTCCACACGTGGCAGGCTAATGTGTACCAGAAAGCGCCAACCATCGGAACCATGTTGTTGTCCGGTATCATGCTGAAAATGGGATTGTACTCTGTATTGCGTTGGCAATTGCCTTTGGCACCAAACGCCGCAAAGGAATTACAGTACATCATCATCGGACTGGCGCTTGCTGGCGTAGTATACGGTTCTATCGTAGCCTTAAAACAAAAAGACTTAAAAAAATTATTAGCCTATTCTTCCTTAGCACACGTTGGTTTGATTGCAGCCGGATGTTATGCCATGAATATGGACGGTTTGCGCGGAGCGGTTTTACAGATGATTGCCCACGGTTTTGTGATTGTTGGTTTGTTCTTCGCTGCCGAAGTAATCTACCGTCGTTACGAAACCCGAACCATCAGCGAGATGGGTGGAATTCGTCAGCAGACACCGAAATTTGCTTCGATGTTCATGATTTTGGTGTTGGCTTCTGTGGCCTTGCCGGGAACGTTCAACTTCGTGGGGGAATTTACTGTTTTGTACAGTTTGTCTACAGAAAACATGGTGTTCGCCGTTATTGGTGGAACGACAATTATATTGGGAGCGTTTTACATGTTGCGAATGTTCCAGCATGCGATGTTAGGTGAAACCAATGCCAAAATGTTCGCCGATGTAACGGTATCGGAAGGCATCGTATTCGTGGCCATTATCGGTTTTCTACTGTTCTTCGGATTGTATCCGAAACCAATTATCGAGCTGATCACACCAAGCATCCAGGAAATTTTAGTACACGTTAAATAATTTAGACCTACAGAATGAATACACTTATAGCAATTGCAGTTTTAGGCGTTATCGTCCTTTTAGCTGAAATTTTCAACTTAAGAAAAGCCATTATTCCTGTAACCCTTGCCGGACTAATCGCAACTTTAGGTCTGACTGTAACTGAATTCGGCGTAACCGAAAGTCATTACAACAACATGATTAAAGTCAACAACTTTACGGTGGCTTTCTCCAGTCTGTTTATTGTTTTGACGATTTTCTTAATCGCTTTGAGCGCCGATTTTTACCAAGAAAGAGCTTCCAAAATTTCCGATTTCGTTTCCATCAAACTGTTCCTTTTGGCAGGATCCGTTTCCATGGTGTCGTTCGGAAACCTGGCGATGTTCTTTTTAGGGATTGAAGTCCTTTCCATCGCGCTTTATATTTTAGCGGGAAGCGACCGTCTGAACGTAAAAAGCAACGAAGCGGGTATGAAATACTTCCTGATGGGCTCGTTTGCTTCGGGAATCATCCTTTTCGGAATCGCCTTGGTTTACGGCGCGGTAGGTTCATTCGACATGGATATGATTTACGAAGCGTCCAATTCTGCCACTACAGTAGACTGGTTTTATATCGGGGTTTCCATGATCACCGTAGGAATGTTGTTCAAAATTGCCACCGTTCCGTTCCATTTCTGGGCACCGGACGTGTACGAAGGAGCACCGACGCTGACCACGGCTACCATGAGTACCTTGGCAAAAGTTACCGCAATGGCTACGTTCTTCAAATTGAACATGGCGATGAACGGCAATATGAAATTCGAATACGAATTGGTAATCGTCATTGTATCGATTGCTTCGATGACGGTAGGTAATATTATGGCGTTACGTCAGAACAATATCAAAAGAATGCTGGCCTTTTCGGGGATTTCCCACGCCGGTTTTATGGTGATGGCTTTGCTGAACCTACAAAACGCTACCGGAAGTTTATTCTACTATACGGCCGCTTACGGTTTAGCCGGTATCGCTGCCTTTACAGTAGTTATATACGTTTGTAAAGGAAAAGACAACGAAAATATCGAGAATTTCAACGGTTTGGGAAAAAGAAATCCGCTTATGGCAGGAATTCTGACAGCTTCCCTCTTATCCATGGCCGGTATTCCGATTTTCTCCGGATTCTTTGCGAAATTTTTCCTGTTGAATCAGGTATTAAACGCCGGCTGGTTGGTTTTGGTGATTGCCGGAGTCATCAACTCGATGATTGCCGTGTATTACTACTTCAAAGTAGTCAGTGCGATGTACACCAAAGAAGCTACGGAAGAGCCGGCAAAAGTACCGTTTGAATTTTACATCGTGGCGGTTTTGGCTATCGGTCTGAACATTGCCATCGGACTTTTCCCTTCTGCGTTGATGGATTTGTTCTAAAAGAAAACAACTTATCATAGAAAAGGCTGTTCATAAATTTGAGCGGCCTTTTTTCATTTTCTCCGTACCTTTACGCTATGTATGCGTTAGTCGATTGCAATAATTTTTACGCTTCGTGTGAGCGTGTGTTTCAGCCGCAGTTTGTAGGAAAACCGATCGTGGTTTTGTCCAATAACGACGGTTGCATCATCTCGCGCAGTGAAGAAGCCAAAGCTCTCGGCATTCCGATGGGCGCTCCGGAATTTCAGGTTCGGGAGCAACTCCGCAAGCACAACATCCTTGTTTTTTCGTCCAATTATACGTTGTATGGCGACCTCAGCGGACGCGTGATGGACATACTGCACTACTACACCCCAAATGTGGAAAATTACAGCATCGACGAAGCCTTTTTAAATTTCGATGGCATTTCCGTAGCCGACTACCATGCTTACGGCCTGCAAATCCGAAAACACATCCGGAAATGGCTGGGTTTACCCGTTTGTGTGGGCATCGCCCCTACCAAAACCTTATCCAAAATGGCCAACCGGATTGCTAAAAAGTTTCCCGAAAAAACTTCGGGTGTTTATGTAATCGATACCGATGAAAAACGGATCAAAGCCCTGAAATGGACGAAAATCGGTGACGTTTGGGGCATCGGTTACCGGCTCAACAAAAAAATGAAGGCGAAAAACATCCTCACCGCCCACGATTTTATACAACCCGAAAACGAAGCCTGGATCAAAACCACCATGGGCGTATTGGGCAAACGCATGCTGAGCGAACTCCAAGGCATTCCTGTACTGGATTTGGAAACACCGCCGCAAACCAAGAAAAGCATCGCCATCACCCGCAGTTTTAAAACCAAACTCACAAAGCTGGACGATTTGAAAGAGCGTGTTTCCACTTTTGCGACCGTGTGTGCCGAAAAGCTCCGCAAACAAAATTCGTGTTGCTATTCCATCAACGTATTTCTGGCCAAAGATCCGCATAAAACCACCGGAAGGACTTATTACAGCCGAACCGAAATACTGCCGTTTGCGACCAATTCCAACTTAACCCTTAGCCAAACAGCAGTGGACATGTTGGAGAAAATTTATGAGCCGAATCAAGTCTATATGAAAGCCGGCGTGATTGTGACGCAAATCATTCCGCAGCACCAGAAACAGTTCCATTTGTTTGAAGAGGAAAATCCGAAGCATCAGCAACTCATGGAAGCGATTGACCAATATCATGCGAAAATCGGACAGCGTAAAATCCGCTTGGGCAATCAGGACCTGCAGCATACCTGGATTATGAACCAAAATTTCCTGTCGAAAAATTACACCACCGATATCAAAGACATCATTACCGTAAAATGTTAGCCGACCAGACCAAAATAACCGTATTTCAACCGGAGGAAAACAATCCTTCCGAAGTGCCTTTTGTGAGCAGCGGCATCAAAGCCGGATTTCCTTCCCCTGCGGCGGATTTTGACGGCACGAAAATCAGTCTGGACAAGATCGTAATCAAACACAAAGAAGCCACCTTTTACGCTAAAGCCAGTGGCAATTCGATGATTGGGGCCGGTATCGACGACGGAGATATTTTAGTGATTGACCGGAGTTTAGAACCCGCCCACAACAAAATTGCCGTTTGTTTTATTGACGGAGAGTTTACCGTAAAACGGATTCAGATTGAAAAAGACTGTGTGTATTTGGTGCCCGAAAACAACACCTACGAACCCATAAAAGTGACCGAAGACAACGATTTACTCATTTGGGGCATCGTCACCCACGTCCTGAAAACCCTTTAATTTTTGCTTTAAGAGGCTGGCTGTGTGATGATTTTCTTAAAACTGAAAATAAAAATCGGCCTAAATAAACTGCTGAATCTCTTTTTTAAGCCAAATCCTTTTCAATATTCAGGTTGCGGAATTTTGGCGATACAACACCCATCGTACCGGTTACCACCAAAGTCATGATTCCGCCAAACACCACGGCCGGCACCACCCCAAACAGTCGGGACGTCAAGCCACTTTCGAAAGCACCGAGTTCGTTGGACGAGCCGACAAAAATCGAATTCACGGAAGAAACACGTCCGCGCATGTGATCCGGCGTATATATCTGAAGGATGGTCTGGCGAATTACTACGGAAATTCCATCGGTTATCCCACTCAAAAACAAAGCGACAACAGAAATCCAGAAATTCGTCGACAATCCGAAAACAAGGATACAAATCCCGAAACCGAAAACAGCCAACAACAACTTCTTTCCGGCATTGTGGTTAAGCGACAACGAAGTAGCCACAAGCATGGTCAGCAAACTTCCAATCGCCGGAGCGGCCCGTAAAATCCCGAAACCTTCCGAACCTACTTTTAAAATATCCTGCGCAAAAACCGGCAACAAGGCCACGGCACCACCAAAAAGCACCGCAAACATATCCAGAGAAATGGCGTTTAAAATGGTTTTGTTCTGAAACACGAACGAAATACCTTCTTTTAAACTTTTGGCTATCGGTTCGCCTATTTTCGGGTTCAGAATCGGTTTGGGCCGGATTGGCGTTAAAAGCAATAAAGCGGCAACCAGACAGCTTACCACAAAAACCATCGACCAGAATACGCCTATCCATCCAATGGCAAAACCCGCGAAAGCCGGACCAAAAACAGCGGCAATCTGCCAAGTGGAACTGCTCCAGGTAGCCGCATTGGCATATTCCTGTTTCGGTACGGTTAAGCCCAGCAGACTGAATACCGACGGAATGATAAAGGCCCGCACAATGCCGCCTAAAAAGACCAAAGCATAAATGCAGAACAGCACCGTGTCTTTCGACAACAATGCCGTCAGCTCCGATTGTACCAGCAAGCACATTAAAGTACTGATTAGCGTTAATCCCGAAAGACATTTCAGCAGCAAGCCCCGTTTTTCACTTTGATCGACGATGTGACCGGCAAACAAAGCCATCGCAATGGCCGGAATCACTTCCATCAGCCCGATTAAACCCAACGACCACGGATCTTTGGTAATGCTGTACACTTCCCATTCGATCAGGACGAACTGCATCGACCAGGCCAAAACCATCGCTAGCCGCATGGCAAGAAACCAGCGGAATTCTTTGATTCGCAAAGCGGAAAACGGGTCTTTTCTTCTAGTCATTTTTAATGTCGCGCAAACGCAATTGCAGGGAAACGGTTCCGTTCCATTCGTTTTCCTCTACCGAAAAAGCGGCGGCAAAACTCTGCTTGCGGGTTACTAACTCTATTTTATCGCCCAAACCGAAACCGATGGCACTAAAACTGTCGGAATCGGATTGCTTGACGTATAATTTCAGGTGTTCTTCATTGGCGCCTATTCTTTTGGCATAACCGGTATCCGTTAAAACTCCCGTTAAGAAAATCGGCGTCATGTTTTGCGGACCGAAAGGTTCAAACTGCTTTAAAATCCGGAAGAATTTCGGCGTGATTTCGGATAAGTGTACCTCAGCATCAATCGTAATTTCCGGCGTGAGCATATCCGGATGAATGGTTTCAGACACCACCCGCTCAAATGCGTCTTTAAATTTTTCGTAATTTTCCTCTTTCAACGTCATCCCGGCCGCATACATATGCCCGCCGAACTGCTCCAGATGTTCGGCACATGCTTCCAACGCATTGTAGACGTCGAAATCCTTTACGGAACGGGCCGAAGCTGCCAATTTATCGCCACTTTTGGTAAAGACTAACGTCGGGCGGTAATACGTTTCTGTCAGGCGAGAAGCTACAATACCGATCACGCCTTTGTGCCAGTCTTCCTGATACACTACGGTCGTATAACGGTCTTGTTCTTTATTTTCGATGATTTGCTGTAAAGCCTGTTCGGTAATTTCTTTGTCGAAGGCACGACGGTCGGCATTGAAGGTTTCGATTTGGGATGCGAAAGCGGAGGCTTGTTCCAAATCGAATTCGGTTAACAGTTCTACCGCGTAATTTCCGTGTTTGATGCGACCCGCCGCGTTAATTCTCGGCGCAATCACAAACACCACATCGGTGATGGTTAAGGTTTGTCGCTTAAGATTCTGAATCAACGCTTTGATGCCGGGACGCGGATTGGTATTGATGACTTCTAAGCCAAATTTCGCCAACACGCGGTTTTCGCCCGTAATCGGCACAATGTCGGCAGCAATAGCTGTGGCGACCAAATCCAGATAGGGAATCAGATCGTTTGTGGTTTGGTTTCGGTTTTGCGCTAAAGCCTGTATCAGTTTGAAGCCTACCCCGCAGCCGCACAATTCGTCGTACGGATAACTGCAATCGTCTCGTTTCGGGTCAAGAACGGCAACCGCATCGGGTAATTTATCGCCGGGACGGTGATGGTCGCAAATGATAAAATCGATGTTTTTCGCTTTCGCATACGCCACATGATCGATGGATTTTACGCCACAATCGAGCGCGATGATTAAGGAGAAACCGTTGTCGTCGGCAAAGTCAATCCCTTGATAGGAAACACCGTAACCTTCAGTATAACGGTCGGGAATATACGTGGCGACATTCGGATAAAAACTTCTTAAGTAGGACGACATCAGGGAAACGGCAGTGGTTCCGTCGACATCGTAATCCCCGAAAACCAGTATGTTTTCTTTGTTGGCAATCGCTTTTTCAACGCGTTCGACAGCCTTGTCCATATCTTTCATAAGATACGGATCGTGCAAATCTTCTAAACTCGGTCGGAAAAACTTACGGGCTTCGTCGAAAGTGGCAATCCCGCGTTGTACGAGCAATTTGGCGATTAGGGCATCAACATTCAGTTCCGCAGCTAATTTCGCTACGGTTTCGGGATTCGGTTCGGGTTTTAAGGTCCAGCGCATGTATTCGTGATTTTGGTTGATAAAAAAATGTTCTGTTTTGGCTTCTAATTATTGATGATGGTAGTGTATTTTAATTTCGATTTCGGCAAACTGACGGAACATTTCCATCACGCCGCAGTACTTTTCCACTGACAGGTTCACGGCGCGTTCCAGTTTTTTCTCCTCCAGGTTGTTGCCATAAAAATGGTAATCCAGTCGAACGGTATGGTAGGTTTTCGGATGTTCTTCGGTTAAATCGCCTTCCGTATCAATTCGGAAATCGGTTACTTCCAGTTTCATTTTTTCGATTAACGACGCGACGTCCAAGCCGGTACAGCCCGCCAAGGCTGACAGCATCAACGCTTTCGGGCGAAAACCCTTTCCCTCGCCTCCGTTTTCCGGGCCGGCGTCAATCCGCATGGTGTCGCCACTCGGGTTGGTGGAATCGAATTGCATTTTGCCTTGCCAGGTAGTAGTTATTTTGTGTGTATCCATCGGAATTCTTATACTATTTCAGTAAAAAAAGTAATACTAATCCAAGCAGTATATTCAACATTAAAATTATGTATACCGTTCGGGTGCTGTTTTGATCAAAAATCGTTTCTTTAAAAAAGCGATCGGTTTCTGATATCAAATAGTCTTTAGCTTTATCTTTTTCATTGTTTACGAGATATAACCGTATTTCGGAAGCAAAATCAGCCATCGGAATTTTACCATAAAGAAAATTCAAAACTTTCAGCATCACTTTTGGAACTTTGCCATAAGCATCCGTAAAAACCTCAACACTGTTAACTATTTTATTGATAGGCTGATTCAAATCTAGATTTTTATCAATCCCTAAAGAAAATTTATCTATGACTTTTGTAGCATACTTAGCCTTGAAATCACCCATTTTATCATAATATATTCTCGCCCCATCAATCATTACATAATGGTACATTTTAATACCCCCATAAATTGTTGCCGCAACTGCAATCAGAAGCAAACCTAAAAACATTGCTAAACGGATGTGGGAGTAGTCATTATTAAAGAAAAAATAGATCCCATAAGCAATCAAAACTAAATTTATAAACGAAAACAAAACTACAGTACGTGCAATTTTAAAAGTGGCTGAAACTGAGAATTTACCAGCTTCTTTCAATAACGGCAATTTATCGTCTAACAATCCCTGCAACTGTTCCATTAACTATACTTTTAAATTTTTACCGGCCACAATCACCACAATTTCCCCTTTCGGCGGTTTGGCTTCGAAATGTTTCAGGACTTCTTCGGCGGTTCCGCGGACGGTTTCTTCGTGCAGTTTCGACAATTCTCTTGAAACGGAAACCTGTCGGTCGGCACCAAAATATTGGATAAATTCCGCTAAGGTTTTTACCAGTTTGTGCGGCGAGACGTATAAAATCATGGTGCGGGTTTCTTCGGCTAAAGCCAGATATCGGGTCTGACGTCCTTTTTTGTCGGGCAGAAATCCTTCAAACACGAATTTGTCATTGGGTAATCCGCTATTCACCAAAGCCGGAACGAAAGCTGTCGCGCCGGGTAAGCATTCCACTTCCACGCCGTTTTCCACACAGGCTCTTGTCAGTAAAAAACCGGGATCGGAAATGGCTGGTGTTCCCGCATCGGAAATTAACGCGATGTTTTCGCCCGCCTGCAAACGACGCACGATGCCTTCCACGGTTTTGTGCTCGTTGTGCATGTGATGGCTGTGCATCGGGGTGGCGATTTCGAAATGTTTGAGCAGTTTCCCGCTGTTGCGCGTGTCTTCGGCCAGAATCAAATCGACTTCCTTCAAAACCTTAATGGCTCTGAAAGTCATGTCTTCAAGATTCCCGATAGGTGTCGGCACCAAATACAGTTTTCCCATTTAGGCAAATTTTTTCTCCACCAACTCCATGAAACGCTGCTCAAATTCGTCTTTCCCTTTCCAGTTGTTGTAATCGGGTTTTACCAGATCATCGATGAAATTTTTGGCTTCTTCCAGCGTATTGAACGTGTTCAACTGGGAAATTACGCGGTTTAAATCTTCTCCGCTGCCGTCGAACAGGTATTTTTCAAAGGTGATACGGTCGTTCAGGCCTAACGTAATGGTCTTGCTGAATTTATCGTTTAGATTTAACGAAGCCGTTTTGTACTCTTCTTTCTCTTTGGCGATTTCTTCTTTGATGTCTGCTATTGCTTTTTCTTTTTTCGGTTTTTCAGCTATTGGCTCTTCAACTGCCGCCTTTTCCACCACAACGGGCTCTTCTGCTTTTTCAAAAACAACATCCGCCACTTTCTCCACTTCCGAGGGAACATCGTCTACTTTTACGAATTCCGGCTCTTTATAAGCATCGCCCAACAAATCCTCGAAAGAAATCTGTTGCGGTTGTTTTTCTTCTTCTTTTACTTCCTCTTTTTGCTCCTCAACAGTTTCTTCCGCAGTCGGTTCGAAAAGCGGTTCGATGATTTCTTCTGCTTCTTCCTCTTCTGCGACAACCACCGGTTCTTCGTCGATTTCGTTTTCGTCGATATCCACCTGGCCCACCAGAATTTTTTCTTCCTCTACCGGAATTTCTTCGGTGGTAGCTTCGGCAATCGGTTTCGCCTCCTGAATTACCGCAGCTACTTCTTCTACTTTTGGTGCTTCTGTTGCTATAGGCTTTTCTTCATAAGCAGCTTCCATTTTCTCCTCCAGTTCTTCGTGGGTTAACGTGGGTTTTAAAGCTTCGAAATTTTCCTCGTAAAAACGCAGGATGGACAGTTTCTCATATACCTTCTGAGCTTCCTGATGCAATGAAATGACATCTTCTTTCCCCTTCAGTTTTAAAATCCTGTGCGCAAGACTGATTAGTTCGGCTTCTAATTTTTTCTTCATAACTTTTGAATTTATATGGAGTAAAGCAATGTTTTTTTGATATTTTTGTTTTGAATACAAATCTAAACAGAAATAACTTCTGTTGTGTTGAAAAGTACAAAATGTTTCTCGAAAATACGGTAAATCATAAAGAACAATTCGGGTGGATTGAAGTGATTTGCGGCTCGATGTTTTCCGGCAAGACCGAAGAACTCATCCGCCGTTTAAAACGCGCCCAGTTTGCCAAGCAGAAAGTGGAAATTTTCAAGCCTGCCATCGATACGCGGTATCATGACGAAATGGTCGTATCGCACGATGCGAATGAAATCCGTTCCACGCCGGTTCCTGCTGCGGCCAACATCCGTATTCTGGCCCAAGGCTGTGATGTGGTGGGTATTGACGAAGCCCAGTTTTTCGATGATGAAATTGTATCGATCTGCAACGATTTGGCCAACTCCGGCATCCGCGTAATCGTCGCCGGACTGGACATGGATTTTAAAGGCAACCCGTTCGGCCCGATGCCCGCTTTGATGGCAACCGCCGAATACGTGACCAAAGTACACGCAGTTTGTACCCGCACCGGAAATTTAGCCAATTACAGTTTCCGCAAAGCACAGGGTGACAGCCTGGTATTGTTAGGCGAAACCGAAGAATACGAGCCTTTAAGCCGTGCCGCCTATTTTAACGCCATGAAAGAACAGGCGGAAAAAGAAGAAAACAACCCGTCAAAAACCAAAAACAAACCCGAATAAGTTTTGAGTTTAGCTATCCAAAATATTATCCCAGTCATTCACGCCAAATGGTTCGGGAAAGACGAATCGTGTGTCATTGACAATGTTTCCATCGACAGCCGTTCGCTGCAAAACAATAACGGCACGCTGTTTTTTGCGCTGGTCGGACAGCATCACGACGGCCATCAGTACCTGTCGGAATTAATCGAAAAAGGCGTTCGGAACTTCGTGGTGCATCATGTACCCGAAAAACTCGCGGATCAAGCCAATTTCCTCGTGGTGGACAACACATTGGAAGCTTTACAGGAATTCGCCGCTTTTTACCGCAGACAGTTTGATTTCCCGGTTATCGGAATTACCGGAAGTAACGGGAAAACCATCGTCAAAGAATGGCTGAATTTCCTTCTGAGCCCGGAATACAACATCATCCGCAGCCCGAAAAGTTACAATTCGCAGGTGGGTGTGCCACTTTCGGTTATCGGAATTAACGAAAAACACAATCTGGGGATTTTTGAAGCCGGAATTTCACTGGTGGGTGAAATGGAAAGACTCGGACACATCATTCAGCCCACCTTAGGCGTGCTTACCAACATCGGTTCGGCACACAACGAGGGGTTTGCTTCCGAAACGGAAAAAATTCAGCAGAAACTGAAACTTTTTGAAAACGCTCCGGTGGTGATTCTTCAGAAAAACGATGTCATTGAAGCCTTTTTAAAACCCGGAACCAAGGCTTTTACCTGGAGTTTTGACGACGCTTCCGCGGAGGTGCTTATCACTAAAAAAACGGCTTCTTCTTTTGAAATCCGGCATAAAAACGAAACCTTTACCGTAACCCTTCCGTTTCATGACAAGGCTTCGGAGGAAAATTCCATTACCTGTCTGATGGTTTTGCTGTATTTCGGTTATGAAGTCCAAACGATACAGGAACGCCTTGTCCATCTGTATCCGGTGGAAATGCGACTGCAGGTGAAAAACGGCATCAACCATTGCACGCTTATCGACGACAGTTACAGTTCGGATTACCAGTCGCTTAAAATTGCGCTGGATTTTCTGGAACAGCACAAAACGCATAAAAAGAAAACGGTGATTCTGTCCGATATTTTCCAGAGCGGATTTACGGCCGAAGAACTCTATTCGAAAGTAGCCAAACTTCTGAAAAACAACCATATTGAGCGTGTTTTCGGGATTGGCGACAACATTTCGGCTTACCTGAAAGATTACCCGAATTTCATCCCGTTTGCCACCACTCAGGAATTTGTGGCGCATTTCAACCCGAACGAATTTGAATATGAAACGATACTGATTAAAGGAGCGCGAAGTTTTCAGTTTGAAGAAATTGTGGTGCTTCTGGAAGAGAAAACACATGAAACGGTTTTGGAAATCAACCTGAACGCCATCAGCCATAACCTGAATTTCTACAAATCGAAGCTGAAACCAACCACTAAAATGATGGCGATGGTGAAGGCTTTCGGTTACGGCAGCGGCAGTTTTGAAATCGCGAAATTGCTCGCCCATCATAAAATCGATTATTTAGGGGTGGCTTTCGCCGATGAAGGTATCGCTCTTCGCAACGCGGGAATCACCATGCCGATTATTGTGATGAATCCGGAAAACAGTGCGTTTGCCGCGATGGTGGCGTACCAACTGGAACCGGAAATTTATTCGGCTTCGGTGTTGAAGAAGTTCATCGCCTTGGCACAACAGAAAAACCTCTACAATTACCCGATTCACCTCAAACTCGATACCGGTATGCACCGACTGGGTTTTGAGGAAAAGGATTTGGACGAGCTCATCGGTTTACTGAAAAACAACAACCTGGTGGAAGTCAAAAGCATTTTCTCGCATTTGTCGTCGAGCGATGTACCGGAATTCCGTGAGTTTACGTTGGGGCAGATTCAGAAATTTGACGTTTGGTCTTCGAAATTAATTTCTGCCCTAAACATTGAACCAATCCGACATATTTTAAACACTTCGGGCATTTATAATTTTGCGGAATACCAGTTTGACATGGTGCGTTTGGGCATCGGTTTGTACGGTGTGGGGAATGATGCGGAAGAAATGCAGCAACTGGAAAATGTCGGCACTTTGAAAACCATCATCCTTCAGATAAAAGACATTCCAACCGGAGACAGTGTGGGCTACAGCCGAAAATTCAGGGCAGAAAAACCAATCCGAACCGCCACTATCCCCATCGGTTATGCGGACGGCATTCCGAGACGCTGGGGCAATGAAAAAGGGTATGTTTTAGTGAACCATCAGAAAGCACGGATTGTAGGCAACATCTGCATGGACATGCTCATGATTGACGTAACCAACATTGCCTGCGAAGAAGGCGACACGGTAACTGTTTTCGGAAAATCCCCGCGGGTGACGGAACTGGCCGAAGTGGTCGGAACCATTCCGTATGAGATTTTAACCAGTATTTCCCATCGGGTGAAACGCGTTTTTTATAAGGAATAATTCACTTTTTGTTCCAAAATTTTAAATTGTAACCCGAATTTTACTACTTTAGTGTAGAATGAATTTTTAACTAAATTGAGAAACTATGGGATTTATTTCAGAATTTAAGGAGTTCGCCATGAAAGGCAATGTAATGGATATGGCTATTGGGGTCATCATCGGAGGTGCCTTCGGGAAAATTGTCAATTCATTAATTGAAGACATCATCACACCAATTATTTTAAAACCGGCTTTAGAAGCTGCCGGTGCGGCAAGTATTGAAACTTGGGCTCCCGGAGGAATGCTAATCGGGAAATTCATCTCTGCGGTAATTTCATTTATTGTGATTGCTTTTGTTTTATTTTTGATAATCAAAGGATTAAACAAAATGAAAAAACCAGAACCGGCTCCCGCTCCATCTGGTCCAACTCAGGAAGAGTTACTTACACAAATCCGCGATTTATTGAAAAAATAATCCGCTATACTGCATATTCTAACCTAAACCGTCTCTTGAAGGCGGTTTTTTTACGCCAAATTATTCTTGTGATTTTTATGGCATTAGCACTTTTTAACACGCGTTTTGTTTTACTTTTGCAAGACTAAATAACTATAAAAACACACTAAAAAAATGAAAGTAGCCGTTGTAGGCGCCACCGGTATGGTTGGCGAAGTAATGCTTCAGGTTTTAACCGAAAGAAATTTTCCCGTAACCGAATTAATCCCCGTGGCTTCCGAGAAGTCTGTGGGTAAGGAAATCGAATTCAAGGGAAAGAAGTTTAAGGTGGTAAGCATGCAAACGGCTATCGACATGAAACCGGAAATTGCCATTTTTTCGGCCGGAGGCGACACTTCAAAGGAATGGGCTCCGAAATTTGCGGAAGTCGGTACAACCGTAATCGACAATTCCTCTGCCTGGCGCATGGATCCGACCAAAAAATTAGTGGTTCCGGAAATCAACGCCTCCGTTTTAACGAAAGACGATAAAATTATTGCCAACCCGAACTGTTCCACCATTCAAATGGTAATGACTTTGGCGCCGCTGCATAAAAAATACGATATTAAAAGAATTATTGTTTCCACCTATCAGTCCATTACGGGTACCGGGGTAAAAGCGGTGCGTCAGCTGGAAAACGAATACGCGGGGATTCAAGGTGAAATGGCTTATAAATATCCTATTCACCGCAATGCCATCCCGCAATGCGACGTGTTCGAAGACAACGGCTACACTAAAGAAGAAATGAAACTGGTGCGCGAAACCCAGAAAATCCTGGACGACAAAACCATCGCCGTAACCGCTACTGCCGTTCGTGTTCCGGTTGTAGGAGGCCATAGCGAAGCCGTGAATGTGGAATTTGAAAACGATTTTGACGTAAGCGAAGTGCGTTCCATTTTACACCATACACCGGGTATTACGGTTCAGGACAATACTGACACTTTTACCTATCCGATGCCATTGTACGCAGAAGGCAAGAACGATGTATTTGTCGGAAGAATCCGTCGCGATGAAAGCCAGCCCAACACTTTGAACATGTGGATTGTTGCGGATAACTTACGAAAAGGGGCTGCCACCAATGCGGTGCAGATTGCGGAATATTTAGTAGCCAACGGTTTGGTGTAATCCGATAAAAACAGCTTTTAAAAATCCGTTCTGCATAATTGGAGAACGGATTTTTGTTTTTTAGTATCTTTGCTAAAGCATGAGTAAAAAACTGCAACATATCAGCCTTTCGCTACTGATTAGCTTATTGTTCGCAATAGCGTTTCAGTCCGTGCACTCCTATGAGCATTTGGTGCAGCAGTTTACGGAAGAGCATTGCGACCACAAATACGATGCTTCCCAAACCGAATTCACCCACAGCCATCACGATTTTGACGACTGTTTTGTTTGTAAGTTTTCGCTGAGCAACTACATCCCGTTTGAGTTTTTTACAATTGATTTTCAACTAGTTGCCCATTCGGAACAGCACTCCTTTTTCTTTACTGAAAATCCGCTGGTGTTCTCCGAAAGTTTCTTTTCGCTTCGGGGACCACCTTGTTTTATTGCATAATTTTTTACTGCTGACACTATCGGCACGAACTTTTGTACAATAAATCAAACGTAAAACCATGAAATTTTACCTAACAGCCCTGTTGGCAGGGTTTTCCATATTTGCTTTCGGACAGCACAAACTTGTAGGCACCATCACCGACCCGCACCGGAAAGGCCTTGAAAAGGTTTCCATTGTCCTTCCGGAATTGCAGAAAGAGACATTTTCCGATGCAAACGGGAATTTTGCTTTTGACAACCTTCCGAGCGGAAAATTCAGCATTTCTTTTTCAATTATAGGCTATGCCAACAAAATCACAACCGTTTCCCTAACACAAAGCGAAACCGTTTTAGACATCGTTTTAGACGAAACTTCGACCCACATGGACGAACTGATTGTTTCGACCGTTTTCAACAAAATGCAATCGCAAAACGTGATGAAAGTAGAACACCAGTCCGTAAAAACGATGCAACAAAACGGCGCCGTCACTTTAACGGAAGGATTGGCTAAAATTCCCGGGGTTTCCCAAGTATCGACCGGAACTTCCATAGGAAAACCGGTGATTCGCGGATTAAGCGGCAACCGGGTTTTAGTGTATTCACAGGGCATTCGCATGGAAAACCAGCAGTTTGGGGAAGAACACGGCTTGGGCATGAGCGATGCCGGCGTGGAAAGCGTGGAAGTCATTAAAGGCCCGGCTTCGTTGCTCTACGGTTCGGATGCTTTGGGCGGCGTGTTGTATTTCAATCCTGAAAAATTTGCCGCACCGGAAGTTTTCACAGGGAATTTCAGCCAAAAACTGTTTTCGAACACAAAAGGCAGTAATTCTTCATTTGGCATAAAAACCTCATCGGAACACTGGAAATTTTTAACCAGAGCCAGCTATGCCACCCATGCGGATTATAAAATTCCTACCGGAGACCGAATCACCAATACGCGTTTTATCGAAAAGGATTATAAAATCGGCATTGGGTATTCGGATGTACATTATCAGACGGAATTCCGATACAACTACAATCATTTGAACATTGGTTTACCGGAAGAAGACCTGGAAAACAGCCATTCCCGAACGCCTTTGTATCCGAAGCAGGACATTGACAATCATCTGTTAAGCTGGCATCAGAAATATTTTTTCAAAAACTCAAAACTCGAAGCCGATTTGGGGTACACCCACAACAACCGAAAAGAACTCGAAGCGGCGAATGATGTAGCACTGCACATGCAACTGAAAACCGCGAGCTACAACCTGAAATATTACCTGCCAAAAACCGGAAATCTTGAAACCATTATCGGCATACAGGGGCTTCACCAAACGAACTCCAATAAAGGAAAAGAATTACTGATTCCGGATGCCACTACTAACGATATCGGCATTCTGATTACTTCGATGTACGAATGGAAAAAGCACACATTTCAGGCCGGGATTCGCTACGACAGTCGTACAATCGAAACCGAATCGCACGGTATTTTTGGGGAAGAAGGCTATTTTCAGGCCATCGATAAAAATTTTGAAAGTTTCAACGCTTCGCTGGGTTACAAAACGAAATTTCTTGACAATCTGACATTTCGCCTGAATGTTGCCACAGGTTTCCGTGCCCCGAATTTGGCGGAACTGACTTCTAACGGCGTACACGAAGGCAGCAACCGCTACGAAATCGGGAATGCCAAGCTGAAAAACGAGCAGAATTTCCAGACCGATGTAAACCTCGAATACGGCAACAATCATTTTGAATTTTTCGCCAACGGTTTCTACAACCCTATCCGCAATTATATTTTTCTGGCACCTAACGGAAATGTAATCGACGGTAACGCCGCGTTTGATTATGTTCAGGACAATGCAGCGCTTTACGGCGGGGAAGTCGGGATTCACTTTCACCCGCATCCTTTGGACTGGCTGCATTTTGTAAGCAGTTTTGAAACTGTAACCGGAAAAAAAGAAAATGGCGACTATTTACCGCTGATTCCGGCCAACAAATTTTCCAACACGCTTCGCACGGAATTCGAATGGGAAAGACTGAAAAAAACTTATGCGCTTGTAAATGTGGACTATGTTTTCAATCAGAACCATGTGAGTGCGTTCGAGACAAAATCAACGAATTACACTTTGGTGAATCTAGGCTTCGGAAGTACGGTAAACATCGGGAAAACCAAATTCGACTGCAGCCTCAATGCCAACAATCTTTTAGACAAAACCTACATTTCCCACTTGTCAAGACTGAAAAGCGACGGTATTCCGAACATGGGAAGAAATATTGTCTTGGGTGTCAATTTTAATTTTTAACACTTCAAGCTATCCGTTTAGTCGGCTTTTTTAGCATCGGAGTTTCAGTTTCTATATATTTGTTAGGGCTAAAAAAATAACTATGAAAAATTCAATAACTGCTGCAGCTCTCCTCTGCGGTTTAACTATGAATGCACAAAACACCAAGAGTTCAGGAAAAATCAAATATCCTGAAACCAAAAAAATCGAACATACCGACACTTATTTCGACACTAAAGTAAACGACCCGTACCGCTGGCTGGAAGACGACCGTT
Source organism: Flavobacterium suncheonense GH29-5 = DSM 17707 (assembly GCF_000430025.1). Lineage (GTDB taxonomy): Bacteria > Bacteroidota > Bacteroidia > Flavobacteriales > Flavobacteriaceae > Flavobacterium > Flavobacterium suncheonense. The sequence goes on from NZ_AUCZ01000007.1 coordinate 182,185, forward strand.
CGGCGGAAACCGGTGCGTGGGTAAAAGCGCAAAACGACGTAACGTACGGCTATTTAAAGCAGATTCCGTACCGGGAAGTCATCAAGGCCCGCATGGAAAAACTGTGGAATTACGAGAAAATCAGTGCGCCGTTCAAAGAAGGAAACTATACCTATTACTACAAAAACAACGGCCTGCAGAACCAGTCGGTGTTGTACCGTAAAGATGCCGGCGGGACGGAAGAAATCTTCTTGGACCCGAACACGTTTTCCAAAGACGGCACCACTTCGCTGGGCGGACTGGATTTTTCCAGAGACGGTTCCAAAGTGGCCTATGCGATTTCGGAAGGCGGAAGCGACTGGCGTAAAGTCATCATCATGGATGCAATGACCAAAGAAATTTTGGAAGACACGCTGGTGGATGTAAAATTCAGCGGGGTTTCCTGGAAAGGCAACGAAGGCTTCTACTATTCCAGTTACGACAAACCGAAAGGAAGCGAATTGTCGGCCAAAACCGATCAGCATAAACTGTATTTCCACCGATTGGGAACGGCGCAGAAAGACGACAAAGTAATCTTCGGCTTAGACCAGAAAAGACGGTATGTGGGCGGAAGTGTTACCGAAGACGACCGCTATTTAATCATCACGGCGGCCAATTCCACCTACGGAAACGAATTGTATATCAAGGATTTAACCGCAGAAAACAGTCCGATTGTAACGATTCTCGACCATTTCAACACGTCCAGTTACATCCTTGAAAACGAAGGCTCAAAACTGTTCATCGTAACCGACTGGAAAGCGCCGAACAAACAAATCATGACCGTGGACGCCAGCAATCCGAAGCCGGAAAACTGGAAGCCTTTCATCGCCGAAACCGAAAACGTTTTATCACCTTCGACGGGTGGCGGCTTTTTCTTCGCCAATTATATGAAAGATGCCGTATCTCTAGTAAAGCAATACGATTACACCGGAAAACTGGTTCGCGAAATTGCCTTACCGGGAATCGGTTCTGCGGGCGGCTTTGGTGGCAAAAAAGAAGAAAAAACGCTGTATTATTCGTTCACCAATTATATCACACCGGGAACCATTTATTCGTTCGATCCTAAAACCGGAACATCGGCGGTGTATCAGCAACCGAAAGTGGATTTCAAATCGGAAGATTACGTCTCCCAACAGGTTTTTTACACCTCCAAAGACGGCACTAAAATTCCGATGATTATCACCCATAAAAAAGGACTGAAATTGGACGGTAAAAACCCCACCATGCTTTACGGTTACGGTGGTTTCAACGTAAGTTTAACCCCGAGCTTCAGCATTGCCAACGCAATTTGGATGGAAAACGACGGGATTTACGCGGTTCCGAATTTGCGCGGCGGTGGCGAATACGGCAAAAAATGGCACGATGCCGGAACTAAACTGCAAAAACAAAACGTTTTTGACGATTTTATCGCTGCCGCGGAATACCTAATTGCGAATCACTACACGTCCAAAGACTTTTTAGCAATTCGCGGCGGTTCCAATGGCGGTTTGTTAGTGGGCGCCACGATGACCCAACGTCCGGATTTAATGAAAGTGGCGTTACCTGCTGTAGGTGTGATGGATATGCTCCTTTATCACACGTTCACCGCCGGAGCCGGATGGGCTTACGATTACGGAACTGCGGAAGATTCCAAAGAAATGTTCGAGTATTTAAAAGGCTATTCTCCGGTGCACAACGTCAAAAAAGGTGTTCCATATCCGGCAACAATGGTAACCACCGGAGATCATGACGACCGCGTGGTACCGGCGCACAGTTTTAAATTTGCTGCCGAACTACAGGCAAAACAAACCGGAAACAACCCTGCCTTAATCCGCATTGATATTAATGCCGGACACGGCGCCGGAAAATCGGTGGCCGCGACGATTCAGGAGAATGTAGACATACAGGCATTTACGTTGTACAATATGGGGATTAAAAAGTTACCTGTTGCGCAGAAATAATTAACTGTACTGTTATAAAAAAAGCGACCCAAACGGTCGCTTTTTTTATTTGCTATAAGAATTAAAATCGGTTGTCTCCGTCCAGCATTCTTCCTAAACCGCCTAACAGGCTGCCCTCTTCTCTTCCGCTTCCTCCGGCTTTAGGTGCAGAGGCAATGATACGGTCGGCCAATCGGCTAAACGGCAAGGACTGAATGTAAACCACGCCCGGTCCTCGCAAGGTAGCATAAAACAGCCCTTCGCCTCCGAATACCGAATTTTTAATCCCGCCTATGAATTCGATGTCGTAATCCACCTCTTTGGTAAAACCGACGATACAACCGGTATCTACTTTTAACACTTCGCCGGCCTGCAATTCTTTACGCGCCAAAGTCCCTCCGGAGTGCACGAACGCCATTCCGTCGCCTTCGATTTTCTGCATGATGAAACCTTCCCCGCCGAACAGACCACGTCCTAATTTCCTTGAAAACTCAATTCCTACGGAAACGCCTTTCGCCGCACATAAAAACGCATCTTTCTGACAGATAAATTTGCCTTGGTATTGGGATAAATCAATCGGTATAATTTTACCGGGATAAGGGGCCGCAAAGGATACTTTCCGTTTTCCGCCATACTGATTGATGTAAGCGGTCATGAACAAACTTTCTCCGGTTAGAACACGTTTTCCGGCGCTCACCAGTTTACCTAAAAATCCTTGCTGTTCTCCGGATCCGTCACCGAAAATAGTTTCCATCTTGATGCCGTTTTCCATCATCATAAAACTTCCTGCCTCGGCAATTACCACTTCCTGCGGATCCAACTCGATTTCCACATATTGCATTTCTTCACCATAAATATGGTAATCAATTTCGTGTGCTGTCATTTTTTTAGTTTTTTGATTTGTTTATTAGACGCGGGAGCCCGGAAGATGTTACAACAATATTTTATCCCAATACCGATTTGCGGATAATGCGGTTGAAGAGTTTGTACCCCAGTTTCGAACGCATAAAATGCATGGCATTGGCATCAAAACCAATGGTATAACGCGTAAAATGAGGGCGCGGATTGTTCGCAATATCGAAAAGCGTTTTGGTAATCTGAGGGGTAAGATTGGTGTTCTTTTTGGTTTTTTTGTGCAGGATTCCGGTAATTTTTTCCATCATCCGTTCATAGGAAGGGATGCTTCCGGTTTCGGATTTGACCACATGGCTCTGAAAAGCGGTCGGAGCATTCCCGAATTGTACCGTACTGACACTGATGTTAAATGCCATCAATTCGTACGACATGCACTCTGAAAAACTCTCCACAGCTTTTTTGGTGGAATGATAAAAACTTCCCAAAGGCAGATTGACCAGTCCGGCAATCGAAGAAATGTTGATAAACTGCCCGAATTGCTGTTGGCGAAATACCGGAATAAAAGCGCGACAGACCTTCACCACGCCCAACCAGTTCACATCCACTATGGCCTGGATTTTTTCGTCTTCGGACAATTCCACAAAACTGCGGTACCCGATTCCGGCATTGTTGATTACCACATCGATGGTTTTATGATTGGCCATGATTTTTGCGGCTGCGGAAGCAATACTTTCCGAGCTGCTTACATCCATAATATAACTGCTTACGTTGGGCAGTCCTACGGTATCTTTTCCGTGGTCAAAACAGGTCATGGTAGCAATGACGTGCCAGCCGTTCTCGGAAAAATATTTTGCAGTCTGCTGGCCGATTCCGCTCGACGCTCCGGTAATAAGGACGGTTTTCATTTATTCGGAAGTTTTATCGTAATCAATCGTTCCTATGTGACGCATTATCCGAACGATTTTATCCTTACGGCCGTTGGTATACGCTGAAGAGTTAGCCGCTTTGAATTTTCGGGGATTGGGCAAGATGGCCGCAATTCCGGCCGCTTCGTATTTGGTTAAATCTTTGGCGTCTTTTCTGTACCAGTATTCGGAAGCTGCCTGAGCGCCGTAAACGCCGTTGCCCATTTCGATGCTGTTCAGATAGACTTCCATGATGCGCTCTTTGCCCCAGATTAATTCTATTAATACGGTAAAATAGGCTTCCAGTCCTTTTCGCAAATAACTTCTGCCCTGCCAAAGAAACACGTTTTTGGCGGTTTGCTGGGAAATCGTACTACCGCCTTTCAGTTTTTTTCCTTTCTGATTGCTTTCGTAAGCGTTCGCCAGGGCTTTAAAATCAAAGCCGTTATGTCTTAAAAAATTACCGTCTTCGCTGGCAATTACAGCTTTTTGGAGATTGACCGAAATTTCCTCTAACGGCACCCAATCATGGTTCAGATACACTTCTTTATTGTCGGCAGTGTTTTCAATCGCCCGAATGGCCATTAACGGTGTAAACGGAACGGGTACAAATTTGAACAACACTACAAAAAAGACAGATAATCCAAATCCCCAGAGAAATACTTTGAAGAAAAAACGCACCACCCGCCCCATAAAACTTCTGTTCTGGGTTTTCGGTTTTGCTTTTGCCGCTTGCTTTTTTACCGGTTTTTTAGTTGCCATTATACTAAATCTGCTAATTCTTGTCCTACTAAACTGCCAATGGCTACCCCCATGCCGCCTAAGCGAACACCACAGTACACATTGGGTGAAAGTTGTTCAACAATTGGTTTTTTGTGTGAACCTAAGCCCATGATACCACTCCAGCGATGGGCAATGGTGTAATCCGTATTGGGCAAAATTACTTCTTTCAGCAATTGCTCCAAACGGTGCTGTATTTTTTTGGTCAGGCCAAATTCGGAAGTCGTTTCCCCTTCAAAATCGAGATTTCTGCCACCGCCGAACAAAATCCGGTTTTCGATATTCCGGAAATAGTAATAGCCTCCGTCGATATGGAACGTACCTTTGATGTCTAAATTGGGAATCGGTTCTGTAATGAGAACTTGTGCTCTTGCCGGTTTCACAGCGCCTTCGGTTATTTTTTCCGCAAAACCATTGGTGGCAAAAAGTACTTTTCGGGAAGTAAACGTAAAATCATTGGTTTGAATGGACACACCTGTTCCGATATCCTGAAACTCCGTAACATTTTGCTGGTTCAGGATCAGGATGTTGTTCGTATGGGCTTCTTTCAGCAAGGCCTGCATCATGTTCCCGGTATCGATTTGCCCTTCAAATGGATTGAAAATCAAATACTCGTGAATCCCTTTAAAATCGAAACGGTCTACTTCTTTGGTAAAAACATCCGTTTTAAAAAGCGGTTTTAAAATATCGTTTACAAAAGGTAATTTCTGCAGGCATTCGGCATAAGTATTTTCGTCTTCTCTGAGAAAAATTTCGTAACCCCCATACGGTTTGAAGTCGATGGTAGCATCCCCTAAACGCCTGCGCAGTAACTGAAGGCCGTTCCAACGCTTCTGAACTAGCTGAATCACTTCTTCTTCCGAATAATTCCTCAAATCTTCTAGGATTTCGGACAGGCTGCCAAAACAGGCAAACCCGGCATTTTTAGTACTCGCGCCTTCGGGCAAAGCCCCTTTTTCCAACACCAGAATTTTGCTTTCCGGAAAACGTTCCCGTAGCCGTAAAGCCGTATGAAGTCCGACTATACCACTGCCAACCACAGTGTAGTCTACCTTCGAAAACCAATTTTTCAGTTCCCAATAGCTAACGTTCATAAGCAATTACTTACGGGCTTTAAGTTTGTTTTTAAGGGTATTGATTACAATAGGTGCGGTTGAAATTACGATGATGCCAACCACGATCAGCTCGATGTATTTTTTTAAATCAATCTGATGGTTGTCCAAAAGATAACGGTACAAATAGTGTCCGGAGAAAATCAGGACAAACGACCACAGAAACGAACTCACAATATTATAAAACATGAATTTCTTTTTCTCCATCTGCACGATACCGGCCACAATGGGTGCAAAAGTCCGGATAATCGGGAGGAAACGGGCAAAAATGATGGCGCGTCCGCCGTGTTTTTCAAAAAATAAACGCGACTGAATCAAATACTTCTTCTTGAACCAGAAGTTATCTTCCTTGGAGTACAGAAAATGACCACTTTTAGCGCCAAACCAATAGCCGAAAATATTGCCGATCACTCCGGAAATGGCCACCAAAGAAGCCAACACCGCCACATTGGTAAATTCGTTTTCAATATAAACTAATTCCCGCATTAAGGTTTCACTGTAGATCCCGGAAAGGAACAACAAACTGTCGCCCGGCAAAAAGAACCCGGCAAACAATCCTGTTTCGGCAAACACGATAAACAGCACTACATAAATTCCGATATGATGTCCGGCTATTTCAAGATTGATGTAAAATTCAGGGTTTAATAACTGGGTCCAGTGAAACTCCTCTTTCATTTGGAATATTTTTAATAATTAATTTTCAGTTTTTGTTTCCCATTTGTCTACCGCACTGGTAGCCAAAGCGTTACCCAACACATTGGTCATGCTTCGCGCCATATCGCAAAAATGGTCAATCGGTAAAATCAGCGCGATGCCTTCCGGCGGAATACCGAACATGGCACAGGTCGCCACCACCACAATTAAAGAGGCTCTCGGTACGCCAGCCACGCCTTTACTGGTTAGCATCAGCACCAACAACATGGTTAATTGTTTGTCCAGCGGCATGTCGATGCCATACACCTGGGCAATGAAGATACTGGCAAACGTCATGTACATCATACTGCCGTCTAGATTGAACGAATAGCCTAACGGCAACGTAAAGGATACAATTCGCGGCTGACAGCCAAAACGCTCCAGCTCTTCCACCATTTTCGGAAAAACCGCTTCGCTGCTCGTGGTAGAGAATGCAATCAACAAGGGGTTTTTAATTCTTTTTAACAATGTCCACAATCGCGGTCCTAAAATCAGGTAGCCTACAAACAATAACAAAATCCAAAGGGCAATAATTCCGATAGCAAAAGCAAACAAATAGTTCGCGTACAGGCTAAAAATCTCAAACCCGTAATTGGCCACGGCTGCCGCAACGGCTCCAAAAACTCCTAGCGGTGCTACCCACATAATATAAGTAACCATTTTCAGGACGACGTGGGAAATCGAATCGAGCAGTTTTAAAATCGGTTTTGCTTCTTTTTTGCTGAACGCGGAAAGGGCAATCCCGAACAAAATGGAGAAAATTACAATCTGTAAAATCTCGTTGGTGGCAAAAGCCTCAAAAATACTTTTCGGGATAACGTGTTTAACGAATTCTTCCAGCGAAAACGATTGTGTTTTTTCCAACAGTTCCGATGCGGAAGATGTATCATCCATTTTAATGTTTGTCCCTTTGCCCGGTGCTAACGTATTGACCAAAACCATTCCCAGCAATAACGAAATCAGGGAAGCCGAAATAAACCAGCCCATCGCTTTGGCTCCAACACGGCCCACCATTTTCATGTCGCCCATTTTGGCGATTCCCACCACTAAGGTTGAAAACACCAACGGCGCAATAATCATCTGTACCATACGGATGAAAATGGTGCCGAGTAACTTTATATTTTTTGAGAAAACTTCCTTGGAATCCGGGAACTGATAATGAATAATTCCCCCTAAAATTACTCCCAGAATCAGTGCGACAATAATCGCTATAAAGAGTTTATTGTTATTGTTTTTCACTTCTACTTGAATTTTAGTCCGTGAAAATAGGCATATTTTTTCAATTAACCCGCCCAAAAACGGTTAAAATGAAAATGAAACACTAAGCTGCTAGTTTTTCAAGCCTTGGAAGATTTAATATTGTTCGCCTGTCAATAATTGCTTACTTTAGCCATTCGTTTAACATCAATTACAATTAAATGAAAAAATTACTGATTCTAACACTGGGAATGATGGGACTATCAACTGCTGCTCAGGAGGTCATGACCCCTGAACTGTTATGGAAATTGGGCCGTGTGACTCCAATCGGAATTTCCAAAGACAAAAAAAACATTGTGTACAAAGTGTCGACACCTTCCTTGGAAGAAAATAAATCAAACGCCAAATTTTACACCATTCCGGTTAATGGCGGTGCTGCTGTTGAAGTAGCCGATACCAAAGATTTGGCAACCGATAAAAACCTATCTCCGGATGCTCGATTTTTACTTTCCCACAAAGAAGTAAAAGTGGAAAAAATCCTGGGAAAAGACCTCTATCCGGAACTTAAAAAAGCCGATGCACAGGTATACAACGGATTGGACTACCGCCATTGGGACACCTGGAGAGACGGAACGTTCAACCACGTTTTTTATGCCGAGGCGAACGGAAACGACAAATCCATTCCGGTAGACATCATGAAAGGAGAAAGTTATGATTCGCCACAAAAACCCTTCGGTGGTGATGAAGATTACATCTGGAGTCCGGACAGCAAAAGCATTATTTACGTTTGTAAAAAGAAAGCCGGTACCGAATACGCCATCAGCACCAATACCGATTTATACGAATACAATTTAGAAACCAAGGTTACCAAAAACCTTACGGAGCAAAATTTAGGATACGACACGCACCCGTTGTATTCCCCAACCGGAAACCTAAGCTGGTTGCAGATGAAACGCGACGGGTATGAAGCCGATAAAAACGACATCATCGTACGCTTCAAAGGAATGGACATGAACCTGACAGCAAATTGGGACGGTACTGTGGACAGTTTCAAATGGAGCGAAGACGGCAAAAAAGTCTATTTCCTCGCAGCCGTGGACGGCACGAAACAACTGTTCGAAGTAAACTTCCCGGGCTTGACCAAAATTGCCGTTACCGTTAGACAAATTACCAATGGCGATTTTGATGTGACGGAAATAGTAGGTTTCACCGAAGGAAAAGTAATCCTAATGCGGAACGACATGAACCACGCTTCGGAAATCTATTCGTATGAATTCAAAAAGAAAGCGTGGAAGCAGCTTACCAATGTGAATACAGAAGTGTACAGCAAATTGGCGTTAAGCAAAACCGAAAGACGCTACGTAACCACAACCGACGGTAAAAAAATGCTGGTTTGGGTAATTTTACCTCCGAATTTCGACAAAACCAAAAAATACCCAACCTTATTGTATTGTCAGGGCGGACCGCAATCGGCATTAACACAATATTATTCCTTCCGTTGGAATTTTCAGACGATGGCGGCTCAAGGCTATATCGTAGTCGCACCCAACCGTCGCGGGATGCCGGGTCATGGCGTAAAATGGAACGAAGACATCAGCAAAGACTGGGGTGGACAAGTAATGGACGATTATTTATCCGCCATTGATGACGTGGCAAAAGAACCGTATGTGGACAAAACCCGCTTAGGCGCTGTGGGAGCGAGCTATGGCGGATATTCCGTTTTCTATTTGGCGGGTATTCACAACAACCGTTTCAAGACATTCATTTCCCACTGCGGAGTTTTCAACCTGCAAAGTATGTACGGCACTACCGAAGAAGTTTTCTTTAACAACTTCGATCACGGCGGCGCATATTGGGAAAAAGACAATGCCGATGCGCAGAAAGCGTATTCGCAGTTCAACCCTATCAACAAGGTAAACAACTGGAACACCCCTATTCTGATTATTCAGGGCGGAAAAGATTACCGCGTGCCAATCGGACAGGGACAGGAAGCTTTTCAGGCGGCACAGTTAAAAGGCATTAAGAGCCGTTTTGTGTTGTTCCCGGAAGAAAACCACTGGGTGCTAAAACCGCAAAATGCTCTGGTTTGGCAGCGTGAGTTTTTCAAATGGCTGAACGAAACCCTATAACTAATTGAAATCCTGATGCTTACATTGGGATTTTTTTATACGCCAAAAACCTAAAATGTTGTTAAAATCATTATTGCATTGTAACATTTTATACTTTTACCAAACATATCTGATAAACCAAAAAATAAATCTATGTTATCATTACCTATTAAACCTTTTCTTGTAGCATCGTCGTTGATTGTGAGTGCAGCTTCCGGATTTGCGCAAGACAACTTAGTAAACTCGTTAAAAATCAATGCGAGTGAAAAAAGTAAAGAGTCCTTTAAATTTACGGAAGTTATCAATATTGAAAACACCCCGGTTAAAAATCAGGGTTCTTCCGGAACTTGTTGGAGTTATTCCGCAAACTCTTTCTTAGAGTCGGAAATGATTCGCATGGGAAAAAAACCGGTGGAATTGTCTCAGATTTATTCTGCCCGTAACGCCTACATCGAAAAAGGAAGAAACTATGTAAAAATGCACGGTTCGGTGGCGTTAGGTGACGGAGGAGCTTTCCACGATGTCATCAACATGTACAAAAAATACGGAGCGGTCCCGCAATCGGTGTATACCGGTCTGAACTATGGTACCGATAAAAATAAATTTGCGGAAATGGCTGCTTTGATCGAAGGCGTACTGAAAGCCGTAGTAAGCAATCCGAACGGTGAATTGACACCTAACTGGGAGAAAGCCTATACCGCAGTAATCGATTCATATTTAGGACAGGCGCCAAAATCCTTCCAGTATAACGGAAAAACGTATACCCCTGAAACTTTTGCTAAAGAAGTGGTTGGCATCAATGCTGATGATTATGTGGAAATCTCTTCGTTACAGGAATATCCGTATTACACCAAATTTACGTTGATGGTACCGGATAACTGGTCGTACGATCAGGTGTACAACGTGCGCATGAACGAATTAACCGAAATCATTGACAACGCCTTGAAAAACGGTTATACTGTAGCGTGGGCAGGTGACGTGAGTGAAAAATCCTTCTCCTGGAAAAACGGAGTGGCTTTTGTTCCGGAAAAGAAATTTGAAGACATGACCGCAGAAGAAAAAGCAGATATGTTCAACGGACCTAAAAAAGAAGCGACCGTAACGGAAGAAATGCGTCAGAAAGCGTTTGACAACTACACTACGACAGACGACCACGGTATGCACATCGTAGGAATTTCCAAAGACCAAAACGGTAAGGAATACTATATCGTGAAAAACTCTTGGGGAACCACCAACGACTACAAAGGGTATTTGTACATGAGCAAAGAATTCGCAAAATACAAAGCAACAGCAATTATGTTGCACAAGAAAGCGATTCCGGCTGCCATTGCTAAAAAATTAAGTTTATAATAAAGCAAGCTAATGATCAATCAAAAAGAATCCCGAAAAATTTAAGTTTTCGGGATTCTTTTTTTATACTACTTAATATTTTTCCAAAACTCATCTTATAAAGAAAAACCCTAACTGTTTCGGTTAGGGTTTTTATATAGAAAACTTATTCTTTCATTTCAAAGGTTTCCATAAACTTGGTCGTGTAATTTCCGGCCACGTAATCCGGATGGTCCATCAACTGTCTGTGGAAAGGGATGGTCGTTTTAATTCCCTCGATGTAGAACTCGTCCAAAGCGCGTTTCATTTTGGAAATCGCCTCTTCACGGGTTTGCGCGGTGGTAATCAACTTGGCAATCATTGAATCGTAGTTTGGCGGAATCGTGTAGCCAGCGTAAACGTGGGTATCCAGACGAACCCCGTGACCTCCCGGCGCATGCAAAACCGTAATTTTACCTGGTGACGGACGGAAATCGTTGTACGGATCTTCCGCGTTGATACGGCATTCGATCGAGTGCAACTGCGGCAGGTAGTTTTTACCGGAAATCGGCACCCCGGCAGCTACTAAAATCTGCTCGCGGATCAAATCGTAATCGATTACCTGCTCGGTGATGGGGTGTTCTACCTGAATACGGGTGTTCATTTCCATGAAGTAGAAGTTGCGGTGTTTGTCCACCAAGAACTCAACGGTTCCTGCTCCTTCGTATTTGATGAATTCGGCCGCTTTTACAGCAGCTTCACCCATTTTCTCACGCAATTCATCCGTCATGAAAGGCGATGGCGTTTCTTCCGTTAATTTCTGGTGACGACGTTGCACCGAACAGTCTCTCTCGGAAAGGTGACAGGCTTTCCCGTAAGAATCACCAACCACCTGAATCTCGATGTGACGAGGCTCTTCAATTAGTTTTTCCATGTACATTCCGTCATTTCCGAAAGCAGCAGCCGCTTCCATTCTGGCACCTTCCCAAGCTTTCTCAAGCTCGTCTTCTTTCCAGATGGCACGCATACCTTTACCTCCACCTCCGGCCGTAGCTTTCATCATTACCGGATAGCCGATTTCTTTGGCTACTTTTTTGGCTTCTTCCAAATTTTCAAGAATTCCTTCCGAGCCCGGTACACAAGGTACACCCGCAGCTTTCATGGTAGCTTTAGCCGTAGCTTTATCTCCCATCTTCTCGATCATTTCAGGGGAAGCGCCAATAAATTTAATGTTGTGCTCCTGACAGATTTTGGAGAATTTCGCGTTTTCGGATAAAAATCCGTAACCCGGGTGAATCGCGTCGGCATTGGTGATTTCCGCTGCAGCGATAATGTTGGACATCTTTAAATAAGAAAGGTTACTCGGCGCGGGTCCGATACAAACCGCTTCGTCGGCAAACTTAACGTGTAAGCTTTCCGCATCGGCCGTGGAATACACCGCAACGGTTTTGATTCCCATTTCTCTGCAGGTACGGATGACACGAAGTGCAATTTCGCCCCTGTTGGCAATTAATATTTTTTTAAACATCTTGTTTCAATTAGATAATTAGACAATACTGAATTTAGAATTTAGAATTTAGAATTCTGAGTTTTTCAGAACCAAACTAATTTCTAACTTCTAACTTCTAACTTCTAACTTATTTATGATGGATCTACTAAAAATAACGGTTGATCGAATTCTACCGGAGAAGCATCGTCCACTAAAACTTTAACGATTTTTCCGGAAATTTCAGACTCGATTTCGTTGAATAATTTCATCGCTTCGATCACACAAACGACATCGCCTTTTCCTACTGTGCTTCCCACTTCCACGAACATTGGTTTGTCTGGAGCCGGTTTTCTGTAGAAGGTTCCGATCATTGGTGATTTGATTGTGATGTATTTGGAATTGTCGTCTTCTGCTGGTGCTGCCGGAGCCGCTGGAGCCGAAGCAACCGGAGCTACTGCAACCGGAGCTGCCATTTGAGGCATCGCCTGCATTGGAACCTGCTGAACATAGGTAGTTTCTGTTGCTCCTTCAGCGGTGGTTTTGATGGTGATTTTGAAATCATCCATTTCTAATTTTACTTCTGTAGCACCAGATTTTGCTACAAATTTGATTAGGTTTTGAATTTCTCTGATATCCATACTATTCTAAATTTGGTTTTGGTTGTTTATTGTTTGTTGTACGCCCATTTCAGGTATATGGCTCCCCATGTGAAACCGCCACCAAAGGCTGCAAATATGATATTGTCTCCTTTTTTTAACTGTGTCTCGAAATCACTTAACAGCAAAGGCAATGTTGCCGAAGTCGTATTGCCGTAACGGTGAATGTTCACCAAAACTTTCTCTTCGTCAAGCCCCATGCGCTGTGCTGTGGCATCAATGATGCGCTTGTTCGCCTGATGGGCAACCAGCCAGTTTATGTCGTCTTTTGACAGGTTGTTGCGCTCCATGATTTTCTCACTTACGTCTGCCATTCCGGAAACGGCATATTTAAAGACTGTTTTTCCGTCCTGGAACACGTAGTGTTGCTTGTTTTTCACGGTTTCTTCCGAAGCGGGTAAAATAGAACCGCCGGCTTCAATTTTCAAAAACTCTCTTCCGATTCCGTCGCTTCGCAAATACTCGTCCTGAAACCCTAAGCCTTCCGTATTCGGCTCAAACAACACGGCTCCGGCACCATCTCCGAAGATGATACAGGTTGCTCTGTCGGTATAATCAATAATGGAAGACATTTTATCGGCCCCGATTAAAAGTACTTTTTTGTAACGGCCGGATTCGATATAAGCCGATGCGGTGGAAATTCCGTAAAGGAAACTGGAACAGGCTGCGTGAAGATCATAAGCAAAAGCATTCACGGCACCGATTTGCGTGGCGACATATACGCCTGTAGAAGCAACCGGCATGTCTGGGGTTGCAGTAGCCATCAGCACCAAATCGATGTCTTTAGGATCAACTCCTGATTTTTCGAAAAGGTTTTGTGCGGCTCTTATCGCCATGAAAGAAGTTCCCTGTCCTTCTTCTTTCAGCATTCTTCTTTCTTTTATCCCGGTACGCGTGGTAATCCATTCGTCATTGGTATCCACCATGGTTTCCAGAACGGCGTTGGACAACACAAAATCCGGAACATAGGCACCTACGGCGGTAATAGCGGCTGTTATTTTATTCATAAAAGTTGTATTTTTCTTTCCGAAAAAAGATTTCAAAAAGTGGTGGAAATTACAAAAAAATTCCCAAACCCATATTCTTTTATTCCTACTTATTTACTTCGATTGGGTTTTAACAAAAAAAACTCCCACACAGTGAGAGTTTTCTCTATAATTTTTCGGATTAAGCTTCCGCTACTTGTTTGTCAATAACAACTTGACCTCTGTAGTACATTTTCCCTTCATGCCAGTACGCTCTGTGGTATAAATGTGCCTCTCCGGTTACAGGACATGTTGCAATTTGAGGAGTTGTTGCCTTATAATGCGTTCTTCTCTTGTCTCTTCTTGTTTTCGAGGTTTTTCTCTTAGGATGTGCCATCTTACTATATTATTTATCCGTTAATAGTTGTTTTAATTTATCCCATCGGGGATCTGTATTTTCTTCTTCTTTTTCTTCCACTTTTTCTTTGGGCGCCAATTGATTCAGTTTTTCGATTGCATCCGTCTGTAAGGTGCCGTCTTTAACTCCGGGGTGTACCCTTTTGGACGGAACCGACAAGACAATCATTTCATAAATATACTGGGCCACATTAATTTGATACTCGTTATGAGGAATCACCAGAATTTCTTCATTTTCATCATTAAACGTATCGCCAAATTTTACGATTAAATTCAACTTCCCTTTAATAGGCAAATCAAACTCTTCTCCAGTTAAATCACAAGGTACATTAACAGTCCCTTTGTGCTTAAAAGCGAGCTCCAGCAGAGTGCTTTTTTTATCTAAAACCAAATCAACTTTAACGTCTACAGCATTGTATTCGTCGAAGTTGTACGCTTCAAAGAACTTTTTATCAATCTGATAATCAAACTGGTGCTTTCCTTGTTTTAACCCGACAAACGGAATTAAAAAATCTTTCTCAATATTCATAACAACAGTTTTGAGCGTGCAAAGATATAAAATTATTGTAAATTCAAACGAGTTGTGAACATTTTTTTGTTTATAACTGTTTTTGCTTCGTTTTTAAGGGATTTTTAATCAGTTCGTTATGCTCGTTTCGGTTGTTGAACACGTCAATAGCCAAATAAACCGCTTCCTTAAACGAATTAAAATCCGCTTCGCCTTTTCCGGCAATTTCATACGCCGTTCCGTGGTCGGGTGAGGTTCGGATTTTATCCAAACCGGCCGTGTAATTCACGCCTTTCCCAAATGACAACGTTTTAAACGGAATCAACCCCTGGTCGTGATAGGCCGCAATGACCGCATCGTATTTTTCATATTGCCCGCTGCCGAAGAAACTGTCTGCCGAAAACGGTCCGAAAACCAACACACCTTCTTCAAACAGTTTTTTTAAAGCCGGCTTGATGATTTCGTCATCTTCTTTTCCGATTACCCCATGATCGCCGCAATGCGGATTTAATCCTAAAACCGCAATCTTCGGCTTGGAAATGGAGAAATCCTGCGTTAGTGTTTTGGCGATTGTCTTGATTTTGGTACGGATTAACGCTTCCGTCAAATGCTGGGACACTTCGTTTACCGGCACATGATCGGTTAAAAGCCCTACCCGCAAATTGTCCTGCACCATCAGCATTAGTGCATCGCCTTCCAGTTCCTGATTTAAATAATCGGTATGGCCCGGAAAATGAAATTCTTCGGATTGGATATTGTACTTATTAATAGGTGCCGTCACCAAAACATCCACCAAGCCTTCTTTTAGCGCCTTTGTAGCCGCCACAAACGACTTGATAGCATACTTGCCGACATTTTCATCGTTCACCCCGAATTCTATATTCACTCCTTCACGCCAAACATTCAGCACGTTGATTTTCCCGTGAATTAACTGCTCCAGTTTGTCAATGCCGTGCACATTCGATTCCAGATTCAGATTCTTCTTGATAAACGACAGGATTTTTACGTTAGCAAAAATAACCGGCGTACACAATTCGAGCATGTGGGTATCTTCAAAGGTTTTCAGAATTACCTCTGCCCCGATACCGTTTAAATCTCCGACGGAAATTCCAACAATTATATTCTCTGCTTTTTTAACCATGCCGATTCGTTATTTATTGCTACTTTTGATGTGCAAATTTAGCAAAATAAATCTAGTTATGTTTACAGGAATTATCGAAACCCTCGGAACCATCCGGGAGATTCGAAAAGACAACGAAAACCTTCACGTTACGCTTAGCGCATCGATTACTCCGGAACTGAAAATCGACCAGAGCGTTTCTCATAACGGCATCTGCCTGACTGTTGTGGCCATTAGGGATGACCAATATACCGTTACCGCCATCAAAGAGACGATTGAAAAAACCAATTTGGGCGAATGGAAGGTGGGCGATGTCGTAAATTTAGAACGCGCCATGAAATTAGGCGACCGGTTAGACGGCCATATCGTACAGGGTCATGTGGATCAAACCGGGATTTGCAAAAAAATTGAAGACGCCAACGGAAGTATTTATTTCACCTTCGAATACGACAAAACCCAAAACAACATTACCATTGAAAAAGGTTCCATCACAGTTAACGGGGTGAGTTTAACGGTCGTGAATTCCAAAGAAAACGAATTCAGTGTGGCGATTATCCCTTATACCCTGGAGCATACCAATTTTAAAAACTTCAAAGTGGGTACCAAAATAAATCTCGAATTTGATGTAGTGGGAAAATACGTTGCCCGATTGCACGGATTACGAAACTAACTGAAATAAAAAAGCTTCAAATTACTTTGAAGCTTTTTTTGTATTCATATTTCTAAAATAATAAAATCCTAACCCTATGGCTCCTACCAATAGTAGCAGCACCCCGGCATCAACAGGAAGACCTGGTGGCGGTGTTGGCGGCGGCGGTGTTGGTGGTTCTTCTGTTTGGGCAAACACCATAACACTGTTTAACAAAACCGCTGCAAATAATATTTTCTTATACGGGGCACTTTTCATGATTCCAAAATTATAAATATTTATCTTCCGGCAAAACTCTACTCTAAATCTTTATACAGATTTAACTATTATTTTAAAGTAGGCCGAATGAACCTTATTTTTATTAGTCGTTTTTCTAAAATTCGACCACACACGAAAATAGAAAGATTTTTTTATAAAACAATAAAATTCAAAAAAAAATCTTAATTTTTTCTTAATTTGAAATTCTTCTAAATATCAAGAAGTCCAAACCAGCATTATAAGAACTTAAAACCGTGGTCCCACCTGGGCTCGAACCAGGGACCACCTGATTATGAGTCAGGTGCTCTAACCAACTGAGCTATAGGACCGGCGCTCACAGTATTCCACTATGATCTTTTTCAAACAAAGCAAATGCTTTATTCGAGGGTGCAATATTAACACTATTTTTCGTTTACGCAAAAATTAATTTGTGATTTCTTGACAAAGTTCTACTAACACGCCATTAGTGCCCTTCGGATGCAGAAAAGCCACCAGTTTATTGTCGGCTCCTTTTTTCGGGGTTTCGTTTAAAACCGTAAAGCCTTCGTTTTTTAACCGTTCGATTTCAGCAACAATATCCTCCACATCGAAAGCAATGTGATGAATGCCCTCCCCTTTTTTTTCGATGAATTTGGCAATCGGACTGTCCGGATGGGTCGCTTCCAGCAATTCTATTTTATTGGGGCCGTTCATAAAGAATGACGTTTTCACGCCTTCACTTTCCACTTCTTCCTCTTTATAGGCCGGCGCTCCGAATAATTTTTCAAATAACAGGTTGGAGGTTTTCAGATCTTTTACTGCAATACCGATATGTTCTATTTTTCTCATATTTTTTTATTGAACCACAAAGTTCGCAAAGTTTTCACAAAGTCGACAAAAATTAAAACGGATTTTTACTCAGCCCTGATGGGAGCGGCATCCTCGCAGCGCAGCGGAGAGATACAGCGGACAGCAGGAACACGGTTTCCAAAACAGCCCAAACGATTCGCTCCTGAAAATTCAGTTAAAAATCGTATTTTTGCACCATGGAGACAAACAGACAAAAAAAAATAGGAACGCTTTTACAGCAGGATTTGGTGGATATTTTACAGGGGGAAGTGCGTAAAAACGGGATTGCCAACCTGATTATTTCCGTTTCGAAAGTGAATGTAACGAGTGATTTATCCATCGCCAAAGTATATTTGAGCATCTTTCCGGCAGACAAAGGCCCGGAACTTTTGGAAGCCATCCGCACCAACACGCCGCTTATCAAACACGATTTGGCCCAGCGCGTGAAACAGCAGTTGCGCCGTGTTCCGAATCTGATTTTCTATATTGACGATTCGCTGGATTACATCGAACAGATTGACAACGCTTTAAAAGGCGAAGAAAATCCGATTGAAAACCGCGATTTATTAGCGAAAAGAAAGAAATCCTAACCCTTGAATTTCCCGTTCTACATAGCGCGACGCTACACCGTTAGTTTCAGTAAGAGTACTGCCATTAACATCATTACGGGCATTGCCACTATTGGCATTGTCGTGAGTGCGATGGCGCTTTTTGTAGTCCTTTCCGTGTTTAGCGGTTTGCGGACCTTCAGCCTTTCCTTTGCCAACGATACCGATCCGGATTTAAAAGTTTTCCCGACGGAAGGCAAATCGTTTTTGATTTCCAAGGAACAAGAACAGCAGCTTGCCACTTCAAAAAACATTGCCCTGTACAGCAAGACGATTGAAGAACGGGTGCTTTTTTCCTTCAGCGAAAAACAAGAGGTAGCTTTTTTAAAAGGCGTAGATTCTAATTTCCGGAAAGTAAACCCTTTTGAGAAGAAAATTTATGCCGGGGAATGGCTCAAACCGGGCACCTCACAAGTGGTGGTAGGCTATGGCATCGCCCACAGTCTCTCGATGGGGCTGTTTGATTTCAACAATGCTTTGGAAGTTTTTGTGCCGAAACCCGGAAAAGGCCCGATTGAAAACCCGGAGGAAGCGTTTAACGAATCCTATCTCACGCCGATGGGAATTTATGCGATAAACGACGAATTAGACAAAAAATACGTGTTTGCCGATCTGTCCTTAGTGCAGGAATTGCTGCACTACCAGCCCAATCAGGTTTCGGGGCTTGAGGTAAAACTGAAACCCGGAGCGTCTGAAAATGAGGTGGTGACGGAAATCAAAACCCTTTTTAAAAACAACGTCACGGTAAAAACCAGAGCGCAACTGAACGACAGCCTGCACAAAATGCTGAATACCGAAAACATTGCCATTTATCTGATTTTCACCTTGGTCATCATCATCGCTTTGTTCAATCTGGTGGGCGCTTTAATTATGATGATTCTGGACAAAAAAGCCAACCTGAAAACCCTTTTTAATTTAGGAGCCGAAATACGTCATCTGCGAACCATTTTTTTGATGCAGGGCAGTTTGCTGACTTTTTTTGGCGGACTGATCGGATTGGTTTTGGGGATTGCCTTTGTGATTGCACAACAGCAATTTGCCCTCATCATGATTACGCCCAGCATGGCCTATCCAATAGAGTTTAAAATGCTTAATGTCGTAATTGTCATGGGAACCATTGTTTTACTTGGCTTTCTGGCTTCGTGGATGGCGTCCAGCCGTGTGAGCAAAAATTTACTCGACTGATTTTCGGTTTCCTGTTTTTTATATCTTTGCTTATCAAATAACGGAACGCCCATGATTGTTTTTGTCGCGTCCTAAAAATATCGGGACGGTATTATAGGACAGTTCACTTTTTAACCGGACCTCCTTTTCCGGCAGTATTCATTTATTATCCTATTTATCATGACAGAAGCAACTTCTTCAAAACATAAATTCTCAAAAATTTTTTCAACCCTTAAAACCGCGGTTAAAGGCGATGAATCCTTTGATTATACCAACGGAAGCATCAAAAAAGCCGTTATTCTCTTAGCCATCCCGATGGTTTTGGAGATGATGATGGAATCCGTGTTTGCCTTAGTCGATTTGTACTTTGTCGGCCATCTGGAACACAGCAGTTTCGCCATTCAGACCGTGGGGCTGACCGAATCCGTTTTGACGATTATTTACTCGCTCGCCATCGGCATCAGTATGGCGGCCACTGCCGTCGTAGCGCGCAGAATTGGTGAAAAAAATCCGGAAGCCGCGGCCAAATCAGGCATGCAGGCGATTCTCATTGCCTTTGCGGTGAACACGGTAATCAGCATCCTTGGTTTTATCTATGCAAAGGAAATTTTATTGCTGATGGGCGCCTCACAAGAAGCCGCCAATTACGGTGTGAACTTCACCCGCATCATGATGGGCGGCAGTTTGTGCATCATGTTGCTGTTCCTCATTAACGGAATTTTTCGGGGTGCCGGAAATGCCGCAATTGCGATGCGCAGTTTGTGGCTGGCCAATTTATGCAACATTATTTTGTGTCCGATTTTCATTAATGGCTTAGGGCCAATTCCGGCTTTTGGTTTGGTGGGAGCAGCCCTTGCCACCACTACCGGACGCAGTATCGGCGTTTTATACCAGCTGTACCATTTGTTTAACGGGAAAGGCATTTTAAAAATCGTTTGGGCGCATTTTCAACCGGATTGGGAACAAATCAAACATATCGTTAAAATTGCCGCGCCAGGTGTTTTGCAATTCGTAATTGCATCCTGCAGCTGGATTTTCCTGGCGCAATTGGTGGCCACCACCGGAGGCGATCAGGGTTCGGCAGGCTATCAGACGGCTTTGCGGATTATGATGTTTTTCATCCTTCCGGCCTGGGGATTGAGCAATGCCGCGGCCACTTTGGTCGGTCAGAATTTGGGCGCCAAACAAGTGGAGCGCGCTGAAAAATCGGTGTATACGACGGCAAAATACAACGTTATTTTTATGGCCGTTATCATGATTTTCTGCCTGATTTTCGGAAATCTCATCATTTCTTTCTTTACCAATGACCTCAACGTACAGCATATAGCTGTGGAAGCATTGCAAACCATGAGTCTCGGCTATATTTTCTACGGCATCGGCATGGTGTTAATCAATACTTTCAATGGCGCGGGCGATACCTGGACACCTACCAAAGTGAATTTTTTCGGGTTCTGGCTGTTTCAGATTCCGCTGGCGTATTTGTTGGCGAAATACCTGAAAATGGGTCCGACCGGCGTTTTTATGGCGGTTCCGGTTGCGGAAACGGCAATTACGCTGGCGAGTATTGTTTTGTACCGTCGAGGGAAATGGAAAAAGGTACAGGTTTAATTGAATTTTTGCTGCGAATTACACGAATTTCCACTAATTAATCTGCATGAATTAGCGTGATTCGTGACCAACTTGTTCTGTCACTTATCCAATCTGGCAATCCAAATAACGAAGATTTCCTTCCTCAAAAAAAATGAAAAATACAAGCATAAAAAAGCCAGAAAATAATTCTGGCTTTTGCTTTTTATAATGTTACTTTCAACAACTGCTTTTTCTTTCCTTTTCGGCCGATGAAATACACCGAATTTTTAGAAATGGCTCCGTCGGAAACCATAAACGGCACTTCGTTGTCTTTGTCATCCAGTATTTCCTGAAAATCGAAATTACCGTCTGGCGTAATTCTGATTACATTAAGATTTGATCGTTTGGTACTGGTCTGACCAAACTGAATTCTGTCATTGCTCAGTTTTTTTACTTTTTCACCGGTATTGATAAAAAAGTAGGTGTCATTTCCTTTAACCGTAGAAGTATAAGAAATATACGAACTATCGCCTCCGGTAGCCTGACGTTTATTAATATTTCGGGCCCAAAGAATATTTCCGTCGTTAGCGATTTTGGCACTTACGATGTCGTCATAATGATAAACATAGGTATAGGTGCCGCCGCCACCGTTAGGGTTCATATGATAATGTGTGGTCACATAATATTCTTCGGCGTTGAAAACGATTTCATTCTGTTCGGTAATCAAAATACCTCTGAAGGATAAATTTTTCAATTCCTTGTCTTTATTCTTTCCGTATTTGTCGACCATGAACTGTTCGGTAAAAGGATTGTATTTTGATTTGCGGATAGCCAGAGAGATTGGATCCAATTCAAAATAACTGATACCTTTGTATCGGTAATCTTTTCGGTCGGAATAAAACCCGACACAGGTTAGCTTGTCTTGAAAAACAACTGTTTTCAAAGAACCCGAAAAATGTTCATCGGTATCAAAAACCTGTGTAGCCTGACCTTCATTACTGATTCTTGTTAGTTCATACTGATATTTTCCGCCTTCTTTTTTATTCTTTTTCTCATCAGCATATACCTTTCCTAAAAGGTAAAGATTGTTTCCGTCTTTGGAAACATCAATGTTTTCGTATACAAATTTCCGGTCCTTGATCTCACGCTTAAATTCGTGGTCAATTTTCTTATTCAACTTATTGTCAAACAGGTATATTCTGTGCGTTTCGGCATTCTTATTCTTAATGTCTACCGTGATGGCGAAAGCAGTTTTATCTTCGTTAAGCATGAAATTTGCACCACTGTCACCATCAAACTGACTGCTTCCGAACCACTGCGATTTCATGACATCGTCACTGGCAATTCTGAAAAGTTCTTTTTTCTCAAAATTGAAATTGTCTATACTGGATGTTAATGCCGAACAAACAAATGCTTTCTCTTTAGAGTTGTATAAAAAATCTATTAAACTTACCTGATTGCCGTTCATAACAATTCCTAAAATTGTCCCCCATTTTTCCACCTCCGAACGTCTCATTTCGTACTCGTACTCCTTGATCAATTTCAGGTTGGCATCGTAGTGCTCAAAATAATAACCGGCACCGGAAGAAAACAGTCCGCCTGCATAACTCCGCGCAATAAAAACACCGTCGTTTCCGTCATCTTCTACCAAAGCAATAGAAGAACGTTTGTATTCATCTTTAAAAACATCACTCTTTTTAATACTGTGAGGAATCTCCTGTGCAAAAATACAGGTAACAGAAAGGCTGACACATAACAGCGTAATTAGTTTTTTCATGGATTTTAATTTGGGAGTCAATAGTTGTTGTTTTTGAGAAATTTACGGCTACTTAACCTGTAAATTTTTTCGCAAACATACTGTTTTTTTTACCATTTCGAACCCTTAAATAAATTTTTACGCTTTGCAACAAAAAAAAAATGAAAATTTTGTTACGATAACGCTGATGTATTACAAAGCCGCGAATGCACGAATAAATTAGTACGCATTAGTATCATTCGTGGTTGAATCTTTAAAAGGAAATCAATTTTATAACTAAAAAATAATTTGAGACTCCTGATAGTGTTGTCTTACTACAAAACCAAAATCCGCAAATTGGCTAACAGGACATAGAAATTCGTGCATTCGCGGCCAACTTATTCCGTCACTTAAATTATCTGATAATCCGAATATACCTCGCGGATCTCATCAAAAATCTTGGCCAAGTTTTCCGCTTCGTTGGTGGTTACCAGTTTCTGTTTGTATTCCTTAAAACCGTGAATCCCTTTGAAATAGTTGGTATAATGACGGCGCATTTCCACGATTCCCACGTGTTCTCCTTTCCATTCCATCGACCAATTCAGGTGGTTTTGGGCAGCCTGGATACGGGCTTCCATATCGGGTGGCGACAGTAATTCGCCGGTTTTGAAGTAGTGTTTGATTTCGTCGAAAATCCACGGATACCCGATAGCGGCACGACCGATCATCATCCCGTCCAGACCGTATTTATTTTTGTATTCCAACGCTTTTTCCGGGGAATCGATGTCACCGTTACCGAAAATCGGCATGGTGATTCTTGGGTTTTCTTTGACTCTTTGGATGTGCGACCAGTCGGAATGGCCTTTGTACATCTGGGCACGGGTGCGTGCATGAATGGTTAAAGCCTGTACACCCACATCCTGCAAACGCTCGGCTACCTCATCAATGTTGATGGAACTCTCGTCCCAGCCCAAACGGGTTTTAACCGTGACCGGAAGGTTCGTCCCTTTAATGACCGCTTTGGTTAACCGCACCATTAAATCGACATCTTTCAATACACCGGCACCGGCACCTTTGCATACAACCTTTTTTACCGGGCAACCGAAGTTGATGTCCACTAAATCGGGTTGTACCGTGTCGACGATTTTGGCAGACATTTCCATTGCTTCCTCGTCGCCTCCGAAAATCTGGATGCCTACCGGTCGCTCGTAATCGAAAATATCGAGTTTTTTGCGGCTTTTGATAGCATCGCGAATTAAGCCTTCACTGGAAATGAATTCCGAGTACATCAGATCGGCGCCGTGCTGCTTGCACAAACGACGAAACGGCGGATCGCTCACGTCTTCCATGGGCGCGAGTAACAAAGGGAAATCCGGGAGTTCTATGTTGCCAATCTTAACCATCCTGCTGCATTTTGCGGCAAAATTACAATTTTTTAAGCCAAAAGGGATAAGGGATAAGAAAAAAGAACACTTTGTTTGTGTTTATGAGGCTTTGAAACTGATGATTTTAGATTATATTTGCGGATTAATTCACTACCTTTAAAGAGGTGGTTTGCGTTAGGGATTGCAGCGGCATCCTTTTGCGGAGCGCAAGCGGAGCAAAAGATACAGCGGAAAGCCCGACCCTTGCGGGAACGCCCAAAAAAGACACAGAACGACGATGAAGAAAATAAGAAACTTTTGCATTATTGCACACATTGACCACGGGAAAAGTACACTGGCCGACCGTTTGCTGGACGAAACCAAAACCGTGACCGCCCGCGAGGCTCAGGCGCAGCTTTTGGACAATATGGATCTGGAACGCGAGCGCGGGATTACCATTAAGAGCCACGCCATCCAGATGGAATACACCTACAAAGGAGAACAATACATCCTGAATCTGATTGACACGCCCGGACACGTTGATTTCTCCTATGAGGTTTCCCGTTCGATTGCGGCTTGTGAAGGCGCACTGTTGATTGTGGATGCGGCGCAGAGCATTCAGGCGCAGACGATTTCCAACCTGTACTTGGCTCTGGAAAACAATCTGGAAATCATCCCGGTACTGAACAAGGTGGATTTGCCAAGCGCCAATCCGGAAGAGGTAAGCGACGATATCGTGGATTTATTGGGCTGCAAACTGGAAGACATTATTCACGCTTCGGGAAAAACCGGTTTTGGCGTGGATAAGATTCTGGAAGCGATTGTGGAACGCATTCCGGCTCCGAAAGGCGACAAAGACGAACCGCTTCAGGCGTTGATTTTCGACTCGGTATACAATCCGTTCCGGGGTATTGAGGTTATTTTCCGCGTGCTGAACGGCGAAATCCGCAAAGGCCAGAAAATTAAGTTCATGGCGACCGGAAAAGAGTATTTTGCCGATGAAGTGGGTACCTTAAAACTGAATCAGGTGCCAAAAGATGTTATTTCTACCGGCGACGTAGGTTATCTGATTTCGGGTATCAAAGAAGCGAAAGAAGTAAAAGTGGGCGATACCATTACTGATGCGAAAACCCCAACCCAAAATATGATTAAAGGTTTCGAGGACGTAAAACCGATGGTTTTTGCCGGAATTTACCCGGTGGATACGGAAGATTACGAGGAATTGCGCGCTTCGATGGAAAAATTGCAGCTGAACGATGCCTCGTTGGTATTTGCTCCGGAGAGTTCTGCGGCTTTAGGTTTCGGTTTCCGATGCGGATTCCTGGGCATGCTGCACATGGAAATCATTCAGGAACGTTTGGAGCGCGAGTTCAACATGACCGTAATTACTACGGTACCGAACGTGTCGTACCTGGCGTACACCAAAAAAGACCCGGAAACGGCGTTTGTGGTAAACAACCCGTCCGATTTGCCGGAGCCTTCCAAATTAGACCGCGTGGAAGAACCGTACATCAAGGCGACCATCATTACCAAATCCGATTTTGTGGGACAGGTGATGAGTTTGTGTATCGAGAAACGCGGACAGATTACCAACCAGACCTATTTAACGCCGGAGCGTGTGGAGCTGAATTTCGACATGCCGTTGGCCGAAATCGTATTCGACTTCTACGACCGTCTGAAAACCGTTTCCAAAGGGTATGCCTCGTTTGACTACCACCCGATTGGAATGCGGACCTCGAAACTGGTGCGTTTGGATGTCCTGTTAAACGGTCAGAACGTGGATGCCTTATCGGCCTTGATTCACGAGGATAATGCGTATCATATCGGTAAAAAAATGTGTGAAAAACTGCGCGAGTTAATCCCGAGACAACAGTTCGAAATCCCGATTCAGGCTGCGATCGGAGCGAAAATCATCGCCCGTGAAACCATTAAGGCCCTGCGCAAAGACGTTACCGCAAAATGTTACGGTGGGGATATTTCCCGTAAGCGTAAATTGCTGGAAAAACAGAAACAGGGAAAGAAACGCATGCGTCAGGTAGGAAACGTGGAAATTCCGCAATCGGCGTTTATGGCGGTGCTGAAACTGAACGATTAATTTATAACAAAATAGCCTGATTACACCCAATAACGAGAGTTGTTGGGTTTTTTGTTGGATTCCATTTAACCGACGGTAGTTCTGTTTATATTTTGTAACTTTATTCTTCTGTTATACAATTTTAATGAATAAAATAGTAGTCTTCATATTATTTTTTGTAAGTCTTGCAAGCCAGTCTCAGACCATTGCTGTTACCGACAACAGCCATACCGCGGCTGATCTGGTTAACCTGCTTTTGGGAAATTCGTGTGTGGAGGTTTCAAATATTTCGATTTCATCGGCACAATCGGTGGCCTATTTCAATCAAAACGGCTCGACTTTTCCTATTGCGGAAGGTGTTATCCTGCGAAGCGGCATTGCCACCGATACTCAAGGTTCCTACACTGGTAACAACTTAAGCGGAACGGCAGGTGGTGGCGGTACCGATGCCTTTCTTCAAAACTTAAGCAACACCAGCAGCGGTACCTCAACCCCGATACTCGACCTGGCTTTTTTAGAATTTGACTTTGTTCCGGTTTCGAGCGCGTTCAGCTTCGACTTCTTGTTTGCTTCCAACGAATACGGCCAGTACCAATGTTTATCCAATGATATTTTCGCCTTCGAATTGACCGATTTAACAACGGGTATTACGACTAATCTGGCGGTGATTCCCGGGACTTCCAATCCTGTTTCAGTCAAAAACATTAAAAACTCGGCTTATAACAACACTTGCGGTTCGACTAACCCGACTCTTTTTGCCGTATACAATGTAAACAATCCGGCAACTTCCACCTTAAACATGAGAGGACATACCGTGGTTTTAAATGCTTCTTCAGCCGTAACACCCAACAATCCGTACCGCTTAAAATTGGTGATTGCCGATTACGGGGATGCGGACATCGATTCTGCGGTTTTTATTGCGGCAGGCAGTTTTCAGAATAATTTCAGTTTGGGAAACGATCAGATTATCTGTTCGGGCGATGAATATATCCTGAACACTAATTTAGACAACACCTACACGTATGAATGGCTCATGAACGGAGGACCAACCGGAATCACTACACCAACGTATACCGTAACACAACCCGGAACCTATACGGTAAACATCACCAAAGGCAGTTGCGTCCTTGCGGATACCGTAGTTTTCAGTGATTTATGGGTATCCTCACCAATCAGCCTGCGAACCTGTAATACCGGGAGTGCCACATATTCCTATAACCTAACGGTGAACAATGAAACGTTTATGGGAATTGACAATGCGCTTTACGACGTTTTCTACTATGCTTCTATGGCCGATGTAGTTTCCAACACGCCGATTCCTGCCAGTAATTTAACGAATTATCTCAGTCCCGGTAGCGAAACGATTTACATTAAAATTTTCAACACACAAACCAATCAGTTTTGTGATGCGGTCTACCCGTTTGATTTGATTGTAACCGATCCTGTAAATTCAGCACCCGATTTCATCACAAGCATTTGCGACAGTAACTTTGGCCAGAATTTTGATCTTACGGCGCTAAACAATGGTATTTTATTGGGACAGCCGGCCGCCAATTACAACATTACCTATTACAGTTTACTGTCGGACGCTCAACAGGGCAGCAACAGTATCAGCAATATTCTGAGCATTCCGGCCAGCACGAACAGCGTCAGTGTCTGGGCCTTAGTTCAGGATGTAACCAATCCCGACTGTTTTGACATTACCGGAGTTACCTTCAACATTAACCCGTTGCCGCCCGTCAGTTCCTTGCCGAATGTCGTGGCATGCAGCAGTTATGTCTTGCCGGTTATTGCCAACGGAACGTATTACGACGGCCAAGGCGGCACCGGAACACAATACAATGCGGGGGATACAATAGACGAATCCGGAATTTATTATATTTTTTCAGGTCCTGATGCCAACGGTTGCACGAACCAGACATCGTTTCAAGCTTATTTTGTGGAAGAGTACGAACCGCAATACGACCATTGCGGCACCTTTACCGTTCCTTTTCCTCCTTATGACATTGGTGCTTTTTACACGGCTTTGGGTGGCCCTTCGGGAGGAGGCGCTTTACTTGTACCGGGCACTGTTTTCACAAACAACACCCAATCCACTATTACCCAAGATATTTTTTATTATGCGGAAATGGACGGTGTTCCCTGTATTGATGCAATATTCACCATAAACATTCATCCGGTACCTTTAGTGGACGATCCTGCGGATGTAACCGTTTGCGATTCTTACACCTTGCCCCCTTTAACCTACGGAACCTATTACTACATTAATGAAGACAGCGGTATGCCGGAACAGGTGTTCGTAGATCCGGGGTTTGTCATAACAAAAACCATAGAGATGCATGCATACAATGAGATTATCTCTACCGACCACTACGGTGATCCCTGGTACTGCACCGCAGAGAATACCTTTATGGTTAATATTATTGAAACCGGATTATTTACTCCGCAGGAGGCATGCGGAAGTTTTACGCTGCCTCCTTTAACCGTAGGCGGCTACTTTGATGCCCCGAATGGCGGCGGTAACCCGGTTGATCCTGCTATCCCAATTACGACATCGCAAACCATTTACTACCACGCTCCTACAACTTCGTTCCCGAATTGTACCGAAGTCATGAATTTGCATTATGAGATTACCATCTTTCCTTTGCCGGATGTAAGTACTGTTCCAAACGGAACGCATTGCGGGGAATTCATCTTACCGGCCATAGCCAATGGGACTTATTATACTTTGCAAGGCGGTCCGTTAACACCTGGACAAGTTGCTCTGCCTGCCGGCTCCATAATCGATTTATCAGGGATTAACTTAGCTCCCGGAACGTATTGGATTTACAACGGCCCGGATTCAAATGATTGTGCTAACGAAAGTTCTTTTACGATTGACATCACACCTTATCCCGTAACAGACGATCCGATCAACCGAATTGAATGCCATCCTTACAACATCCCCACTCCGGCTAACGGAACGGTTTACACCGCACCCAACGGCCCTAACGGAACTGGTACGGTAGTAAGTGCTGCCACTATTTTCAACACCGACAATACTTTTTACATGTACAATATAGATCCGGCAACCGGGTGCGTATTTGACAAACCGTTTAAGGTGTATTACAACGGCATTAATTTACCCGATTTTCCGGATGTAGCCGCATGTGACAGTTACGTTTTACCGGTTTTAACGCATGTTCCGCCGGAAACCAGCAATACTTACAGCATCGGTTATTATTATGATCCGAATGGTGTAAATCCTGTTCCAAACGGCACCCTCTTCACTTCGGCCAACACACCGGATACGATTTATGTATATGCAGTGAATGCAGGGCGTTTCGGTATAACCTGTATCGAAGAAAAATCCTTTGCGATTACGGTTTCCGATACTCCGGTTTTACCGGCTATGACTTTCCCTATCGAAAAATGCGGAAGCTATACCTTGCCGCCATTACCTACTGTTACTTACAATATTGGCTATTATACCGAACCGGGTGGTATAGGATTGATTTCACCGACCAATTACACCTACAGCACGGCGGGAACTTACACGGTTTATGTTTATGCGACTGCCGCCAACAATCCTAATTGTTACGATGAGCTTTCCTTTACGTTCACGGTTTACCCGCTACTCGACATCGCTTTAACCGGTGGTATCATCTGTGTCGACCCGATTACCAATGCGGCTCAGACTACATATACCATCAACACCGGTTTGGATCCTGCACTGTTTAGTGCCGAATGGTATTTAAACGGAACCTTAATGGGCACCGGCGTGAGTTATACGGCAAGTGAAGCCGGGACGTATACCGTAGATTTCATCAAACTTACGCCCGAATCGGGAGCCGATTGTAATTACAACTCCACAACGGTTACCGTTGAGCGATCCAGCGTAGCCGTTGCCCATGCTACTTTGTCCGGCGCTTTTGAAGACGTGATTGATATTACCGTAAACATTGAAGCCGGTTATGGTGAATACCTGTACCAACTGGAAGACGGCCCTTTGCAAAGCAGCAATATCTTCACAAATGTGCCTGCCGGCGAATACACCATCTCTATTTATGACACCAAAGCCAACTGCGGAAAAACGGAGCTTACCGTAAACGTTTTAAGTTATCCGAATTTCTTTACTCCTAACGGCGATGGCAGTAACGATTACTGGAACATTTCCAGCTTGCGGAATCAGCCGGAGGCTTATATCAATATCTTCGACCGTTACGGCAAACTGCTGAAACAAATCAGTCCTGCCGGAAAAGGATGGGACGGAAGATACAATGGCGAAATGTTGCCCTCTACCGATTACTGGTTTCAGGTTTTTTACAAGTTAAACGGAGAACCGAAAGAGTTTAAGGCACATTTCAGCATGAAACGATAACAGCAAACCCGATAGCGATTGTAATCGGGTTTTCTTTTGAAACTTTGTACCTTTGCCCATTAATTTAGCATCGCATCATGATAGAAGATAAAAACCAACAACGCACCAGCATTGCGCAATTAGGCGAGTTCGGCCTGATTGACCATTTGACGAAACAATTCGAAATCGCACAACCGTCTACCCTAAAAGGAATTGGCGATGATGCCGCAGTTTTGGATTTTAAGAACAAAAAGGTTGTCGTTTCCACCGATTTACTGATTGAAGGCATTCATTTCGATTTGGCGTACATGCCGCTGAAGCATTTGGGTTATAAAGCCGTATCGGTAAACGTGTCCGACATTTGTGCAATGAATGCGAAACCCACACAGATTACGGTTTCCATTGCCGTTTCCAACCGTTTTCCTCTGGAAGCACTGGAAGAATTGTATGCCGGAATTGCCTTAGCCGCAAAAGTGTACAATGTCGATGTAATCGGCGGTGATACCACTTCGTCTCAGAAGGGTCTGCTCATTTCCGTTACGGCTCTGGGTGAATCGGATGAAAACGAAATTGTATACCGCAAAGGAGCCGGAGAAAAAGACTTATTGGTGGTTTCCGGCGATATCGGAGCGGCTTACATGGGATTGCAGGTTTTGGAGCGCGAAAAGCAAGTTTTTTTGGTCAATCCGAACAACCAGCCGGACTTGGATAATTATACGTATCTTATTGAACGCCAGCTAAAGCCGGAAGCGCGTGTGGATGTCCGCGAAATTCTGGAGAAACTGGAAATCAAACCCACTTCGATGATTGACATTTCGGACGGTTTGTCTTCGGAAATCATGCATTTGTGCAAACAATCGAAGGTGGGCTGTAATCTCTACGAAGACAAATTGCCTTTAGACCCACAACTGATTAATGTGTGTGAAGAATTCAACATCGACAGCACCACGGTAGCCATCAACGGCGGAGAAGATTACGAATTGCTGTTTACCATCAAAATGGACGATTACGATAAGATAAAAGGCAATCCTAATTTTACGGTGATCGGTCATATGACACAGGAAAGTGAAGGCATGCACCTGGTAACAAGAGCCAACACCAAAATCGAACTGAAAGCGAGAGGCTGGAATGCGTTAACGGAGTAAAATTTTAAAGTCCAAATCATAAAAAAATCCCAAACTCAATATTGAATTTGGGATTTTTTGTTGCTTTTATAAAAAATTACATCTTCATCAACCAGTTTCGCATGGAAACCTCATTATTGATAATACCACGTAATTCTTCGATTTTAACGCGATCTTGCTGCATTGAATCTCTGTGACGAATCGTTACTGTTTGGTCTTCCAAAGTTTGGTGGTCTACTGTAATACAGAAAGGTGTTCCTAAGGCATCCTGTCTTCTGTAACGGCGACCCACGGCATCTTTTTCGTCGTAGGCTACGTTGAAATCCCATTTCAGATCTTCAATGATTTGTCTTGCTACTTCCGGCAAACCGTCTTTTTTCACCAATGGCAAAACGGCTGCTTTGGTTGGTGCTAACACACTTGGCAGACGCAATACCGTTCTGGTACTGCCATCTTCCAAAGTTTCTTCCTGTAAGGCTTTGGAGAAAACCGCCAAAAACATACGGTCTAACCCTACGGAGGTTTCCACTACGTACGGTACATAATTTTTATTTTCTTCGGTATCGAAATACTGTAATTTTTTACCGGAGAATTCTTCGTGGGCTTTCAAATCGAAATCGGTACGGGAATGGATGCCTTCCAATTCTTTGAACCCGAACGGGAAGTTGAATTCGATATCAGCCGCCGCATTGGCATAGTGCGCTAATTTTTCATGGTCGTGGAAACGGTAATTCTCTTTTCCTAACCCTAAGGACAAATGCCATTTCAAACGGGTTTCTTTCCAATATTCATAATATTTCATTTCTTCGCCCGGCTTCACGAAAAACTGCATTTCCATCTGTTCAAACTCGCGCATGCGGAAGATAAACTGACGCGCCACAATCTCGTTGCGGAACGCTTTCCCCGTTTGCGCAATCCCGAAAGGAATTTTCATACGCCCGGTTTTCTGAACATTCAGGAAGTTTACGAAAATCCCCTGAGCGGTTTCCGGACGTAAATACAGATCCATCGCAGAATCAGCAGATGCCCCTAATTTTGTTCCGAACATCAAATTGAACTGGCGTACTTCCGTCCAGTTTTTGGAACCGGTTTCCGGATCGGCGATTTCCAGTTCTTCGATCAGCGCTTTTACATCGGCTAAATCACCCGACTCCAAACCACGCGCCATGCGTTGCAGAATCTCGTTCTTTTTGGAAAGGTATTCCACCACTCTCGGGTTGGTCGACACGAATTGTGCCTCGTCAAAAGCTTCACCAAAACGGGTTCTGGCTTTCTCGATTTCTTTTTGGGCTTTCTGGTTTAATTTTTCGGCATAATCCTCAATTAAAACATCGGCACGGTATCTTTTTTTAGAATCTTTGTTGTCAATCAGCGGATCGTTAAACGCATCTACGTGACCGGAGGCTTTCCAGGTGGTCGGGTGCATGAAAATTGCAGCGTCAATTCCCACAATGTTTTCGTGCATCTGTACCATGGATTTCCACCAATAGTCACGGATGTTTTTCTTTAACTCCACTCCGTTTTGAGCATAATCGTATACTGCGCTCAAACCATCATAAATTTCGCTGGACTGGAATATGAATCCATATTCTTTTGCATGCGAAACCACATTCTTAAATAAGTCTTCTTGTTTTGCCATAGTGACGCAAAAGTATAAAAATAGCGCGGGAAAAAATAGTGGAAAAACTATCTTTTTGGAAGTTTTTTAATTGACCCTGAAATTGGTAGCGGCAATGACTTCGTCGTTGCAAAGCACCTTAATACTGTAGTTTCCGGCAATAATTTCGTGCTGATACAAATCGACAAACAAACAGGCATCGGTGGCAAAACAGTTGTAATACACCTCCTTAACGAGACGATTCTGATCGCTATCCAGATTCAGAAGTCGGTTTTTGGGATTGCGGATTTGTACCTGAATCCTTTTATTCCCTGGTGTTATGAGTTTGTTTTGCTCTAGGGTAAAACATATTCGCAACTGATCGATTTTATTTGAATTATTGGTTTCCACAACATCTCTCCCTACTTTACGAACCCCTCTTACATTAAGATTGACAGCCTGAAGTTTACTTTCTTTTTCAGGATTACGTTTGGGAGCCGCTTCCATCTGTAATTTTTTTTTAGTAAAATTCTTACCTGAATCGATGCTTTTTTGTGTCTTTTCCGTAATTTTATCCAACGAATCGTACCGTCTTAAAATTTCAGAAATCTGATTTTGATGCAGTGTATTTTCAAGATAGAGTTTCTCTTTAAGGCTCTCATTTTGTTTCGAAGTAATGTACAATTTAAAGGAAACAACCAGCATCCCGATTAACAAAAATCCAACGCTGGTAGAAGTAATGCTTATGTAGTGTCTAAGAGGCATTTGAAAAATTATAATGTTTGAAGCTACTTTTTATAACCCATACAATCAAAAAAAATCGATGAACGCTTTAAAAAATCTGTTAAATCTCCTCTTCCCCACAGCCTGCAAAGGATGTGCTTCACAACTTTTTTCATACGAAACCACTATTTGTCTGCGCTGCCAACACGAACTTCCGCTCACCAATCATCTGGCGAACCCTGAAAACGAAACGTTTAAAAAGTTTTACGGAAAGCTAGCCGTTGAGCATGCTTCTTCCGTGGTGTACTTCCACAAAAAAGGCATCGTGCAACAACTGATTCACCATTTAAAATACAAGGGAGCACAAGATGTCGGTCATTTTTTCGGCACCCTGTACGCTTCCTCTGCAAAAGAAGATCTGATTTTAAAAACTGTAGACCAAATCATTCCGGTTCCCTTGCATCCAAAGAAATTGCAGGAACGCGGATACAATCAGGTAACCACTTTCGGAGCCTCATTAGCGCAGGGCTTGAATGTTCCGATGAATGAAACCCTTTTGGAACGGAAACGCTATTCGAAAACACAAACCCAAAAGAACATTTTCGGCCGTTCCGAACTGAGCACAGCTCTTTTCGACGTTAGGTTTTCGGAAAACGAACACGGCAAACATTTCCTGTTGGTAGACGATGTAATTACCACCGGTGCCACTTTGGAAGCCTGCGGAAAAGCGCTCCTGAAAATTCCCGGGGCCAAAATCAGTGTGGTTACCATTGCGTATGCGCATTCATAATTTTATAGAAAACATTTCATTTCCAGTAAATATAATTGTTATTTTGTGCTGTTAAATGAATTCCAAGATGCTGAAATCAAAGTTTACATTCCTGCTTGTATCACTTGTTTTACTGGTAACCGGTTGTGCCAAAAGAGGTACCATCACAGGAGGCGCCAAGGATACCATTCCTCCGGTACTGATTAACAGCAGTCCGAAAAATTTCAGTACGGATTTTAAAGGCGATTTCATCAAAATCACGTTTGACGAATACATCAAGATTAAAGATCTTAACAAGCAACTGATTATCTCGCCGCCGATGAAAAACGCTCCTTATATTGTTCCGATGGGAAGTGCCAGCAAATTCATTTCGATTAAAATCAACGATACGTTACAGCCGAACACTACCTACAGTTTTAATTTCGGACAGAGTATTACCGACAACAACGAGGGCAATCCTTTTTCACAATTTAAATACGTTTTTTCCACCGGTAGCTACATCGACTCGCTGAAACTTGGCGGTAAAATTAAAGACGCTCTTTCCAAAAAAACAGACAACTTTGTGAACATCCAGCTGTATGAAGCAGCAACCTTTAACGATTCCACGATTTACAAAGAACAGCCGCGTTATGTAACCAACAGCCTGGACAGTCTTACCACTTTTGCGCTTGAAAATCTGAAAGAAGGCCAATACTATCTCATCGCCTTAAAAGACGAGAACAAAGATTATAAATACAATCCGAAAACCGATAAAATTGCCTTTCACAACAAACCGATTGTGATTCCGAACGATACCCTTTTCCGATTGGATCTCTTTAAAGAAAAACTCCCATTTAAAGCCTCGAGACCGTCTCAAGCCAGTGCCAATAGGTTGGTAATGGGTTATGAAGGAACGCACAAGAATGTTGCCTTAAAAATCCGGAATAAGGATGCGGAAATTCCTTTTGTCATAACAAAACTTCCAAAAGCCGATTCCCTACAGCTCTGGATTCCGAAAATCAAAACGGATTCCCTTCAAATTGAGGTTGCCGGGGAACAATTTTCCAAAACTTTTACGACGAAGTTAAAAGAAATGAAAACAACCGACACGCTTTCTTTGAAGGCAAAACAGTCCGGAAGCATTGCTTTTAGGGAAAATTTCACGATTGAAGCCGCCACGCCTTTGGTAAAAATTGACGCCTCAAAAATCAGGATAACCAAAAAAGATTCCGCAGCAGTAGCATTTACGGCCAAGTACAAGGAATTTGAACAGGAGTTGGTTTTCGATTTCAAAAAAGAAGAAAGCGAAAAATACAAGGTATTGTTGTTGCCCGGCGCGCTGAAAGATTTTTACGATAAGGAAAACGATACTCTTTCCTACACTCTCAACACTAAAAAATTATCCGATTTTGGCAACCTGAAGATTACCCTGGAAAATGTCGACCGTTTCCCGATTCTTGTGGAACTGCTGGATGCGAAAGAAAATGTAATGGAATCGCAGTATTCCGAAAAAGAAACCGTTCTTTATTTCGACGTCATTGAACCCCGACAATATACGCTGAGAATCATCTACGACGACGACAAAAACAAAGAGTGGACTTCCGGAAACTTCCTGGAAAAACGACAGCCGGAAGAAGTGATTTACTTTCCGAAAGAAATCGATGTCCGGGCCAACTGGGATGTAGAACAGCCCTTTATTCTGTCAAAGTAAAACCGTCGCGATCGCCTAAAAAACCGAATTTGTTGCGGTTGGCCAACATGAGTTCCTTATCCAGACGAACGGAAAACACCATCTCTTTTTCCGATGGTTCCACCATATAATTGCCGAGATAATCGATAATCTGGGAATGGCCAGGATAATTGTTGTCGTTTTCATCGTCCCCGATTCGGTTAACGCCTATCACATAGGTCATGTTTTCAATCGCTCTGGCTTTGAGCAAGGTATCCCACGCCTGAATTCTCGCTTGCGGCCAATTGGCCACGTAGATCAGCAGGTCATAATCGTCATTAAAACGGGAAAAGACCGGAAAACGCAAGTCGTAACATACAAAAGGACAAATCCGCCAGCCTAAATAATTAATAATTTTCTTTTCGTTGCCTTTGGTGTACACTTTATGCTCACCAGCCAGCGAAAACAGGTGGCGCTTGTCGTAATATTCCACTTCGCCGGTTGGGAAAACGAACAACAACCGGTTGTAATAATTTTCTTTTTCCCGAACAACCATGCTTCCCATGATGGCCATATTCCGGGCTTGGGCAGTTTCTTTCATCCAGGCAATCGTTGGCCCATCCATGGCTTCGGCCACTTCATGCGGATTCATGGTAAACCCGGACGTAAACATTTCCGGAAGCACCACCAGGAGCGTTTCCTCCGGGATGTTTTGAATTTTGGCGGCGAAATAATTGCGGTTCACTTCAGGGTTTTCCCAAAAGAGTGGGGCCTGGATAATGGAAATTTGCATAAAGAAACGTTTTGTTAAAAGTAGTAAAAACAAAAAACGCATCCAACATTGCCGGATGCGTTTTTTATAAATTCGATTAAAAGCTTATTTCAGACTCGCTTTTAAGTATTCACGGTTCATACGGGCGATGTTCTCCAATGAAATGCCTTTAGGACATTCGATTTCACATGCTCCGGTGTTGGTACAGTTTCCGAATCCTTCTTCGTCCATCTGACGCACCATGTTCAGTACACGCTCGGTAGCTTCCACACGTCCTTGCGGCAACAAGGCGTATTGAGAAACTTTCGCTCCCACGAACAACATAGCCGATCCGTTTTTACAAGTCGCCACACAAGCCCCGCATCCGATACAAGCTGCTGCTTCAAACGCTTTGTCTGCATCTGTTTTTGGAACTGGCGTTGCATTAGCATCGATGGTTCTTCCGGAAGTGTTTACCGATACGAAACCTCCTGCCTGTTGGATACGGTCGAAAGCGCTGCGGTCTACCACCAAGTCTTTGATTACCGGGAAGGCTTTACTTCTCCACGGCTCCACATAGATGGTATCCCCGTCGTTGAACATACGCATGTGCAACTGACAGGTGGTGATGCCGGTGTCCGGTCCGTGGGCACGTCCGTTGATGTACAGCGAACACATTCCGCAGATTCCCTCACGACAGTCGTGGTCGAAGGCAACCGGCTCTTTTCTTTCGTTTACTAATTGTTCGTTCAATTGGTCTAACATTTCCAGGAACGAGCTGTCAGTGGAAACGTTATCCAGTTTGTATGTTTCCATACTCCCTTTCTCTTTAGCGTTTTTCTGACGCCAAATTTTAAGGTTTATATTGATAGTCTTTTTAGAAGCCATAATTTTTTATTTTTTGAGGTTTAGTAATCCGGTGTCTGTAATTCGAGTGCAACACCTTATCACTTCTCCCTTTTTACTAATCCCTAATTCTTATTTATAATTTCTAGCTGCGATTTTGATGTATTCGTATTTCAACTCTTCTTTGTGAAGGACTTCCTGACTGATGTCGCTGCCTTTGTATTCCCAGGCACCCACAAATTTGAAGTTTTCATCGTCACGAAGGGTTTCGCCTTCCGCATCCTGATACTCTTCACGGAAGTGACCTCCGCAGGATTCTTTACGCTGTAACGCATCCATCGCCATCAATTGTCCCAATTCCATGAAATCAGCTACGCGTAGTGCTTTTTCCAATTCAGGGTTCAATTCGTCAGCGCTTCCCGGAACGTAAACGTCTTTGTGGAATTCTTCGCGCAACGCGGCAATTTCGGCAACCGCTTCTTTTAAGCCTTGCTCGTTACGGGCCATTCCCACTTTGTTCCACATGATCAATCCTAGTTTTTTGTGGAAATGGTCTACGGATTTCGTTCCGTTGTTGTTTAAGAATTTGTTGATTTGCTCTTTCACGCGGTTTTCCGCTTCGGCAAATTCCGGTAAATCCGTAGAAATTTTACCGGTACGAATCTCGTCGGCCAAATAATCCGAAACAGTGTAAGGCAATACGAAGTATCCGTCTGCCAAACCTTGCATCAACGCAGAAGCCCCTAAACGGTTTGCTCCGTGATCGGAGAAGTTCGCTTCTCCTGCAACGAAACAACCGGGGATATTCGTCTGTAAATTATAATCTACCCAAACACCACCCATGGTATAGTGCACCGCCGGATAAATTTTCATTGGCGTTTCGTATGGGTTTTCGTCGGTAATTTTCTGGTACATGGTAAACAAGTTACCGTATTTTTCTTCCAGCCACTGTTTCCCTAAAATAGTAATTTCTTCCTGCGTTGGGTTGTGGTTTCCTTTAGCATAAGCTGCCTGTTTTCCTTTGGAGATGATTTCCGAGGAGAAGTCTAAGTAAACTCCTTCGTTGGTATCGTTCGCTTCGATTCCGAAACCGGCATCACAACGCTCTTTTGCGGCTCTGGATGCCACGTCACGCGGTACTAAGTTACCAAACGCAGGGTATCTTCTCTCTAGATAGTAATCTCTGTCTTCTTCCGCAATTTGTGTCGGTTTCAATTTACCGGCTCGGATGGCTTCCGCATCTTCTTTTTTCTTAGGAACCCAGATACGTCCGGAGTTACGCAAAGATTCGGACATCAGCGTCAATTTCGACTGGTTGGTGCCGTGTACCGGAATACAGGTCGGGTGAATCTGCACATAACACGGGTTCGCAAAGAAAGCGCCTTGTTTGTGGACTTTCCAAGCAGCTGTTACGTTGGATCCCATAGCGTTTGTGGAAAGGAAATATACGTTTCCGTATCCTCCGGAAGCAATGATCACCGCGTGTGCCGAATGTCTTTCGATTTCTCCTGTGATCAGGTTACGGGCGATGATTCCACGGGCTTTTCCGTCTACTTTCACTAAATCTAACATTTCGTGACGGTTGAACATCTGCACGCGTCCTAACCCGATTTGTCTGGATAAAGCAGAATACGCACCCAACAACAACTGCTGTCCGGTCTGACCTGCCGCATAGAACGTACGCTGTACCTGAGTACCCCCAAACGAACGGTTGTCTAACAATCCGCCGTAATCACGGGCAAAAGGTACCCCTTGCGCCACACACTGGTCGATGATGTTGGCGGAAACTTCCGCTAAACGGTGAACGTTCGCTTCACGCGCACGGTAGTCTCCTCCTTTAATGGTATCGTAGAACAAACGATAAGTACTGTCCCCATCGTTTTGGTAATTTTTCGCTGCATTGATACCTCCCTGTGCGGCAATTGAGTGCGCACGACGCGGAGAATCCTGAAAACAGAACGCTTTTACGTTGTAGCCCATCTCGCCAAGAGAAGCGGCTGCCGAAGCTCCTGCCAATCCTGTTCCCACCACAATAATGTCGATTTTCGGACGGTTATTCGGTGCTACAAGTTTTAAATGGTTTTTGTGGTTGGTCCATTTTTCTGCAATTGGACCTTCTGGTATTTTAGAATCTAACTTCATAACTATCGTGAGGTTGATTATTTAACAAAGTGAATGTAAAGCGGAATGATAGCAAACAGTATCGGAACAATCACCGCAAACAGTTTCCCGAACGTTTTAATCGCCGGCGTGAATTTATTGTTGATTCCCAACGACTGGAAAGCACTTTGGAAACCGTGCCATAAATGGAATGCCAAAACGCCCATGCATAATACATACAGAATCGTGAATACTAACCCTTCATTTGGAATGGCCCCAAATAATTTTGCTTTGCTCTTAAAGAAATCAAAAGTGATTTTATGCAAATCTTTATAGCCTTCTCCTACTTTAATTTTCGCCTGAGTATTGTAAAAATCTTTTCCGTGGTCGATATAAAGCTGAGCACCTATCTCCTCAGCCTCTTTACTGTCTTTAGCCACTTGTGTTACCGGAATATAAGTCCCTGAAGTTGTAACATACAAATCTTGCTTTTGCCCCATCATTTCCACTGTGGTGGCATACACCGGCATTTTTTTGTCGAAGTGCATTTTTGCCCAGAAGTTTACCATGTGGGTTACGATGAAAACCAAAATCAAGGTTCCTAACACAGCCATGTTTCTGGAAGCAAAACCGCTGTTCGCTGCCGGATTGCTTTTCGCATAACCGATTGGTCTTGCTTTTTTGTTCTGAATGGTTAACAGGATTCCGTCAACCGCATGGAATAAGATTGAGAAGTAGGTTAAATAGGATAATAATTTTACTGCCGGATTGGAAGTCATGAACAATGCATACTGGTTGAATTGTAAAGCATCACCAAAAATCAGCTGAAGATTTCCAGCCAAGTGACCCGCCAAAAACAAGCATAAAAATAAACCTGTAAGAGCCATCCAGTATTTCTTCGCAATGGACGACTTTAAAAGTGCAGATTGTGCCATAGTATTTGTTTAGTGTAATAGTTTTAAAAAAGTCAAACAAAAATAAGGGTATTTGATGGTACCCGCAAATGTTTACCCCTTATTTATAATGAATTTAAAAACCCACTTTAAAGCAAAAAACCGCTCCGGTACCCGAAACGGTTTTACCCTATTGTGTTGCGGTCTGGTAACCCACACATTTTTTTATAAATCTAAGTTTCGCTCTGGTTTGCTGAAGTGTTTCCGCATAATAATTCCGTCCGGAATTGTCCCTTAGCCTTTTAGCATCCGTGACTATTTTTTTATTTATTTTTTTCGTCACAAGTTTTGTGACTTTTTCGAAATAAATATTTTTAAGTCACACAATCCGTGACTTTTTTAAAAAAAATTTTTTTTCGTCACAGGTTTTTGTTGTTGCTGAAAAAAATTAAAGTCCAGCACTTAAATGTCTTTGTCTTCACAGACAAAAAGAAAAAAAACTGACATAAGGCTTCAAATTGATTTTGCTTTCACACAACTGTTTCCAAACACATCATTTACATGACAATAACCATATAATCTTTTTACCTATTTTTACGATTGCTTTTTTACTTTTCGCAATTATAAAAAAGAAAAGCGCAAATACTTCTTTTAAAAAAATTAACACGCCCTATGGAATCCCCTCTTGCTCTGCATACCCTTTCCTCTTTTTTTGACGGTACCGACCTGTTTTTCATTGACGCCTTTAAAAATTCGTTTGACACCTTATACCTTAAAAAAAACGACTACCTCGTGAAAGAAGGGGAAGTTTGTCAGTATTTCTGTTTTCTGGAGAAAGGGATTTTACAGCACGCCATCAACACCGAAAATGAGGAAAAAACCACTTATCTGGCGCTGCCCAATACCATCACCACATCGCTGAAGAGTTTTTTAACCCAATCGCCCTCACAGAAAAGCATCAAAGCCATTGCCGACACCACACTTAAAACACTTTCTTATGAAACCTTTCAGCACCTGTTGCAGAACAATCCGGAATTCAAACAATTCTATTACAGCCTTATCGAAAAACAGATTTGCCTGATAGACGATTACCGCATCGATTTGCTCACCTTAACGCCCGAAGAACGCTACCAGAAACTGCTGGCTACCGAACCCAAACTTTTACAGGAAATCCCGCTGCATTATCTGGCTTCATTTTTAGGCATCTCCTCGCGGCACATGAGCCGGATCCGGCAAAACATAAAATAACGCCATTTGGCTGCTGCACAACTCCTTTTTGTTGCGTACTTTTGATACTGCAACATCTTTAAACTTTTATTTATGAAATACCATTCGATAGACCGCGATTTGTTCATCAAAAACCGAAGCAAATTCACGGCACAGATGAAACCGAACAGTGTGGCGGTTTTCAATTCCAACGATATTTATCCGGTGTCTGCCGACAGTACGCTGCCGTTCGCCCAGCACCGCGACATTTTCTATTTATCCGGTGTGGATCAGGAAGAAAGCATCCTGTTGCTGTTCCCGGATGCGCCGTACGAACATCTGAAAGAAATTCTATTTTTAAGAGAAACCAACGAACACATCGCCGTTTGGGAAGGGGAAAAACTCACCAAGGAAAGAGCTTTTGAGGTGTCCGGCATCAGAACCGTAATCTGGTTGCAGGATTTCCAAAAAACGCTGAAAGAAGTCATGGCTTACGCCGATACGATGTACATCAACACCAACGAACATTATCGCGCGACCATCGAAACCGAAACCCGCGAAGCCCGCTTTATCAAATGGTGGAAAGAAAATTATCCGGCGCATAAAGTGGAAAAATCCAATCCGATTTTACAGCGCCTGCGTTCCGTAAAGGAAAGCGAAGAAATCGACCTGATTCAACACGCCTGTAACATCACCGAAAAGGGAATCCGTCGTTTGCTGTCGTTCGTAAAACCGAATGTCATGGAATACGAAATCGAAGCGGAACTGGCGCACGAATTCTTACGAAACCGTTCCAAAGGTTTTGCCTACACGCCGATTATTGCTTCTGGAAACAATGCCAACGTGTTGCACTATATTGAAAACAACCAGCAATGTAAAGCCGGCGATTTGTTATTGTTGGATGTGGGAGCCGAATACGCTAACTATTCCAGCGATTTAACGCGGACCATTCCTGTTTCTGGTCGTTATACCGACAGACAACGCGAGGTGTACAACGCTGTTTTACGCGTAAAAAATGAAGCGACCAAAATGCTGGTTCCGGGCACGCTGTGGAAACAATACCACATCGAAGTGGGCAAAATCATGACCTCCGAACTCTTAGGTTTAGGACTGATTGACCGCGCCGACATCCAGAACGAAAACCCGGACTGGCCGGCTTATAAAAAATATTTCATGCACGGCACTTCACACCATTTAGGTTTGGACACACACGATTACGGCTTGTTGCACGAACCGATGCAGGCCAACATGGTGTTTACCGTGGAACCGGGCATTTACATTCCGGAAGAAGGTTTCGGCATCCGTTTGGAAGACGACGTGGTGATTCAGGAAAAAGGCGAACCGTTCAACCTGATGCGCAACATTCCGATTGAAGCGGACGAGATTGAGAGTTTGATGAACGCTTAGTTTGTTTTAAATTCTGAATTCTAAATTTTAAATGAAGCGGCTTACAAATTGTGAGCCGCTTTTTTTGAATCCGTAAGCAACTGTTTTTCTTATATGACTTACATGGTTTAAAAAAACAACGAAAAATAAAAAGTAAAAAGTTATTTTTGGCACTGAAAACTGTGACTGCGACTGTGACGAAATCCATCCTCTACAAAAACACCAAAATTGCGTATTCCGAAACCGGGAAAGGCGCCGCTGTGGTATTGCTCCACGGTTTTCTGGAAAATGCAACCATGTGGGATTTTCACACAGAAACCCTAGCCAAAAAACACAAAGTAATTGCCATTGACCTGCTGGGACACGGGCAGACCGAGTGCATGGGCTATGTGCACACGATGGAAGACATGGCCGATGCGGTACATGCCGTTTTGCAGGAACTACGCATCCGAAAAGCCGTTTTGGTCGGACATTCCATGGGCGGTTATGTGGCTCTGGCTTTCGCCGAATTGTATCCGGACAATGTAAAGAGCATTGTGCTCTTAAATTCCACTTCACGGGCAGACAGTGAAGAGCGC
Organism: Flavobacterium suncheonense GH29-5 = DSM 17707; assembly: GCF_000430025.1. Taxonomy (GTDB): domain Bacteria; phylum Bacteroidota; class Bacteroidia; order Flavobacteriales; family Flavobacteriaceae; genus Flavobacterium; species Flavobacterium suncheonense. The sequence continues at coordinate 226,444 of NZ_AUCZ01000007.1, forward strand.
AAACTGAACCGCGATCGTGCTGTCAAGGCGGTAAAGCAAAATTATACGACATTTATCAGCATGTCGATTGCCAATCTGTTCAGCGAAGACAACCGCGAAAGACTTGCGGAAGAAATCGAAAAAGTTAAAAACGAAGCCCTAAAGACACCGCTTCAGGGAATCGTGGCCGCGTTGGAAGGCATGAAAATCCGCAAAGACCGGGAAGTTTTGCTGCATTTTGCGCCGTATCCCATCTTATTGATTTTAGGAAAAAAAGACCCAGTGCTTAATTACGAAGACAATCTCGAACAAATTGAAGGTACTTCAACCCAACTGATTTCCTTTCCGGACGGACACATGAGCCATATTGAAAACCGGGAGCAACTAGGAAAAGTGTTGCTGGATTTTTTGAAAACAGTTTAACGGGACAGCTCTTTTAAATCATCCCTTCTTTTAAATAACCTTTTTCGATTAATTCGTTTGTATCGTCGATATGATGGGTTTTCCCGTTCGCCATTAAAATCAGCCGGGTCGAAACGTCCATGACGTGATGATACTTATGATCGGTGATGATAATCCCTTTGTCTTTAGATTTTTTCCTGATTAACACGTTTATTTTTTCAGCCATAACCGGCGATAATCCATTATACGGTTCATCGAGTAATACAAATTTGGAAGGATTGGACACTATCAGTTTTATTTCGAGATACCGCAATTCACCACCCGATAAGTGGGCAATTTTTTTATCGAGTATCCCCTGAATCATCGCGTCTTCACAAAAAAGCGGCCTTTCTTCTTTCGCAAGTGACAGGCAAATTGCTTTTTTTACCGAAAACGTCTTCGGAATAAAATTCTCCTGTGGCAGATAGCTGATTTCGTTTAGTAATTCCGAGGTCTTCCGCTTCACTTTTCCATTGATTCGGATAAATTTGTAATCGGCCGGCACTATTCCGAAGATAATTTTTAAAAGCGTCGATTTGCCGGAACCGTTTCTGCCCAACAAACCAATGATGTCACCGGTTTCACATCTTAAAAACACGTCGGAAAGCACCGTTTTGTGATTGAAATGCTTCTGAATACTGTCAACCTCCAGCAACTGTTTCATCATTGATTGAAAAAGAAAAGATAAACACTTAAAAGGGAAAGCCCTGCTGTCAGATTTATCAGCCCGGCATAACCCCATAATTGCAGCTTTGACCAACCGTTGTTGTAATAAAACAGGTAATCGTTTGTCTTTCGCACTTCTTTAACCGAAAGACTTACCACAAATCCAAAACTTATAAACATCAGGACAAATTCCGAAAATCCTCCGAAAAGAAAACACAGCAGGGAAACAGCCAGATTTACGGCTATCGTGCTTTTATAAAAGGCCAAAAGATTGCGTATTTTTCTGTTGTTCTTTGTCATAAAGAATTACCCTTTAACGTAACCCGACTCGTAAAAATTACCAAACCTTAAGCTAATTTTTCTTCAAACGGAACCGCCGCGTCGAGAATTTCCTGAAGCAGGGTAATGATTTCGGTTTTAAACGCTTCCAGAATTTCGGAGGTAATGACCGTAGCTACGTTTTTATCTTCTTTGACCCCAAACGGCAGGAAACCGGCTTTCAGGTTTTTGAACGAAATGATACCGGCTTCCAGTTCCTTGCCGTCCGTCTGATGTTCATACATGAAGGCGTAACACAACAACTGTATGATTTTGTCGCTTTTGATGTCGGCCGTCAGTCCGTTCCAGTCTTTCAGTTCCACGTTGTTTTTCAGGACTTTTCCGGTTTTGTAGTCGATGATGCGGATTTTTCCGTTGCGCTCTTCGATACGGTCTACGTTTCCGGCGATTTTTACCGGAAAAGGCAAGCGAGCATCTTCCAGATTTCTTTCCAGGGAAGTTTCCAGCGCCAACACTTTTACCTCGTCGCCGTTTTCGATCTGTTTCTTTTCTTCATTTAAAAAATTAAACACATTGCGTTTGGCCACTTCAAAAGCCAGGAGGTTTTTTCCTTTTCGGATTTCCCCTTCTTTGTAGACTTCGCGGAATTGTTTTTCGACTTCCATATTGGCCCGTTTTAACATGGTTTCAAGATTTTCGACCGTCAGATCCCTGTTCAAAAAGGGCTTGTACAGTTCCTCCAAAGCACCGTGAATGATGGTGCCGAGCGTATTCAGGGCAATGTTTTCCTCCACTTCTTCCACTTCCGATATCCGCAAAATCCGCTGGTGGTAAAACTGAATCGGGTTGCGGATGTAACTCGTTAGTCCGGAGGGCGAAAACCCTTTCCCAGTGGCAATTTCTTTTAAGCGATTTAAAACTTTTTCCGATTTGGGCACTACGACAGGCTCATACGCTTTGTCCGGCAAATAGGCATTGTAAATTTGATGCGTAATTTTGTGGTTCGGCTGTTTTTCGATTTCCAGCTGGGTGATGAAGCGGCTTTTTTCCCCGGCATCCAAGCCTTCGCTTTCGGTATTGTATAACAGATAAATGTTTTTGGCCCTCAATAACAGATGGTAGAAATGATAACAGTAAATGGCGTCTTTTTCATTGTACGTCGGCAGTCCCAATTCGCGCTTCACATCATACGGAATGAAAGAATTGGTGCTTTTACCGGCCGGAAATACACCTTCGTTCATGGAGGTGATGATCACATTTTCAAAATCGAGTACCCGGCTCTCCAGAACACCCATGATTTGCAAACCCGACAACGGCTCGCCTTCAAAGGACACTTCGGCTAAATCGACAATTTGTTTGTACATCATGTGCAGCATAGCCACGGAATCTATCTGCCCGTAACGCTCCTGATACGTAATCAGTTTGTTGACAGCCTTAAATAAGGAATACACAAAGGTTTTGGCCACTTTATCTTCTTCGGAATCATTCCCCAGGTACGACTTAATGGTCAGCAAAACCGAAGACAACCGGTTGAGGACATTCAGAATGTCGTGATCCCAGCGGTCGAAAAGCAAATGAAACAGTTCGGAAGCCTCCGGATGCAGTTCCATCAGTTTCTTTTGAGAAAGGAACGTGATGTTGTTCTGGTTGATAAGCCGAATTACTTTCGATGCATTGCTGTACGGTTCCACCAGAGGATTGGTTAAAACATCCAGCACTTCCTTGTAATAAAATGTATAACTGCTTTCACTGCGCTGCAGAGCATTCGTATGCAGTTTAAACAATTTCCCGATTAAAATCTGGGCCGGGTTGTTCTTGCTGCTGAACCCCATCGTAATGTTCAGACTGTCCACCGAATCGGGCAAGGCGTAAAGAACCGGGAGTAATACATTTTCTTCGCCAAGTACCAAAGCCGTTTGGTCTAAACTTTGTCCCTGCTCCTGAAGCTGTTCCACAATTTTTCCTGCAATTTTGGCCTGGCCGATTGTTTTCGGCGTTCCGATAATCTGAATGTTTTTCTCCTGACTGAAACTGTTGACAATCCATTCAAAAGGCTGACTGGTGTACTGTTTCCATTCCTTTTTGAAACGGCGCACAAACAAACCGGCATCGTGAAGGCTGTCGTTTAGGAAAACCGCATCAATATCCCAGTAAATTTTAGCTTGTTCGTTGAATAACAATTGCTGTATGATTTTCTCTTCCGCCTGATTCAGCGCGTTAAAACCGGCGAATATGAGTTTCCGGCCGTCCAGTGCTTCCGAAAAATAATGCAGATTGTCTACGGCTTCCCGGTAAATAAGCCCCTGATAACCGATGCCTTTGTTTTTCAGATGGCTGTAAAAGGTTGCGTAATATTCGGGAAGTTTACTCCAGAATTCAAGGTGGTTGTCTATTAAGGTTGTCGTTTCCGAGGGTTGTAAATTCCAGCGTTTCAAGACTTCGATATCCTTCAGATACGAAAAAACATGGGCAGGCTTTAACAGGTAACGGTCAATCTCGTTAAAATCCTGAAGGAGTGTTTTGGCCCAATTGGCAAAAAGTTCGAATTCCTGTTGCTGTTCTTTAGGAGTAACCGAAAGATACATGGTATAAAACTCAAACAGCAGTTCAATACTGTCGCAACTGCGGATGCCTGCCACTTCCTGAATAAAATCTTCAATACTGATAATTTCAGGGGCAAAAGCCGTTTTGTCCAACTGTTTTTTTAGCGCTTCCAGCAAAAATACTTTAGCTCTTTTGTTGGGCAGGATAATAGTGATTGTCGAAAGACTGTCCCGGTAATGGCGAACAATCTCTTCGCTGATGGCATCAAGAAAAGTGGTATTTGTCATGCTATAAAAATAAAAAAACGCTCCGAAATTCGGAGCGTTTTTCTTTATTTATTCAGCAGTGATTAGTCAGCTAATTTAACCTCAACACGTCTGTTTTGTGCTTTACCTTTTGCTGTTTTGTTTGAAGCAATTGGTTTAGACTCACCATATCCTTCAGATGTTAATCTGTCAGCAGCAACACCATTTTCAATTAAATAGTTTTTAACTGCAGCAGCTCTGTCTTTAGACAATTTCAAGTTCATTGCCTCAGCACCATCTGAATCTGTGTGACCTTCGATGTGGAATTTAGAAGAAGGGTATTCTTTTAAGATTGCCACGATAGATTGTAACACTGGATACGTTTGTTTTTGGAAAGAAGATTTACCAGAGTTGAACAAAATCGTTTTAGCGTAATCGTTCAATCTCTTAATAGCCTCTTCAGAAACTTCAGGACATCCGTTGTTAGCAACAGTTCCTTTTACTTCAGGACATTTATCATCTTTATCTGCTACACCGTCACCGTCTGTATCAGGCCAAGGACAACCGTCATTTTCTCTAGGACCTTTAACGTCAACACATTTGTCGTCTTTATCTGCTACACCGTCTCCGTCTGTATCAGGACAACCTTGCATAGCAGCAGGACCCGCTACCTCAGGACAAGCATCGTCTTTGTCTACGATTCCGTCTCCGTCTGTGTCAGGACATCCGTTGAATTCTTTTGGACCCGCTACTTCAGGACAAGAATCGTCTTTATCAGCAATTCCGTCTCCGTCTGTATCAGGACATCCGTTGAATTCTTTTAAACCTTTTTCTTCAGGACAAGCATCGTCTTTATCGTAGATACCGTCACCATCTGTATCTTTACCTCCAAATTTGAAAGTAAGACCGGCAAAGTGCTGTAAGTGAGATGCTACGTCTTGATCCGGAATTCTTGTCTCATCAAATGAGTGTTTGTAAGTAGATTGGAAAGACAAACCAACTTGATCCGTGAACCAGAAAGTTAAACCTAAACCTCCGTTAACCGTTCCCGCAGAAGCATCACCCAAGAAAGTGTAACCTCCACCAATGTGAGCAGAAGGATCTAACCATTTTGATTTTAACATATCCATGAAGCTGTATTTGATAACCCCATCGATACCAAAATACATTAAATCACCAGGATTGGTTACTGGATAATCACCTGGAACCTGAGGTCTTTCCCAAACAAATTTATCAATTTTGTTCACCGACCCTGTAATTCCAAAAGAGAAGTTATTACCAACGTGTCTTGAAACGTTAACATAAGACACTGAAGGAATAAAGTTCCAATAATCTTTCAAATTGAAATACTGAGAAAACTGGTCTTCAAATTTTGAAGCAGCACTCACTCTACCACCATCCACTGCGTTTGCACCAAATGAGATAGCCCATGGATTGTTACTATCCTGTGCTTGAGAGCTTAATCCTGCAAACATAAGAGCAGCAACAAATAATCTGTTTAGATGTTTCATACTTTTTTTATTTAATTACAATACGTTATAATTACGACAAAAATAAGAGGTTAAATATTAATTACAAAGGATTTGTTTAAAAAAATCGCATTTTCTTACTAAAAAAAACTTATTTTAAATCACCTGCAACATTTTTCCAACCTCTGTGAATGAGGAAATTGCCTTGTCCAAATGTTCTTTGGTATGAGCCGCAGACAATTGCACCCGGATACGCGCCTTATCTTTTGGCACCACCGGATAGAAGAATCCAATCACATAAATTCCTTTTTTCAGCAACTCATCCGCCATTATTTGGGACAGTTTTGCATCGTACAACATTACCGGTACAATGGCAGAATCCCCGTCAATGATGTCAAAGCCTGCTTTTTTCATGCCTCCTTTGAAATAATTGGTATTCCATTCCAGTTTGTCGCGCAACGACGTGTCTTTTTCAAGCAATTCAAATACCTTAATTGAAGCCCCAACAATAGAAGGCGCCAACGAATTCGAGAACAAATACGGTCTGGAACGCTGACGCAAAATCTCAATGATCTCTTTTTTAGCCGTGGTATATCCGCCCATGGCGCCACCTAATGCTTTTCCCAACGTTCCGGTAATAATGTCTACGCGGCCCATCACCCCTTTCGCTTCCAGAGTTCCTTTACCGGTAGCCCCGATAAAACCAGCAGCGTGGCATTCGTCTACCATGACCATCGCATCGTATTTGTCGGCTAAATCACAAATCTTGTCTAACGGCGCCACCAAACCGTCCATGGAGAAAACCCCGTCGGTTACAATTAACTTGAAACGGCGTCCTTCGGCATTTGCTTTTATCAATTGCTGTTCCAGGTCTTCCATGTTATTGTTTTCGTAGCGGTAACGCGCTGCTTTACACAAACGCACCCCGTCAATAATGGAAGCATGGTTCAAACTGTCGGAAATGATACAGTCTTCTTCACCCAACAACGGTTCGAAAACCCCGCCGTTGGCATCAAAAGCCGCGGCATATAAAATAGTATCTTCCGTACCGTAGAAATCGGCGATTTTCCTTTCTAACGTTTTATGAATATCCTGAGTACCGCAGATGAAACGCACCGAAGACATTCCGAAGCCGTGCGAATCCAACGCGTCTTTGGCCGCCTGCACCACTTCCGGATGCGACGACAATCCTAAATAATTGTTCGCACAGAAATTCAAAACAGTTTCCCCGTTTACTGTAATTTCAGCCCCTTGCGGTGAGGTGATGATACGTTCTTTTTTATACAAGCCGTTTTCTTCAATGCTTTGCAGCTCTTTCTGCAAATGGTCTTTTATTTTACCGTACATGTTAGTTATGTGTTTATGTGTTTATTCGTTTATTTGATTACTTGTTTTTTTGATTTGGATTTCATCTGATAATAACTAATTACTAATGGCAAATCCTTTAAATCGGTTACAAATGTACTACTTCTAATTTTTCTCCTATATATACTAAGGTTTTTTTCGCTACCGAAAAGCCCATTTCTTCCAACGCGTTTTCGTAGGCCGCTAATTGCTGTCCGTATTTCGCTTGATGGGCGCCGGTTTTATAATCCAGTAAATACGCGGTATTGCCTTGCACAGCAACCCGGTCCGGTTTAATGGTAGCCGTGCCGGATTTGATGATGTTTTGTTCGTTGAATACTTTTTTGTCCGCCTCAAAGAAAACCACCAGTTCCGGATGGCTGACAATGGCTTCCAGTGTATGCAGCACTTCTACTTTCTGCGATTCGGTAATCAGTCCGTTTTCGATGGCTTTTGTAACGGCTAAATCGATGTCGGAAGCCGTTTTTACAAACGATAAGATTTCGTGCATGACATTTCCGAACGCAATCGCCTTGCTCTGTTCGGTGCCCCACATTAAAGCTTCCCGTTGTGCAATTTTTATTTTCTTCGGATTGAAAACTTCCTTCACGATTTCAATGGTTGGTTGTTTCTCCATTTCTGCTTTGGCCTTGGAAAGCCGCTCCCGTTTCCCAAATTCAAACACATTGTCCTCATCCTTATACACTCCTTTAAAGTCAAGAAACTTTATAAAATAGGACGACATATTATTGGTCAGTTCGCCTTTACTGGTCAGGTTTTTACCGGAAATGACGTACAGCTGCTCTTCCGCACGGGTCAGGGCGACATACAATACGTTGATGTTGTCCAGCAGCTCTTCCTGACTTTTTTCGGTATAGATTTCCGAGGCTTTGCTGCCGTATTCCGCAACTTCTTTTTTACTGTCGACGAGCGCTTTGGGAATATCCAGCGTGTCGTCTTCCAGATCGAGCCACATTTTGCTGCGGGGCGAACGGGCGTAATCTTCTTCGGCAAACGGAAAAATCACCACTGGAAACTCCAGCCCTTTGGATTTGTGAATCGTCATGATTCGTACCGCATCGTTTCCTTCCGGTGACGGAATGCTGAACTTCGACCCGTTGTTTTCCCAATAGTCCAGAAAATCGGAAACACCGGCCTGCGTGCGCACATCGCGCTCCAGCACCAAATCCATGAAATACTGTACATACGACACCGTACTTTTTTCCTTGAGAAACGTCGACACGATAATTTCCACCGCTTCGTACAGCGATTTTTTGCGGCAGTTTTTAAACGAAATGCGGATGTCAAATTCCTCCAGCCATTTTTCCAGTTCGTCTTCAGGGAATTTTGTCATGCCGGTTTCGATAAAATCGTGTATGGGCCACTCGCTTTGTTTGTGTTTGGCAATAAAATACAGCACCGCGGCTTTAGCTTCCTTATCCTGATTGTTTTTCAGATAGCGAAGGACATTCAAAATGAGTTTTACTTCCGTGGCATTTTCAATCAGTAAGGTTTCCGAAGACAAAATCGGCACCTCGTTCTCGGTTAAATAATTCGCCAGTGCCACCCCGGAATCTCTTTTTCGGGTAAGCAGTACGATATCGCGGTACTGAAAACCCTGCGCTTTTACCTTCGCAATCGTCGCTAAGGTTGCTTTTAAGTACAATTGGGTTTTGTCGTCGGCTTCCTCGTCATTTGGTTCTTCGGATTTTTCAATTTTGGGGATAAAGGAAATATTCACATAACCGCCTTGTTTCGCATTGGTTTCCTGACGGCTTTTGTTGCGGTACAAATCCTGATAATCTTCGTTGGTGAATTCGTCGGCCAACATCGCAAAAAAGGCATTGTTGAATTCAATTACTTCGGAATAACTCCGGTAATTCCGGCCCAAACGCACCAGTTCCTTATCCGGATTGGAAAACGGATTGTCGTCTTTGCTCAAACGGATGAACTGTTCCGCCTTTCCGCCGCGCCAACGGTAAATCGACTGTTTCGGATCGCCCACAATCATGAGTGAACCTTTCGTTCCCGATAAATCTTCCGAAGCCAGCGCATTGTCTATCAGCGGAATCAGGTTGTGCCACTGCATTTCGGAGGTATCCTGAAATTCATCGATAAAAAAATGCCGGTACCGTTCCCCCAAACGCTCGTAAATAAACGGCGCGGGCTGGTTCTGGATTTCGTTGTAAATGATGGCATTGAATTCGGAAATCGACAACAAATTCTGATCTTTCTGTATCGTTTCCAGTTCCTGTGCAATTGAATTCAACAGCGACAACGGCGTGATGTTCTTCTGAAAAGCCGCGTAGAAATTCATCTTTTCGTAATGTTTGTACACTTTGGCCAGAATCGCAATAAGTTCGGGCGCAAGGCTTTCGATAACGGCTTTGTCTTTCGCAGTTTTGTTCACCTGAATGTCTTCCACTTCCAAAAACTTTTTATGGGAGCTTTTTAACTCTTTCCGTTGGATATAGCCCAAATGATTGGGAAAGGTTCCTCTGGAAAAAGAAGCCAAATCGATATGATGACTTTCAATCAGTTGCATCGCTTCATCGGCAAACGCAATCGTTTCGGCCTCCAACTGCTCAATCGCTTCTTTTAGCTTTTGTTTGAGGACTAAAAATTCGTCAATCGTTTTTTCGTGAAAATGCGCAATTTCGGTGCGGTTGTTTTCGTTGACGAGCAATTTACTGACGTCCAGCAATTCGTGCGTAACGTCCCAGCTTTTGTCGCTGTCGGTTTTGTCTAGGGAAAAATCGACCAGAATTTTCGTCAGCAGTTCGTCTTCTCCGGCTTTGGCAATGATGGCGTCGACGGCTTCCTGCAACAGCAAATCGGTTTCCAGCGACACTTCAAAGGTTACCGGCAAATTCAGATCGTGGGCAAACGCTCGGATGACTTTATGGGTGAATTTATCAATCGTGGAAATGTCAAACGCCGCATAATTGTGAATAATATTTTTGATAATCGCCTTTGATTTGTCTTTAATGGTGGCTACGGACAATTTGGTTTCCCCGGCGATGTCTTTCATGAAATCCAATGCTTTCTCACTTGGAACTTCTTTTGAAAATTCGTGCAGTGAGGAAACAATACGGGTTTTCATTTCTTCCACCGCTTTGTTGGTAAAGGTGATGGCAAGAATCTTTTTATAGGCATCGTTCGCATCGGCCAGCATCAGAATTTTTATATATTCTTTTACCAGCGTATAGGTTTTTCCGGAACCGGCGGAAGCGTCGTATAGGGTGAAGGCGTGTTTGTTCAAAGTTTAGAAATCCTTAAATTGATTTTGACAATACGAGAATAGCCCATTACTATTTTCTTTTACGAAGATAAATTTATAATTTTGAATGAATTTAATTATTAATCTTTAAATAAAAATATCATGGCATTCGAATTACCAAAATTACCATACGCGTATGATGCTTTAGAGCCTCATATTGATGCACGCACGATGGAAATCCATCATTCTAAACATCACAATGCATACGTAACCAACTTAAACGCGGCCATTGCCGGAACGGATTTGGAAGGAAAATCTATTGAAGACATCCTTACCAATTTAGACATGAACAACATGGCCGTGCGCAACAACGGTGGCGGACACTACAACCACACTTTGTTCTGGGAAATCATGTCGCCAAACGGCGGCGGGTTGCCGACAGGAGAATTGGCAGACGCTATCAATGCGGCTTTTGGTTCTTTTGACGAATTTAAAGCGCAGTTTGCCAAAGCCGGTGCTACGCGTTTCGGATCCGGATGGGCCTGGTTGTGTGTGAAAGACGGAAAATTGGAAGTATGTTCCACACCAAATCAGGATACTCCGATTATGCCGGGCGTTCCTTGTGGCGGTCAGCCGATTTTAGGCATGGATGTTTGGGAACACGCCTACTATTTAAACTACCAAAACAGAAGACCAGATTACATTGAGGCTTTCTTCAATGTGATTAACTGGGCGGAAGTTGCGAAGCGATACGCGGCAGCCAAATAAAAAAGCACTGTTTTTACAAAAAAAGAAAAGCGAACCTAAAAAGTTCGCTTTTTTATGCTGTTTACTAATGTTCCTAAAAATAAAAAGGTGGAATTTCTTCCACCCTTTTTGCCCCAAATCTACCATAAACTTAACCTACTAATGCTATGGTGATTCAAATGTATGGCGAGGTTTCTCTCTACTCAAAAAAATCAGATAAACTGCATATAAAGTCGATGAAAAACATAAATATCAGATTTTAGTACGCTCTGGCGTCTTTTCCTTCGTAAAAATTCATGAACGCACGGTTCACAACGCGGTTGCCGCCATCGGTTGGATAATTTCCGGTAAAGTACCAGTCGCCCAGGTTTTTAGGACAGGCTTTATGCAAATTCTCCACCGTTTGGAAAATAATTTTCACTTCGGCATTTACCGTTTCCTCGGTTAGCATTTCTGCAATTTTATCGGAGATTTCCTGATCGGTGAACGGTGCGTAAATTTCTTTCACATAATTCACCACTTCACTGTCGTGGAAATGTTCCTGTGCCTTCGATTTTTGGTATACTTCTTCTACGATATAATATAGGTTGCGCTCTTTCAGCAAGGCCATTGCCGCACGGAACGCGACCAAACCTTCCAGTTTCGCCATATCGATTCCGTAACAGTCCGGATAACGGATTTGCGGTGCGGAAGACACAATAACCAGTTTTTTCGGCTGCAAGCGGTCTAACATTTTGATAATGCTCTGCTTCAAGGTGGTTCCTCTTACGATACTGTCGTCGATGATTACCAAATTGTCGGTTGGCTTTACTACGCCGTACGTGACATCGTATACGTGTGCCACCATATCATCGCGGCTGCTGTCTTCGGTGATGAACGTTCTTAATTTTACGTCTTTGATGGCGATTTTTTCCGAACGCAGTTTTACCGACAAAATTTCCTGTAATTTCTCTGCCGAAAGCGAATCTTTATGGGCTAAAATATCGTTGATTTTGCGCTGGTTCAAAAAGTCGTTCGCCGCTTCCACCATACCGTAGAACGACGTTTCCGCTGTATTGGGAATATAGGAAAAAACGGTATTATCCGTATCGTTATCCACCGCTTCTAAAACGGCTGGCATGATCAATTTTCCTAAATTTTTGCGCTCCTGATAAATTTCGGCATCGCTTCCTCGGGAGAAATAAATGCGCTCGAAGGAACAGGCTTTCAGTGGCAACGCTTCACGGATTTGCTCGTCGATAACACGCCCGTCTTTTTTGATAATAATGGCATGTCCCGGCGTGATTTCCTGAATTGCTTCAAACGGCACATTAAACACCGTCTGAATCACCGGACGTTCCGAAGCCACCACCACAATCTCCTCATCCTGATAGTAAAACGCCGGACGAATTCCTGCCGGATCGCGGGTTACAAACGCATCGCCATGTCCTAACAGACCGGCCATCGCATACCCGCCGTCCCAGTTTTTGGAAGCTCTTCGTAAAATTCTGCCGATATTCAGTTTTTCGGCTATGACCGGAGACGCGTCTCTTTTGCTCAGTCCGTCGTTTTTGCATTGCTGGTACAAATCGGTCACTTCATCGTCTAAGAAATGTCCGATTTTTTCCATTACGGTTACGGTATCTGCCATTTCTTTCGGATGTTGCCCCAAGCGCACCAAATCTTCGAACAATTCTTTTACATTGGTCATGTTGAAGTTTCCGGCCACAATTAAATTGCGGTGCATCCAGTTGTTCTGACGCAAAAACGGGTGTACGCTTTCGATACTGTTTTTTCCGAAGGTTCCGTAACGGACGTGTCCTAAAAACAATTCGCCGATGTACGGAATGTTAGCCTTCTGAAGCGCCACATCGTTCTGATATTCGGGATGCTGCTCCAATTCTTCGCTAATTCGGCTGTTGATTTGCGCAAAAACATCCTGAATCGGTTGCGCCTGATTCGAACGGATTCTGCTGATATAGCGTTCTCCCGGCGCCACATCCAGTTTGATGCTCGCCAGACCGGCACCGTCCTGTCCGCGGTTGTGCTGCTTTTCCATCAGTAAGTACATTTTCTGTACGCCGTAGAAAGCCGAACCGTATTTTTCCTTGTAGAATTCTAAAGGTTTCTTTAATCTTAAAAGGGCAATGCCACACTCGTGTTTTAAAGCGTCGCTCATAATTGTTGTGTTGTTGTGTTTAAGTAAAAGAGCCCCGTTTCCGAGGCTCATGTTGTTATAGTTAGTTTTCTAACGCGATTTCAAATTGGGTCAAGGCTTTGAATTGTTTCAGACGTGCTGAGACTTCTTCCTTGCTCAAGTTTTCCATTCTTTCGGTTCCGAATTTCTCCACACAGAAGGAAGCTAAATTTGAACCGTAAATGATGGCGTTTTTCATGTTGTCGAACGAAATGTTTTCGCTTTGTGTGATGAAACCTGCGAAACCACCTGCAAACGTATCGCCGGCTCCGGTTGGGTCGAATACTTCTTCCAACGGTAAGGCCGGTGCAAAGAATACGTTTTTCTCGTTGAACAACAACGCGCCGTGTTCTCCTTTTTTGATCACTACATATTTAGGACCCATCGTATGGATTTTAGCCGCCGCTTTTACCAACGAATATTCGCCGGACAACTGACGGGCTTCTTCATCGTTAATCGTGATGACATCCACACGTTTGATAACGTCCATTAGTTCAGGCAATGCACAATCCATCCAGAAATTCATGGTGTCCAAAACCACTAATTTCGGTTTGGCTTCCATCTGATCCAAAACACTGCTTTGTACTAACGGGTGCAGGTTGCCCAACATCACCACATCAGCATTTTTAAATTCAGCCGGAACTTTCGGTTGAAAATCCGCCAATACGTTCAATTGGGTATCCAAAGTATCTCTGGAATTCAAATCGTTGTGGTAACGACCGCTCCAGAAGAAGGTTTTTCCGCCCTGAACCACTTCAAGACCGGAAAGATCTATGTTTTTATTTTTTAACAAATCGATGTGTTCCTGAGGAAAATCGTCTCCCACTACGGAAACAATCGCGGATTTCAAATTAAAATGAGAAGCCGAAAGACCGATATACGTACCTGCTCCACCTAAAATTTTATCGGTTTTTCCGAAGGGAGTTTCAATTGCATCAAAGGCTACCGTGCCTACAATCAATAATTTATTCATAAAAGCTTGCTAATTTTGAAGCTGCAAATGTACGATTTTGTTTTGGTTCTGAAAAGCCTATTTTTTGTTAAGATTTTCAACCCGCCTCCGAAGTTCTTTAAACGATTCAAACGGCCCTTTGGTAACTACCATATTCACCATGAAAGCCGGGATGCTTCCGCCGGGATTGCCGTAAATTTGCTGTACTACAAGCGTCTGATCTTCCGTGATTTTTTTCAGATACCAAAACCCTTTAAAATTGGTGAGCCGGACAATGCCTTCTTTTTCTTTGAGAACATTATTGGCCGGAACTATGGTGATGGTTTGTTCATTCCCCTTTTTTATAAGGGTCACGCGGGAAACGTGGTCCCGATCCTGCACCGGCCAGCCCAGATGATGGTTCATGTAAAAAATCCAGCTGGTATCCGAAACCTTGCGAATCAGTTCACTTTTCCGGGTCTTGAAATTCCATTTTTGCAAACTTCTGATGTCGAGAATCTGCTTGGCCACCGTATCGATATTGGCTTTAACGGTCATGATTGCCCTATATTCTTTAAAAGGCGTGGTGTCGAGTTTGGTCAGGTAAATTTTGATTCCTTCTTTGTCTAAAGCCAAATTCGTTTTCTTTTGCGTATACCCTATCTGTATTGCAAAACACAAAAGAAATATGGAGAAAAAAATTATTTGGGACTTTCTCATCCCTTAAAGATATGAAAATCAGAACAATTGATCTGCTTCTTTTTCGTAAAAAGTATCGACGGAAAGTTCTTTTTGCTGGGAAGCCATCACAGCCAGTTCGTCACAGCGCTCGTTCTGCGGATGGTTGTTGTGGCCTTTAATCCATTTGAAGTCGACCTGATGCTTGCGGTAAATTTTCAGAAAACGCAGCCACAAATCCGGGTTCTTTTTTCCTTTAAAACCCGTTTTCTCCCAGCCGAACACCCAGCCTTTGGTAACGGAATCCACCACGTATTTGGAATCGGAAACCACCAGAACTTTTGTGCCCTGATTTTTCAGTTTTTCCAACCCGACGATAACCGCCAACAACTCCATCCTATTATTAGTCGTAAGTCGGAAGCCTTCGTAGAATTCTTTTTTGTACGGCTTGCCCACCCATTCCAATATCACACCATAGCCGCCGGGACCCGGGTTTCCTTTGGCCGCACCGTCAGTGTATATGTGGACTTCGTGGTTCATTTTGGATTATTCGATGATTAGATGATTGGATTGTCAGATGATTAGCTTCCTAAATTTCCAGCAATCTCGCTATCACTTCCGGAAAATGTTTGTATTCCAATTCGTGTACTTTATTGGCGATTGCTTCCGGAGTTTTACAATCTTCTATGTTTACGGAAGCCTGAAAAATGACGGCGCCTTCGTCGTACTGTTCGTTTACATAATGGATAGAGATGCCCGTTTCTTTTTCATGGTTCTCCAGAACCGCTTTGTGGACGTTCATCCCGTACATGCCTTTCCCGCCGTATTTGGGAAGCAGCGCCGGATGTACATTGATGATTTTATTGGGATATTGCGCGATGATTGCTGCCGGAAACATTAACAGAAAACCGGCCAGAACGATTAAATCGGGTTGCAGCTGATTTATTTTCTGCAGTACCGTTCCGTCAGAAAGCTCGGTTTTACTGAAAACCACCGTTTCAACATTGTGATTCTCAGCGCGTTCCAAAACTTTGGCATGCGGATTGTTAGTGAGTACCGCGATTACGTTCCCTTGACTTTTATTTTTGAAATGTAATATGATGTTCTCGGCATTCGAACCCGAACCGGAAGCAAAAATTACTATTTTTTTCATTTATCCTGTAATTTTAAGATTACCCCGAAAACAAGCGTTTTCACACTGCAAAAAAAAGAATAATAAATGATAATAAATAGGAAATGGAAGTCTTTGTAAAATTATTTTTTTTATTTTCGTAGTCACATTTAGTAACAAAAACGTTGTTTTAAAATAAAGTTTTTTATTTTTGCCAACAAATTAAATTTAAAAATTGAAAATTATGTCAGACATTGCATCAAGAGTAAAGGCGATTATCGTAGACAAATTAGGTGTTGACGAAAACGAAGTTGTTTCAGAAGCAAGCTTCACTAACGATTTAGGAGCTGATTCCTTAGACACTGTTGAGCTAATCATGGAATTCGAAAAAGAATTCGACATTCAAATTCCAGACGACCAAGCTGAGAACATCTCTACTGTTGGTCAGGCTATCTCTTACATCGAAGAAGCTAAAAAATAATAACCGATAGACATCCCATGTGTTCGGCGAATGCATGGGTGTTATTATTTTTTGAGTGGCTTTTTTTGATTAAAAAGTGAAAATACTGATTGGGAACAATCAAAAAAATAAAACTTAATTACCCATGTTTCCTTTACAGCATCAGCAAAGTAACATGGGTATTATTTGTTTAAAGACAATTGTAAACGATATATTATGGCATTAAAGCGAGTTGTAGTAACAGGTTTAGGCGCGTTAACCCCGATTGGCAACAACATTCAGGAATACTGGGATGGATTGGTAAACGGAAAGAGCGGTGCTGCCCCAATAACATATTACGATACCGAAAAACACAAAACTAAATTCGCCTGTGAAGTAAAAAACTTCAACATTGAGGATTACATGGATCGTAAAGAAGCTCGCCGATTGGACAGATTTGCCCAATATGCCATCGCTGCGAGTGACGAAGCCATCAAAGATGCCGGAATTACTTTAGAAAATGTAGACAAATACAGAGTAGGTGTCATTTGGGGCGCCGGAATCGGAGGTTTAGAAACGTTCCAGGAAGAAGTAATCAATTATGCAAAAGGTGACGGAACACCGCGTTTCAACCCGTTCTTTATCCCTAAAATGATTGCCGATATTGCACCGGGTCATATTTCCATGCGAAATGGGTATATGGGACCGAATTACACTACTGTTTCGGCTTGTGCTTCCTCTGCGAATGCGTTAGTCGACGCTTTTAACTACATCCGTTTGGGCATGTGCGACGTGATTGTTTCCGGAGGTTCGGAAGCAGCCGTAACCATTGCCGGGATGGGCGGATTCAACTCCATGCAAGCCTTATCCACCCGAAATGACAGTCCGGAAACTGCTTCAAGACCTTTTGATGCTACCCGCGACGGTTTCGTATTGGGAGAAGGTGCAGGAGCCTTGGTTTTAGAAGAATACGAACACGCCAAAGCGCGTGGGGCAAAAATATACTGCGAAGTTGGCGGTGGCGGTTTATCTTCGGATGCTTACCACCTGACCGCTCCGCATCCGGAAGGAATTGGAGTAATTGCTGTAATGCAAAATTGCTTGCGTGATGCAGGCATGAAACCGGAAGAGGTAGATCACATCAACACCCACGGAACATCCACACCGCTTGGAGACGTTGCCGAACTGAAAGCCATCAGCGCGGTTTTTGGCGATCATGCTAAAAACATCAACATCAATTCCACGAAATCGATGACCGGTCACTTATTAGGGGCTGCCGGAGCCATTGAAGCCATTGCTTCGATTTTGGCGATGCAGTACGGTATCGTTCCGCCAACCATCAACCATTCGGTAGTGGACGAAAACATCGATCCGAGCTTAAACCTTACCCTAAACAAAGCGCAAAAAAGAGAAGTGAAAGTAGCCATGAGCAACACCTTCGGTTTTGGCGGTCACAACGCCTGCGTATTGTTTAAAAAATTGGATTTATAATCCTGTTCTTTTGTCATGAAAAGAATCATCAAAAAAATATTTCCAAATTCCCGCTCTGCAGAAGACGGGATTTTTTTTGATGAACTCCAAAAAATATTAGGCTTCCAACCGCTGGACCTTTCCCATTACCGGACGGCCTTCACCCATCGTTCCATGAACCGGACCGATGAAAAAGGCAATCCGTTAAACTACGAGCGTCTGGAATTTTTGGGAGATGCGATGCTGGGTTCGGTCATTGCTGCCCATTTGTTCAACGAAGTGCCTACCGGAGACGAAGGCTATCTTACCAAAATGCGTTCGAAAATCGTAAGCCGCGACCATCTGAACGAATTGGGAAAAGACCTAAACCTCATCAAATACGTAGAAAGCAAAGTGTCGGCGCAGCATTTCGGGGAAAACATCCACGGCAACTTGTTTGAAGCGTTTGTAGGAGCCATCTATCTGGACAAAGGATATGCCTATTGCGAAAAATTCATCCACAAAAAGGTCATCAAGCCTTATGTGGACATTCCGAAACTGGAAGGGAAAGTCATCAGCTACAAGAGTTTGGTCATCGAATGGTGTCAAAAACAAAAAAAAGCATTCCATTACGATGTTTTTGAAGACAACGGAAACGAAGGTATCAAATATTTTGGCGTGAAGCTCACCATCGATGGTAAAATTGTTGCCCGTGCCCGTGCCACTTCCAAGAAAAAAGCAGAAGAAAAAGCTTCACAACGAGCCTATTTTGCCTTTCAGGAAAAAATAGACACCAAAAACAACTAACTACACAACCTTAGGTACTAAATAATCGTTAACAACCAACACTGCTGTTTTTTTCATTGTTTTATGTAGTATATTTACATGACAAAAACAAAAAATGGCCATCATCAAATTACAGATTGACGACTTTATTTCGGCAGATTACGAACTCATCGCCATTCATTCCACGTTGGAAGATTACCGGCTGGCGTATTTCATCAACCAGAAATTGGGCGTGTCTTTTGAAAAGAGCCAAAACGATATCGGGATTCAGATTCCGGAAGGCAAAAGTCATTTTACGCGTTTCATTTTTGATGATGCCGAAAATGAACTGTTCTGGAACCTGATTCCGAACAAAACCAAAGTCATTACCAAACAAACCCAGGCGACTTCCCTCTTCGAAGAAACCGAATTGGACATTACCACCAATTTGTATCTGTTACCGGAGATGAAAAAAGTCGACTATTTGTTGAAAATTGAACAGGTGGACGATTTTTTTGATGCCGACACGCTTATCGACGAGTTGCTGGCCATCAAACAGATTACGACCGCCTATAAAATTGCACAACACAAACTGAAATCGAAAAACAATTTAATATTCTGATACAATGCCAACTAGAAAAAAGACGAAAATTGTAGCGACACTTGGCCCCGCCTGCAGTACCAAAGAAGTGATTAAAGACATGATTGATGCAGGTGTAAACGTTTTTAGAATTAACTTTTCCCATGCCGATTATACCGATGTACAGGAACGCATCGACATCATCAGAAGCCTGAACAAAGAATTTGGCTATACTACTTCAATTCTTGCCGATTTACAGGGACCAAAACTCCGTGTTGGGGTTATGAAAGAGGATGTCGTGGTCAGCAAAGGCGACAAAATTACCTTCACCACCAAAGAAGATATTTTGGGAACCTCCGAGAAAGTCTACATGAACTATAAAGGGTTTCCAAAAGACGTACAGGCCGGCGAACGCATCCTGTTAGACGACGGAAAACTGATTTTTGAAGTGGTGAAAACCGACAAGAAAACCGAAGTTCAGGCTGTCGTAATTCAGGGAGGACCGCTGAAATCCAAAAAAGGGGTTAACCTTCCCAATACCCGCGTATCGTTACCGGCCTTAACGGAAAAAGACATCCGCGATGCGCTGTTTGCCATCAAAGCACAGGTAGACTGGATTGCTTTATCGTTTGTAAGAACGCCGGAAGATTTAAAAGACTTACGCGATCTGATTGCCGCCAATTCCAATCATAAAATTCCGATTATCGCCAAAATTGAAAAACCGGAAGCCGTAGAAAACATCGACAAACTGGTGGCCTATTGCGACGGTTTAATGGTGGCCCGCGGCGATTTGGGTGTGGAAATTCCGGCTCAGGAAGTACCGTTAATTCAGAAAAAACTGGTACACCGGGCCAAAACGGCACGAATTCCGGTAATCATCGCTACCCAGATGATGGAAACCATGATTACGAGTTTAACGCCCACCCGTGCCGAAGTAAACGACGTAGCCAATTCCGTAATGGACGGTGCCGATGCCGTGATGCTTTCCGGCGAAACTTCGGTGGGTAATTATCCGGTACAGGTTATCGAAAAAATGACTCAAATCATTGAAGCGGTGGAGGATTCGCCATTAATTCAGGTACCGCAGAACCAGCCGCAGATTAAAACCAACCGCTATATTACCAAAAACATCTGCTATCACGGCGCCACTTTAGCGAACGACATCAATGCCAAAGCCATTACGACGCTTACCAACAGTGGTTATACAGCTTTCCAGGTTTCCGCCTGGCGACCGCATGCGCATGTTTTGGTGTTTACCTCCAACAAAAGAATTTTAACCCAGTTGAATTTACTTTGGGGTGTTCATGCTTTTTTTTATGACAAATTCGTAAGTACAGACGACACCATCGACGATATCAATGCGATTTGTAAAGAACGAGGCTTTGTGGAAGAAGGCGATTTACTAGTAAACTTAGCAGCCATGCCCGTTACCGCTAAAGGGATGGTGAACACGCTTCGCATCTCCGAAATCGAATAATCAAACATTTTTTAAATACCGAGAAATCCGTTGGCCAGTGCTGACGGATTTTTTTATGCTTAGAAGTCGAATTTCAGCTGCACGACAACCGATTTTTTGGTTTCCGTATTCAAATTGTGTAGTGAAATGCCCAACAAGCGCACCGATTCCTTCAGGCGTTCCTGATACAGCAATTCCTTGGCTGTTTCGGCGATTAAACTCTTGTCGGAAATAAAATACGGCAAGGTTTTGCTGCGGGTTTGCAGGGTAAAATCGGAATATTTGATTTTCAGTGTAACCGTTTTTCCGGCAATTTTACTTTTCTGCAGGCGACGTTCCAGTTCCTTGGCGATATTCTCCAGACGTTCTTCCATAAAAACTTCTGAAGACAGATTCACGCTGAAGGTACGCTCCGCCCCGACAGACTTTAATGTTCTGTTGGGTTTCACCTGACTGTAACTGATGCCTCTGGCCAGATTGTAAAACGACTGGCCGCTGTTTCCGAAATGTTCTTCGAGATATTCCAACGACTTGCTCTTTAAATCGGCACCGGTAAAAATGCCCAGCTGGTACATTTTCTCGGCCGTGACCTTCCCGACCCCATAGAATTTTTTTACGTCCAAGGCTTCCAGAAACGATTCCACCTCATCGGGATTTACCGTTTTCTGGCCGTTGGGTTTGTTGTAATCGGAAGCTATTTTCGCGACAAATTTATTGATGGAAATTCCTGCCGAAGCGGTAAGTCCTACTTCTTCAAAAATACGCCTGCGGATTTCCTGCGCAATCAGGGTGGCGCTCGGGTTGCCTTTTTTGTTTTCCGTTACATCGAGGTAGGCCTCATCTAAGGAAAGCGGCTCGACCAAATCGGTATAATCCAGAAAGATGTGGCGGATTTTTTTGGAGATTTCCTTATACCGGTCAAATCGCGGCCGGACAAAAATGATTTCCGGACAGAGCTTTTTCGCCATATAACCGCTCATGGCGCTGCGGACACCAAATTTTCTGGCCTCATAACTCGCTGCCGAAACCACGCCGCGGACTTCACTGCCGCCAACCGCCAAGGGTTTTCCTTTAAGCGAAGGATTGTCCATCTGCTCCACGGAAGCATAAAAAGCGTCCATGTCGACGTGTATGATTTTCCGATGTCCTGACTCCGAATGCATGCCTCTAAATTACTTCTCTTTAACCGGAAAGAAAAATGCGGCAGGCTGTTTTTTAAAATAGGTCCAAATCGCTTTGTTCAAAAACCGTATCTCCGAAAGCGGAATATTCCGGGAGCGCAATGCCAAGCCTAACGACAGGGAAAAACTTACGATGAAATTCACAAAACCGATTACGCCGATGCCCACAATTCCCCAGAACAGCATCGCCTGCGTAAGTTGAAAATCGGCTCCGTACAACCCTAAAGCCAGATTACCGCTTACAAAGGTGATGTGGCGGACGTCGAAATCCAGCCCTAAAAAAGCCCCAACCGAAGCAGTACTCCCCATAAACACCCCGAACCAGAAATTTGAGATTACACCGGGCCAGTTGTTTTCAATCCAATTGGCAAAGCGTTTTGTTTTATCTACGCCAAAGGTCATTTTCAGAAACGGGTGTTCCTGTATGCGGTAATACACCTGATGATGCTTGTTCCGGTTGGATACACTTCCGGAAATAATCCCGGAAAGAAACAGAAACACTCCGGCAATCGCAGCATGAAAAATAGCAGGAGAAGCTATCGGACTGATATCGGCAATCAATTTGGGCCATTTGGTTTCGGCTATATTATAATGAAAGGCTAAATCAATTAACCAGATGCCCGCTAAGGCAACCGGAAAGGCAACAAATACATTCCCCACAAAAGCAATAAACTGGGACCGGAACAAACGGGCAAACAAATGGGCAAACGAACTGTGTTTCTCGCCGTTCTTATTCGGTCTTTTCATCCCTATTTCCAAGGCCTTCGCAATTGTGGCGGCGGTCATGGCGGGCTGTTTTGTGGCCAGCGCATATCCCAACAGGAAAATCGTAATGAAGCCAAAAGCATAATTCATACTGTACAGAAACGCATGCCCGAAGTAACTGGTTTCAATTTTTCCCAACATCACTTTAAAGATACACAGAAAACCCACCACCAGTCCGGCACCCATGGCCGCCCGGAGCATCTGGAAATACTCTTTGGGTGTTTCGGTTATATAATGTTCTCCTGTTTTAGCGGTATGCTGTGTAATTTCGTAAGACAACAGTTGTGTGCTGTCATTAATCAGTTTTCCGACATTGTTCTTGTAACAATTGTACTTGATTAACTTTAAGGCCAATTGAATGAGGTTCTCTTCTTTTTCCGAGGCGGTGGTTCCGACCAAAAGCGGCATCAGCACTTTCAAGCGGTACAACTGCTGACGGATCCGCAAGAGGCTTTGGTTTACTTTTATGGAAATGCCGTATTTGGAACTGTTCGCAAAGGCCCTTTCCACATATTCCACACATTGTCGGTGCAAAACCACGAATTGGCGGTAATGCAAATCGTCACTGTTCAGGGAAGCGGTTTGTCGCACCTGTTGTTCAATCTGAAGGAATTCCTTTTCCATCGCCACAAAAGGACTGTCGAATGCGTCGTACTCCGGAACCATTTTAATCACATCGTTCTCCATCGCCCGGCCGCTCATTCGTTGGGTAAGCAAGCCCATCCCGTTTAAAAGTTCCGATAAGGGCGTGTCTTCTTTCGCAGAGGAAAATACCTCGGAAAGTTCCAAAAGGCGGAAAAGGCGGTGAAGCTCTTCTTTAGGGATATGGTTGACCCAAATCGTATCCGTATCCAGATAAAAAACCTGATTTAAAACGTATTCCAGCGTGTCTTTTTGAGGCTGAAACGGCAATATTTTTGCGGTGAGCCGTTTCTTTACCTCATAAATAAAATCGGAGTCCTTGAGAATTCCGGCATCGGAAAGCATGCGGCTGAATTTCCGGTTGGCAAAAACATTTCGGATGTACCGGATAAAAAGGCCTTTCTCAATAGGATTTTCTGCAAGAAACAACAGCAGGCTTTCCAGCGAAACCCGTTCCTCTTTTGGTTTGTGAGGCCGGAAAAAATGTACCAAATCGACGAGAAAATCAAGATCCTGAGAGGCAGCATAGTTCCCGTTACTGAAATGATTTTCGAACAGTTCGGCTATATTTTGTCTGGCTTTTACACGCTTTCCTAAATTCATGTGTTTCCTTTTGGCATTCAACTGAAGTAAAAATACGACAAGAGCCGTTATTTTTTCTTAACTTGCTCCTAAAATATGTTAATTTCTTTACCAAATGCAGGAAATAGAGCGCAAATTTCTGGTAACGTCTGAAGAATTTAAAACTCTTGCTTTTACCCAAAACCGCGTTGTTCAGGGCTATCTGAATTCACATCCGGAGCGCACTGTACGCGTTCGCATCAAAGGAAACAAAGGTTTTTTAACCGTTAAAGGAAAGGGGAACGAAGCCGGAACTACCCGTTTGGAATGGGAAAAAGAAATTCCTCTGACCGACGTCGAACTGCTTTTACCGCTTTGTGAAAAAGGCGTAATCGACAAAATCCGTTACGAGGTTAACGTTGGGAAACACGTATATGAAGTGGATGTTTTCTTGGGTGACAACGAAGGACTGATTATCGCCGAAATTGAACTTTCATCCGAAACCGAACCTTTCGAAAAACCGGAATGGCTGGGCGAAGAAGTGACCGGAGACGTGCGCTATTACAACGCCTATCTAAGCCAGCATCCGTTTCAAAACCGGAAAGATTAATCTTTAACGATTTCCAAATCCACATCTAAGAAACCTCTTCCTTTAGCGTGGGTGATTTCCGTGAAAGCTTTTTTGGTCAGATCGATTTCCCTACCACGGGTAAACGGACCTCTGTCGGTAATGGTAACAATTACGGACTTTTTATTAACAGGATTGGTTACCCTGACTTTGGTACCAAAAGGCAATTTTTTATGGGCTGCCGTTAGTTTGGAATTGTCGAAACGCTTCCCGCTGGCTGTCTTTCTGCCGTTGAATTTGTCGTGGTAATACGATGCGTGTACTCCTCTTTTGTATGGCCGGTATTTTATCGCTGATGATAAGGTATCAACAGACAACGTGTCTTGTTGCGGTTTTTTAGAGGTGAAATCGGCATGAATTTTTTCACTGGTAAAACTACTGGCGAAAAAAATAAATACGAAAAGTAACAGGATTGGAGCAATAACTTTTTTCATGTTTTATTTTTTTGGTCAACAACTGTTTCAAGAAATATGCCACAGATAAAAAATGCCCTGAATCCGGGCATTCTTTTTTTAATTAAACCAATTTGTCCAGGGAATACGGCTCAGGATAAACAACAACCCGGCCAAATACAAAAAGGCTATTTTCTTAAACTTTCCGGTATCGCTTGCCTCTTTTTTGTGTTTCGACCATCCGATGGTAATTAATGTAATGGCCAATATATTGATAAGCGGATGTTCTAAGGAGGTTAATCGGGCTTCTGCTTCCATATTGCCCAACAGACTGAAACCGATTGGCGATACAAAATACACTGCCAAACCTAAAATCAACTGCAAATGGCAAAGGATTAATGCAAACAAAGCCATCATTTTATCTTTTTTCTCGAATGCTTTTTTCGAGGAATAGCCCAAAAACGCGTTAGCTACCGCCAACACTAAGGCCAACAATGCCAAATAGGCAATTCCGGAATGTGCTTTTTGAATAATTTCGTACATAATTTCAGTTTTGATGATTAACAAATATATTGAATTAAAAATAAAACCCACCTGTTTTACCGCAGATGGGTTTTATTTTATATTGAGTCTATATTAGTTTTTTTATACTAACTAAATGTTTTTCAGATCTTTAATTACTTTAAAAGCCAAATCAACCTGTTCTTCACTTACGATGATGGTAAATTCAAAATTGGTCGAAATTACTTCGCAGATATTGATTCCTTCCCAGGCCAATCGCTGGAAAACATAATAAAACAAACCGGGAACACCTACGTTGTCTTTTGGAAGTTTAACGGTAACCGAAGCCAGTTTGTCTACTTTTTGCAACCATTTTTCATCCGCGAAATGCTTATCCATAATATGACTCACGGAATCACTCACAATGATGTTGGTTTCATTAACACCTCTGGAAGAGGTATAAAAAACGTCCGGAAGGTTACTGATTTCGGAGATAAACTCCGCCTGACGGCTCAACACCCTCGGATTAATTGTAAAGTTGTAATCCACAAGGGAGGAACGTACGGTGATTTCCCCTAAATTTTTGAGAACACGTTCTACTTTGTGGTTCAGTTTAAACTCCAGCTCTTCTGACAATCTTTTTAAAGCCATCACAATTGCCCCCTGTTTCACTTCTTTATCCATTTCCTGCTCCAGTTCCGGCTGCATAACGCGGGCTAAAGAGGTCAGATTGACAATTCCTAACGACAGGCCGTTAAGTAAAAAAGGCTTGTTTTTAATGTAGTTTTCAACAACTGAAGATATGGTTTTCATTGTAGGTAATTTGGTTTGTTTGTTGTGTTTAAAAAATTTTGGTAATTTATAATTAAAAACAATTTGTTAGAGTTATAACAGTGTTAAAAATGATAAAATGCATTTTCAAGATGCTCAACTTGTAATTTGGTTGCGTCATTTTTTACGGCAATGATGTCAAATCGTATGTTAAAATCCAGATTTTTCGTACCAACATACTCATTCACAGCTTTTACCAGCAACTTAATTTTTTTTTGATTTACAAAATTTTGGGGATCGCCGTATTCGGTATTAGAACGCGTTTTTACTTCAACTATTGCCAAAACATCGTTTTTCTTGGCTATGATGTCGATTTCCGCCTTCTGAAAAACCCAGTTACGCTCCAGAATTTCATAGCCTTCTTTCTTTAAAAAAACAACTGCGGCCTCCTCGCCTTGCTTCCCTAACTCGTTATGTGCCGCCATCTTATTTGAAGTCTAAAATGATTTTGTCCTTCGTTACTTCAAACTCGACTTCTTTGCCCAATATCAACGTACGGTTGTCTTTTTGATGTCCGGACGGAAAATAAAAACAAACCGGTATCTTGTAGTCTTTAGCTATTTCCGAAATGATGCCCACTTCATTCTGACCAAAAGGAATCTCGTTGTCGTGCATATCGGTCATGCTGCCAACTATTAATCCTTTCAGATTTTCGAAGTAACCGTTTCGTTTCAGGTTTTGCATCATTCGGTCGATATGGTACAGGTATTCATCCAAATCTTCGATAAAAAGAATTTTGCCTTTGGTATCCAACGACGATTGAGAACCCAACAAACTGTACAAAATAGACAAATTTCCTCCGACAAGCTGCCCTTTCGCCTTTCCCTGAAACTCATAGCCTTTCGATTCGATTTCATACCTGATTTTCTCACCAAAAAGAGCTTTCCTCAGGGTTTCCTTAACTTCTTCAGGCGCTTTGGGAACCGTAAACGGCATTATGGAATGTATCGAGGCTATGCCCAAGGTATTCAGATGACTGTGCAAAACCGTAACATCGCTAAAGCCCATAATCCATTTCGGATGTTTTTTGAATTTTGAAAAGTCGAGGCTGTCGATGATGCGAACGGTTCCGTAACCGCCGCGGGCGCACCATATCGCTTTGATGTTGTCATCATCTAACATTTCCTGTAAATCGGCAGTGCGCTCTTTATCGGTACCGCCCAACTGACAGCTGTCCAGCCCGATGGTCTTGCCTAATTTTGCTTCTAACCCCCATGATTTCAATAAATCGATAGCGGCTTGTGCTTCTTCGGGAAAAAATTTCCGTGCGGTACAAACGATACCCACTGTATCGCCTTTTTTAAGATAAGGTGGAATTTTCATGCGTTTTTGAGAATAACTCTCAAAACTAACCATAAATAGAATAGCTGTCAACAATATTTTAAAAAATACGATTCTCATACACCTCAAAATACAGTATAACAGTTTATCCCAATTAACTTCCTAAAGTTAACGACTTTAATTTAACTTTTACTATAATTTTTAATACGAAAGTTATTCCTATTTTTGAAAAAACATAAAAAGATGAAATTATTTCCCTTAAGTGTCATTGCTGTTTCTTTTTTGGTTTCCTGTCAGAAGGAAACTAAACCATCTGAAAAAATCAGCGCAAAAGTATCCGATAGTGTTGCTGCTGTTATAGCCTCAGAATATGAAACAACCTTACGACAGATGGCAGCACCGGCACAAAACACCCAGGCGCCAATAACTGTAAATCCTAATCCGACAACAGCCACAACAGTTCAGGCGACCAAACCGGGCATGAATCCTCCACATGGCCAACCCGGTCACCGCTGCGACATTGCTGTAGGCGCGCCCTTAAACAGTAAACCGGCCGCAACCGGCAACACTCAAGCGATGAAATTCACACCACCGACAACCACCGGACAAACCCAAAATATTACAGCGCCAAGTGGCACACCAGCCATTTTACAACCTAATGCAGAAGCCCCGAAACCGGTTCCTCAAAAAACACTCGAAGGCTGGCAAGGCAAAGCAAATCCCGCACACGGACAGGAAGGCCACCGCTGCGATGTAAAAGTTGGCGATCCGTTGCCATAAAAAGTACAAACCACCCCAAAAGGTGGTTTTTTTATCCCTAATAAACAAGTATTCTCCCGTTACCATATAAAAGGTTGCGATTTGTTATGTATTTTTGCACTCTAATTGAAAAATTACGATGATACAAAATCCTAAAAGATATACCATTACCGCTGCGTTACCCTACACCAACGGTCCGATTCACATTGGACATTTGGCCGGTGTTTATGTGCCTTCCGATATTTATGCCCGCTTTCTTCGCTTACAGGGGAAAGATGTGGCTTTTATCTGCGGAAGCGACGAACACGGGGTGGCCATTTCTATGAAAGCCAGAAAAGAAGGGATTACCCCTCAGGAAGTCATCGACAAATACGACGGCATCATTCGGAAATCGTTTGAAGATTTTGGGATTTCGTTTGACAACTATTCCCGAACCTCATCAGCCATTCATCATAAAACCGCTTCGGAATTTTTCAGAAAACTGTACGACGAAGGCAAATTCATCGAAGAAGTAACCGAACAACTGTACGACGAAAAAGCCGATCAGTTTCTGGCCGATCGTTTCGTAACCGGAACCTGTCCGAAATGCGGCAACGAAGAAGCGTACGGCGATCAGTGTGAAAAATGCGGATCGTCCTTAAATGCTACGGACTTGATCAACCCGAAATCGACCATTACCGGCACCAAACCCGTTTTAAAATCCACCAAACACTGGTTTTTACCGTTAGACCAATACGATGCGTTCTTGCGCGAATGGATTCTGGAAGGTCATAAAAACGACTGGAAACCGAATGTATACGGACAAGTAAAATCGTGGCTGGAAGACGGTTTGCGTCCGAGAGCCGTAACCCGCGATCTGGATTGGGGCATCGATGTTCCGGTGGAAGGCGCCGAAGGCAAAAAACTGTACGTGTGGTTTGATGCGCCGATCGGATACATTTCCTCCACCAAAGAATGGGCCGCCCGCGTAGGCAAGGACTGGGAACCGTACTGGAAATCCGAAGATACCAAACTGGTGCACTTTATCGGAAAAGACAACATCGTGTTCCACTGCGTGATTTTCCCGGCGATGTTAAAAGCAGAAGGCTCGTATATTTTACCGGATAACGTTCCGGCCAACGAATTCCTGAACTTAGAAGGCAACAAATTGTCCACGTCGAAAAACTGGGCGGTTTGGCTGCACGAATATTTATTGGATTTCCCTGAAAAACAAGACGTTTTGCGTTATGCTTTAACGGCAAATGCTCCGGAAACCAAAGACAACGATTTTACCTGGAAAGATTTTCAGGCGCGCAACAACAACGAGTTGGTGGCCATCTTCGGGAATTTCATCAACCGCGTGGTGGTGCTGACCAACAAATATTACAACGGTGATATTCCTGAGCCGAACGAACTGACCGAAATCGACGCGCAAACCTTAGCAGAACTGAAAGCCTATCCGGCGGTGATTGCTTCTTCTGTGGAACGCTACCGTTTCCGTGAAGCCTTAGGGGAATTAATGAACGTGGCGCGATTAGGAAACAAATATTTAGCCGACGAAGAGCCTTGGAAAATCGTAAAAGAAAATCCGGCTCGTGTACAGACACAAATGTATGTGGCGTTGCAAATTGCCGCAGCTTTAAGTGTTTTAGCCGAACCGTTTTTACCGTTCACCGCTGCCAAACTGAAAAACATCTTAAAATTGAACAACAATTTTAACTGGAACGACATCAACAACAAATCGGATTTAATTCCTGCCGGCCACCAGATTGGAGAAGCGGAACTGTTGTTCGCCAAAATAGAAGACGACGAAATTCAAAAACAAATCGACAAATTGGAAGCAACCAAAGTAGCCAACAAAGCCGAAAACGCGAAAGCCGAACCCCAAAAAAACATCATCACCTTTGACGATTTTGCCAAAGTGGATTTGCGCATCGGCACCATTATCGAGGCCGAAAAAATGCCGAAAGCCAACAAACTTTTAGTTTTGAAAGTGGATACAGGTATCGACGTGCGCACCATCGTTTCCGGAATTGCCGAGCATTTCACTCCGGAAGAAATCATCGGAAAACGCGTAACGGTTTTAGTGAATTTGGCCCCGAGAGCTTTACGCGGCGTGGAAAGCGAAGGGATGTTGCTGCTCACCAATACGGCCGACGGCAAACTGGTTTTTGTTAACCCGGATGCGGAAGGCGTAAGCAACGGCGCCATGATTAGTTAAATGCAAACACAACCCTTTTAGTACTGCTGAAAGGGTTTTTTCATACCGAAACTTATGAATGTAAAAGTAATCGCCTTCGATGCGGACGACACCTTGTTCATCAACGAACCGTATTTCGAAGAAACCGAAAAAAAATTCTGCGGCTTGATGAGCCATTACCTGTCTGCCCAGAGTTTATCGCAGGAACTGTTAAAAACGCAGGTCGACAATTTACCATTGTACGGCTACGGTATCAAAGGCTATGTGCTTTCGATGATTGAAACCGCCATTAAAGTTTCTGACGGCACCATCAGCACCAAAGGCATCCAGAAAATCACCGATTTGGGCAAAGAACTGATTCAAAAACCCATCGAATTGCTGGACGGCGTGGAGGAAACCCTGCAGTCCTTACAGGGCAAATACAAACTCGTGGTCGCCACCAAAGGCGATCTGAAAGACCAGCAGCGTAAACTGCACGATTCCGGCTTAGGCCCTTATTTCCACCATATTGAAGTTATGGCCGACAAGCAGGAAGTTAATTATGAAAAACTGCTCGCCCGTTTGGAGGTCAAACCGGAAGAATTTTTCATGATCGGCAATTCCCTGAAATCCGATGTGCTGCCGGTTTTGAATATCGGCGGATATGCCGTTCACGTGCCGTTTCACACTACCTGGGCGCACGAGCGCATCGACCATGAAATCGTGCATCCGAATTTTTATGCCACGGAAAAAATTACCGACGTTTTACCCATTCTCTTAAAATGAAGCAGAAACTCGACCTCAACACCTGGAACCGCAAAACCCATTTCGAGTTCTTCAGCAACTTTGAAGAGCCTTTCTACGGCCTGACGTTTGCGGTAGATTGCACCAAAGCCTACGAAACGGCCAAAGCCAAAAAGATTTCGTTTTTCATTTATTACCTGCACAAAACGCTGGCCGCTGTGAATGAAATTGAAAATTTCCGTTACCGGATTTTGGACGGTGAGGTGTTTCTTTACGATACAATCAATGCTTCGCCCACCATTATGCGGGAAGACAAAACCTTTGGCTTTGCCCTGACGGAGTACTTTCCCGAAATTGAGGAATTTAACGAAAAAACCATATTGGAAATCAAGCGCATACAAAACACCAAAGGGCTGTTTACCCGTGATTTTACAGGCGAATACAACCTGATTCATTTCTCCTCGATTCCGTGGGTGGATTTTACTTCGGTTTCCCATGCCCGCAGTTTTACGTTTCCCGACAGTTGCCCGAAAATTTCGTTTGGGAAAATGACGGAAACAGACGGTAAAAAATCCATGCCGATGTCGGTACACGTGCATCACGGGCTGGTGGACGGTTACCATGTTGGGCTGTTTGCGGAAACGTTTCAAAAACTAATGGATTTGTAAATGTTCCCGATTGCCTATCACCCGATTTACAAGCATCCGCTTCCGGAAGGCCACCGCTTTCCGATGCTCAAATATGAACTGTTGCCCCAACAGCTTTTACACGAAGGAATCGTAACCGAAAATGCCTTTTTCGAACCGGGTTTACCGGACCTGCAACACATTTTAGCCGTTCACAAAAAAGAATACGTCGATGATTTGCTCAATCTTACGCTGGATGCACGGGCTGTTCGAAAAATCGGTTTCCCACTTTCCGCCGAATTGGTGGAACGCGAGTTGCGATTGGCACAAGGCACAATCTCAGGCGCTGAAAAAGCACTGCAGACCGGAATTGCTTTCAACATAGCCGGAGGTACCCATCACGCCTATTCGAATCGCGGTGAAGCCTTTTGTTTACTGAACGACCAAGCCATCGCCGCACAATATTTATTGGACCAAAAATTTGCCAAAAAAGTTTTAATAGTCGATTTGGATGTGCACCAAGGTAACGGAACCGCGGAAATATTCCAGCACAACGAAAAAGTTTTTACGTTTTCGATGCACGGGAAATCCAATTATCCCTTTAAAAAAGAAAAATCCGATTTGGATATTGAACTGCACGACAACACCGACGATTCAAAATTTTTAGCACTGCTGCACAACACATTACCGTACCTGATTGAGACTCAAAAACCGGATTTTGTCTTTTACCTCAGTGGTGTGGATATTCTGGCAACAGACAAATTGGGAAAACTTGGCTGTTCGCTGAAAGGGTGCAAAGAGCGGGATACTTTTGTACTCGCAACCTGTCACCAACACGGCATTCCGGTTCAGGTGAGCATGGGAGGCGGTTATTCTCTGGATATTAAAACCATTATTGAGGCACACGCCAACACTTATCGTGTGGCCGCAGACCTGTATCATTAAAAACAAAAAAGTAAACCACCGACTACCCAGCCGGTGGTTTTACAAACCTAAACAGCGTTCAGCAAAGCAATAATGTCTTCCCCAAACCTCTGTGCTTTCTTTTCCCCAAACCCTTTAATGTTCTTTAAAGCTTCCATTGTGGTGGGTTGGTGAAAGGCGATATTAATCAGTTCCGAATTATGGCAGACCATGTATTTGGGCACCTTCAATTCGTTGGCTTTATCGGTGCGCCAGTCTTTTAGGCATTCTAATATGTATTGGGCACCCGGTGTCAAATCGGATTCTTCTACTTCCTTGATTTTTTCTTTGACAATTTTTACTCCTGAAGGCCGGGTTTCGCAGACTTCATAATGAAGGAGTATCGACCAGTAGGGCGCATCTAAGCCGGATTCCACTAAATATTCGGAAGATTTGATGTATACGATTTCCTGGAGAAAATCATTCAGCTTTTTTTGATCCGACTGGAAAAAGTCCGGATTCGTTCGTAAGGTAAAAACCTGGATGTTCATCGGGCTTATTTTCCTAACAACAAAATTTCGTTGGCAACGACTTCCGTTATATAGCGTTTGTTCCCGTCTTTATCGTCGTAACTTCTGTGTGTAAGTTTTCCTTCTATGGCAATTTCTTTTCCTTTTTCGACATATTTCTCGATGATTTCCGCTACATTTCCCCAGGCGGATACGCGATGCCACTCCGTCTGTTCTATTTTTTCTCCTTTGTCGTTGTAATAGTAATCATTAGTGGCCACTGTAAAATTGGCTACTTTGCGATCTCCGCTTACGGTTTTAACTTCCGGATCTTGTCCCACATTCCCGATTAATTGTACTTTGTTTTTCATGGCGTTTAAATTTAAAATGTTATTGTTAAAAAATTTGCCGAAGAACCATACTTGTTTTCGACAGCACAAAGATTGAACAACCTGCAAATTGTATTCGGTTGCTAAGCATTTACTTTCGTTTGTAACCGTTTGTTGTCGTTTGTTTTCAGGAAATTTCTTATATTTGAAGTTGAATTGTACAAAAGTTGATTCCTCCTTAGCCCTGATTGCAGTGGAAATCCCGCTTGCGGATTGCAACGGAAAGCAGGAAAACGGAATCCCGATAAGAACCGAGCCATTCGCTCCAAAAAAATAAAAGCCATGCAAAACACTTTTGATTTAGAAGCCCTACAATTTCCCATCGGACGGTTTTCCTGTCCAACCGATATTCGACGGGAAGATTTGGAACACTGGAAAACTTCGCTGCGTGAATTTCCGGCACAATTAAACGCCGTTTTACAACCACTTACGCCTGCGCAACTGAATTGGCACTACCGCCCGGAAGGCTGGACCATCAAACAGGTCGTGCATCATTTGGCCGACAGCCATATCAATGCTTTTACACGACTCAAACTCACCCTCACCGAAGATGCTCCTGTTATCCGTCCCTATGAGGAAGCGCTTTGGGCACAACTTCCCGACGGAGTAAAAGACGACCTTACCGCCTCCCTGAAAATTATTGAAGGCATTCACGAGCGTTGGTTTTACTTGTTGAACCATTTAACGGAAACCGAGTGGGATAAAATGTATTTCCATCCGCAGCACCAAAGGCTGGTTGGGCTGAAAGAAATGCTGGGGCTGTACGATTGGCACGGCAGGCATCATTTGGCGCACATCAGACAGGCTATTTTTCACGAAGGCAATTTCAATGTACAGCCATGAAAGTCTGTTTGGAATGCAACGACAGTATTGTAGGACGGGAAGACAAAAAATTTTGCGGAGACGGCTGCAGAAATTCTTACAATAACAGACAAAATAAGGATGCCACGAATCTTATGCGCAATATTAATAACAAGTTAAGAAAAAATTACCGTATTTTGTGTGAACTGAATCAGGAAGGAAAATCCAAAATTGGCAAAAACAAATTAATAGCCAAAGGGTTTGATTTTGAGTTTTTCACTTCTGTATACATTACCCGAAACGGGAATACCTATCACTTTCTTTACGATCAGGGATACAGAAGTCTTGAAAACGACTGGTTCATGTTAGTCAAAAAAGAAACTTAACGAAACTAAAATGATACGATTTTATCCCAACGAGGAATTTAGAGAAATTCAGGTAGCCGGAAATCGCAAAAGAAGATATGCCATATCGAACATGGGACGCCTGATGAGTTTTAGAGAAGACATGAAAGACGGAATCCTTATAAAAGGAGGTATTGCAGACGGATACCGGATTTTACGATTGGACAATTGGACTAACGGGGTCAAAACCACTCAATACTACATGTTATACAAACTGGTTGCCGAATTTTTTGTCCCTAAAACTGCAGAGAATCAGGAATATGTAATCCATCTGGATTTTAGCAGAGACAACGACAAAGCGTCCAATCTGAAATGGGTTACTTACGAAGAAAAAATGGAGCATTACAGCAAAAGCCCGCATGTAATTGCCGGACGTAAGAAAACAGTTGCCCACAATATCAAGGCCGATGGCAGAAAACTTACGGAAACCACGGTCATTCGTCTGAAAAGAATCCTTTTAGATCCGAACCGAAAAACCAGAATCCGAATCCTGGCCAAACAATTCGGCGTGAGTGAAATGCAGCTCTACCGTATCAAATCGGGGGAAAACTGGGGCCATATTAAGGTCAATGTCCCTCAGAAGAAAGAAGAATAACATGCCGACTGTTTCCATTTTAGGTTGTGGCTGGCTGGGGCTGCCTCTGGCCGAACGGTTACTTGCAAAAGGTTATGCCGTAAACGGTTCCACTACTACGGCTGAAAAACTGACGGTTTTAACCGAAAAAAAGATAAACGCCTTTCAGATTGCGCTTACGGAACAGGAGGTTACGGGAAACCTTCAGGATTTTTTGGCTAATGCGGAGGTTTTGGTTATCGCTATACCGCCGAAATTACGCGCTGCAACTTCCGCTCCTTTTGCTGGAAAACTGGAAATCTTGCTGCCGTATCTTGAACAATCACCGGTTAAAAAAGTGCTTTTTATTAGTTCTACCGCCGTATATCCTGACGAAGTTTCCTACAACAAGGTAACGGAAAGTTATATTCCCAACCCGGATACCGAAAGCGGCAAACAGCTGTTACAGGCCGAAAAGCTTCTACAGAACAACCCCAACTTTCAGACGACTGTTTTGCGTTTCGGCGGACTCATCGGCGAAGACCGTCATCCGGTAACCCATTTGGCCGGAAAAGAAAATATAGCGAATCCTGAGGCTCCGGTTAACCTTATTCATCAGGAAGACTGCATCGGCATCATCCTAAGAATACTTGAAACGGAAAGCTGGGGCGAGCAACTCAACGCAGTGGCTCCTTATCATCCGGCACGGGAAGCCTACTATTGCAAAAAAGCTGCCGAAATGCAGTTGCCTTTGCCTACATTTGCCCACGGAAAACTTTCTGTCGGAAAAATAATTTCTTCCGAAAAAATACAGGACGTTTTACACTATTCGTTTCGCAAAACCGATTTTTAACCGTGCTGAAAAAACTCCATCACACCACCCAAAACAAACTGCAGGCCATCGGATTGCCCATGCTGGCGTTGCTTTGGGTAAGTTTTTTCTGGGGCACCACCTGGCTCGCGTCCAAAGAAGGTGTAAAACACATGCCGGCGTTACAATTGGCAGCCATACGGCAGTTTTTGGGCGCGTCTGTTTACCTGCTTTATTTTCTGTATAAAAAAACACCGTGGCCGAAAGGAAGACAGTGGAAGACTATTGCCATTCTCAGTATCCTCAATTTTGTACTGAGCAACGGTTTGAGTACCTGGGGCGTAAAATACATTTCCAGCGGATTAGGCGCTATTATCGGAGCTGTTTTCCCGCTGTGGATTGTAATCATTAGCTTGTTTCGGGGCGAAAAACTTTCCAGATGGTCGATTGTCGGGATGGTAATCAGTTTCGGAGGCGTCTGTTTGGTTTTTTACGATTATCTGGCCGATTTCTTAAAACCGGATTTTCAGTTCGGGATTTTTCTGTCCGTTTTGGCGACCTTAACCTGGGCTTTTGGAAGTTTGTACACCAAGAAAAAAGCCGCAAGTTTTAATCCGTATTTTAGTTTGGGGCTTCAGATGCTGATTTCGAGTCTTTTGCTGTTTGCCTACACCGGAGCAACAGGAACTTCTATTCCTTTGACGGAAATCCCGGCAGCTTCCTGGTGGTCCATTGCATATTTGGTGGTGATTGGATCGGTTTTGACCTTCATCGCTTTTATTTATGCCTTACAGCATTTGCCGGCGGAGGTAAGCAGTGTGTACGCCTATGTCAATCCGATTGTAGCGGTGGTACTGGGTGCCCTTATTTTTGGGGAACCTTTAACGATGATGATTGGCATTGGCGGCGCCGTAACAATTTTCGGATTGTATCTGGTAAACCGTTCAATGCGGAAGAAATAAAAAAATCCCAAGCATTCACTCGGGATTTTTTTTTCAAATTTTTATAGCTCAGCCTACCAGATTTTCACACGGTTATCCGGTTTCACGTACAATTTCTGTCCTTCTTTGATGTCGAAAGCCTGATAAAACGCCTCCACGTTTTGTAACGGCACATAGGCGCGGTACATCCCCGGAGAGTGCGGATCGGTTTTCACCTGATTTTTAATCGCTTCGTCTCGCATTTTGGAACGCCAAATGGTAGCCCAGGAAATGAAGAAACGCTGTTCCGGAGTATAGCCGTCAATTAAGCCCGGATTGCCGTTTTTCTTCAACGCGATTTGCAAACCGTCGTAGGCTGCGTTAACACCTCCTAAATCACCGATGTTTTCTCCCAAGGTAAACTTACCGTCTACGAAAGTTCCCGGAAGCGGTTCCAACGCACTGTACTGTGCTGCCAAAGCGCCTCCCAAACCGGTGAATTGTTTTAAATCGTCGTCGGTCCACCAGTTCACTAAGTTACCGTCTGCGTTGTAACGGGAACCCGAATCATCAAATCCGTGAGAGATTTCGTGACCGATTACCGCTCCGATACCGCCGTAATTCACCGCATCATCCGCTTTATAATCGTAGAACGGCGGTTGTAAAATTGCTGCCGGGAACACGATTTCGTTATACGAAGGATTGTAATACGCGTTTACGGTTTGTGGCGACATGCCCCATTTGGTTTTGTCTACCGGTTTGTGTAAATCCGCCAGGTTTTCAACATATCCCCAACGGGCCACATTTTTCATGTTTTCATAGTAAGTACCGCCTTCTTCTTTCGATTTGATGACCAGTTTGGAATAATCTTTCCATTTATCCGGATATCCTATTTTCACGGTCGATTTTCGCAATTTCTCGATGGCGCCTTTGCGTGTTGCCGGTGTCATCCACGGCAAGTTGTTGATGCGGTTTTCAAAAGCAAGGAATACGTTTTCAATCATCGCTTTGGCTTTCGCTTTGGCTTCTGCCGGGAATTTTTTCTCAACGTATAATTTCCCTAAGGCCTCTCCAACGGTTCCGTTTACCACCTGTAAGGCTCTTTCCTCACGTGGACGTTGTTTTAACGCTCCGGTTAGGGTTTTGCTGTAGAACTCCCAGTTGGCCGTTTCAATATCCGTAGTTAACACACCGGTCGATTTGTTGATTAACGTCCAGCGCATATAGGCTTTCCAATCTTCTATTTTGTTTGCTTTGAAAAGGTCTTCCAAAGCCGTCATGTATCTGGGTTGCGAAACAATCAGCGAGTCGATTTTTCCAATGCCTACACCTTCCAGATATCCGTTCCAGTTAACTGATGGTGTTAATTTCTGCAAATCGGCTACGGTCATTGGGTTGTAGGTTTTTCTTCGGTCGCGGCGTTCTACACGGTCCAGACGCGGACGGGCCATTTCAGTTTCCAGTGCTAAAACTTTCTCAGCCTGAATTTTGGCTTCGGCCGGTTTAATACCTAAAAACTGAAGCATTCTTGCTACGTGCAGTACATATTTTTCGCGTTTTTCTTTCGAATCTTTATCGTCGGAAACGTAGTAATCGCGGTCCGGTAATCCCAGACTTCCCAAACCGATGTACACCACATTGCGGTTGCTGTTTTTGGCATCCGGACCTACACCGGCACCGTAAAAACCTAAACCTCCCTGCGGTTCCATTTCGATTAGCAATTTATTGACATCCGCAAGGGTTTTGATGGCGTTGATTTTGGCCAGATAGGGTTTTAAAGGCGTAATTCCCAGTTTGTTTCGGGAAAGGGTATCCATATACGTTTTGTATACGTTCACGGCTTTTGCCTGATCGGATTTCGGGTCTAAATTTTTATTGGCCGCGGCTTCTTTTAGGATGGCCAGGGCATCCCTGTCTGTATTCTGACGCAATTCGTCAAAACTTCCCCAACGGGTTCGGTCGGCCGGAATTTCGGTTTTATCAAACCAGGCTCCGTTAACATAGCGGAAGAAATCATCGCCGGGTTTTACCGACTTGTCCATCAAATCGATGTCAATTCCCGGATTTTTGAGTTTAGCCTGTTGGGCAGCAGCTCCCAAACTCAGCAATGAAAATACCGCAAGCGAGCCGGCTGCAATCCTATTTTTTTTCATAATCTAGTTTTTTTTAGGTTTAAGGCAAAATATTTATTGCTCAATGGTTTATACTCTTTAAAATAGGTGTTGCGTTCTTATAATTTGTTACACCAATACTCAAAAATAGAAATTATCCGTTGTCTTATGCAATTTTTAACACTTGTATGGCAGTAACTTACCGGGGATTCCGTTTGGGTATTGTATCTTTGCCGAAACTAAAAAAATATGTTGTCTTTCTTTAAAAAATACATTCCGTTTTTTATTGTCCTGGGGGTTCTTTCGGCCATCATCATTACTTTGTTTTACAATGCGCTGAAACCTAAAAAGACTTTGCCGGTATATACGCCGTCCATGGTTAATCCGGAACTGGTGGATTCGACGATTCAGCATATCGCCAACAAGGCCCAGCATCATATTGCCGATTTCGCTTTTACCAACCAAAACGGAAAAACCATCACCCAAAAAGACTACGAAGGCAAAGTTTATGTGGCCGATTTTTTCTTCACCACCTGCCAGACCATCTGCCCGATGATGACCGATAACATGAGCTGGCTGCAGGCACAAATTAAAGACAATCCCGACGTCATGCTGCTTTCGCATTCGGTAACACCCGATATCGATAGCGTATCCGTCCTGAAAAAATATGCACTGGAAAAAGGTGTCATCGACAGCAAATGGAACCTGGTAACCGGCAACAAAAAAGACATTTACTACCTGGCCCGAAAATCGTATCTGGCGGTTAAAACGGGAAATCCTTCCGAAATGTACGACATGGTGCATACCGAAAACTTCGTGTTGGTAGACCGCAAACGCCGCGTGCGTGGTTTTTACGACGGCACCAAAAAAGAAGCGATGGAAAAACTGTTGGAAGACATTACTTTTTTGGTAAACGAGGAGAAATAAGCGCTGAAATCATAAATTTTTGCAAAATTGATTTTTATCATCTTTTACAATATTATTATCCTTATTTTTGTAATCTAAATTCAATCTAAATAAAGTTTGACTCTTACGTTAGCCCAATTACAACGCGGACAAAAAGCCATCATTACGGATTTTAATGTGGACGAGATTCCTTTAAAATTACTGGAAATGGGTTGCTTACCCGGAAACGAAGTGGAACTGCTGCAGGTAGCACCGCTCGGCGATCCGTTGTACATTAACGTGAATGACAGTCATGTGGCGATTCGATTGGAAACGGCAAAAGAAATCCGTATTGACCTCATAAACGAATTCTGATTT
The DNA here is from genome assembly GCF_000430025.1 of Flavobacterium suncheonense GH29-5 = DSM 17707. GTDB lineage: Bacteria > Bacteroidota > Bacteroidia > Flavobacteriales > Flavobacteriaceae > Flavobacterium > Flavobacterium suncheonense. The sequence goes on from NZ_AUCZ01000007.1 coordinate 266,696, forward strand.
ATGACGCACAATACCATAAAAGTAGCTTTAATCGGAAACCCCAACGTGGGGAAAACTTCGGTTTTTAACGAACTGACCGGACTGAACCAGCAAGTGGGAAACTATCCGGGGATTACGGTAGAAAAGAAAGTCGGATTTTCGAAATTATCCGAATACACCAAAGCCACGATTTTAGATTTACCCGGAACCTACAGCCTGAACGCCAGTTCGATGGACGAAAGCGTCGTGATTGAACTCCTGATGAACAAAAACGACAAAAATTTTCCCGATGTGGCCGTAGTGGTTTCGGAAGTGGAAAACCTGAAGCGCAACCTGCTTTTGTTCACCCAGATTAAAGATCTGGAAATCCCGACGATTTTAGTGATCAACATGTCCGACCGGATGGACGCCAAAGGAATTACTTTAGATATTCCGTTTCTGGAAGCCCAACTGAAAACCAAAATCGCGCTGGTAAGTTCCCGCAAAAAAACCGGAATTGCCGAACTGAAAAAACTCATCATCAATTACAAAGAATTACCCACTGAACCGTGTCTGAACGCTTCGAGCATCGATCCGGATTATTTTAACAGCCTGCGCCGCGCGTTTCCGAACCAGTTGCTGTATAAATTGTGGCTTGTGATTACCCAAGACGTCAATTTCTCTAACCTGCACCGCAAACACATCGAGGAAAACTCCTTTGCCAAACCCAAAGCAGAACTGAAACGCCTGCAGCAGAAAGAAACCATCAAACGCTATCAGTTTATCAACGATACGCTGAAAGTGGGGTACATTGTGGACAAAACCAAAGCCACCGATATCCGCGAAAAACTGGATCGGATTTTAACGCATAAAATATACGGTTACCTGATTTTCTTCGGAATTTTACTGCTGATTTTCCAATCGATTTTCGACTGGTCGAGCATTCCGATGGATTTTATCGACAGCAGTTTTGCCGCGTTAAGTTCCTTCGCCAAAACCCATTTGCCGGCCGGAGTGTTAACCGATTTAATAGCCGAAGGCATCATTCCGGGCTTGGGCGGGATTGTCATTTTTATTCCACAGATTGCCTTTTTGTTCCTCTTTATTTCAGTATTGGAAGAGAGCGGTTACATGAGCCGCGTGGTGTTCCTGATGGATAAAATCATGCGCCGTTTCGGCCTGAGCGGGAAAAGCGTTGTGCCGCTAATTTCAGGAACAGCTTGTGCGATTCCGGCGATTATGGCAGCTCGTAATATTGAAAACTGGAAAGAACGCCTAATCACGATTTTAGTCACGCCGTTCACCACCTGTTCCGCGCGTTTACCGGTATATGCGATTTTAATTTCACTGATTATCCCGGACAAGCGCATATTGGGCATCTTCAACCTGCAGGGTTTAACCTTAATGTTTTTGTACATGCTGGGCTTCGGTATGGCCATTGTCTCGGCATATGCTTTGAATAAAGTACTGAACATCAAATCGCGTTCTTATTTTGTGGTGGAAATGCCTAGCTACAAAGTTCCGATGTTTAAAAACGTTGGAATTAATGTGGTAGAGAAAACGAAATCGTTTGTTTTTGGTGCCGGGAAAATCATTTTGGCCTTATCGGTAATTTTGTGGTTTTTAGGTTCCCACGGACCAAACAATACCTTTCACAACGCAGAAGAAATCGTGGAGAGCCAACTTCAGAACAAAGAAATTTCGGGAGAGAAAGAGGATTTGATTGCTTCCTATAAACTGGAGCATTCCTATATCGGGATCATCGGAAAATCGATTGAACCGGTCATCAAACCTTTGGGTTACGACTGGAAAATCGGAATTGCTGTGGTGAGTTCGTTTGCCGCCCGTGAAGTTTTCGTGGGAACTTTGGCAACCATTTATAGTGTGGGCAGTCATGCCGAAGAGGAAACCACCATCAAAAACAAAATGGCAGCGGAAGTGCATCCGGTAACGGGCGTGAAGATTTTTAACTTTGCCACCGGAACTTCTTTATTGCTGTTTTACGCCTTTGCCATGCAGTGTATTTCCACCTTGGCCATTACTAAAAAGGAAACCAATTCTTGGCGCTGGCCGATGATTCAGCTCGCTTTTATGAGTGGTTTCGCCTATACCGTTTGTCTGATTGTATACCAACTCTTAAAATAAGATGATTACTTTTCAGGAAATAATCGCCTACTTGCTTTTGGGAATCGCCGTGGCTTTTCTGTGGAAGAAATTTTTCGGCAAAAAGAAAAAAGGCAAAAACTGCGGCAACGACACCGATTGCGGCTGTCATTAATATTTCAGCACAATTTTGTACTCTTCCGGCTGAATGGTAACGCCTTCTTTGGGATAAGGTGCCACACTTACGGCTTTCAGTTTTTCTTTGCTTGGAGGAAGATGCTGTTCAAACCATGCTTTTACTTCGTCGGCTGATTGTGCATTTATCGTAAACTGCGTTTGTTCGCTGAGTTTTTTGTTTTCGTAAACGGCGACTTCAATGGTTACTTCGCCCGCCCAAACGCATTGCACGCCTTCCGGACAACGGGAATCGTTTAGAACGCGTACCAAAACCACTTCTTTCCCGGATTGGGAGTCCAGTTGCTGGTTGATTTCGTTTTTGGAAGCAGAAGCACAACCCATTAACAACGCGAACAAAAACCCTAATGCTGCAATTTTTTTCATCGGTTTAATTTTTTACAATCAAAAGCGGAATCTTAATGCTGTGTCGTACGGCATCCACCGTCGTACCGAACAACAAATCCTTGAACCAGTGGTGGCCGTGCGCTCCCAAAATCAGAATGTCGAAATCGCCTTCGTTTACCAGTTTGGCAATCCCTTTCTTCGGACTTCCGAAATCCAGTTTTATGGTGACTTTATACCCTTTGGCTTCCAGGGCATTTTTGTAATCGTTTAGGTAATTTGAATCGCTGGCCGTCTCAAAATCCTGAATTTCTTCACCATATACCATCGCACCCACGGTTTCCACTACGTGAATAATGGTGTAATTTGCTTCTTTTCCGCCTAACTGCAAAGCACTTTCGATACTTTTTTCATCGGTAGTGGAAAAATCCAGTGCTATCGCGATGTTCGAATACACGATTGGTTTTTCGGCTTCTTTTACAACAATATGTTTAATATGCGGCACCAAAGTCGGAGACACCATCGTTTTTTCGATGAGTGGTTTGATGATGATGTACAAAAGCAACAACGCGGCTGCAACAGCCAACGGCACGACAAAAATCCAGAGGTAAACCGGGTTTTCGGACGTTTCGATCCAGCCTTTGATTTCGTCATAAACCAAACGGGCGTTCAGCGACACGATTACCAAAGCAATCAGCCAGGACGCGATTTTCGTATATTTTCCGATGGCAAATCCTTTCATCTTTCTGTTGTCGCTCACAAAGTGAATCAGCGGAATGATCGCAAACCCTAATTGCAAGCTTAATATTACCTGACTTAAAATTAGCAATTTTCCGGTGGCTTCTTCTCCAAAATACACGATTGTTAAAAAAGCCGGAACAATCGCTATCAATCGGGTGATGATACGACGCACCCACGGCTGAATCCGCAAATTCAGATAGCCTTCCATCACAATCTGACCTGCCAGTGTTCCGGTAATGGTCGAACTTTGTCCGGCGGCCAGAAGCGCTAAAGCGAATAGTATCGAAGCCCATTCCGTGCCTAAAAGCGGTGTGAGCAAACGATGCGCATCCTGAATTTCGGCTACTTCAAACATTCCGTTTTTGTAAAACGTCGCAGCGGCTAAAATCAGAATCGCGGCATTTACAAAAAAAGCTAAGTTCAAAGCGATTAACGAATCGAAAAAATTATACCGGATGGCTTGCTTAATCCCTTTGGCGGAACGGTCGAATTTTCGGGTTTGCACCAAAGACGAATGCAGGTACAAATTGTGCGGCATCACCGTGGCTCCGATAATTCCGATGGCGATGTACAACGCGGTACTGTCGGGAATGGACGGTACAAGTCCGGCAGCAATCTGTCCCGGATCCGGCTTGGCCAGAAACATTTCCACCAAAAACGAAATCCCGATAATCGCAATGAGCGCAATGATAAAAGCCTCCATTTTTTTGATGCCTTTGTTCAGTAAAAAAAGCAACAGAAACGTATCCAGCATCGTAATGCTCACCCCCCACAGCAGCGGAATATCAAACAACAGCTGCAGCCCGATGGCCATCCCCAAAACTTCAGCCAAATCACAGGCGGCAATGGCAATTTCGGCTAAAAAGTACAGTACAAAATTCACGGGTCTCGAATACGTATCCCGGGAAGCCTGTGCTAAATCTCTCTGACGGACAATTCCCAAACGCGCGCTCAAACTCTGCAACAGCAACGCCATGATGTTGGACATCAGTAACACCCAGATTAAGGTATAGCCGAACTGACTTCCTCCGGCTAAATCGGTCGCCCAGTTTCCCGGATCCATATAGCCGACACTTACCATGTAGGCCGGACCGAAAAAGGCCAGAATACGCTTCCAGACAGTTGTGTTTTGCGTAATTGCTACCGACTGGTGTACTTCTTCTAAGGAATTTGTTTTTTGCGCTGCCATCTTATGAAACGGTTTTGACAAACAGGTTGCCGGCTATTTTGTTGGAAATAATCATGGATTTTCCGTTAACTTCTATGGTTAAGGACATGTCGAAACTTTCTTTGGCCACCACTTTAATTTTCGAACCCAAAGCGATTTGCTGTTTGTCCAGATATTGCAAAAAACTGGAGGACGAATCTTTTACGCCTACGCAAATTCCGGTTTGTCCGATTTCAAATTCCGAAAGCAGTTGTTTTTCGACTTTTACAATGTTGCCGTTTTTATCCGGAATCGGGTCGCCGTGCGGATCTTCTGTAGGAAAACCCAAAAAAGCATCCAATTTGTTGATGAGTTTTTCGGATTTGATGTGCTCCAGCTCTTCGGCCACATCGTGTACCTCATCCCAGGCAAAATCCAGTTTTTCCACTAAAAAAACTTCCCATAAGCGGTGCTTGCGGACGATCATTTTGGCGGCCATCAGCCCTTTATCAGTCAACATTACGCCTTGGTATTTTTGATAAATGATCAGTTCTTTTTCGGCTAACTTTTTAATCATATCGGTTACCGACGAGGCCTTGCTCTCAATCAAAGCCGCAATGGCATTGGTGCTCACGCCCTGTTTCTGTGACAGTGATAGATGATAAATGGCCTTGAGATAGTTTTCTTCCGAATAGGTCATCATTAAATTTTTACGTTTCCAAAAATACAATTTTTTTTGATTGAAAATATTTTTTTAGTTTTGTCTAAATTATTATTTCGATAATAGCTAAAATAAAATTGTGAAAAAACTAATTCAGATACTGTTTCTTTTTCTGTCCCATGCCCTTTTGGCGCAAAATTCGATTAAAGGAAAAATTACTGCGGAAGGCGTGCCGCTTGAGTTTGCTTCGGTTTCCCTTTTAAAAACCACGTGGGGCACGACGGCCGACAGTCTTGGCAATTACACCCTGAACCATATCCCAAAAGGAGCATACCAGATTAGAGTATCCTATACCGGTTTTAAAAGCCAGCAACGAAAAATCACGGTAAACGATTCCACCGAAACACTTCTGGATTTCGATTTAAAAGCCGACAATGCTTTAGAAGAAGTCGTGGTTACCGGAACCTTAAAAGCCGTAAACCGATTAGAAAGCCCTGTACCGGTGGAAGTGTACAAACCTACTTTTTTCAAAAAAAACCCAACCGCTAATATTTTTGAAGCGCTGCAGAACGTAAACGGCGTTCGTCCGCAATTAAACTGCAACGTTTGCAACACCGGCGATATTCACATTAACGGCTTGGAAGGCCCGTACACTTTGGTTTTGATTGACGGCATGCCGATTGTAAGCGGTTTGTCTACGGTTTACGGTTTGTCCGGTATTCCGAATTCACTGTTAGAAAGAATTGAAGTCGTGAAAGGGCCGGCTTCTTCGCTGTACGGTAGTGAAGCAGTGGGCGGATTAATCAACATTATCACCAAAAACCCGAAAAGTGCTCCGGTAGTTGCTGCTGATGCATTTTCCACGAGTTGGGGCGAAGCGAATCTCGATTTAGGATTTAAAACCAATTTGAGCAAAGCCGTTTCCCTGTTAACCGGTGTGAATTACTTCAACTACAGCAACCCGACAGACAACAACCGCGATAATTTTACGGATGTGACCTTGCAGGACCGCATTTCCGTCTTTCAGAAGTTAAATTTCAACCGGAAGAGCAATAAATTATTTTCCATGGCCGGGCGTTTTTTCTACGAAGACCGTTGGGGCGGGGAAATGCAATGGGAGAAAAAATACCGGGGTGGCAGTGAAGTCTATGGCGAAAGTATTTATACCAAACGCTATGAATTATTAGGTTCCTATGAATTACCTGTTCCCGAAAAAATACTGTTTACCTTTTCGTATACCGACCACGACCAGAATTCGGTGTATGGGAATATTCCGTATCTGGCACAGCAAAAGATTGGTTTCAGTCAGCTGACCTGGGACAAGAAAATGAAAAACCACGATTTTCTTTTCGGAACCGCAGTCCGGTACCAGTTTTACAACGACAACACGCCGGCCACCGCAAATGCGGATAAAAGCTGGATTCCCAGTTTGTTTGCACAGGACGAAATCCGCCTGACGGAAAAACACAACCTCCTTTTGGGCTTGCGTTACGATTACAACCACCGCCACGGCAATATTTTTACGCCAAGACTGGCCCACAAATGGAAAATCAATGACAAATCGATTTTTCGTTTTAATGCCGGTACCGGATTTCGGGTAGTGAACCTTTTTACGGAAGAACATGCCGCGCTTACAGGTTCCCGCGATGTTGAAGTGCTGGAAGATCTGGAACCGGAACGTTCTTACAATGCCAACCTGAACTTTTTAAGGAAATTCTATACCGGTAACGGCGATTACGTCGGACTGGAAACCACCGCTTGGTACACCTATTTCACGAATTCCATCATTCCGGATTACGACACCGATCCGAACAAAATCATTTACAAAAACCTGGATGGACATTCGGTAACACAAGGCGTGAGTGTGAACCTCGACGCGGTATTCCAAAACGGTCTGAAAATTATTGTGGGCGCAACCTATATGGATGTGGCCAAAACGGAAAATGGCGTCAAAACCCGTCAGATGCTTACCGAAAAATTTACGGGAACCTGGGCGGTTTCGTACCGCATCAAAAAATGGTTTTTGGATATCGATTACACCGGAAATGTGTACGGCCCAATGCGCCTGCCAACGCTTGGTGCCTTAGATCCGAGAAAAGAGTACTCGCCTACGTGGAGCATCCAGAACATTCAGTTCACTTTTAACAAGGCAAAAAATATTGAATTTTACGGCGGAATCAAAAATTTATTAAATTGGACCCCAAACAAAGGGAATCCGTTTATCATTGCCCGGGCCAACGATCCTTTTGATGAAAACGTACAATATAATCCGGACGGCAGCGTTATGGTTACAGCAGACAACCCGTACGGACTGACTTTTGATCCCGGCTATGTATACGGACCGAATCAGGGCATTCGAAGCTTTTTCGGAATCCGATATACCTTGAAATGATGAAGACAAAACTTGCAATAGTACTTCTTTTCTTTTGTGCCTTCTCCGGATTCGCACAACTAAAAACCTATACCTTTCCGGAAGCGGAAAAACTTGAAAAACAAAATCCGAAACCGGTTTTCGTATTTGTGCATACTTCCTGGTGCAAGTACTGCAAAATGATGGAAAATTCGACGTTTAAAAATCCGGAAGTTGTCCAGTTGTTAAATGACAATTTCTATTTTGTGTCGCTGGATGCCGAACAGAAAGCCCCGATTACCTTTAAAAACAAAACCTTCAGATACAAACCGAAAGGTCAAAATTCCGGCGTAAACGAACTGGCCGAGGAATTGGGCACCATAGACGGCGCACTTACCTATCCGACTTTTTCGATTTTGGGAAAAGACAACACTATTTTACTGCAAATCAGCGAATATACCGATGCCAAAACGATGATTGGCCTGCTGAAAGAAGCCGCCGCGTTTCGTTAACAACATTCTAACAGAAATTCCGATTTTACTTTGTAAATTTGCAGCACATTAATCTTAGAAAGTAAAACTATGTATCCAGAAGAAATGGTAAAACCGATGCGCGCTGAACTGACAGAAGCCGGTTTTCAGGAATTATATAGCGCTGAGGCAGTGGAAACTGCTTTAGCCAAAGAAGGGACTACCTTGGTAGTGGTAAACTCCGTTTGCGGTTGTGCGGCCAGAAACGCACGTCCGGGAGCCAAAATGAGTCTGGAAGGCAGTAAAAAGCCAGATCATTTGGTAACGGTTTTTGCCGGCGTGGATAAAGAAGCGGTGGATGCTGCCCGTCAGCACATGTTCCCGTTCCCGCCGTCTTCACCGAGTATGGCTTTGTTCAAAAACGGAGAATTGGTGCACATGTTGGAGCGCCATCACATCGAAGGCCGTCCGGCAGAACTAATCGCCGATAATTTAAAAGACGCCTACAACGAATTCTGCTAAGCAATACGATTTCGGCACCGTATAAAACCGCCATTTTTATGGTGGTTTTCTATTTTATAGCCTTATATTTGCCTATTATTTGAAAAAAATGCAAAAGATTCTCTCGTATCCCTTATCTATCGTTTACTATCTGGCCTTCGGATTGTGCCTTGTGGTATTCCACCCGATTCAGTGGATTTGCTTTAACGTGTTCGGCTATCAGGCGCACAAAAAAAGTGTGGATTATCTGAATTTCTGCCTGACCAAATGCACCAATATTTTAGGAACCACCTACCATTTTGAGAATATTCACCTGGTTCCGAAAGACGTTCCGATTATTTTCGTGGCCAACCACCAAAGCATGTATGATATTGTTGGCATTATCTGGTATTTGCGAAGATTTCACCCTAAATTTGTAAGTAAGAAAGAATTGGGTAAAGGAATTCCGAGTGTATCGTACAATTTACGCCACGGCGGTTCCGTTTTAATAGACAGAAAAGACCCGAAACAAGCCCTGCCGGTTATTAAAGGTTTGGGCGAATACATAGAAAAACACAAACGTTCTGCTGTAATTTTTCCGGAAGGAACAAGAAGCAAAACCGGTGTCCCGAAGCGTTTCTCGGAAAACGGCCTGAAGATTTTATGCAAATATGCCCCTTCAGCCTACGTGGTTCCGATATCGATTAACAACTCATGGAAAATGGTCCGTTACGGCAAATTTCCGATGGGTTTAGGCAACAGATTAGAATTCACCATTCACGAACCTATAGCGATTAAAGATTTTTCATTCCCGGAATTGATGGAGAAAACGGAAAATGCAGTGGTGCAAGGAATTAAAAATTAAAGATTATGTCCATACAAAATGTGCGTCTGGAAGTGATGCAGTTTTTAGAAAAAAACATCGACAGTTTCGTAGAAAACTACCTGATTCCTGTCGAGAAAATCTGGCAACCAAGCGATTTGTTACCCGACTCCGAAAAGGAAACTTTTCTGGAAGACGTTACCGAACTGCGCGAGCTTGCCAAAGAATTACCGTATGATTTCTGGGTGGTTCTGGTAGGCGATACCATCACCGAAGAAGCTTTACCGACTTACGAATCCTGGTTAATGGACGTAGAAGGCGTTAACCAAAAAACCCCTACCGGTGATAACGGCTGGGCCAAATGGCTGCGCCACTGGACCGGTGAGGAAAACCGTCACGGCGATTTGCTGAACAAATACCTGTACCTGTCCGGACGCGTAAACATGCGCGAAGTGGAAATGACTACGCACCATTTAATCAACGATGGTTTCGATCCGGGAACCGACCGCGATCCGTATAAAAATTTCGTGTTTACCAGTTTTCAGGAATTGGCTACCTACATTTCCCACAACCGCGTGGCACAACTGGCAAAGAAATTCGGCGATCATAAACTGTCGAAAATCTGCAAACTGATTGCCGGAGACGAAATGCGTCACCACCACGCCTATTCGGAATTTGTAAACCGCATCTTCAAAGTCGATCCGAGTGAGATGATGCTGGCCTTCCAGTACATGATGAAAAAGAAAATTACCATGCCGGCACATTTAATCCGCGAATCGGGGGAAAGCATCGGAACGGCGTTTGAAAAATTTTCGGAGTCGGCTCAACGCATCGGGGTGTATACCGCTTTGGACTATGTGGACATTCTGGAAAAACTAAACGTAAAATGGGAAATCGACAAGATTACCAACCTGACCGACGAAGCCGAAAAAGCACGCGACTATCTGTTGAAATTACCGGAACGCATGACCCGAATTGCCGAGCGCATGGTGGTACCGGCCGAGGAGAAAATCTTCAAATGGGTACAACCGGCTTTGGTAAAATAATTTAGCGAAACCCTTTTCAAAATACAGAAATCCTTTCCGCAACGAAAGGATTTTTTTAACGCTGATCACAATGAGTTTAATCGACAACACTATCCGTTTTGTAAAACAACAACTGGAAAACGCGGAAGGCGGCCACGACTGGTTTCACATCGAACGCGTGTATAAAAACGCACTTTTAATTGCCCAAGAGGAAAACGACTGTGATCTGACTATCGTAAAATTAGCCGCTTTGCTTCACGACATCGCCGACAGCAAATTCCACAACGGCAACGAACAGCTGGGCCCGAAAACCGCGCGCATTTTTCTGGAAAGTCAAGGTGTGTCGGAAGAAATCATCGCGCACGTGATTGCGATTATCGAAAACATTTCGTTTAAAGGCGGGAATTTTGAAAAGCAGTTTTCCTCCAAAGAACTGGACATCGTTCAGGATGCCGATCGTCTGGATGCCCTTGGTGCGATTGGGATTGCGCGCACGTTCAACTACGGTGGCTTTAAAAACCGCCCGTTGTACAACCCTGCCATTCAGCCGAATCTGAACATGGACAAGGAAACGTATAAGCATTCCGAGTCGCCTACGATAAACCATTTCTACGAAAAACTCCTGTTGCTAAAAGACCGGATGAATACCGAAACCGGTAGGCAAATCGCCGAAAAACGCCATGCGTATATGTTGGGCTTTCTGGCGCAGTTTTATGCTGAATGGGATGGGGAGGTGTAGTGGGCAGCTAATAGCTTTTAGCTGTTAGCTTTCAGGTGTAGTCGTAGTTTTCAAGGGTAGCTTTGAAAAAAAAATGTACTGTTTTTAACCGCATTGCGCTTAGTTATTTCATTAATTATATAATTCCGAAAGCATTTTTATTTCTTCAATTTCGTCATCATTAAGTTTTATTTTCACTTTGATATTATCGAAAATTGGGTTAGGATTTTTAGTTATTGCCAAATAAATACTTTTTGATAAAATATCTTTTGTGTGCTCGTCTTTTTCTTCAAGCATTTTTTCAAATAATTTACTGGTTTCTAAAGTTGGATACATTGCTAGAGTTTTGCATATATAAATCCATTCCGGTGATGAATCGTATTCATTTTTCTTCTTTTGAATATTGACATACTTTAAAACAAAACCGTAAAAAGAATCATCAGGAAAATTTTCAACAGCTGACAAAAAGCTAGCCTGATAACCTTTTTTGTTAAAAAAAGATTTTATTAGCTTGATGTCTTCGGGTTTTTTATATTTCGCAAGCAAACTTAAAGCAACACCGTTTTTTTCATTTAAAACTAATGACCTTATAAGATTGTAATTTTGACTGTTTGCTTCTATTTGAATATACAAACAAAAAGTAGAGTAAAAACGAAAGTGAAATTGCACAAGAAGGTATAAAAGAAATTACTACAATTACTACAACTTCTATACAAACCACAACTAACGAAAAGTTTTCAATTATTTCTTTTTTTTATTCGCTTTGTAGTGGAGTTCCCTATGATTGTGGAGGTAGTATTTGTGGTTTTGGTTATTATCAAGAAACCATTTGGATACCCGAATGGGGAGATAGCGGAGGTTCTGGTTCTGGTTCTGGTTCATCAGGCTCATCAGGTAGTGAAGGTGGCGGTGGTGGTAGCAGTAATGGCGGTTCATCAAATAATGACAATGACAATGAAAACCCAAACGATGAGATTATTACAACTCCAGTGCATTGTCCAGGTGGTTGTCCTGAGATTGTTGAAGAAGCGGAAGACTTAGCAGCTAACCCTTGTAAAAAAATAAGCAAACAGCTAACTAAATTTCCTGCTATGAGGCAAGGGTTGGTTGATTTAGCTACAACTACTTCACAAGATACCGAAAACGGAATTTACGCTTTAGATGATTATGCAGGAACAGAGCCTGACGCAATAAAAACAATACCCGAAGGAACAGCCGGAGAATTAGAGATTAATGCGAATCCGCCTACTCCGTATGTGATGTTAGCCCACACGCACAACAGTCCGGCAGATTCAACCTATTCTGTATTTTCATGGGAGGATTTAACCACTATAAGCCTTTTACTATTTAAAGATCAAATCGAAGTAAACGAATTTGTTTTTTATGTAATTACTGCCGATGGCACACGTTATGCAATGACCATAAACAATAAAGAAAAGTTTATGCAATATATTTTTGATATGAAAAAAATGCCTCTTGGAACAGTTATTGATATGGATAGAATCAAAAAGAAAAGCGAAATTGAAAACGAATATTACTCCAAAGAATTTGGTAATACTCCCTTAATCAAAGAAAATTCTAATCCTGATGATGATAAACTTAATTTTTTAAAAATGATGAAAAAGGCAGATATAGGTGCGGATTTATTTGAAGTAGATGCTACTTTTACAACCTATACAAAGCTTACCTTAAATAATACTAACACTATAATACCAACACCATGTCAATAATAAAAAAAACACTAATGTTAAAACTAACTATTTTAGTTTTATGTACCTTTACTTCATGTAAAACAACCGCACAAACGGTAATTGTTAAGGATATTTCTGAAATGAAAACAGAAGACTGGTCTGTGGACGGTTCTGTTAAAAAATATTTTAAAGATATTGATAATGATTTTGCCTCTTTTCTAGGTACTTGGATAGCCCCAATGGGTAACAACCAAACTTTTGTGGTAAGTTTATATAAGGTTACAAAAAACCCAAGACGTGATACAAATGGAAATGTAGAATATTATGTAGATGATATAGAAGGTCATTACCGTTTGGTAGAAAACTATGATTTACTAAATGAACAAGTAATTTATACTAGTAATAAACATTGGGTGGGCACAACAGATGTTTATCCGGGTATTTATGTAATGAAATCAAATGATGGAATCCATAGTTATGGAACAGTGATGGATACTAGTTTTCCTGTAAGTTCACCATATTACAGGCAAGAAGGCAGACTGGGTATGAAAATTTTGAGTACTAATCCTACTACTGCACAATGGCGTATCAGCAAAGGTTCTGATGCCAAACCAGAAGATAGGGTTTTTAATATCCCAACCGATATTATTTTAACCAAAGTAAATTAAAACCACTTACAACAAGGGTTTTGTGAAATTGCAGGTGCATTTTGTATCTGCAATTTTCAATTTATAAAATAAAATTTAATCTATATTTGTAATGTTATTTACCAAAATTCTACAACTTCACAAAGCCCCGAGACGTT
>NZ_AUCZ01000008.1 GCF_000430025.1 Flavobacterium suncheonense GH29-5 = DSM 17707
CATCGTTATCGGCGTCGGCCAGGGTATGGTGGTAGGTTACCGTATATCCCGGTTGGTTATTCGTCACATCATTATTCAATGCCGCAAAATCAAATATCGCTACTCCTGAACCCGCTGCATTCTCACACAAAGTGATGTCTGCCGGAGTTTGTGGAGTGGAACCGCAGTCGTTGATAATTAAATTAAAAGATCTAAAAACTGGACAACCAGGAATATCATAATTTAGCACCTTTATCCAAATCGTTGTTGATGGAGCTAATGTTGAATAAGTTGTCCCTATTGGATTCAACCCATCTATTGCGTCTTGTTCTGATAAATAATAAGTTACATTATAATAGTTTTGGTCAATAGCATCATTATATTCTGAGAAATCAAAATCAACTAACGCTCCATTATTATCACACTGCACAATATCAACTGGTTCTTCCAAAAAAATTATTTCTTCACTAAACTCAATAAAAATTTCATCCGTCAAAGAACAGCTAGTTCCAGTATTGGATGCCGTAACCGAATATAATCCCGGTACTGTAGCCACAATTGAGGGACCAGTTTCTGTCGTTAAAACATTTCCGTCATGTGACCAAACAAAAGTATACTGAGTAGGATCTAAGCCCGTATCCAAAACTTGAGTATTTCCGAAACAAACCATAGTCCCATCGGCAATTGTCAAATCAGCACCTAAATTAGCCTGACCAACGTTAAACGATCCCGCCCCAATAAATACAGCAGAATCCCAAGCATTGTCCCGTAAATCTGAAACAGCTAATTTAATATGGTATGGTCTGCCGGGTATAACCGGAGACGAAGCTTGCATCACCACTAGCTGACCATCAAATTTGATAGCCGAACCAGCTCCGTTATACTGTGCGAAATATTCAGGATTAGCTCCTCCACAGGACTGCCCATTGTCCGGGTGCACATTGGTTACCAAAATAGGCGTAGAAGTTCCGGGAAGTACTGCCAGATTAGTCTTCACATTGGTTACCAAATCTGTTAAGATAAAAACGAAAGCATCGGAATAGTTACATTCAAAAGACCCGCCATCATATTCCTCAGACGCAAATAAAAAGTCGAAACTCATTGAGTTTGTAAGCGGAATAAAATCAAATTCCAACTTACTTGCATTGTTAGAGGTATCCGAATTCCCGGGGGGAATCGCATTTACAATAGCCTGTATTTCAGCATCTCCCAACCAGGCGCTCGTTCCGTCAGATGACGTTGGACCTGCCGGACCAGGAACCGAAGTTAAAGCACCACTCGACAAAACAACACCTGCAGCCATCGGAAAACCCGGGTTTGTATTTTGAAAATAACCCACTCCGTTTACCGAACCGTAGTTGGTTCCGGTCGTAATGGTGTGATTACTGGTTGTAACGCATGGCGTGTCCATCAAAACATTTACCAATTGTTGCGCTGTATAGGTTCCGTTTACGGTTACAGCCTGTGAAAATCCGCTGATTCCGAAAAACAAAAACAGCAAATGCAATAAGTAGTTATTTTTCATATATGTTATATTGGTTGTGTTCTTTGCCATATTTAAACAAACATTAAAACAATGTTAATTTTTCACTTAAATTGCCAAATATACTTAATAGAGAATTATTCTTCGCTAAATTTGCAAAAAATCACAAAATCCATGCTAAAAGTAACAATAAAAGAGACTCAAAACCCTAATATCGTGAAGTTTGAGTTTCCGGATTTCATCACCAAAAGTCAGAATTTCGAATTTAAGAACATCGACGAAACCGCGCAATCTCCGTTGGCCAAAAAACTGTTTTATTTACCTTTCGTTAAAACGGTATACATCTCAGGAAATTTCATCGCCATCGAAAAATTTTCCATTGTCGAATGGCACGAAGTAAAAGATTTGGTGGCTGAGGAAATCGAAACCTTCATCGACAAAGGCGGTAAAGTACTCAACATCGACGAAAACACCACCAAAAAAATTCCGGTAACCGTATACAGCGAAACCACTCCGAATCCGTCGGTGATGAAGTTTGTCGCGAGCAAAATGCTGACCAAAACGATGGTGGAATGCAAAAACATCGACGAAACCGCTTCTTCTCCGTTAGCCAAGGAATTGTTCAAATTTCCGTTTGTAAAAGAGGTGTTTATCGATGAGAATTACGTTTCCATTTCCAAATACGACATCGCCGAGTGGATGGAAATCACTCAGGAAATCCGTTCGTTTATCAAAACGTATATCGAAGAAGGCAAAACGGTTATCGACGAGTCGCAAATCGTAAAAACAAGCAGCCACGAAAAACAACAGGAAGCCTATTTCGACAAACTGGATACCACTTCGCAGCAAATCGTCAACATATTGGAAGAATATGTAAAACCGGCGGTACAATCCGATGGCGGTAACATCATGTTCCAGTCGTTCGACGAAACCGAAAAGCGCGTGAAAGTAATTTTACAGGGTGCCTGCAGCGGTTGTCCTTCGTCTACATTTACCCTGAAAAACGGCATCGAAAACATGCTGAAAGAAATGTTACACGATCCGGAAATTAAAGTGGAAGCCGTTAACGGATAATTTTTCACACTTGCTCTAAAACAGCCCCAAATAATTGGTTTTTAAAAGATTACCTATTAAATTAGTAAGCTAAACCTTAAAAATCAATACAGTCATGGGAGTAATGAAAGTTATCGAAATTCTCTCCAGTTCTGATGTGAGCTGGGAAGAGGCCACCAGAAAAGGCGTTGCTGAAGCTTCAAAAACCTTAAAACACATCCGTTCCGTTTACGTGCAGGACCAAAGCGCCGTGGTAAACGAAGACGGAAAAGTAACCGAATTCCGGGTGAACCTGAAACTTACCTTCGAAATCAAATAGTTTCGGGAAATCGCCGTATCTTTAAGCGTTCTGTTTTGGAGCGCTTTTTTTATTGACACTTATGAACGAATTACAACACGAAACCAGCCCGTATTTATTACAGCACGCCCACAATCCCATTCACTGGAAAGCCTGGAACGATGCTTCTCTGCAACTGGCCCGAACCGAAAACAAACTGCTGATTGTCAGTATCGGTTATTCCGCCTGTCACTGGTGCCATGTCATGGAGCACGAAAGTTTTGAAGACGAAGAAGTCGCCGCTGTGATGAATTCCGGTTTTGTTTCGATAAAAGTCGATCGCGAAGAACGGCCCGATGTCGATGCCATTTACATGAAAGCCGTACAACTGATGACCAGGCAAGGCGGCTGGCCCTTAAATGTAGTGTGCCTTCCCGACGGCCGGCCTGTTTGGGGCGGAACGTATTTCAAAAAAGACCAATGGACGGACATTCTGCAACAGCTTCAAAACCTGTATGTGGAAAACCCCGAGAAAATGTTGGACTATGCTGAAAAATTACATCAAGGCATTACCGTCTTAGGCGTTGTGGAGAAAAACACTTCCGACGAAAGCCGCCATACAGATCGTATTAAACCTTTAGTGGAAAAATGGTCGAAAAGCTTCGACTGGGACTTTGGCGGTTATGCACGTGCCCCGAAATTCATGATGCCGAACAACTATCTGTTTTTACAGCGTTACGGTTATCAGACGCAATCAAAAGAGTTGCTCGATTTTGTCGATTTAACGCTTACGCGGATGGCATACGGGGGTTTGTTTGACACGGTAGACGGCGGCTTTTCAAGGTATTCCGTGGATCTGCGCTGGCATGTTCCCCACTTTGAAAAAATGCTGTACGACAACGGTCAGCTGGTTTCGCTTTATGCCGAAGCGTACAAACGCACCAAAAATCCGTTGTACAAGGAGGTGGTTGAAAAGACACTGGCTTTCGTCGAACGGGAACTGCTGCAGGAAGATCACGCTTTTTATTCCGCGCTGGACGCGGACAGTATCAACGAAACCGGCACTTTGGAAGAAGGCGCTTTTTACGTCTGGAAAAAAGAACAGCTACAGCAGATACTGAAAGAGGATTTTGAAATATTCGCCGAACTCTTCAACATCAACGATTTCGGTTATTGGGAACATGACCATTACGTGTTGATTCAAAGCCAAACGACTGCAGCCATCGCTTCGCAATTCGGCCTGACCGAAACCGAGCTGCGCCAAAAAAAGAAAGACTGGGAACAACTCCTTTATAACGAACGGAAAAAACGGCCAAAACCCAGACTGGACGACAAATCGCTTACGTCCTGGAACGCCCTGATGCTGAAAGGTTATACCGATGCTTACAAAGCACTAGGTAACGAATCCTATCTGGCTGTTGCCGAAAAAAATGCGCAATTCTTAATAACCCGGCAATGGTCTGAGGAAGGTTTGCTGTGGCATTCCTATAAAAACGGCAAAAGTACCATTCCCGGTTTTCTGGAAGATTATGCCTTTGTGATTGAAGCATTCCTCAGTTTGTATCAGGCTACGTTAGTAGAAACCTATCTGCACCAGGCAAAACAGCTCACCGATTACACTTTGGAACATTTTTACGACGAAGCCAAACAGTTTTTCGCTTTCAACGCCCGGAACAGCACACAACTGATTGCACAGCATTTCGAGACAGAGGACAATGTGATTCCGGCCTCCAATTCGGTAATGGCGAACAATTTGTACACGTTGGGACTTTTGTTTCACAACAGTTATTACGAGAAAGTCGCGGTACAGATGTTACATCACGTGATTCCGTATATGGATTATGCTTCGGCGTTTTCCAATTGGCTGAACCTTTGGTTAAACCTTTCGGACGATCAGAAAGAGCTGGCCGTTTGCGGAAAAGAAGCTTTGGCAAACATCAAAACTTTAAATGCGGAATACCTCCCGAATGTAATCCTTGCCGGAACGACTACAGCATCGAATCTTCCTTTTCTGCACAACCGATTTGACGAAGCAAAACAGTTGTTTTATATTTGCCAACACAAAAACTGCTTGTTGCCGAACGAATCTTTGCAACAAACAGTATCCGAATTAAAAATCCAATAACCGTCATGGAAGTAACCAATGTAAGCAACGTGTTCAATCGCTATTTTAACTTCTTAATCGATTACTCACCGCGCGTGGTTTCGGCCTTGCTGATTCTGTTTATCGGGATTTGGGCCATTAAAATTCTGCGAAAAGTCGTGGAGCGCATCATGATCAAACGGGAACTGGAACCTACACTGATTCAGTTTACTCTGGATATTTTGATTTGGGGCGTGCGCATTTTGCTTTTCGTCACCGTAATTTCCCGTTTAGGCGTGGAAACATCCTCATTCGTGGCGATTCTAGGAGCCATCGGTTTGGCTGTGGGGATGTCGTTACAAGGGTCGCTGTCCAACTTTGCCGGCGGTATGCTGATTATCATGTTCAAACCGTTTAAAGTAGGCGACACTATCGAAGCGCAGGGCGAAACGGGCAAAGTACTGGAAATCCATATTTTCACCACCAAAATACTAACCGCTCAGAATCAGGTTATTTTTATTCCGAATGGCGCGTTGTCGAACAGCAAAATCAAGAATTATTCTGAAAAAAACATGCGCCGCAGCGATCTGATTGTCCGCACAGGCTACGATTCCGATATTAAAGTGACGAAAGCGCAACTGGAAACCATCGTCAAAAACCATCCGAAAGTATTAAAATCTCCGGCTCCGGAAGTTTTCGTACACGAGTTGGGCGAAACCACCGTAAATTTCGGCCTCCGCGTTTGGGTTAAAAACGCCGATTACGCCAAAGTAAGTTCTGATATTTTAGAAGAAAGTAAAGGCGTGGTTAAGCTTTAGGCTTGGTGGTCATCACGAAATCCTTCAGATAGAACGGCTCGAAATACGCTACATCCGCAAAATCCTTTTGTTGAAATTTCTCAAAAGACATCGCGCTCATTTCGTTGGCCGACGGATGAATCACTTTGTCGTGATACACAAACTTATCCGAAACGAGCACTTCTTTGCATTTTGAAGCTCCGTCACCAACCAGATGAAGCGGTCCGACAACTTCGGCATACGTGTTTTCATCTATAATTTCGGCTTTTGTTTCGCGGATTTTTGTATAGTCCTTATCAAAAAAAGCGGTAAAAACTTCCATTCTCCTGGCATCAAGCATGGGAACGACGATTCCGCTTTCAATGGTTATTTTTCGGGAAAGCGCTTCCAACGTATCGGTGGCTAACAACGGAATGTTGAGCGCATAACTTAACCCTTTGGCCGCCGAAACACCAATCCTTAAACCCGTATAGGAACCCGGCCCCTGACTGACGGCCACGGCATCCAGGTTCTGAAAAGTGAGTCCGGCCTGCTGAAGCGCCTGTTCGATAAAAACGTGCAGTTTTTCCGCATGCGAATACCCTTCATCCGCCACTTCCAGACAGACTACAGTTTTCCCGTCTTCGGCAAGGCTTACCGAACAGTTTTTGGTTGCGGTTTCTAAGTTTAAAATATACGCCATCGGTTTACAATTATTGGCAAAGATACGGGTTTGAAATCCCAAAAACCAAATCGCGGAAGGTCCTTAAAACAAATAAAAAAATCCAAACGGCCTGTTACGAACCGTTTGGATTTTCAACAACCTCATATCGGGTTATTATTTTTTTGTTTTGTCGTCGGATTCTTTTTTCTTCAGCGTTACCTTATCGCCCGGATTCAGCTCTTTGGTAACCGTGGTATACGGTCCGATGATAATCACATCGCCTTTTTTAAGTCCGCTTACGACTTCGATGTTGGTATCGTCCTGAATTCCGGTTTTGATCACGCGGATTTTGGCCTTATCACCTTCTTTTACGAAAACGCATTCGAATTTTTTATCGGTGGAACCTTTGATTTTTTCCTCCTGTTTTTTCTCCAGTTCTTCTACAATGTCTTTTTTTACGGAAGTCGTATCCGATTTCATCACTACAGCGCTGATCGGTACCCCCAGAACATTTTCTTTTCGGTTGGTAATGATATCCACCGTAGCGGTCATTCCGGGACGGAACGGTGAAAAATTGGCCGGTTTCCCTTCCATCAAATCCTGATACGATTCTTTCAGAATGCGCACTTTTACTTTGAAATTGGTTACCTGATCGGCTGTGGTAGTCGCAGTGGAGGAATTGGAAATACTGGTTACCACTCCTTTAAATTCTTTTTTCAGATAAGCGTCCACTTCGATTTTGGCTTCGTCGCCGATATTGATTTTCACGATGTCGTTTTCGTTTACATCGACTTCCACTTCCATGTTGTTCAGGTTGGCCACCCGAAGCAACTCGGTTCCGGCCATTTGCTGGGTTCCCAAAACGCGTTCACCCAATTCCACATCCAGTCTGGAGATGGTTCCGTCTGCCGGCGCGTAAATGGTGGTGCGTCCTAAATTATCCTTAGCTTCGGTAACCGTAGCCGAAGCACTCTGCACGTTATAATACGCCGATTGTTTGTTTGCCTGAGCCACTTCATACGCCGAAACCACTTTGTCCCACTCCGATTTGGAGATTACGCCCTTTTCAAACAATCGTTTGTTGCGGTCGTAATTGGCTTTCGCTTCTTTTAGCTGTGCTTCTGCCTGACTTAACCCCGCTTTAGTGGTAGACAAAGACGCAACGGTTCGGTTTACGCCGGACACATAAATATCGGGGTTGATTCTTACCAACAAATCGCCTTTCTTTACCGTTTGTCCTTCTTTTACCGGCAAGTCGATAATCTCTCCCGATACTTCCGAAGAAATTTTCACTTCCACTTCCGGCTGGATTTTTCCGGTGGCCGATACGGTTTCCACTATGGTGATGGCGTCGATTTTAGCGGTTTCCACCTCTTTTCCTTCATCTTTTTTACCCAACACTCCTGTTTTGGCTAATACCACCAATACAACGATTAATCCAACAGCACCGAATAATAAATATTTAGTTCTCTTTGTCATGGTTTATTGTTTTTTATATAACGGAATTCCGAAATAGAATTCCAATATTTTAGTTCTGAAAATGTAGTCGTATTTGGTTCGCAGCACTTCGGATTGGGCGTTCTCAAGGGCAACGGTTGCCTGCGAATAATCGAAAGAATTCATCAGCCCGATTTCATAACGCGCTTTGGAAAAATCAAACGCCTGTTTACGGGCTTCCAATGTTTTTTGAGCAGCCTCATAAGACTTCTGCGCATTCGAAACATCGTTATATGCCTGATACACATTTCGTTCCAGATCCAATTCTGCCTGCTTTAACTGCAATTCTGTTTTTTCTTTGTTTATTTTGCTGCGCTGTACACGTCCACGTGTGGCAAACCCGTTTAAAATAGGCACATTCAACTGCAGTCCAAAAGCAGTACCGTCAAACAGGTACAACTGATCGATAAATTTTATATCCACACTTTCAGACCATCGGGTATTATACCCCAAAAAAGCCGATAGTGTAGGCAGATAACTTGATCTTGCAAGGGACACATCTTTTTTGGCCAAATCCAGGTTAGCCATGGCTATTTTAACGTCTTTTACGGCTTCTTTTGCCTTTGCAACTATGTTTTCCTGACTTTCATTCAAAATGGCAGACAACGGAACATCGTAAGCCTCATCTGCAATATCAAAACTCGCGTATTCTTCCAGCAGAAGCAATTGGCACAAACTGATTTTGGAGATCAACAGCGCGTTTTGCGTATTGATGATCTGTTGCTCCTGACTGGCATCTGTGGCCTGCAATTCGTAAATGTCTCCGGCAGGAAGCGATCCGGCTTCAATAAGCTGTTTGGTTCTTTCGATATTCTGTTTGGAAATTGTGTTCTGATTCTGCAATACTTTCAGTTGCTCTTTATTGAAAAGAATCTGCAGGTAACCGTTGGCTACAGACAACGCAATATCGTCTTTCATCTTATCCAAACGATAATTGTTGGCTATCTCACTGAGTTTAACCCTTTGCAAAGCTCTCCAGTTCTGCAATCCGTTAAAAAGAGGAATACTCGAATTGGCACCTGCCGATAACGACTTAAACGTTTCGTTCTCAAACTGGTTTGTAGCCGGGTTAATATTAGCTCCTGTATTGATACTGTAGTTCGCATTCGCATTGAGTGTTGGCAAAAAACCGCCAATGGCTTCCAGCTTTTCAACCGCTACCGTTTTTAAATCCAGTTCGGACTGTTTGATGGAAATATTATTTTTAATGGCATAATCCACGCACTCTTCCAAAGTCCATTTTTTGGATTGTGCCTGGGATTGATATGCAACGAGCAACAATCCGGTGAGCAGCCATTTTGCTGCGGTTAAACTTCTCATAGGCTTTAATTTGAAAAGAGCATTACAAAGATATCATTTTTGAGAGTAATCTCTTATCCGTAAAAAATAAATAAGACGTATTTCTTCAGGAAAAGTTACAGTATCGCACGAATAAAAATTTTACATTTACGCGATTTATTACAGTTTTCATGAAAACAATTTTATCCTTGCTTACCGCTTCGGCTTTGTTGACAATTTTCACTGGTTGCTCTACCTCCAAAAGAGTTGACGCCTTAAAACCAACACCCAGCGACAATACGCCAACCGTCTACAAAACGACCACTTCATTTATCGCCATGCCGGTGGAAGTTCCGCTGAAAGAAATCGAAAACCAGCTCAACAAAACCCTTACCGGACTGATTTACAACGATTCGATACTTTCCGATGACAATACCGAAATGAAAATCTGGAAACAGGCTCCCGTGAAATTGGCAGAGAAAGACGGTAAAATACAATCGGTTTTGCCGATGAAAATCTGGATTCGGGTAAAATACGGCACCGAATTTCTGGGTATGAACGACATGAAAGACATCAACCTGAACGGTACCATCAAATTACTGAGTGAGGCCCGGTTATCGAACTGGAAACTCACCACCACTTCTGTAATTGAGGATTTTGAATGGAGCGAAAGCCCTTCCATCGAAGTAAAAGGACGAAACATTCCGATTACGTATTTGGTGAATCCTACCTTGCGCATTTTCAAGACGAAAATTGCCAAAAAGATAGACGAAGCCATCAATAAATCCACCGATTTCAAACCGCAGGTTTTAAATGTGCTGGAGAAACTAAGCACTCCCTTCCTGACCAGCGAACAATACGAAACCTGGTTCAAACTCATTCCGACCGAATTGTATGTAACCGATGCCGTCTTATCCAAAAGCAAAATCACAATGGACATGGGACTGAAATGCAGCATGCAGACCATTGTGGGACAACAGCCGCTCAACACGTTCAAAAAAGAAAATATCCAGTTGAAACCGGTTACCAAAATGCCCAACAAAATTGAGGCAACGGTAGCAGCAGTTTCTACCTACGAAAGTGCTTCCCGGATTTTAACCAAGAATTTTCAGGGCCAAACCTTTGCTTCCGGAAGCCGTAAGATAACCGTTCAGAAAGTGGATGTATGGCATAAAGACGGCAAAATGATTATTGCATTAGACATGATAGGTAGTGTAAACGGCACGATTTATTTATCCGGATTTCCGAACTATAATGCTGTGACTAAGGAAATTTATTTCGACCAACTGGATTATGTACTGAACACGAAAGGCGTATTGACCAAAACGGCAAACTGGTTGTTAAGCGGGATGATATTGCGCAAGATTCAGGAGAGTTGCCGGTACTCCATCAAAGGAAATCTGGAAGACGGAAAGAAAAACATGCAGCCGTATCTGAATAATTATTCGCCGATGAAAGGCGTTTTTGTAAACGGTTCATTAAACGATTTTGAATTCGACAAAGTAGAACTGACCGACAAAGCCATCATCGCCTTCATCAAAACTTCCGGTCAGATGAATATTAAGATTGATGGTATGGAATAAACAACCGCATCCGACACAAAACAAAAAAGCGATTTCCCCATTGAAACTGCTTTTTTGTTTTATTTCGCTTCTTTACTCTTCCCGTATTTCAAACGATAGACAGCATATCCAATTACCGCTACCAATATATAAGGAATAGCCATCAGGTAGACAATTCCGTCATTTACGGCTTCGGCCTTAACGCCTGAGGCTTCACTTTCAAGAGCAGCGCGACACATGGCACATTGCGCCTGCACATCCGCTAAGGCAAAAACAAAAAGGAATACAAAAAAGAAACCTGTCTGCTTTAAGTTTAACCCTTTCGCCGTAGCCATTATTTTATTATTAGTGCGCATAATAAGGAGAAATCATCATGTAAACTATAACACCGGTAATGGCCACGTACAGCCACATCGGAAACGTTATCTTGGCAATCTTTTTATGACGTTCAAAATTGTTGGAAATCGCTCTCACATACGTAATCAGCACAAAAGGAATAATCACAACTGAAAGAGCAATATGCGTTAACAAAATAACCAGATACAACAATCGGGCCTTGCCTACCACTAAAGCTTCTTCGGCATCCAAAACGCCGTTGTGGTCTGCATCTCCGAAAACCGTGGAATCCGAGGTCATGTGATAGGCCACGTACATTCCTAAAAAGGCTACCGAACAGGCAATTGCAATCTTAATCAAACGCTCGTGTAAGGCTCTTTTGCCGTTTTTAATAGCCCAAACGGCTGCAATCAGAAGAATTGCCGTGATTCCGTTTATTGTTGCATAAATCGGCGGTAAAAAGGACAGCGGCTGCACATCATAGCCTAATTTTCTGAGATTGACTCCGAAAAGTAAGGCCACCACCAAAGGAATAGCTACGGATAAAACGACTATCCATTTATTGTATTTTTTTTCTGCTGACTGATCCATTTATTCTTCCAATAATTTTTTAATGTCTTCTTTTAACATGTCGATGCCCGGCTGTTCCAAACCATCGTAGTACAAAATCGGGTTGCCGAATTCATCGCGACGACAACGGATATTCCCTTCTTTGTCTACTAGGGCAAACATTCCGGAATGCTCAAAACCGCCGGCCACATTTTTATTTTCCCCGGCATACAGGTTGAAGCCGGTTTGGGCCAGTTTGAAAATATACGCTTTATCGCCTGTTAAGAAATGCCAGTTGTAATGCTTTGCCCCTAACTGTTCGGCATGTGCTTTCAGCTGTTCCGGAGTATCCGTTGTCGGATCAATGGTAATGGACGCTATTCCGAAGTCCGGCTTTCCGTAAAATTCTTTCTGCAGTTGCAACATATTCTGATTCATGCGCGGGCAGATGGTCGGGCAACTGGAAAAGAAAAATTCCACCACATACGCTTTCCCTAAGTAGTCTTTATCACTAATCTTTTTATTGTTTTGATCGGTCAGCTCGAATGCCGGAACCGGACCTACCAGATACAAATCGGATTTCTGGAATTTGGCCACGATTTTCGGAACTGCCCAGATGCCGAATAACAGCACGATAAAGGAAATTCCTATATAGGATTTATTTTTCATTTTTTAGATTTTTCGCTTGTTGTTTCTTTTGAGTGCCAAACGGTATTCGGCCAGGATAATTTTTACATCATCGGACATTTCGTTGTGCAAATCGGCCGCGGAAATAGTATTGTAGCCTTCTTTATATTCCTGTTCTCCTTTTTTGTTTTTCCCTTTTCTGCCCCGAAGGTTTCGGTCTTTGTCTATGATGAAAACATTCGCCGTGGCAGCATTGGCATTTAACTGACCCACCAGTTTTAACTGTGCGTAATAGCTCTGAATTTCTTCAGGCTTGGCGAAAACGTAATGCCAGGAAGTCATGTCGGAAATACGGGCCAGTTCTGCTTTGATGGTTTTTGCATCGTTTTCCAGTCCTACCGGAAGAACCATAACAACCTGAAAATCCTGAAAGCTTTTGTTCTTATCGTAAATTTTCTGCTGAAGGTTAAACTGGTTTCCCTTTTCTTTCACGAATTCCGTTCCCGGAAAACCCAATATGGTGATTTTCTCCCGAAGCTGAACGTTTTCTCCATGCAAAGTCTTCCATTTGGGCAGTTCTGGCACATTTGGGGTTACAGTGGGCAATTTTACAAAACTGTTTACACCGGAGGCAAAAAAAAGGTATGCGCAAATAGGCAACGCAAAAAGAACCGTCAGGACAATATACTTCTTCATTGTAATTCTTGTTTCGGATACAAAAATAAAAAAAGGTACGCAATGCGTACCTTTTAATTCGTTAATATGCTATTAAAATATCCATTTATATTGTGAGGTTCTGAATACTTCGAATACATAATCGGCTTCCACAAGCAAAATAAACACTAAATAAAGGATTAAGAACACCAGCGGCCCAACGACTGACCATCTCAAGTTGCTTTTTTCTCCTTCCATGTGCATGAAAGCCCACGTAATGTAGTATGCTTTAACCACTGTTAAGATAATGAATATCCAGTTTAACAAACTCATTGACAAAAGATTTGTCATGTATAAAGAATGAGGCTTAACTATACCTAAAGCTACTTCAACAATTGTAACCAAAGACAAGAAAGCAAATACTCCCCAAATTCTTTTTGTATTAGATTCGTGCGAATGTCCCATGATAAAATTCTTTTGTGTAAATTATACTAAATAGAAGAATGTGAATACGAACACCCATACTAAATCTACGAAGTGCCAGTACAATCCAACTTTTTCAACCATTTCATAGCTTCTCCTTTTCTCGTATGTTCCTGCAATAACATTTAAGAAAATAATGATATTGATAATAATCCCGGAAAATACGTGGAATCCGTGGAATCCGGTAATAAAGAAGAAGAAATTTGCAAACGTTTTATGACCGTATTCGTTGCGGTACATGTTAGCACCTTCCACAACCAATTTGGCTTCTTTTAATCGCTCTAATGATTGCTCTCTTGAAAGCACTGTTTTCTTTTTGTCTTTAGTAATCACTTCTGTTCTTACCAAAATATCAGGATTAGCTTTAAAACCTTCCACCACTTCTTCCACAGAATAAGTAGCCAAGGTAGGTTCGCTCATAAACCAAACCCCGTCTTTTCTTTCCAATTGCGCTCTGTCTTTCGGTAAGTGTTTCGCAAAATCTGCCAAGGTTACACGTTCTCCTTCTCTGTTTACAAACTGAAGAATCGAACCTCCTTTGGTTTCAATTGCGCCGTGAGAACCCTGGATGAAGTTTTTCCACTCCCACGCCTGAGAGCCAACGAAAATCATACCTCCAACAATTGTTAAAGCCATATAAATAGCCACTTTTTGCTTCTGCAATTTATGCCCTGCATCTACCGCCAATACCATTGTTACCGACGAAAAGATTAAGACAAAGGTCATAAATGCCACATAGTACATTGGCGCATCCACACCATGCAAGAAAGGAAAGTGTGTAAATACTTCATCGGCAATTGGCCATGTTTCAATAAATTTAAATCTTGAAAAACCGTAAGCAGCAATAAACCCTGAGAAGGTTAAGGCATCCGATACGATGAAAAACCACATCATCAGTTTGCCGTAACTTGCTCCCATCGGCTCATTTCCGCCGTCCCAAGTTTTTCCGTTAGTAGCTGTTGTAGTAACTGTCGCTCCCATTGTAAAGTTATTTGTTAAAAAGTTCCCAAATTTACATTTTTTTTCTATTTGTAGAAATAGAAAAATAAAAACAAATACAACCACAGAAAATCGAGAAAGTGCCAAAACATCGCACCAAGCTCTATTCCAAGGGTTTGAGTTGCATTGTATTTTTGTTTATAATGATTATAAATTACAACCAAAAGCGCAATTGTTCCGCCAATTAAGTGTGCAACGTGCATGATTACAAACGCATACAAAAACGAAACCGTGATCGTTCCCGTACTTCCGGTAGGTACGAAACCATTGGCAAAAAGTTCGTTAAATCCCGAAAACTGCAGATAAATAAAGGCAATCGCCAAAGCCAATGTTAGCAAAAGATAAGCAGTGGTTGCGCCTCGGCTATCCTTTTTAATCGAAATTTTGGCCAGGTGAAACGTCACACTGCTTACCAATAAGACAATTGTACTGATGATAAACGCTTTCGGCACTATCAAATCGCTCACCCAATCCGGACGGGATTTACTGATTACAAAGGCACTCGTCAATCCTGCAAAAACCATCACGATGCTGATTATGGCAAACCACAACAGCATTTTATAGGATTTTGCTTTTCTTTCTCTTTCTTCCTGAACAGACATTTCCATACTTATTGCAAAAATTTATCAATAACATACACTAACTGCAGCAGTGAAATATAAGCCACACTGACCAACATTAACTTTTTGGCTGCTTTTTCATCCATTTCCTTATAAAGCTTCACGGCGTAATAAAGCATCCAAAGCCCAAGCAGCAACACAAAAACGGCCGCCACAAGACTTAACTTCAAATCACCTGTAAAACCGACCACGGGAATCAGCGAGGCAATGATTAGCCAAACGGTATACAAAATGGTCTGCAGCGCTGTTTTCTTATCCTGTTTTCCGGTCGGCAACATAAAAAAACCGGCTTTTTCATAATCTTTATACAAAAACCAGCCAATTGCCCAAAAATGCGGAAACTGCCAGAAAAACTGAATCAGAAACAAAGTCCCGGCTTCAATGCCAAACGTATTGGTTGCCGCCACCCATCCCAACATAAAAGGAATAGCACCCGGGAAAGCCCCCACAAAAACAGATAACGGCGTTACGGTTTTTAAAGGCGTATAAACACTGGTATAAAGAAAAATGGAAATTGCCCCGAACATTGCGGTCTTAGGATTGATTGCATACAGAATTGCCAATCCTATCAGCGTTAAAACCATTCCTAAAACAAAGGCGTTTTGCTTGGATATTCTCCCGGAAGGCAACGGACGGTTCTTGGTTCGTTCCATCTTAGCATCCAAATCGATTTCTATAATCTGATTGAACACGTTGGACGCTCCCACCATGCAGTATCCGCCGACTCCCAACAATATAAACGTTACCCAGTTAAACGGATGCTCTTCGGAAAACCCTAAAAGATAACCCACTATCGAAGAAAAAACAACACTTACAGCCAATCCGGCTTTCGTGATTTCTTTAAAATCCGCAAACAAGGTACCGATTGAAAGTGGTTTTTCAGAAGTATTCAAAATGGTTTTTATTTCATTGCTTTAATTGCGGGCAAATATACTTCAAAAAAAAAGATTTATTCAAGACTAAACACTGAAAATAAGCTCCTAAAACAAGTTTTAACAAAAAACCGACTTTAACAGCCGGCCTTGTATTATTGTTCTAAAATCTTCTTCAAATCATCCAAACCGGTTTGGAGTGCACCACCCAGCTCTTTATCCATATCAAAGGTTAAAAGCATCAGGTTCATCGGGTAATCCATATGCCCGTTAAAACCCCATTTTACTTTGGTTTGATTCGGACCAACAGCTTCAGTGGTAAAATAAGCATCGTCTTCTGCTTCGAAAGGCTCTTTGAAACGCAGTTTGAAATCGATGCGCTCATTTTCGGTGATGTTTACGATTTCCTGTTCTCCTTTGCCCAACTCCGGGTTTTTGCTGTCCCAGGCATAGATGAATCCCACTTGCCCGTCGGTACCTTTGAAGTCTTTTTTGGAATTGGGATCTTTCTTGTTCCAAACGCTGAAATTATCCTGATTTTTTACCAGTCTGATGTACTGAAACACCTCCGCTTCCGGACGGTTGATCACCACTTCCCGCTCAATGGCATAGTCTTTTTTTACAAATAAACCGGCAATCAGCAATATGGCAACACCACAACAACAAATAACAGTAGTTTTTTTAAAATTCTCATACGCATTTAATTTTGGTTAGTTTTTAAATGTACGAAATATTTTCACAAACGGTTAAAAATCGTAATACCAGTTAAACAAATCAGAACGCAAACCTACTGAGAACCAGACCGTATCCGATTTAAAAGTGGTAAGCGTTTCCGTAGCCGGATCAAAATTCCGGTAAATCAGGTTCCCGAAAACTTTCAGGTTCATGACCGGATTTACGACATAGCCCGCCTGCAAATCGGCAATCATGATATTGGTTTTATTACCCTGTCCGATGGTTACACCGGTGTCTGCATAACGTTCTTCTTCGTAATCGCGATAGATATTGCCACCGTAATTGGTGTTGGCTCCGCTGTTCTCGAAATCGAAGCCTTTGATTCCGTACACCAATTTAGCATCGCCGAACCAGCGTCCTTTATAATATCGGGCAATACCGACAAACTCTCTGAAGTTCGCGCCCCACAAATGCCCCATACTCTGGTTGTTGTGTCCGTAATTGGTTAAAATATTGCTGTGCGAATACACATACGGACGCACGTGGTTGTATTCCGCCTGCACCATCAGGTTTTTAACCGCAAACGCGTCGTAGTACTTCATACCCAACTGATAGCCGAATTTGTTTTTCCAGCTTTGCTGCCCGCCTTTCATGTCGCCCAAAGAGAATTCGTCGAGCAAAAACTGACCGTACAGATTCACTTTGCTGTTCCATTTGTATTTGGAGGTCAGTCCCAATGTGGCATTACCGCTTCTGGACGAAGATGAAAACTCAACCGAACGGTAGAAAATAATCGGGTTTACAAAGTTCAGATCAAAACCTCTGTCGTTGGTATTGGTCCAGATTACCGATTCGAAAAAGCCCATATTCCAACGCTTGGTCACATTCCAGCTCAGATAATGGTTGGCCATGTATTTGGTGGCGTAGGTTCTGTCGACCGTTACTTCCGGACGCACGTCTTTCAGCCACATATAGGTATTGGTATACTTGATTTTCCAGAAGGTTGTATTGATTTTAAAGTACGGATATGGACTTGCCGCATCACTGGTTAACAGCGAACGGTAACCGTCTCCGACAAAATTTCTCCCATAACCCAGCTGCAGATTGATCATCTCGTTAGGCACATAGGTAATATTGGCTTCCGCCGACGGAAAATCGAAAGCATCGGTTTTAAATTCCTTGGCGATTCCGATTCCCGGAATGATGGCCGGATTTCCACCCGCTGGCGCCATCGAGACCGCATAATTGTTGAAATAATCCGCAAAACGGCCCTGGCTTTCAAAAATTGAAGTCGAGAAAAACAGTTCTTTCCCCAAACCACCCTGAATCTGAAGCCCGCGTGTGTTCACGAAAGTATAATCCGCTTGTTTGCTCTCGAAATCTTTTCCCATGCGCAAATCCCAAATCGGGTTCATGGTAAACCAGTACTTTTCGCCTTGGATGGCTACTAGGTTTTCGTTCCACAGCTTCCGTCCCCACCATGAGGTTACCGGTTTCATACTCGTTTCATAATCCGATTTCAAATCGTAATACTTGGAGACTTCCGCATACGAATACGGTTTAGATGCCGTGTGGTTGTTACTTCCAACGACGTTCATCGCTGCATCGAATCTCCCGTAATTGTTATGGGTAAACGGCAGATTCAGATAACTTTTAAACTGCGGGTTCTCAAACTTTTTGTAGACAATGTTGTCGTATTCCTTCAACTCGGCATTCGGGTCGATTGTTTTGCTTTTCTTCTTGGCCGCTGCCGTTTCCGCCTCTTCTTCCGACTGATACGGCAAAGGTTCCACCAACGGTATGGCTATTTTGATGGAATATTTGGCATAGGTAGGTTTTCCGGAATATTTCGCCGGTTCCACTTTAGGCAACGCGCCGAAAACACGTTGGGTTTCCTCAATCAGTTCCGGAAAAGCCGCATCGGTATAAAGCACTTTAAAAGTTCCCAATGTATCTACCTCAAAAAGAGCGATAACGGTTCCTTTGTAGTTTTTCTCGGTTACCGCAGCCGGCACTTTAAAATTGTGGTACACAAAGTTCTGCAGGGTGTTGTAAAAACAGGCTTCCTGCTGCATTCCGGCCAACTGGCATTCCGGAAACACCGGCAACTGTTCTTTGGAAGTCTGTGCGGTAACCGTTTGAAATAGGCCAGCAAGAAAAAATATTCGTAAAAAATTATTCATTTAAAAAAGAAAAAATTAATATTCATTTTTAGAAACCCCGCCATCCGCAATCACTTTAGCAGAAGACGTTCCGATGCGTTTTACCCCCAGCTGAATCATCGTCACAGCCTCTTCATAAGTACGGACGCCTCCGGCCGCTTTTACCGGTAATGGAAAAGAGTTCTCCAGCATCAGTTTTATGGTTGGAACAGTTGCCCCGTTAGGTTTGTTGTTTTCGGTTTCATAAAATCCGGTGGACGATTTCACGAAAACAAAATCGTACTGGTTTTCCTTGAAATTAGCCACCACCACATTCTTGATCAAAGCCGACAACTGTACAATCTGATGATCGTTTAAGGCCGCCACTTCAATAATCCATTTTACCACTTTATGATGCGACAATCCGAGTTTTGTACCTTCCAGAACCTGCTGTTTTACCCATTCGGTTTCGCCTCTTTTGAAGGCTTCGTAATCCACCACAAAATCCAAATCGTCGGCACCGTCTGCAATGGCCTGGGCCGCTTCTTTCAGCTTGGCTTCCAGGGTTCCGTTGCCTTCCGGAAAATCGATTACGGTTCCTATATCCACCTTAGAATGCTGCGCGGTAATCATCTCTTTGGCCAATTTGACCATTTCCGGACGAATCATAATCAGCTTGAACTTTTCGTCTATGGCTTCCTGAATGCAGTTGCGAACGATTTCCAAATTGGCCGCTTTGGTAACACCCGCCTGTGAAGCGGTCTTCAAATAGGTTGAATCTAAATACTGTTTTATATCCATGTGATAAAAATAAAAAAATCCCACACAGGTGGGATATTTATTTGTCATTTTTATTGACCTGCTTTGGAGTTTTGAGTAAAACGCTTTATCAGCCACAATACTAAAACCCCAACCGCACTTCCGGTTACGTTAGCCAGAACATCAAGGACATCGGCTTTTCGGGTGGCGGTAAAAATTTCCTGCAACACTTCAATCAGTGTCCCGTAAAAAAGCGTAAAAAGCAAAACCAAGGTGGCTTTTAAACCAAAACGCCAGTTTACAAACCTTTTTTTAAAGTAACGGAACCACAAAACCGTAAACACAAAGTAAAAAACCGCGTGTACCGTTTTGTCCGTTCCGGGAACCGAAACACTTGGAATGGACGAGGTGCTGACCAAACAGGCTACTGCTATTCCAACCGTCCAGACAAAGGCCGCGTAGAAATTCTTCTTAGGCTCCAATCAATGCTTTGTAATCGTCTGCAGATAATAAAGAATCGACTTCCGACAGGTCTGAAATTTTCACTTTAACCATCCATCCTTTGCCGTATGGATCGGTATTTACAGCTTCCGGAGCAGTTTCCAGCTCTTCGTTGAATTCAACAATTTCACCGGAAAGCGGTAAGAACAAATCCGAAACCGTTTTAACGGCTTCCACTGTTCCGAAAACCTCTTCTTTTGCTAAAGTCTGGTCTAAGGTTTCTACTTCCACATAGACAATATCTCCAAGTTCTTTCTGTGCAAAATCAGTGATTCCTACTGTTGCGATATCGCCATCGATGCTTACCCACTCGTGGTCTTTTGTGTACTTTAAATTAGCTGGTATATTCATTGTGTTAATTTTTATTTCGCAAATGTACTTTATTCGGTGTAACTATAAAATGATTTCCGGATTAATTTCCAAAGTTGTAACGCAACGTAAAGCCCGAACGGATATTCGTAATCGGATAGGACGTTGAAATTACCGCTTTGGTAAAGGTATGGTCGTAATAGAAAATCGCGGTCAGGTTTTTGCTGAACGAATAATCTGCCGTAAATCTAATAGACCAGAGATTCTGTCCGCCGCCCAACTGATTGTTTTCGTAATCCAGATAACGCACTATCGTTTTGCTGTCGCGGAAGGACAAATCGGCTTTCAAATTCAGATCGCTTTTGATGACTCCGGTCGGATTATCGGCTAAGCTCGAATTGATCGTTACGTCTTTAAAACGGTAGCCTAATCCGACAATGTATTCATTTCCTCTTACTTCGGTAAGCAAATTGTTGTCGAAACTTAACGAAAGGGCACGGTCGCGTTTCATTTCGGCTAAAATTTTCATGGAATTCTTCATTTCAAAGTCAACGCGGATCAACGGATTGAACTGTTCCACCAAATTCACGTTAGCAATAATAGTTTTGGCGTGATAGTTTCCTCCGGCATCAAAATTATCAATCTCACCCGTATACTGGAAATTCGATCGGAACGAGTTAAGGGTGTACGAAGAACGATAGCCGTGTTGTAAGGAGAAACGCTTGAATTTGTCTTTGAACCACTGATAACGCATCAGACCGGTATATTTAATCACCCAGTTCGGCAACGGAACATCCCGGAAAGGCCCTGTTTTTACCGAAGATGCATCTCCGCCTGTATACGCAGCCAGGAAAGCCGGCAACAATACCTGCTGGCTGTTTTTTCCGAAACCTATAGGATAACCTTCTCCATCTAGGTTCGCCGGGTTGGACAAATCTATTCCTTTTGCCGTAGCCAATCGGTTGGCTACAATTAAACGGTTTTCGCGAAAATCGTTAAAGGCTTCCGACATTTTCTCATCACTCTGGGCAAACGCAGTTTTGATTAAAATCGTTGACATGGAGAAATTTCCATATTCGTACGGCGAACGTGAATTGTAAATTCCGTCGGTTACGTCATATTGTTCCGAATAATTATTGGACATGGTGCGATTCGCAGTCAAATCAATTTTTAAATCCGGAACCACTTCCAACTGTGCCGTAAGATCTAAGATTTTATTTTTTACCTGCGTGAAGTTCTGGTTAAATTCCGGATAATTCGTTAACCATCCGTTTTTAGCCGCTTCGTAACGCACGTCTTCCTGACTTCCCAAGACAAATCCCAAAGTTGGTTTCGAAGTACCTAAAAATCCGATACGCGGCAAATATCCCGGCAAAACGGTTCCGTTGTTCTCGGTGTAGTTTACCTGAATATTCTTGATACTGGTTGCTATACCAATCAAACGTTCCGAGAAAAGGCTTCTGTCTTTCGTTGCGGTATTGGTTTGTTTTTGTGCTACTTTTTGACCCGGTTTTGGCGCCTGAGCTGGTTTTGGTGCTGCTTTAGGCGTTTTCTTAGCGGTAAGTCCGATGTAACGGTAGAACGAATCCATGCTGAAAGCAGTGTTCAATTTATGCGAATTCGCATTCTGAATGGTGTTCCCCAACTGATAAAGCGTTCCGTTTTCTTCGATGGTAGACATCGCATCCGTAGCACGTTGCCAGTTGTAATCACTGGTATAAGTGTAGGTGGATTTGATAAAACTCAACGCCGGAATTTTATTAATCGGCAAATCGTAATTCATCACCAGTTGCTGGTTGTGCTGGTTCGGATCACCGATGTTGAAATAATCATCCCAAATCGTCAAATCGTCAATCGGCATATTGTTCTCGTCGAAATAATTGCGTACAATGTTATTGGTTGCCACCGTATAATTAAAACGCAGTGATTTCGTCAGATTATAGTTAAACCCATACTGATAGTTAAAAAAGTAATTTCTTCGGTACAGCGGAGAAAGTCCGATACCTTCCACATCCACCTGACGGAATTTCTGACGGTTGTACTGACGTAAAATCGTAGAAGAGAACGAAATGTTGGTAGGCAAATAGCTGAAGTTAAAATCGCTCAGCATTTTCCAGTAACTGCTCTTTTTCAAAAACTTATTATTCTTAAGCGGTTCAACAGATTTTGGTTTGAATGTAAACGCATAATCGGCCGAAGTGCGCACTTGCTGATCAACCAAATCTTCAATTTCAAAATCGTGGTGCTGCATCTCGTTGAAAGAGTACGAAAGCGTTAAGTTTTCCGGATCGTAAACCCTTTGTTTTTGTTCCGGAGCCCGCTCTTTTTTAACCCCAATGAAATTCAAACTGGTGCGTTTGGTATAGTCGATAGCACGGTTTTCAATGTTCTTTTTGGTCGCTTCGTCCTGAGTTACGTCTAAAATCTGCTGCAATTCGATATCCTGATAATACGGATCGAATTTCGGCGTAATCACCTCTTCCCCAACCGCATAGTTGAACGGCAAGGTAATACCCCATTTTTTCGGCAATAATTTTCCGAGATTTACATTGGTTACCACATCGTATTGAAAAACATCTTCACGGCTTCTTTCGTTTGGTCCTTGTTCCAGCGAACCAAAACCAATGGTTGATTTTCTCCCCGTAGCGGAAACGTTGGCAAAATCGGCAAAATTCGTATCCATATTCGCGATGGCTGCCCAACCACCTTTGTTGTCCATATCGGACATACGCAATTCGTTAAACCAGACTTCTCCGCGAATAGGATCGGCTGAATTTTTATTTTTCACCCCAACCATTAACGTACGCACCAAACCAAAATTCGGATTCCCTTTAATACCCAAGGTTAATTTACTCGACGACGATCCTAAGAAACTTTCATTGGCAAACTGGATACCATCGTTAACATCGTCATCCGGCGGCAACGTGTTTTGCAGCGCCATGATTTTAAGTTTGGTCAGCAACTCCAGCGGTAATTCGATTTCGTTTTCGGCCGGCCATATTTCTTCGGCACTTCGGGCTGACAAATCGGTAACTTTCAGAGGAATTTCCACCTGATAGAAGTTTTCAGTAAAGTCGTTACCAAAACGCAGAAACGCCACCATTTCATCGTTAGCCAAACGGTCTCCCGTCGGGTCGGCCTCCAAAGCTTCAGCATGCAGGAACATTCGTAGCTTTTTAAACTGGCGCATATCCACACTTACATTTTTAAAGGCCGCACGGGCATCTTTAGGTTCCAAACCTCCGATATCCGGAAGGGTGTTGTCTTTTTTATACACCCGCAACGATAACGATTGCTCGTTTTGATTGATAATGGAATTGTTGTTGTTCAACTGCTCGCGCACCACACCCGGGGGCGACACATAAGGAATCGGAGAGCGACTCGCGTTTTCCTGTACACTTAAAGAGGTGATATCGAAACCGGTATTGTCGTCGGTTACATCGCTATCATTATAATCCATCGAACTTAAATACCTTCTCCATTCCCCGCGCACCAAATCCAGAGCCCCGAAACGCAAGGTAACTTCTTCTTGGAATCCGGTTAAAAACATCCGCATGAAACGGATGGAACGGAAATCCGAAATGGCCCCTTCCACATTGGCTGAGGAAGCTTCCAAAATCGGCACTTTATACAAAACCCATTTCACTTTGGTGGTTCCGTTAGATATCGGTACGTTATCGTTAACACGGATATCGGCCACATAATTTTGCCCTACCACAGGATTGGGCTCGATTGGAATTTCAAATTTGTAATACGCATCAATCGTGTTCATGGTATTGTCACGGTTGATGTCTTCCACATCCGGTAACGTTGTAGAACCACGATTGGAATCTGACAATCCAACCGGTGAATTTCCTTCGGTACCGTTATAATCCCTGTATCGCTGCAACACATTTCCGGACGCACTTAAATAATAGACATAATTATCTGCGGCCGGATCTGAGAATCCCGCATACGCCGGATGTTTAACCGCTTCTTCGGCATCGTTTAACCCGTTAAATCCTAAATCCTGAACGGCACGGTTCCCTTCATTGGCATCGAAAGCGTAAATTAACGATTGTGAGGCCGGTATTTTACCCCAGTTAGACGTATAGGTCGGGACCGTCGAGCCTGATTCCGGCAAACCGTTTTCATACATTTTTCGGCCGTCTTTTAAGATGTCTTCGGAAATTTCCCCAAGGTTTAAAACTAATTTTCCGGTATTGGTAATCGGTGTTGTATCGTCAGGGTTTTGTCCGTAAAACGGATCCATCAACCAAAACTGTACGTATTCCACATTGGCCTGCTCAAAATTTGTCGAGGTAATGGAACGCATGATTCCCCCCCAATTGGTCTGCGGATTGGCAAAAGTTCCCGTTGCCGCATAATTCGGATCAAAGTTATAAGGACCTCGTTCCTGCGGATAATACGTTAAGTCTAAAGTACTTACCACCGTTGACTGTCCTTGGGCAATATCGGTATTCGGATACAATTCGTCGCTGTAAATTCTTCGCACCCGGTTGGAACGCAAATCAGCTGCCGAAATTCCGGACGGACGTTGGGAATCGACATAAAAAACCGGATCGATAGTATACCAGGATAATTTGGAACGCCGGTAACCATAAGACAAATCGTCTTCTGCAATTTCCCCTCCGTAACCTCTTGGCGTACTGGCAAGTGACCAGGCTTGCGGAGAACGCATGTCGATGGTGGTTTGTGAACCTTCAAAATCGTCTATGTATACGGTAGCTTCGCCGTTAAACTGATCGGCTTTTGAAGCGCCCGGCATCAAATAGGCGAATTCCCCTCTTAAGGATAAATTGGATGGCACATCGGTATCTACGTTGGGCAATTTGTTTACCAATCTTGTAAACAATGGTACTTCCGTGGAAAAGTTTCCGTTGAAACCAAAAATCGTATTATTCACCGACTCCTGACCGTAGTTGGATTTTTGGGTAAACGGACGTTCCGACATCCGCAATAACGTTCCGCCAATTAAGAATTTATCATTGAATTTATGCTCTACATTCACCCCGAAGAAACGTCGCGTTTGCTGACCGAACACGGCATTATTTTCCAAAGACACTTCAATAGGCGTATTGGACGCCTGCAGGGACGGATCTAAAATCTGAACGCGGCCCCGCTGGTAATCTACGGTATAATCGACTCCTTCCACCAACACTCTACCACCGGCCGTTACCACCACGGAACCTTGCGGTACATTGAAAGCACCGATGGAAATCCCGTCGCCTCCGGTAGATTTGAAGCGCCCTTTGAACTGGAATTTATTCTTTTCGCTTTCCTGTAAAGCAAGCGCCTGTGTTTTGGTATACAGACTTCGGTACACGTATTTTTTCTGATTCTGGTTGTAATCCGCTAAACTGTTTGGATCACCCTCGTAGTTTTCGGCAGGATTCAGAGGGTTTTTTAGTTTGTTGAACAGGTGTTTCCCGAACGGTTCGACAGTAGTAAAAATGATTCGTCCGTTTTGGGTATCAACAGTTAATCCCGGAATAAAATCAAAGAAACCGTCTCCGCCTTCCTGTGGGTCGTTCGTATAATTTAAGCGGTCCAGATTCAACACTTTTAAAAGCGGTGTTTCTGCCACACCGGCCGGTAATTGCAAAGGAACGTTTCCGGCAGCGTCTTTAAAAGGCTGAATATAATTCAAAGGGGAAGGATCCGTATACATGATGTTCATGCGGAAATCTTCCTGCGACAATTGGAAAGCTCCCGGAATCTGATAAATATTCTTCATCATCAGGTTCCAAACCGGTTCCTGTATGTTGTTCAGACTGCTTTTCAGCATTTTCAGGACAAGACTCTGTGTATTGGGTAAACCTCCATTTACCTGTGTGGCTTCTACCCCATCCGTTCCAAATTCCCCAACCTGATACACCTGATCTCCCAAAGTATACTGATATGCAACAGCCAAGACTTCATCGTTAGCCAGACGCTGTGTTAAGGAGATATATCCCAATTGCGGGTGATACGTAAACTCATTGGGGGATAATTTTCGGGCGTTTTCCAGTTTTGCATAATCTCTCCCTTCCGTTACGGTTAAAGGCGCATTGAAGCCGTTTCCGGCAGTGGCCACATCCCTAATTCCGGAATTCAGCAAACCACCGGCACCGATAAGTCCCGGATTGAGCAAATTATTGGCATTGTTGGAAGGCACATCAAAAGCGGTTCCGTTAAAAAAACCGGCGATTCCCTGATCGTGTACCCCAACGGTTTGCGGGGTAATATCGACTCCTTCGGCATTTGTTAACTGCCCTTCCCCTAAGTCCTGAATGGCGATGATGTTGCGCAGATTATTTTCCGTGGTATTAATCCGGTTTTGCTTGTTGGTTACCCAAACTTCAATCCTTGTGATCTGAACCCGACTATTGATTAACGGATAATTCTTCAGCGATTCGTCGTATTTGTTTCGGAAATACTGTGACAGGAAAAAGTGACGGTCGGCATCGTAATCCAAAGCAAAGAAGTCGAACTCCTGAATGGTTCCTCCGCCCTGTGCCGTTACGGTTTTGGTTTGTGATTTCTGTTCGGAAAACACTCCAGTAATCGTTGTTTTTCCGAACTGAAACTGCGCTTTCACCCCGAATAAACTCTGTGCTCCGCGAATCAAGGAACTGTTTAACGGCAAACTTACGTTTCCGACTTCAATCTTCCGGATGATGTCGTCTTCGGTTGGTGTATATTCTAATTTTATTAAATTCTGAAAAGCAAACGTAGACTGGGTATCATAATTCGCATTAACCGTAAGCCTTGTCCCTACTTTTCCCTGTAAACTCATGCTGATCCGCTGATCGAAATCGAAGGTAATCGAACGGCGGTTTCTCGGGGAAAAAGAAGGATTATCCTGTTTGGTATACCGCAAGCCCAAATCCATTTCTACGGATCCCTGTGGCTTTACATCGATGGTATTACTTCCGAAAATGCTTTCAAAGAAACTCGAATTTACGTAGTACCGCGGCAGCAAATCTTTTTTAGCCTCTTCAGCCCCTTCTTTTTTACCGTCCATCGCGCTTAACTTCTTCTGGAAATACTCACGCATCGACTCCCGCAACACCAGTTCCTCGTATTCTTCCGGTGTCATGATAATCGGGTAATTGATGTTAAACCCGTCGAAGGTTTTGGTGTAAATGTATCGGTTGGAAGCAGGATCATACGTGTAGGCCTCCACAATGCTTTTAGGATTATCCAATTCGATGTGCCCTAAATCTACTCCGGTTTTAACGGAATCCTGAACTTCCTCATCCACCTGAGCCTGAACAGTAATATTAAAGACCAACAACAATGTAAAACAAAGTTTTGCTGGTGAAAATAGTTCTTTAAAGTAGTGCGTTCTCAAGGACTATAAGTTTTTTAAAGCTTGTTTAATAATCGTTTCCACGGAAGCATCCGGGTTCTCTTTCGCAATTTTATCGACCACTTTTTCCGCCGATTTACGGACAAATCCTAAAACTTCCAAAGCAGATAACGCTTCATCTTTGTTTGTATTGCTTTGTGAAACCGAAACCTCCTCCAAATTGTATATTTTCAGTACTTTATCTTTCAAATCCAGAATAATACGCTGGGCTGTTTTCGCGCCAATTCCTTTGATGGACTGCACGGTACCCACATCCCCGGAGGCAATGGCCTGAATAATCTGCTGCGGGGCAATAGACGACAGCATCGTACGGGCCGTGCTGGCTCCGACACCTGAAACGGACAACAGTAACTTAAAAAGTTCCCGTTCCGCTTTTTCCACGAATCCGAAAAGCGTATGTGCATCTTCTTTTACCTGAAGAAACGTAAACAGCTTGATGTGCTCCGAATCGGGCAACAGTGAAAAGGTATGCAATGAGATATGGATTTGATACCCCACACCGTGGCAGTCTATCACTACTTCCGTAGGCATTTTTTCCACTAATTTTCCCTGAATATGTGCTATCATACGTATGAATTCATCAACCAAAAATAAGAAAAATCTTTTACGCTGATAATCAGAACGGATGAAGTCCCAATTTATCAGGTAAAAGATTCATTTTTATTATTTTTTCTCGGCTTGTTGTTTTAGTCTTTTTTCTTTCTCCTGTGCATCCACCACTGCTACGGCAGCCATGTTCACCATTTCTTCCACGCTGGCTCCCAACTGGAAAATGTGAACCGGTTTGTCCATTCCGAGCATAATTGGCCCAATAGAGGTGACTTTATTCAGTTCTTTAAGCATTTTATAGGTGATGTTCGCCGCATCCAGATTCGGGAACACTAAAGTATTTACTTTTTTATTGGCTATTTTGGAGAACGGAAATTTACTTGCCAGCATTTCCTGATTTAAGGCAAAATCGGTCTGAATTTCTCCATCCACTATCAAGTCCGGATAATTTTCATGCAGAAAAGCTACTGCCTTTCTGATTTTCGTAGCGCTTTCATCAGACGACGAACCAAAATTCGAAAACGAAACCATCGCAATTACCGGTTCCATCCCGAACATGCGTACGGTTTTGGCAGTCATCAACGCAATTCGCGCCAAATCATCGGCTGAAGGATTAGGGTTGATGGCGGTGTCGGCTAAAAAGATCGGACCGCGTTTGGTCATCATCATGTTCGTAGTCGCAATCCGGGTTACACCCTGCTGTTTCGGAATTAACTCCAACATGGGTTTTACCACCGTCGGATAACTTCTGGAATAACCGGTTACCAAGGCATCTGCTTCGCCTTCATTCACCATCATGGCGGCGAAATAATTGCGTTCGCGCATCCATTTTTGCGCATCCAGCAACGCGGTTCCTCTTCTTCTTCTGGATTCCCAATAGGCGTTGGCAAAACGGTTTCGGCGCTCTTCTTCGTCTTTGGTTTTCGGGTCGATAATGGCCACGTCTTCATCGAAACCGATTTCTGTTTTTAATTCTAAAATCGTTTCTTTATTGCCTAAAAGGATAGGTTCGCCAATCCCTTCTTCTTTTACAATCTGGGCAGCTTTCAGCACATCCAGATGATCGGCTTCCGCAAAAATCACTTTCTTAGGATCGGTTTTCGCGCGGTTGTGCAGCAAACGAACCATCTTGTTATCAGAGCCCATGCGCTCCAGCAACTCGTCGCGGTATTTATCCCAATCGGTGATCGGCGCGGTGGCAACACCGGATTCCATAGCGGCTTTGGCTACGGCTGGCGGCACTTCGGCAATTAAACGCGGATCGAAAGGTTTAGGGATGATGTACTCGCGACCGAAAGTCAGTTTGGTTTCCCCGTAAGCAATATTTACCTGCTCCGGCACGGATTCCTTCGCTAAATTGGCTAAAGCCACTACGGCAGCTTTCTTCATTTCTTCGTTGATTTTCGTCGCACGAACGTCAAGCGCACCGCGGAAAATAAACGGGAATCCCAACACGTTGTTCACCTGGTTAGGATGGTCCGAACGTCCGGTAGCCATGATAATGTCTTTACGGGTAGCAACGGCCAAATCGTAGTTGATTTCCGGTTTCGGGTTGGCCATGGCAAACACAATCGGATTGGCAGCCATTCCCATTAGCATATCGGGGGTTACAATGTCTCCGGAGGAAAGTCCGATGAACACGTCGGCACCTAACATGGCATCGGCCAACGAATCGTATTTTTTATCGGTAGCAAACTGACGCTGCATTTCCGAAATATTCGGATCGTCTTTGCGCAAAGCCCCTTTGCTGTTGAACATGACGATATTCTCTGTTTTCACCCCAAAGGAGACGTACAATTTCGCACAGGCAATCGCTGCAGAACCCGCTCCGGAAACCACTACTTTTACTTCTTCCATTTTTTTCTCGGCCAGTTCAACGGCGTTCAGTAAGGCGGCTGCGGAAATAATAGCGGTTCCGTGTTGGTCGTCGTGCATCACCGGAATGTTCAGCTCTTCGATTAAACGTCTTTCAATTTCGAAAGATTCCGGCGCTTTGATGTCTTCTAAGTTGATTCCTCCAAAAGTCGGCGCAATGTTTTTTACGGTTTCGATGAATTTGTCGATATCTTTCGTGTCTACCTCAATATCAAACACATCAATATCCGCAAAAATTTTAAACAGAAGGCCTTTTCCTTCCATTACCGGTTTTGAGGCTTCGGGACCGATATCGCCTAAACCCAAAACGGCCGTTCCGTTGGAGATTACAGCTACCAAATTTC
Source organism: Flavobacterium suncheonense GH29-5 = DSM 17707 (assembly GCF_000430025.1). Taxonomy (GTDB): domain Bacteria; phylum Bacteroidota; class Bacteroidia; order Flavobacteriales; family Flavobacteriaceae; genus Flavobacterium; species Flavobacterium suncheonense. Next base: position 30,300 of record NZ_AUCZ01000008.1, read on the forward strand.
CTTTGGCAGTATATTTATAAACGTTGTTAACGTCTTTTTCAATTTCTAAGCAAGGCTCGGCAACGCCCGGAGAATAGGCTAAGGCCAAATCTCTTTGGGTGGCATATTTTTTGGTGGGAACTACCTGAATTTTACCCGGAGTGGGTTTGGCATGATATAATAAGGCTTCTCTTCTTTTACTGTCTCTATGCATGGTTTGTTTGTTTACTAACTCACAAATATAAGCCTATGCAGATAAAATGAGAAATTATTTTGACATTCTTTTAAAAAAACTCTTCCCGAAATCAGATTGGAAAGGCCGGATTGTCAAATCAGCAAAATCACCTTGTAAAACAAGTCTTTTTCTTTAGCCATAATTTTTGAAAGCAGATCGGATTTTACTGATAGTTACTACCCCTAAAACCGTTACTGCACCCACTGTAATCCCGACAACTAATTCTGCCAAAACCGAAGGAACAGCCTCCGGAACAAGATGATGCAAAACATCAAGGTTATGGATGAAAATTCCGCCGGAAACCAAAAGCAAAGCAATCGTACCAATCACTGCCAAAGCCCTTATAACCAAAGGCAACGCTTTAATTAACACGCCTCCCAGAGCGGATAAAAAATTGGCCTTTTCGGATTTTCGCATCAGATAAAAACCGGCATCGTCCATTCTTACAATCAGGGCAACAATCCCGTATACGCCAACAGTAGCCAAAAAGGAAACCACTGTTACGGTTAAAATTTGGGTTAATAGATTATGCTCTTTATCCAGAGTTGCTCCTAAAGCAATAATTATGATTTCCAGAGAAAGTATAAAATCGGTTTTGATGGCCGATTTCACTTTTGCCTTTTCGGAATGTTCGTCATTTTCATCCAATGTGCTTTCCGCAACCACTTGTGCTGCATTTTTGGCACGATGAAAAAAATACTCAATGATTTTCTCTACGCCTTCATACGCCAAATAAAGTCCCCCTACAATTAACGCCATTTTTATAGCCGGCGGATACAACCAATTCAACAGAAAAACAGCCGGCAGAATGATCAGTTTATTAACGAAAGACCCTTTGGTAATGGCCCAAAGAACCGGAATCTCTCTTGAAGATAAAAATCCGGTGGCCTTCTCGGCGTTCACTGCTAAATCATCCCCTAAAATTCCCGCTGTTTTTTTAGTTGCTATTTTACTGGTCATGGCCACATCATCCATTAATGCAGCAATATCGTCCAGGATTGCAAAGATTCCCGATGCCATATTTCAAATTGTCTTATTAAATTGTTGGAGGCAAAACTACTTTAAAGTTTTGTTATTTCAATCCTTTTTTTCGCTCAAAAAATTGATATTGCGAAGCAGTCCGTCATATTTTGTTCGTTTCACTGCGGAATTTTTAAAGACTTTGCGAAAGGTTTCCTCAGTGATTTCTTCCCAGTCTTTTTTGGTAAACGAAAGCAGTTCCGGATTTGGGTCGAACAGCGGTTCGCTATGCGGTTTGGAAAAACGGTTCCACGGACAAACGTCCTGACAGACATCGCAGCCAAACATCCAGTCCTCGAATTTGCCTTTCATTTCCATGGGAAGATTATCCTTAAGTTCGATGGTGAAATAGGAGATGCATTTGCTGCCGTCTACCACATAAGGTGCGACAATGGCCTCAGTCGGACAGGCGTCGAGGCAGGCGGTACAGTTGCCGCAATGATCGGTGGTGATGGTGTCGTATTCCAGATCCAGATCGACAATTAATTCGGCGATGAAGAAAAACGAACCGACTTGTTTGGATAGCAAATTACCGTTTTTACCCACCCAGCCTAAACCACTTTTCGCCGCCCAGGCCTTATCTAAAACCGGCGCGGAATCCACAAAGGCTCTTCCAGACACTTCGCCGATTTCGGTTTGAATGAATCGCAGCAAATCTTTGAGTTTGTCTTTGATGACAAAATGGTAATCCTGGCCGTAGGCGTATTTGGAGAGTTTATAGCTTTCCGGATTTTGGACTTCGGACGGATAATAGTTGAGCAACAGGGAAATGACACTTTTCGCACCGTCGACCAGTAACGTAGGATCAAGGCGCTTGTCGAAATGGTTTTCCATGTAATGCATCTCGCCCTGCATCCCTTTTTGCAGCCAGGCTTCCAAACGCGGGGCTTCGGCTTCCAAAAAACCGGCTTTGGAAATCCCGCAAGACAAAAACCCGAGGCGCTGGGCTTCGGATTTTATCATTTGGGTATATTTTGATGTAGTCGTGTTCATGGTTGCATTAGGGATTATCTGCGATCAGTTCACTTCGTTCGGATGAGCAATTGTCTGAGCTCTTTTTTGGCGGAACTTTGCGAAGCTGAAAAAAGCGAGTGTGAAAGCCCGGCCCGAAGGGAATGTCCTAAAACAATCCGCCCTGAATATTGGTTCGGATTTTCCCTAAATGTTTATAGGCTTTCTCGGTTACTTCCCGTCCTCTCGGTGTACGGATGATGAAGCCTTCCTGAATTAAAAACGGCTCGTACACTTCCTCGATGGTTTCACCGCTTTCCGAAACGGCTGTGGCCAACGTGGTTAACCCTACCGGGCCGCCTTTGAATTTATCGATGATGGTCGTCAGGATTTTGTTGTCCATTTCGTCCAGTCCGTGAGCATCTACGTTTAAGGCTTTTAAGGCAAAACGGGCAATTTCAATGTCGATTTTCCCGTTCCCTTTGATTTGCGCAAAATCGCGAACCCGGCGTAAAAGCGCATTGGCAATACGCGGTGTTCCCCGGCTGCGACCGGCAATTTCGATGGCCGCTTCCATGGAAATCGGAACGTTTAGGATGGAAGAACTTCGTTGTACAATTGTCGTTAACAATTCCGTGTTATAGTATTGTAATCGGCTTTGAATGCCGAAGCGGGCTCGCATCGGTGCGGTTAACAATCCGGAACGAGTTGTAGCTCCTACTAACGTAAACGGATTCAGGTTAATTTGTACGGTACGCGCGTTGGGACCGCTCTCGATCATGATGTCAATCTTGAAATCTTCCATCGCAGAATAGAGGTATTCTTCCACAATCGGACTCAGACGGTGAATCTCGTCGATAAACAACACATCACGCTCGTCCAGATTCGTAAGCAGTCCGGCCAAATCACCGGGTTTGTCCAACACGGGACCTGACGTGATTTTGATGCCCACGCCAAGCTCGTTCGCTAAAATATTGGCCAACGTGGTTTTTCCTAATCCGGGCGGTCCGTGAAACAAGGTGTGATCCAAAGCATCGCCGCGCAGATTGGCTGCTTCTACGAATACTTTCAGATTTTCCAACACCTGATCCTGACCGGTAAAGTCGTCAAAACTTAACGGGCGCAGGGCTTTTTCGATATCGATTTCCTGAGGACTAAAACGCTCTTTGTTGGGATTCAGATTTTCATTCATAGGACAAAGATAACAAGAAAGTAATCAGTTTGCAGTGTCCGGCCGGCAGATTCTAAACTGAGCCTTAAACGTGAAAACCGGGCGCGAGAATTTCAGCCCATTCGGGATGCCGTTTCAGATAGGCCGCTACGAACGGACACAAAGGCGCCAAGGTAAATCCGTTTTCTTTGATCCATTCCAGCGTTCGGGATACGATGGCCGAGCCCACACCTTTTCCCTCCAGTTCGGACGGCACTTCGGTATGAGTTAAAAAAACAATGTTGTCTTTGTTCTGGATGTATTCAATAAAAGCGACTGAATTTTCCACTTCCAGCTCGAAACGTTTCCGGTCTTCGTTATGAATGAGCACCGTGTTTTGTAAGTTATGCATGCTTGTCTTTGTTGTAGTAAAACGATAAAGCACCGGATGGGCATTGTTTGATCTGGTTGATCATTTCTTCGGAACTGGCGCCGCGAACTTCAATCCAGGGTTGCACTTTCGGACGAAAAACTGTGGGCAAACCGCGTACGCAATTCCCGGAATGTATACACAAATGCTGTTTCCAAACCACGGTGATTTCCCCGTTGGTGTATTCTTTTTGGCTTTCCATAATCGTAAGAATTTTGTGTTTATGAAAGTTACGAAATTTTTAAGTGCAATTGCGATGTTTTTATATCTTTAGCAAGATTTAACATAATTTTTATGCAAAACGAAAACCAACATTTAAAACGGGAATTAGGATTACTGGACGGCACCATGCTCGTGGTGGGCTCCATGATTGGTTCCGGTATTTTTATCGTAAGTGCCGATATTGCCCGACAGGTGGGTTCGGCCGCGTGGCTTTTAATCATTTGGCTTTTATCGGGAATCATTACCATTATTGCCGCCGTAAGTTACGGAGAGCTGAGCGCCATGTTTCCCAAAGCCGGCGGTCAGTACGTCTATCTGAAAGAAGCCTACAACAAACTTATTGCCTTTTTGTACGGCTGGAGTTTCTTCGGCGTGATTCAGACCGGAACGATTGCGGCTGTCGGGGTAGCTTTTTCGAAGTTTACCGCTTACCTGATTCCGGCGGTTAGTGATGAAAACATTCTTTATGAAATAGGCAGTTTTCAGTTGAATGCCGCTCAGTTGGTTTCCATTGCCACAATCATACTGCTCAGCTATGTCAACAGTCGCGGGGTGAAAAACGGTAAGGCTTTGCAAACGTTCTTAACGATTATAAAAATTGCGTCGTTGGTCGGGCTGATTGTTTTCGGACTGCTTATAGGCACCAAAGCAGAAATCTGGAATGCCAACTGGACGGATATCTGGGCCACAAAGTCCTTCAATGCAGAAACCGGCCAATGGCTCCCGATATCGGGTACGGCCTTAATCACGGGAATTTCCGCAGCCATGGTAGGCTCTTTATTTTCGAGTGATGCTTGGAACGGCGTAACTTTTATTGCCGGTGAAATTAAAAGACCGGAACGCAATGTGGGCCTGAGTTTGTTCCTGGGCACTTTTATCGTAACGATTATATATGTTTTGGCCAACGTGATGTATGTGGCTGTTGTTCCTTTGGAAGATATTGCTTTCGCCAAATCGGATCGTGTTGCTGTGGTGGCGGCCAACAATATTTTTGGCAATATCGGAACCCTGATTATTGCCGTGATGATTATGATTTCCACCTTTGCCTGCAACAACGGTTTAATTATGGCCGGAGCGCGTGTATACTATACTATGGCGCAAGACGGTTTGTTCTTTAAAAAAGCGGCACATTTAAACACATTCAGCGTACCGGCTTGGGCGCTTTGGGCACAGTGTATTTGGGCTTCGGCTTTATGTCTTACCGGAAAATACGGCGATTTGCTGGATTTTGTGATGATTATCGTATTGATTTTCTACATCCTGACTATTTCCGGAATTTTTATCCTGAGAAAAAAACGTCCGGATGCGGATCGTCCGTATAAGGCTTTTGGCTATCCTTTTCTGCCTTTGCTTTATATTGTTATCACGACAGCAATTTGCATTTCCCTACTGATTACCAAACTTTCAACCTGTGGCTGGGGTGTTTTGATTATGCTGGCCGGAATTCCGGTTTATTATCTGACACAAAAAAAGAATATATAAAACACAAACATTTGTTTTTCAGTTGTTTAGCTTAAAAATATTTTGTACTTTTATTGGACAGTTTTTGATTTATTATTTGTTTGAATATAGAATACTGTAAACGTGTTTATTTTCGGATTCAATTCTGCTTAATGAAGAAGTAAGAATGATAGTAAATCAAAAACTTATGGGAGGTCGGGAAGACCTCCCTTTTTTATACCACGGTTTTTCACACGGATTGACATCCTCTCCGGTTATGCTCAAACAACTAAGAACATCTGTAACAACCGCATCGCAAAACTCCCAGCAATTACAATGACGGCAGTGTGTAAAAAAAGCCTTTCCGCTAAGAAAGGCTTTTTAGTATGTGAATTTATAATTTTAGTGATGAAGTTGCTCTTCTCCGTCTTTATAAGGAACGATTTGCGGCACAAAATCTTCGTCGTGACCCGGCTTGCTGTAATCGTAAGCCCAACGGTGTACGTGAGGAATTTCACCCGGCCAGTTTCCGTGCATGTGCTCTACTGGTGTAGTCCATTCTAAAGTATTGGATCTCCATGGGTTTTGCGTAGCTTTTTTACCGTAGAAAATACTGTAGAAGAAGTTCCAGAAGAATACAACTTGGAAAGCTGCCCCCACTAAGGCGAATACGGTAATCAATACGTTTACATCTGCTAAATCGTCGAATAACGGGAAAGCAGTATTGGTATAGTAACGTCTTGGTAAGCCGGCCATTCCGATGAAGTGCATTGGAAAGAAAACTCCGTAAGCACAAACCGCAGTTACCCAAAAATGGATATATCCAAGGTTTTTATCCATCATTCTACCGAACATTTTAGGGAACCAGTGGTACACACCGGCAAAGAAACCATAAAGTGCAGAAATACCCATTACCAAATGGAAGTGTGCAATAACGAAGTAAGTATCATGTACGTTAATGTCCAAAGTACTATCTCCAAGAATAATCCCCGTTAAACCTCCTGTAATAAATGTTGACACCATACCGATTGAAAACAACATTCCAGGATTCATCTGCAAATTACCTTTCCACAAGGTAGTAATCCAGTTAAAGGCTTTAACCGCCGATGGGATAGCAATCAACAACGTAGTAAAAGTAAATACAGAACCTAAGAATGGATTCATACCCGAAATAAACATGTGGTGACCCCATACAATAGTTGACAAGAAAGCAATGGCCAAAACCGATGCAATCATCGCGCGATAACCGAAGATAGGCTTACGAGAATTCGTGGTCAAAATCTCGGATACAATACCCATCGCAGGTAAAATAACGATGTAAACTTCTGGGTGACCCAGGAACCAGAACAAGTGCTCAAATAAAACCGGAGATCCTCCCTGATAATGCAATACCTCTCCAGCAATATAAATATCAGACATGAAGAAAGATGTTCCAAAACTTCTATCAAAAATCAACAATAAAGCTGCTGATAATAGTACCGGGAAGGACACAATACCAATAATAGCTGTTACAAAAAATGTCCAGATCGTTAAAGGTAATCTGGTCATTGACATTCCTTTCGTTCTTAAGTTGATTACGGTAACAACATAGTTCAACGATCCCATCAAAGATGAGGCGATGAAAATTGCCATGGAAATCAACCATAAGGTCATTCCTGTCCCTGAACCCGGAATTGCTTGCGGCAAGGCACTTAACGGAGGGTAAATAGTCCATCCTGCTGATGCCGGTCCTGATTCAACAAATAAAGAGCACAACATAATTATAGTAGAGATGAAAAACAACCAATACGAAATCATGTTCATAAAACCAGAAGCCATATCGCGAGCTCCGATTTGTAAAGGAATTAACAAGTTACTAAAAGTTCCGCTCAATCCTGCTGTCAATACAAAGAATACCATGATGGTACCGTGAATGGTAACCAAGGCAAGATAAGCATCATTTTTCATTACTCCACCCGGAGCCATTTTTTCGCCTAAGAAAAATTTAAAAATTCCAAAAGATTCTTCAGGCCATGCTATTTGCATACGGAATAAAAGGGACATCCCAACACCAATGATTCCCATTAACAAACCCGTAATAAGGTATTGCTTTGCAATCATTTTGTGGTCAATACTAAAGATGTACTTTGTAATAAAAGTATCTTTATGGTGATGTTCGTGGTCGTGTCCGTGATCGTGACTTAAATCGTGTCCTACTGCTGACATATTCTTTTAATTTGAATAGTATTAAAAACAATTATTATTTTACAAGCTGTGCAATGGCTTTCACTGTATCTGCAACAGGTGCTGAAGTAGCCTCTGTAGCTGCAGGTGCTTCAGCAGGAGCATTCGCTTCTTTGATTGCTTTGCTTAAAGTCCCTTTTTCGTTCAACCATTTTTTATAGTCCGCTTCACTTACCACAACAATTTTCATCTGCATGTTATAGTGAGACGCCCCACAAATCTTATTACACAACAACAGGTAATCAAAGTTATACGGCTCTAAAGCTGTTTTCCCTTCAGCAACTAAAGCAGCACTTTTCTTAGCTCTGATTTTGTTGATTCTTGCCACTTTCTCAACCATTTCCGGTGTCTGACGCATTTCATCTGTAGTCATGGTCGGTGTGAAAGCAAATTGCGTCACCATACCCGGCACACAGTTCATTTGTGCACGGAAGTGAGGCATGTAAGCCGAGTGCAACACATCCTGAGAACGCATTTTGAAAATTACTTTTCTGCCTACAGGAATATGGAGCTCCTGAACCACTTTATCGTCCTGAGCATTTGGATCGCTCATGTCTACCCCTAAAGTATTCACGCCCTCAATATAACGAACATTCGCTTTTCCAAGCATGTTGTCTTCTCCAGCATATCGGGCTTCCCAACTGAACTGTTTAGCATAAAGTTCCACAAAAATAGGATCTCCTTCTTTCTCATCCACAAACATAATGTTCGTCCAGGCATACAATCCGTAAAGGATTAAACCAGCCAAAACAATTACCGGGATAATCGTCCAAACAAATTCTAATTTATCATTGTCCGCAAAATACAAAGCTTTTTTCCCTTGCTTTCCACGGTATTTGAATGCAAAATAATGTAATAATGCCTGTGTAATAGTCTGCACAAAAAAGATAAGAATCATCGAGATCCACATCAGACGGTCTACATCCGGTCCGTGCTCTGAAGCAGAATTATCCATTAAAGGCAAATCCCCAAACTTCACGCAACAATAAATTGTAGTTATGTAAATGAAAACCAAAAAGGCAAACATTAAGTAACCATTTATATTATTATCCTTGTCGTTTGCAATGCCGGAATCATCCGAAGCATTGGCCCCGATTTGGGTCAGATCAAATATCTTAGTCAATTGCCAAACGGCAACGCCTAATAAAACTACTACTAAAAGTACCAATAAACTTGTCATTTGTTTATTACTTTAAATATTAATAATGAAAATGTTTACTTTCTTCAATCAACGGATTACGTTTTGCTAATAACGGTGCTTTAGTAAGAGCCGAGAATACCACAAAAATAAACAATCCTAAGAAGAACATCAAGGCTCCGATTTCAGCCGCACCAATAAACCATTGGTCTCCAACTGTAGCCGGCATAATCATATTGAAGAAATCAATATAGTGTCCTGTAAGGATGATAATACCTGCCATAACCACAATCCAGGTAAGACGTTTAAAGTCTGTATTGATAAGGATTAAGATTGGAAGCACAAAGTTCATAACCACCATTCCGAAGAAAGGCAATTTGTAGTTTTCTATACGTGTTACGAAATAGGTAACTTCTTCCGGTATATTCGAATACCACATCAGCATGAATTGGGAGAACCATAAATACGTCCAGAAAATACTGAACCCAAACATGTATTTTGCCAAATCGTGAATGTGACTGGTATTTACATATTCAAGAAGCCCTTTTGATTTTAGATATAAGGTTACAAAAGCAATTACTGTTACAGCACTCACTACAAAACTGGCAAATACATACCATCCGAATAAGGTACTGTACCAGTGCGGATCAACAGACATCACCCAATCCCAAGATGAAATGGATTCGGTCACGATGAAAAATGCTAAGAAACCAGCCGCCATTTTGAAGTTCTTTTTGTAGAAAGAATCGTCTGAAGCATTGTCCTGAGCCAAAGAGTTTCTTCTTGAAAAATAACGGTATAAATTCCATCCGCCCAAGAAAACCAAAGCTCGTATTAAAAAGAACGGCACATTCAAAAATCCGGATTTCCCATCAATGATAGCATCGTAATTCGGACTGGCCGGATCGGTAACCCCTTCGCCCATCCAGGCAAACAAATGGTTCATGTGCATTCCCGAAAGCACCAACAGGATGAAGAAAATAACAGAACCCGGCAATAAATAAGCGGTGATTCCTTCCATCACGCGGAACAATGCCGGTGACCAACCTGCCTGAGCAGCCCATTGGATCGCATAAAACGCCAGAACCCCAACAGAGATTAACAAAAAGAAAATACAAGCCACATATAAGGCAGCCCAAGGTTTGTTTTGCAATTGGTGCAGTACGTGCTCCAAGTGTTTTTGATGTGCTGCATGAGCCTCTGCTTCCGCTCCGTGATGAGCATCGTCATGGTGTGCCTCATCGGCAGGAGCAACTGCTGCATGTGCTGTCGTAGAATCAGCTGCTTTCTCAACTGAAGCCTCCTCGTGCGCTGCTACAACAGTATCGCTAACTTTTTCGCCTTTAGCCGCTTCGTGTGCAATTTCCGCAACAGCAGGATCTGCTTCTCCGTGAGCAGGAGCAGCAGCATGATGACCGTCGTGGTGGCTTTCCGCTAATATTTTTTCTACGTCTTCCGTAGTCTTAGGTGCAGTTAAAAAACCGTATGCAAGACCTAACAACCCTAAGGCCATAAGGACAAAAGCAAAAGTTTTTAGTTTGTTTGAAAAGGTGTACATATTCTAAACTTTCAAATGAGTTTTACTTCTTTAATTCGTCTCTTAGTGTCATTACATGTCTTGCCACTAACCAACGTTCTTCTTGTGTTAATTGATTAGCGTGGGATCCCATCGCATTCAAACCGTATGTTTCCACATGAAAAACACTGCCTTCTGTAATATCTCTATCTGCATAATTTGGTACGCCTAAGAATTTCTCTCTCTTCGCCAAATTACCTTTTCCATCTCCTTTTTCACCATGGCAAATCGCACAATAGATATTGAACAATTCTGCACCTTTTTCAGGATTAACAGACAAGGAATCTAAAGGTGATTTTAATTCAGTTTTTGCCTGCATGTAACCGGCCGGAGTATTTTCATACTCGTAAGGTTCAAATCCTCTTTTTATACTTCCCTTCGCCGGCAACTGACCTTCTTTACCGCTGTTGAAAGCATCCGACTCCGAATACGTTTCATAGGCAACGGATTCATACATATTAGGAAAGAACTGATAGTTAGGCTTCGACTTATCAAAGCAAGAAGTTGCCACTATCGACACACCTACTACTGCTACTATTTTATATAAGGCTTTCATATCTACTATTAATGCTTATCAATTACTTTAACTTCCACAGCGCCGGTATTTTTAAAGAAAGAAACCATATCTTCTTCATTGCCATGAAGAGCTACTTCCATTAAAAAGTGATCGTCTGTGGTTCTTACATCCGGGTTTTCTGCTTGTTTAAACGGCCACAACTTACTTCTCAAATAGAACGTAATAACCATTAAGTGCGCCGCAAAGAAAACCGTAAGCTCAAACATTACCGGTATGAAAGCCGGCATGTTCTGATAGAAAGCAAAACTTGGTTTCCCTCCGATATCCTGAGGCCAATCCACAATCATAATGTAGTTAAGCAAATTTGCCGCAAAAGTAAGACCAATACACCCGTAGATAAACGAAGCAATGGCAATTCGTGTTGGTGCTAAGCCCATTGCTTTGTCTAATCCGTGAACCGGAAATGGCGTATAAACTTCTTCAATATGATGATGTGCTGCTCTTGTTGCTTTTACAGCATCCATTAAAATGTCATCATCATTGTATATTGCATGTATAACTTTATTCGTACTCATGATCTATTAATGATTATGTGAATGATGTCCTTCTTTTTCTCTTTCTCTTTTGTAGTTGTCCCCGGAAGATTTCAAAATGGTTTTCACCTCTGCCTGAGCAATTACAGGGAAACTTCTTGAATATAATAAGAATAATACAAAGAAGAAACCAATTGTACCAATATAGATACCCGCATCCACAAAGGTTGGCTGGAACATCGTCCAGGATGACGGTAAATAATCCCTGTGTAAGGAAGTAACGATAATTACGAAACGCTCAAACCACATACCGATGTTTACCACTATCGAGATAATGAACGAGAACATGATACTTGTTCTTAATTTCTTGAACCACATGAACTGCGGAGAGAACACGTTACAAGTCATCATCAACCAATATGACCACCAGTAAGGACCGGTTGCACGGTTTAAGAATGCGTACTGCTCATATTCCACTCCGGAATACCAAGCTACGAATAACTCCGTGATATAAGCACATCCTACGATAGAACCTGTAATCATAATTACGATGTTCATCAATTCGATATGCTGTACTGTGATATAGTCTTCCAAGTTTGATACTTTTCTCATGATGATCAACAGGGTGTTAACCATTGCGAATCCTGAGAAGATTGCTCCTGCAACGAAGTACGGCGGAAGGATGGTCGTATGCCACCCCGGAATTACCGAAGTTGCGAAGTCAAAGGATACGATTGTGTGTACCGAAAGTACCAGTGGTGTTGCCAAACCGGCCAATACAAGAGAAACCTCTTCAAAACGCTGCCAGTCTTTTGCTCTACCCGACCATCCGAAAGAAAGGATGGAATAAATTCTTTTATTGAAAGGGGTTACCGCACGGTCACGAATCATCGCGAAATCCGGCAATAAACCTGTCCACCAGAACACCAAGGATACGGAAAGATACGTTGAAATCGCGAATACGTCCCACAACAACGGAGAGTTAAAGTTCACCCATAACGATCCGAACTGGTTTGGAATCGGCAATACCCAATATCCTAACCATGGACGTCCCATGTGAATAATCGGGAATAAACCAGCCTGCACTACCGAGAAGATCGTCATCGCTTCCGCTGAACGGTTAATAGCCATTCTCCATTTTTGACGGAATAATAATAGTACGGCTGAGATAAGTGTTCCGGCGTGACCGATACCTACCCACCATACGAAGTTAGTAATATCCCAGGCCCAACCTACTGTTTTGTTTAATCCCCATGTTCCGATACCGGTAGAAATGGTGTACACCATACATCCCGCTCCCCAAAGGAAGGCTGCTAATGCAATGGAGAATACGGTCCACCAAAGTTTGTTTGCTCTTCCTTCAACCGGACGAGCCACGTCTACTGTTACATCGTGATAAGATTTATCACCTATAACTAAAGGTTTTCTAATGGGTGCTTCGTAATGAGACGACATAATCCTTTATATTGTTTCTTATTAATTTATTTTATTACTCTTAGGTATTTCTAACTTTTACATGGTAGAATACATTCGGTTTGGTTCCGATGTGCTCTAACAAATGATACATTCTTTCGTCTTCTGCCAATTTAGCCACCTGACTTTCTTTATCATTTACGTCACCGAAAACCATTGCTCCGCTGGTACAAGCTGCCGAACAAGCGGTCTGGAACTCACCGTCTTTGATTTCACGTCCTTCGCGTTTTGCTTTCAGGATTGTTGCCTGTGTCATTTGGATACACATTGAACATTTCTCCATAACTCCACGGGAACGTACGTTCACATCCGGGTTCAATACCATACGACCTAAATCATCGTTCATGTGGTAATCGAACTCACTGTTTTTGTTGTACAAGAACCAGTTGAAACGACGTACTTTATACGGACAGTTGTTCGCACAGTAACGGGTACCCACACAACGGTTGTACGCCATATGGTTTTGTCCCTGACGTCCGTGTGAAGTTGCCGCAACCGGACATACAGTTTCACATGGTGCGTGGTTACAGTGCTGACACATTACTGGCTGGAACGCTACCTGAGGATTCTCAGAAGGATCTTCCATACCAGTGAAAGTATCGATAGAATTCATTAAACCGGAAGCTTTTCCTTTTAATTCTTCGTCGCCTTTGAAAGTTTCTTCGGAAGAATAGTAACGGTCGATACGCAACCAGTGCATATCGCGGCTTCTTCTCACCTCGGATTTACCTACAACCGGAACGTTGTTTTCGGCGTGACAGGCAATAACACAAGCTCCACACCCTGTACAAGCATTCAAATCAATCGATAAATTAAAGTGATGTCCAACCGAACGGTCGAAAGAATCCCACAAGTCAACTTCTGTTGTAGGCGTTTCCTGGTGGTCTAAAGACACCATCGGAATCGGGTTCCAGATTTCAGCATCTTTAGTATTGAAGATTTCAAGGGTAGTTTCTTTAACGATATCGCCTCTACCCATTAAGGTTTTTTGTAACTGAACACACGCAAACTCGTGGTCGCCATTTCCTTTAGTCAATTTAGCCGTCTGGTTGGCATTTAAGTTTGCATACACTTTGTAAGCATTAACCCCAACCTGCATTTCGGCTTTCATAGCCTCTTTACGACCGTATCCCAAAGCTAAACCGATGGTTCCGGTAGCCTGACCCGGTTGAATAATCACCGGAACGTTTTCCAACTTCACACCACCTACTTCTAAAGTAGCGTAGCTTCCGTTAAGACCACCGTTGGCCACGTTATAGTTTTCCAAACCAATTTGTTCCGCATCTTTTTTGGAAACCGTTACATAATTGTCCCAAGACGCTCTGGTAATCGGATCCGGGAACTCCTGTAACCATGGGTTGTTGGCCTGCTGTCCGTCTCCCATACCGGTTTTAGTATACAATACCAACTCCAGTCCTCCTGCATTTTTAGCCTGAGCCAACGTTGCAGCAGCACCCGCGAAGTCTGCAGCTCCCGAACCGGCAACACCAGCCTCGAAAGTATACACCCCATCATGTACCAATTTGTTCCATGAAGTTCCGGCTGCAATTGAAGTTCCTACTGCTTTTAAGTAATCGTAATAAGAAGCTGTATTTCCAGTCCAGGCCAATAAAGCTTCCTGGAATTGTTTTGTATCGAATAACGGACGGATGGTCGGCTGGGTAACCGCATAATGTCCTTTTGCAATCATTACATCGCCCCAAGACTCTAAGTAGTGAGGAGCGGCGGCAGCGATAGTGGTTTTTACTGCCGTTTCGTCTTCTCTCTGTGTGAAAGAAACCGAAAGTTTTACTTTTCCTAAACCTTCTGCAAAATCAGCAGCGTTTGGTAAAGTGTAAAGCGGGTTAACACCGTTCATAATTAAGGTATGAACTGCACCGGCTTTCATATCGGCAACCAATTGCATTACGGCTTTGTTGTCTCCTTTGCGGATCAAACGGGCAGCTGCAGGGTTGAATGCTTCTGAATTCAAAGCTTTGTTAATCGCCAATACTAATAATTGTGCATTAACATCATCCAATCCGGAAACCAAAACTCCTTTTGACCCGGCTGCTTTTAATTGTTGTGCTGCTTTTGTCACAGCCTCATCCTGTTTTCCTAAAGAAGAAGTACTAACAGCAGAACCTGTAACAGCGTTATATATTTTAACTAAAGCCTGTTTTTGCTCGGTAACGGTTAACGGAATACGTTTGTCTGCATTTGCTCCGGCTAATGACATGTTTGCCTCAATCTGGATGTGCTTCGACATTTTTCCGTTTTTCGGAACACGCCCTTTGGCATAACCGGCGTCGTAGTTTCCGCCTTGCCAGTCTCCCAAGATATCCGCCCCTACAGAAACAATTACGTCTGCTTTTGCGAAATCATACTCCGCCAAAGCTCTTTCTCCATACACCATCTGGAACGCATCCAAAGCAGTGGAAGAAGAAACCGCATCGTAAACAACGTGTTTGGCCGTTGGGTTTTTAGCAATAAAATCGGCGATTAATTTATCTGTAGACGGGCTGGCCATCGTATTGGTTAACAACACTACCTGACCGCCTTTTGTTTTTGCCTCTGTCAAACTTGCCGTTACTTTAGCATTCACCTCAGACCAGGAAGCATCTTTACCACCAATCTTAGGCTGTTTCAGACGCATGCTGTCGTACAACGACAACACTGACGCATGAACCCTTGCGTTAGCTCCAAATTTTGCATTTGGCAAATTATTATTTTCAACTTTAATAGGACGACCTTCTCTGGTTTTAATTAAGATGTTGGCAAAATCAAAACCATCCATCATAGTGGTTGCATAATAATCCGCAACACCGGGAATGATTTCTTCAGGTTGAACTACATAAGGAATAGACTTTACAACCGGACCTTCACAAGCCGCCAATGAAGCCGCAGCCGTAGAGAATCCAACGTATTTCAAAAAGTCACGACGAGTTGTTGAGGAAGCCGACAGGGTAGCCGCATCGCCAAGGAATTCATCCGTTGGGATTTCTTCAACAAATTCATTGTTTCTTAGCGTCTCAACAATAGAGCTGTTTTCGTTTAGCTCTTCAACACTTTTCCAGTATTTTTTGTTTGATGCCATTGTATATAGATATTAGCTTCTTATTAATTATTAATAGTGACACTTACCACACTCTAAACCTCCCATTTGTGCAGCCGTCAATTTGTCTACACCATACTTTTTAGAAAGCTCTTCGTGAATTTTTTTGTAATAGTCATTTCCTTCCACCTTAACATTGGTTTCTTTGTGACAGTTCACACACCATCCCATGGTTAACGGAGCATGTTGTTTCATGATTTCCATAGTTTCAACAGGACCGTGACATTTCTGACACTCTACCCCAGCCACTGTAACGTGCTGTGAGTGATTAAAATAGACAAAGTCAGGAAGATTGTGGATTCTAACCCATTTTACAGGTTTCACTTTTCCGGTATAAGACATGGTTGTTTTATCCCATCCCACCGCATCGTATAATTTTTGAATTTCAGCCGTATAGAATTCTTTCGAATACTCTACATACGTAGAATCTTTATCGCCCTGGAATTCAGAAATATTCTTATGACAGTTCATACAAACATTCAAAGAAGGAATACCGGCATTTTTACTCACCCTTGCTGACGAGTGACAATATTTACAATCGATTTTATTGTCTCCAGCGTGAATTTTATGCGAATAATGAATTGGCTGAATCGGCTCATAGTTCTGATCCACACCGATTTGCATTAAATATCCGTAGATAAAATACATTCCGATTAAAATCATCACAATGGTTGAAACCAAAACCAAAAATTGATTTTTAGCAAACGCCTTCCACAACGGTAACGACTTTTCTTTAACAGGCATTTCCACCCCATTAGCCGCCGCTATTTTGTTCAGTACATTTTTAACGAAGAACAACATGGCTACCAACATTGCCAAAACAACTGCCAGCACTCCCAAAATCAGGTTATTGGAGACACCGCCTTCCTGAGTCACTCCTCCAGTTGCCGCTACAGCAGCCGCAGCCGGTGCTTCTTCTTTCGGCTGAGAAGTAAAGGCCAAAATGTTATCAATATCGGCATCCGACAATTGCGGAAAAGCCGTCATTGGAATTTTGTTGTTTTCCTCAAAAACCTTAACCGCCTGAGCATCACCGGATTTAATCAGCTCTCCACTGTTTTTAACCCATTTGTACAACCACGCTTTGTCGTATTTATCCGCAACACCACGAAGCGCAGGCCCCGTCATTTTAGCATCTAACTTGTGACAAGCCGCACAGTTTGCATTAAAAATAGCTTTTCCGGCTACCGGATCGCCCGCACCTGCAGCAGGAGCTTCAGCTGCATCTTGAGCAAAAGTATTCAGCGAAAGCGACACTAACAGCGCCAGACTGAACAATAATTTTTTAGAAATCGAGTTATGGTTACCCACGTTTTTCATAATTAAAAATGATTTTCGACTAAATTTGGTACGATTTTCGTAAACCAGAAAACATACCCTATTTATAAACTCGGACAAAAATACGACTTATGAACTATTATCAAAACCTTAAATTTATCTTAAATTGTAATTTATACCAATTCTAAATAAATACCTGCTTTTATCGTTATCATATTAATCGTACTTTTGCATCAAACACAGTTCATTATGAGAATTTTAAGACCCTCCCTATTGGCATTATTTCTTACCGCAGGTGTATTTGGCAACCAAAATGCATTGGCACAAACCCCAAAATTTAACATAATTCAGGATCCGAAATTCGAAAATCTCTTAAACGAGAAAAGAAAGATAAACTCTTCCATAACCGTTAACGACCGCTATAAAATTCAGATTTTTTACGGCACGAACGAAGAGGCCAAAAAAGCACTTTCCACATTCCGGAAGGAGTACCGAAACCTTGACGGAACCATCGTCTATTCCAATCCCAGTTACAAAGTTTGGGTCGGTACTTTCAAAACGCGGATTGAAGCCGAACGAAATTACAAGGAAATCCTGAAAAAATACCCCAATGCCTTGTTACTTCGCCCGAACAAATAAGGCCTTTTACAAACAAAAAGCCGGCGTTTGCCGGCTTTTTGTTTTTTATATACAAATCTTACAACTCTAAATGAGCACCTTCCGTATGCAGTATATGTTCGGCTTGTTCAATTTCTTCCATCGAACCATTTAAAACCACCATGAATTTACCTTCTTTCAGATGCTCTTCGTATTTCACCACTTCGTCTTCTTTTATGCCAAGATAGGCGAAAAAAGAAATCAGACCTCCTGTGACAATGCCCAAATCAAATCCGGCGACAGCACCCACTAAAGCACCTGCGCCGTACAAAAAACCAAAACCGGGAATCGTAAAAACCCCGATACCGGAAAGCAAACCAATAACTGTCCCTGCTCCTATCCCAATTACTGCCGGAGCTTTTTGCACCACATCCGAAGTTCTCACATGGATGTGATCGTCAATGACTTCTGCAGTACCAATGAGCGAAACGTTTTTCATGGGAAAGCCATGGTCATGCAACGTTTTGATTGCATCTACCGCCTCCTTGTGCGTTTCGTAGATGGCGATTTTTGATTTCATGACTAACACAATTTAAAGTTTCCAAATTCCTTAATACTACAGTAAAATTATCAATTATAATCAGACAAATAATACATTTTATCTTAATATTATCATTTCAAAAGTGTTTTTACACATAAAAAGCAACCTCAATAACACCTAATTATCACAACGCAGTACGCCACATCATTTCCAACCCATTTCACTCTTGAATTTATCGGCAAAAAACAGATTCCGAACAGGAATTTCCGGGTTTTCTTCCTTCTCCTTAAAGAAATACCAAGGGAGATCTTCGGCAGTAATCAGACCGTATTTCTGAAAGCCGGTGGCCACATAGGAATAAACATCATATTTTTTATACATCCCATAATCCAGATCATGTTTCAGACAGGCTTGCTTAAAATAAGGTTCAAAAAGAATCCAGGTACGCTCCAGATTATCCGCACTCATAAAATTATGCTGTACCATCATAGAAAAATCATGCTGAATAAGTCCGAAATTCTTTCCGGTGGGGAACCGATCATATTTTCTAGCAATCTTATACACATCGGTCAGTACGTTAAAAAGCAACTCGTTTTGAATATCCGACACCTGACGAAGCACTGACTCATCCTGAATCTTCTCCTTAATTTTCATCCCGTAAGAATTGAGCAGCTGATCTTTAAGTCTTGCTTCGTTCAGTTGCTTTAAATCAAGCTGTTTGTCAAAGTTCTGCTCCAGCCAAATGCTGTGATTTTTAATATACATCGGTTTAAACCAGACCGCCAAATCCCCTTTTAAAACAGCCTCAGCATAAGATTCGGAACCTGTCATGTAAGCGATTGTAAAACCGTGTTTTTCCACTAAGCGGGAAAGTTGCGTTTTAAAGAAATCCAAATCGTTGTGTTTGTAACTCAGATTCATCAGTTTCAGATGCAGATCGGCTTCGTAACCGTAATCTTCATCCAGCTTCAGAATCAGCTCTTTTACTTTGAGATAGTCTGTATTGGAAACGGGTTTATAGCTGTCCAGAATGGGATTTAAGGTTTCATGAATAACTTTGTCTCGGTAGTTTTGAGAAAAAGACTTTAGCGTTGTTAAAAACAGCAGAACAAATAGGTGCTTTAGGTTCATTATATAAGAATTACCATAAGAAATGATAACGCAAGAAAAGAAATTTATTGCAACAAAACATAAAAAAAGTCCGACAAATGCCGGACTTTTTAATTATACTTAAAAACGATTATTTCAGTTTTTTCTTCACTTCCACTTCCTGGAACGCTTCGATCAAATCATATTCTTTCAAATCGTTGTAATTCTTGATCTGCATCCCGCAATCGTATCCTTTGGACACTTCTTTCACGTCGTCTTTGAAACGCTTTAAAGTAGCCAATTCACCAGTGTAAATTACCACACCTTCGCGAATCAAGCGGATTTTCGAATTGCGGAAGATTTTACCGTCGGTAACCATACATCCGGCAATCGTTCCCACTTTAGAGATTTTAAACAACTCGCGAACTTCGGCCGTACCGGTAATTTCTTCTTTCAATTCCGGTGACAACATTCCTTCCATCGCATCTTTCAAGTCGTCGATAGCATCGTAGATGATCGAGTAGTGACGGATGTCGATTTCCTCTTTCTCGGCCAACTGTTTCGCATTTCCCTGTGGGCGCACGTTAAATCCGATGATGATCGCATCCGAAGCCGACGCTAACAACACGTCAGACTCGGTAATTGCTCCTACTCCTTTGTGGATGATACGGATCTGAATTTCTTCGGTGGACAGTTTCGAGAAGGAATCCGATAAGGCTTCCACCGAACCGTCCACATCTCCTTTAAGGATAATGTTCAGCTCTTTAAACTGCCCTAAAGCGATACGGCGACCGATTTCAGCAAGCGTAATGTGTTTCTGCGTACGAACCGACTGCTCGCGCAACAACTGCATACGTTTGGCTGCAATTTGCTTCGCTTCTCTTTCGTCTTCGAATACGTTGAACTTATCACCCGCTGTTGGCGCCCCGTCCAATCCTAAAATTGAAATTGGTGTGGATGGACCGGCCTCTTTCACCATGTTACCGCGCTCGTCAAACATCGCTTTTACCTTACCGTGGTTTTTACCGGCTAACACGTAATCTCCTACGCGTAATGTTCCGGCTTGTACCAACATCGTGGTTACATAACCGCGGCCTTTATCCAATTGCGCTTCCACAACGGTTCCGACGGCAGGTTTATTTGGATTGGCTTTTAAATCTAAGATTTCCGCCTCTAACAATACTTTTTCAAGCAATTCTTTCACACCCATTCCCATTTTTGCGGAAATGTCATGCGACTGGTATTTACCGCCCCAATCTTCCACCAAAAGGTTCATGGCTGCCAGACGCTCTTTAATCTTTTCCGGATTCGCCGTTGGCTTATCCACTTTATTGATGGCAAAAATCATCGGTACACCAGCAGCCTGTGCGTGACTGATTGCCTCTTTGGTTTGCGGCATGATGTCGTCGTCGGCAGCGATTACGATAATCGCGATATCGGTAACCTGAGCTCCACGGGCACGCATCGCCGTAAAGGCTTCGTGACCCGGAGTATCCAGGAACGTGATTTCCTGACCGTTTTCCAACTCTACCCCATAGGCACCGATGTGCTGTGTAATACCTCCGGACTCACCCGCAATCACATTCGCTTTACGGATGTAATCCAACAAGGATGTTTTACCGTGGTCTACGTGACCCATTACCGTTACGATTGGTGCGCGGTGCACTAAATCTTCCGGACGGTCTTCCACCACTTCGATGTTTTCTTCGATATCGGCTGTGGTGAATTCCACTTCGTATCCGAACTCGTCGGCTACAATTGACAAGGTTTCCGCATCCAAACGTTGGTTCATCGTTACCATGATTCCTAAGGACATACAGGTTCCGATAACTTTGGTAATCGGCACGTCCATCATGCTGGCAATTTCCCCTACGGTAACGAATTCTGTTACTTTCAGTACTTTGCTTCCTTCTTCCAACGCCTGCATTTCATCCTCGGAACGCTGACGGTGGGAATCCCTTTTGTCTCTTCTGTATTTTGCCGCTTTAGATTTGCTTCCTTTTCCCTGAAGTCTTTCTAAAGTTTCTTTGATTTGGTTTTTAACTTCTTCTTCGGTTGGTTCTACTTTTGCCACAATCGCCGGACGGTTTCCTTTCTGGAAGCCCGGTTTGTTTCCAAATTTACCACCGCCTCTGTTAGCATTATTGCCACCCTGGCCTGCGTTACCGCCTTGACCCGGCTGACCGGTAGTTCCCGGTTTGCCCGGAATGCGGTTGCGTTTCTTTTTCTCCTGACTTTGCTGGTTTGCATTTTGTCCCGCAGCACCCTGACCCGGTTTATTGGCGTCTTTTTTGAAATCTTCCTTCTTCTTCTTAGGCTTGTTGAACTGCGATAAATCGATGGTCTGACCTGTGAATGTGGTTCCGGAAAGTTTTTGGTATTGCGTTTCGATTTTTTCGTCTTCCGCTGTTTCCGTTTTTGATGCTTCGGTTGCCGGCGCTTTTTCGGCTTTTTCAGCTTTCTCTTCTTTTGCAACAGCCTTAGGAGCTTCTTCCGCTACCGGCTTTTCTTCTGCTACCTGCGCAGCTGAAACAGCTTCCTCTTTTGCGATTTTTTCTGAAGAAGGTTTTTCGTCTTCCGGTTTTTTAGGATCCAAATCGATTTTACCGACTGCTTTAGGACCGGAAAGTGAGGCACGCGCTTTGATTACTTCCTGACGTTGCCTTTCCTCTTCCTGTTTGCGTTGTGCTTCCAACTCTTTCTCTCTTTCGATGCGAAGCGCTTCTTTTTCTTTCTTTTTCTCCTCACTCACTTCCAGAGAAGCTACTTTCTTACCTTTATCAGCAGAGAATTGTCCGCACAAGATCGAGTATTCCTCATTAGAAATTTTAGCGTTAGGACTTGATTCGATGGCATGACCCTTCTCCTTCAAATACTCCACAGCTCTATCCAGAGAAATATTTAATTCCCTTAAAACCTTGTTAATTCTTATTACTCTTTCTTCAGACATAAATCTTTTTTATTATTACCTTAATGCGTGTTGTGTTGTGTGTCTAACTAATAAATTAGTCTTCGAATTCTTCTTTTAAGATTCGCATTACATCCAGAATTGTCTCTTCTTCCAGATCGGTTCTTCGTACTAAATCGGCAACATCCTGTTTCAGTACGCTTCTTGCTGTATCCAAACCGATTTTTGCAAATTCGTCGATTACCCATCCGTCGATTTCATCAGAGAACTCTGTTAATTCTACGTCGTCTTCTTCTTCGGCGATATTACCTTCACGGATAACATCCAACTCATAACCGGTTAAAAGACCCGCCAGTTTAATATTGTGACCGCCGCGACCAATTGCTTTGGAAACTTCTTCTAATTTTAAAAATACTTCCGCCGTTTTTTTCTCTTCATCAATTTTAACCGAAGATACTTTTGCCGGGCTCAACGCTCTGGTGATAAACAACTGCGCGTTGGTTGTATAGTTGATAACGTCAATGTTTTCGTTACCCAACTCGCGAACAATACCGTGGATACGGGAACCTTTCATTCCCACACAGGCTCCTACCGGATCGATTCTGTCGTCGTACGAATCTACGGCTACTTTCGCTTTTTCACCCGGGATACGCACCACTTTTTTAATCATGATTAACCCGTCGAATACTTCCGGAATTTCCTGCTCGAACAATTTTTCCAGGAATTTCTCTGAAGTCCGGGACATGATGATTTGCGGCTTGTTGCCTTTCAGCTCCACGCTTTCGATGATTCCGCGCACGTTATCGCCTTTGCGGAAAAAGTCGGACGGAATTTGTTTTTCTTTCGGCAACACGATTTCGTTTCCTTCGTCGTCCACCAAAATTACAGCTTTTGGTCGCACGTGATGCACTTCTGCCGTATATATTTCTCCTATCAGATCTTTAAATTGTTTGTAAAGATTCGTATTGTCATGTTCGTGAATTTTGGAAATCAGGTTCTGACGCAACGCCAAAATCGCTCTTCTTCCCAACTGAATTAATTTCACTTCTTCGGAAACGTCTTCCCCTACTTCAAAATCAGGCTCGATTTTACGCGCTTCCGACAAAGAGATTTCAGAGTTTGGATCTTCCACCTCACCATCTGCCACCACCACACGGTTTCTCCAGATTTCCATATCCCCTTTATCAGGATTGATGATGATATCGAAATTATCATCGGAACCGTATTTTTTCTTCAATGCATTTCTGAACACATCTTCTAAAATCGCCATTAAGGTAACTCTATCGATTAGTTTATCGTCTTTGAACTCTGAAAACGACTCGATTAATGCAATATTCTCCATGTCAACTCTTTATTTAAAATGTTATTATAACAATTGCTTCTTTAATATCTTCGTACTTAATCTCTGCTCTTTTCTGAACAGTTTCTTTTCCTTTTCCGATTTGCTTCGGCTCTCTGGCTGTCCATTCCAAAACAATGCCGGCATCATCTGCTTCCGCAAGGGTTGCTTCAATTTTCTCTTTAGCGGTGGTTACCTTTAGCTTTCTGCCAATATTTTTCTTAAACTGGCGCGGTAATTTTAACGGACTGGTCGCTCCTGCTGAAGCCACTTCCAGTGAAAAATCCTGCTCTTCGCGATCTAAGTTTTGTTCAATAGATCGGCTTACATCAATACAATCCTGCAAACTCACACCATGATCTCCATCCAGCGTCACACTGATTTTATAAGCCTCTGAAATGGAAAAATCAATAAGAAAAAGAGCCGGACGCTCCAGCAACGCCTGATCCAGTTGATTTTTTACTTTTTCTTTAAACGTCATATTCGGTATAAAAAGAGGGAAGCCCTGCTTCCCTCATTATTTAGTTCGGTATTTAAATAACGGAGCAAATATACGACTTTTTTTAAATTTTAAAAAACATTGTGAATTGTAAATTAAATTATTACCTTTATAAAAAGATTTTTTAACACTATTTTCCCACACTTTACTATTATGAAAAAAATTTTAGTACCTACCGATTTTTCAAAACACGCCGAATACGCACTTAAAGTTGCTGCTCAAATCGCCAAAAAAAACAACGGTGAAATATACGTTCTTCACATGCTTGAACTACCTCATGAAGCCAACGATCCGTTTCATCAGGGGCACGACATTCCCGAAATCATGTATTTCAAAAAGAGAGCCGAAGAAAAACTGGACGACTTAACCAAAGCACCTTACCTTGACGGAATAGACGTATCTGAAATCATCAAAATTGAAGGTACTTTTGAGGGCATCATGGACATCAGCAAAAAAAACGATATCGATTTAATTGTTATGGGTTCTCACGGTGCTAGCGGTTTCAAAGAAATGATTATCGGTTCCAATACTGAAAAAGTTGTACGAACTTCAGAAATTCCGGTTTTGGTCATCAAAAAAGAAATGGACACATTTGCCGTAAACAAATTCGTTTTCGCTTCTGATTTTTCTGACGAAGTTAAAGGAACGTTCTCCAAAGCCGTTGAATTTTCAAATAAATTCGGAGCACATCTGCATTTGGTTTCCATCAACACGCCGAACAACTTTAAATCTACTGCTGTTGCGGAAAAAATCATGTCCGATTTTATCGGAAACTTCCAAATCGACAACTACTCTACCCATATTTACAACGATGTAAACGTGGAAAAAGGAATCTTAAATTTTGCCAACAGCATCGATGCCGACCTTATCGGAATGAGCACACACGGCAGAAGAGGCTTAGCGCATTTCTTTAACGGAAGCATTAGCGAGGATTTGGTAAATCACGCCGTTCGCCCGGTAGTTACTTTTAAAATCTAAACAATTAAATAAGTATAAAAAAAGCCCCGAGAATTTCGGGGCTTTTTTGTTGGTCCACTAGGACTCGAACCTAGAATGACTGAACCAAAATCAGTAGTGTTACCATTACACCATGGACCATTAAACCTGCGCTCATTGCTGATTGCGGGTGCAAATGTAATACATATTTTTTTCAATCCAAATTTTTAGATAAAAAAATATTAAAAAAAAGTTTTGTGCGTTTCTATATACAAAAAAAGAGTTTCTTTGTAGTAGAATTTAAAAGACCTAACCGATAGAACGTTGTATGATAACATTCGACTTTAAAAAATGGAACACGCTTTTAGGCTGGATTTCCTTTGTTATTGCTTTATTAACTTACTCCCTTACCGTGGAACCCACCTTAAGTTTCTGGGATTGTGGTGAATACATCGCCACTTCTGCCAAACTGGAAGTTGGCCACCCGCCCGGAGCACCTTTGTTCCAGATGATTGGCGCCTTCTTCTCCATGTTTGCGGTGAGTCCGGACAAAATTGCCCTGATGGTTAACATGATGTCAGTTTTCTCCAGTGCGTTTACCATTTTATTTATGTTTTGGTCGGGTACGATTCTGCTTAAAAAAATCGTTGCTTCTTTTACAGAACTGAACAACAATAACAGTATTGCCATTTTAGGCGCTTCTTTTGTCGGTGCTTTAGCTTTTACTTTTTCCGATAGTTTCTGGTTTAATGCGGTGGAAGCGGAAGTATATTCCATGGCTACCTTATTTATTGCCATTTTGTTTTGGCTGGGACTGCGCTGGGAAGAAGACATGCACAAACCTAAAGGAAACCGCTGGTTACTCCTGATTTCCCTGATGATTGGACTTTCTTTCGGTGTTCACTTCATGGCTTTGCTAACCATTCCGTCTATCGGATTACTGTACTATTTTAAGAACTACGAAAAAATAACCCTTAAGAACTTTATTATTGCCAACATCCTGATGGTAGCCGTTCTGTTCTTTTTCTTTAAATTCCTTTTACCTTACACGCTTGGTTTCTTCGGGAAAACAGAAATATTCATGGTAAACAGTTTAGGGTTGCCTTTTAATTCCGGAACCATTTTCGCTTTTCTTTTAATTATCGCTTTTTTCCATTTCGGATTAAAGTACACCAAGAAAAACGACAAACCGTTTTGGAATACCGTATTATTGTGCATCTTGTTCGTCTTGATAGGATTTTCCACCTGGTTAATGCTTCCCATTCGCGCCAACGCTAATGTCGTTATCAACGAAAACAAACCTTCCGATGCAGCCGAGGTGTTGGCTTATTACAACCGCGAACAGTATGGAGAGCAAAAAACCTTTTACGGTCCTTTATTTTCCGAAACCTATGCAGGCTTAGACTCAGTTAACCCATATTTGGATGACAAGCCTAACTACGAAAGAGACTATAAAACCGGACGCTACGTTATTGTAAACAATTACAAAAACGCCAAAAGCAACAGTGACGACAACCACAAAGGAATCCTTCCGAGAATGTGGAGCACCGATCATGCAGTAAACTACATGACGTTTACCCAACCGCTGAATTTTAAGATCGACCCGAATGCTTTCATCGACGAAAACGGTGAAACCATGGAAGACGAAATGAGTCAGATGACTGAAATCGTTTCCGAATTCCGCGCGGCCTATGCGGCAGGAAAAATTGATCTGGAAGGCTATGACAAATTCTTAAAAGGCTACAGCGATTACCTAATCGTGGAAAAACCGTCCTTTGCCGACAACATGAAATTCATGTTCGAGTATCAGTTCGGCTATATGTACTGGCGCTATCTGCTTTGGAATTTCGTGGGCCGCCAAAACGATGTTCAGGGAAAATACGATACACAAAACGGCAACTGGCTGAGCGGCATCAACTTTATTGACAGTGCACACTTAGGCACGCAAAAGAACCTGCCTCCGGATGTTGCCAAGAACAAAGCCCGAAACACGTACTATTTCCTTCCTTTTATTTTAGGTGTCTTGGGAATTGTTTTCCACGCATCAAAAGACAAGAAAAGCTTTTATATCTTGTTGGTATTGTTCCTGTTTAACAGCTTTGCCTTAAAAATTTTCTTGAACGAACGACCGTTTGAACCGAGGGAAAGAGATTACGCTGTAGTAGGTTCTTTCTACGTATTCGCGATTTGGATTGCCGTTGGCGTTTATGCGCTTTACGACGCCATTCAGAAATATCTACAGCCGAAAGTAGCCGGCCCTGTAGTGATCGCCGCTTCCATGTTGGCTGCACCGCTGCTGATGGCCAAAGAAAACTGGGACGATCATGACCGTTCCGGAAAATATACTGCCATTGCCATGGCAAAAGCCTATCTGGATTCCTGCGAACCAAATGCCATTCTCTTTACCATTGGTGATAACGATACGTTTCCACTTTGGTATGCGCAGGAAATTGAAGGACACCGAACCGATGTTCGCATTGTGTGCACAAGCCTTTTTGCAACCGATTGGTACATTGATCAGATGAAAGCCAAAGCTTACAAATCTGATCCAGTTCCGATTCGTTTTACACACGATCAGTACGTGGGCGGTAAACGCGATTTTGTCATTTACAAAAAATTAACCGAGGACGGTATGTTATTGGAAGACCTGATGCAATTTATAGCTTCTGATGACGAAAGAACTACGGTTGAAATGCGCAACGGACACAAAGTACATTTTTATCCGTCTGACAAAATCAGAATTCCGGTGGATAAAAACGCTGTGATTAAAAACAAAGTGGTTTCGCCGCATTTAAACGATTCCATTGTTTCCAATATTGACATTGACTTAAAAGGTAGTCCTATTTACATCAACCGACTAATGATGCTGGACATCGTAGCCAATAACAACTGGAAGCGTCCAATCTATTTTACGGGAGGCGCATTCGCAGATGAAGATTTCATCTGGATGAAAGATTACCTGCAACTGGACGGTTTGGCATACAAACTGGTTCCGATTAAAACACCTATAGGCAAACAGGCAAGTCCGCTGGATATGGGTCATATCGATACTGAAAAAATGTACAACATTGTAACCAAATGGGATTGGGGCAACAGCGGCAACCCGGAGATTTATCACGACCCCGAAACCCGTAAAAACAGCATTACCTACCGAACCAATCTGGCTCGTTTGATGGAAGCCCTGATTAACGAAGGCAAAAACGAAAAAGCTAAAAAAATCATCGAAATAGCCATGACCAACATGCCTATTGATTATTTTGGTTATTACAGTTTTGTAGAGCCTTTTGCAGCCGGTTATTATGAAATCGGGGAAAAAGCAAAAGCGCGTGACATTTTAACCCAACTGATGAAAAAGTATCAGGATAACTTAACCTATTACGCCGGTATGAAACCTGCAGAACAAAATGATGTCTATATGGATATTGTTACTGATATAGAGCGGTACCGCAGTTTGTTGCAAGTTATGAAAGACCGGGAAGATCTGGAGTTTTACAATCAGAACAAAGTCAAATTCAACAATTACAACAAATTGTTTGAACGCTTTGGCAGGGATATGGAATAATTAACTTTACGGATAATTTTAAATAGGGCTTTTAGAGTTTATAACTTTGAAAGCCTTATTTTTATGGTATGAATTTCTACTGGATTAAAACCAACAGCATCGTTAAAAAGATTTTTTCCAATCAGGTTTGGGACATTCCCAATACCGGCAATAAAATATACCTGACTTTTGACGACGGCCCCACACCCAAAATTACCGAATGGGTGTTATCCGTACTAAAAGCACACCACATCAAAGCCACCTTTTTCTGCATCGGCGACAACATCCGAAAACATCCTGAAATTTTCAGAAAAGTACTTGCAGAAGGTCATTCCATTGGCAACCACACCTACAATCATTTGCAGGGCTGGATGACTTCAGACAAAAGCTATCTCGACAACACACTCTCCTGTGATGAAATCCTGCAACAAGAAACAACAGACATACCACAACCAAGGCTTTTCAGGCCGCCTTACGGAAAAATAAGGTTGAGCCAGTCCTCAAAATTGCGGAAATCAGGCTATAAAATTATCATGTGGGATGTGCTGAGCGCCGATTTTGACACCACCATTTCAAAAGAAAAATGTCTGGAAAATGTAGTTCAAAATACTACACAGGGAAGCATTATCGTATTTCACGACAGCCAAAAAGCATTCAAAAACCTCGAATACGCGCTGCCAAGAGCCATAGAAATTTTAAAAGAAAAAGGATTTCGGTTCGAAAAAATCGGTTAAGCGTTTTCCTGAACCAAGGTAATTAATGTGTTGGCATCCAATTCGCCGGATTGTCTCCAAACCATTTGACCAGCCTTGTAAATCATAAGAGTCGGCAACCCTTTTATACGCAGCGCTTCGGCCAATTCCTGGTTTTTGTCTACATCAATTTTAATCACTTTGGCCTTATCGCCTAACGCCGCTGCCACATCGCGGATTACAGGATGCATGGACACGGAAGATTCGTTCCAGTCGGTATAAAAGTCTATTAACACCGGCACCTGCGCATTGATAAGTTCTCCAAATTTTGACATAATCGAGGATTTAAAAGTTAAATTATAAACCAGCTTTCGTCATGAAACAGTATACAAATATAATATTTTTGCGCATTTATGCTACTCTTTCACCTTTTTTTAGTTGAATAACCGTAATTTCCGGCCAAATACCAACCCTTCCCGGATAGGCATGAAAGCCAAAACCACGGTTTACATAGATATAACGCCCCATATTCTCATACAGTCCTGCCCAATATTTGTAAACATACTGCACTGGACTCCATTTGATAACCCCGGGAATCTCAATCCCGAACTGCAGGCCGTGGGTATGGCCCGACAAGGTCAGATGGTAATTGTTCTCATGGTGCTGTACTTCGGCATCCCAGTGCGAGGGATCGTGGCTCATCAGAATCTTGAAATCTTCCTTTTTTACTCCTTCCGAGGCTTTGGCCAAATCACCCGCCTGTTTGAATTTCACGCCCCAGTTTTCTACCCCTATCAATGCGATTTCGTCGGCGCCGTTTTTCAGCTTGACGTTCTCATTCAACAACAATTTGAAATCAATCTGACGGTGTAAATCCTTAATGGCATTGAAATTATCCTCTTTGTCTTTCTTGTAATCCCAGTCAACATATTCGCCATAATCGTGATTCCCTAAAATCGAGTACTTTCCGAATTTCGGTGTTTCAATTTTCTTAAACGTTTCGATCCACGGGTGCATTTCCGTGGCATGCGTGTTCACGATATCGCCCGTAAAAAGAATGATGTCGGATTTTTGCGCATTGATCAAATCGATGGCATACGCAATTTTTTCAGGATTGTCGAAACTCCCGCTGTGTACATCCGAAAACTGGGTGATGGTCATCCCGTCGAAACTCTCGGGCAAATCCGGAAAGAATAAGGTCTGACGGATTACTTTAAAGTTGTATTTCCCTTTCGTCATGCCGTACAACAGCGAAGTAAACGGAATGGCCGCGATTCCCAAAGCTATCTGACTGATAAATTTTCTTCTTTCGGGAATGGCTTCTTTTATGCTGTCAGACTGAGTAAAATAGTTAAGTATAGTGGCAAACATCCGGAAAACATCTTCGCTGAGCAATATCACCGCCATCAATAACTTCGGCACCAGCATCAGTAAAAACAAACCTATGGTAAAAAGGGATTGTGCGTTCTGCCCCACCTTGCGGTCGAACTGACTGAATCCGTACAAAATATACGCAAAAGCCATAAGGCTTAGCACCTGATACACTATCAGAATCCAGCGCTCACGGGTAATGGTTTTTATCGCCTGGTACGCATACAGTTCCACCAAAAGCAGAATCACTCCTATAAAAACTAAACGCATGGTCATAATTTGTTTTTGATAAGCAAAGTAACGAAGAATGAAACGTTTAGCAGCTGTTTCTTAAATTAAATTTAACCAAACCACGGATTTGCTTTCGAACTTTTAGCATAATCTTTCCACTTTGCGTATTTTTACGTGCTAAATTTTTCGAAACATGTCACAAAAACGCCTTTTTCTTTTAGATGCTTACGCCCTGATTTTCCGCGGCTATTACGCTTTCATCAAAAATCCGAGAATCAATTCCAAAGGGATGGACACTTCGGCCATTTTGGGCTTTATGAATTCTTTGATTGATGTCATCAAACGCGAAAAACCGGATCATTTGGCTGTAGCCTTCGACAAAGGAGGAAGTGTTTTCAGAAGTGAAATGTTCGAAGCCTATAAAGCCAACCGTGACGAAACACCGGAAGCCATCAAAATAGCCGTTCCGTACATACAAGAATTTCTGAGCGCGATGCACATTCCGATTATCGAGCAAGCGGGTTATGAAGCCGACGATTTAATCGGAACCTTAGCGAAACAAGCCGAAAAACAAGGCTATCAGGTTTTTATGGTAACGCCGGATAAGGATTTTGCCCAATTGGTTTCCGACAATATTTTCATTTACCGGCCGGCGCGTTTGGGGAACGACGTCGAAATCTGGGGCGTTCCGGAAGTGCTGGAAAAATTTGAAATTCAGGATCCGTTGCAGGTGATTGATTTTCTGGGGATGATGGGCGATGCGGTCGACAATATACCGGGTTTACCGGGCGTGGGTGAAAAAACCGCCAAAAAACTATTAGCCGAATTCGGTTCGATGGAAAATCTTCTGGCCAATACCGACAAACTGAAAGGCGCGTTAAAAGAAAAAATCGAAGCCAACAAAGAACAGGGAATTTTATCCAAAAAACTGGCCACCATTTTACTGGATTGTCCGGTAACGTTTGACGAAACCGACTACGAACTCTCCAAACCCGATGTAGAAAAAACCGATGCGCTGTTTATGGAACTCGAATTCCGTCAGCTGAAGACCCAATTCGACAAATTGTTCGGCAGCGGGAAAGAATACGATGAAATCGACACCAGCAACGGCAATGGCGAATCCGCACCGAAAACCACCAAAAAAGCTTCAAAAAACGAAGACCAATTCTCTTTGTTTGAAACCGGTGACAGTGAAGCCGAAGCCGGTCATCACAGCTATTACAATACGTTAGAAAATACGCCGCACCATTACGAAGTAAGCCAGGGAAATTTGGGTGTAAAATTATTACTTCAGACACTTTTACAGCAGAAAGAAGTCTGTTTCGACACGGAAACCACCGGAATCGACGCCAACAACGCCGAATTGGTCGGGATGTCGTTTTCATTTGAAAAAGGGAAAGCCTTTTACGTTCCGGTTCCGGAAAATCGCGACGAAGCGCAGGAACTGGTGGACAAATTCAAACCGTTTTTCGAAAATGAAGAAATCGTCAAAATCGGACAGAACATCAAATACGATTTAAAAATACTGGCGAATTACGGGATTTCCGTCAAAGGAAAACTCTTCGACACCATGATTGCGCATTACTTAATCAATCCCGACATGCGTCATAACATGGACGTTTTGGCGGAAACCTATCTGAAATATTCGCCGAAATCCATCGAAACACTCATCGGCAAAAAAGGCAAAAACCAAAAATCGATGCGCGACGTAGCTTTGGAAGACATTAAAGAATACGCTGCGGAAGATGCCGATATCACACTTCAGTTAAAAGAAGTATTCGAACCGAAACTAGACAGTGCCGGCACCAAAAAATTATTCGAGGAAATCGAAATCCCGCTGATTCAGGTGTTGGCCGACATGGAACGCGAAGGCATCCGCCTGGATGTGGACTATCTGAAAGATATGGCCAAAGATATGGATGTGGAAATCAAGGCGCTGGAAGAAAAAATATACGAAACGGCCGGCGAGAAATTCAACCTGGCTTCCCCAAAACAATTAGGTGATATTTTATTTGAAAAACTAAAAATCGGCGGCGCCAAACAAAAGAAAACCAAAACCGGACAGTATGCTACCGGCGAAGAAGTGTTGAGTTATCTGGCCAACGAACACGAAATCGTACAACAAATCCTCGACTGGCGCCAGATGGTGAAACTGCAAAGCACCTACATCATTTCCTTGCCGGAACAGGTGGACCCAAAAACCAACCGCGTGCACACCGATTACATGCAGACTGTTGCCGCCACCGGACGTTTAAGTTCGAACAATCCGAATTTACAGAACATCCCGATTCGTACCGAAAGAGGCCGATTAATTCGAAAAGCTTTTATTGCCCGAGATGAAAATTACACCTTACTCTCTGCCGATTACTCTCAAATTGAATTGCGCGTGATTGCGGCGATGAGCGGCGAAGAAAACATGATTAAAGCCTTCCAGAACGGGGAAGACATTCACAGAAGTACGGCTGCGAAAGTATTTCACGTAGCTCCTGAAGAGGTAACCAAAGAACAACGAAGCAATGCCAAAACCGTGAACTTCGGTATCATTTACGGGGTTTCCGCATTCGGACTGAGCAACCAAACCGATTTGTCCCGAAGCGAAAGTGCCGCCCTGATTGATGCATATTACAACACTTATCCGCGTTTGCGCGCCTACATTCAGGAGCAGATTGCGTTTGCCCGAAATCACGGGTATGTGCAGACGGTTTCGGGACGGCGTCGTTATCTGAAAGACATCAATTCGGCCAATGCCGTGGTGCGTGGTGCTGCGGAGCGCAATGCCGTGAATGCACCGATTCAGGGAAGTGCGGCGGATATCATCAAAATAGCCATGATTAACATCCACAAAAAACTGACGTCGGAAAACTGGCAATCCAAAATGCTGTTGCAGGTACACGATGAACTCGTGTTCGACGTTCACAATTCGGAACTGGAAAAAATCAAACCGATGATCAAACACGAAATGGAAAACGCTTTTAAACTGGCGGTTCCGTTAGAAGTGGATTTGGGCACCGGAAGAGATTGGCTGGAAGCGCATTAATTTAGTTGGCAGCAAACCGCAAACTGTTATTTCGACAAAAGGGGAAATCCCATAAATAGTTAAATTACAATTAATAAACCCGACAATTTAAAACTTGTCGGGTTTAATTTTTATATCCTTTTTTGGAAATTTAAAATAATATTTAGATATTTGTCTAAATATTTAAACAATGAATGCGATTTTCAAAGCTTTAAACGACGAAACCCGCCGCGAAATCCTGGAATTATTGCGCCAAAGAGATATGACCGCCGGTGAAATTGCCGAAGCGTTTCAAATTTCAAAGCCGAGCATTTCTCATCACCTCGACATTTTAAAGCGTGCCGATCTGGTGACTTCGGAGAAAAAGGGCCAATTCATCCTATACTCGTTAAACACGACTATAGTAGATGATATCCTGAAATGGATTATTAACCTTAAAAAATAATATATGGAAAAGTTCAAAAAAGAATTGCCGTATTTAGCCATCAGCCTGATTCCTTTCGCGTATCTGGCCTACATCTGGCCTTCGCTGCCGCAAAAAGTACCCATGCACTGGAATGCTTCGGGAGAAATTGACCGTTGGGGCGATAAATCCGAAACGATTCTGCTTCCGGTTTTGATGACCGGTATTGTCTATCTGCTTTTTCTGATCATCCCTAAAATAGATCCCAAAGGAAAATTAGAAAACATGGGGAACAAACTCAACCATTTCCGGCTTATCCTGACCGGTTTCATGAGCATACTGTGTCTTTACATTTTATACAGCATCAAAACCGTTAATGGCGATCCCAGAATGCTCTTCCCGATTTTAGGCCTGCTTTTCGCTTTTTTGGGCAATTACATGAAAACCATGAAACCAAATTATTTCATAGGATTCCGAACACCCTGGACCCTTGAAAACGAAGAAGTCTGGAAAAAAACCCATAAATTTGGCGGACTGTTATGGTTTATCGGCGGCTTGTTGATTACGCTCACTTTTCTGGTAAGCGAAAAAATACAATTGTATACTTTTATTGCCATTACCGTCGTTATTACCCTCATCCCTGTAGTGTATTCTTATCTTGAATTTCAGAAACTAAAAAACAAGAATTGATATGATTAAAAAGATTGTACTCTGTTTACTTGTATTGTCCTGCATCGGTAGCACCGCTCAGGAAAAAACCCGCTTCCGCAAAATTGACAGCTTGCTTACCTACCTGAACAGCAACAACAAATTCATGGGGCAGTTGAGCATCCGCGAAGGCGACAATGTGGTCTTCTCCAAAGCGTACGGATTGCCGCAAAGTCAGTCAAAACCGGACGGCTACACCAAATATAAAATCGGATCGGTAACCAAAACCTTTACAGCGGTGATGATTGTGCAGTTAGTGGAAGAAAAACGTCTGAAATTAGAAGACAAACTTTCAAAATTTTATCCGCAGATTCCAAATGCCGACAAAATTACCATAAACGATTTATTGCGCCACCGTTCGGGAATCCTGGATTATGTCAATGCCGATTCTACCGTTAACATGATGGCCAAGGTGAGCAAAAAGGAGATGATTGCCAAAATCGCTGCCTATCCGTCCGTTTTCGAGCCGAATTCCAAAGCGGAATACAGCAATTCCAATTATTACCTGTTGGGCTGCATCATTGAAGACCTGACCAAGGTAAGTTACGCCACCAATCTGAAGAACAGAATTACCAACCGTCTGAAATTAAAGAACACGTATATGGTGGACAAAGTAGACGTTAACCGCAACGAATCCTACTCCTATATATATGATGGTTCGAAGTGGAATCTTTTCCCGGAATGGGACATGTCGCTTCCTTTTGCAGCCGGAGGAATTACCTCAAACGCCAATGATCTGACGGCTTTTATGCGCGGTTTGTTCAACGGAAAACTACTGAAACAATCGTCTTCTCTGGAAGAAATGACGAAGTTAAACCAGAGTTACGGCATCGGATTAGTGACGTTTCCTTTTGGCGAGCGCAAATTTTACGGACACACTGGCGGGATTGAAGGCTACAAATCTGTAGTTGGGTATTATCCGACAGAAAAATTAGGGATTAGCTTAATTGTAAACGGCGACAATTTCAACCGCAACGATATCATGATCGGTATTCTGAGCATTTATTACAAAATGCCGTTTCCGTTCCCGAATCTGACTTCTTTAAAGGTGGATGAAAACATACTGAAAAATTATGTCGGGGTTTACGCATCAAAAGACCTTCCGCTGAAAATTACCGTAAAAATCGAAAAAGGTGAACTGATAGCGCAGGCCACCGGACAAAGTGCCTTTCCGCTAAACGCCATCAGCGATACGGAATTTACCTTCGATTCGGCCGGCCTGAACATGATTTTCGGCGAAAAAACCCTACTGTTAAAACAGGGCGGAATGGAATTTAAGTTCGTCAAAGAGTAGTTTTTCATCAGGCAATCAACCACTTGACTGAAAATCAGTATACAAAATATTATTTCAAGAGTTTGCATTGTAAAGAAATAATTGTACTTTTGCACTCCCTTAATTGGGAATGGAATGTTTAATTTAAATAAAAAAACGTGGACAATTTAAGCTACAAGACAGTATCAGCGAACAAAGCTACTGCAGACAAACAGTGGATTGTTGTAGACGCTGAAGGTCATAACTTAGGACGTTTTGCTTCAAAAGTAGCCATGCTATTAAGAGGTAAATACAAGCCAAGTTATACCCCGCATGTGGACTGTGGAGATAACGTAATCGTTATTAACGCAGAGAAAATCAACCTAACCGGTAACAAGTTGGAGGATAAAACATATATCCGTCACACAGGCTACCCAGGTGGACAAAGAAGCTTGACTGCTAAAGTAATGCAACAGAAAAACCCTGCATTATTGGTAGAAAAAGCTGTAAAAGGAATGCTTCCTAAAAACAAATTAGGAGCCGAGTTATTCCGTAATTTGAGTGTAAATGTTGGTTCTGAGCACAAACACGCTGCTCAACAGCCAAAAACTGTAAACTTAAACGATCTTAAGTAATGGGAGTTATTCACAAAATCGGTAGAAGAAAATGTGCAGTAGCACGTGTTTATGTTACTGAAGGTACAGGAAACATTACCGTAAACAAAAAAGATTTCGCAACGTACTTCCCAACTGCTACATTACAGTACAAAGTTATGCAACCTCTTTCCATGACTGAGAACGCAGGTAACTTCGACGTAAAAGTTAATGTATACGGTGGTGGTACTACAGGACAGGCTGAGGCTGTTCGTATGGCTATCGCAAGAGCAATGTGTGAAGTAGAAGCGGAAAACAGAAGCATCTTAAAACCAGAAGGACTTTTAACACGTGACCCTCGTATGGTGGAGCGTAAGAAATTCGGTCAGAAGAAAGCTCGTAAGAGATTCCAGTTCTCTAAACGTTAATATTTATTATTATTTAAAAACACTAAGTTTTTGTTGCTCTCCCATTGAGGTGGGAATTAGTTTAGCATCTAAATGGTTAAGACCTGAGAAATCGCTACTTAATCATTGCTAATTCAACAGAACGTAAACTATTACAAAATGGCAAACAAAGTAGAAGTTAAAGAATTACTAGAAGCAGGTGTTCACTTCGGACACATGACTAGAAAATGGGATCCAAACATGGCTCCTTACATCTATATGGAGCGTAATGGTATTCACATTATCAATCTGTATAAAACTGCAGCTAAAATCGAAGAAGCTAACGAAGCTTTGAAAAAAATCGCTGCATCCGGTAGAAAAGTACTTTTCGTAGCTACCAAAAAACAAGCAAAAGATATCGTTGCAGAAAAAGCTGCAGCAGCAAACATGCCATACATCACTGAAAGATGGCCAGGTGGTATGCTGACTAACTTCGTTACGATCCGTAAAGCTGTTAAAAAAATGGCTTCTATCGATAAAATGAAGAAAGACGGTACTTTCGATACTTTATCTAAAAAAGAAAAATTACAAATTGATCGTCTACGTGCTAAGTTAGAGAAAAACTTAGGTTCAATTGCAGACATGACCCGCCTTCCGGCTGCGTTATTCGTTGTAGATATCAAAGCAGAACACATCGCTGTTAAAGAAGCACAAAAGTTAAACATTCCAGTTTTCGCTATGGTTGATACCAACTCTGATCCACGTCAGGTTGATTTCGTGATCCCGGCAAACGACGATGCTTCTAAATCGATCGAAAAAGTTTTATCTTTAGTATCGGGCGCTATCATTGAAGGACTTTCTGACAGAAAATCTGACAAAGACGAGCAACCGGCTGGAGAAGCAGCAGAAGCAAAAGCAGAAGCTACTACTTCAACTGAAGAATAATAAAAATCATTTAAAGATTGAAGGATTTAAAGATTAAAAAATTACTGATACTTAATTGGTAATTGCTTTTAATCCCAAAATCTTTCAATCTTTTAATCTTTAAATTAAAAACATTATGGCAACAATTACTGCTGCAGACGTAAATAAATTAAGACAAGTTACAGGTGCCGGAATGATGGACTGTAAAAAAGCTTTAGTAGAAGCTGACGGTGATTTCGACAAAGCTATCGAAATCTTACGTAAAAAAGGACAAAAAGTAGCCGCTAACCGTTCCGACAGAGAATCTACGGAAGGTGCTGCTATCGCTGCTGTAAACGCTGATAAAACTGCAGGTGTGGTAATCACCTTAAACTGTGAGACTGACTTCGTAGGTAAAAATGAAGGTTTCGTAAAATTAGCTACAGATTTAGCTAACCAAGCCTTAAACTATACAGACAAAGATTCTTTCTTAGCCTCTGATTTCAACGGAATGACTGTTGCTGAGAAATTAATCGAGCAAACAGGTGTTATCGGTGAGAAAATCGAAATCGGTTCTTTCGAGCGTTTAGAAGGCGCTTTCGTTGGTTCTTATGTTCACTCTGGAAAAATCGCAACTTTGGTTGCATTATCGGCTAACGTTGCCGGTGCTGAAGAAGCAGCTAAAAACGTAGCAATGCAGGCAGCAGCCATGAACCCAATCGCTTTAGACGAGGCAGGTGTTGACGCTTCTATCATCGAGAAAGAAGTGGAAATTGCAAAAGAGCAATTGCGTGCAGAAGGAAAACCGGAAGCTATGTTAGACAACATCGCTAAAGGTAAAATCCAACGTTTCTACAAAGACAACACTTTGGTGAACCAGGATTACATCAAAGACGGTTCTATGAACGTTGCTTCGTATGTAAAATCAGTAGATGCCGGTTTAACGGTTACAGGTTTCAAACGTGTTGCTTTAGGATAATCCAATCCAACCCTCTTATACAAAACCCCGGTCGGAAGATTGGGGTTTTTTTATTCTCCGAAATGCCGTACATTTGATTTTAAACCACTTTTATGTTTCAAACGAAGAAAGACATCGTTTACATTGTTTTAGCCGGGATTTTCATCACCAATGCCATAGTAGCGGAATTAACCGGCGGCAAACTCATCGAGATTGGCCCGTTCATCATGAGCATCGGGATTTTACCCTGGCCAATCGTATTCATCACAACAGACATTATCAACGAACATTTCGGGCGCGACGGCGTAAAAAAACTTTCCTTCATTACCGCCGGACTCATCGCCTATTGCATCCTGATTTTGTTTGTGGGCACCAAAATACCGGCCTTTGAAACGGGAGAAACGGTCAACGACGAGCAGTTTTACGCCGTTTTTGGTCAAGGCTTGTTCATCATGGTAGCGAGTATCGTTGCCTTTTTGGTTTCCCAACTAATCGACGTTAGCATCTTCTGGTTTTTACGGAACAAAACGGGCAAAAAGATGATTTGGCTCCGAAGCACGGGCTCTACCATCATTTCCCAGTTAATCGACAGTTTCATAGTTTCCGGAATCGCATTTTGGCTGACCGGAAAGATTACTACGAGCCAATACGTGAACATGTCGTTCACCGGCTATACGTTCAAATTGATTTTAGCCGTGGTGCTAACGCCGCTCATCTACCTTGGCCACTATCTGATTGAACGCTATCTAAATGAACCAACACCTGAAACCCATGGACACTAAAATACGCTGCGCCTGGTGCGAAAAAGACGATTTGTACCGCAATTACCACGATACCGAATGGGGCATTCCCGTATACGACGACCAGAAAATCTTTGAATTCCTGACGTTGGAAACCTTTCAGGCCGGCTTAAGCTGGTATACCGTTTTGGCCAAGCGCGAAAACTTCCGCAAAGCTTTTGACAGTTTCGACTATCAAAAAGTAGCCAACTATTCCGAAGAAAAAATCGAACTTTTAAAACAAGATGCCGGCATCATCCGCAACGGATTAAAGATTAAAGCCGCCGTGACGAATGCTAACGCTTTCATGCAAGTGCAGCAGGAATTCGGCACTTTCTCCGATTACATTTGGGGATTTGTAGGCGGCAAACCGATTGACAACTGCTGCCAAACCTTAAAAGACATTCCCGCCACTTCCGAAATCTCCGATAAGCTCAGCAAAGATTTAAAAAAGCGCGGATTCAAGTTCGTAGGTTCCACCGTGGTGTACGCGCACATGCAGGCAACCGGCATGGTAAACGATCATGTGGCAGACTGCTGGACGAGGAAATAACGGAATGCTGGCCGACAGGTTTTACAACAGCACAGGCTTTACCCTGAACGCATTTTGCCTGCCACTTTTTCGGAAGGAAAGCCATCCCAAGTGATTTTTTTAGTACTTTTATACAAGGAAAAAGTCCTGAAATCTTCCCGAAACCATGTTTAGACATCAAGGCAAAAACCGAACCTTTAGACATAACCTGCGTTTAGCTTCCAACCTGTCCTTGGTAGCCGGAATTGTAAACAGTGTGGGCGTTTTGGCCATCAGCACCTTAACCACCAATGTAACGGGCCATTTTGCTTATTTTTCGGAAGAAATGATTACGGGACAATTTGCCAAAGCCGTACCGTATCTGCTTTATATTTTCTTTTTCTTTTTAGGGGCTTTTGTTTCCAATTTTTGCATTGAAACTGCCGCTTTCAGGAAAAAGAAATACATTCACACCACGCCCATGCTACTGGAAATCTCGTTGCTTATTGCCGTGGGATTATGGAGCTACTGGAATTTTACGGAAGACATCAACAACAACCATATCGCTTATTTTCTTTTGTTTGCCATGGGAATACAGAATGCTTTGGTAACCAAAATTTCTCAGTCGACCGTTCGCACCACGCACCTTACCGGACTTTTTACTGATTTAGGCATTGAAACCTCGCAATTCCTGTTCTACCGCAACCATCCGGATGCCGGAAAACTGAGAAAGAACATTTTTCTGAAACTTTCGATTATCGTTTTCTTTTTTACCGGCTGTATTTCCGGCACGATGCTGTTTTATCGGATTGGGCTTAAAACCTTGTTGGTGGCTGCTCTGCTGATTTCCATCGCCTTAACCATGGACAACCTTATCTTTTATTACAATTTCACCCGAAGAAGGCTGAAACGAAAGTACACGGCAAAACATACAAAAAGCTAAAAAACTGAATAACGCCCATACTTACTCCTCCCGATGGTTTAAGATTGTCATAAAGGCGTCGCGTTCGATTTCCACGCAGCCTAAACTTTCCAGATGTTCGTTGTACACCTGACAATCCAAAAGAAGATAGTTGTTTTTTTTGAGGCATTCAACAAGATGGATAAAAGCGACTTTACTCGCGTTGGACACTTTGGAAAACATGCTTTCCCCGCAGAAAATAGAGCCTAAATCGACGCCGTACAAACCGCCTACCAGTTCGCCGTTTTGCCAGACCTCAACGGATTTGGCGTGACCGAGCTCGTGCAGTTTGACATAAGCCGCTATCATGTCGTCGGTAATCCAGGTGCCGTGTTGGCCTTCGCGTTTTACGGATTGGCAATTGGCAATCACCGCTTTAAAAGCCTGATTGAAGGTAACTTTAAAAATTCCGCGGTTGAGGATGTTCCGCATGCTTTTGGACACTTTCAAATCGTCTAAAAATAAAACCATGCGCCAGTCGGGTGCCCACCAGGTGATGGGTTCACCGTCTTCAAACCAGGGAAAAATGCCGGAATGGTAGGCCAAGAGCAAACGCTCCGTAGACAAATCGCCGCCCACGGCCAGAATCCCCGAGGGATGCGTCTCGGAAACGGGTGGAAACCAGAGTTCCTCATTTAATAAATGGATTTTTTTGGCCACGAGTTACATTAATTTTCACGAAGTAAAGAAACATAGGAGTCGTTTAGAAAGTTTAAACCCGATAAGTCATCTAAGCAAATCTTTCAATCTTTCAATCTTTCAATCTTTCAATCTTTCAATCTTTCAATCTTTCAATCTTTCAATAAAAAGTTTACAAAAATGCGAAAAGCCGCTCCAATAGCCCCGATGGGAGCAACTACCTTGTAGTGCGGACAGCGGGAACAGGGTTTCCAAAAACACCCAAGCCCTTCGCTCCAACAAAAAAAGCCAGAAATTCAAATTACTCTAAATTCCTGACTTCTAAATTCTGACTTCTAAATTCTAAATTTAGAACGGTAAATCGTCGTGCTCTTCTTCGTTGAAGTTCGTAGCCGGTTCAAACGCCTGACTCGCTGGCATAGGCGGCATTTGTGGTGCTGCAGGAGCTTCTGCCTGCATTTTCTCGATTCTCCAGCCTACAATCGTATTAAAATATTTGGTTTCGCCCTGTGGACTTACCCACTCTCTTCCACGTAAATTAATGGAAACTTTTACAGCTTCTCCAACTTGGTAGTTATTTAACAAATCGGTTTTATCCTGATGAAATTCAATCATAATCATCTGCGGATATTGCTCTTCCGTAGTTACTACCAATTCTCTCTTTTTAAACGAAGCACTTACTTGTTGCGCTGCGTTGATCACTTTAATTTTTCCTGTAACTTCCATACTGTTTACTGTTTTGCTAGAAGGACCTTCCAGGCGGTGGCCACTTCGTTGTTGTCTAAATGTTCTTTGGCTTTTATGAATTGTTTTTCGATGTCGTCGGCGCTTAAAACGGCTTTAATGGCGAAATCTTCTTTTACAAATATAGCAATTTCTTCGTCGGTTGGTAAGGCCTCCACATTTCCTAATTTGCCTAAGTCGTTTCCGTCGAAAATAGGGCTTTCTTTTACAAAATCCGGAATGGCGTCTACCCCGATTCCTAAAGTCGTGAGTGGTTTTTCCACCTCGAATAATCCTTGATTCGCTCTGGAATACCAATTGCCTCCCATACGCGCCACCAAATCGATTTTGTGCTGGTCGATGGTACCGTTGGCGTCTAAAATTTCCTCGCTGATGTGGAGTTTTACCACTTCGCAGATGATTAAATTTCCCGCACCGCCTTCGGTTCCCAACGCGATGATTTCGTTCACTTTGCATTCGAACTGTACCGGGCTTTCGGCTACACGGAACGGTTTTACGATATCCGAAGGCAACATGGTCAGTCCGGCTTTGATAAATTCGTTTACCCCATCGGCATATTCGGTACTGGATAACGAGGCCTGTTGCACGATGTCGTAATTCACCACATTGATGACTACTTCTTTAGTTTTTTCCGCATTGATTAACGTATGCTTAACCGTATTGTCACGAACTCTTCGTGCCGGCGAAAAAACCAGAATCGGCGGATTGGAGCTGAACACGTTGAAAAAACTGAACGGCGATAAATTCGGGTTGCCGTTTTCGTCTAACGTACTGGCAAAGGCTATCGGTCGCGGGCCAATCGCGCCTTGCAGATACGCTTGTAATTTTACCGGAGTTACCTCTTTCGGATTAACACTGATCATGTGGCATTAAATTTTGACAAAGATACTTTTTTGGAGTGAACCTTTGCAATTTTTGGGAGCATTTTCCAGCTATCCGCTATATCTTTTACGGGTGACTTCGAGGACCTCAGCCACCCATAAAAGGATGCCGCTGCTATCTGGGCTAAAAATAAACTTTGGGTATCCCGAGAAACTTAGTAACTTAGCTACTTAGGAACTCAGCTACTCAGAATCAACTATGAATTTTTCTTCCGACAGACGTAATCTCATCCGCTGGATTATTATACTTGCCGCATTCAACTTACTGGTACTGATCCTTTGGAATACCTATACGTTTTTCCAGACATTCAAAAACGAGGAGCGCCTGAAAATGGAACTTTGGGCCGCCGCATCCAAAACCCTGAACAATGCCGATGAAAACACCGATGTGGAATTACCGCTCCAGATTTTAAGCACCAACACCACCATTCCCATTATCCAGACCACCGAAAACGACAGCATTTTAGGGATGACCAACGTGGATGAAGAAATCACCCTGGACAAACACAAAACCCTGATGTTCCTCAACAAACTGAAATCCGAAAATCAACCTATTGCAATGGATATCGGCGGAAAAAAGCATTTGTACTACTACGGCAACTCCTCACTGATTACCAAACTGAAGTATTATCCGATTGCTCTTGTTCTGATTGCTTTGTTTTTCAGCGGGATGATTTTTAATTTTTACCGCGCGAGCAAAATGGCGACACAGAATCGTCTTTGGGCCGGGATGGCTAAGGAAACCGCACACCAAATCGGCACGCCGTTGTCTTCTTTAATCGGTTGGCTGGAAATCCTGAAATCGGAAAATGTGGAGGAAAGTACCGTGGCGGAAATCGAAAAAGACATCAACCGCCTGCAGACGATTACCGATCGTTTTTCCAAAATCGGTTCTGAACCAGTATTGG
Organism: Flavobacterium suncheonense GH29-5 = DSM 17707; assembly: GCF_000430025.1. Classification (GTDB taxonomy): domain Bacteria; phylum Bacteroidota; class Bacteroidia; order Flavobacteriales; family Flavobacteriaceae; genus Flavobacterium; species Flavobacterium suncheonense. Next base: position 74,945 of record NZ_AUCZ01000008.1, read on the forward strand.
AAAACCGCGATTTAGTTCAGGAAACCGAACAGTCGTTTGAGTATCTGAAATCGAGAACTTCAAAACAGGTGGAATTCAGTTTTTCGGCTCCGCAGCATCCGATTTACATCAAACTGAATCCGGTACTGCACAGCTGGACCATCGAAAATCTGGTAAAAAACGCCATTGACGCCATGAAAGGAAAAGGAAAACTGGCCGTACACATCGAAGAAACCGACCGTTTTGTAAAAATCAAGGTGAGCGATACGGGCAGCGGCATTCCCAAAAACCAATTCCAAAGTGTGTTTGAACCCGGCTTTACCACCAAAAAACGCGGTTGGGGCTTAGGGCTTTCGCTAACCAAACGAATTGTGGAAGAATACCACGACGGCCGTATTAAAGTGGCGCATTCTGAAATAGGAAAAGGGACTACGATGCAGGTTACGTTTAAAAAGCAAACGGTTTAGTATTCCGTTGTGCCTGAAATAAAAACGCAGATTCGGGATTTCTGTTCTGATAATCTGCGAATCTGCGGTGAAACCGTAAAAATGGTTGTCTTTTATAAATTTCCGGCTATTGCCTGCGCCAGATTTTCAAATTCTTCCTGAGTAAGACTTGTTTTTCGTTCGAAACGCATATCGTCCATATCCTGCAACGGAATTAAATGCACGTGTACGTGCGGTACTTCCAATCCGACAACTGCTACTCCAATGCGTTTGCAGGCCACCGTTTTTTCCAATGCTTTGGCTACGGTTCGGGAAAATTTCATCAAAGCCAAATAATGGTCTTCCTCCATATCGAAAATCTTATTGATTTCCTGCTTCGGCACACACAATGTATGTCCTTTGGCATTCGGATTCACGTCCAGAAACGCAATAAAATTCTCGTCTTCCGCTACTTTATAACACGGAATTTCACCGTTGATGATTCTTGTGAAGATAGAAGCCATAACCGTTATCGTTTTAAGTTTCTTTTTGAATTAGTCGCGTGAAATCTCAAGGATTTCGAATTTCAAAACCCCGTTAGGCACATTGATTTCGGCTATTTCGCCAACACTTTTACCCAACAGCCCTTTACCAATAGGCGAGGTTACCGAAATTTTACCGGATTTTAAATCGGCTTCGCTTTCGGCTACCAGGGTGTATTTCAACTCCATCCCATTGGCCTGGTTTTTAATTTTAACCGTAGAAAGCACCAATACTTTGGAAACATCCAATTGCGATTCGTCTATCAGACGGGCATTGGCTACCAAATCTTCCATTTTGGAGATTTTCATTTCCAGCAAACCCTGGGCTTCTTTGGCGGCATCGTATTCGGCATTTTCGGATAAATCGCCTTTATCTCTGGCTTCCGCAATCGCTTCAGACGCTTTTGGTCGTTCTACATTTTTTAAGTATTCTAACTCTTCCTTCAGTTTTTTTAACCCTTCCGCAGTGTAATACGATACTGTACTCATAATTTTACCGTTTTTCTATAAATAGAAAGAATCCCATCGAAACGGGATTCTTTACAAAATACTATTGTTTTTTATTAAATTCGCTTTTCAGATGCACGGATGCATTCGTCAAAGTTAAATAATTTAATTTTGTTTGTCAATTTCTTTTACAAAAATATTACCATGAAAAAATTTTTAATGGTTACGCTTTTCGGGATGCTTTCAGCCTGTAACAAAGACGATGGCATGGTCAACGATAACAATCCTTACCTGCCGAGTTATTCCGTAAACAAAACCATCAATCTAGGATGGCCGTCCTACAGTAATTTGCAGTTTGCTGGGAATTCTGTTTTTATTTCGGGTGCAGATGCCGGTATTCGCGGCATTATCGTGTTCAACACCGGCAGTGGCTTTACTGCTTTTGACGCTGCCTGTCCTAATCAGGCTTTGAGCAGTTGTTCCACCATGCAGATTAACGGGGCCATGGCGGTTTGCCCTTGCGACGATAAGCAATACAGTTTGTTTTACGGCACTTCACAAGGTATGCCTTATCCAATGCGCCGTTACAATGTGGAAGTAAACGGCAACAGCCTTACCATATTCAATTAAAAATCCCTGCCGGAAGTTCCGAACAGGGATTTTTGGCATTTATATTAACTAAACATTCTAAAATCTAAGGGTAGCGCCAATCAGGAAATTTATTCCTGCCTGCGGAAAATACCCGGCGCCTTCCAATGTGGTCACACTTCCCGGATTAGACCAGTCATCGTCGTAGGTGTAAAAATACCCGTTGGATTCGTATTCCTCGTTAAGGATATTGTTTACCAAACCGGAAAAAACGATTGATTTTATTCCTTTATTGATACTCCATTCGTAGTTCACATTGAAATCGGAAACGGTATAGGCTTTTAAAACCGATTTTTCCGAATCAATATTCCCCATATACTGCTTGCCAACATATTTGCTGAGTAACGCAAGGTTCAGGTTTTTAACCGGCACAAACACCAGGGCATTGGCTGCAACGACATTTGGAGAAAAGGCGATGTTCGTATTACCTAAGTTCTGCAACACGCCGTCCCGCTGAAAATAAAAATCCACGTTTTTGTTCTGACTGACAGTCACATTGGGACGTACCAGTACTTTATCCGTAATTTTTACAGTGGCTTCGGCTTCCAAACCGAAACGGTAACTGTCGCCGCTGTTGGTAAATATCGGAGAACCCACATCGTTTAACGCGCCGGTCATCACTAACTGATTTTTATACAGCATATAAAAGGAATTGGCTGACACATTAAGTTTTTCAGATGCGTATTTCCAACCTAATTCCCCGTCATACAAGCGTTCCGGTTTGCTGCTGCCGTTTTCATAGTCGTCCCGACGCGGTTCTTTGTTGGCAATACCGGCATAAATGTAAAAGGAATGCTTAGGATTCAGCTGATAAGTCATCCCGGCTTTCGGATTGAAAAACCGGAACGTATCGTTCACCTCGTCAAACTTTACACTGTTGGCCTGATAAAAAACCATACGGTACTGCAAATCCGCAAAGAAACTGAACTTCCCTACTCCCTGCGAGGCCTTTGCAAAGAAATTTACATCGTCCTTGTTTCCGATATTGTTGTAATAGCGGTTATTCTCCGGAAGGTAATATTGCGTCCAGACCACTTCCCCGAAATGTTTTCCCAAATAACGGTTGGCGGCACCTCCGAAAATCACATCGGTCTTGTCTTTATGATAATTCATGTTAAAGGTCGCCCCGAAAAAATCATTATCCAGCCAGCGTTTGCGGACCAAATCGGTAGTGGTATTGCCTTCAAAGTCACTTAAATAATAATCGGCAAAAGATTGGTCTTCTTTGTATTGTTCAAAATAGCCTTTTCCGATGGTGTAATGCAACGCCGTGTTGGTTTGCCAATGCGAGGCAATTTTCTGATTCCAGTGCAACTGAAAATGGTTTTGGGTGTAGTTGTCGGTTTCGTTGTCGTAAAAGTGCATTTCCCCGTTAGCATCGAAGTACATTCCGGCTGCGTTGAAGGTGCGGTCGTTCTTCAGCTTGTCTAAGTCTTCAATTCCGTACCAGGCCTGATAGGTTTTTTCTTTTCCGCCAAAGACGATGGCTTTAATCGTCGTTTTTTCCGAAATGTAATTGGCATTAAAAAAATAACCAAACAAATCGCTGGAAGCCCTGTCGATATATCCGTCCGAATGGATGTTGGAAAGGCGGGCATTGATTTCGAAGTTATCGTGCAGCCCTGTTCCAAAAGCCAGCGTATGTTTTCGGGAATTAAAACTCCCTACGGCATTCGCGATTTCGGCATAGGCTTTTTCCTGAAAAGATTTGGTTTGCAGGTTCAGACTGGCGCCAAAAGCACCGGCTCCGTTGGTTGACGTTCCGACTCCTCTTTGCAGCTGGGCACTTTCCAGAGAGGACGCAAAATCCGGCAGGTTAACAAAAAAAGTTCCCTGACTTTCACTGTCGTTAAACGGAACACCGTTTAAGGTTACATTGATCCGGGAACCGTCTGCCCCACGCACGCGCATGTATGTGTACCCGATTCCGGCTCCGGCATCTGTTGTGGTAACCACCGAAGGCAGATAATTCAGTAAAACCGGAATGTCCTGCCCTAAATTTCTGGGCGCGATTTCTTCCTTGGAAACATTGGTAAAGGTGATGGGACTTTTCTCTTTGGCGCGAACCGCCGAAACCAACACTTCATCAATACGGTTCACTTTTACCGTATCCTGTGTTGTCTTCTCCTGTGAAAAAACGGCAACCGATGCTTGTAAACAGGTCATTACAGCTACGGTTTTGAATAAAGTTTTCATTCGTAAAAAAGTTACGAATAAAAGGGGCAATTATTCTTGATTAAAAAAAAATAATGAAACGCAATGACCATAACAGCGTGCACTCTGTTAAAGTGTCATCTCTCCCTAAACAGCATTACCTGTTCCAGGTTCGTTGGGTATGATCTCAGCTCGTTATTTGGAGCACCCCTTTGAGACAGGACAAAAGTACTATTCTTGATTGCAATTCACCAAACAAAAAGCCAATTATTTACAGTTTGGGTTTCTGACGGGTTTCTTTAAGGGCGGATTGGCTGCGTTTCGCTTTCAGCCGCTTCTCAATAACTGCTTTGGGAATTTTGGTCGCTTTTCTTGATTTCGGTACCTGCAGCGCGGTTTCAATAAGCTGAAGAAAACGGGCGATTACCAAAGCTTTGTTTTTAAACTGGCTTCGGCTTTCGTCACAACTTAACAACAAAAACCCTTCTTTGGAGAGTTTTGAAGCCAGTACACTGTAAAGCCTTTCTTTTTCTTCTGCAGAAAAAGCCTGAGAAGCATTCAAATCGAAGGAGAGTACTACTTTAGAAGACACTTTATTTACGTGTTGTCCTCCGGCCCCTCCGCTTCGGATGGCTTTAAAACGCAGTTCGTTATGTAAAACTTCCTTATTCATTTAGCGTTCCAAATCATTGGGCTGATGCGCCGGCTTTAGCAAATCGTTCACCGTTTTCACCGGATTAAAGGTAGCCAGAGGCACTTCTACAAATACCGTGGTCCATTTGGCCATGGCACCATTCCATAAACCCGGCAATTCAAATGCTTTAATAGGCTTGCCTGATTTGGTTTTTTCCGTGATGAACGCCGCATCCGGATCGACGAATTTGGTTAAATCGAATTTATTGCCTCTGAAATCTTTCACCCCGCACACAAGATCTACTGGATTGAAATGGGTGGCATTATTTAATATCGTTTTTTGATTTTCGTTTTGAAGGTCAATTTGCGAGGACTCGACAATCTGAAGGGTTAACCGTCCTTTTTTGTCTTTTACCCAGAATGGTCCGCCGCCGGGTTCGCCTTCGTTTTTTACCATGCCGCAAACCCGGATTGGCCGGTTGAGCAATTTTATCAGGTACTCTACCTGAAAGCTTTTTTTGAACATCTCAAATTCCTCCGGAAGCAAAAAATTAAGCTTGGTTTCGGCATACTTTTTAATTTCGTCTATCTGTTCCTGACTCGCTTCGTTGTCATCATGCAACACCTGCAAATACGCAAAAACCTGATACTGCACCTGCAGTAAGATTCCCCCAAGCAACTTTTTGTAGGCGGCAAGTTTTTGTTTGTCGTTTTGGGCTACATTGTCAATATTTTTGATGAAAATGATATCGGAAGTCAATTGGTTTAGATTATCGATTAAGGCTCCGTGTCCGCCCGGTCTGAAAAACAATTCCCCGTTTTCCAACCGGAAAGGAATGTTATCGTGATCTACCGCAATCGTGTCGCTGGTGGCATCCTGATACGAAAAAGTGGCTTTAATCTGCGGATATTTTGCTAAAATCGTTTCAAAATCCCTTTGGAATTCCGGTGATATCGTAAAATGGATCTTGGCCTCGCCTTTTTCGCTCGCATAAAAAGCAGCTTCCGACACGTGTTCGTCGATGGGAGTTAAAACCGCTTCTCCTTTTTTATGAAAAGGCAGAACTCCTTTGGGTTTATTGGCGAAATTCAACCCGTCTTTGGTAAGCAACGTGGAAATAATGGCATGTATTTTTTTATCGGAATTAAACTGATTGTAATCCGGATACAGTTGTCGGGTTCTTTCCTTTAACTCGGCATAAAACGGAAAATTGCGGATACCGACAACAAAAACACTGATATTCGAATCGTTGTGCCGGTTAACATAGCTCGTAACCGTATCGGTTTCCGGATTAAAACGGTCTAGGAATTCACTCAAAAACTGAAACATCCGCGTAGCCGCACCCGAAGCCGGTACAAACTTTTCAATCTCGTACTTGCTTTTATGTTTGTCAAAATAAGCGGAAAAAGTTTTTACTTCAGCCTCTGAGAACACCCAAATCCCATCGTTATGGGTAGCCGAGCGTTCCAAATCCATTTTGGAAATGCCGTTCCTGAAATAATGCAGCTGTTGGAGGATTTTTTCCAACGAATTGCCGCGCTTTGCTATATAAACTAAATCCTGTTCACTAAATGTTTTCTCCATTCCAAATATGCCATTATGGCCAATACGGTAAAAATTAAATACTGTAACGACAGCATTCCCAAACCGCGATAGGCGTAAATTGGGGTAACAATAAAGTCCCCGATAATCCAAAGCGTCCAGTTTTCGATTTTTTTATGAGCCATGTACCACATGCCTGTAAAGAAAATACCGGAAGCCGCAATATCGATATAGTTCTCTTTTCTGATGTCCTGTCCCACCATGGTATAGATGGCGTAAACTACAACAATTGTCAAAAAAAACAATGCAATCCCTATTATTTTTTCTTTAAAATTGGTTCGGGTGATGGGTAAGACAGCTTTCCCGCCACCTTTTCTGCTCCAGTTCCACCAGCCGTAAATACTCATCACGGAAAAATAGAGGTTGATCATCATGTCGCCCCAATACCCCGCCACCCAAAGCAGATAAGTCGTAATTACCGTAGCGATTAAACCCGTCGGATAAACGAGAATGTTCTCTTTTTTGGCAAATAACACACTCGCAATCCCCAACACAAAGGCGATAAATTCCAGGATAATTTGTGTTGCGGTCGCATTTTTATACGCCTCTATAAAAAAATCAATCATGATGGGATTTTAGGAATTGAAAAAATTGTGGTCGTTTTCAAAAGCCGTTCCGATGACCACTAAATCGGCACCGGCTGCATATGCTTCTTCTATCGCTTTTTTAGATCGGATACCGCCGCCCACGATTACCGGAACCTCCGTATTCGCGGAAACTTTGGCAATCATTTCCAAAGGAACGGCCCATTGCGCACCACTTCCCGCTTCCAGATAAATGAGTTTATTGCCGATATATTCTCCGGCCTGTGCGGTTTGCAATACATATTCAGCATTGTTTCGGGCTAAAGGCTCCGTTTTGCTAACGCGTTCTACGGCGGTTTGGGTGCCGCTTTCAATGAGAATATAACCGGTGGAAATTACTTCCAATGACGTTTTTTTCAGCACCGGCACCGCATTCACCTGATGTTCAATCAAATAGTCCGGATTTCGACCGGATAACAGCGTGAGAAACAAAATTCCGTCGGCTTCTTTTGAAATCTGAGAAGGATTGCCCGGAAAAAGCAAGACCGGTAAGGTGGTTTTTTGCTTCAGCGCGATGATTAACTCGTCTATAATATCCGCTTCCACGATACTTCCGCCCACAAAAATATGGGTTGCCGGAGAAGCGTTGATTTTTTCCGTCAGCAACGCTATGGAATCCATGGCAATCTTATCCGGATCGAGCAATACCGCTAAGAGTTTGCGTCCGCTTTTTTTGGCTGATAGGATATCGTGATAAATCATGGGTCGGAATTCGGTTTGATTTGGTAAAAGTAGCCCTTTTTTAAAATCCGTAAAATAATACCCGCAATTTTGTACGATAATCTTCTGAAAAACAATCGTATTTACGCAAATATTTTTTTCTGTAACATGATTTTTGTCATAAAACCAATGCTTTTTCCAGACGTAACTTTGTATCATAAAACATTAGAAATCATGACACTATATCAAAAATCATTACAGGACTTTCAGAAAGGGTATTTGGGATTCGCAACCTTAGCAATTATCGGACAAAGTTGTTTGGGTGGCGCGGCAGCCATGTATATTTTACAAAACGGAACTTCATTTTTTCAGATGATCCAGTTGGCTGTGGTGGTTATTGCCTGCAGTTTTGTGAATGGTGCCATTTTATCCCAACAAAAACCGAAATTGGTGTTTAACTTAATCATTGTCAGTGTTGCCATCAGCATCGCAGCGATTATTCTGAACAACTTTGTGTTGTAGCGATGAAAAAAAATATTGAAAACCGAGATGACCTTTCTTTGCTGGTGCATACCTTCTATGCCAAAATACGCACCAACGCCGAGATGGGTCATTTTTTTAACGAAACCATAACCGACTGGGACGCCCATCTGGAAAAACTGACGGATTTCTGGGAAAACAACTTGTTTGCCGTCCGGAAATATTCCGGCAATCCGATAGCAGCCCATGTGGAAGTGGATGAAAAATTCCATCACACGGTAAACCCGGATATTTTTGGCCTGTGGCTGAATTTGTGGTTTGAAACGCTGGAAGAATTGTTCGAAGGCGAAAATGTCGAACTTTTAAAACGCCGGGCGCGGAAAATGGGCACATTTCTCCTCATCAGCATTTACGAAAACCGAACCCGGAATCAATCGGCTTTCAGCGCGCAGACCAGCATGTAATTTTCAATGGATTCAAAACAGATTTCGTAATCCTCGACCGTATTGTTGAAATGCAGCCGGGCTTTGCCTTTTTTATCGGCCAGGGAAAATTCGTCTTCAAAAATATGATCGGGAAAACTGATGCCGGCTTCGTTTTTCAGTTTAAAAATCGCTTCCTTGATACCCCAGACCACGGTAGCTTTCCGCGTCTGATCGGCTTCTGAAAGATTAACCAGATGTGATACGTCCATAAAACGCGGGGCAATCCGCAGGACTTTTTCTTTGACCTGCTCGATGTCCATGCCGATGTTTTTATCGCTCAGCACAATGGCGGAAAAATCTGCAGAATGCGAGATTGAAATGTGCTTCCCGTCCTTTAAATGCGGCTTCCCGAATTCGTCGTAATACAAATCGAAATCGGAATACCCGCAATGCTGTAACAACATCCGCACACACAAAAAACCTTTCTGATGGCTTTCGGACTTCATCCCTTCCAGACGCGCTAAGGAAACGTCTTTCAGCCGTACGGCGCGAAACAATTCGGTAAAGTCTTCCTCTATTTTCCAGAGAAAAACCGTGGCACAACTTCCGATATTTATTGCTTTATAAAAAGGCATCCGATATTTTATTGTTTATCAAAAGATTAGACTCCCAAACAAATCACAAAATGTGCAAAATGCTATAGGAAAATTAAAGGAAATGCGTAATTTTGCAATCCGAATTTCATCGGACACATATTAAAAACAAATATACTAAATAGATGAGTACAACAACCATTCCATTTGTAGCCTACAAAGTGAAAGACATCAATCTTGCGGCTTGGGGAAGAAAAGAAATCGAATTAGCGGAAGCAGAAATGCCGGGATTAATGGCGCTTCGTGCCGAATATGGAGCCAGCCAGCCTTTAAAAGGAGCGCGTATTGCAGGCTGTTTACACATGACCATCCAAACAGCAGTTTTAATCGAAACGTTAATCGCTTTGGGTGCGGAAGTAACCTGGTCGTCTTGTAACATTTTCTCTACTCAGGATCAGGCTGCGGCTGCGATTGCTGCGGCAGGAATTCAAGTATATGCCTGGAAAGGCCTTACAGAAGAAGAATTTGACTGGTGTATCGAGCAGACGTTATTCTTCGGAGAAGACAGAAAACCGTTGAACATGATTTTGGACGATGGAGGAGATTTAACCAATATGGTATTCGACCGCTACCCGGAATTGATTCCTGGCATCAAAGGTTTATCGGAAGAAACCACAACGGGTGTTCACCGTTTGTACGAAAGAATGAAAAACGGTACCTTGTTCATGCCGGCTATCAACGTAAACGACTCGGTTACCAAATCGAAATTCGATAACAAGTACGGTTGTAAAGAATCGGCTGTAGATGCTATTCGTCGTGCGACTGATGTAATGTTAGCAGGAAAACGAGTGGTAGTTTGCGGATACGGAGATGTGGGTAAAGGAACGGCAGCTTCGTTCCGTGGCGCAGGTTCTATCGTAACCGTTACTGAAATTGATCCAATTTGTGCCTTACAAGCTGCAATGGACGGTTACGAAGTGAAAAAATTAGACACTGTAATCGGAAATGCGGACATCGTAATCACCACTACCGGAAACAAAGATATCGTGGTGGGAAGACATTTCGAGGCGATGAAAGACAAAACCATCGTGTGTAACATCGGTCACTTCGACAACGAAATCGACATGGCCTGGCTGAACAAAAACCACGGGGCTTCCAAAATCGAAATCAAACCTCAGGTAGACAAATACAACGTGAACGGAAAAGATATCATCATCCTGGCAGAAGGCCGTTTGGTGAACTTAGGCTGTGCTACCGGTCACCCGTCGTTTGTAATGTCTAACTCGTTCACCAACCAGACTTTGGCTCAAATCGAGTTGTGGAACAATTCCGCGAACTACAAAAACGAAGTGTACATGTTACCGAAACATTTGGATGAGAAAGTAGCGGCATTACACTTGGCCAAATTAGGCGTGGAACTGGAAACGCTTAGCGAAGAACAGGCGGCCTATATCGGTGTGGAAGTAAAAGGCCCTTTTAAACCGGAATATTACAGATATTAATCTGAATTTAGAAGTTAGAATTCAGAAATTAGAATAAAGAGAAACCCTTGCAGTGATGTGAGGGTTTTTTGTTTAGATTTGTTGAGTCTATTACCCCTAGATTTTTATGCAAAACCTCTATAAAACTTTAAACAATTCAAACATTACCAAGTGGTTTGCGAGAGTTTTAATCACGTTCAATTTCATTTTTGCCGTTGTTGTAAAAACTTCAGTGAGTGAATATTATGTAGAAGGATTTCCGCTAATTATTATTGCAATTTGGCTGACTTGGTTTAATAATTATGTTATCTCTGTACTTATAATGTTACTCTGCATAAGTACTTTTTATATGCATTGGCAATAAGACATCAAACAAAACAAGGCAATTAGGTTCTATTTTTTACAAACAAAAAACCCGTTCCAAACAGAACGGGTTTTTATATAATGTAAGAGTATTTCTTATGCTTCGAATGGAATTACAGAAACGAATGATTTGTTATCACCTTTTTTCTGGAATTTTACCACACCGTCAACTTTTGCATGTAAAGTATGATCTTTACCCATGTAAACGTTTTCACCGGCATTGTGCTTAGAACCTCTTTGTCTTACGATAATGTTTCCAGCGATTGCAGCTTGACCACCGTAAATCTTAACACCTAAGCGTTTCGATTCTGATTCTCTACCGTTCTTGGAACTACCGACACCTTTCTTGTGAGCCATGACGTATTGGTTTTAAATGTTAATACTGATTATTCTTCTGTAGCTTCCGCTTTTTTAGTCGCTTTTTTCTTTGCTCCACCACCAACGATGTTCTCGATAACGATTTGAGTCAAAGCTTGTCTGTGACCGTTTTTCTTTTTGTAACCTTTTCTTCTCTTCTTTTTGAAAACGATTACTTTATCACCTTTTAAGTGTTGTAACACTTTGGCTTCTACTGAAGCACCTTCTACAGCTGGGGCGCCTAAAGTTACGTTTCCGTTGTCGTCTAACAAAAGAACTTTGTCGAAAGAAACTTTCGCTCCTTCTTCAGACGCTAAACGGTGAACATAAACCTTTTGGTCTTTGCTTACTTTGAATTGTTGCCCTGCTATCTCTACGATTGCGTACATAACAATAATGTTTAGTTAATTTTTTAAGTGCGCAAATATACAACTATTTCTTTACTCCGCAACAAGATTTCTAAAAATTCCTGCTAAAAAACTAAAAATCAGGCTTGTCAGAAAAAAACATAGGCTTTTTGTAACAAAATCACGAAATTGCACACTCATTCATGAAATAAAAAACAACTATTAATCCTTATGAAAAAATCTTTAATGGCTTTGAGTTCGGCGATGATGCTGGGAAGCGTGGCTTCGGCTCAAAAAGTAGCATTTGAAGAATACAATCTGGACAACGGTTTGCATGTGATCCTGCATCAGGACAAATCGGCTCCGGTAGTAATCACTTCTGTAATGTACCACGTAGGTGCAAAAGACGAACAACCCAACCGTACCGGTTTCGCACACTTTTTCGAGCATTTATTGTTCGAAGGCACTAAAAATATCGCCCGAGGCGAATGGTTTAAAATTGTAACCGCTAACGGCGGAAACAACAACGCCAACACTACAGACGACAGAACGTACTACTACGAAGTATTCCCTTCCAATAACTTACAGTTGGCGTTATGGATGGAATCCGAGCGTTTGATGCACCCGGTTATCAACCAGGTAGGTGTAGACACCCAAAATGAAGTAGTGAAAGAAGAAAAACGTTTACGCGTAGACAATCAGCCTTACGGAAACCTGATTAAAGCCGTAAAACAAAATATGTTCAAAGTGCACCCGTACCGTTGGACAACCATCGGAGAAATGGAACACCTGGATGCCGCTACTTTAGAGGAATTCCAGGCATTCAATAAAAAATTCTACATTCCGAACAACGCGGTTTTGGTAGTAGCAGGTGATTTCGATCCGGCTCAGGCAAAAACCTGGATTAAGGATTACTTCAGTGCGATTCCGAAAGGCACTCCGGTAACCCGTCAGAAATTTGAAGAAGCGCCAATCACGGAAACCATTAAAGCAACCTGGCAGGATCCTAACATCCAGATTCCGATGATGGTGGCAACGTACAGAACGCCGTCCATGAAAACGCGTGATGCCCGTATTTTAGACATGATTTCTTCGTATTTATCCGACGGAAAAAGTTCTAAACTGTACAAAAAAGTGGTAGACGACAAAAAAATGGCGTTGCAGATCGGGGCGTTTAACTATTCCCAGGAAGACTACGGCATGTACATTCTTTACGGTTTGCCGATGGGACAAAACTCTACGGAAGGTTTATTGAAAGAAGTAGACGAAGAAATCATAAAACTGCAGAACGATTTAATTTCGGAGAAAGATTTCCAGAAATTACAGAACAAATTTGAAAACCAATACGTAAACAGCAATGCTAACGTAGAAGGTATCGCTGAAAATCTGGCTTCGTTCTATTTGTTGTATGGCGATGTAAACTTAATCAACACGGAGATTGACATTTACCGTTCCATCACCCGTGAAGAAATCAGAGAAGCGGCTAAAAAATATCTAAACCCGAACCAGCGTTTGGTTTTAGATTATGTTCCTGCGAAAGACAAAGCACAAAACTAAGCTTAACGAACAACGAAACATGAAAAAGTACATTTATATAGCAGCAAGTTTATTTTTAGCAATAACGATGCAAGCACAAGACAGAACACAACCAAAACCAGGTCCGTCTCCGGCAGTAAATGTTGGCAAACCCACCACGTTCACCCTTAAAAACGGTTTAAAAGTTTTGGTGGTTGAAAATCACAAATTACCAAGAGTTTCCTACAACCTTACCATCGACTACGCTCCGTATGCAGAAGGTGATAAAAAAGGGGTAGCCGATTTAACCAGCGCCTTAATCGGTAACGGTACCAAAAAAATGTCGAAAGACGCTTTTAACGAAGAAATTGACTTTTTAGGCGCAAACATCAACTTCAGTGCAGATGGTGCTTCGGCCAGCGGATTGTCTAAATATTCCGAAAGAATTTTAGAACTGATGGCAGACGGCGCTTTAAATCCTGTTTTCACCCAAGAGGAATTTGACAAAGAAAAAGCAAAATTACTGGAAGGTTTAAAAGCACAGGAGAAAAGCGTTCAGTCGGTTGCGGGGCGCGTGGAAAACGTTTTGGCATTCGGCAAAAACCATCCAAGCGGAGAGTACTTGAGCGAAGCCACCATCAACAATGTAACTTTAAACGACGTTAGCTTAAACTACAACACCTATTTCGTTCCGAGCAATGCTTACCTGGTGGTAGTGGGAGACGTTAAAGCGAAAGACGTTCAGAAAATAGTAGAAAAAGAGTTCGGCATGTGGAAAAAAGCTTCTGCTCCAGCTCTAACGTATACCGATCCTAAAAACGTTCAGTACACTCAAATTAATTTCGTAGACATGCCTAACGCGGTACAATCTGAAATCGCTTTAGTGAACACTACGAATTTAAAAATGTCCGACAAAGATTATTTTGCGGCAATTTTAGCCAACCAAATCCTTGGCGGCGGCGGGGAAGGCCGTTTGTTCATGAACTTACGTGAAAAACACGGATGGACATACGGTGCTTATTCTTCCATCGGTGCGAACAAATACGTGAACAAATTCCGTTCGGGAGCTTCCGTTCGAAATGCGGTTACCGACAGTGCTGTTGTGGAATTCATGAACGAACTGAAAAAAATCAGAACCGAGTTAGTATCAGCAGAAGAGTTGAAAAACGCGAAAGCCAAATACGTAGGAAACTTCGTGATGCAGATTCAGAAACCGGGAACCATTGCACGTTACGCTTTAAACACGGAAACCCAAAAATTACCGGCTGATTTCTATGAAAACTACATCAAGAACATCAACGCGGTAACGCCGGAAGACATTAAAGCAGTGGCAAACAAATATTTCTTAGCCGATAACACCCGTATCGTAATCGTTGGAAAAGCCTCTGAGGTGTTACCAAACTTAGAGAAAATGAGCGCTAAGGAGAAACTGCCGATTATGTATTTCGACAAATTCGGTAATCCGACAGAAAAACCAAAAGTAAGCATTCCGATTCCTGCCGGTGTAACGTCTAAAACCGTATTTGACAACTACATCAAAGCCATCGGTGGTGAAAAAGCCGTAAAAGCCGTAAAATCTGTAGTTACCATTTCTTCGGGAACCATTCAGGGCACTCCGGTTGAATTAACCAGCAAAGTTACGGCCGACAAAAAAATGGCTGTGGAAATGAAAGCTATGGGAATGTCGGTTATGAAACAGGTAATCGGTGACAAATCCGGTTATGCCGTTATGCAGGGACAACGAAAAGATTTCACCGCAGAAGAATTTAAAGAACAAAAAGAAGGCGCTGTTCCTTTTGAAGAGTTACTGTTGGCTTCCAACCCTAACGCAAAACTGGAAAGCATCGAAAACATGAACGGTACAGACGTTTATGTGGTTAAAAACGGAAAAACAACGTACTACTACGATGTAAAAACCGGTTTAAAAACTGCCGAAGCTAAAGAAATGGAGCAAATGGGTCAGAAAGCGACTCAAACCACTTACTACAGCAACTACAAAGAGGTAAAAGGCATTAAAATTCCTCACGAAATCGATATGAACATCGGAATCGACCTTAAACTGATGACTACTGAGGTAAAAATCAATGAAGGTGTAACCGCTGAAGATTTTAAATAAGAGGTAGTAAATTTATTAAAAAGGCCGTCTGTAAAAGACGGCCTTTTTTTTGTCAACTGCTTTAAAAGTTTTGTTTTGAAGGAAAAATGGGAATGTTTTAACCGCAGATTCGCAGATTATATTTTGAAAAACACTTTGTAATCTGCGAATCTGCGGTACTTAAGAGTTTTTATTTTTTAGCCGAAAGATAAACCCCGGATAAAATAATCACGGCACCCAGTACCTGAATCATGGTCAGTACTTCGCCGTCTAAAAGCCCCCAGAAAATCGCCACCACCGGAAACAGATAGGCCGAAGAAGCTGCAAAAACCGGCGAGGTCATATGAATCAGTTTAAAGTACAACATGTTTGCGATTCCGGTACCAATAATCCCCAGTATACCGACAAACAACACCGAATGCTGCACTTTCACTTCCTGCAGCTGACCAAAAAAGCCCGTAAAGCTCAAAATGACCAATGCCGGAACCGCCAGCAGCACAAAATTACCGGTGGTTATCGCCAAAGGATTGACATCCGAAAGGTACTTTTTGATGAAATTGACATTGAGCGCATAGCAGCAAGTTGCCACTACCACAAAAAGCGCATACCAATAATTCTGATCGGGATTGTGGACGGCACCGCTTAAAATCAGGATCAAACTCCCCGCCAGACCAATCATCACCCCGATAAACTGACTGCGCTGAAAGGCCAGACCGAAAAAAGTCACCCCTAAAATCAAAGCGTTTAACGGCGTCAGGGAATTCAGTATAGCACTGATGGAACTGTCAATTTCACTTTGGGCAATAGCAAACAAAAAGGCCGGTACAAAAGTACCTGTAAACGCCGTCAGGGCAATGTATTTCCATTTTCCAAGCGAGATTTGGGTCAGACTTTTAAATCCGACGATGATAAGAAAGCAAAACGCGAACAACATCCGCAGCGATCCCAACTGTAGCGGCGTAAGTCCCACCAGCCCGCGTTTGATCAAAATAAACGAACTGCCCCAAATAAGAGCCAATACTGCCAATAAAAGCCATTTCAGTTGTCTGGATTCCATACTTTTGTTTTGAAGTGTCAAAATTCTGTTATTTAAATGACAATCAGCTGTTTTTTTAGGTAATTTTGTGCTGCATTAGTTATTTTATTCTAAATCAAAACTGTAAACAATATGACTTTTTCAAAATCCTTATTGGTTTTAGCAGTAGCCGGAATCACGTTTTCAAGCTGCAAAAAAGAAGAAAAAACCACAGAAACTGCTGCTACAGAAGCTCCGGCACCTAAAAAAGAAATTGCCGCTACTGATTTGCAAACGGCCACTTTCGAAATCGAAGGCATGACCTGCGCTATGGGCTGCGCCGCGACCATCGAGAAAAAATTAGCCGAAACCGAAGGCGTACAGGAAGCCAAAGTGGATTTCGACACCAAAACCGCCACCGTTTCTTTCGACAAAACGGTAAACAACCAGGAATCATTAACCAAAATCGTAGAAGGCATAGCCGACGGCAAAACCTACAAAGTAGCCAACTACAAAAGCATCTGAACTGCAAACCGAGCCACGGATTGCTGGCCCAGAATAAAGAAGGAATCCTAACTTTTGATGGTTAGGATTTTTTTGATATGCTTTGTGGGCACGGATTGCAAATCCGCGCTATCGAACTGCTGACATGTCCGCGCTATCGGGTTATTAGCTCTTTAAAATACTCGTATCATTAACTCTGATACATTACCATCTTAGTTAAAACTTATAACTATCAGGAACACATACATTTCCCAAAGAATCTATCTTAACCTTTACTGAATTAGACGGCTTATATATTAAACTTTTATTATTTAATTCATAGTAATTTATGGAATCTCTCAATTGGTTTAAAATAAATACTTTTTTGTTTGAAATACCAATAGCATTTTCTAAACCTCTTCCAGAAGAATTCCATTGTTTAAACAAAATTTCCATTTTATCTTTTGACAATATCACATTGTAAGTATTTCGTTCAATTCCCTGATTTAAAGTTTTAAATTCAAAAATGTAAAAAATATCTTTTTTATATTTAAACAGATAGGCTTGTTCAAGTAAGGGCTATAAAATGAATTGTACTAAATAAAAAAGGTCTAAAAAAGGTCGAAACATCAATAAAATAAGGTCTTTCAAATGTTTTATTATAAAAAGGTCGAAAAATTAAAACGTCCATTTTACTTCCATTAACTACCATTCTACTTCCATTTTTAAACGCTTTAAAGGTTTGTTTTAAAGCATTACTTCCATTAGACAGTACGAATATACCAAAAAGGTTAATTAAAGCCTTAAAATAAAGCGATTAAACGCATTTTAAAAACCATTTAAACAGGTTTTCAATCCCTCCAATCGAGGGATTTTTTTGTTTTAAACGGTAACGCTTTATTTTTTGAAATTTTAAAAAAGGTATGCAGTTAGGTATGCAATTAGGTATGCAAAAAGACTATTTTAATAGATAATATTTATATATATAATGCCATAAAATCGATAAAAAGGCATAAAAAAACGATAATAAGTATAGGGATAATGCCCTTTTATTTTTACAATAAGTAAAAAATAAAAAGCTAAATACCAGTTAGTTATGTCTATTCAAGCCTTAAAACACCCACCACAATTGCTATCTTATATATAGACGATTTACTAATTGGGAAAGGAGGATATTCTTTATTATCCGATCTGCATTCCAAATAATCGACATTATCAGCTATCGGGAATAATCTTTTTACCATTGGTCCCTGATCAGTATCTAAAACGTAAATCTTTCCCCATTGAAAGAATGAAGTATCGGTAACGGTCCTACAACCTAACAAATCCCCGCTACTGTATTTCGGATACATACTGGAACCGCTAACCCTTATAATATATTCGACACCTCTTTGGGTAAACTCAGGTATAACATAGCCATCAATGATATCCTTTTCCAAAATCTGAACACTCCCGTTACCTATACCCGCCATTGCTTCTATAGGTATTAAAGGAATTATTGTTTTAGATTCTTGTATAAATGATTTTTCTGGTTCATTTTTCAGTATTTCATCTTCAATTTTTGAATCTGATTTTATCATTTCCCCAGTTCCTGTCAATAGCCATTCTGGATTTATAAATTCAAAGCGAGAAATTAAATTCTGTATAGGTGTTAAACCCGCATTTGTTCTTTTTTTACAGATTTCTGTAATTAAAGAAGTGCTTACTCCTATTTCATTTGCAAATCCTTTAGGCGTATGGATAATTTTTGCAGTTTTCAAATATTCATAAACCTCTAAAAATCTTATAGTTATATCATTCATTTTAAAAATATTACAATTTTCTGTAAAATATTTATTGTAAATACAGATTTCTGTATATATTTGTATTAATCAAAATACAAATTAAACAATGAGCAAACCTAAACAAAAAAAAGCAATATACAATGATGATATCATCAAGGGCTTGATTCAGAAGTATGGCTTTAAAAGAGATTATATTTTAAAATCCATAAGAGGGGAGCGAACAGGTACATATCCTTTAATTATTAAAGAGGAGTATCATAAACTCGACAGAGAGGCAAAAAAAGCTGTAAACAAAAAGATAAATGAATTGTAAAAGTCTTTAAACTCTGTTTAAACATGTATCAATACCACAATAACACCCTTTCAATTCCGGCAAAGCTTCTTTATGAAGATTTATCATTGATGGCATACAGAACTTATATGTCTTATTGCCAGCGTGGAAAGCTGAAACGTACCAAAGAAGGTCGCGGAAAAGGCAACGAGGCATTTGTAGCTTTTGATAGCTTGGAACCAACGCATCAGGAAATCATCCGAAACGTTTTAGGCGATCCAGCTAAGGCCGGTAACATCATTTTTACAGACTATATCCGGGAGGATGCTGCCGCAGAAAAGTTTTTCAACGACTATACATTAGACAGCGGTGATCCACTTCCGGAAAAGAACATTCGCGAGTACATCGCTAACGCTAAGATATTGAATGCTATTCAGTACATCCTTTCCTCTACTATGGGTAAAAGAAAAGCGTTAGGATCAAAGGTTAAGCCGTGGCCTAAAATTGTGGAAGTGGTTAAGGAATTGCCAAAGCATACTTACCCACACTCATTGCCTAATTCCGAAAAACGTTTGCGTGATCGTTATAACAAATATCTAAGTGAAGGTTATCAGACTTTGGTACATAGTGGATTTGGCCATAAAAACGCCGAGAAAATCAACGACAATGCCAAACATTGGGTATTAGCTAGATGGTCTGACAGAGTTAAAAAGTGTACCGGTTATGCTCAACTGCTAAAAGAATACAACCAAATGGCAGAAGACAACGACTGGAAACCTTTAAAATCAGAGCAATCGTTGATTAACTACTTAACTGATCCTAAAATCGAGCCACTTTGGTACGGATTCCGTTACGGAGAGCTGAAATCGAAAGAAAAGTATAGCTACCAGCAATCGACAAAACTTCCTAGCCTTCGCGATTCGCTTTGGTATTCCGACGGTACGAAACTGAACTACTACTACCAGGATGAAAACGGAAAAATGCAGACATGCCAGGTATATGAAGTTTTTGATACTTACAGTGAGGTTTTCTTAGGCTATCACATTAGCAATACAGAGGATTTTGAAGCACAATATCAAGCGTATAAAATGGCTTTACAAATTGCCGGCCACAAACCTTACGAAATCAAATTTGATAACCAAGGAGGTACTAAAAAACTGGAAGCGCAAAGCTTTTTAGGCAAACTGGCAAGGCTAACAACCCGAACAGCTCCTTACAATGGTAAATCCAAAACGATTGAGAATGCTTTCGGACGCTTCCAACAGGAATATTTAAAACAAGATTGGTTTTTTACCGGGATGAACATTCAAACGAAAAAAACTGAAAGCAAAGCAAACATGGAATTCATCTTGGCTAATAAATCCAGTCTTCCAATGCTTGAACAGGTAAAAGAAGTTTATAAAATGAGACGTCAGCAATGGAATGAAGGTCTGCACTCTAAAACCGGAAAGCCACGTATAGAAATGTACCTAAACTCTGTAAACCCGGCAACAGCAGAAGTGAACATTTGGGATATGATTGATATGTTTTGGATTCAGAGAGATTTACCGGTTACCTGTACACCTTATGGAATTGGTTTCACTCACAAAGGTCAGGATTACAATTATATGGTTAACAATGAAGACAGAATGCCGGATATTGAATGGTTACGTAACAACATAGATAAAAAGTTTGTTGTGAAATATGATCCGGACGATATGACTTTGATTCAGCTTTACGAAAACACACCGCTTGGATTAAGAAGAGTAACCACAGCAGAGATTAAAGTCGAGATACACAGAGGCCGTCAGGAACAGGAGGAATGGGAAGCATCATTTATCAAGCAAGTTGAAAATGAAAATAAGCGAGTTCGCATCCAGGCACGAGATAAAATGGATGAAATCCTTGCAGCTCACAATATGAGACCTGAGGACTACGGATTAAACAGTCCGGCTTTGAAAGGTATTGAAACCTCGAGAGGCAAAAAGCAAAAAACCGACATCGGACAAATTCAAAAGAAAGAATCTAATGCGGTTTTCGCTGGAGACGCAGATGAATATGACATCTACGACAATATGTAACTAACCTTCCGATGATTCCCCAATCAGTATCGGAGCTAATATGAAGCAAAATTATGAATACAGAACAAAAACAACAAATTACCGAGAGCCTAAGATTATTTTGCAGCCAAAAAGGCTCTCAAAACAAAGCGGCCAATTCATTGAAAGGAGTTAGCGCCGGAACCATCAGCCAAATCTTAAACGGAAAGACCGATTTAATTGCTGACGAAATGTGGAGAAACATTGAAGCTCAGTTAAAGCCTACATCATCCAAAGAATGGCAAACAGTTGAAACGAGAGACTTCAAAACCTTAAACAGACTGTTTTCAGATGCACAACAGCATAGCAATGTTTTCGCAGTTGTTGGCGATGCCGGAAGTGGTAAAAGCAAAACCATTGAAATCTATTCCCAAAACAATGAGAACGTATTCAAATTAAGCTGCTCAGAGTTTTGGAACAAAAAATATTTCTTACAAGAGCTACTTCAAAGCATGGGACGTGATTATTCAGGCTTGACAGTTGCCGAAATGATGCACGAATCAGTGATGCAAATTTTAAAGCGAGAGGATCCTGTCATTGTTTTAGATGAGGCAGATAAATTGACAGATCAGGTCCTTTATTTCTTCATCACATTATACAACAAACTGGAAGACAACTGCGGTATTGTTCTTTGTGCTACCGACCACTTGGAAAAACGCATCAAAAGAGGTCTTAAAATCAACAAAAAAGGTTACAAGGAGATTTATTCACGCATCGGAAGAAAGTTCATTGAATTAAACGGTGTAGGCTTCACAGACGTTACTCAAATCTGTTTAGCAAACGGAATCGAAGACAAAGCAGAAATTAAAAAGGTTTGGGATGATTGCGAGTGTGATTTGAGACGAGTAAAACGAAAAATACACGCCTTAAAGCAAAAACAATATGCAACAACCCAAGAAGATTAAAAGAGCTGTTTCGGTAGCGGAGTTAAAAAGTAAAAAGTTCAAAACCATTCCTCTAAGCCACGAGTTCAAGAAGCTAATAGGAACCCCGGAAGATAATGGAGTGTGGATTGTGTGGGGGAATTCAGGCCACGGAAAATCAAGGTTTTTAATGCTATTGGCAAAAGAGCTGGCACGACACGGAAAAGTCATTTACGACACACTTGAGGAGGGTGCAAGGCTATCGATGCAGAAAAACGTACTTGATACCGGAATGGATCAGGACGAAAACATAATGAAAAACTTTTTGATTCTCAACAGGGAACCCATCGAAGAGTTAAAGGTTAGATTGAGACGAAAGAAGCATCCTCGTTTCGTGTTCATTGACAGTTTTCAATATACCGGCCTTACCAAAAGGCAGTATATCGAGCTAAAAGAAGAGTTTACAGACGTGCTATTTATCATTAACAGCCACGCTGAAGGTAAAGAACCACTCGGAAACATTGCAAAGTTCGTTCGATACGATGCCGATGTTAAAATACGGGTTGAAGGTTTTAAGGCTTTTCCCGGTTCACGATTTGGAGGCGGCGAACCGCTGACAATTTGGGAAGAGGAGGCCGCAAAATATTGGATGGATTTAAAACAATAACAAAATCAGTCATGAAAACAACAGCAGCAAAATTAGGAATGACACCGGAGCTTTACGAATGGGCAATTTTAGAAGCATTTACAAAATGGTGCGGTAAATACGCCCACAATAACGATCAGCTTCAGGAATGTTTAACCAACCAAAGATTATTCAACTGGTTTCAGGCAGAATATCGAAAACTGGAAAAGGAATTTGAATGGCTTACAGCTCCATTTGAAACACTAAAGGAAGTCGATTATAAAATGTGCTACAAAAAATGCACAGAAAAGATTTTCGACATATATCCAAAGCCTTTGATTGAAGAAATAAGAGGTTATCCGGTTCAAAAGTCAATACCGGTATCAGGAATCAAAATCAAGTTTAACCAATTACTGAATTAGCTATGACCCCTACACAAATTGAGAACAAAATTAGAGAGCTTGAGTACTGGTTGGAACACAACCACGCTCACCCGGACAGAGCCACAGTGTCTGAAGATTTGAGAAAACTGAAAGAACAACTGATAAACATGGAAGCCGATGCACCTGGAGGAGATTAACAACAGACTTGACGACCTTTTTTTGGTGTTGGTTTACTGCTCATTTGGACAAAGAACCTTTTCAACCGGTCAACGAATTTGCATCAACCAGGAGCGCGCTGCTCTTTTAGACAGAAAGAACTATTTGTTTGATTCCTTACCACTATCCGAGGTAAGAGATTACAAAGTTCCGGAGCAAATCGAAGAAAGAATACAATTCACATTAAATAAAATAACCGATATCGATTGGACAGCACCAGTCATTAACCTTTAAAAACAGAAAGCATGAATGCAAAAATTTTATTAGACATCGTTCAAAAACCAACTGAAACGCCTAACAAGTTAGAATGTCAGGTTAAAGTAGAAATAGATGGAACTGGAGCAGCTATCACAGTAGCGCTAATGGAAGTTTTTCGAAAATCACCTGAATTATTCAAATTATTTAAGAAGGCAGTGATAATGACGGATCAAGCCAAAAGCATTGAAGAAATAGCGGATTTAATTAAGGATTAAGAATGAATACAAATGACATCGAAGTAAAAGAACCACAAATTTTAGGAGAAATGAATCAGGAAGAAATCGATTTAACCAAGTTAAGCAATGAGCAGCGAAAAGAAATGCTCAGAAAACTTAAAGAAGACGAACGCAAAGAAAAAGAGTTAGCTAGAAAAAACAAGGAGACTTTGCAGACACTAACCGAGGAGGTAGTGGATAACAATGTAGACTTTTTTGTTAACGCTCAAGGCAGTGTTGAGGAGGCAATTATTAAACTATTTACCGAGGCCGAAACCATTATCGAAGCAAGAGGCGAAACTTTTGGAATTGAAAAGACAGAGCAGGATTCCCATACCATGACAAAAAAGGACGGCTCCGCATCTATCAAAATTGGATGGAATGTTAAGCCAACATTCGACGGAACCGAGAGTGCCGGGATTCAAAAAATCAAGCAGTATATGTCATCCTTAGCCGGAGAAACTGAAAACGAAAAATTACTCATGGACTTTTTAAACATTGCCTTGAAAACAGACGTTCAGGGCAATTATAACCCCAAGAAGATACGTGAGTTAAACACCATGAGAGAACGTGCTAACAGCGACTTATTTAACGAAGGCATGGACATCATAGACAGTGCTTTGATTGACATCAGAACCAGCATGTATGCAAGGGGTTACAAATTAGTTGCAAAAGAGAATGAAATACCGAAGCGCGTAGAGTTCTCTTTCAGCATAAAGTAGGTTAGTTAGTTGGTCATCCCGGGTGGCGGAAATGGAAGACGCTAACCAGTTTAATAAGGGGCTACGGTAGCAATATTGGCGACATTATTAAACGTTCAGGTTCGAATCCTGATCCGGGAACAAAATTTTAAAACAACAGCAAAATGAAAAAATACGTGGTATCATTGATTTACACCGGAAATAAGGGTAAATATATACACAATGAACTTTGGGTAGTACAAGCAAAAACAGAAGATAAAGCCATCGAAAAGGCACAAAAATCAGCGTCAAAATCAGCAAGAGAATATTATTTTCAGTTTGCTACAATTATGGAAATATTATGATAGCAACTAAAGACCAAAAGTTTCACATTCGCCGCAATTGTGCTTACAATGAGGATATAAAATGTGAGTGGGTTCAATGGGCCACCGGAGATAATTCCAAAACGAGTCTCAATGATTTAACCTTTGACCAAGCTAATAAGATTTTGATTCAACAGGGCGGTTCACCCCACACTCCCGATAATTGGGCCGTGTTTGACAAAACCAACAAAAAGCACATGGTTATTATCAGTTTGATGCGTCAGGCACAATGGGTAAAGCCTCATGACAGATATGGAGAGGTCGCTGATATGGAAAGGTTAAGTAAGTTTTTGCAATCGCCAAAATCACCAATTACAAAGCCACTCCAACAGATGGAACCGGAGGAGCTCGAACGAATTATCAAAGCATTAAAAGGAATTGTAAAATCAAAGTATAAGTAAATGGAAAAGTTTGTAATAGTATTAATTATCTGTATTGCCTTTGGTGGCTTTGTTGGCCTTCTTTTGAAATTCTTATCGTCCGATTTTCTTGAAGATGGTGAATGCCAACATCACAACACCTTTACCAGTGTAAAAAAAGTAACGGCAACTTGTGAAACAACTACAACAGAATGTATGGACTGCGGTAAAGTGTTATCAGGACCTAAAACAGATTGCCGATGAAAGCAAAGTACAAATTTAAGACACAACCCCCACCGGGGCAATACGGAACCTGGACAACTGAAGACGGATTCAAATGTTACACAGACAATCGTGCTGCCGCAGTACGATGGTATAAAAGATGGCTAGATGAAAATAGAAATAAAACTCAGTAACGATCAAATAATGGCTATTTGCAAGCTGCTTGATTTATTGGAGCATTTAACGCCAACTACAAAGCCAGAGGATAAACTGATCAGATCGATAGCCTTTGAAGTTTGGGATAAGTTTCAAACCATCAAAAAGAAACTTGTAAAGAGTCATGATCTATTCGATTCCAAAAAAAAGAAAGTGACTTTAAAGTATTACGAAGCTTACGGATTGCTAAAGATAATCAGGGAAACCATCCCGCTTATTTATGATCAGTACAACCATGCAATACTATGCAAATTGAGTAACGAATTAGATCAGAAATTATCATGACAAATCAGTTAACGACATATCGGGCAAAAGGTAAAGATTTGGGTTTGGAGTTCCTGTTTAAATATGATTTGAACGGTAATTTAAGGCTTTTTGAAATCGTAACCGGAGAATTAAACGAGGTGCAAATCGCATGGCTTTACAACCGGTTTCCTGCTACGGAGCACATGATGAAAACTATTTGGATGGGAAACCCAAACTACCGGCAAAAATTCGAGGTTCAGACTTCCCCTGCTGATTTATCCTTTGAGGCATTTTGGAAGATATGGAACCTGAAGGTTAAAAAGGAACTGGCAGAAAAAGCCTGGAACAAATTAAGTGAAGCCGATAAGATTAAATGTTTCCTGAATCACAAGCCGTATCAGGATCATCTGAACAAAACCGGTCAAGCAAAGGCGCACTTAGTTACATGGATAAATCAAAAGAGATACAACGACGAATATTAATTAAACAACAGTTATAAAATGAGTAAAACTTTAAAAATCAACATTCCAGAAGGATTCAAAATTGATTCCTTCAATCAAGAAACTGGAGACATTTCATTTGCTCCAATCCCTAAAGACATCATGGAGCAAATCCAAAGCTTTGAGGACGTTTGCGCCCTTACCGGTAAGAATCCGGAAGATTATGTATGCAACAGCGACGATCAGGATGATATCGCCGCAAATGCTCTTAAAATGGCTTTGCTAATTTCAAGAGCTTACAACGAAAGTTGCAACAAGAAACTTGACTGGGACAATGATAATCAGCCAAAGTATTGTCACTGTTACTACAAATCGTCTGCCGGCTGGTCGTTGAGCTTCGTCGATATCTGGCGCTCGAATGCGATCTGCGGCTCCCGCCTTTATTTCGTAGAATCGAAACACGCGCAGGACGCTTGGAATAAATTCAGTCACATTTACATTAACCTAATCAAATAATCGAAATGAAATCAAATATCACTACAATACAGGAAGCATTCATTGCTCAAGGAATCGACCCGAATGTAAGACCGGATGTTTCAATGCTGCCGGAAATTGACAAAGTGCCAACCCTTCACGAATTTGAACGATCAGTCTTGATCAGAGCATTAAACAGCGAAGGACTTGACAAAACTTGGGAACCGGACTATACCGATTATGACCAGGATAAATTCGAGCATGTATATTACTACGATGAACAGGCCGGCTGGTCGTTGCACGGCGTCGGTGACTGGCGCTCGTATACGCTCTGCGGCTCCCGCCGAGTTTTTAGAACGAGGGAAATCGCGAATTACGCTTGGGAGCAGTTTCCGGAGTATTTCAAAAACTTGTAACAAAAATTAAAGGTTGTGTATTGGATGCTGTGGTTTGGTTCTCGTCTGCCGGCTGGTCGTTGAACAACGTCGATAACTGGAACTCGAATACGAACTGCAGCTCCCACCATGTAATAATCTTAAATCCGATACAAACCGTGCCCCTTGGCAAAAAATCACAACGTTAAAAGGTCGTTAGTATTCAATTCTTGTCAAGAAACCGACCTAACACTACAAAGGCTATGAAGCGAAAAAATAACCTTTATTCTCAGATAATTTCTATTGAAAACCTCCAGTTAGCAGATGCCCGCGCCCGAAAAGGCAAAGGGCATCAATCGGGGGTTAAAATTCACCAAAAGAACCAGGATAGAAATATCGAGCATTTACACCAAATGCTATTGAACAAAGACTACAAAACATCTGCGTATTCCACTATGACGGTTTACGAACCAAAGGAGCGAATTGTTTATAAATTACCATACTTTCCTGATCGGATTACCCACCACGCAATACTGAACGTTTTAGAGCCGATTTTCACACGTTTATTTACAGGTGATACCTACAGCTCAATAAAAGGAAGAGGAATCCATAAAGCATCAGAAAAGCTGAAAAAAGCCCTAAAGGATTTCCCGAACACAACGTACTGTTTGAAGCTCGACATTACCAAGTTTTATCCAACGGTTGATCATGAGATTTTAAAAAGTCAATTGCGACGAAAATTCAAAGACCGGGATTTACTTTGGTTACTGGATGAGATTATCGACAGCGCTGAAGGTCTTCCAATAGGAAACTATTTAAGCCAGTATTTCGCCAACTTTTATTTAACCGGTTTCGATCATTGGATTAAGGAAACCATGAGGGTAAAAAACTACTTCAGATACGCGGATGATATCGTTATCCTTTCGGTAAGCAAAGAGGAACTACACGCCCTTTTAAACAGTATTGAACGGTATTTAAAGGATAATTTAAACCTGAGTATAAAAGGTAATTTTCAAGTGTTCCCGGTTGAAGCTCGCGGAATCGATTTTGTAGGATACGTTCATTATCACACGCATACACTTATGCGAAAATCAATCAAAAAGAATTTTGTCCGTGCCGTTAAAAAACGCAGAAAAAAAGAAACCATTGCTGCATATTGGGGATGGGCGAAACATTGCAACTCAAAACATTTAATTAAAAAAATAGTACCCGATGAGCCACAATTTCAAAGATTTCGGAATACCAGCTGAAGTAACCTACTTAATAGGCAAAAGCATTTCGTTAGATCATGTATTGAACCTACCTATTAAAGTCCTTGATTTTAGAATAGGACCGTCAAAGAAAAAGCCAAATACAGAGTACCTAACACTACAAATAGAAACGGAAGGCGTTAAACGTGTAATCTTTACAGGAGCTACCGTATTAATCCAGCAAATAAAGAAAGTTGATAAAGACAAGTTTCCATTCAACGCAACAATAATCAAGAAAAACGAATACTACGAATTCACATGAGACGACAAATAGAAAATACCAAAGCTTTTAAAGCTCTGAACTTCATTCAGAAAAAAGTGTACAGCAAACGTGCGACAATGCTTGAAATTGAAAATCAGTTTATCGTAGCTAAAAACAAAGGCGTCGAGGTTTGGCTGAAAGACTATCATCCTAATAGGATTTATAAAGAAATCATACAGGAGTTGCTTACGGAAAACCGTAAATAACTAATTGTAAAACTCGTTAAATTGCAACATCATGAACCAAATACAAGAAATCATTATTAAACAGAGAATAAAAACTGCTTACTGGGACGGTTTTTTGGCCGGGTGTATTATATCATTGGCTGCGGTAGTATTTTTAGTTTTAGTGTTGAATTTGTAAAAAAAATATTAGATTTGAAAATCATTAAAATTAAACAAATTATGAAAAAGGTAATTTTATTTTTAAGCATTTTAGTTTTTATAGGATGTGGAAATTCTGAACCAAACGAGTCTAATGCTAAGGAAGCTGCAAGAGCAGCAATTATTCATAACCTAAAAAACATAAATTCAGCCAACTTTCATCAGAATGAAGTGATTGCTGATTTAGGAGGAGGAGTTTATCAATACAAGGAAACAGTTAATGCAACAAATAACTTTGGAGGTTCAATTGCTAACGATGTAACTGTTAAAGTTAAATATGTTGGTGGCGATGCTTCAGAGGTGAGCAGCTGGTCAATTTTAGACATCCAATTTTCAGAAAGATAAATATATAAACCCCTCAAAAAGAGGGGTTTTTTAATTGAAAGAATTTATCTATTTTTGCTTTATGTCCAAGGCAAATACCAATCGTAGTTTAGGAATTCAAAAGAATAAGCTGTTACGCTACAAGCTTATTAAGGAATTGTACAACAAACACAAAACCGAGGATATCCCTACAACTGTTGTTTGGAGAAAATACATCTTCCCTGTTTACCCAATTTCCCGTACCACTTTATACGAGGTTCTTTGTACGCCCGTAACTTCCGAGCTTCAAAAAATTGAACAACTTGAAAATCAACAATTACGTTTAAACATTAGTTAAACCAATTGAATAGGTTATCCTGTATTCCTGGATACCATCATCCCTTATAACTCTTTGCTGTCCTGTTCTTATTAATGCTCCGGCTAAATTAGTCGGATGCCATCCATGTAATTTAGCGTGAACCAATTCTATTAGATCCCAAATTGCCCAAGCATTATTTTTTTGACCTTGCGGAGCCCTTGCGCTGCTATTGGTTATCTTTATGTTACCAATTGTTACCGTTATGGTGCCAGTTGCATTTTGTCGATTAGCTGGTGTTAATGTTCGGTCAATCCCAATATTGCTATAAGATATGTTGGTTAAGTCAATTAATCCAAACGGAAACTTTGTTGGCGGATTTGGACTATAATTATCCAATTGTCCCCAATCCTCATCTACATATTTCAACTCACTTATTTCCGATAATCGGTTTTCTATGCTTTCTAAAATTGCTTTACTCATTTTTTACGCATTTGATTAATCATTTCTTTTTTTAACTCCTGAAAATTAGCATCAACAACGCTGGTTATTTTTTCTCTTACTTTAGGGTGATCACCAATGAATTGCCTTTGTTCAATTTTCATTGTTTGCCCTGTTTTCATCAAAGCAAGGTTTTTCCATTGTTGTGCCTCAGCGGATAATCTTTGGTTCCTTTGGCTCTTAGAGTTGCTTCCATCTTTATTCTTTGAAATTGCGCCGGAGCTCTTGTAATACATAGCCCAGAAAAACCGCTTCATTTTATCAGTTACAACTATTTCACCGCCATTGTTATGAATGCTTGCATAAGGCAAAGAGCTTGACCATGATACTTGATTGTTTTGCTCCCGTGACTTTATTGACCTACGCAAAGCCCCGGAACGCATAAGAACTGATCCGCGTCTGTTTTGTAATCCAGGAGTTTTCCAAGTTTGGCCAAAGAACGACTTACGTTCAAAATTTCGGTCAAATTCCTCTGTTAATTCAACACGGATATCTCCTAAAATATTTTTTATGAAGTCGTTAGAATTCATTTTGTTTAATTATTTCATTGTTTATTAAATAACTTTCATAAATTTGTAATGTATGGAGACAATTTTTGATCATAAACCAACCCATAAGGAGTTAAACGATATTCGATTTGACTCACTTTCTTTTTGCCAAAAATTTGGCATTGAGATCACTGGAACGTTGACTCCAGAATTATACAAAGAACACATTACAGAAGAATTTGCATACTATGATATTGCTTGCCTTTTTGAGTTTAGAGGCGAATCAGATAAAGCAAAATCTTACTGGGATAGATTACCTAAAGAAATGGCTGCCGGATTAGGTAATGACTATTTAGTAGAAGCTATTTAGTGTTTTCTTCAAAGAACTCTCTTATTTTTCCTCCAATTGTCGAGTAATTTTGCATTAGATGAGGCATAAAGAAATTTAAAGCCTTGTCCTCACTAATTCCTTTTTCTTTCAAATTCTGCCTGAAGTCTGATATCCATTCTCTGTACCCATATCCATTCTCTAAAATATCTTTTTGGTGAGTAGCTTTTCCTCCAAGCCTTTCCATGAATTCAGGATATGTATGTCGAGCACAGAACTGATTTATAGTTTCCATGTTTTTTGTTCCAACAGGCGATAATTTAACCGGTGCCGTTTTGGTTTTTGCGTGAAGTATCTCGTGCCACATCGACTCTAAAGCATACTCCTGTTTAAAGCTTAGTTTTTCACCTTTCTTTATTGCTCCTAAAGCAGTTTTAAAAGATTCAAGAGGGTTAAAGTCGATACTGGAGAAAGTGTGGCTACTCAATGAAAGGGTTGAGCCACCAACCCATTTACCGGTTGCCGGCGAATATTTCATTGAGTGCTGCATTAAATACCCCGTGGACTTTAGAAACTTAACATCTTCAAGACCGTTTCTAAAATCATCAGGATACAATTGAGCATACTTCTGAAAAATGGCTTTAATCTCTTTATTTGTGGGAATTCCCCCTTTAATAAAATCGGAAAGATTTATGCTATTATTATTTTTATAAACATCTTTAATAACCTTGGTAACCTCTTTATTTCCAATTCCTAAACGATATGGATGTTTTGGCGGGAAAATAATTTTTTGTTTACCAGGATTAAATCTGAAAATTTCAAGTCTGTTTTTTCCATCCTTGCCTATTTGGCTTGTGGCAGCTTCACCGGCTTTAATTGACTTGCCACTATCGCTTTGCTCGTATTTGTCTTTCAGCACTTCAACTACGGTACAACGACAACGCCAACCGTTTGGAGGATAATAACTATCCCAAAACGGGTCGTTTTTCGGCAATGTTGTGTTATGAAGCTTTTCGTGTTCCTGACGTACTCGGGCGTCACCGGCAGTCCTATACTGTAAATTATAACGATCGCTTTCACCAAACTCAGACCATTTCCCAGCCATTAATGAAGCGCCAACCGCATACTGGTATTCAGCCTCCAAATAATTTTGGTTGTAGTTGCTATTGATGTTTTCAAAATCTTTTGAAAATGCTTCCCACGATTTTATTTTACCCTCATCGTCTAACAGCAATCTTGAGGCTTCATTTAGTTGAGCGTGTGTTTTTAATCCCGAAAATAAAAAAGTGTCTTCCTGCAAGGCCCTTAATAATTCACCATCTACAACGTTATCGGTAATAGCGGAGTCAAAAACGCCATAAGTCTTATCGATTAAATCTTTATAGGCTTTCTCTTTGGCTAAATCTTCAGGTTTATAACCTTTGTTTTTATGCAGTTGTTTAAATGCTTTTTCAGCGGCGTTTAATAACTGTTTAAACGAGTCGCCGGCACTTAAATTCAAACGGGATTTTTCAGCCTTACAATCATCACAATTGCACTCATATAGGTAAGACAATCTTTGGTGAAACGCCCCAAAATAAGCCTTACTTATCTTGGGGCTTAGATAAAAAGCCCATCGCCAATATTCAAGGATAGTTTTTGGTTACTGTTGTCGATTACTTTTTTCTCAATAAAAGGGATTCCAAACTTAGTTTTCATCCATTCTACTTCAACATCATAATAAGGCAAAGCTTTAATAACTTTATCCCATAAGGCGTCCAAATCTTCGGTTTCATCATAACCATAAACAACACCTGCGGGGATAACTCCTAAAACTTGTCCGGCAGGAATAATAACGCTATTCCAATACAACTCCAGTAATGACAAATCAGAATCTATTAAATCCTGAAGTATTTCAATTGAGGTTTTTTCTTTGGAATTACTTCCGTTTTTTGTGTCTTGACCAACAACGGTT
The DNA here is from genome assembly GCF_000430025.1 of Flavobacterium suncheonense GH29-5 = DSM 17707. Classification (GTDB taxonomy): domain Bacteria; phylum Bacteroidota; class Bacteroidia; order Flavobacteriales; family Flavobacteriaceae; genus Flavobacterium; species Flavobacterium suncheonense. The sequence continues at coordinate 107,646 of NZ_AUCZ01000008.1, forward strand.
CCAGAGATGCCCATTGACATTTCGTTATTACAAACTTTGATAAGGTTATTGAAAACATCACCGTTTGTGTCAACGCCTTTAGCAAATTCAAAATGTTCAGAGTCATCAATGATAAACCAAGCTGCCGACCCCATGTCGCGCATCATTTTTTCAGCACGAGAAACCATTGTACGGTCTTGCGTGTTAGTTTTCATAACCCGCGGTGGGATGCCGTAAATTTCACAAAGCTCGCTCCAACAACTTTTCGCAAATCGCTTCATTAAGACTTCAGGAACGCAGCCGTTTAGAAGTCCTAAATCTTTTGGTTCTCCAAACTCAATAAGCCATGAACCGTACTCTTTTTGCTCACGATATTTAATTTTTTTGTCTTCAGTATAATCGAGATAAAGCAATCCGTTCACAGGATCAATATTTTGTCTCGGAATTAAAATGAATTTCAAGTTTCCAACAGCATCATATTCAAACTCTCCAATTGAATGACCATACGGAACAGTTTCTAAAATTGCTTTGTTTACTTGATAAACCCAATTTGAATTTTGAAGTAAATCGGTTAACTCTTGATTTACATTTCCTTTCAAATCCTTAAATACGAAAGGTCTTGAAAGACTTTTTCGCATTCTGTTATTTAACTGAGACTGAAGATGCAAATCTTTAGTAACAATGTTTTCATACAAGTTGTACAAAGGATATCGCTTCGGGTCCTCAGCTTTCTGAGCCATATTAAGAGCATCCGTCCAGTTTTTTATATCCTGTCGGGTTTGGCTTATGGATTTAGGAGCAATGGAATGAGAATAGCCCGGACTTCCTTTTTTTGTTTGTCCTGGTTGTGATGCTAATTCGGTAGTTTCTGTTTTGCTTCCGAACGCCTCCTGAAATATGTATTTAATGAAGCTCATAATTAATAATCATGGTTAAATTTTGCGCGTGATCCAAATGAAAAAGGCTGACGGGTAGTATCGTCATCGGGTAACTGTAATTGCGGTAAAGAGCTTAAATTGATTGAGCCTTTAGCAATTTTGGTAAACCAATCAATAGCTCTGTCGTAGCGTTCTTTTGCCTGCTCATAAATAATATCAGCATTACACAGTTGAACGATATGCCACTTTGCTATTGTGATACAATGCTGTAGTATTAGAGCATTCCGGTCTAGTCCAGTAGCGTTAAATATCGTTTCGACATCGTATAACAGCCGTCCGTCTAAATAATCTCTTTGGTTGGGGTTTGGTGTCAAATAGCTTTTTGCCTCTTCCTCAGCAGCGGCTAAACCTTGTAATACAATATCGTCGTTACCTTCAGTAATTTGCTCAATTTGGTAGTCGTAAATAACGGCTCCTAAGTCATTTATTTCTAAAAACATAAATCAATATTTACGGTTACTTCTATGACCTACAGAGTAGGTGCTTTGTTTTTTTACAATGCGGTTTTGAATCAACCAAACCCCTCCTTCAATTGCATCGGGAGCGTCCATTATTTTAGTGTTTGGTGCAACGCCTAACATTTGATCATGTGTTCGGACCATATTTGGCTCGTCTTTTTGATCCGCATTAAAAATCAGGTTCCCTAAACGGTTAAGCGGTTCCAGTGTACCCTCGATACGGAAAAACTTATCAGGCTTTTTACGTGTGTCAGGTGTGATTGGAAGGTTATAGCCGTAGTCCCTGGAACGCTGATAAATAAGCGGCATGATTACCTGCTCGAAGAAAGGGTCTTGTAGCGAGTTGTTCTCCACATACACACGTTTGGTATCTACTTTGTGAGTGGTTAAATATTTGTAAGCTTCAAATAGGCAATCTACAAACTTGGAATTGCTCATGGTATCGACCCGCATCCAATACACGTAAAACTTCAACTGTCTGTAGCCGATAATTGCTATAGCTTTTGTGGAAGCGCTTCCTTTGTCTTTGTTGGATGTGGAAGGGTCGGCATAAATTAAAATATCTTCACAGTAACTCAGTGGCGGGCATTTTCCATAAGTCAGTTCTTTGAACACATCACCTTCGCTAACTGGATTATTGAAATACTCCTTTTGAGCGGAGTTGTATGATATTGTATTCAGCACACGGTCAATAGCCGTTTCGGTGTTCTTGTTTGGCCATGTTGATTTCCCGTTTTTGTCACGAATGTTTACAATGTCATGAACATCGGCCTTTTTAGCCAATTCGGTAACACAGCAAAATTTAGCAATGATGTTACCACAAACGATAATCATTAAAGCGTTGGAAATAGATCGCGTTGGAATCAAAGCTTCCATTATCCACTTCACTTTAACTTTAATCCTTTCAGGGTTTCTGCATTCCTCATCCGTGTCGATATCGTCAATCAATATCAAATCTGGCCTTACTTCATCTTTACGAGTTCCACGCGGACTTTGCCCAGCTCCCAATGCTCTAAAAGAAACTCCCTTGCGTGTAACGAATTCACCGGCTTCCCACTGTCCTAAACTTTCCTGCTCACCGTAATCATTTATGATACGGTTATTTGTTTCCAGGATTGACTTGTATGGCAACAATAAGCGGCACGCATTATCATAGTTGTTGGAAACCATTAGAACGTTTTTCTTTTTTCCAGTTAAAGTTAAAAAGAGAGTTTCCATCATGGTACGACCTGACTTTGATAATTCACGCGCCCAGGAACGCACTTCAAACCATTCCATATTTTTAAGCACACGTTTTGTCGCTTTAATATGAAATGGTGCTGGCTCCGATGTATAGAAGTTTGGAAAATAGTATTTAAACCATTCCTCGGGATTTGCTTCCAGATACGCAATACGTTTTAGCTTTTCGGCTGCGGTTTCGTTTAAATCAACAGGAGTAGCTTTTAGGGTATTGTCCCTAAATTGTTGCCACTCTTCCAAGTATGATTTATCACTTCTTTTAATTGCCATGCTTGCTTAATTTTTCAGTTATCAATGCATCACAATATTTTATTAGCTTATTTGCAAGCTCTTGGTCTTGACTTCTCACAAACTGAATTAAATCTTTGCACACACTAACAGTATCACCAACGTTGGTGTCTGTTTCAAGCTTTTTAATTGAGTTTGTAATTTTTAGAATGATATCGGCATCCTTTGTTGTTGGAGTATTGCCAATTTTTATAGGGTAATCTTCAGGGTTATATTTTGGGTATTCAATATATTCGCACCCGCTATCATCTTTAAGTTTTATTGGTTTCAGTAAAGCAGCAGGTATATCTCGAACAATTGGTCTTGTTTTAATTTCCATTGTAGCATTTTCCAGTTGCTTATATAGTTCTGACAATTGATTGTCACGTGTAACAAGCAATGACGTTTTTAATTTCTCCCAATTGCCTTTTTTTACCCACGTACCAACTGTTTTTTCAGAAACATCTAATCGTACAGCGATTTCCTTTTGGGTTAATCCTTCATTAACAAATAACGTTTTTGCGAATTCCTGTTCGACCTTTTTTCGTGCACCCATTTTATAACTCTTTGACACAAAATTGAGTTGAAAAAACAGGCTAAAAAAAAAGTTGTTTAAGTTCTGTACACAGTTGTAAACCCACTGTACACAAGTGTTTAGATGGTTTGCAGTTATTTTTTTAGGGTCTCTTTCCTTCTAAACTTTGTCATCACTAAAGGCGAGAAAGCCATCACTAAAAACAGAATTAAAATGCCTGAACCCGTAATTAAACCTTTTGTATTCAATGACGAAACCGTTGCTAACACTTACGGGTTCTACATTTTGACCGAAGGGATTGATTTAACCCGATTTTCAAAGAATCCTGTAATGCTTTCTGATCATTGGAATAACAACAATTATGTGTTAGGAAAATGGACCGACTGGAAAAAAGAAGGTGCCTTGTTAACAGGGTTGCCGGACTTTGATGTTGAAGATGAGCAATCAGCCAAAATCAAAGGAAAAGTCGAAAGAGGTTATTTAAGCGGTTGTTCAATGGGAATTATTGTAGACCGTGAAAACCTTACTTACATAGATGGCAAAATATTCCTAACCAAATGTGAATTGGCCGAGGTATCTATTGTTCCGGTTCCTTCTAATGCTAATGCAGTTCGCTTAATGAGCGCCGATGGTAAAGTAATGGATGACGATGAAATTAAAACCTTATGTCTTTCGGTTACCGATGGCAAACAACCAGAATTAAATTCAAACACTGATAACACTATGAAGAAAATCATGTTAAGCCTTGCGGCAATGGTCGCATTAGGCTATGATACAAAAGCGCTTCCAAAAGAAGGCGTCGAGGAAAGCGAACTTGACTCAAGAGTCATGGAGCTTGCCGGAAAAGTTCAAGAGCTTCAAACCAAAAACGATGCTTTGGAATTAGCAGCAAAAACCGCAAAAGATGCTGCTGAAGCTGAAAAGAAAACCCGTGTAACCGCAAAAGTAAAATTGGGTGTAACTCAGGGCAAAATTGGAGCAGACAAAGAGCAGTCATTTATTGACTTAGGATTGTCTTCCGAGGAGGCGTTGGATACGGCTCTAAATGCTATCCCGGCAAAACAAAATTTTTCCGCCGGTGTCCACACCCCATCTGGAACCGACGGAAGCCCGGAAGTGAAAAACCAAGAGGATTTCCAAAAATTGTCTGCTGAGGAGCAATTAGCTTTCAAAGCAAACAAACCGGAAGAGTACAAAAAATTATTCGCTAACTAAAAAGCAGAAATATGCCAGCAAATTTTCCAGAAGTTTGGTTAAACAGGGTTATTCAAAACCTTGGTAACACCCATGTTGCTCCATGGCTTGACGGCATCCCAGAGTTGGATGTGCAGGTTTTAGAAGTAGGCTCCGGAGACGCATCGGAAAGTAATATCATTTACATTCCTCGCACGTCTTTCAATCCGGACGTATTGATTAACAACTCAACGTATCCAATCGCGTTACAAGCGTTCACAGACGATAACGTAACCGTACAACTTGATAAATATCAAACGAAAGTTACAACACTTTCAGACGATCAAGTTATCGGAGCAGCTTATCCACGTATTGACGCAGCAACCGGCGGCCACGTTAGAGCAATCAACTCTAAGAAGTACAAAAAAGCAATTCACGCAATCGCTCCGGCTGCGGACACAACTAACACTCCTGTAATTGTTGCAACAGGAACAGCTGTTGGAGGTATTCCAACTTTAATTTATGACGATTTGATCACTTTGAAAAATCGTTTGGATGCTGCGGAAGTTGCGCCTGAAAACAGACGATTAGTATTGTCAACACGCCACTACAATGATTTACTTTTAGATCGTAAAAACTTTGGCGACAAGTTGGTAAACTACACAACTGGAATGGCGGCTCCTGTAATTGCAGGATTTGAAATTTACCAGTACAACGGCAACCCTTTATTCGATAACACTGGAGCTAAGAAAGCTTTTGGAGCTGTTAAAGCCGCTGGAGATCGTGAAGCTTCCGTAGTGTTCTGGAAAGATGGAATCGCTAAGAAAACCGGTTTGACAAAACAATACTTTGTTGAGTCGAAAAACGATCCGGAAACACAAACCAACAAATTGAACTATCGTCACTACTTCATTGCCGTACCATTCGAGCAAAGAGGTGTTGGAGCGATTTACTAGAATCTACCAATATTATTAATAAAAAGCCGTACTAACCGGTACGGCTTTTTTTAAAAATCTACACAAGTGCAGGAATTTTTAAGCGTAGTACTATATCCGTCACTGTTTGCCTTTTTAGGTATTGCCGGTACAAAGTTTTGGGATTATGTAAAAACAAAAACGCAAAACAAAATTGACAATGCCAGCGCAAAATCCGCTGAGATTGATGCAGAGATCAAAGCTTCGGAATTTTATAAAGGTCTTCTTGATGATTTAGGGGGGCGATTAGAAGTAGCAATAAAAGCTATTGAGGAGCGGGATAATAAGATTAAGGAACGTGATAAAAAAATCGACATGCTTCTTGTTGAGATTGAACAGCTAACAGACGAGCTAAGAAAATTTAAACAACTTAACGGTAAACAGCCATGACATTAGCAGCTAAAACTCTTGAGGTGGCCACGACCCAACTTGGTGTACAAGAAATCCCGAAAGGCAGCAATGCCGGCAAATCGGTAGAAGCTTATTTAAACAGCGTAGGACTTACAAAGGGGTACTCCTGGTGCATGGCATTTGTTTACTGGTGTACTAATCAGGCAGCCAAAAATATAGGGGTTGCAAACCCATTATCAAAAACCGGAGGCGTATTAAAGCAATGGAATTTACGACCTCTTTTACAGGTTACCAATCCGAAGCCTGGAGACATTTTTATAATGGATTACGGTAAAGGTTTAGGCCATACCGGAATAATTGAAAAAGTAGTTGGTAACACACTTTACACCATTGAAGGGAATACCAACGACGAGGGTAGCCGTGAAGGTTACGAAGTGTGCCGTCGCACACGTAAAAAAACAGACATGAAAGGTTATTTAAGAATCAATTAAACACTATTTAAACATATGAAAGCAAAACTATTTTTTAGCTGTCTGTTGTTTTCGTTACTACTGGCCGTAGGATGTACAAGTTCAAAGCCGGTAGTAGTCGAAACAAAAACGGAAGTTACAAAAACGGTCACCGAAACGGTACACGATACTGTTTTTCAAATCGAAAAGGACAGCTCCAGTTACAAGGCACTTATTGAGTGTGTGAATGGAAAACCTAAAATTAAAGAAGTCATTCAAAGCTATGCCGGAAAGAATTTAAAGCCTCCAAAGGTCAATTTAAAGGGCAACTATATTGAAATTGACTGCGAGACAAGAGCTCAGAAATTATTTGCGCAATGGAAGTCTAAATATATTAAAGAACTCCATACCACTCAAACTCCTGTCGTTATTTACAAATTGACCAATTGTCAACAGCTCCAAATTTATTGTTTTCGCTTTATGATACTGGCGCTGTTAGTGTACTTAGGCTATAATCTAATTAAATACTATTTCAAACGATGAACACAGAACAAATCTGGAAAGAACATCCAACCTTAGAGGTTGTTTATGTAACAAGCGACGAAACCGCTTTCTACAATGAAAACGATGCGAAAAACCACGCTAAAGGATTAGAAAATAAATCAGTTGAACCGGTTTATAACCCTGCTCATTTAGCTGTTGACGCAAAATTGGTAGAAGGTAACGACGAACCCGAATTGAGCGATTTTACAAAAGCACAATTGATTCAGTTTGCCAAAGACAATCAACTTGAAGTAAACGACAAGGCAAACAAACCTGAAATTTTAGCATCAATCCAAACCCAAATGGAAGCAAAAAACCAAGCCGATGAAAACGGTTCAGATGCTTCAGGGGGTTCTAATCCACAAGAGTAATGTCACTACCAGGAGTAAACGTACAATTTGAAAACGGCAACCTTGGAGTAGTTGCCACCAATCCAGATGGTGTGTTTGGGTTGGTGTCATCAGCTACCGCCGTAGCATCAACTTTTGAACTTAACAAACACTACGTTATTAAGTCTTTGAAAGATGCTGAAAATTTAGGTATTACCAATTCGGTTGGTAACTACGAACTGTATAAAACCATCAAAGAGTTTTATGCCGAAGCCGGTACCGGAACAGAACTTTGGATTTATGGTGTTGCAAAAACCCGCACTTTAGATCAGTTGATTGATGATTCTGAAACCCTGTTAAATCTTTCAAATCGTAGAATTCGTGCTATCATTTTGAAGTATGCACCATCGGTGGCAGAAACTACAACAGAGGACGGATTGCGTGAAGATTTTCCAGCAACTTTAGCCGCGGCTCAGGCAATGGCAGAAGCTTTTACTGTTGAAAAAATCCATCCCGTCATCTTCATTTTAGAAGGCTATAACTTTACAGGAGTAGCTCAAGATTTAACCGGATTTGAACTAACCACTTATAACCGTGTTGCGGTAATGATTGGAGATACTGAAAAACGTTCGGATGCTGCGGGAACAAAAGGCGCTGCCGTTGGTGTTTTGGCCGGTAGATTGGCAAAGAACCAAGTGCATGTTAATGTTGGCCGCGTGAAAGATGGTGCGTTAAAGCCGTTGGAGTTTTTCATTGTAAACGCTCCGGTTGAGCAATATGATGTTGAAGCTTTACACGACAAAGGCTTTATCACTTTACGCACGCACGTTGGTAAATCCGGATATTATTTTTCAGACGATCCTTTAGCTTGTACGGTGGAAGACGATTACCACTACATTACTCGCAGACGTGTAATTGACAAGGCTTACACTTTGGCCAACGCAACGTTAACCAACTTCTTACTGGATCAGGTTCCGTTAACCAATGAGGGCAAAATGCAGCCGTCATACGCTAAAGCGTTAGAAGCAGAAGTTGAACGTGTAATTGCGCAGGAAATGACCGCTAAAGGCGAAATTTCCGCGGATGTTACACAGGCCAATGATACAGGAGTGCAATGCGAAATAGATTTGAATGAGATTATCGCTACCACTTCCAAAATCAAAGGCCGCGTAAGAGTTAGACCTCACGGTTACGGACGATTCATTGAGTTTTCAATTGGTTATACCATTAATTCCTAATAAGACATGAGTTTCAATTCACGAGAATACGAATGGGCGGACATTACCTTGGTATTGGGAGGCCGAGACCTGACACGAATTCGTGCAGTAAAATACACTGAAAAAACCGAGAAAGAGGCCCTATATGCAAAAGGCCGTAACCCCGTAGCTATTCAAACCGGAAACGCTTCTTATGAGGGTGAAATCGGGCTGCTACAATCAGAGGTTGCCGCATTGGAGGACGCGGGTAACGGAAGTATAATGGGACTTTCTTTGGACGCGATTGTTTCGTACGGAAATCCATCGACTGGTAATGCAATGCGTACTGACAGGATTACAGGACTTCAATTCACGGAGTCATCCAAAGAAATGAAACAAGGTGATAAGTTTATGGAGATTACCCTTCCTTTTATCGCTTTGGGTGTGAAAAACAATGCATAACATGAGCCTCGCCTTCGGGCGGGGTTTTAAAAAACAACAATATGACACCAGCAAAAAATCAAGAAGTAACCCAGGAGCAAATTGACGCCTGGAAAAGACAACATGGAAACGTGATGAAAATTACCGTCGACGACAAAGTTGGCTATTTCAAAACACTTTCAAGAAAAGGCTATTCTTATGCCTCACAAATTGGCGCAAAAGATCCTATGCAATTTAACGAAGCTGTTTTAAAAGATTGCTTTATCGGAGGCGATGAGGAGATTATAACAAAAGACTCCTACTTCATGACAATTAGTACTCATGTTACCGAAATGCTTGGTATCATGTCTTCAAGCTTGGAAAAGCTTTAGAGTCGGCCGAAGTCGATAAAAACGACTTTGTAAGGATTACAAACGCCCAATTACGATATTATTTACATATCCAAAATCCGGACGACCTGGACGACACTGAATGGGCAATGCGAATAAAAGAACTTGAATATGTTCGTAAACTAGAAAACACCGCAAAATGAGTACCGAAGCTTTAAATTTCATTCTTACCGTACAACAGAATTTTGATAAGGCGTTGACATCGTTCAATAACTTTCAGAATAAATTTGGTACGGGTATCGATAAAATTCAAAAGTCTCTTGATAGTGTTAAGTTAAATGCGTTCATTCAAAATATCAATTCTGCGGCACAGGGAATCGAATCAATCAATGAGCCTGGTATGAAACTAAGTTCAAATATGTATGAACTTCAGGCGATGACCGGAGTTGCAGGTGAAAAAATCAAACAAATTGAGGAATACGCCCGAAATAGTGCCAAAACATTTGGTGGTTCTGCTGCTGATGGTGTAGAATCGTACAAACTCATTTTAGGGCAATTAACTCCAGAAATTGCGAAAGTACCTAAAGCTTTAGATGCAATGGGAAAATCGACCGCTACGACAAGTAAGTTAATGGGCGGCGATATTGTTGGAGCAACCGAGCTTTTGACAACTGCAATGAATCAATATCAAGTTTCTACAGATGATCCAATTAAAGCATCTGAAGAAATGGCCAAAATGATGAATGTTATGGCTGCAGCTGCCGGCGAAGGTTCGGCGGAGCTTCCAACGATTAAAAGAGCTTTAGAGCAGGCTGGTATGGGTGCCAAAATGGCTAACGTTTCTTTTGAAGAAACAAATGCTGCCATTCAAATTTTGGATAAAGCCGGTAAAAAAGGTTCCGAGGGAGGTGTTGCATTGCGAAACGTTCTTGTTAAACTGGGTCAGGGAAAATATATTCCTAAAGATTATCAGGAGGGATTACAGAAGTTAGGTATCGATACCGTTAAACTAGCGGACAAAAACTTGTCATTAGCTGACAGGTTAAAAATATTGAAGCCTGCTATGAAAGATAGCGCTTTGCTTTCGGCTTGGCTTGGTGAAGGAGCCGACGGTGCAACAAAAGCGCTGATGGAACAAATTCCGGAACTTGAAAGGCTTACGGGTGCCGTTACAGGAACCAATACCGCTTACGAGCAGGCAGCTAAAATAATGGAAAGCCCCGAAGAGAAAAACAAAAGGTTGCAGGCTCAAATTGACGATTTTAAAATATCGCTTTTCAATGGCACAAACGGGCTTTTAGGTTATGCAAGTGTATTAGGAAAAACAGCCGGAGACTTTGCTAATCTTATGCCTATTTTCAGTGGAGCCGGTACAGTGTTGAGCACTTTGACAAGCGCTACAAAATTACAGGCCCTTTGGACTGGCATTGTAGGAAATGCAACAGCGGTTTGGACCGGAATACAGGCTGCATTTAATGTGGTTATGGCCATGAACCCAATCGTGTTAGTTGTGTTGGCTGTTATCGCTCTTGTTGCTGCCATTGTTTGGGTTGCTTCGGCAACTGAAGGTTGGGGTAAAATGTGGCAACATACTGTCAATGGGGCAAAACTAATTTTTCAGGCTTACGTTGAATTGGCAAAAGCGCAGTTCAATACGTTGGTTAACGGTATAATGATTGGTGTTAATAAAATTCAGATTGCGTGGTATAAGTTTAAGAATGCGGTTGGAATGGGTGATAAAAACCAAAACCAAGCCATGATTAATCAGCTAAACGCCGATGTTGAGCAGCGCAAGGAAAGTATAAAAGCCGGATATAAAAAAGCCGGAGAAACGGCACTTAAAGCAAAAGACGAGTTTTCAAAGGCGTTCAATTCCGTGAAATGGAAAAAGGACAAAAAAGAGGCTTCTTCTGATGGTATTTCCGCTCCTGGTGTTCCGGGAGTTGATCCAAACGCTCCGGGAGGCAATGGGGACGCCGGAGGCTCAGACAAAGGAAAAAAAACCAATGAAGCGGTGGCTACCGGAGGAACAAAACATAATTACATCACGATTAACCTTAAAGATTTAATCGGGGTTCTAAACATAAGCGGTAAAGATTTTAAAGATTCTGCTAATCAGATGACTGAACAAACAGAAGATGCTTTATTGCGATTATTGGCATCGGCCACAACAACAGCAGGATAATGTTAGACAATACAGACATACTATTTGCTTCGCTGATGGGCGCTAACAAGGTTGGCGAAATTCAGCGTTTAAATTTGGTTCAGAACGAACTCTCAAAGAGAGTGCTCCCGGCAATTCCTTTTTTACCGGTTAAAAATGAAACTGTGATAGCACAAGCGAAATATGATCAGTCTTTTAATCCGTGGATGGCGTCAGCTCCAATATCGGAAGAGCAACAGTTTTTTCCGTTATCCTTCAGTTTTACAGAGAATGGTGAAAAGTGGACTTTTCCTTTTGAACCAATGCTTTCAATAAGCTCCGGGAACAACGTTGTTGAGCGTAATGTTGCTAAACAGGATAACATGATTGGAACGGTTAAGGAACGGTGGAGCCAGAAGGATTTTGAAATTTCAATTACTGGAGCTTTGATTGGCTCAATGATGAAAGGACAGCCACAGGATTGTTACCCGGTTGAAATGATGTCCCGCCTGTTTGAGTTTTTAAAGCACAGGAAAGAAATTTTTGTTTACAGTTTTCCTTTGGAAACGTTAGGTATTACAAAAGTTGTGATTTACGATTATAGCTTTCCATTTACCAAAGGTGAAAACGTTCAGGCATACGACATCAAAGTAAAAAGTGATTTTGCTTACAATCTATTGGTTAAGGAGGAGGATATAAAATAAGAGCATGTACAATATTATTTGGGACATAAAATTCAAAAATGAAAAGGGAGAAACGTACAGTCTTAAAACTGTTGAAACGATTGAAGTTGAATGTTCGGTGGATAATTTGGCGGACATCGCTTTCATTAGTATTCCGGATGCCGTAAACAATCAGGTTTTAAGTCTTGAAAATAAAATTGGTCGTGGTACGGAAGTTACCATAAAAGCCGGTTATGACAAGAAACTTGAAACGGAGTTTGAAGGATATATAACAGAGGTTCAAACCAATAACAGCACAATCCGAATCGTTTGTGAGGATGCTTTGTTTTTGTTCAGAAAAGCCGTCAAGGATGTGGAGTTGAAACCTACATCGGTAAAGAAAATAGCGGAATACATTGTTAAGGCGATAAATCCAGGATTCAAAGTTGTTTGTGATTTTGATATTGCTTATGAAAAGTTTGTAATTCATAAGGCTACAGGTTATGATGTTTTGAAAAAAATAGCTGAAGAAACTAAAGCTAATATTTTTTTCGACACAACAAAAAAAGAACTTCACATACACCCCCCGTATGTTGAGAAAGGTGGTGATGTAATTTATAGTTATCAACATAATATTGAAAGTGCCTCTTTAGAGTATAAAAAAGCAATTGACCGTAAAGTTGAAGTAACGGTCGAGAGTGTAGATAAGAATGGGAAAGTTCAAAGCTATACAAATGGAACCACTGGAGGTGATAAAGTTACTTTAAAAGTTGGGGCAATAGCCCAAGGCGAATTAAAACGAATTGCTGATGCGGAACTCATTAAAAGAAGTGCAGACGGTTACGAGGGGAGTTTGGAAAGTTGGTTAATACCAATGGTAAAACCAACGTATAGCGCTAAGATTTATGACAGGGATTATCCTGAAAAAACAGGTAAATATTATGTAGTAAGTGTAAAAACGTCCATAAGCAGTTCCGGAGGAAAACGCACCGTGCAGCTCGGAGTTAAATTGAGTACCTAATGAAAGACAAGAAAGCACAAATAAGAGCAAAACTGAAAGAATTGGTAGCGGCTAATCCAAATTTGCCGATTGCCGCGGAAGTTGTTTCTGTGACCGGTAATTTTTGTTCAGTAAAACTTTCAGGGGGGTTGGTATTGTCTGATGTAAGGCTAATGGCGACGTTGGATCCTGAAAATGGAATTTTACTAACGCCAAAAGTTGGAAGTGATGTTTTGGTTCTAAGTCAAACCGGTGAACTCTCAGGGTTATTTGTTGTTAAGGTTAACGAGATTGATAAACTAACATGCAAAAATGAAGACTTTGAATTTGTTATTGATACTGTTTTAAAAAAAGTAACGATAAAAAACTCCGGAGCGAACGTTGGGCAGTTGATTGGTCAATTAATTGATACAGTAAAATCAGCACAGGTAATTGTGCCTGGTGCTGGAACCGGAACAATTGATCCGGCAACTCAAGCGCAATTAACAACTATTAAAACGCAGTTTAATTCCATTTTAAATGCCAATTAAATGAAACAAATTGGGATACAACTTAACGACAATAGCGACAATGGAGCTTTACTTGATTTAAAAATTGATGTTGTGCGAGATGATTCCGGAAAGATTATCCAGGGTATTGTTGTTGGGGAAACCAAAAACCAGAATCAGGCGACAATCATAATTGCTAATCCTGGAGATTTTTTCTTTATGCCAACACTTGGGGCATCAATTGATAATTTGCTTTTGGATAACGATTTTTTAAGGACACGTCACCGAATTAGGGAGCATTTAGCAAAAGACGGATTGATAGTAAAAAAACTGGAATTATACGAAGGTAAACCGTTAGTTATTGAGGCTGATTATGAGTAGTGTTTTAAGAGGACAAAGTTTGATTGATAAAGCCGTGGAGCTTACTGGAGACGCTGAAAGCGCAATCCTAATGTCCTTTTTAAATCAGATAAGTGTAACAGACTCTTTGAGTATTGGAACGCAATTAAAAAAGACAGAGATAAAAGATTATGATGTTGTGGACTTCTTTTCAATAGTAAAACCCGCAACAGCATTGTCTCCAAAATTATATGAATACGAATTACCGGGAGAGTTCCCATTTTCATTCTAACTATGGCACGAGACAGAAAAACGATTAAAAAAGAAATGACAGACGCCTTTATACAAAATGCGGATGTTCAAACATTATACGGATTAACTCCCGGGAGCTCTTTCGAGCAGGAGTTCTCACTTGTGTCACTTGAAAATATAATTTTTGAAATAATCTCTTTTTGTATTTGGACACATGAGCAAATCGTTGAACGCAACGCTCAAAACTCCCGCCCTCAAAACCTACCAAATTTCAGAGCGGCGGTTTTGAACTTTCACGACGGGCTTGAGCTTGTTTGGAAGGACGGCGCATTCAGTTATGACCTAACGGGTGTAACTGATGCTGAAGAAAGAAAAATAATTGACCGTTGTGCGGTGTTAGAGTCGGATGATGGCGAACTTGTTGTGAAAATTGCCACGGACAACGCGGGGTCGTTGGAACCGGTAACGGAACCACAAAAAACAAGAGTGCTTTCCTACCTGCGACAAATCAAAGTACCAGGTGTAAAAATCAGATTGATTAACGAAACGGCCGATTTGCTTAAGGTTAATTTAACCGTTTATGTTGACCCCATGATTATCGACATGGGTACCGGGCAACTTTTAAACACGTCCGAGGAGGTTTACCCGGTTAAGGACGCCATCGATAACTATTTGGCGAACCTTGAGTTTAACGGAGCGTTTGTTAAGGATTACTTCCGAGCTGAAATAAGCAAAGCGGAAGGTGTAAAACTACCGGTTGTTGATTTGTTACAATGGAAATATGCGAGTTTACCGTTTATTGACGTTGGAGAATGGCAAACTTCAAATGCTGGTTATTTTAAGATTTTACCGGAAAATTTAACTATAAACTATCTGCCTAATGTTTTGGTCAACAGCTGATTTTTCAATACTGGTTGAGCAGCTAATGCCTACTTTTTTGCGAAAGGTAAAGCATTTGGCTTTGCTTAGAAGTTTTGTTACGCCATTGGTGAAGCTGCACGATGATACATTGTACAAAATTCAGCATGACGGTCGTACGATCTATTTGGAAAAGTTGCTGAATGAATATTACCAGGTTACGGGGTACGACACCCAAAACCACGAGGCAACAAAGCTTATTTACATAGACGACTTACCGGATGTTGAAAAGCTTTACATCTACCAAAACGAGGAAACTGAAGTTAGCTTTTTAGAAGATGACGGCGATGATAACGAAGATGATGTTTTTTTGGATGCCGATAATGAAAGTTATGTTTCATACAGTTGGATCATCTTTATGCCGGACACGATTTCTTTTGAAGAAATTAAGCTAAGGGCTTTGGTTGATAGTTACCGTTACGCAGGAAAAAAATACACAATACAAACTTACACACCATGAATTTAATTGATTTTACAAAAACAGGAGGCTACCGTTTCAAGCAGTTCACACTCCGAAAAATGCAGGAAGCTTACTTTCATATTCTGAAAGCTTTCGTAAGCTTTTGTAATGTTCCTGATACCGGAAACTATATCATTTCAGGGTGTACAATTTCGGGTACAAATATTACATCCGGGTATATGTATATTGACGGGGAACTTTGCCGATTTGAGGAAACGCCAGGCGATTTAACCACAAAGATCAAGAAGGATATCGCCATTGAAAACTTGGCATTTAAAAACGGATCGAACCAGCCAGTATTCAGATACACATCGGCAGTAGTTCATGAAACGGAAGGTACGGCACTTAGTAGTTTTACAAGGGTTTATCCGGTGTTTGATGCAAACTATGTTCACACTGATAATAATTTCACAGCTGCTCTACTTGCGAAACTAATGGGTATTGAAACTGGAGCGCAGAAAAATGTTCAAACGGACTGGGATGTTGAAAACCCGTTGTCGGATGCTTATTTGAAAAACAAGCCAATTATTCCTAATATTTTGGCGTCTAAAACTGCGAATTTAGGAGCATATCCCAGTAATACAACAGCAGTTATAACTTTTCCTGATGTTGGTACATCCGATTATAAAGTTTTAATTGAAATTGAGTCGTTTAATCCTATTGGTTCACGAGGTCAGGATATAATGGCCTACGCTACCGCCGCCAAAACATCATCATCGTTTGAATTCATGGGTATTGCATTTGATAACACGGGCGTCCGAAACATAAAGCTTCATTATATTTTAATAAAGAATTAGGTATGAAATTTTTCAAAGCAATTGAGCAGCCGCAAAAGCCATTTATAACCTGGCACGAATGGGCAAAAGATATAATTGAATTAACAGAAATGGGTGAATATGGCAACCCGTTGATTGTTGGCGAAGATTATATCCCGGAGTACATATATGGTGTATGTCCTTGGAAAATAGAGGGTGGTGAATTAGTTGAAAGAACTTCCGGTGAAATGAACGCATTTGAGGCCGAGTTTGAAGTTGAAACTACGCTTCGAGAAAATGCGGCTAAGATTTCAGAAATAAACACTGGGTCGTTTACCTATGATTCAACAGACTTCCCTATGGACGATGTTAGCCGATTGTTTTATACAGCAATTGCCAACGAGCCTCCGGTCGGGGATGTCAAATGCATGACAGTTGACGGAACCTTGTACAATTTGCCAAATGCGAACATTGGAGCATTTATAACGGAGTATTATAAACAACTAAGAGTATTGGCACAGCCACCGGTATAGTATGTTAAGCATTGAATTAAAAGAAGACAGCGCTGAAAAGTTGGCGGCCATTGCGGGCAAGCCAACGAAGCACTATTTGTTTGCGGCGGAGCTTAATCAGATGGTTGAGGCGATTAATGATTTATCATCCAACCCTGCTTTTACGGAATTCATAACCTATTTGGCTCCGGAACTTGACGGCACGGATTTTTCCGCTCCCGCGAATCAGGAATGGAAAATTAAAGGCGTGAATTATACCAACCCGGCAGCAGTAGAGCATGTGATTACACTGGCCTCGTCTGGGCTAAAAAAATTCGTGCTCTTTGTTGCAAATTCAGATAATACAATCGAAATGATTAACGGTACGGAAAGTGCTAACCCGGAAGTTCCTCCCGTTCCTGCCGATACGTTGTTCTATGCGATGTACTTGGTTACCGATTCGTTGGTTGGTGAAGAAATCCCGCCAGTACTCGGGACCAACTACAAAACGAAAGCCGAAAACGGTGACGCTATTTATTCTCTCGGATCCTTCGAATATCTAAGCGGTACCGAAGCTTCCTACAACAGAATATGGAGCGCAGATACCGGAATGATTAAAGCGATAAGCGTGTCCGCCGGAAATCCTAATGTTTATCCCGGGAAGAAGTACACTATTAAAAATGAGTTGGCATCACCTCTTACAATTAAGCATCAGGATACAACATTGTCCGGTTCTAATTATAAGAAATTTTGGTTTTTCAGCGGCTTAGACTTGATATTGCAACCTGGAGAAAGCGCAAAATTTCACTATTCACAAGGAAGATTTGAATTTGTTTCAAGCTCAAAATTATCTGAAAAAACGTTACAGGATTTTTACTTCCCTATTTCGAGAACTTCAATAAATAGAAGTGCTACTGGTAACTTTATGGCTAAAAACAGTATTTCATTAAGTGGACCGTTTACATCTGACACAGGTCAAACCAATCACTTGCTTTTGGGGCCGTCCGGTGCTAATTCACATTTTGTTGCTCCTTTTAAAATGGAGTTAAAAGATATTTTTATGGATTGGAATGATACAAATGCTTTTCAAATTTCAATATGGAAGACTGCGTTTGGGGGAGGTTCAGCTGTTGAATTTTTCTATCGTTCAGTTTCAGGAACACAGAGTATTAATGAATCCAATTTATCCACAGGAGTTACAATAAATAAAAATGACCGTATAAGTATTTTTATTTCAGATACAGGTTCAGGAACAGCTTGGACTCAGATCCATTTAAAATTTAAAGAACTATTGTAATGAATTACACGAGAATCATAGACAATATACCGGCGCAAACATATTCGGCCGAATGGTTAGAAGAAAATGCAGATAAAATCATAAACGGCGCGTTAGTTCGTGAATGGGTTTTAGCGTCTCAATACACAGGAGATTTTATAAAACCCAAATGGAACGGAACAAATTACTATGAAAGCGCAACACCGGAAGAAATTACCGAGTACAATCGTAAAGACGTTCCACAGATTGTTTCACAGCGACAGTTACGCACGCAATTAGCCCTGCAAGGTATTCCATTTTCTGATATTGAAAATGCAATACAATCTTTGCCTGAACCTGACAGAAAGATAGCGGAAATCGCGTGGGATTACGCAGTTACGTTTGAACGCTACAGCCCATTGCTCATTAGTCTGTCCGGAATGTTAGGGCTTTCAGTAACCGATGTAGACAACATTTTTACGAATGCAAGTTTGTTATAGCTATGGGATTTATATTGGCTTTTTTAGCGCTATTTCTTTTTGTTGTCGTATATCTTGTTGAGGGTTTTGTTGTGTTGTTTGTGGGGGTAAAAAATCGCAAATGGTACAAAGTGACCTCCCGCCGCAAGTTTATGAAAGCCTTTAAAGTTGACGTTTTCGGAAACTATCTTTTTGCAGATTTTTGGAACGTCGCCCTTTCCAAAAATGGCTACCAATTTGGGGTGTTTGGCGAAACACTTTCGAGCTGCTTTGGCAAAAAACGTCTCGAAAGATCGCTCACATGGTTTGGTTGGCTAATCAGTATTGTAATAGATGTGGTTGACTTTACCAAGTGGCGTAAAGGAGGCCACTGTAGAGCTTCAATTATGACCGATCAGGAAATTGCCGATTTTCTAAACAGATAAACTATTTGGAGGATAGAGTTAAAAAGAGTCCTCCAGTATTAAATAAGTTTCCTACGCTAATTTAACCAAAGAGCCCACAGGCTACTGGAGGACATAAGTCTTTCAGTGCTTGTGGGCTTTCTTGTTTAGCGTAGGAGCGTCAAAGGTAATCATCAATTTTTTAATAATCAATCATCAATCAAAAAATGAACAAAATTCACGAAATTTTAAACAAGATTCTGACTAAAGGGAAAGTTCAGAACAATAAAAAAGGGGCAATTACCTATTTATTAAATCAGCAATTGCATTTAAAGCCAATAGACTTGTTGGAGTTGTTTGAGGGGCATGCTGTAGCAAAAAAGAAGTTAAAGGACGAACTCAACTTGTTCATGGCCGGTGAACGCTCAACGGAAGCATATCGAGAAATCGGCGTATCGTGGTGGGATTACTGCGGTCCTATTTTGGTTAACAGCTATCCTACTTACTTTGAGCAATTGCCAAAGCTTATCGAAAAGATTAACCGGGAGAAAAGAAACTCAAAAAATTACGTACTATTCTTGGGGTCAAACAACACAGAAACCAATCAACAGCCCTGTTTAAGCCTAATACAATTCCAAATTGATAACGGTAAGCTTATTTTGAGCGCATATCAGAGGAGTTCTGATGCAAATTTAGGATTGCCTTCAGATATTTATCATTTGTACCTTATAAGCAAGCAGATTGATGCTAAATTGAAGAGTATAACATTGTTCCTCGGTAATGTGCATATATACGAGAATAATATTGATAACACTAAAGAACTCTTAAACGGAAAATCCGTTAAGTTTAATTTGAACGTCAACTCTTAATAATTACTAAGTAAAGACAGTAAAAGTCAATGACTTATCCAAACAAAAACCGCATAAAACATCAGTAATTATGCGGTTTTTTAATAGTTTTCAAACAAGGTTTAAAGAGTCTTTAAACTTGTATATATTTGTCAAAAATTGGACGATTCATTTTAAATTTTTGGACAATTCATTTTCGCGATTATACAAGATTTAAAAAAATATTGCTTTTGTCTTTTGTTTTTTGTGCTATAGAAATTTTCTTATTGTTTTTTGAAAATTTAAAAAATGAATCTTTATTTGATAGAGTTAATTTTATTGTACTATCTACAAAATAAACTTGTTTTTTATTATACCTCAAAGATTTATACTTTAAAGGCTTAGTTTCAATGTTATTAGAAATTATTTCTTCAACACCTTCTTCTAAACAATAATATGATTGTTCAAAAAAACATGAAACTAAAACTAAAATTAAAAATTTATACATTCTATTTTTTTTGTTGTTTTTTCTTTTCTAACTGCTTAACTCTTTCAGCTGGACGAGTATCATAAAATATATGACTTCTTCCTGATGACGCTCCATCTCTTCTCAGAACTTTCTCTTTGCCATATTTATTTACCGTTCTTTTATATGATTTGTCAGCAGCGGTCTCAGTTTCACCTTTCTCTTTTTGTTTTTTGGACAATTTATTTGGATAACCAAGCCATTGAGTGGCATTAGGTGTTTCATCTTTTGTTTTTCCAGTTTTTTGGTCAATTACTGCTTTTATAACAACATTTGCCTTTTTAAGTTTATTCAAATTATTTAAATCAACTCTTGCATTTGCAAAATCGTCATAAGTTGTGTAACCAGTATTACCAGAGAAAAAATCATCTTTACCAGAATAAGTACCGTCGGTCATACTTTTATACATATCTGCTTCTTTTTTGTATCCTTGTCCCCATGTCCCCCAATCTTTAATATTTTGAATTGTATGAGCGTAATCATCTGCAAATTCACCTCTTCCTTCCCCAAATATCCAATGGGCTCTGTCAAGAAATTCGGTAACATTTAAATCTAAGGTTTGATTTGTTTCAACAATTATTACTGGTGCTGTTTTCGATTTATCATCCCCCCATTTTTGAAATACCCCCTCATTACTAAAATAAGCTTCTAAACCATCCAAATCAATTGCCCATATGGGGGTGTTGCTTGAAAATTGATATGGCGACAATTCAGGGAATTTTTTTGTTAAGGGGTCAACATTAAAAAACCTTCCAATTCTAGTATTGTACATTCTCATTCCATAATCTTCAAAATTTCCTTCGCCCATTATTTCATTATCATTTTCCTTACCGTTAAACCCGTAACGGTATGAACCTGAGCTACCGTGCCTATTTGGAACCAAGCTTCCGAAAGAATAGATGTCTTTTGTGTAAGAACGTAAGGTAAAAGTAGGGCTTTTTTATAAATGAAAAATCCTAACTTTTTACGGTTAGGATTTTTTTTGAAATACTTTGTGGGCACGGATTGCAAATCCGCGCTATCGGGTACATTACCTACATTACCCATTACCATCTAAAATAAATTTTTTATATTTTTCTTTATCAGAAATTGTGTTTTTTTCATCTTCATTGAAATCGTAATTTATTTTTTTTAATTGACCAATTGCAAAATCAAAAAGAATAACATCTTTATGATTATTAACCGATAAACCAAAATTCTCTATAACATTTAAAAGTGCTCCAACATTTTCATCGTCTAATTCAAGTGCCTTTCTAAAGTATTTCAAACCTGTTTCATCTTCAATATCAATCATTGGGTCAAACAATATAATTACACCCATCATGTTAAAAGCATCTGCTTTTTCCAAATTATCAAACTTATCATTCTCCGTGATAGATTTAAAATGATTAAAAGACGCTAAGAAGTCTCCTTTATCAAAAAAATCTTCTGCTTTGTCAAACATATCCATATTCGTTATTTTACTGCGGCATTATTAATATAAATTTTACCAGTAGAATGTTCTTTCATTCCCCCTACCCAAATTTGGTGCCCCTCAATTTCTTGCAACAATTCAAGTTTATCACCTATTATCACACCTTTTCTACCTCTTATTATACCTGTTACTTCCCAAGTACCTTTTTCAACAGCCTTTTTTATAAAGGGTTCAACATCTGTAAGCGAAATAGCTTGATTCCCAAATATTTTATTCCAATTGTGATGTGCTTTAGTGATAACCGCCTGACCAAGATTCCAAATATAGCCTTGACCTTGCGAAACTACCTCATCAGCATGTTCAATTGTATTGAGAATAACTTTTCTAGCTGAAGTTGTTCTTATACCAACTAGTCCAACACCTGTTGGCCCAAAACCAATTTTATATAAATCTTCAACTGGACCCATATGTTTTCTCCATATATCACCAGCACCTATGCTTGTATGAGCACTGCTATAGTCACTCGTCCATTGTCCTGCAGGTTTAACAAAATCTCTTGCAGGTTGACCTATATTTTTATCTACATAATTATTGATTTTTCCAGCTACTGACCTAGCAGGTTGACCTATATTCTTGTCAACCCAAGTATTTACCTTTTTAGATGTTGATTCAGCTTTAGGTTGTACAGTAATTACAACTTCATCTAAATTTGTATTTGTACTACCATCTCTATTAGTCCATGTATCAGTATTTTTTTGTTGGTTTTGATTAGGGTCTACACTAGGTTCTAATCCTTCAAGTTCAACAGACATTATAGGTGAGTTTCCATTAAATTGATATGGTGAATAGAATGGGTACTCATTTGATAATGGGTCAATCGCAAAAAATCTACCAACTCGTGGGTCGTGCATCCTAAAGGTATAATTCAACGAATTTCCTTCTCCCTTAATCTCGTTGTCCATTTCCTGACCTTGGAAGCCGTAACGGTAACCATTAGCGATATTAGTGCCATGACGATTAGGAATGAGGCTTCCGAAAGAATAGATGTTTTTTGTGTAAGAACGTAAGGTAAAAGTAGGGCTTTTTTATAAATGAAAAATCCTAACTTTTTACGGTTAGGATTTTTTGTTTTTACTTACTTTGTGGGCACGGAAAGGATTTCCGCGCTATCGTTGTGTGGACATATCCGCGCCATCGGGGTGCTTGTGTAGTAAATCCTTCACCCATTAAAAGAAAATGTGCAATTTCATGAGATTCTGCATAACCAAAAGGATAAGGACCTCTATCTGGATTAATTCTAATTGATGACTGAAATTGTAACCCTCGTGGGTTTATTTTTTCCTTCCACATAGCCACACCTTTTCTTGTTTCAAAATTTCCTCCAACAATATTTTTTGTATAAAGTGTAGGTACCTTTTCATTAAACAATTCTATTGAATAATCTTTTGAATCTTGACCTTCAGGATTGAATTCTATATAATTAAATTTAAACTCAACAGTTAATCCATCTTCATCCGAATATCCATGTTCGTTATATTTTTTGGCATTTTCCAAAATTAATGTTTCTTTTTCTTGGGGTGTATAAGCTCCACAAGTGCCAGTACTATTAACTGCAATATGAATATCGGCTTCAACAATCCTCTTGATTGGAATTTTCTTTCCAGTCTTTTCATCAATCCTTACAACTCTATATGAAACTCCCTCAAGTCCATCTAAGTCAACATTGCTCACAGGATTATTAGACGCAAATTGATAAGGTGTTAGTGATGGAAACTGTTTTGCCAATGGGTCAATCGATAAAAATCTTCCAACTCGTGTATCTTGCATTCGAGCTTCATAATTAATACTGTTGCCATCACCCTTTAATTCATCGTCTTTTTCTTTGCCATTAAACCCGTAACGGTAGCTATTACTATTGCCATGCCTGTTTGGCACGAGCATTCCGAAAGAATAGATGTCTTTTGTGTAAGAACGTAAGGTAAAAGTAGAGCTTTTTTTATAAATGAAAATCCTAACTTTTTACGGTTAGGATTTTTTTTGAAATACTTTGTGGGCATGGATTGCAAATCCGAGCTATCGAACTGTTGACATATCCGAGCTATCGGGTTTGCTGTCCCAGAATAAAAAAGGAACCCAAATGAGTTCCTTTTCTTTTTTATCTTATTTCCATCTAACCGTTTCCATAATCTTCCGCATGTCGTTTTTGATGTAAGCCGCGGCCGGTAAAATCGAATCGTAATTCGGTTTGGCATAAAAATACACCGATCCCACCAGAAAATGTCTGGTACTGTCCGTTACGTAAAACTGCGCATTGGTGGCCGCATTCCCTCCTACCTGATAAAACATCCCATACACCTTACTTCCCGGATTGAGAAACGGCTGTTCGGCGATATCGTCTGCTTTTACTACGTGTTCGTAGGTTAATTTCTGAGCGTCGCGCAACAACTGTTCGATGTTTCCGTTAACGGGTTTATAGTTCAGGTAAATGGTGGCTTTCATTTTCGGATATTCGATTTCCATGGAACAGTCCTGTTTTGTTTTTACTTTGACGCTTTCATTAACCTCAAAGGCAAACGAACAATTAGATGGCACATTGGGAACCGGGCTGTATTTCGCGGTCGGATAATCCAAGCGCAACTGTCCTTTGGGCTTCGGAACCGTATCGCCATTACAACTTGCCATTACAAACAAAAATGCAAGCCCGGCTGCAAAAAGTATCTTGTTAAATTTCATCATAAAAAAGCCTTACGCATAATTGGGCGTAAAGATACAAGGTGTAACGCAGTTTCGGAAAAATTATTTGAAAACCTGACGATTAAAAAGGCAAATCGTCTCCTTCTAATGCCGTAGGCGGTGAATCATACGAAGTGCCGCGGGACGCATCGCCGCCCTGAGGATTGTAACCTCCCTGTTTCTGTTCAAATTCTTTTTTGGTGTTCAGGAACGTGAATTCGGTTACCTGAATTTCGGTGGTGTATTTGGTAACGCCCTCCTCTGTCTGCCACTGGCGCGATTTGATTCGGCCTTCGACGTAAATCTTATCGCCTTTGGACAGGTATTTTTCGCAGATTTCGGCCGCTTTGTTGCGCACCACTAAGTTATGCCATTCGGTAGACGTGATTTTCTCACCGGTAGTTTTATTGATGTAAATTTCGTTTGTCGCCAGCGGAAACCGTCCAATGCAGTTTCCTCCTTCAAAATAGTGCATTTTAACATCATCCCCTAAATGTCCGATTAAAATCACCTTGTTTAATGTACCGTTCATGGCTTGTATCTTTTAGTTCATCTCAAATATACTACTTTTCTGCTCATTTTGCCAAAGTCGTTCCATAAAATTATGCAGCACGATCGGAAAAGGATAATTCATAATTGTCTTGGGAGACAGGGCTTCCGCAATTTTTTCTGCGGTTTCCACTTCCCAAAAGCGGATGTTCAGGTGCTGATGTGAAAGTTTGTGAACGATTACTTCATGATGCAGCGGTTTGATGTTCAGAATTTTAAATCCGAAATCGTATTGTTCAACCAGTGAATAGGCGGTATCGTAATCGGTGGCTGCACTTGTTTCCAACAACGGAAATTCGTATAAATTATGCCAGATTCCTTTCGCCGTACGCTTCTGCACCACCGAATTCCCGTTTCCGTCTTTTATTATAAGGTAATTGAAATAACGCGACACTACTTTGTTTTTTTTTAACTTTACAGGAAGCACATCGACTTTTTTCTGCTGCAGCGCCACACAACTGTCTTTGAAAATACAAACACCGCAGTCCGGATTTTTCGGAACACACTGCAACGCCCCAAACTCCATCAGCGCCTGATTGAAATCCGCGGCTTTGTCTTTGGGCAACAGCGAATCGGCCAAGGCAAAAAATTCTTTCTTGGCTTTGGGAGAAGTAATATCCGTATCTATTCCGAAATAGCGCGACAGCACACGATACACATTACCATCCACCACCGGAACCGGTTCCCCGAAGGCAATGGAAGCAATGGCCGCCGCAGTATAATCGCCTACTCCTTTTAAGGTTTTGAGCGCCTTATAACTGTCGGGGAATTTTCCGTTATTTTCAAAGGCAATATATTTAGCGGTGGCGTGCAGGTTTCGGGCACGGGAATAATAGCCCAGACCCTGCCACAATTTCAACACGGTTTCTTCGTCAGATTTGGCCAGATCGGCAACCGTGGGAAACGCTTCGGTAAAGGCAAAATAATACGGCATTCCCTGCGCTACACGCGTTTGTTGCAGCATAATTTCCGACAGCCAAATATGGTAAGGATGGTTCGTTTTGCGCCAAGGTAAGTCGCGTTTGTTTTGTAAATACCATTGGATTAACGAGTTAGAAAAATTCATGTTAAAAAAATTGGAAAACAAAAATAAAACTTTATGTGGCTAAATTTTAATCAATTAGCTTGAAAATTTGTTTTTTTAATTGCTATATTTGCACACTCAAAAAATAATACACATTATTCTAAAATAAAAAGAAAGAAAATGACGAAAGCAGACATCGTAGCTAAAATTTCAGAGAAATTAGGCTTAGAAAAGGGAGACGTACAGGCAACAGTTGAGTCTTTTATGGACGAAGTAAAAAGCTCATTAGAAACTGGAGACAATGTATATTTAAGAGGTTTCGGAAGTTTTATCATCAAAACAAGAGCAGAGAAAACAGGAAGAAACATTTCTAAAAATACTACCATCAAAATTCCGGCGCACAACATTCCTGCTTTCAAACCGGCAAAAATCTTTGTTGACGGAGTAAAAACTAACACGGAAGTAAAATAATTATTTATTAATCACTAAACACGTACACTATGCCAAGTGGTAAAAAAAGAAAAAGACATAAGGTAGCGACGCACAAACGTAAAAAAAGAGCGAGAGCTAACCGCCATAAAAAGAAAAAGTAGTCTAAAGCTACTTTTTTCTTTTTAAACTAAAAGTTCATTGACAACGGAAAATCAGTAAACCGCAAACAGTCGCAGTAGGCCGTTTTCAGAAAACTGAAATTCCATCGGGTAAAAACTACCTGTAAAAAATGTTTAATCCATCTGTACAATTTAGGAACAAGGGATAAGGAATGAGGGATAAGGAAACTTTCTTAAAAGAGCGCCTTTTCACTTTTTACTTTTCACTTTTCACTTAAACGTATGGATAAAAATGTACCGCATGAACAAAGAATTAATCATTCGTTCCAGTTCAGAAGCTGTAGATTTTGCCTTATTAAAAGATGGAAAACTAATTGAATTACACAAAGAAGAAGGCGGCGAGGACAAAACCGGATTTTCAGTAGGTGATATTTTTATTGCCAAAATCCGCAAACCGGTGCCGGGACTTAACGCTGCGTTTGTAAACGTAGGTTTCGAGAAAGATGCGTTTCTGCACTATCACGATTTGGGTCCTAACCTTTCTTCGATGATGAAATTCATAAAACTTGTAAGCGCAGGTAAATTAAAAGATTTCACTCTCAAAAATTTTCCTTTTGAACCCGAGATCAACAAAGATGGTGCCATCAGCGACGTGCTGAGCGCCAATCAGTCGATTTTGGTTCAGGTGGTAAAAGAACCCATTTCCACCAAAGGCCCCCGAATCAGTTCGGAATTGTCCTTGGCGGGAAGATATGTGGTTTTAGTCCCTTTTTCCGACCGGGTTTCGGTTTCTCAGAAAATCGAATCCAAAGAAGAAAAAGACCGATTAAAACGCCTGGTTCAATCCATCAAACCCAAAGGATTCGGCGTTATTGTCCGTACAGTAGCCGAAGGCAAAAAAGTAGCCGAACTGGACAGAGACTTGCAGAATTTGCTCGACAAGTGGTCGGCAATGTGCAAACGGATACCAACCGCTCATCACCCGTCGAAAATATTGGGAGAAGTTAACAAAGCTTCTTCGATATTACGCGATGTATTCAACGATACTTTTACCGGTATCCACGTGGATGATGAGGATTTGTATTATCAAACCAAGGAGTATTTGCAAGAGATAGCTCCTTCAAAAGTCAATATCGTCAAACATTACCAGTCGAAGGAACTTCCTCTTTTTGAGAAATATCACATTGAACGACAAATCAAAACGTCTTTCGGGAAAACAGTTTCGATGAGCAAAGGAGCTTATTTAATCATCGAACACACGGAAGCTTTACACGTTATCGACGTTAACAGCGGTAACCGATCCAACAAAGCCACCAACCAGGAAGACACCGCTTTGGAAGTCAACATGATTGCCGCGGCAGAAATTGCCCGTCAGTTACGACTTCGCGACATGGGCGGCATTATCGTAGTCGATTTCATCGATATGCAAAATCCGGAGAACCGTAAAACCCTTTACGATTTTCTGAAAGAGGAAATGAGTGACGACAAGGCGAAACACAAGATCTTGCCTCCTAGCAAATTTGGATTGATTCAAATTACTAGACAAAGAGTCAGACCGGAAGTAAATATCAAAACCAGAGAAGAAGACCCTAACGAAAAAGGGGAAATCGAAGCTCCAATCCTGATTGTTGATAAAATAGCGGCTGATCTTGAAAGAATTATCCGCGATCACAAAAAAGTCGTGTTAAACGCACACCCTTTTGTGGCCGCTTACCTTACCAAAGGTTTTCCATCCTTACGCTCAAAATGGTTTTTTGAGTATAAGAAATGGGTGAAAATCATACCTCGTGACGCTTACACGTATTTGGAATATCATTTCTTCGACAAAGAAGGCAATGAAATTAAATAAACCTAGAACCGCCCGTTGTGAAATGAGGCGGTTTTTTTATGTTTTTTTTTATCGTTCTTAAAATTTACCACGAATTACCCGAATTATCACGAATTAATTTGTGCTAATTCTTGCAATTCATGGCCAACACAAAAAACCGGATAGTCAATGCAATACTTTTAAATTGATTTTGGAGCTTTAACCCGCTGTCCGCTGTATCTTTTTTGCAGAACGAACACTTTAAAATCACGTCTTTTTAAGCAAAAAAGGATGCCGCTCCCATCGGGGCTAGGGCTACAACGCCTTAAAGAAGTTTTTCAATCTATAGCGCAGCACAGTACTTATTCTATTCCATGACCAGTTGTACTTTTCTCCGGATTTCGTTCCCAAACTCATCCACCACGGTAATATAATGGGTTCCTGTTGTCGCTTTTACCGGCATTTCATGAAAGGTTTTTGTTTTACCCACAAATACCTCATCCACATACCAGAAAAGCGCTGCATCCCGTTGCGAATGCGCCACTTTCAACACCACCGGCTGAATCTCACTGTTAAAGTTTTTCGTGAGGTAAATTTTAGCATTTGCCTTCGGATAAATAAAATCCATGTACGCCGTTTGCGAAGCCTGACAATCACTCCGGAAAGGCGGCAGATTCCGGTACTCAATATGCTGGTTTTTGTAATACCATTCCATCACCGGAGGCAAAATAAACCAACTGCGCGCCACAATATTTTCCACGTCTTCACAACTGCTGTTTACGCGAAACTGCTCCGATCTGTCCAAATGAATCGTTTTGTGATACGGGCAAACGGTCGTCGACCTCCCTTTCAACGAAACAAACTGTTTGATTTTAGGGCATTCCTCTTTGGCCAAATGACCGCTTAATTTACAAACCTCTACTTCCGCCAAATCATTATAAGGCATGTCAAACCATTTCGCTTTCGGCAGCAGATTAAAAACATCAAACAAAACCGGAGCCGCACTTGTCACTCCTGTTAAACTTGGCCGGCCTTCTCCCGTAGCATTACCCACCCAAACGCCAACCACATATTTTGAATTCGTTCCAATGGCCCAAGCGTCACGGTTCCCGAAACTCGTTCCGGTTTTCCACGCAATTTTAAGCGAACTGTCGTAGAATTTCCAGGCTTCATCGCCTTCCGGCCGGTTTACTTCTTCCATCGCATTGTAAGTCAGCCAGATGGAACCGGCACCTAAAATCGTTTTCTGAAAACGTTCTTTGCCGAAATCGGGTTCAAATCCGTATTCATAATTCAGTTCGGCAAACTCTTTCGTGCGGTAACGTCCTTGATTCTTATTGAAATAATTTACCGTGGAAGACAAGCCGGCATACGTGCGACACAAATCCCACAGGTTACTTTCCGCGCCTCCTAAAATTAACGACAGACCGTAATGATCGGGTTGTTGCGAAATGTCTTTTAGCTTAAACTTCTGCAGCTGTTCGTAAAAACGGTTCACGCCGTATTCCTGCAGCATCAGCACTGAAGGAATGTTCAGCGAACGCGCCAAAGCCCGATGCGCGGGTACAGCTCCGTCAAAAGTGCGGTTAAAATTCTGAGGCGTATAGCCCGAAATTTGCGTGGGAATATCGGCTACCAGGGTATTGGGCAGCAACTCGCCTTCATCGAGCATGGCGGCATACAGAAACGGTTTCAAAATGCTTCCGGTGCTTCTGGGCGCGCCGATAACATCCACATCTTTCTGATGGTCGGCGTCGGTGGGCGAATTGCCGACGTAGCTCAGTACGTTTCGGTTTTCCACATCGACGACCAGAATTGCTATATTGTTCACCTCATTTTGGCGGTACTGGCTGTAATAATACTTCGCTATCTGATTGACACGTTGCTGCAACGCAAGATCAACCGTAGTTTTAACCTGCATTCCCGGCTGATTTTTAGCTACCCTTTGCAACAAATGCGGTGCAATTTGTGGTAGATCATACGGTTTTTGCGGCAACGGTTCGGCTACAGCCAATTCATACGTTTGCCCGTCGATGATCTTTTCATTCTTTAATTTCAGCAACAATCCATTGCGTTTGCGCAACAGTTTTTCCTGATTCTTTCCGGGGTAAATCAAACTCGGCGCGTTGGGCAGAACCGCTAAAGTAGCACTTTCCGCCCACGACAACTGATGCGACTGCACGCCAAAATAGCGCCATGAAGCCATTTCCAACCCTACCACATTTCCGCCGTAAGGCGCATGTGCCGCGTATAATTCCAGAATTTCCGCTTTCGAATGACGCAGCTCCAGTCTGGTGGCCAAAATCATTTCGACGATTTTTTCAAAATAGGTTCTGTTTTTTCCCTTTCGAGACAATCGGATTACCTGTTGGGTAAGCGTACTCCCGCCCCGCACTACCCGACCGGCTTTGCTGTTTTGTTTTATCGCCTTGAACATCGCCACAGGATTAAACCCGGGATGTTTGTAAAAATACTGATCTTCAAAATAAACGATGCATTGCTGAAATTTGTAAGGCACACTGTCCTGAGCCGGAAACCGCCATTGACCGTCTGTGGCAATTTTGGCGCCCAGCAACTCCCCTTCCTTACTTTCAATTACAGTGGCATAAGGTTCCTGAAACAAAACTTTTGGCAATGAAAAATAGTAGACAACCAAGAGCAGAACGCTAACGGCTGTCTTTATTCTGTTATGCCGTATCCAATTGCGGATACGTTTTGCCAACGCTATTACTCTTGCTTTCAAGGTTTACAAATTTCCTTTATTTCACCACTTCTACCCACATTCCTTTGGTTCTCGCCACAAAGGAATTATCGTACATCGCCTCGCACTGTAGTCCCGGCAGGTAATAATTCCCTAAATAAGAGGCGTTCAGCAAAATTTTAAAGGTTTTGGTTTCGTTGGCTTTCAAGGCGAAATAGAAATTCGTACGATCGTCCCGAATATCTATATAATCAGCGCTATTTCCGGTGGCGTCGCCGTAATCGGTAAAGCGGGTGTTGACAATTTCAAATCCGGAAGGCAAAATCTGAGTCAAAGCCACATTTTCCACCCGTTCATTCCGTTGGTTGCGAATCGTGACTTCGGCCATAAACTCGGTACCCTGATTTATTTTATTCACATTTATTACAGCGCCTTTACGGTTCTTAAACACCATATTGGCCGTCAAACCGTTTTGCATTACCTGTTCTTTCCCTACCGGCAAAATTCCTGAATTCAGCACGCGAACATAAACCGTATTGTTTTTACTGTTTTTAAGCGTAATGCTGTTGGCTCCGGATTTTACCACTAAACCTCTTTCTGCCAATGCCTTAGCGGTTTTAATCATTTGTGATTTTCCGCCGTTGGCAAACTGCACTTCAATGCCTTTTCCGCCGTTGAATTGGGCAAATTTGGACATGGCATACAAACTGTAAGCCGTGGTTTGCGTACTCATCCACTGATCGGCGGCCATTTGTTTGGCCAGTTTCGTCGCCATCGCAAAAGCTTTCTGCTTCTGTCCCAATAAAATCAGCGTTTCCAAAGCCATCGCGCGGTTGCGGTCACTCGATCCGTAGTAGAAATACTGATAACGGTTGGTTTCTTCGTCTATTTTGCTCTTCATCAGCAACGACATTCCTGCTGTTTTCTGACCGGCCAGTACATACGCCGCAGCTAACCGCAATTTACTTTCGTTTGAAATACCGCCGGTTTCGCGCAAACGGTTCATGGACGGCAAATCCGGAGATCCGGCTAAGGCTAACGTATAAAGGCGATAGGCCTGTGCCAAATCGTTGCCGTATTGTGCCGCATAACGCCATTTCTTCGCTTCCTTCTGCTGGTAGGAAAGCCATTTCGATTTACAGTTAATCGGCAGAACGTAACCTTTCTTTTCAGCTTCTATCAGGAAATGACCCGCGTAGGAACTTCCCCAGTCATCGGCTACGCTTGCACCCGGCCAGTAGGAGAAGCCACCGTTGGCTAACTGCATACCGCCTAAACGGTTAATTCCTGCGGTTACATTTTTCTGAATAAGTGCTTTTCGGCCTGCATCAATATCAGCCACATCGCTTAAAAACAATTGCGGAAATACTGCCGAAGTGGTTTGTTCCACACAACCGTGCGGATATTCTATCAGGTATTTCAGTCTGCGGTTAAAGTCGATAGTTGGCATGGAGGAAACTTCCAGACGCGCGGTATTGCTTCCGGCCACTCCGAAAGTGTTCCAGCTTATCGTTTTGGAACTGTTCGGTTCTAAAAGCACATCGGTAAAGGCGTTGGTAACCGGGTTCGGATTGGTCATGTCGATTTCCACCTCATAACTCGATTTTTCTTTTCCGGAAGCGGCAATTACTTCCACTTTTCCAATACCGGTAGCGCCACCGACTTCAAGGTTGAAATACGCCATTTTTTCATCCGGCTGCGCAAAACTTACCTTTTGCACGGATGGGCCGACAACTTTAAGTCCTTTGCTGGTTTTTACCTGAACGGTAACATTTTTCACATGTTTTTCCATGGCAAAAACGGTAACCGGAAGGGTTACTTTTTCGGATGGAGAAATTTTTCGCGGCAAAGAAGCCAGGGTCATCAATGGGCTTCGCACCGGCGTTGCTTTTTCCGCGCTGCCGTACGCACTGGTTTCCGCATCAGCAGCAACTACCATGGTGCGAACGGAACCTATGTATTTCGGCAATTGTAGCTGATGGGTTTTGGTTTGACCTTTTTCCAGTTTGAAAGGCCCTAAATGGATTACAACAGGCTTGAAACGGTTTGCTTTCTTCGCTTTTCCGCCGCCTAAATCCTGATCGCCGCCAATGCTGAAAATCTGATTCACTTTTCCGCCGTAAGCACCGATAACATCATTGTAAACATCCCAGGTTCTTACCCCCAAAGCTTCGCGAACGTAGAAACTGTCCCAGACATTTGGCGTTTTGAAACGGGTTAGGTCCAGCAGGCCTTCGTCTACAATGGCAATGGTGTAAGTCATTGGTTTTCCGGACTTCTCGCTCACTTTCACGTTAAAGGTTTGTTCCGGTTTCAGTACTTCCGGCATTGCAATTTTGGGTTCGAGGATGGTGTTTTTATCGATTACTCCCACGGGCACAATACCGTACAAACGAATCGGCGAGTCGTTCTTTGTGGTAGCGTGCGGCTGCAGCAGCGTAATGTTGAAATATACGTTTGGCGCCATTTCTGCCGTAATTGGGATTGCCACTTTCGTTTCGCCTTTTTGGGTGGTGGCCCAAAACGATTGTAATACTCTTGACCCGTTTTCCACAGATATCAAAGCGCGGCCACCTTCACTGGACGGAAAGGAAATCTGTGCTTTTTCGCCTACGGCATAGTTTTTCTTATCTGTAGAGAACACCAGCATGTTCGCAGTGGATGCATCGCTATTTCTGGTTTTTCCCGACCAGATTGGCCAGTCGATATTTACGGTTAGCGACGTGGCATGACCACTGGCCGGATCGGTTACC
The DNA here is from genome assembly GCF_000430025.1 of Flavobacterium suncheonense GH29-5 = DSM 17707. Lineage (GTDB taxonomy): Bacteria > Bacteroidota > Bacteroidia > Flavobacteriales > Flavobacteriaceae > Flavobacterium > Flavobacterium suncheonense. Next base: position 141,357 of record NZ_AUCZ01000008.1, read on the forward strand.
CGAATTAAGTAGCGTCCCCATTCTTCATCGCTTAACCTAAATTGAACATTTCCTTTTCCCTGCGAATCGGTAGTGATTCTAAACGTTTTATAAGAGGTTGTGGCCGTAGACGAGTTGTAGTCCGACAAGTCTTCGGAAGCATCCCACCACCAGCGCCATTCCACTTTGTACACTTTAACTTCGAGGTTTTTTGACGGTTTGGGACGCCCGTTTTCATCCACGGTTACGATGTCGAATCTGTTGTCGGTTCCCGTTTCCAACATTCCGTATTTGTTCGGTTCGGGTGATTTTATCCCAACGTAGGTTTTATAAGGCGAATAAGTTGTGGCCATAACATCGGTACTGAAATCGCCGCCTTCTTCATATACTTTGGTGATGAAGGCCGCTTTGAGCATCCCCGGTGCCTGTCCCTGTAATTTAGGGTGAATACTTACCGTTGCCCGCCCGGAACCATCGGTCTTTCCGGAGAAAACACTGATTTCTTCCGTACTGAACTGGCGCGCCAAATCGTCAAAAACATACTTGGTGTAATTTTTAAACGTAGTGGTCTGTTGCGAGAATTTCGCCTGCATCTCCACTCTCAAATCTTTACCTACGGCGCCGTGCAGCCAGTTTACTTGTAACGTACTGGTGTTGGGATAGGATGCGGAAAGCACTTCGTTTTGAAAGGTATGTTTAATTTTCAGACGATTGGGTTTAATCGTTTCGATTTTGATGTTTTTATAAAACTTAGCGCCACCTACGCTTACCATCGCTTCCCAACTTCCGGTTGGCGCGTCTGCATCGGTCGGAACGGTAAAAGTGTAATGGTTCCATTCGTTGGACTGCTGCACGGTTTGGTAGACGGTTTTTCCGTTAGGATCGGACAAACGCAGTTTGATGGGATGGGATTCCGGCAACTTGTTGGCCGCATCGTTCAGTACAAACGACAAATACAGATTGTCACCTGGTCGCCAAACGCCTCGTTCGCCATAAATGAAGCCTTTCAGTCCTTTTTGCAGCGTTTCACCCGCCACATCGAAATTGCTTACGGACAAAGCGTTCCCGTCGTCCAATTTCACATAGGTGGACTGATTTCCTAACGTTACAATTGCGAAATAGGCAAACTTGCCCAATTTCACCTTGGCAATTCCTTCGCTGCTGGTAGCCATTGTGGCCAGTTTCTGCTGCTGGAAACTGTACAGATCCACTCTTGCATTCGATACCGGTTCCGTAGTTACGATATTGCTAACGGCGAAGAAATAAGATTTGTTTTCCCCGCGTTTGGCAATTACGCCTAAATCCGTAGCTAAGATATTGGTTCCGACTCTGGTGTTATAGTAATAGGAATTGGTACACGGATCCTGACGCTCGCGCCATTCGTAATCGTCGTAATAGTAATCGTCGTAATAATTACCGCTGTAGTTGACGTCGTTCTCATCGGTTTCTTCCTGTTCCTCTTCTTGTTCCTCATCAGCTTCCGTGCTTTGACATTCGTAAAGGGAATAGGCTTTTTTAAAAGAAAATTCCACGCGGTAAATGGCACCCGGTTCCGGTGTGATGATTTTGGACAGATCCAGGGCAAAGGTGTTCCATTTGGTGTGATTCGTTAGCGGATTCTCTTTCAGATCGATGGTTTTTTTGGCTACCGGCTGCGATACCCTTTTCAAATTTTGGGTTCCATTGAGTTCGTTGTCCTGCAAAAACTGCAGTATGTTGTTTTTGTAAATTTTGTACACTTTAACGTCGACAGCTTTCAGATTAACCGCTTCGAAATTCAGTTTCAGGTTGTTGGAACTCGGCAAAATAGTTCCGTTTTTGATTAGTCGGACATTAGGTTTGATAGGATCGAACGAAACTTTTGACGTGTAATTCGATTCTAACTTGTGACCGTATTCGCTTTCAATACCTTGGAAAAATTCTACAACAATATCACCACTTAAGGTTGCTCTTGCTGCTACTTCGTCTGTTGTTTCATATTCCGGATCTTCGGTGATTTCATTATAAACAGCTGCGGAATCTACGGCAGTTGCCGTGCTGTCTGCCAGTTCCTCCATCGGTTTTGCTACTGCAATCGCTTCTTTTGCTTTGCTTTCCGGCAAATCATTCGTAAAGAAAACTTTTAAAAGGTTTCCCTGAGTGGCAAATTTTAACTTGCTGGTATTCTGAATGGCGATTAACCCGCTGAAATCCTGACCGCTTCGCAACGGCTCTGAAAAGTTGACCAACATCGTTTGGTTGTTGCCTTCAGGTATGTCGATATTTACGATTTTGAAGTGGTTTTTAGCCGCCACTTTATAGTCGAGGGTTCCTTTTTGTTCGATATCGAAATCTTCGCCATCGTATTGAATTTCAAGACTGCTTTCTTCCGGAAATTGCCGGATACTGTCGATGATGAATTTAAACTCCGTGCCCATAGCCGGCGCTTTGAAGAATTTCACCTTCACGGATTGGTCTTTTTGCTGTGCCGAAATCAGTTTCTGAGCGGTTTCAAAATCGATTTTATCGGCCGTTTTTAAAACTCCGTTCAAATATTGAAAGTCGGGACTGTAAGACTGAATGTCCAAGGTCTCCACCATAAAATCCTGCTTGATGGTTTTAATGGTGAAATTAAAATCCTTCAGTTCTTCCTTCACCGCCATCAGATGGCTCAGATGCAGGGTTATCTGATATTCGGTGTTTTGTTTAAGTTTCTCTTCCGGTATAAACGCCAGCGTATTATTGGAAAGTGCAACCACTTTACCGTCCACACGCGGAGAAATATCGAACAAATCAGTGTCTAACACCTGATTGGCTTTCCATTCTTTTTTATCAACAGCCAAAACCACGCGAATGTCAGAATGCGCAGAGACGATACCGGCAGTGAAACCGGAAATATGTTCCCTGAACAATGAAAAATCAGGATTAAAATCGGCCGCGGATTTTCGGTTACAGGCCTGAAACAGCAAAAAGGTGAACAACACAGACACCAATACTTTCGTTTTCATTGTATCAAGGGTTAAAGGTTACTAAGGACGATGGAAAACCGTAAACAGACACAGCACTCCAATTATTGCCATAACTGCAAAAGCTATTTTTATATTGTAGTAAAAGTAGGGTATTTTTATATATGTTTTTAAGAGGAAAATTCAGGATAAAAATTTTTTTTTAACCTCTTGCCAATAGCGGTCTGCTTACTTTCTCCGTTTGGCGAAAAACTCTTTCATCAAAGCGGCACATTCGTTTTCCATCACACCGCTAACAACAATGGTTTTCGGATGCAGTTGGGTACCCATTACCATAAAGCCGCGCTGCTCGTCCCGGGCTCCAAATACGATTTTTGAAATCTGAGACCAATACAAGGCTCCGGCGCACATCTGGCAGGGCTCCAGCGTTACATACAGCGTGCAGTCTTTCAGATATTTCCCTCCGAGAAAATTAGCCGAAGAAGTTATAGCCTGCATTTCCGCATGGGCAGTTACATCGTTTAGCATCTCAGTAAGGTTGTGTGTGCGGGCGATGACGCGATTGTCGATAACCACTACGGCACCTACAGGAATCTCGCCTTTGTCAAAAGCGACTTGGGCTTCCTGCAAAGCCTTTTTCATAAAATATTCGTCGGTGAAAATGTTTTCCATAAAAACAAAAATACAATTTCATATGGTTAAAATTTATTTTTATAAGTACCATATGGTATCTCCTTATAAAATTATTGGTGTTTGTTTAAAACAAACAACTTGCCAGTAGCGATTTCAAGTTGTACATTTGTAACATGTCGGAGAAACTCTTACAAAACATTCAAAATCCCAATGATTTACGGAAACTTCATCCGGAAGAATTACCTGTTTTGGCCAAAGAGCTCCGCGACTTTATTATTGATGTAGTTTCCCGAAAAGAAGGGCATTTGGGTGCCAGTTTGGGGGTTATTGAACTCACTATTGCCCTGCATTACGTTTTCAACACTCCTGAAGATTTATTGGTTTGGGACGTTGGCCATCAGGCGTACGGGCATAAAATCCTTACCGGACGTAAAGATGTTTTTCACACCAACCGACAACTGCACGGCATTTCGGGTTTTCCCAAGCGAAGTGAAAGTATTTACGACACGTTTGGGGTTGGCCATTCTTCCACAGCCATATCGGCAGCTTTGGGCATGGCATTGGCTTCCAACCTGAAAGGCGAAACCGAAAAACAGCATATTGCCGTAATCGGAGATGCGTCCATCGCGTCGGGAATGGCTTTCGAAGGGCTGAATCATGCGGGGGTTACCGATGCCAATCTGTTAGTTATTCTGAACGACAATGCTATCGGAATCGATCCAAGTGTCGGGGCGCTGAAAGAGTACCTGACTTCTGTTAAAGCCGGAAAAAATCCGAGGGAGAACAACATAATTAAGTCGCTCAATTTCGACTATTCCGGTCCCATAGACGGACACGATTTTGAGGCTTTGCTAAAAGAACTCAACCGCTTAAAACACAAAAAAGGACCAAAATTTCTGCATGTGATTACCACCAAGGGAAAAGGCATGCAACTGGCCGAAGAAGATCAGGTAAAATACCACGCCCCCGGAAAATTCAATCCGGAAACGGGGGAAATCCTGCCCAAATCGGATGAACATTTGCCTCCGAAATTTCAGGATGTTTTTGGTCTTACGTTAGTGGAATTAGCCCGACAAAACGAAAAAATAATCGGAATTACGCCGGCCATGCCAACGGGCTCTTCCATGAAATTTATGATGGATGCCATACCCGAACGCGCTTTCGACGTTGGTATTGCCGAACAACACGCCGTAACCCTATCCGCAGGCATGGCCACGCAGGGCATGGTGGTTTTCTGTAATATTTACTCCACTTTTTTACAGCGAGCTTACGACCAGGTGATACACGATGTGGCGCTGCAGAATTTACCGGTAATCTTCTGTCTGGACCGGGCCGGTTTAGTGGGAGAAGACGGCGCTACGCATCACGGTGTTTACGATATTGCCTACCTGAACTGCATTCCCAACATGATGATTTGTGCCCCGAAAGACGAAGTGGAGCTGCGCAACATCCTGTACACGGCACAGCTTGGTTTGCCACATCCGATTGCGATTCGCTATCCGAGAGGACGGGGTGTTCTTACGAATTGGCAACATCCGTTTGAACGATTGGAAATCGGGAAAGCGCAAATGCTTCAAAAAGGAACTGAAACTGCGGTGGTATCGACTGGTTTTATCGCCCACAATATAACGGCTGCCCTAAAGGATTCTCAAAATCCGGATCGTTTGTCCCATTATCATTTTCCGTTCGTAAAACCTCTGGATACGGAAACTTTAACCGCCATCTGTAAAACCCACAAACACCTTATCACGGTTGAAGACGGAACCGTTGTTGGAGGTTTCGGCAGTCTGGTTGCTTCATTTGTAACGGAAAACAACTTCCCTGTTTCCGTTAAAAAACTCGGAGTTCCCGACAGTTTCATTGAACAGGGTACAGTATCCGAACAACAACAAATTTGCGGCATCGACGTTAATAGTCTGAGAACTATTTTTTCAAGTCGCTGAAAATGTTGATTTTTGCACCAAATTTAACCTAACTCTTAATCATGAATTGCGTAAAAACCTACCTATTGGGTATTGTTTCCATTTTCTTTTTTCAACAGAATTTTGCTCAGGACATTATCCGAACCGAAGCAACCGACACCCTCAAACACTGGGAAGGCAAAAACATTGTCGGGCTCGATTTAACCCAAGTTTCTTTTGTAAACTGGAGTGCCGGTGGTGAAAATTCGATTTCGGGAATTTTAAAAGGCGCTTTTGTCCGCAAGTATACAAAAGGCCGTTTTGTATGGCACAACGAACTTATTGCACGCTACGGGCTTAACAAACAGGACGGACGCGAGTCCCGAAAAACCGACGACGCCATACAGTTAAATTCTACGGCCGGTTTTAAAACCGATACGATTTCCAACTGGTATTATTCGGCAAAGTTTAACTTTAACACTCAGTTTACTAACGGTTACGCGTATCCGAATACCGATTTGGCCATTTCCAAACCGTTTGCTCCGGCGTATATCTTTTTAGGGGTTGGAGCGGAATACATCAATAAAGACGAAGGATTTAAAGCTTATTTTTCTCCTGTGACGTTAAAAAACACTTTGGTTTTGGATGAACGATTAGCCAATCAGGGAGCTTTTGGAGTAGATCCTGCCGTTTATGACACAGAAGGAAACATGATCCGGAACGGCAGAAAGACCCGAACGGAAGTTGGTATTTTAGTAACCAATCAGTTTAAAAGGGAAATTTTCGAGAACATCGCCCTTGACCACCGTTTATCCCTGTACAGCGACTATATCAACCATTTCGGAAATATTGACATAGACTGGCAGCTGCAGTTAGACATGACCATAAACCAATATGTTCGTGCCAGTATTGCCACACACATGATTTATGACGATGACATCAAATCTAAAGAAGATGTGGACGGCGTTCAGGTGACCAAAGGACCTAAACTGCAACTGAAACAAATTCTGGGCGTTGGCTTAAGTTATACTTTTTAATTTTACATGTTTACCAATAAAAAAGGGCCTCACTGTGCGTGAAGCCCTTTTTCTTTTTTATATATAATTCTTATTAGTTAAGAATGATTTTCTGAGTATAGTTTAGGTTATCGCCATTCACTTTAATCAAATACATTCCTGTTTGAAGATTCGACAGGTTGATTGCACGTTGCGCATTGAAATCGTTAACCTCTTGGTTGAATACTTTTCTTCCGTTTAAGTCGAAAACCTGAATATTCAGTTTACCGGAGTAGTTGTGGATTGCAATGTTCAATTGTCCTTGTGTCGGATTAGGATATACACGAATTGCTTTTTCGTTATGGAACTGATCTACCGCTAATGTACAGTTTGGTCCTGCAGGAGGAACGGTGAAATCTTCAATTTGATCTTGGATACCTGCAACTCCTGTGCTAGTTCCTGAAGATGCAAACTGTCCTAAACCTCTTCTTGCGAAAGTTTCCCAAATCAAACAATAATCCTGACCTCCTGTTGTCGCCTGATCTGCCGCAATAATAGCATCACGAGCAGTAACAAAAGTAGGATTACATCCATCCAATTTAATAGCGTCCAACACTAAACGCATTACTTTGTTATTCCCTCCGGTTCCGGTATAAATGTTCGGATCGTAACCGTATTTATCAATATAGTTCCAAGCCAAATCCCAAAGCATTACACACCAAACTGAACCTACGGAATGTGAGTCAACCTGATTTGAAACCCCGTTAAAGAACCACATATCGTTTGTATCACCAAATGTGTGCGGGTTAACAGACATATCCGTAGAATATCTGTACTCTCTGATTCCGTTTCCATAGGTAGGCTGATTTGCGGCAAATGTTGCAATTCCTCTTGCATCATTTCTGGTGTCGCCGGGTTTGATTTGCATCATCAGCCAAAACCAATCCGACCATCCTTCTCCTTGTTGCTCAGAGCTTCCGGACAAACAGTTTCCGGATAATCGGGTTGAAATACCATGACCGTATTCGTGCGCTATGATACCGTTGTCAAAATCACCATCAGAATTTACGAATGTTATAGGTTTGTTTGACAATGTAACATTAACAGGACCATTGTTTAAAGCTGCAATCAAGGCTTCTCCAACAACATTTGTTACACTGATTGCCGGAATGGTTATTGTCGGGTCATCTCCTCCCATCACAATAATACCGTCAACATTATTCACTACTATTACCGCTATTGCTCCGGCAATTTGCGCATTCTTAACTTTTGATACAAAGGTACAATCCCCTCTTCTCAAAATTACAATTTTCCCGTTTAACTCACTTGCATTAATCGCTGGAGTACAGGCATCGGATGTATCGGGAGTTCCGTCATTGTAAAGAACAATATCCGCTGTTATACCCGCAGGAAAATCTGGCAATGCAACGTGTCCGGTTGTGAAATTATTATCTCGGGCATCGTATTCACCGGCAATTGAGGCAGGAGAGTTCACGGTTAATGGTTTTGGTTGAGGCCCAACATCCCATAAATACATCTGCATTCTTGGCGCCCCACCATCGTTAGGCGTGGCGAAATTTGCATTATTTACACCCGAACCGTCTTGAGCATCTGCATTGACAGCATCATTTCCTGCTCCACCCCTTCCGTAATTTGAAACCTGAAAATTTTTGTTAACTTCATTAAAACCGTATTGATACCACAAATCGTGCATGATATTATTCATGTAGAATAAATTCGTAACAGCAGCCTGTAAATATGTGTTAGCCGCCACAGCGGTTCCCGGATAAGGAAAATCAAAAGTTAAATCCGGATATGTTCCCACTCCCATTATTAAAGAACCTGAATTGTCGCCGTTTAGATCATCCTTAGCGGCCACATTATTTCCTCTTGAAGTTCTAAATTGTGTTGCCGCATTCCCTCCTCCAATGGTATTATTCGTGTTATGCCAACCATTCGGAGACGCATTAACAGTGTATTCCGGATTTGTAATTAACTGTCTAGGACTGTGATTCGGACTTTCGTAATTCCAAGGAACAACTCTGTAATTTGTTGTCCCCGGAGTAAGCATTGCAGCTGAAGCAGCGTCTTTAAATACTTTATTTGAAAAATTGATTCCGGTATGAGAATGTGTACCGTGATTACTTCCGAATGAACAGGAAATCACCATGTCTTTTTGATCTAAAATTTTACCGTCCAGGGCATCTACTTTCAGATTCCAAAGATGTTTGGTGTCTTGGGAATAAAATTCATAATCCCAGGCCAACTTTAAGGTGTTCGCATCGGTTTGAAAATATACCAGCTCTGCGCGAATCGGATCTTCAACCAAAATTCCGTTGGTTAGTTTGAAATCATAGTTAGAGCTCTCAATAACCTGAACTCCGGTTAATTGATTTTCACCGATATCGTCTAAAACGTCCATCAAAGCATAGGTAACACTCTTCGCCGGAGTTACCGCATTTACTTTAGCTGCAACATTTGGAATGAAGTCTTCCCCACCGTTGATTACTTCTCCGTTTTTAATCCAGAAATTGGAATCCGAATTAAACACTTCGATACCGCTGTGACGTTGTTTTACGTGATAATTATTGATTCCGGTCGATTCGGAACTGAATTCGTTTACTATAACCAAATCCGAAATATCCTGATTGGTCAAAGAAAATTTGGTACGATTTTTCTCTGCATACGCCTTAATTTTTTGAAGCGGTTCCTGAGAAAAACCTAAAAGAGGTACCAGAAAAAATAAACCTAGAGTAATTTTTTTCATCGCTTAATCTGTTGTTAGTTTTTAGTTAAGTATCACAAAATTAAACTTTTAATTCGATTAACAAAATAATAACGTTTTTTTCAACTAATTCCCTGAATAGTTTTAAATAATTGCAATGCTTTTCCGTCGGTAAGCATCGAAACAAAATGACAAATATGCATCAATCGTTCGTACAGACTCATTTTATCGGTCACGAATTTCTCGGGCAACAATTTTAAAATCAGTTCGTCGTAATTGCTAGATTTCCCTTCGAATTTGTTGTTGTAAGCCGTACAGAATTTATCCAAAAGTGTATTGATGACCTGATAGCCCACCACTTCTTTTTCGATTACTTCTTTGCTTTGGTAAATGTTTTTTACACTGATTTTGATGACATCGTTCATCTGCGCTTTGAACTGGCTTTTATCGGTCAGTGCCGAATGGAATTGGCCTTTTAAAATCGCTTCCTCGTTTTCCAGAAACACGTTCACGGCGTCGTTAATCAAACTTCCAATGGCTAAGGCTCTCAAATAACTGATGCGGTCTTCTTTAGTGGTAAGCGCTTTGTATTTGTCCGAATCAATATTGTTTTTTACCAGTTTTATCAGGTATTCAAGCGCAAATTCTTCCTGAATCAGACCTAAATTAATCCCGTCTTCAAAATCGATGATGGTGTAACAAATATCGTCAGCCGCTTCTACTAAAAAAGCCAACGGATGACGCTCGAACCCAATATCACTACCGGATTTGTTCGGAATCATGCCCAATTCCTTGGCTACCTCTTTGAAGAATTCCTTGTCCTGTTGGAAGAAACCGTATTTTTTATCGGCAATATACGGCGTTGGTTTTTTCGGAAGGCTTTCTTTCGGGTATTTCATAAAAGCGCCCAAAGTGGCATACGTTAAGCGCAGACTGCCTTCCACGCCCGGACGGGAACTCGTCAGCACCGAAAACCCGTTGGCATTGCCTTCAAAATCAATTAAATCCTGCCATTCTTTATCCGAAAGCTGTTCTTTGTACTGCTGCCCTTTCCCGGTTTTGAAATATTCGCCGATGGCTTTTTCCCCAGAATGCCCAAACGGCGGATTCCCGATGTCGTGCGCCAAAGCCGCAGCCGCTACGATAGCTCCGAAATCGTTCATGTGATAGCCGTGTACTTCTTTCAGGTACGGGTATTTTTCCAAAATCTTCTTCCCGACCAACCGTCCTAAGGAACGACCGACCACGGAAACTTCCAGACTATGCGTTAAACGCGTATGCACGAAATCCGTTTTGGAAAGCGGAATGACCTGAGTTTTGTCCTGCAGACTTCGGAAAGCCGAAGAAAAGATGATCCGGTCGTAATCCACTTCAAACCCCAAACGGGTGTCGTCCTGTTCTTTTCGCAGTCGTTTGCTTGTGTCGCCTTGTCGTTTTAAGGACAACAGCTGTTCCCAATGCATCATAGGGTATCTCGTTTTATTTTAGTTCTTTTTTCATGCAGGTACTGCTGGCCACACCGATATACTGCCCGTAATTCGGAATGGATTGGTACCCGAATTTTTTATAGAGCGCAATGGCATTCACCAGTTTTTGTGAGGTTTCCAGAATACAGGCGGTAAATCCCAATTCCTTTGCCCATTTTTCTAATTCCTGCAAAACTTTCGTGGCCACTCCTTTGTTGCGGTGTTCAGGATGCACAAACATGCGTTTGATTTCTCCGGTTTCGCCATCGTATGCTTTTACGGCGCCGCAACCCACCGCTATGCCTTCTTCATAACAAACAATTACATGCTCCAGGTAAATCTGATTGTATTGGGCAAAAAAATCCTTCTCGTCACCGTCGATATCGATTAAAAAGGTATCGAACAACTGCGTGAGATGTTTGAAATCGGGATTGTCGGATGTGGTTCGGACCAGTTGCATGTTAATGTAATTTATTGATTTCTGCCTGAATGATATTGTTTTTCACTTCTTTGAACACATGGTTTTTGGCTTCCGCAAAGGACACGTCGTAAATCCGTTCCAGTTTCGTAAACTCAGACGGATATTTCGCCAACAGCGTATCGTAATACTTATCCAGGATTTCTCTGGAAGGCAGCGTAAACTCCAGTTTCAGTTCAAAACGGCGCACTAAAGCTTCGTCGATCATCTGGATTTGATTGGTGGCGGCAATTAAAATCGATTTCTTCGGAAAATGGTCAATCAACTGTAAAATCGCATTCACCACGCGTTTCATTTCACTGTTGTCTTTGTTGTCGTAATCGCGGATTTGCCCTAACGAATCGAATTCGTCAAAAAACAACACGGCGCTTTCGTAATTCACTTCTTTGAACAGTCCTTCTATGTTTTTAGCGGTTTCGCCCAATTTCGAAGACACGATGCTCGCCAGATTCACAATGATGATTTTCTTGTCGAGTTTTTTGGCAATCGCCTTGGCAGTCATGGTTTTACCGCACCCGGTTTTGCCGTACAACAGCATTTTATTGATGACCGGCAACTCGTATTGTTCCAGCACTTCCCGAAACTGGTATTCTTTCAGAAACTGGTTAATCTGTTTGGATACGGCTTCGTTAAAAACCACCTCTTCGAGATTGACGTTGCTTCGGTCGGTAAAATATAAAGTGCTCATGCTAACCGATTAATTCTCTTCCTTTGCACCGATTTCCTCAAAAGAATAAAACAGGCGTTTCTTCTCTTCAAACAAATCTTTCTGAACCACATAAGTATCGGAGATGGTATCGTGCCAGCCTCTTCCGTCACCTAAAAAAGAAAACGCATTAAAAGGGATTAACCGGCAAAACGTTCGTTTAATAATGGTTCCCGAATCCGGTTTTGAACCATCGGCCATCACTACCACCGTTTTGGTAATGTATTTGGCAATTGTTCTGGAAAGAAACGCTTCAAAAAGCGCATAATAAATCAGGGTGACTACAGCTCCAAAAGCGTATTCCCCAAGCTTTCCCATATTGTCAATTCTTTCAAAAAAAGCAGTATCACCCATAGCAACCAGAACGATTCCAACGCCAATCAGCAATAAAACCGCCAATCCAAACTGAATGACCCAGTCAATAATATAATTAACAAAGCGTTGTCCCTGTGTGGCCCATAAATTTGAGGTTACCCTGAATGTTTTGTTTTCCATTGTCTTATTATTTTTCTGCTAATATAAAAAAACAGCCGCCAAAAATGACAGCTGCTTTCACTCTATTACTACAAATCAAATTCTTTGGTTAAGATCCGCACATTTCGCAGTCTTCCGGTCCGGCGTTTTTAGAACGTTCCAGCATCGCTCGGAATTCTTCCGGAGTCATTTCCTGATTTTCGTTGGCTACTTCGGCTGCTACGGCGATTGGTTCTGCTTTTTTGTCGTTGTTCAGCGTAAATTTAATCGCATCTACCGCAGATTTCGTTCTCAAATAATACATTCCTGTTTTCAAACCGGACTGCCATGCATAGAAGTGCATCGACGTTAATTTGGCAAACGTAGCGCCTTCCATAAACAGGTTAAGCGATTGCGACTGGTCGATGAAATACCCGCGCTGACGCGACATATCGATAATGTCTTTCATACTCATTTCCCAAACCGTTCTGTACAATTCTTTGATATCCTGCGGAATGCCGTCGATATCCTGAATCGAACCGTTAGCACGCATGATTTCCTGTTTCAGGTTTTCGTTCCACAAGCCTAAGTTCACCAAATCCTGTAACAAATGTTTGTTCACCACGATGAACTCTCCGGACAATACACGACGGGTGTAAATGTTGGACGTATACGGTTCAAACGCTTCGTTGTTCCCTAAGATTTGCGAAGTCGAAGCGGTTGGCATCGGCGCCATTAACAACGAGTTGCGTACCCCGTGTGTCATTACTTCTTTGCGAAGCGATGCCCAATCCCAACGGCCGGACAAATCTTCGTCTTTTAAGCCCCAAAGGTTGTACTGGAATTCTCCCTGAGAAATCGGTGATCCTTGGAAAGTTGAGTAAGGCCCCTCTTCTTTTGCCATTTCCATGGAAGCCGTAACCGCCGCGAAATAAATGGTTTCGAAGATTTCCTGGTTTAATTTTTTAGCTTCATCCGAAGTAAACGGCATTCTTAACAAAATGAACGCATCGGCCAAACCTTGCACACCTAAGCCTACCGGACGGTGACGCATGTTGGAATTTTCCGCTTCTTTTACCGGATAGTAATTTCTGTCAATTACTTTGTTTAAGTTACGGGTAACACGTTTGGTTACATCGTGCAGCAACTGGTGGTTGAACTGACCGTTTTCCACAAACATCGGCAACGAAATCGACGCTAAGTTACATACCGCAATTTCATCGGCTGAAGTATATTCCAAAATCTCCGTACACAAATTTGAAGAACGGATGGTTCCTAAATTTTTCTGGTTCGATTTGCGGTTCGCCGCGTCTTTGTACAACATGTACGGCGTTCCGGTTTCGATTTGCGACTCTAATATTTTTTCCCAAAGCTCACGGGCTTTGATGGTTTTTCTTCCTTTTCCGGCTTCTTCGTAAGCGATATACATTTTATCGAACTCTTCCCCATATACATCGTATAAGCCCGGACATTCGTTAGGACACATTAACGTCCAGTGCGCATCTTCCTGCACGCGTTTCATGAACAAGTCGTTCATCCACATGGCGTAGAACAAGTCGCGGGCACGCATTTCTTCTTTTCCGTGATTTTTCTTCAAATCCAAAAAGTCAAAAATATCAGCGTGCCAAGGTTCTACGTAAATTGCAAAACTACCTTTACGTTTTCCACCACCCTGATCTACGTAACGCGCGGTGTCATTGAAGACACGCAACATCGGCACAATACCGTTTGAGGTTCCGTTTGTGCCGCGGATGTACGATCCGGTAGCTCTTACGTTATGAATAGACAACCCGATTCCTCCCGCGGATTGCGAGATTTTTGCGGTTTGTTTTAAAGTGTCATAAATGCCGTCGATACTGTCGTCCTGCATCGTTAAAAGGAAACAGGAAGACATTTGCGGTTTCGGTGTTCCCGCGTTGAAAAGCGTTGGCGTCGCGTGCGTGAAGAATTTTTTCGACATCAACTCATAGGTTTCAATCGCAGCAGGAATATCGTTCAGGTGAATCCCCACAGAAACACGCATTAACATATGTTGCGGACGCTCTACAATCTGTCCGTTAATGCGCAACAAATAGGAACGTTCCAGAGTTTTAAATCCGAAATAATCGTAGTTGAAATCGCGGTTGTAGATGATGGACGAGTCCAAAATCTCGGCGTTTGCCATAATCGCTTCGTATACCTCATCCGACAAAAGCGGAGAAGCCTGTCCGGTTCTCGGGTTCACATAGTGGTACATGTCCGCCATGGTTTCCGAGAAGGATTTCTTGGTATTTTTATGCAGGTTGGAAACCGCAATACGCGCTGCCAGCTGTGCGTAATCCGGGTGGGTTACCGTCATGGAAGCCGCTGTTTCCGCTGCTAAATTATCTAACTCTGAAGTGGTTACCCCGTCGTACAAACCTTCAATAACACGCATGGCAACTTTTACCGGATCAACCAAATCGTTTAATCCGTAGCACAAAATTCTCACACGGTCGGTAATCTTGTCGAACATTACCGGCTCTCTTCTTCCGTCTCTTTTTACTACATACATACTGTTACTGTTTTGAAGGTTAATTATTTATTGTTGGCGCAAGGCCGTGAATTTTAAAATGTTATTCGATTAAAAATCAGCGTCGAAGCTAATTTTTTGCGAATCGGTGTCTTTGTTTAAAACGCCTGCTTTCTGATATTCGGATACGCGTTTCTCGAAGAAATTCGTTTTCCCCTGCAATGAAATCATGTCCATGAAATCGAACGGGTTGTTGGAGTTGTATACTTTCGAACATCCTAATTCCACTAACAAACGATCGGCCACAAATTCCAGGTACTGTGTCATCAATCCGGCGTTCATTCCGATTAAACTCACCGGAAGTGACTCGGTAATGAACTCTCTTTCAATGTTTAACGCATCGGTGATGATTTCCGTAATTCTCGATTTGGAAACTTTGTTTACCAAGTGGTTGTTGTGCAGGTGTACCGCGAAATCACAGTGCACACCTTCATCTCTCGAAATCAATTCGTTTGAAAACGTTAGACCCGGCATCAAACCGCGTTTTTTCAACCAGAAAATCGAACAGAACGCTCCGGAGAAGAAGATGCCTTCTACCGCCGCAAACGCAATCAGCCTTTCGGCAAACGAATCGGATTCAATCCATTTTAGCGCCCATTCCGCTTTTTTCTTAATCGCCGGGAATACTTCAATGGCGTGGAACAACTGGTTTTTCTCGTCTTCGTTTTTCACGTAAGTGTCAATCAATAAGGAATACGTTTCGCTGTGAATGTTTTCCATCATGATTTGAAAGCCGTAGAAAAATTTAGCTTCCGGATATTGCACTTCGTTAACGAAATTCTCTGCCAAATTCTCATTTACGATACCGTCCGAAGCAGCAAAAAACGCCAAAATGTGTTTGATGAAATATTTTTCGTCGTCATTCAACTTGCTGTTCCAGTCGGTTAAATCCTGGTGCAAATCGATCTCTTCCGCTGTCCAGAAACTGGCCTGTGATTTCTTATACCATTCCCAGATATCGTGGTGTTTGATCGGGAAAATTACAAAGCGGTCTTTGTTTTCCTGCAATATAGGTTCAACTACTGACATAGTATCTTGACTTTTATACGTTTAAAAAAATGATTATTTAACTCGATTGGGGTTTACAAAGATTGTCATTTGAATCGTAAAAAGAAAGCCAAACTTATTCACAATTCGACCGAGTTTTTAACAATGAAGATTTTTCTTTCGCCGAAAATTTATCTTAACAAATTATTGATTTTCAGTATATTACAATTGAATAAAATCCTACAAATACTGTCTGAACCACAGTAAAACATTGGCTTAAAGCCCGTTTAAAAATCCGTAAAAAGAAGGCTACTTTTTATACTCTTCGGCAATTTTTTCCAATTCGGCATACCACTCGGTACCAAATTTTCGCGTTAAGGATTCTTTGAGAAATTTATACACCGGAACTTCCAGTTCTTTTCCTAGGGAACAGGCATCGTCGCAAATGTGCCATTTATGGTAATTCACCGCGGAAAACTCGGAATATTCCTTGACACGGACAGGATACAAATGACAGGAAATCGGTTTTTTCCAATCGACAATCCCCTGATTATAAGCCTGCTCAATACCGCAAAGCGCGGTTGGACCGTCGAAAATAACGTAAGCACAGTCGGCTCCGTCAATTAAAGTCGTTTCAAATTCGCCGTCTTCACCGATTACAGAAGTACCCTGCGCTTCGATAGCCGCAATGCCTTCCGGACGTAAAAACGGTTTTACTTTCGGAAAAATATCTTCCAGAATTTTAGTTTCTTCTTCGGACAGCGGCGCACCGGCATCACCATCCACACAACAAGCCCCTTTACAAGCCGAAAGGTTGCACACAAATTCTTTTTCCAGAATTTCTTCCGATACTATGGTTTTTCCTAACTGAAACATGGGGCAAAGGTAATGGTTTCCTGTCTGAAATCACAAATCCTTTAACGAATTAACATTACATGAATTTATACTCGGCTTTTTTAAAGCTTTTGGTTTCTTTGTCTAAGGCAATGCACTCCATCACGGTAGTTTTCCCGCCGTTTTCCAAATCTTTTGACTCCATCAGCAGCAGGAGCGGTTTTTCATTCGGTTTGAAATAATTTTTGAAAAAATCCGGCATTTTGCTTTTACTGTGCTGTACATTGAAAACATTGGCAAAACTCACTTTGGCATCGGTCGTATAATAGAATTTCATAATGTAACTGGCATTTGAAGCCTCGACACCTTTACAATTGTAGCCTAAAATCACTTTATTCGGCAAGGCTTTATAAGTAAATTTCGTGTATTTGGGATCGAGTTCATCGGCTGATTTTTCATACTCCGGCATTTTGGAAGCCAGCGCCATTTTTTCGGCTCCGGAACCGAAAGCGGTTACCATGATTTTATTTTTGTTGTCCATTACCATAAACATATCCGAACCCGATTGATTCGCAGAAGTCCCAACATATTCGGCGTTAGGCTGTAAAAAATAATCCACGACTACGTCTTTTCCTTTATCTGCGGTAACTTTCATGGCATACTTCCAGGTAAAGTCGTATACATCCGACACCTGGGAAACATCCACTTTGTTTTTTCCGAATCCCATGCCTTTGTATGAGTCGTTGCGGTTTGCGGCTTTATCGCCCGTTTTACTTTTCGTTTTTTTCGCTGCAGTCTGGCTGGCTGCTTCTTTAATTTTATCGAAAATCTGTGCATGACTGCCGCTGAACATCAGCAGCAACGTTATCATCCATACTGTTTTTAAACCTTTCATATCAATTTGATTTTAAACCTCATACAAATATACTGATTCTGAAATCACTTCCTCTCAATTAAGCAACTGATTTTCAATTTTTTGAAACGGCAACTTTCACGCCGAAACTGTTAAATTTTAACGATTTATTAGCTAACTTCGTGTTAAGATTAAGGTAATTTTGCACCTTCAAAAAACACACGTAATGAATCTCGATTTAAAAGAAATACTGACCGTTGGTATGGTTTTGTTCGCCGTAATTGATATTGTAGGCACTATTCCCATCATTGTCGATTTACGCAGCAAAGTAGGCCATATTGAATCTGAAAAAGCGTCTGCAGTAGCCGGCATCATCATGATTGCGTTCCTTTTTGTAGGGGAGGAAATCTTAAAATTCATGGGCGTGGATGTAAAATCGTTTGCCGTGGCCGGTTCGTTTGTGTTGTTTTTTCTGGCTTTGGAAATGATTTTGGGCATCACCTTATATAAAGATGAAGAACCGAGTACGGCCTCCATTGTCCCAATCGCTTTTCCACTGATTGCAGGAGCCGGAACCATGACCACTTTGCTGTCCTTACGCGCCGAATACCAAAGCATCAACATCGTGATTGCGGTGCTGATTAATATTATTATTGTGTATGCGGTTTTAAAATCGTCTTCCAAAATAGAAAAAGCCTTAGGAAAAAACGGTTTGGGAGTTATCCGGAAGGTATTTGGCGTGATTTTACTGGCTATCGCTGTTAAATTATTTGCCGCTAATGTTAAAGGTCTGTTTGTTTAACCTGAATTTTAGTAGTTTTACCCCCTATTTGATTAATTTTTAATGGCGATGAAAGTATTTACTTATGTTCTGATTGCCCTGGCCCTGGGTCTAATCATTTTTAACATTACTTTGCTGGATTTCAGTAATCTTTTTGAAGGAAACAGCATGGTAGCCCTGATTGGTATTGCAGCCTCCTTGTGTGCCATCTGCATCCTTTTGATTTTCAGAATGTCGAAGATCATCGACGAAAAAACCAGAGAGTAATCCCAAAAAACGGTTCCAAAGATGTTCGATGTTCTGATTATTGGCGGCGGGGTTTCAGGCGTTTCCTGCGCTTTGATTTTAGGTTCCGCACAAAAGAAACCTTTCGTTACCGATAAAAAAATCGGCATCATCACCCACCAGAAAGCTTCTTCGTTACAGGACGCCATTTTTCACAACGCTTACGGTATTCCCAACGGAAAATTAGGTTCGGAGTTATTACCCGAAAGTACTGCGCATTTGGCTGAAGTCTATCCGCATATCGAACAAATCGAAATGGAAAAAGTGCTGTCTGTTAGTGGCGCCTCCGGAAATTTTACGGTAACCACCAATAAAAATACGTACTCCGCAAAAGCAATTGTTGTAGCTATCGGTTCGTCCAATCTTTTTGCCATTGACGGCTTAATGGAATTTCTCGAACCGCATAAAAAATCCGTCCCGGAGAAAAACAGAATCCAGTTAAAAAACCACGACCATAAGGTAGCGGACGGCATTTACGTTTGCGGTACTTTGGCCGGACACCGCAGTCAGCTTTCCATAGCCGCGGGAAGTGGCGCCGCTGTGGCTACCGATATTTTGGTCTTATGGAATAACGGATTGGAGACTCACAGTCACGATAGCATCCGCAAATAAGAAACTTTTATTTTTTATTCAGAACCCGTTTTACCATCGGATCTTCTTTCAGCACTATCTGAAAATATTTGTTTTCGTCGAAAAGCTGTCTGGCAAATTCGGCTGCCAAATAGCGTTTAACCCGTTCTTTGCTGCCCTCAAGATTTAAAATCAGGCCGCTGGTGGCGATATAGTTTTTGAAATTATTGAAGTATGCGTCTGTATTGTTCAGTTTGTTCAACATTTGCGAAAAGGTCAAGAGTTGAAAGGATTTGCGGTCTTTATCCAGTTGTTCGAAAACGAAATAACCGGCAATTCCCGACTGCATTAGCATGCTCAGTGCTTCATCCCCGTGACTGCCTTCAATCGGTACAAAAATATCCGGAATGATCCCACCACCGCCATAAACCACACGCCCTTTTTTGGTTTTAAATTTCAGACTGTCGGCTACTTTAATACTGTCGGCCGCAAAAAGTTCGCCGCTGATGAACCGTTTTTCGAAATCGCTGAAATATTCTTCTGTTCCATGATCATACGGTTTCTGGATGGAACGTCCGGAAGGCGTATAATAGCGCGCCACGGTTAAACGCACGGCAGAGCCATCACCCAACGGCATTTCCTTTTGCACCAGTCCTTTTCCGAAAGAACGTCTTCCCACAATGATCCCTCTGTCGTTATCCTGTATGGCTCCGGCCAAAATTTCACTGGCAGAAGCGGAATTTTCGTTGATTAAAACATAGAGTTTGCCATTTTCGAAATTGCCTTTTTCACTGGCAAAAGTTTTGTCGATATTGCCTTTTTTGTTTTTTACTTCTACAATGAGTTCTTTCTTTTTAAGGAATTCATCGGCAATCTGGGCCGCGATTTCCATATAACCGCCCCCGTTTTCGCGAAGGTCGACAATCAGTTCGGTCATGCCTTGTTTTTTCAGATT
Organism: Flavobacterium suncheonense GH29-5 = DSM 17707; assembly: GCF_000430025.1. GTDB lineage: Bacteria > Bacteroidota > Bacteroidia > Flavobacteriales > Flavobacteriaceae > Flavobacterium > Flavobacterium suncheonense. The sequence continues at coordinate 161,454 of NZ_AUCZ01000008.1, forward strand.
GAGCAAGCCTGCGTGAAATTCTTTGTATGTCGTTTCGGCAAAACGGTTGATTTTGATATAACCGGTTTTTGCATCCAGCATGGTGGCGATATCCACGCTTTTAATTGGAACCACTCCGCGCGTCACGTTTACCTTGAATTTTCGGTTTTCGGAACGGCGATACACCGTCAGATTCACTTTGGAACCTTCTTCGCCTTTTAATTTGGCAAACAGACTGTCAGAAGGCAATTTTCTGCCAAACAGCTTGGTTCTGTCCGCAAAAAGAATACGGTCACCGGCTTTTAAACCCGCTTTTTCAGACGGTCCGTTGGCAATCGGTTTGATGATGGCTACCGAATCTTTGTACATGTAAAAATTAACGCCGATGCCCACAAAATCGCCTTTCATGCTTTGCGTTACCTGCTCCATTTCACTTTTGGCGATGTAAACCGAATGCGGATCGAGTTTCTCCAGAATTCCGTTTACCGTTAAATCGACTATCGAATCGGCATTGACATCATCCACATACTCGTTTTCGATGAGTTCCATCAGCTTGTTCAGCTTGCTGCGGTTCGTGTTCGCCGTAAAGTCCTTCGGCCCTGAAAAATTCAAATATCCCCCAATGAGAAAACCGACCGCTAAGGTTGCGGCAATCAGCATTGGTAAATATATGCGCTTTATTTTCATTGTTCCAATTCGGTGATGTGATCTACCTCAACACCCGCTTTTCTTAAAAAATCCAGACCGGAATCGTCTTTATAGCCTTCAAAATACACCACCCGTTTAATGCCGGACTGGTGAATCAATTTACTGCATTCCTTACACGGCGACAGCGTAATATAAAGTGTCGCACCTTCACAGGACTGTGTGGAGCGCGCTACTTTTGAAATCGCGTTGGCCTCTGCGTGAAGCACATACCATTTCGTATAGCCTTCTTCGTCTTCGCAACAGTTTTCAAATCCGGTTGGGGTTCCGTTGTACCCGTCGGAGATGATCATTCGGTCTTTCACAATAATTGCGCCAACCTTTTTGCGCGTACAGTAGGACAATTGTCCCCATTCTTTGGCGATACGCAAATAGGCCTTATCGTATTTTGATTTCTTTTTTTCTTTCATGGTTATCGGTTCCAGATCTCACTCTCTGCAATCATCGGCAACACCACGCCTACTACAAAAGCGGACATCACAAGGGTCCAGTCGCGTTTTGAAAAGCGGAAAAAGGTCTGAACTATATAAGAGATAATTAACACAACAAACACCACTATGATCTGAGCGGCTTCAATTCCCAGGGCAAATTCCAGCAGCGGGACTAATTTATCCGAAGCGTTTCCGGGCAAAATAGCTTTAAAGTAGTTGGAAAACCCCAATCCGTGAATGATTCCAAAAAACAGGGTAACCATCGCTATAAACGTAATACTCTCGTTCTTACCCGACTTGCCTGCCGTAAAAAGATGAAACAGCGCGGTAGTCAGTATCGTAATCGGAATCAGGAATTCTATTAAACTGGCCTTGATAATTACAATCCCGTATACGGAAAGCAGCAACGACAGCGTATGCCCAAGCGTGAACAAAGACACCAAAATCAGCACCCGCTTCCAGTCTTTGAAGGCATAAGGCGTTACCAGTGCAATTAAAAACAGAACGTGATCATAGGCATTAATATCGAGTACATGGCGCAAACCGATATTGAAATACGTTAAAAATTCAGACATTTCTTTTTTAGTTTTTAGATTGGGTTCTCAAACTTACAATTTATTTTGCAAATTGTTTTCTTCCGTTAAGAAAAGCTTAAAATAAGCCGTCCTAAAAAACTTATTTTTTTGTAAATTTGATAGACACTAAAAAACACAACTATGCCATTATCAGATTTATACGACAGCGAATTTAAAACCCGCAACAAAGGGCATTTTTCCGCCATTGTAAGGGTTGCCATTGCCGACGGCGATTTGAGTCCGGAAGAAAAAGCCTTCCTCGACAAACTGGCCGTACAACTGGAAATTTCTCCGGAGGAATACGAAGAAATCCTCGAAAACCCGTTAAAATATCCGGTCAACCCGCCGTCCCTTTACACGCAACGACTGGAACGCCTGTACGACTTATCCCGAATGGTTTATGTCGATCAGGTTTTAGGCCCGAAACAAAAAGAAATTCTGAGCAAATTTGCTTTGGCACTCGGTTTTACCCCCGCAAATGTAAGCCTGATTGTGGAAAAAGCACTTTCCCTGTTAATCCTGCACGTAGATCTGGACACTTTTGTGTATGAAATGCAGCATATGAATAAGTAGTTACGAGGCACTAAAGCACTAAGGTTTGACAATCAGAACCGAAGAAACATAAAAAAGGCGTAGAAACTATAATTTTTACGCCTTTTTAACTCAATACCTTAGCACCTATTTATATTTCGCCATGAATTCTTCGGCTTTTTCCACCATGTTTTTGCTGCCGCAGAAGAACGGTACGCGTTGGTGCAATTCGGTGGGTTTGATTTCCATGATTCTCTGGTAGCCGTCTGACGCTTTTCCTCCGGCCTGTTCTGCGATGAACGCCATCGGGTTGCATTCGTACAACAGACGCAGTTTCCCTTTCGGGGCTTTGGAACTGGTCGGATAAATGTAGATGCCGCCTTTAATCATGTTCCGGTGAAAATCGGACACTAAACTTCCGATGTATCGGGACGTATACGGACGATCGCCTTCTTCCATCTGACAATACTTGATATAATCTTTCACTCCTTGCGGAAAGTGAATGTAATTCCCTTCGTTTACCGAATAGATTTTACCGTTTTCGCTGTAACGCATGTTCGGATGCGACAAATAGAACGTTCCGATGGCCGGATTCAGGGTAAACCCGTTAACCCCGTGACCGGTGGTATAAACCAACATGGTAGAGGTGCCGTAAATCACGTACCCGGCTGCTACCTGCTGATCGCCCGGCTGCAGAAAATCCTCCAGGGTTACCGGAGTTCCGATTGGCGTCACGCGTCGGTACACCGAAAAAATCGTTCCTACGGAAACATTCACGTCGATGTTGGAAGAACCGTCCAGCGGATCCATCAAAACCACATATTTGTTGGTGTCGTCTCCGGATTTTCCGTGGATGGTGATAAAATCGTCGTTTTCTTCCGAGGCAATTCCGCACACAATCTCGCGGTTAATCAACGTTTGAATGAACACTTCGTTGGCATACACATCGAGTTTCTGCTGGTCTTCGCCCTGTACATTCTGCTCGCCCGCCGCACCTACGATATCCACCAAACCGGCTTTGTTTACTTTATAATTCACCACTTTGGCCGCCAGTCGTATGGCGTTGATAATACGGGACAATTCGCCGGAAGAATACTTAAACTCTTCCTGTTTTTCGATTATAAACTCGCCTAAAGTCGTATTGCGTTCTTTCATGGTGTTGTGTTGTTTTTACGGTATGCAAATATTATGTTTAATTTTTGAATTTCGCTAAATCTGAAACAGAAAATCCGCTTCGACAAGAAATCTCCCGCAAAGTTATTTTATATTTGAATCGAATTCAAAAGACACAAGCAAAAAATAAAATGCATATCCGAAAAGGAACGCCCGAAGACATGCCCGCCGTTCTCGAACTGATTAAAGAACTGGCGGCATTTGAAAAAGAACCCGAAGCCGTGGTGGTAACCGCAGACGACTTGCTTCGCGACGGTTTTGGCAGCAACCCGTTGTTCCATACGTTCGTTGCCGAGGTCGAAGGAGAAATTGTCGGCATGGCGCTGTACTATTACCGTTATTCCACCTGGAAAGGCAAAACCATTCATCTGGAAGATTTGATCGTAAAGGAAAAAATGCGCGGTACCGGTTTGGGCATGGCGCTGTATACCGAAATCATGAAACAGGGCAAAGCCGACGGCGTGCGCAGAATTGAATGGAACGTCCTCGACTGGAACCGGAATGCGATTGATTTCTATGAAAAATCCGGTGCCAGAATACTGGACGACTGGCGCGTGGTACAGATGACCGAAGAAGAACTACGCACTTTTTTAAACAACCGATAACCACTCAAAGCCCGAAGGAAGGTTTTGAAATTTTAAACAACATGAGAATTTTCAAATTTGGAGGCGCATCGGTAAAAGATGCCGACGGAATCCGTAACGTGTACAGCGTATTGCAACAGGTAGGTCACGAAGATGTACTGCTGGTCGTTTCCGCGATGGGAAAAACCACTAACGCGCTGGAACTGGTCATCAAGAACTATTTTGAAAAATCTGCCGAACTGAAGGCGTCCATTCAGGAAGTCAAGAAGTACCACAATCAGATTTTGCTGGATTTGTTCGACGATGAAAAACATCCTGTATTCGCGGCCGTAAACAACCATTTCACCGATTTGGAAAATTTCCTTTCCGGCAACAAATCCCCAAATTACAATTTTGTGTACGACCAGGTTGTGAGCATGGGGGAAATCATTTCCACTACGATTCTAAGCCATTATTTCAACCATGTGGGATTGAAAAACACTTGGGTGGATGTGCGCAACCTCATCAAGACAGACAATACATACCGCGATGCCGTTGTAGACTGGGACGCAACACAGAAAACCATCGCCAAAACTATCAAGAAGAAGGTTCTGAACATCACGCAGGGCTTTTTAGGTTCGGATGAAAACGGCTTTACCACGACATTGGGCCGTGAAGGTTCGGATTATACCGCAGCGATTTTTGCCTATTGTTTAAATGCGGAAAGTGTAACCATCTGGAAAGACGTACCCGGCGTTTTGAATGCCGATCCGCGTTATTTTGAAAATACAACTTTGCTGAACCAGATTTCCTATCGTGAAGCTATTGAGTTGGCCTTTTACGGCGCATCGGTAATTCACCCGAAAACCTTGCAGCCGTTGCAAAGCAAAGAGATTCCGTTGTATGTAAAATCGTTTATCAATCCGTTGCTTCCGGGAACAAGTGTTTCCAAAGGCGCCCATCTGGAACCGGAAACCTCGTGCTTCATCGTAAAGAAAAACCAGTTGCTGCTGTCGCTTTCGTCAATTGATTTTTCCTTTATCATGGAAGAAAACATCAGCGAGATTTTCGCTTTGCTGCACAAGTACAAAATGAAAGTGAGTCTGATTCAAAATTCCGCGATCAGTTTTTCGGTTTGCATTGAGGACAAATTCAGCCATTTCAACGATCTGAAAAACGTGTTGGCGAAGAAATTCAAAATCTCTTACAACGAAAATGTCTCACTGTACACGATTCGTCATTTTACCGACAAAGCCGTCAAGATGGTGGAAAAAGACAAAACGGTTCTGGTAAAACAGATGAGCCGCGAAACGATGCAGCTTGTCACCAAAGAATAAAAACTTTAAAATAAAAGGCCGCTCATTAAGACTGCTCTTATTTTTACCGCAGATTAATCTGTGTAAATTTGTGTAATCAGTGGTTAAAATTTTACAAGCCGAATACACTAAGATACCTGGTTTTTAACTATTTTCAGACTATTATGCAACAAGGTGCGCTGCAAGACATCGGAAAACTGTTCCTGAAACTCGGGCTGATTGCCTTCGGCGGACCGGCAGCCCACATCGCCATGATGCGCGACGAAGTGGTCCGGAAACGCAACTGGATGACCGACAGTCATTTTCTGGACTTGGTAGGCGCGACCAATTTAATTCCCGGCCCTAACAGCTCCGAACTCGCCATTCATTTAGGAAAAGAAAAAGGCGGCTGGAAAGGCTTACTAATTGCCGGTTTGTGCTTCATACTGCCAGCCGTTTTTATCACACTGGGATTTGCCTATCTGTATAAAAATTACGGACATTTGCCTGAAATACAGCCTTTTATTTACGGCATTAAACCGGCAATTATTGCTATTATCCTTTCCGCGGTGTATCCGCTGGCTAAAACTGCCCTGAAATCTGATTTTCTGATTTTCATCGGAATACTTGCCTTAACTGCCTCTTTTTTGGGTCTCAACGAAATCCTGATTCTTTTCGGTTGTGGATTTTCCGCACTTATTGTTACCTGTTTTCAGACAAACAAAAACCAGCTTAACAGTTTTCTGCCGCTAAGCCTTGTGACCGTTAGTCATACCAAACTCTTTTTTATTTTTCTGAAAATCGGAAGCATCCTTTACGGAAGTGGCTATGTGCTGTTCGCTTTTCTGGATTCGGAACTGGTACAAACCGGTTTTCTGCCGCGTCAAACCTTAATTGATGCGATTGCGGTGGGACAATTTACGCCCGGACCGGTTTTCTCTTCGGTGACGTTTATCGGTTATCAGATGAATGGCGGAATGGGCGCTTTGGTTGCGACCATCGGGATTTTTCTGCCTTCTTTTGTTTTTGTGGCATTGCTGAATCCGATGGTAAAGAAGATGCGCGATTCCCGGCTTTTTGGGGCTTTTCTGGATGCGGTAAACGTGGCTTCCGTAGCTTTAATTGTCGCGATTTGTGTCACCATGGGCAGAGCTTCCGTGACGGATTGGAGAACCGTTGCAATCATGTTTACAAGCCTGATTGTTGTTTTCGGTTTCCGGAAAATCAACAGCGTTTGGGTGGTTTTGGGCGGTTCGCTTTTGGGCTACCTGCTTTCCCTGCTTTAACTCCGCGAAAAAATCTCGATTAATTACACTACTTTTGAGTTTTCGGAGTTAGTACAATATGCTGAGAAATGTCCTTTTTTTATTTCTAATCGTTTTTGTTTCAGGGGCGTGGGCTCAGGACAACAATCGGCTGTACCATACCAGAAAAATTACGGTTTCAGATACGATTATTGCCATTGATTCCGTCAGCATCAACAAAGAATTTTTCAAACTGACCGACCAAAACGGCACTGAAATTGACACCGCTTTTTACCAGGTCGATTTCCAGAAAGGAACGCTTACCTTCAAAAACAATTTTCAGACACAAGACACGCTTACCTTACAATACCTGAAGCTGCCGAAGTACCTCACCAAAAAATACAGCATTTACGACCAAAGCCGGGTAGTCGCCAACGAAGCCGGACAGAATTTATATCAGATTTCCCGCGAACCAATCAGCACTTTCAAACCTTTTGACGGCTTGTCGACTTCGGGAAGCATCACCCGCGGCGTCACGGTGGGCAACAATCAGAATACGGTCGTGAATTCGAACCTCGATTTGCAGATTACGGGGAAAATATCGGAAAAAGTAAGTCTAAGAGCTTCGTTACAGGACAGCAACATTCCGTTACAGGAAGGCGGTTATTCCCAGAAATTAGACGAATTCGATCAGATCTTTGTAGAACTGTTCTCTGATAAGTGGAACATCCGTGCCGGCGATTTATTCCTCGAAAACCGGCAATCGCGCTTTCTGAATTTCAACAAAAAAGTACAGGGATTGTCCACCCATTTTACCTTCGGCAAACCGGAAAACAAAACCGACGTCTTTGCGGCCGGTGCCATCGTGCGCGGACAATACACCCGCAGCACTTTTATCGGCGAAGAAGGCAACCAGGGGCCGTACAAATTAAAAGGTCCGAACGGCGAATTATACGTTTTGGTCATTTCGGGTTCCGAACGCGTGTACGTGAACGGGATTTTGCTGGAACGCGGGGAAAACAACGACTACATCATCGATTACAACGCCGGGGAAATCCGGTTTACTTCGCTGTTCCCGATTACCTCCGAAATGCGCATCAATGTCGAATACCAATATTCCGACCGCAATTACACCCGTTTTGTAACCTATGGCGGCGTCACGCACCAGCAGGAAAAATGGAGTATCGGCGGTTTTGTCTATTCCGAAAACGACGTGAAAAACCAGCCGTTGCAACAAAACCTTTCTCCGGAACAGACACAGATTTTAGCCCAAGCCGGCGACAACCCGGAACTGATGACCGCACCGTCCGCGTACGAAGACAGTTATTCCGAAAATAAAATCCTCTACAAAAAAGTGCTTGTTGGCGGCGTGGAAGTTTTTGAATATTCCAACAATCCCGAAGATACGCTCTACAATGTCAGATTTTTACTGGTGGGTAACGGTCAGGGAAATTATGTGTTGGCAAGCAGTCAGGCGATTGGAAAAATTTACGAATACGTAGCGCCGATTGCGGGTGTTCCGCAGGGAAATTACGAGCCGATTACCCGTTTGATTGCGCCGACCAAAATTCAGATTGCCACCGTCATGGGCCGCTACAATCCCAGTGAAAAAACCGATGTGGATTTTGAAATCGGGCTAAGCAACAACGATTTGAACCTGTTTTCTACGGTTGATGACAACGACAACAAAGGCATTGCCGCTAAGATTAATGCCAAACAGCGTTTGTACACCGGAACCTGGAACATCGACGGCTTTGCCAATTTTCAGCTAATCAAAAAAGAATTCCGCACCATTGAACGCTTGTTTACCATCGAATTTAACCGCGACTGGAATTTAACCAATCCGCTGGGCGACCAGAGTTTGTTGGTTTCCGGCGTAAATTTTGAACTTCCCAACAAAGGATTTGCCCGGTACCAACTGGAGAAACTCGATTTTTCGGAGAGTTTTTCGGGAACGCGCCATGTCATCGACGGAATGTTTCACCTTAAAAACTGGACGTTTTCCAACAATTCGAGTGCACTGAACAGCGACGGGGATTATGCCGCATCGCGTTTTATCCGAAGTCAGTCGCGGGCGAAATATCATTTTAAGAAGAATTGGGTGGGCGGCAGTTTCCGCATGGAAGACAACGAGGAAAAACTGAAAGCGACCGACGAATTTTCCGCTTTGAGCCAACGGTACAAAGAGTTCGGCACATTTATCGGACGCGGTGACAGCACCAAAGTATATGCGGAACTGGGTTATCTGCACCGCATCAACGACAGTTTGCAGAACGGAATGCTCCGCAAAGTCAATACGTCACAATCCTATTATTTAAAATCGAAACTGATTCAGACGGACAAAAGCGATTTGGCGTTGTTTGTGAATTACCGCAACCTGAAATTTGAAGACCCGACGCGTCCGGACGAACCGTCGTTAAACTCGCGTTTGTTGTACAACGACCGTTTTTTCAACCAGCTTATTCAGCTTAATACGGCTTTTGAAACCTCATCGGGTAAAATTGCGCAACAGGAATTTACCTATCTGGAAGTGGAACCCGGTCAGGGCGTATACATGTGGAACGACTACAACAACAACGGCATTCAGGAACTGCAGGAGTTTGAAGTGGCGCAGTTTCCCGATCAGGCGAAATACGTGCGGGTGTTTCTGCCGAATCAGGTTTTCGTGAAAACGCATCAGAACAAATTTTCGCAATCGGTAACGCTCAATCCGTTACAATGGCAGAACGAAACCGGGTTTAAAAAGCTGTTGTCCCATTTCTACAACCAGACTTCGGTTTTGATGGACCGGAAGATTCTGCGCCGGGGCGACAATTTCGATCTGAATCCGTTTTCGGGCAGTGACAAAGATTTGCTGGGGCTGAATTCGACCTTCCGCAACAGTTTGTTTTACAACCGCGGCAAGCAAAACCATTCGGTAACCTACACCTTTATTACGGCGCGGAACAAAAACCTGCTTTCGACAGGCAGTATCGAGAACACCAGTCGTTCGCATCAGCTACAATATCAGCATCTGCTCCAAAAAAGCTGGTTGTTTGATGTAAACGGCAAAACGATTTTCTCGGAAACCGCCACGGAAAATTACGCCAGCCGCAACTACAAAATTGAAGGGTTTATGACCGGACCGAAAATTTCCTATCTGTTTTCCAAAAATGCCAGTTGGGATGTTTTTTACGAGTTGCAGTACAAAAACAACCACCTTGGGGCTTTGGAAACCCTCAAACAGCAGCGTTTGGGAACGTCGTTTACCTATTCCGGACAAAAACAGTTTACCCTGAACGGGGAATTTTCGCTGTATGAAAACGATTTTGAAGGCAATGCACTGTCGCCGGTGGCTTTTCAGATGCTGGAAGGACTGCAGCCGGGCAAAAACACGACCTGGCGCTTGTTGGTGCAAAAAAACCTAACGCAATACCTGGATGTGAATGTAAATTATCAGGGGCGAAAAAGCGAGACCAGCCAGACGATCCATACCGGAAACATTCAGTTGCGGGCTTATTTTTAAAAAATTGGCCTCTGAAAACTTTTTCTTAACTTTAATTACTGTAAACCAATACGATACAAAGATGAAAAAAATCATTTTATTAGGAATTGCACTACTGCTGTCTGCCAGCATTTTTGCTCAGGAAACCGAAGTTAAAAAAACAGTTGGCAAAACTAAGGCTAAAACCGAAAAGACCGCTAAAGAAGCCGGTACCCAAGCGGAAAAAACAACAAAAAAGACAACCGTTAAAGCAAAAGAAAATTCAGTTGCTGCAAAAGGCGTGAAGAATTCAACGGCAGGTAAAGCAAAAGCAGCGGTTAACAAAGCGGATGCAAAAGTAAAAGACGAAGGCAAAAGCACTGCCAAAAAAGTAAAAGAAACCGCAAGCAACGAAAAAGCGCCGAAAGTTGCCGACAAGCTAACCGGAACCTACAACGGAAAAAAAGTGTACACCGGGCCGCGCGGCGGAAAATATTACATCAATTCCAACGGAAACAAAACGTATATTCAGGATTGATTTTGCTTGATAAAAACAAAAAAACCGCAATACTTATTGCGGTTTTTTTTGTGGAGAATACCGGATTCGAACCGGTCGCCTCTTGCCTGCCAGGCAAGCGCTCTAGCCAAATGAGCTAATCCCCCAGACTTACGTTCGTTTGTCGATAAACGTTATCGGCTTACGACTCATCGGTGCAAATATAAGTTTATTTATGATATCTTGCGCAATAAATTCAATTTTTGGTGAAACTCTTAATTTTGCCCTGAAATGATCCTTAATCTGATTCAGTAAATCTTCCGACGGATTGTCCGAAGCAATCTTAATTAGGATTTCGTCTGTACCCAATTCATTGGTTGAAATTTCAATCACATGGCTTTTAACGCCTTCAAAATACGTTAGCAGATCGTGCATTGCCGGTGGATACAGCGTTGTTCCTTTGTATTTTATCATGTGTTGTTTTCTCCCCAAAACAGGACCTACGCGAAGCGAATTTTTACCACAAGGACAGCTCTCTGTATGCAACTGTACAATATCTCCTGTCTTAAAACGCAGTAACGGCATTGCTTCCACTCCTAATGTTGTGATGGTTAATTCTCCGCTTTCCCCTTCCACTACCGGATTGTTATTATCGTCCAACACCTCTGTAATGATTAATTCGGGGTGATGATGTCCTCCCTGAAAATATTCGCATTCGGTAAAAGCCGTGCTCATTTCCGTGGAAGCATAGGTAGAGAAGAGCTGTACCGGCCATTTGTCTGTAATTCTTTTTGTGAGAACCGTTGGGGAAAAATCCTGATTCCGCAGCGATTCTCCAATACAGAGTACGCCTTTAATGCCTGAATTTTTGTAGTCGATACCATGCTGTTCGGCATATTCAATCAGTTTTAACAAAAAAGACGGAACGGTTACCAGATATTTCGGTTTGTATTTTACAATCGAATCCCACTGCAACTCCGGTATTCCTGCCCCTACTCTTATTACTCCTGCACCCAATTTTCGCAAACCCAGAAAATAAGCCAGTCCTGCCATAAAGCGGCGGTCCATCGTGGTCATCAGCTGTACCACATCGCCTTTTTGGACACCTGCACAGGCGAAAGAAATCGCTTCGTTATAAGCCAAGCGCTCCAAATCACTATCGGTTAACCCGAAGGTGACCGGACTGCCTAAAGTTCCGGATGTGGTGGCATAATCGATAATCTCATGCCTCGGCACACAGAAAAATGACTCGTTATGCTCCTGCAGTTGGGTTTTCGTAGTTACCGGTAGTTTTTGCAAATCTTCCAGGGTATTCACCAAATCAACAGCGATGTTTTCTCGCTGAAAAAGGGCACTATAATAAGGTGAACGCTCTTTTAAATATGCCAGCAGCTCTTTCAGTTTCGCTTCCTGAAACTGTTTGATTTCTATGGCAGATGCTTTTTCTATGGCAGGTATCATTGTTGTTTTCGTCTTGCTTTTTTTAGGTATTTTTCCAACCGCACACGATCCGGAACGGTTGTAATCACTTTGGTTAGTGCTTTTTGAAATTCCGTTTCAGCGGCTTTGTACCAGCCTCTGTTGTAAAAGTACTGACCGGTTTTATAATATACAATCCAAAGTTCCGGATTTAGTTGCTGATATTGCTTTGTAAACCCTTTTTCCAGTATTCCTTTCTCCGAAAGGACTTTGTCTATAATCCGGTCCTGAATGCGATAGGCCTCATATTTTTGATAGGTTTCCGTATCTAGAAAATCATCTTTCGGAATATTCCTAGAATTGGTGCCTAAAACTACAAAATCGTTTTCTTTTTTACTGAAAATTTTGTTCAAATCGTACGCCACAAACTCACCGAGTTGATACGGATTCGACGACACCCAGACCATAAGACTCTTTGGCTGAAAGACGATGCCGTGATGTGCTAGCAACTGATTAAGCGCCTTCTCATTTCCGTAACCGATTTTAGTATTTTGTAAACCGTCTTTGTTGCGCAAGATCGCCACCATACGCTCCGGATCCATCTTTTCCTGCTCGCCCAACAACTCCTGCATTCGCTCGAAACGGTATTGGGAATGGCTTTCAAGTATGTGCCGCCGGTTTCTTTCGTCTGTTTTATAAACTTCACTCTGAAAATGATTGGAACACAACAACTGACTGTTGTTCGACACGTCAAAAATTCCGAATTTTTCAGGCGAAACTTCAATAAGAATTGCTCTTTGGTCTTTGGCACTTCCTATCATTATGGATTCAGAAACAAAAACCTGTCTCTTTTTGGCAATATTTATGGCTTCTTCAACTGTAGCAGCATATTGCAGAATTTCACGCGCAACAATTGAAATAGGCGTTTTGGCCACCAACGGAATTTTAGATTTTCCGGCATTAATGGTTACGGTCAGACCTTCAGTATTCATCCCGGACACCACGCCTATCATTCCGCCCCAGGTAACCATCATAAATGGATGCCCCTGCTCGGGGTTTATAAAAGCTACGATTTTTTCTTCCGCAAAAGCATCCCCGGCGTAAAAATCGAAATTTCTCCCGATTAACAACTGTTGATCTTCCGTTTTATCACCCCAAACCGCCAGTGAGGAACAACCTACCAATGTCAGGTCCTGCATGGCGTGTCCTATATCGTGGGCACCATGCAGATACAGGCTTCTCAGGTATTTTGGCGCTACAGTATTAAACTCGTCGGAAGCATATTGTGACAACCCGTAAATTTCTGCCTTGTATTCTTCGGTAATGTGGAGGTATAATTTTCGGTTGTACCATTTTAAAAATTCCCGAAGTAGTTTCTGTTTGAATTTGGACGGCACCAATTCCTGCACTTGAGAAAAGAAAATTTTTTCCTGTTTCTGCAACAAAGGCTGTGTCAAGGCTCCAATGAGCATTCCTCGCTTAAGCGGATCTCCCGACACATACAATTCCCAAATTTTTTGTTTGTTCTTTATCAGATAATTGTTTCCGGAAGAAAAAAGGGTATCGGCATGTTTTATAACAATCGGTTTTTCCGGGTTATAGCCTTTCAGATTGGGCTGATGATGTAAGGATTTAGAAATGCCGCAGGAAAAAAACAACGACATCATCCCAAAGAAAAACAATATCGGCACTTTTCTTCTCATTGGCTGTCTCGTAAACTGTTGTTAATTTTTGTAATCAGGTATTCTTTCCCTAAAATTTCGGAACATGTTACCACTGCTCCAATGGTAACCCCTAAAACCCCATGCATATTGATGCTCTGACCGGTGAGAAAAAGGTTCTCAATTTTGGTTTTGGGTGAAATAAAGGTTTTCATCGGATTGTTGGAGTCTTTCACATAGCCGTACAAATTCCCTTTATGTCCGCCAATATAATCCCTGTACGACAAAGGTGTCGAAGCGTGAACCGACTTAATGTGCTGTCGGATATCGGGAAATTTCCGTTCTAACTCTACTAAGAAAGCTTCGGTTTTTCTTTGCTTAAAAGCTTCGTAATCAGCCCCTCGGTCTTCGGTTTCCGACACGGTATTGTGTGTGTTGGCCCATTGCTCCACTTCTTCAAAACGCATATAGGTAATACCGGTTAAACTGTCTGCCCACTGTTGGTTTTCCGAAGACACGTTCATGGAAGCCATATAGCTTTCCGGCCAGCTTTCTTCGGTATAATCCGCGGCTTCCCAAATACGGGTACTGTCTTTAAAATGATAATAATTGTGATTGAGATATTTTACCGATTCCGGCTGGAAAACAACGTAAATGCTAAAAGGCGCAATTAACACATCTAATTCCTGTATGCGTTTGTAATACGACTTTCGCATTTTGTCTTCCCCAATCATTTTCAGGGTGGTTTTGGGCTCGATATTGGAAATGAAAAGCTCTCCGAAATATTCGTTTCCATTCTTAGTTTTGGCCGAAACCAATTTATCTCCTTCAAAACCGAAATCAACTACTTCACTGTGTTTGTACACTTCCCCACCATAATGTCTCAGCTGTTTAATTAACTGCTTTGTAATCTGACTTCCGCCATTGATACAGCGCCAGGAACTTTGAATATAGGAATTCACCGAAAGTGCATGGACGTAAAAAGGCGTTTTGTCGGCAATTCCCGCATACAAGAAATTGGAACCTGCTAAAACGGACTTCAGCTTTTCGTTATCGGTTAATTCGTCGAAATATTTTTTGGCATTGATGGAAAGTATTTCCTCCTGATAACCGTCTCCCTGTTTCAGATTGTAAAGCGGAAAGGAATCGCAGGTGTATTGCAGTTTTTTACAGTATTCACGTAAAACATCCTCTTGGTCCGGGAAAAAAACTTTGAGTTGCTGAATGAAATTTTCATACCCCTGTGCGTGCGGATAGGCATTCGAATCGCCATCAAAAGTGATAAAGTCATAACCGTTCTCGTCCATTTTCTGCAAACGCAACTGGTCCATGATACCCAGATAGCTGAAATAACTGTACAGGTTTTGTCCTTTGTCCAGCCCGCCAATATAGTGAATTCCGGTATCGAAAATGGTTTTGTCGCGCACAAAAGTCTGCAGATTCCCGCCATATTGGTTGTTTTTTTCCAATACACAGACTCTTTTGCCTTCCTTAGCCAGGATAATAGCCGAAACCAGGCCGCCCAAGCCGCTTCCTATGATTACTATGTCGTATTTTTTTTCCAAATTATCTTTTTAAAACCACTAAAGCAGCTTCATCTGTAACGGTCTGAAAGCCTAATGCTGCGAAATGCATTTTCAGAGGAAAGTTACTGATTAAAATTATCGTTTTCACCTGTTCGGTAATCGGTAATACTTCCGGGGTAATAGTTTCTTTGTCTGAAACCAGCAGCGTATCGTGTTTTTCATTCTGCATACTTGCGGAGTCCGGATACAAAATAGTTCTTTTTTTGACAATATAGTTTGAGGCCGCTATGGCTCTTTTTTCCGAATCGCTGATAAAGGTCACTACTTTTCGTTTCGGTTGCTGCATCGTTAACAAGAAATCCAGCTGCCCGTAATCGTTTGCAAAGTGAATAATTCTGGCATTGTCTTTAATGTGCTGGTTTATTTCATAATACAACCCTTTGCGGCTTTCAAAATCTGTTTTCACCGCTTGAACTATTTCCGGTTCCTTGTACAAATAACTCAGATAAAGTTTATGACGGAAATAATTCTCATCTTCCAATTTTACACGTAAAGCGGCAAATTCTTCCCTGAAATGCTGGTTGATTTTTTTGGTTCTTTCGGAATAGTCCGTTCCAAAAGCCGTATCGGCTGCAGCTATCCGTTTTCCTACTACTACCGTGATATTTTCATCGTAAATAATGTGGTCGCCTTTGGGAATTGTTTCCGAGTTTCCGTGAATATAAACCGGAACCACATCCAGGTTAAACTCCTGAGCCAGATAAAACGCACCCTTGTGAAAACGTTTCACCACATTGTCTTCCGAACGGCTACCTTCCGGAAAAATCATTAACGAATAACCCTGTTCAACCTTTTCACGAAGATGATCCACACCGCCTTCAATACCTTGGGAAACCGGATAATAGCCCATCAATTGAACCGCTTTGCCGAAAATCGGGGACTTATACACCCAATCGTTCACCAGATACACCACTTTATGCGTGACCATCCCAATAGCCAACGTATCTAAAAATGAGGTGTGATTGGCAATAACCACACACGGTTTTTCAAACGTTTCGTTATCTTTATTAATGACTTCTTTTTTCACAAACGGATTGGAATACAACACCGAAGTAAGGAACTTTGCCATGATTTTTCTGAACCACAGCATTTTCTTTTCGTGATTTCCCGGCAAAACTCTTACCAATATCCGCCCAATTACCGAAAGCAAAATTCCGCCCAAACCATAATAAACAAATGAAATGGTTGAATGCAGCAATAATCGCAGGCTCACCGGAGATTTTCCTTTTTTCACACGATTAAAGAAACAGATGCGGAACAATATCGGATAGAAAATGAACGTAATCAGTAACGCAGCAAAAACCCCGATCAGGGAAACCGAAGAAATCGATTTCAACGCCGGATGACGGGCAAAAATTAAAGCACCGATAGCCAAAACAGTCGTAAGCGCCGCCAATAAAATAGATGTTCGGTAGGTGGCCATTTCGTTTTTACCTGTGGTGTATTCTTTCTGTAGGGCACTGGTCATGAAAATACTGAAATCGACGCCGTGACCGAAAATTAAAGTACAGACAATCAGACTGAAAATATTCAGCTGGATGTCGAAGAAATACATCACGCCTGCCGTAACCACACCTGTTATTACAATCGGAATCGTACTGATTATCACTAGTTCGACTCTTCTGAAAAAAACAAACAGAATCAGGACAACCGCCACAAACGAATAGTTAATCAAATCGTTGAAATCGTCGCGCAGCTTCCCTAAAAAAGTTTCGTTCATCTGCTGACGGTCGATGGTAATGACTTCTTTTTCTTTCGCCATGCTTCCTACAAAAGCATCTCTTTGAACATCGGACACTTTCGCCACCGACATTATCGTGTAAAAACCGTTCTTTTCCGTTACAAATTCGTTCAGAAACAAGGCCTTTAACTGCTTGTACTCCTTAAAAGTTATCGGTTGGAAAGATTGGTACAGCAAATCGTAAAACGACTGATGTGTTTCCGGCTTAAACCCTAAAGAATTTCCATATGCAATCAGGTTGGTTTTTACCATGTCTTTTCGGTCATTGTTCCAGAAAGCATTCCATTGGGCTATCTTTTGCTCCTGGGCGGCTTTCGAAAGTACAATTCCGCCTATAGAACTGAAATTCAGGATTTCTTTTTGTGCTTTCTTCTCTGATAACTGCCCATAAACTTTGTTGTTCTGTTGCAGTGCTTCTTCCATTGAATTGCCATACGAAGCCAGATATATTGACTTGGACGTCAGATTTGATGCGTCTTCCAGCTTGGCTTCGGCTTGCTTGATTTCCTGCGGAACAAAATTTAAATCGGAAAGATTGTTGTTAAATTGTACTTTGTTAAAGGTGAACAGACTCACAACGATTACAACTACACTGGCAATAATCAGGAATTTATTGTTTTCGAAAGAAAAACCCGCCGCTTTGTCCAAAAAGGTTTGGTGCTCGGCTGCGGCAGTTGCCTTGGGTTTGTACAAATGCGGAATAATCAACAGTGAAAATACAGCCGACACCATGACACTGATGGCAGCAAAAATCCCTAAATCTTTCAAAGCTTCGGAATGCACAAAAAGCAAACACAAAAAAGCCAATGCAGTAGTCGAACTGCTCATTATCAATGGCATGGTAATGTCTTTGTACAGACTTTCCACATCGCTGTTGTAACGGTAATGGGTCATGATGTGCAACGAATAGTCAATGGTCACACCCAACAAAACCGCTCCTACGCTCAGTGAAATGGCGGAAATGGTTCCTTTTAGGAATACTAAACTGGCAATGGCAACAGCAATCCCAAAGAGGGTTGGAATGAAAATTATGACGGGAATCTGCAGTTTGCGGTAAAACACAATCAGTATCAGCATTAAAGCACCCAAAGAAACCAATACGGTGGTAATGATGTCACTTTTAATCTGTTTTGCATTTGCTACGGCGATCAGGGAAGATCCGAAATAATCTACCGTCGTTTTTTCCTTAAACTGATTGTTAAGCTGCTCTTTTATTCCGTTGAGTTTTGTAACAAACAAGGTGTTTTTCTCGGTTTCACTCCCGCCTAATTTCGGGTTGAGAAACAAAAGCAATTTCGACTCGTCTTTGGTTACCACATAACCGTTTTTCAACTGAAACTCATCGCCTACCCCCAATTGCTGCAGTTTTTTCAACGCAATAAACGAAATGCCTAACGGATCGTTTACAATAAATTTTTTGGCAACAATCCCGGTAGGTGAAATTAAAGTTCTGTAGTTTTTAGCCACTTGCGCCGCAATACTGTCGCGGTTCAGTTTTTGAGCTATTTGCCGATAGTCATTATCTTCTAAAAACAAAGGCAGATTGCGGTATACAAAATCAAAGGTCTCCTGAATATTCTCTTCGTCTACTTTACCCTGTATGTCTTTGATGTACGCGTTACAGGAAATGATGCTGTCGAGGAAAACATCTGCGGTTTCGGCTAAATCATCGACGGAACCGTTTGGTGCTTTTTCGATGATAACCGTAATTTTATCGGAAAAATTAAGCTGACGCAGCACTTTTGCAGTTACATCGGCTTTGTCGTTTTTGGGAATGATGCGGGTAATGTCTTCTTCAAACTTTATTTTGGAAGCCAAAAAACCAAAAAACACAAGAATTGCCAACGCTACAAATACAGACAACAGCCTGTTTCGTTGCACCAAACGATGGATTCCGATGAAATAGTTATGCATTTACGCTTGAGTTTTTCTGGACAGCGAAAGTACTAAATAACTTCCAACCCCGAAAATAACAGCCATAACTGTTGCCAAAACAAAACTGCCAATCAGGTATTGTACGACATTGCTTTTGATGTGTTCCAGCGTAATCGGACTTCCCAAAGTAAATTTCGCGGTATCTTCCACAAAAATGGCTCCGGTTTTAAGCGACAAAAAAATCACCACCGGAATCATCGGAGGAATACTAATATTGGAAAAAGCAAACGCCAGCACTTTGTTCCAGCGCAGCAGAACGGCCAACGAAATTACAACAGCGGTCTGAAATCCCCAAAAAGGGGCAATCCCACAAAAAACACCCAACCCAATGGAAAGTGCTTTTTTTAAATTGGAATCGGTATTGGCTAAAACATCTTCGCGGAAGAACTCTTTAAAGCTTTTTTTTTTGAAACTCCTAAAAAAATTTCGGGGTTTGATGTACAAAAACAGTAAAATCACCAAAACCGTGTTCAGAATGCTGATGCGGGTAAAATCTTTAAACGGTCGGAAATGGGTAACGCGCTCGCTGGGATCGTATAAAATTTTTACCGGAACGTTTTTTATCGGAACCCCATTCCAGGCGGTACGCACAATGACTTCAATTTCAAACTCGAATTTTTTGGTGAAAAATTTTTTGGGGATGCCCCGTAACGGATACAAACGGTAGCCGGATTGTGTATCTTCCAGTGAAATTCCGGTTTCGAACCAAAACCAGAAATTGGAAAATTTGTTCCCGAAACTGCTTTTTTTCGGCACACCATCCTGATTCATGTTTCGGCTTCCGATGAGCAGAACATCTTTTTCTTCCTTTTCCAAAGCATCCAAAAAAACCGGAATGTCATCCGGAAAATGCTGACCGTCGGAATCTATGGTAATGGCGTAGTCAAAACCTAACTGTACCGCTTTTTTAAAACCTTCCCGTATAGCATTTCCTTTGCCTTGGTTTACAGGAACGGTTACAAGCGTAAGTTGCGGATAAGTCTCTAAAATCTCTTTTGTCGTATCTGTAGAACCGTCATTTACAACTATAATCTGTCTGGTAAAAAGCAAAATACCGTCAAGCACACGACGAAGCGTTTTGTGATTGTTGTAAGTGGGTACAATAACACAAACCCTGCGCTGTTTCATTCGTTCTGAAATGCTTGATACGGCTGTCATGGTATGATGCTATTTAATTTTTTGCTTTTCGGACTCGGTGAACAATTTGGACTGTTGACTGTACAAGCGGATATAGTTTTGAAGCTCTTTCGGTTCTTTGTCAAAAGACGTTAAAATCATCTTTTTGTCTTCCTCAATATTAGCCTTGTACTTTAAAAACTTTGGCGTATGTTCCTGGATACTCAAACGGATCAGACGTATTTCTGTGTTCTTAGGCTCTTTTTTTACACAGTTTTCAAGCAACATAACGCCTTCCGTAAACAGTTCTTTTCTTGCTTTTTTATCAGAAGTAAATTTCGATTGGAGCGTTAACGCAGCACCTTTGTAAGCCAACATCGTTTTGTTATCCTTGTTGTATGCAACCAAATTTGCATAAAATTTTTCAGCTGCCTGTTTGGTTTTCGATGCCGCATAATATTGCTCCCTAATGTCAGATAAATCCTGGATCAGGAAAACAAAAAGAGATATTATCAGCGACAGCAGTTGCTTCATTTTATGCTTTTTTATAGGTGTTGGTAAGTTTCAACGCTACGGTATCATCGAAAACAGTGGTGTTTTTCACTTTTACTTCGGAATTTAAGTCGCCCGAAATTTCCAATTCCAGTTGCAATCGGGGTGTTTTATCAGGGTTAATCAGCGCCATAAATTTCACATTCGAAGCACTCGCCATGAACAAGGGACTTCCCAGAATTTCCTGCGACAGTTCTTTGATAATCTGCATCATGCAAACGCCCGGGGTTACCGGATTGCCTGGAAAGTGTCCTTTAAAAATTTCGTGCTGACGGTTTAAAAGCACCTCAGCAAGGTATTTCCCTTCGGAAACCTTTTCCAGTTTTTCAACCGTATAAAAACCCTTTAACAACATGGTTTGATTCTGAATTTATTTAACATCAAAAGTATAGGAAACCCCTAACTGAAACACCTGATTTAAGATGATATCATCCGCATTTCCGTTTCCTTCTTCGTCGTAATACGTATTGTAGTTGTTGCCAAAAATATCCACAAAACCCTGTTTGAACCTTGCCTCAAATGTTAAGCCGTTGGGCAAAGAATAACCAGCTCCGAAAATTATTCCAATATCAAACCCTTCCGGTGATTTTAGACCTGTTTCTTTAAAATTGTCGGCTACTTTAAAATCAAGAGCCGGACCAACTACTGCCTGAAATCCTTTTCCAAAAGTGAATTTATTAATAACATCCACCGAAAGATAATCCAAGTTGTATTTGTGGTCTTTGAAAGTTGTTTCAAAATATACAGGATTGTAGGTGGCATACTTTACAGTAGCCCCCTGACGGGAATATAATAATTCAGGCTGCAAAGTGTAAAACTTAGCTAATTTTATGGCTACCAGACCACCCAAATAGAAATCCGTATTGGAATCGGCATCCGTATTGGTAAATCTGGAAATATTTAATCCTGCTTTTACTCCGGGCTTAATGGTTACCTGAGCATTTGATTGAATAAAACCGATGCAGCTTAAGACTACACTAAAAATTACTTTTTTCATTCGTTGGAATTTAATTGATTATCTGTTTCAACTCGATTTGAAGTTGGATATTTTTATGATTGATGCTTATTGTTTCGGCAAAAGTACTGTTTTTTGATTCAAATTCGAAAACAACCTTTTCCTTGCGTTTGGAAGCCGCAATCAACTTTACGAGTTGCTGATTTTTTTTATCCAAATGAAAATACAAATAGCCGTTTCCCTGTGATGCTTTCAAAATCTCAAACGATTCGTTTTCAAATGCATCCGTAATTGTATGATGGACTTTCAGCAACAAACGGAAATCGTCGCGTAACGTATGTAACAGCATTTTGCGGTCTAATTCCTCCAAAACGTAATGCACTTTAAAATCGGTTTCGGAAATTTCAAAATCGAGGATTTTATTACCAAAATCGGTTGTAAAAACGACCCGATGAACCGAATCATTAAGGCGCTTGGCCACAAAAACACCTCCTGCTTTATGACCATACACTTCGATGTGTGCTTTGTAAACATAATCGGTTTCAGGATTCGAAAAATAGGGATTTTGAAATTCCGGACGGGTAACAATTTTCGGAACAGCCTGCTTCAACTGATACGATTTACACGAATAGCATCCGACAGCAATCAGACTAATTAGTAAAAACCGAATCATCCACTTTATCATTGATGGTTTTGTTTTTGAACACAATGCGGGTAAAATCTCCGGACGACTCAATCAGTTTTACTTGGGATACGGTAGCTTCACCCAACGGAAAAAACAATTCTACCTGCTTGATGTATTTTTTAACCGTTGTGGTTTTGGGCTCCAGTTTTGCAATATAAAACTCTTTGGTTTTGAAATAGGAAATGACAAACTCCTTGTCGTCGAACATATTCCCGCTAACGCTTCCTACAATCAGTTTGTTGATTTTTTCGAACATCTTGCTCTTGGCATCGACCGTGCTTTTATTTCCCTGATCGTTAATGTAAATTTTATTGTTTTTAAAAACAATGCTGTACTGGTACGGCTTGGTATATTGCCAATTGAGATGATTTGGGCTTTTAAAAGCCATTTTTCCGGATGTTTCAATGTCTTTCGACAGAAAATCCATGTGCTTGTATTGTACGAAATCGGTTTTCAGGGTTTTTATGCCTTGAGTTTCTCTTTCCACTTTGGTTTTAAAGCTCGTTATTTCTGCAACAGTCATTTTCTGTTCCTGTGCTATTCCTACAAGACCCAGCAAGACCGATAACAGTAAAAAAAGATTAGTTTTCATAAGCTTGTACATTTAAAAGTGCATCTACAGTAACCATTTCGTAATGTTCCGCCTGCAAAAATAACAATAACCGTTCCAAAACCCTAACCGTTTTTAATGAAGTGTCGTGCAACAGGATGATGCCGCCGGGTTGAATTTTGTGCTGAATCCGATTAAAAATCATATCTTCTGCTGCAATGACGGTATCTAACGACCGAATGTTCCAACCAATTACCTGATGCCCCGTAACCGAAAGTGCTTTGGCAATGTTAGGATTGGTCACTCCAAACGGTGGTCGGAACAATTTTATTTTCTTCCCGGTAATATTCAACAGTATTTCATCGTTGCGTTCTATTTCTTCTTTGATTTTCTGGGTTGAAAAAAAGCCGAACGTTTTGGAATGAGAATACGTGTGATTCCCTAAAACATGCCCTTCCGCAAGAATTCTGCGAACAAGCTCCGGATGTTTTTCCATTTGTGTTCCGATACAGAAAAATGTAGCCTTAGCATTCGCTTTTTGCAGCAAATCGAGTACTTTTTCGGTCATTTCGTGTGGACCGTCATCAAAAGTAAGAGCGATTTTGCGTTGGGTGATATTCGGATTATGCGTATAAGCTTTAAGGAAATAGTGCAGACGAATGTCAAAAGAACCCCAGGCAGTCATCCCTGAAAAGAACAGGAAAACCAAAAAGTAGCTCCACCAGACGGCTTTCAGAAGAAACAAGACAAGCACTGTCAGCAAACATGAAACAATTATGTTTTTGTGTTTCAGCATTTCTGAAGCAGAATTAAACTATGATCTTTTCCCCGGCACTGGTTGTAAATCAACACTTTTTGATACAACTCCCTTTCCAAAGAATTTTTCTTTACCACTGAAGGGACTTGCTGTTTTTTGATGCAATGGGCCGCCATCCACAAACCAAAACCGGAAGCTGTATTGTATTCTCCACTTAAATGTTTGTAGTACCATTGCGGTGTTTCGGAAAAAAGAGCTGCGGCAGCTTCGTAATAGTCATCGTAATCCACATCGCCATTGTTTCCTAAAACGACGGCGTCAATCTGTGACAATTCCAGTTTATTTGCTGCTAAAAAATTGGTTATAAACGATGTTACCTGATTGGATGTCATCGCATTTCGAAGAGCCACATCAACTATTTGAGCATAGGTGGTCGCTTTTTGGGAATCTTCTAAAGCAAAAAAGGAAGCTCCTTCACTAAAGACAATCCCTTTAGAATCAGAATTTATAACGGAATACGGCTTGTCCTCCTCCGTTTTGATGATGTTTGCTAACTTGTATAGACTTAATGTGTGCGCTGCTATTTCATCGATTCCTCCCACCAAAACAGAGGCAACACCATCACATTCTATCTGCATTTTGGCGTCCATCAGTGCAGTTTCCAATGAAACTGCTCCGTTTACATACGTAAAATTATAACTTTTACACTGTAATCCTAAAGCAATCTGGGCACCTACGGTATTGTGTGTAGACTGAATAAAAGAGGTAGGTGTTAAAAAGGCTTCGTTGTTATCTAAAATCGTCTTCAGGAATTTCTCTGAATCTTCCACACACCCCATTCCCGTTCCGGTAATAATAGCTCCCGGATTTTCCATTCCGGCTTCATTTAAGGCCTTAGTAGAAGCATAAATACCCATTTTTACTCCTTTAGCCATCCGACGAATCATCGCCGGCGGAATCAGTTCTTTATAGGAGGGTTGTTGGGCGAACAACACATTTTCGGTTGTGTAGGGCACAGCCGTTTCCAAAAAATCGGTTTCGAAGAGATTTTGGGCCGAAACCATCCCCATTCCGTTGATATAACAGCCTTTCATTAGTTTTTCGAAAAAATTACCGTGGAACAATTACCGCCAAAACCAAACGAATTAGAAAGTACATGATGAATTGACTTATTTTTCAAAGTGGTTTGCGGAATCAAATGAATCTCTTCCATTGGGGTTGTAAAATTCAGATTGGGAAAAATTACGTTGTGCTGCAAGGCTAAAACACTGTATACCGCCTCAATCGCAGCCGCAGCCGCTAAAGTGTGTCCGGTGAAAGCCTTTGTCGAACTGAACTCGGGCATGGTATCGCCAAAAACCCTTAACAAAGCTCTTCCTTCAGACAAATCGTTGTTGGGCGTTGCTGTTCCGTGTGCATTTACGTAATCGATGTCGGAAGGATGCAAATGAGCCCGTTGCAAAGCTTTTTTCATTGCTAAAAAAGCCCCATCGCCGTTTTCAGAAGAAGCCGTTTGATGAAAAGCATCGTTAGCGTTGCCAAAGCCTGAAACATAGGCCAATATTTTTTTGTTTTGCCGTGCAACCACTTCATCGGATTCCAAAACCAGAAAAGCCGCTGCTTCTCCTAAATTCAAGCCTTTGCGGTGGTTATCGAAAGGCGTGTTGTAAGTATCCGACAAAATCATCAGCGTTTTAAACCCGTTGATGGTAAACTTCGCCAGCGCATCGGTTCCGCCCACAATAACGCGGTCTAATTTCCCGGCTTCTATCATTCGGGCGCCCATCATAATGGCATTGGCCGCCGAAGAACAGGCTGTACTTATGGTAGACACAAAGCCTTCCAAACCAAGATATTCTGCAATTTTATGGGACGAATCGCCGGCATCATGCGCCGTAATGTATTTCCGAACTTTTTCGTTCTGGAAATATTCGTAAAAATACCGCTCGGTCATGTCCATTCCGCCCACACTGGTGGATGAAATCAGCCCGGTCCGAAATTCGTTTATAGACTGAATCCCGGCGGCTTCAACAGCTTGTTTTGCAGCATACGCTCCCAACAGTGCCGTTCTGGTATAATTGTTATCGGACGATAGCCCTAACAGTTGTTCTAACTCGGCATGGGTCAGTTTGATTTCACCTACCTTTATTGCGTCTTTATGAATGGTTTCCAGATTCTCAAGCGTTGAAATTCCTGTTTTCCCCTCTGTTAAAGCCGCAAAATTCTCTTCGACGGTTTTCCCAATCGAAGAGATAATTCCCATACCGGTTATGGCAACTTTTTTCCCCATAAATTATTTCGTTCGGTTCGCATCAATATACGCCGCCATAGTGGCAATCGACTGAAAAATAGTTTTTCCTTCTTTCGGATCGGTAAGTTTAATCCCGTAGTTCTTGTCCATCAATACGATTAATTCTAAGGCATCGATAGAATCCAATCCCAAACCATCGCCAAAAAGCGCATCGTCATCGTTAATATCGGCTACCGTTACATCTTCTAAATTTAATACTTCGATGATTTTTGACTTCAATTCCTGTTTTAAAGCGTCCATTTAATTATTGTATAAGGTATTTATATTCTGTTTGTTATGTTCTATAGTTCCTTTTTCACCCACCAAATATACTACAGCTTTGTAGGTTTCCTGAAAATATTCCGTCCAACCGCACAAAACCTTCTCGGTTTTTCCGGTAGTGAGCAGACTTTCAGTGTAATTTTTGAAAAATTCGGCCGGAAATGTATCGAAAACAAAAAAAGCATTTTCAGTTTTCAGTTGGTACCGTATGCTGATTTCTCCGATGCAAATATTTGGCAACGTGTATACAAACACCGCCGGACTGGGAAAATAGCTTGTCTTGTCGGCTATGGAAGCCTGATATTTTACATCCGTATCCAAACTGGACGAACGGTTGGCAAAAACCAATGCAATATCCAGTTCTTCTTCGGATTTTACAATATCTTTTAAAATGATTTCAGAAACCAGAAAAGCCAGTTTGCTCAGGTTGTCCATTTTAAAAAACTTGGGATAATCCATTTCAAAATGCTTGTAGGCAGCTTTGGCGAATTCCGAAAACGAAACACCTTCCACGGTAAAACACTTTTCACCGTTCAGGAGGATCGAATTGTTCTCGATGGTGCACTGTCTTGCTATTTTGTAAACTCCTTCCAATTTATTTAACTTTTTCAAATAAAACCGCTGTGTTGCACCCTCCAAACCCCGAAGCTGTCTTTAAAAAACAATCGATTTTCCTGTTTTCATTTGCTGTAATCACATTAATCGGCTGGGTAACACCGCTAGCAGCATAGCCTTTAGAAACTATCAATTGGTTTCGTCTGGCACTTTCCATTCCTAAAACTGTTTCCAACAATCCTGAAGCACCTAAAGTATGTCCGTAATACCCCTTCAGACTGTTTACCGGAACCTGCTGCAAACTCAACCGGTTAAAGGCTATGGCTTCCATTTCGTCGTTGTATACGGTAGCGGTGCCGTGAGCGGAAATGTAATCTATAGTTTCCGCCTTGCGTTGGGCTTCTTTCAAAGCACTCTGAATGCTTCGCACTAAACCTTCACCGGTTCGGGAAGGCCCTGAAATATGATTGGCGTCGTTTACTGCTCCATCTCCTAAAATCTTAAAATGATTGGGCTGTACTTCACTTTCGTTTACCGTTAAATATGCAGCGGCCGCAGCTTCCCCTAAAGTTACTCCATTTCTTTTAGCGTCGTACGGCTTACAAGGCTCTTCGCTCATCGCCTGAAAGGAATTAAATCCCGAAAGAACAAATTCTGAAACCTCATCTCCTGCTACGACAAAAGCACTGTCATAGATGTCTGCCTGCAGCATTCTCTTGGCTACTGCCAATGCCAAAACACCTGAAACACAAGCATTGGAAACCACAATAGGTTCTGTTGCAAACCCAAAATAACGGCTGATTTTCCAGGCCAAAACCGACAACTGTGCAGCTTCTACCGAAACATTTTCTTTACCTAACAGACTGATATTGCCCTTCGTCGTGGAAAAAACAAAAACTGATTTCGACGTGACCGGATGTTTTTCAACTAGCGGCTTCATTGCTAAAATCAGCATTTTTTCCAGTTTGGTAAAGTTTTCATCCTGAGCTACCGCAGCAAAGGCTTCATCGATTTTGTCGTTTGGAATAATTGAAGCAAAAAAAGAATCCAACAGTCCTACATCCGCATGCGATTCAATCCCGGAATGCCCGTTTTGCAGGGCAATCCAATTGGATTCCAAATCAAAGCCTAAGGGCGTAACGCAGTTTGTGTAGGTTATGTATACAGATTTCTTCATTCTTTTATCAGCCCCATTTTGCGTTTCCATTCTTCAAAAAAAGGCGGTATGTTCAGCGATAAATCGCCTTTGGCATCAACAAAAACCTGTACGGTTTCGCCGGTGCATACTATTTTTTCATGGGCATCGAAAATCTTGTAACGGAAAATCATTTTTGCCGCGGGAGTATCTACTATCGTTGTTTCTATACGCGCTACATCTCCGTAACGCAAAGAAAGTTTATGCTCGCATTCTGATTTTACAATGGGTGTGGTGTATCCGCTTCGCTGCACATCGAGATAGGAAATTCCATGTCGACGACCAAAAGCCTCGCGTCCGTCTTCAAAATAGGTAATATAGTACCCGTGCCATACGATTCCCAGCGGATCGGTTTCATTAAAACGCACGCGAATGTCCTCCGATACGGTAAGTTCCGGTATTTCGTTATACTGCTCTTTTCTTCTGATCATATACGGTGGCAATTGCGATGGTTATTAAAAAGAACAAAAGTAATAAAATTATTTCGGGGAGAATTTCCAGTATCGTGCCGTTGCGCAACAATACGTCATAAAAAGCATTAAGTCCCCAATTCATCGGTGAAATGTGTGAAACATACTGCATCACTTTAGGCATGGCAAATACAGGCACCCAAACGCCTCCTACTGCCGCTAAAATCACCACCGAAGTAGCCCCAAAAGGGGCCGATTGTTCCTGGGTTTTAGCAATGGTTCCCAATAGAATTCCGAATCCGATGGCAGCCAGTCCTGAAAAAAAAGCAACAATACTCATGAGCAACAACGTTCCTTCAACTTCCAAAACAGGCAGACCTAAATAAGGAAAAAAATACACCCCTACAGCTACCATCAACCAAAACTGTATCATGCAGATAAGGAGATACGTTGCCGTTTTCCCTAATATTACAATGAAATACGGCACCGGATTGGTTATCAGGCGCACCAAAGTTCCCTGGCTTTTTTCTTTAACGACATTGATAGAAAGCGGTACCACCACAAAAAAGATGGCAAACAGCGTCCAGGCCGGCACATTGTGCTGTACCGAATTGGGTACGATTTCCTTATCGTCTACTTTGGGTACGATTTCTTTAAAAGAAATAAAGTTTTCCTGTTCAAAGAGTGGTTCATCCGTTTCGCCCAGCTGGTCCTGAA
This sequence comes from Flavobacterium suncheonense GH29-5 = DSM 17707, assembly GCF_000430025.1. Taxonomy (GTDB): domain Bacteria; phylum Bacteroidota; class Bacteroidia; order Flavobacteriales; family Flavobacteriaceae; genus Flavobacterium; species Flavobacterium suncheonense. The sequence continues at coordinate 190,315 of NZ_AUCZ01000008.1, forward strand.
AAGTTGCGTAAATCGATTTGTTCTCGATTTGTGAAATCATCTTGTCTATCGCATTTTTCACACCGTTTTTGAAAGTTAACTGCGTGGCCGGATCGAAATACAACCTTACTTCTTTAGGGCTTAGTTCTTGCTGTTTGGGCATTGTTACAGAATCCTGCATCCCAAAACTGCTTAAGATATTCTCAACGTTTTGATTGATTTTTAGTTGCAAATCGGAACTTATTCTTTCCGGTATGACGATGGCCAACTGGTATTCTCCTTTAAAAACAGCTTCTTTGGCGGAAGTTTCGGTAATTGGCTTATTTGCTATTTCGGTTAACAACTCGAAAGTACCGCTCTGTATCAGATTTTCTTTTACGTTCTTGGCAATTTCTCCTTTATCATTGTCTACCAACAGTATGGGAATTTTGGTTTCTGTAACGGATTTGAAGGTACTGTCCTGGATCAACGTGATGGTTACAATCAACACAAGAGGCATGACGAAAAGAATCACCAATCCGCCGAAATCCCTTCGCAGCAGTAAAATTTCTTTGTATACCGACATCCAAAACTTATACATCATCGCGCAATTCTTTACCGGTTAATGAAATAAAAACATCTTCGAGATTATGTGCTTTTGGCGTCTCTGAAATCAAGGTTTCGAGTGTTCCTTGAGCATAAATTTTCCCTCGGTCGATGATGGCGATGTGGGTACAAAAATCCTGGGCTTCCGTTAAATGGTGTGAGGTGTAAATAATGGTCGTCCCGTTAGCATTCAGTTCTTTCAAATAGTCAATGATGACGTTTTTAGATTGCACATCCACACCAACGGTAGGCTCATCCAGAAACAAAACTTTCGGATTGTGCAGTATCCCGGCAATCAGGTTGACCCTGCGTTTCATTCCCCCCGAAAAAGTTTCCACCTGTTTGTCGGCAAATTTTAAAAGTCCCAGATGTTCTAAGGAAGTATCCACTTTTTCGCGAAGTGTTTTCCCTCCCAGCCCATACATACTTCCGAAATAGCGCAGGTTCTCACGGGCCGTCAGTGTCGGATACAGCGCATATTCCTGAGGCACTACGCCAATCGTTTTTTTTATGGCCATGGCACTTTTATCGTACGTTAGACCTGTTATGGAAAAAGTGCCCGAAGTAGGCTTAACCAACCCGCAAAGCATGGAAATCAAAGTGGTTTTACCCGCTCCGTTAGGGCCCAGCAACCCAAATATCTCGCCTTTTTCAATAGACAGACTTAAATTGTCAACCGAAAAATCGTCGGCATCTTTATACTTTTTGTAAAGGTTGCTGATATGGATAACTGCCTCTTGCATAGTTCTAAATCGCCTTTTTTAATTTTTTGAAGAACGCGGTTTCCAAATCGGCTAAATGCAGTAACTCATCGGCCAGACTGTTGTACACATCCGTTTTATTGCTTCGGTTTTTATAAACACGGGCGGCATTAACGGCAAAATCACGCCACAAGTCTCCTATTTGGGTCATCTCTGCAGAAAGCTCGTTCAGCTTATTGTTTTGAAGAATAACCGCTGCTTCCTGTAAAAAAGCCGCATAAATAAAACGAAAACCACCGCCTCCGGTACCAATTTCTTCCTGCATCCGAACCATTTGCGCCAAATAGTGATTGGCCACTTTCACGCCTTTTTTTGCAGGCCATTTCCGGATATGTCCGGCTAAAAAACGCATCCCCCCAACTCCAATGATTGGCATGGGGGCTAACATATTGTTACAGGTATCTTTGATTGCTTTTTTAATCGCCGTAGTAAAATCAATTTGAGACGGAATGTGAATCGGATAGTACATCTGTCCTTTTGGCGCCAATGCTCCTTTGGCAAAACGTACTTTTTCAAGTTCTTTCTCGGAAAGAACGGTAACGGTTTCCATTACGGGATCGCTGATTAAAAACCGATCTTCTTTTTTTCCGTACACCACAAGGTTATGCGCATTGAAATGAAAACGGTACTCGTTCGGAAAATAGGTTAAATGGTACACCCCGACTTGTAATCCGGACGGAATGTTTTTTTTCAGGTTGGCTTCCAGAGCTTCTTGTGCCGACCTGGGATCTGAAAAACGCACTCGTTTTACTTTTATTCCCAATCTTTTGGCGGCTTTATTGAAAATAGAACCCGGCATGGGTCTGTAGCTGATGGCCGGAGCATGATTTATCTTCAAAAGCGGCAGATAAAAAAAGAACAAACCGGAACCAATCCCGAAAACCATGGGTTCGCTAATATTTATTCCGTGGTGCTTCAACAAATTGGAAGCGACTCCGTTCTCACAATGAGCAGACTGGTGATGCACAAAATTAGTTTCCATGGTAGTTTTTGAGTTCTTGTATTGTTATTTCGAATGCTTCGGCATATTTGGCCAGTATTTTGTCGTTAAGTTTGCGGAAAACCTTTGGCTTCCCGTGACGTTTTACCCGCCAGGTCCACATTCCTACATAACCAGCTAAGGTAATCCAGTCCATTTTATGAACTTCCATAAAATAAACAATCGGACTTACCAAATCATTTTGCACATCCTTTCTGGCCTGTTCGATACGCTCGTTGATTTCCAGTATGGAATTTTCCAAAGCAATGGTCTTTGGTTCCCATCCGGAACTTAATGCCGTAGTATAATTGCCGTTTTCATCGGTAGCATAGCAAAGTTCCTTAATGTTTAAGGCACAGAGGTTGCTTTTATCCTGGGGTACATCTTCCTTCTTCATCTTCCTTCTTTATTTTTCCTGAATGAATAAATTGATTTCTGCTTCCAAAAGCAGCTGTTCTTCACAATAGGTTTCGCATTTTATGGTACAGATGCAGTAATTCTCGGCGTTAAAGCGGGAAATCAAAACCGCATCGGTCATGATTGTTTCCCCCACTCTCGGCAAACGATGAATGCAAACTTTCTTAATTGCACTGATAAACCCGATAACCGCTACATTTTCTTTTACTTGTTTGTTTTCATCCACAAAAAAAGTCTGCCCTACTATAGAGGAACAGGTTTGTGCGGCATTTTCAATTAAACCGGTCTCGGAAAAAAAAGTATTGTCAACAAAAAGATTATCCTCCCGTATTGCAAAAAGGGTCTTTACTTCATGTTCACTAAGCTCCAGAATATAATCCACCATCAGCATTGGGGCGCGGTGCGGAAGAAAATCATGAATATTGATTATGTTTTGTAACGATTCCATTATGAAGCCAAAACCGTTTTCATCTGCCCTCGGGCAATTTCTTTATCTCCGACTGCTGACGAAATGTCTACTAAAGTTACCCCCATAAATTCCTGCAACACATTTACGGTTGTAACAATTTCATCCCCTTTTTGAGGCAATTCAAGTATTTCGACAGATTTTATAGATCCGATATATCCGGTGGGTGCCGGTTCGTTTTTCAGATAAAACTGGTATCCGGTAAACAAGGCTACCGACTGCGCCATGTGTTCAATAAGCCCGGATTCCTGAAAAACTGCCTGATTCTCAAAAATATTGGTATCCTTTACAGTCAGTCCGGCCACAATCTGATTTTCTGAAAACGCTTTTAAAGTATCCACCATAACAAAGGGGAATTTCTGCGGAATAAGCGTTTCCACAAAAGCAGCATCAGTGATGGGCAATCTTTTGTTTTCCATTAGCAAACTGTTAAATATGCGTACACATACGAAAATCTTCCGCTTTCGGGTACTGATAATAATATTTTCTCGCCTTTCTTTAATTTTCCGGAATTCATCAATTCTTCCAGCATTAGGTAAATAGAGGCGGAACCCACATTTCCTACGCGTTTCAGATTCATAAACCACTTTTCCATCGGCACTTCGATTCCTTCCGCGGCTAAAGCTTTATACAATCCGTCAACAAAATAATACGACGAAACATGTGGCAGGAAATAATCGATTTCGGAGACTTGCACCTTGTTCTTTTCCAATGCCTGCTTCATGCTTAGGGCGCCTTTTACCAAAATATGCTGATCCAGAATTTTTACATCCTGTTTGATGGAAAACACTGATTCTGAAAGCCATTCACTGGTTTTATAATCGCTCCAGGGCTTAATACTTCCGTCTTTCTTTTTATCGCCACCTGCATACATACAAGCTTCGAGTTCATGAGCATACGAAAACGCTTCCATCCATTCAATTTTTAACGGATTTTGTCCTTTGGGTTTGTTTTCCAGCAGTAAGGCAGCAGCTCCGTCGGAAAGCATCCAGCGTAAAAAATCTTTCTTAAAAGCGATAATCGGCTGTTCTTCCAGTTTTTGAAGATTGATGACTTCATTTTCAAATTTATCGGCCAGCATCCAGGAAGAAACCCTTTCGGAACCGGTACAAATAGCATTTTTGGTATTTCCGGATTTTACAGAAAGATAGCCGAATTTCAATGCGTTCATGCCTGCATTACAAACTCCTGAAGAGGAATTAAGTTCTACGGATTGGTTTTTCATTAAACCGTGCACCATGGCAGCATGAGACGGCAATAAGCAGTCTGGAGTAGAGGTTCCGCAGGAAAGCAATTCCACTTCTTTGGGAGAAAAGCTCTCATCGTATAGTTCTTGTATAGCCAAATGGGTTAATTCGGCATTATTGTGAGTTGGATTTCCTTCTTTATCTAAAGCGTAATAACGTGTAGCAATACCATTATTGCGGAGTACAATCCTCCTGGCTTTAGAAGCGGTATTATTGATTAAACCCAGAAAAGTTTCCATTTCGTCGTTAGAAACAGGCTTGTTAGGTAAATACTTCCCGGATTTTGTTATAAAAACTTCAAACATAATAGTGTTATACTGCTTTATAGTAGGCTTTTTCCCGGTTAATTTTAGCAAAAACAAACGGGTATTTTAAAAGATGTAAGATATAGACAATTGGTGATATAAACCAAATAGCCACAAATAAATAAATATTAAAAACCTTCAGCCATTGCGGACGGGATTCCTTTTTTCCGATAATCAACCTGGCCCATTTTGTAAACATTTTATTGGCTTTTTTATCCATTTCCACCAAAAAAGGACGTATTTCCACGGCATTATTTGACACTAATTCATTTTGTAACGCGGCAAACGAATTGCTTTTCAAATGATGTAAAAGAACGGTTCCGAATTTAGAAGCCCCTTTTATTTCGGTATCGGAGACACCCGGCTTGGGGAAAATACCGAATTTTTCTTTTTTCCCGGTAAACATCCATTCCACTATCGTAACTACACTTATGTGGTTGATGTGTCGGTCTACTAAGGCAATATTTCCGACTAATTTTGCATTAAGTCCTTTTAGTATGGCTTTCATTTTTTCCTGAGCCATTACCCACATGTTACGGGCGCCAATAACCGTAATCACAGGCGTAGTATCGAACAGTTGCTTTGCATAAACACTTTTCAGAAAAGAGTTTACGGGAATTGAAGGCGACAGGTACCACACCTGATAACCTAAAACAATTAAATCGTATTTTTTTTGAAGTACTTCTTCCGAAGGAGCGTGCACTGTTCTTGGGATTTGCAAAAATGATTCCGGGAAGGCATCAAAAAAGGAATGTTTATCCCAGGGAAACGGAAAAGGTTGCTCCAGACTGATATCGCAAAATGTAACGGCAACCTCAGGATCAGACAGCAACGGAATGGCCAGATTTTCCACAATTTCTTTCAACTGGCCGGACTGCGTGTAGTAAAGTATCAATACGTTTTTCATATCCAGGTTGTTACCGTTTTAAAACATTCCAAAAATCAAAATAATTGAACCATTGCAGCGGGTATTTCTGAAGAATAGACTCCACACTGGTGGTATAGGCTTTCAGCAATCCCTGCGCATCGCGCTGTTTTACAGTTGCCATTCGGGCATACAAATGGTAATGCAGGTTGGCTTCCTTCATCACGTATACAAAAACAACGGGCACTTTCAAACGGGATGCTATCAGAAACGGTCCGGCCGGAAAATGAGCAGGTTGTCCCAGTAATTCTTCTGTCATATACTTCGTTCCTTCAAAATAACGGTCGCCGGTAAAACAGATTAATTCGTTATTAGACAAGGCGTTGTTGATTTCAAAAATATGCGACAAATCATCTTTGATAAGAATGAATTTGATGAACGATTTCTGGGTGACACTCTCCAAGTATTCCTTAATAACCGAATGTTCTCTATCTGTGGTAACCAAATTAATCTGACAGTTCAAATCGATTTCCCCGAAAAAATGTTCGGCGATTTCAAAATTCCCTACATGTGCACTGATTAAAACTCCTCCTTTTTTTTCTGCCAATAACTGATGAAGCAGTTCTACTCCGTCGAATTCATAGGTAAATTTGTCTCGTGATCCGGCAGAAATTGCCGTTTTATCGATAAGGGTCTGTCCGAAAGTATAGTAACTTTTGTATACCATTAGCTTCGATTTAAAATAGGAATATCCTAATCGGTTCCGGAAATAATAAAAAGCTGCCTGGTTGCTTTTACGTTCGAACAGAAAATAATAAAAAGCTACAAAAATCAAAACAGAATATGCTGCTTTGATTCCGAGCTTTTGTATGCAGAAAACAAAAATTTTATACCCTAAAAGAGTCCCTTTGGACTTACCATCCCACTGACTCATAGCGCATTAGTTCTTGTTCTGTATCTTGGTTTCAATTAAGTTATAGAAATCCTGGAATGTCGCGATTCCGACGAAATCGGCCTCTCCTAATTTTACGCCAAAATTGGCTTCAATTGACACTACTAAATCCACATAATCCAGACTGTCAAGACCTAAGGTATCTTTTAAATTTGACTCAGGAGAAATCACTTCCGCATCTACTTCGAATTCGTCTACTAAAATTTCATTAATCTTCTCTAAGATCGCTTCTTTATTCATATTTATTCTTTAAATTTCTTTACCACAACCGCTGAATTTGTCCCGCCAAACCCAAAAGAATTCGACAAATATATATCAAATTTTTTATTTACTGTTTTTGAGGCAATATTTAACTTTTGAGAGGCTTCGTCCGGGGTCTCGAAATTGATATTGGGTGCAATAAAATCGTTTTGCATCATTAAGGTGGAATAAATAAGCTCACTTGCCCCTGCCATCCAGCATTCGTGGCCGGTCATCGACTTGGTGGAACTCACATACGGATTGCTTTCGCCAAATACTTCAAAAATGGCTCTGGCTTCGTTGGCATCGCCAAGCGGTGTTGAAGTGGCATGAGCGTTAATGTAACCTATCTCACATGGCTGAACGCCTGCCTGTTCCAATGCACGACGCATGGCTGTTGCCGGACCTTCTACGTTTGGTGTAGAAATATGCCCTCCGTTTGAAGAAAACCCGTAACCGATAACTTCCGCAACAATCGGCGCACCGCGTTTAACCGCAGATTCATAACTTTCCAGAATAAGTGTGGCTCCACCGCCACTTGGCACTAAACCGTCGCGGTTACTATCAAAAGGACGGGAAGCTTTGGCCGGATCAGTTTCTTTGGGAGAAAAAACACCCAAGCCGTCGAAACTGGCCATCGCATATTTATTGATTTCTTGAGCACCACCGCAAATGATAATGTCCTGCAATCCGCTTTTAATCAAATGAAATCCTAATCCTACCGAATGCGAACCACTGGCACAGGCTGCACTAATGGTCATGTTCACTCCCCGCAAACGGAAAATGGTTGAAAGGTTCATGGTAACAGTAGAATTCATGGATTTGAAAATTGCCCCCGATCCGATAAGAGCCGTATCTTTCTTCTCACGGATTATATCCGTAGCTTCTATGATTGCCTTGGAAACACTGTCGTTACCGTACAAAATCCCTACTTCATTCTCATCAAAAAAAGCATCGTCAATTTTGGCATTTTTCAAAGCTTCCAGCGTAGCCATGTAAGCGTATTCGGTTTCTTCTCCAATGCTTACACGCTGACGACGGCTCAGCAAATTTTTCAAATCGGGTTTGGGCACCATTCCGGTTAACGCAGACTGAAATCCGAATGCTTTTCGTTCTTCATCATACACAATTCCTGATTTCCCTTCATAGAGGGATTGTTTCACTTCTTCTAATGAGGTGCCAATGCAGGAATAAATTCCCATCCCGGTTATCACGACTCTTCTTTTCATACTTCAAAAATGCTGCTATGAATATATTCCTCCGTTGATATTGATTACTTCTCCTGTGATATAACTCGCGTTTGGCGAAGCTAAGAAACCCACCAATTCAGCTACTTCTTCCGCCTCTCCGAAACGGTTTACAGGAATCATTTTTATTAATTCTTTTTCGTCTAAATCACCGGTCATATCGGTTCGGATAAATCCCGGTGCCACGGCATTTACCGTAATATTACGCTTGGCAACTTCCTGTGCCAAAGCTTTTGTTGCTGCCACAACGGCTCCTTTTGCCGCCGAATAATTGGTTTGTCCCGGCGTTCCTTTCACCCCGGAAACGGAAACCATGTTAACAATCCGGCCGTATTTGTTGCGCAACATCTTTTGAATGAAGAAATTCGTCACGTTGAAAAAACCGTTCAGACTGGTGTTGATTACATTGCTCCAGTCGTCATGACTCATCCACATGAACAAACCGTCTCGGGTAATACCGGCGTTGTTTACAATAACCTCCACAACCGCATCCGGATTAGCTTCCTGCCAAAGTGTTAAAGCATTTTTCACTTCTACAGCATCCGAAACGTTAAATTTAATTATCTCTCCGGTTGCTCCTTTTTTAACCACTTCTTCCAAAGTTCTTTCGGCAGCTTCCTTATTGGCCTGATAATTAATTAAAATATGGTATTTTTTATCTTCAGCTAATTTCTGACAGATAGCACTCCCGATTCCGCGGGAACCTCCGGTCACTAAGGCACATTTCATCATTGGCTTATTTTTGAAATAATTCGGCATTTTCAAACCATTTTTCAGACAAAACTTTTCCGTCTGGTTTTATAAAACCCCAACGTTTATCAAACTTAACACGCGCTAATCCGTCAATAAATCCCTTGTCGTTTTTCCGGAACCAAGAAACAAATCCGCCGGCTGTAATCTGATAATTACACGGAATCACTAATTTTCCGGTAAGATCGATAAAGCCCCATTCTTTATCTTTTACAGGTGCTAATCCGTCTGGGCTGAAAACTTCAGCATCGGCATAGGTTGGCTGGACCACATAGTCACCTTTCAGATTGACATAACCCCACTTTTTCCCTTCCTGAACCGGAGCCAGATTCTTAGTAAAAGCCCTTGCTTTATCAAATTTAGGCTCGATAATCCATTTTCCCTTCAGATCAATAAATCCGATTTTATCCCCTTTTTTGGCGTAGGTATTGTCTTGCTCGTGAAAGTCCCAAATTTTAGTTACACCTTCTATTGCTGTAAAAGTATTGGCGGTAACTAATCCAAACTGCTCCCCTTTTCTTGCCCACGTTGTGTTTTTAAACAAATTCCCTACTTCATCATATTCCACATTAACCATTACTTTTCCGGCTTTATTGATAATACCCCACTTCTCGTTGTTTTTTACTCGGGCAAAACCATCTTCGAAAGACTTTATGATTTCGTACGTTGGCTCTAGCACAATTTCTCCTTTGGTGTTGATAAGTCCGATTTTGGCATTTTGCTTAATAAATGCTACACCATCCTCAAAATCAAATACCTTTTCAGAAGCCGGCATTTTTAAAACTTCCCCTTTTTTATTGATGTACAACCATTGTTTATCTTTTTGAACAACACAAATACCACTGTTGAAGTATTTTACATCCGAAAAGGAAGGCGCAATTGTCCACTCTCCTTTAGGGTTAATGAAACCCCATTTTCCGTTTTCCTGAACAGCGGCTAATTCTTCCGAAAAGTTTTTAGCGGCTTTAAACTTTGGTTCAATGGCAAATTTTCCTGTTTTGGTAATGTACCCAAATTTTCCTTCCTGTCGCACCAAAGCAAGCTCCTGCGCCGATACAACCTGAAAAAGCAACACTAGTAACAATGCTATTCTTTTCATATTCAAAATAATTAAATGCAATTCTTATTAAATCATTAAATACTCTTTCACTTTCTGTACATACGGATACATAATCATATCCTGCTTGAATTCCGGAACGATTTCGCGTACTTCGTCGTACATTTTTCGTGTAACGGAAGATATGTCATTTTTATAATTTAGAGCATCTATCGCCTGAACTATGGTTATCAGTTCAATGGCCAATACCTCAAAAGCATTTTCAATGACTTTACCAGTGATTACAGCGGCATTGGTTCCCATGCTGACAATATCCTGATTATCATTATTATTTGGAATACTATGTATGTACATGGAACTGGACAGGGTCTGACATTCTGCCGTTGTAGAAGTCGCGGTAAACTGAACACCTTGCATTCCAAAATTGAACCCAAGGGTTCCCAAATTCACAAAAGGAGGAAGAATTTCATTCAGTTTGGAATTCAGCAAATAATTTAACTGGCGCTCTGCTAGCATCGTTAACTTTGTGACAACGAGTTTCAGTTTGTCCATTTCCAGTGAGATGTAATCGCCGTGGAAGTTTCCACCGTGATACACATGCTGGTTTTCCACATCGACAATCGGGTTATCGTTGGCCGAATTGATTTCATTTTCCAGCACTTCGGCCACATTTTGAATCGTGTCGAGAACCGGTCCTAAAATTTGCGGCACACAACGAAGGGAATAATATTCCTGCACTTTTTCCTTGAAAACTTCTTCGGTATTTTCTCCCGTGTACAAATGGTCTTCTCTTTTTCGGACCAGCGTACTGTCTGCAAGATTTTCACGCATGCGCTTCGCTACTTCCTGCTGTCCGAAATGTTGCTTTGTATTGTTTAATTCCGCCGAAAGATGATCGTCGTAGGCCTTTACAATTTCGTTGATGGCGCAAGACAACTTAATGGCCCAATCCAACACCTTTTTCGCATTGTAAACGTTTACGATTCCGATACCTGTCATCACGGAAGTACCGTTCATCAAGGCCAAACCTTCCCGAATTTCCACATTAATAGGTTGCAGCCCTTCCAATTCAAAAACTTCTTTGGTGGCTCTTCGCTCGCCTTTGTAAAACACTTCTCCTTCCCCGATTAAGGTTAAGGCCAAATGCGCCAATTGCACCAAATCACCACTGGCTCCCACACCACCGTGTTCGAAAATTAGAGGAGTAATGTCGCGGTTAATAAATTCCTGCATCAGGTAAATTACCGAAGGATGTACACCAGAATTCCCTAACGACAGTGTGTTAAGCCTAGCCAAAATTGCCGATTTTACACAAACAGGACTTAACGGTTTTCCCGTACCCGAGGAATGGCTTCGTATTAAATTATATTGCAGCTGCAGGCGGTCTTCATCTTTAATACGGTACTGCGCCATAGGACCAAAACCAGTATTAACACCGTAAATCACCTTGTTTTCTGAAAATTCTTTTAAGAAATTAAAGCTCGCCTCCACGCGTTTTACAACGGCATCGCTTACCTCGACTTTTGTGTTTTTAAAAACTATCGACGTAAATTCCGCTATGCTTAAAAATTCATGTATTGTGCTCATTAAATTTGTGTTTTTACCTACAGCATAATAGTAGGTAATTTAATTTCTATTTTAAAAATATGTCTTTACATTTGAAGCCTCAAAGGTAATACATTCTTAAAAAGAAAAAAGAAAATTATGACAAAGGAATCTGTAGATGTTTTGGTAATTGGAGCAGGCCCTTCCGGTTGTGTTTCAGCCTCTTACCTTCACAATAATGATATCAAAGTAAAAGTAGTCGAGAAAACAAAATTTCCTCGTTTGGTGGTTGGGGAGAGTTTGATTCCCAGAGTTATGGATCATTTCGACGAAGCCGGACTGTTTCCTGCATTAGATGCCATGAACTTTGAAAAAAAACTGGGCGCCCGTTTTATCCGCGGTGAAGAAATATGTGTTTTTGATTTCAGCAAAAAATTCGGGGAAGGCTGGGATTGGACCTGGCAGGTTCCGCGTGCCGACTTTGATAATACTTTAGCTCAGGAAGTAATCCAAAAAGGTATTGATCTGGAATTTGAAAGCGAAGTCCTTGACGTAAAATTTAACGGTAGCAACTCTATTACAACTGTAAAGGACAAAAATGGGAATACAAAAGAAATTCACGCCAAATTCATCATCGATTCCAGCGGTTACGGTCGTGTCCTGCCCAGATTACTGGATTTGGACACCCCTTCAAAACTAGACCCACATTCTTCCATTTTTACCCATGTAAAAGACATCAACCGTCCGGAAGGCGAAGAAGGAACGCTGATTTCATTCGACATTCTAGAAACAGAGGTTTGGTTATGGGTAATTCCGTTCTCAAACGGTAACACGAGTCTGGGTGTAGTAGGCCCTACGGATTTCATCAATTCACTTTCCACGAATAAAGATAATGCGGAAGCTTTAAAAAATGCCATTCAATTATCCGAGTATTATATTAAACGTTTTGGCGGTGTAGATTTTTTGTTCGAACCGGTAAAACTTGAAAATTATTCCCGTTCGGTAAAACAGATGTATGGCGACGGATTTGCCCTTACCGGAAACAGCTCAGAATTTTTGGATCCGGTTTTCTCATCGGGTGTTGCGTTTGCTACCGAATCCGGAATGTTATCGGCAAAATTAGTTCAAAGACAGCTACAGGGAGAAAAAATTGACTGGGAAGAGGAATTCACGCAATACATGAAAAGAGGTATTGGCGTATTTACCACGTATGTAAAAGAATGGTATACCGGAAACTTACAAACTTTGTTTTTCCACCAACCGGAAAACCCTGATGTTAAAGAAAAAATATGTGCGGTTTTAGCCGGTTATGTCTGGAATGAGGACAACCCTTTTGTTAAAAAACACGACAGCGTGATTAAAAATATGGCATACCTGTTAAATCTTGAAAAAGAGCAGGCAATAAAAAACCCGGAATAATCAGGGTTTTTTATTTATTTATTCACCTTTTTAATTTCAGCGGCAAATTCTTTAGCCAATTTAGCATACGCTTCTGAAATTCGGTATCCGGAATTATAATCAAATCCAGCCGCACCATTCCCTAAAACTTTTTCGTAATCCACTGAAATTACTACATTCCCAGGATTTCCGTTTTCTGTAACCGTAATTGTTGCATTTAACTTAGACGGTTGTCTCATCACACCCACATTGTATCCGGGATAAATCCAAGTTGTTTTTACCGTTGCTGTATACTTTGCAGAAGTAAGTTTTTTATCCGCTTTAACTTCACCCTCAAATCGCTTGTTGAAAGATTCGATAAATTTTGGCTCATATCGCTCTTCTCTATCTGAAAACCAAGATTTTTTGAAATCCTCATCCGTTCCTTTTTCCTCTCTCTTTTTCATTTTGTCAGCAAGAAACTCTTCTTCTGTTTCAAATTTATCCACTTTAAGATTGGTATAATCAAAAACTAAATTGTATTCTGAAATCCCTTTCAGGTTTTTAAAATCTCCAGAAGTAACCTTCTTTTTCTGAGCCATTGCCATTCCACAGAAAAGCAACAAAATAAACATTGCAGTTTTTTTCATTTTTATGTGTTTAATGTTAAAATTTGAGATAAAAATAGCATTTTAAGCAATATGAAAAAAAACAAATCGCTTTTTTAAGCTACTTTTGTCCTGACTAAAAACTAATTAACTTAATAATGAGACTGTTCTCTATTTTACTGTTCTTGATCTGTACAAATGCTTTCTCCCAGTTGAGTAAAAAGCATTGGATTCCGCCCATACACGCGCGAGACGGCCAATCAACGGTATTAGACCATTACATCTATTTATCAACACCAGAAATCACGCCTTTTCAAGTAAGCATCACAACTGGCAACGGAACTCCGATAAACGGTTCTCCTTTTACCATATCAAGCGGTAACCCTATTAAAGTACTGATTGGCAACAGTCAGCCTTCAGTAATGTTTCTCAATCAAAACGATGTAAACATCGTTAAAAACAACAAAGGCCTAATACTTGAAGCTAACAGAGAATTTTATGCCACATTTAAAGTTCGTGCAGAAAATCATGCCGAAATACTGATTGGTAAAGGCTATCAGGGCATCGGAACTGCTTTCAGGCTTGGGAGCTTACCGCAGTCCTATGATGGCACCATCAGAAACTTCTTCAGTAGTTTTATGGCAACAGAGGACAATACCGTTGTAGTACTTTCTGATTATGATCCTAATGTTGAGTTTGTTTCTCCAAACGGCAATATTACCGACGATTCTCAAACGTTCCATTTGAACAAAGGCGAATCAGTGACGGTTTCCGGCTATACTAACATCCCCGCAAATCTTTCGGGTTTTGTTGGCGCTTTACTGACTTCAGACAAACCTATTGCCGTAAACACCGGGAATGCCTTTGCAGGAATGTCTACTTCTCAAGACGGTCAAGACTTCACTTTCGACCAAATCGTTCCTTTTGAAGAAATCGGAAATGAATATATTGTTATTAAAGGGAATGGAAGTGACAATGTAGAAATGCCGTTAATAATTGCTACAGAAAACAATACAGACGTTTTTATTAATGGGAATCCCATCCCTTTCACGAACCTTAATGCTGGCGAATATGTACTGATACCAACTTCGATGTATCAGGGTCTTAGCAGTAAGAATATGCACATCCTGTCTTCTAGGCCAATTTACGTATACCAAATATTAGGCGGTTCGACTTACGACGCTACTTCAGGACTAAATTTCATTCCCCCTTTGAGTTGTTATTTTCAGAAAAAAGTAGACTTGATTCCAAGCATTAATACCATTGGAAACACTTCTTATCTTAGCGACATCATTGCGCTTACTTATACCGGTTCAACATTAACCATAAACGGAAATCCGGTTAGCGCAGTCCCTCAAATAGTGACCGGAAATCCACAATGGAGTACTTATAAAATATCCGGATTCACAGGCAATGTAGTAGCGGAATCTACCGGTCCATTGGCTGTCGGCATGCTTGGCTCCAGTGGAGCTGTAGGGTTTGCCGGCTACTATTCTGGTTTCGGATCTGAACCTAAAGACTCAAACGTAGCAGTCTGCTCAGACAGAAATACCGATTTGTTTGATTTAATTGAAGGAAATCCGGATCCGGGCGGAACATGGACACCTCCTTTGGCAAGTGGCACAGGAGTTTTCAATCCTAATCTTGATGCGCCCGGCACCTACGTGTACAATTTCACAGGGCTTTGCGAGATCGTAAATGTTTCTGTTACCGTATCTGTACAACAAGCCCTTAATCCCGGTACCAGTACAAATACTGAAATCTGTAAAAATGCAGCACCTATAGATCTTTTTGCATTATTAGGCCCTACTGCCCAAACAGGAGGCAGTTGGTCTCCGGCATTAGCATCTGGAGGCAATATTTTTGATCCTGCGATAGATCCGGCAGGCACTTACACCTATTCCATAATCAGCAATGATGTTTGTGAAAGTGTTTCCGCCACTGTTGGTGTTACGGTTAATCCGCTGCCTATAACAACTCTAATCGGTGATTTTATAGTTTGTGACGATACAACCGACGGCGACGATACAAATGGCGAGTTTTTTTTCAACTTAACGACCAAAACCAATGAAATTTTAAACGCACAAACCGGCATTACCGTTACTTACCATACGCTACAGAGTGATGCAGAGAACGGAAGCAATGCAATTACCGGTATACAGTCGGGCAACCGTACCATATATGTCCGATTGCAAAACAACCTGACCGGATGCTACGCAACAACTTCCTTTAATTTAGTGGTTAACCCGCTTCCGGTAGTACCGGCAACCGTTACCTTAAAGCAATGTGATGACGATCAGGATGCCATCACAAGTTTTAATCTTACGGAAGCAAACCTGTTAATCTCCACCGACCCTAACTTAACATTCTCTTATTACGAATTTCAGGCGAATGCTTTAGCGAATACCACGCCGATTACTACGCCGACAGCTTACACTTCCGGCAACCGCACCTTGTGGGTGAGAGCTCTCAATAACTCAGGATGTTACAGCAGGGTGATTCCGCTTAATCTGGTGGTATCTACAACCCAAATCCCGCAAAGTTTCAGTAAGACTTTGACGAGTTGTGATGATTATATAGACACTGCCGATCCGGAAAATGACGGGTATGCTTTTTTCAATTTGAATGACGCTACACAGGATATCAAAAATTTATTCCCGGCCGGTCAGCAACCTAATTTGATTGTAACTTATTATGAGAATGAAGCCGATGCCTTAGCAGAAGAAAATGCGATTTCTCTAACACAGCCTTATCGCAATATCACTCAAAACACCCAGTCTGTTTATGTACGTGTAGACAGCAACATCAGCAATGATTGTGAAGGCTTGGGAGCCCACCTTCAATTGGTTGTAAACCCCATTCCAGTATTCGATTTGGGATCTGATTTTGTCTTGTGTTTAAACCCGGTAAGTGGTTCTGCTTCTCAGATGATAGATGCTACTCCTGCAGTACCGGGAAATTACAGCTATTCATGGACGCCGGTAAATCCAAATGTGGATAGCGACGGCAACCAGAGCGCCCAATTCGAAGTAAATCAGGCGGGAACTTATACTGTATTGGTTACCAATACGGATACTCTTTGCGACAATGTTGATATGGTCAATGTAACCACATCTTCCCCTCCGGCCGCTGTTGCTATAACCTTAGAAACCCCTTTGTTTTCCAGCGGTTTATCAACTATTCAGGTGATTGCAACCGGTGGCTTCGGACAATACGAATACAGTATTGACGGAGGTGTCAATTGGCAGGCAGAGCCTGTGTTTAGCGGATTGGCTAACGACAGCTATATCGTTTGGGTCCGGGATATTGCCGGATGCGGAAAAACGCCATCAGATACGTTTTTTACCGTAACCTATCCTAATTTCTTCACACCGAACGGAGACGGTTACAACGACACCTGGAAAATTGCCAACCTGCCGGAAGACTTTAAAGCCAAAATATACATTTTTGACCGTTATGGAAAGCTGATAAAAGAAATTTCGCCCTATGGTAAAGGATGGGATGGCACTTTCAACGGAAATATGCTGCCAGCTACCGACTATTGGTTTAAAGTAGAATACACCCAAGGTGGTTCGGTAAAAGAATTCAAAAGTCATTTTTCATTAAAACGATAATATTATCATGTCCGCAACAAAAGGAACTTTAACTACAACCATTGCCAATCGCATTGCGACAGTAAGTTTTGGTCATCCGGCCAGCAATTCGTTTCCAAGTGAGCAATTGCAGCGTCTAACCGATGAGATTAACCGTTTGAGCAATAACGCCGACGTTTCTTTAATCATTTTAAAAAGTGAAGGCGACGGTGCTTTTTGTGCCGGTGCGTCTTTTGACGAATTATTAGCCGTTTCCAATCTGGAAGAAGGCGCTAAATTTTTCTCCGGATTTGCCAACGTTATCAACGCCATGCGAAAATGTTCCAAACTGATTGTCGGCCGGATTCACGGAAAAGCTGTGGGCGGTGGCGTAGGATTGGTAGCCGCTTGCGATTATGCTTTGGCGACCAGCGAAAGTGCTGTCAAATTATCGGAACTGGCTATTGGTATTGGTCCGTTTGTGATTGAACCTGCCGTATCCCGAAAAATAGGAAAATCGGCTTTAGCGGAAATGACATTAGCTGCCCACGAATGGAAAACAGCCGCCTGGGCACAGCAGAAAGGTTTGTATGCGAAAACTTTTGAAACTATTGCCGAACTCGATTCGGAACTGGAAACGTTTACCTCGAAATTAGCCTCCTACAACCCCGAAGCCTTAACTGATATGAAAAAAGTATTGTGGGAAGGCACCGAACACTGGGACACTTTATTATACGAGCGCGCCGGAATATCCGGAAAATTAGTCTTATCTGATTTTACCGTTAACGCCCTGAATCAGTTTAAAAAGAAATAAAAAAAGCAGTTTTCCACTGCTTTTTTTTATCGTGTCTTCAACCAGCCGGTTATACTCAACCTTGGCTGTTGAACAGGTTTTACTTCGTGTTCCAGCACCTGACTTTCAAAAATAACCATTCGCCCCTGACTTGGCAGAATGTCTAAGGCAACTTCATTCCCTTCTGCTTTGGTGTAAATTGTTAGTTCTCCGCCAAAATCGGCTTGCCAGTTTTCTTCGTTGAGATAGCAGACCATTGATAATTTTCTGCGGTTGTCGTTTTGAAAGGTGTCCAGATGGCGTTTGTAAAAGGTGCCTTCCGGATACAGCGCGTAATGGAATTCTTTGTCCTGAATCCCTAAAAAACAGGTACGGTTAAGGTATTGAACAAAATCGTTAATTCTGTCAAAATAGATTTTTTCGGCCTCATTCGCCCGGGCTTCATCTAGCCAAAGGATAAAATCACCCCGAACCTCGCCCATGATTTTCTCGTTGGCTAAATTCCCGATGGCCGATTTTTTAAAATTCTTTTCCTCGTATTTGTCCAAAAGGCTGTTTCGGATTGCAACCACTTCTGCCGCGGAAAAAAAATTATCCGCTATGCTGAATTGCTGCTGCATCAAATCCTCAATAATCTGTTCGTACAAAGGGTTCTGCTGAAAATCATTCATACTTGTAAAATATCGTCAAAGATACAAAATGTTGTGGCATGATTTAATTTAGTAAATTTGTTCCCTAATTTAATATCGATGAGCAACATCCGCATCACAAAACAATTTACTTTCGAAACCGGTCATGCTTTATACGGCTATGACGGCAAATGCAAAAACGTTCACGGACACAGCTATAAATTGTCTGTAACGGTAATCGGGAAGCCTATTACGGACACGTCCAACGTAAAATTTGGTATGGTAATTGACTTCGGGGATTTGAAAAAAATTGTAAAGGAAGAAATCGTGGATATTTTTGATCATGCTACCGTTTTCAACCAAAACACACCGCATTTGGAACTGGCATCGGAACTGAAAAACCGCGGACACCATGTTATCTTGGTAGATTACCAGCCTACCAGTGAAAATATGGTTATCGACTTTGCCGATAAAATTAAAAACCGACTGCCGCAAAACATTCAACTGCATTCGTTAAAGTTACAGGAAACGGAAACTTCTTTTGCAGAGTGGTACCAGTCTGACAATCAACAATCATAAAAAAACCCGCTGTATAGCGGGTTTTTTATAATGCTCGTAAAAATTATTTCTTCACAATCAAGAATTCCGAACGTCGGTTCTTAGCGTGTTCCTC
>NZ_AUCZ01000009.1 GCF_000430025.1 Flavobacterium suncheonense GH29-5 = DSM 17707
ATCTTCTTTGAATTCAACAAGAGCAACATCACCAGAGAAGGGGCGTTTGAGTTAGACAAACTGGTTCAGGTGATGAAGAACAGCCCGGAGATGGTTATCATGGTGAAATCGCACACAGACAGCCGCGGATCGGATGCGTTCAACATGAACCTGTCGGAGCGCAGAGCCAAATCGACGGTTCAGTATGTAATCTCTAAAGGCATTGCCAAAGACAGAATCTCGGGCAAAGGCTACGGGGAGAGCGAACCGAAGGTAGCTTGCGAAAAATGTACCGAAGAGGAACACGCTAAGAACCGACGTTCGGAATTCTTGATTGTGAAGAAATAATTTTTACGAGCATTATAAAAAACCCGCTATACAGCGGGTTTTTTATTTGTATTATTTAACCGTTCTATGCGTACTACTTGGGTATTTAGAACCCTTAGGAGGTTAGTTTGTTTTCGTTCAGGTTTTTCATTGCTAAAAAGCTTTTTAAACCAAGTAAAAATTTGTTTAGCATATAAACTGCTTTGGCAACGTAAAACATTCTTAAAATCAAGAAAACATGCAAAAAACAGTGTTTGTAAAGTGCGGTCTTGGTTTTAAAAATTAAATTTCACAAAAAACACCCGTATTGACGGTTTGTTTGGACTGCAGATGTCTTTTTCTGCATTAGTAAAATATGTAGAGGCATAAAATAGTGTCCTCTCTGCTTAGGGTTGTGGCGGATGTTTTGTTACTGATGTTTGCAGATATACTGAAAAGATTGCAAGAAAGAGCCTTACTTCGCGGAAAAAAGAAATCACCGACCCCTCAAATATTTCCTAAGGACTGCGATGGCTCAAAACCGCGGTTAGTGGCTGTCTTTATCATGTTTATTTAAAAACTCAAGTTCTTCTTTTTCTTTCCTTTCATCTCTTTCTGTTTTTTCGGTTTTATATTCGTTATACATCCACAGAGAAACTAGCAAAAGTAGAGCACCTAAAATTAAGGTTCCGTTTCCATCTATTGTCTGCTTTTGGGTATACGTTCCCAATCTCCTATAATCAAACTGAGTTGAAGAAGTTTTATTGCAAAATTTAAGATAGCCACCAATAATTATAACCACCAATCCAATAAAAAAACCAAGTCTGTAAATGATATATTTAGAATACATTTTTAATGTTAGTTGTTTGTTTCTGTAAGTATACGTCGGTTGCAGTTAACAGCCAAGTTGCACTATTGATGTGTCATCTGTAGAGAATCTTCGTAACACATCGCATTTTACTTCCTTAACTTTGTTAAAGTCTTTTCATTGTAAAGATTGTCAATAAAAAAACCACTCCTGTAAAGAGTGGTTTTTTTATTGCATCAGGTTTGTATTACTGAAACTTGATATTGTCTAACTGAATACCTGGTCGTGTTTCAACATTAGTGGTAGATGCAGTAGCTACATCATAAGCAAAAATGATATGTCCCTGACCGGTCACACCTGTAAAAGTATGGACACCGGAATTGGTAAAGGAACTTGCCCATGAGGTTCCGGTGTAGTTGGAATAGGTGAAGCTATTGGTAATATCCACAAGGTTTGCCGTCGGATTGGTCTGATCAAAATTTGTGGAATAGTAAACTTTCATAATTGGTGTGCTTGTTAGCGACATGTATCCGTACAAGGTTTGGAATGACAGTTTAGTGTACGTATCAAAGTCGTAAGGCATAACAAAGAAAATTTTTGTGGCACCGGTACTGGCACCTTTTCTTGCCTGTAGGTATTTATTTCCGTTAAAAGTACCTACAAACCAGTCGTTGGTTCCGATAACTTTTATATTATAATAGTTAGGAAAAGTTGCGGTATTGTTTGCATACGACTCGAAAGTTTCAACAACAGGATTTTGTCTTGGGTTGTCAAGCGTTACATCATTTAGCGTACGGATCATAAATTGATAACCACTGTTGTACTTAGTAAGAACTCCTCTAATTTTACCATTACCCGAAGGAATGGAAGAATTTTTAAAAGTTACAAACTCACTCACACGAACCTCAATCGAGTTTCCGTCTTCATCGGTAATAATGTGATTGGTTGCGCCACCGATATTGTTCACAGTTGGGTCAAAATATTTTTTACCAACAGAGATATCGGAAAACTGAACATTGTCAAACTCAATAAGTTTGTGCATGTTCGCATCGTTTTTGGCTTGAGCAATAGTCATGTGTTTAACCAAAAGTTCTTCATCAATTTTTTGGTCGTCACAACCTCTGGTGATAACGTTTTCGAATTCTACTCCAGACAAACGGCCAATCTGATTTCCATTGTACAAGTTACCTATTTCATAGGAAGCAGTTTGTGTCCTGAAGTTATAATACAGGCTATCCAATTTAATGTATACTTTTCTGCCCGGCTCGTATTTTGTATACAGGTTATAGTTGTCTACCGGAATGGTAAATCCTTTTGCGTTGTCATCAGTACCCGAAACAAGTGAGATTGACTTGTAGAAATTACCGCCTTCGTCACTGGAAGTTACATAAGCCTCGATTACACCTATTTCTGTTTGAATGCCTTGAGCATCACGAGGATCCGCATAAAGTTGCGGACTGTTGCTGGTAGCCGCTCCTGTAATCTGACTAACTTGTTTGGTTACTGCTAACGTTGCACATTTCTCTGATAAATCAGGTGTACCGTAGTCATCGCCATTAACGCAGCTTACCAAAGTGGCCAGCAATGCAGGAATCGCTAAAAATTTAATGTTTTTCATAGCTTATTAATTTTCAAAAACCTTGATATTGTCCAATTGATAGGTAGTGGTTACTCCAGTTTGTTTGCTTCCGGTGTATTTGAAAGCCACACGAACATTTGAGCTGTTGAAAGAACTTAAATCAAGATCCCCACTGTTCACAAATACATCCTCTTGACCTGATCCCGGTAAAGTTGGGTTCAGTTCGGTCCAAGTAGCCGTTGCGATTCCGTCCGGAGTTCCGTCAAAATCCTCAGATACAAAAACCGTTAAACAGGCACCTGCCCAGAAACGGATTTTAGTTTCAAAAGAAAAAAGTTCATTTGCAGTGGAAGACAAATCCATGGCAGGAGAGATTAACCACACTTCATCGTTGGTTCCGGCATCTGAATAAAAAGATGAGAACTCAGCGTATTTGTTGTCGCTAAAAATGCGGGAATGCCATTTACGGGTTGCCGTTCTATTGTAATTTGTCCAGCCTTCCAACGCGATTGGCACTTCGTTAGATCCGCTTCCGGTAGTCGTAGTTTCAAACCCTTCGGCAAGAATTAACTCTTTCACCGGTGGAATATCAAAGTCATCCTCATTTACACAACTTGTTAATAAACCCGCAGTTGCTGCAAGCATAAAAACAGATTTAAATATATTTTTCATTGTCTGTTAGTTTAAAAGTTAACGTAGAAGTTTAAAAAGAACGTTCTACCATAACCGTAGAAGTATTTAGGGCCAAAACCTCGGGTTCCGCTTGCCATGTCTTGTTGCATGTCCGGGAACGTGGCTTTTCTGGATTGTTCAAAACCTCCTGTTTTGTATCGGAAGTCAAAAACGTTGTTTACCGAAGCAAAGAAACCAACAGTACTTCTGGTTTTTGGGTCAATCATCCAAGATTTGCCCCCTGTTAGGTTAACAATGGTGAAATCGTCAAATTTCTCTTGTTTCAACATGGCACGAACGCTTTCTTCCGTTGCGCCAGGGTAGGAAACACCGCTATTGCTGTCAATAGCAAAGTTATCGGTTCTTAAAACGTTAGAAACGTCTAGGAAAGAGTCTGCCAAATAATTCACATTGGCTCCAATCCACCAATAATGAGGGTCACGGTATTCCAAACCAAAAGAGTAAGCCTGTTGCGGCATGCCCGGTTGTCTGTAATTTTTCAGGTAAGTCTTACCGAAATCAACAACAGGATACTGATTGGTCGCTGAAGCCTGCGCATCATCGTTAAGTTTCAGGTTCGGATTGTTGCTGTAAATGTACTGCCCGTAAGAAGCTGCAGCGCTTGCCTTAATGGTAGATGTAATTTGGTATTCCAATCCCAACTCTGCGCCGATGTTTTGTTTATCCATTCCGGTAACAATTTCACTTACAAAAGAGTCTGCATCGCCAGAATCTTCACCAATGCTTTCTGCATAATAGAAAGACAATTCCGAAGTATTCTGAATCTTAGAGATAAAACCGGTTAAGCGACCTTTGAATTTTGGAGTTCGGATTATATAGCTGGCATCCGCACTGAAAATTCTTTCGCTGTCCAAATCCGGTGTAATGTTGTTGTTTAAACGGGCATTGGCAAAAGTATTACGAAGTGTAGGTGCTTTTGTCAAATAGGCTCCGTTAAAGTTGAACAGGTGATTTCCGGTTAGTTTGTATGTCAAACCTCCTTTGAATCCAAAGTTTTCGAAGATTATGTTATCACTGTCGCCGAATGAGTTGTTGGCGTAAATACCATTGCGGTATAACCCTTCTCTTTTGTATTCCGTTCTGGAAAAAGACTGGCTTAGATAGAAATCGAATTTTCTGTAGTTGAATTTAAACTGCGCAAATCCGTCAAAAACGGTAGCAAATAAATTGTAGTTATATCCGTAAGTGTCCCCTTCGCCTACTAAGCGATCCGGATTGTTCAAATCGGCATCTTGAGACTGACCGTTATCGGTATTGGCAAAGAAATCTTTGTCGATAAAATAGTTACCGCCCAACAAGTCTAATAAATTCTGATAATTGTGTGATTTCAGTTTGCGGAAAGTAGCACCGGCATTTAAACTGATGTTGTCTGATAATTCAGAAGTTAAAATTGAATTAGCCGTAATCTGTGTGTCATCTGTACGGTCTTCGTATAGAACATAAGCACTGTTTCCTGCGGCAGTAGCCTGGTTGGCGGCATACATGGCTGCCCAGTCGATTTGGCTGTGGCTTAAGAAATAATTTTCCGCATCGGTTGCTCCGGCATAATCCGGTGTCCACACACCATTATTATGATAATTCAGATAATAACTCGGCAAGTTTCTGTAGTATGTCGGATCCGGGTTGTTAGCCTGTTGGTAATCCAAGCGGGAATTTCCGATGGAACCAGTCTGGAATGCCACATTGGTATTTAAAGTAGTCTTTGGAGTTAATTTCCAGTAGTGGCTCAACATCATGATTGGCTCCTCGATGTCTTTATCTCTGGAATTTCTCTTTTTACCGTCTTGCCATCCCCAGTAGGAGTTGTATTCAATACCTTTTAAATCGGTTACTTCTTTGGTGTTAGGAGACGATTTCCCACGGCTGTTTTGTGCGTAAATCGAAGTAAAGTTCAAACTGTGCTTGTCGTTGAATTTTTTCTCCACACTGGCAAAAATAGAATTGGCCGCATAATCCGTTCCTTCGAAATAGCCTTCTTCAGCCCATCTTCTGGAAGCGGAAACCACAAAAGCCCATCCGTTAGTATTCATTCCGGAAGCATGGGTTCCCATAACTCTCCAGGAGTAGTTTGTGTTTGTACCGGAAAACGAAACGCGGTTTCCAGGTCTGTAATGTGAGGCACGGGTGTTGATTGCCTGGGTTCCCAAGATTCCGCCAAAAGTATAATCTGATGGCGCAGAACCCATGGTAAATTCCTGATTGCGGGTCGCGTCGTTCAAACCACCCCAGTTGCTCCACTGTGGTCTTCCATCGTACAGTTTATTCATTACGATACCGTTAATCATAGTCGTTCCGTATTCGTTATCCAAACCACGGATTCTGAAACGGGCCTGCCCCCAGTTGAAAGCCGCCGCTTGTTGGTAAACATCGCGGGAAGCCTGCAAAAGACCTGAGGTACTTTCGGATCCGCTGTTGTCATCACCCAAATCGTTTTCGGTGATGGTTACTAAGGCTAATTGCTGTTCTGAAGTAATGTCTTCCTCTAAAACGACAATGCCCAAATCTGTGGTTTCTCCTTTTTTAATTTCAATTGCAAAAGTTTGTGAAGTATAACCCGGGCTGCTAATCTGAACAGCTTGGTTGCCTTCCGCAACAACTGGAAAAACAAAAACACCTTCAAAGTTGGTCAATGCAGATTGATTCGTGCTTTGAATGGTTGCAACAACATTCTGTAATGGTTTTTGGGATTTGGAATCAACAACCTTACCTTTTAAGGCCGGGTTTTGTTGCGCCCAGGCAAAAACGACTTGCATTACAAATAAAGTACAAATTACAAGTTTTTTCATAAATAAAATTAAAGTTAATTCCTTGTCTTTTAATTTAATAAGAAAAGAAAGGGTGGCAAATTTACATACTTTCAGCCAACTAGCAATACTCTAATTTGAAATTTTTGCAAAACTTAATTCTAAGGTAATATAAATATTCAGAATTTAATATGGGATGAATGTTAAATTATAGGGTTAAAAAGGTGGATTTCGGCTTGTTATTGGTTGTTTGAGCTGTTTTTTTGCACTTGTTTCCGGATTTTAAAATATATTAATTAAATATGCGTGAACATTTTAGATTATTGTTTTACTTTTGTTGCCCCAAATGTAAAAACGGATTTGCTGTTTTTGAATTTGGCTTGATTATTGTCGTAAATTTTTCAGAATGACTGGTTTACGGACCAGTAACAATTAAAAAACTTTTTATTTTTCTTATGAAAAAAAGACTCTTTCTTGTTTTTTCTGTAGCCCTTTTAAGCGTGTCGGCTATGTCGCAACAGAAAAAATTTATGGTGCACACAGTTGCGTTTTACAACTTTGAAAACTTGTTTGACACCATCAACGGACCGAATTACGATGAGGAATGGCTGCCTGACGGAAAACAGAACTGGACCGGAAAAAAATACAAACAGAAACTCGAAAACTTAAGCCGGGTTTTGGCCGAGTTGGGAACCGGAGAATCGCAAAAAGAATCGCCTGTTTTGATTGGTTGTTCCGAGGTGGAGAACCGCGGTGTTCTGGAAGATTTGGTGAAGCAACCCAATATCATAAACAAAGATTACGGAATTGTGCATTTCGATTCGCCGGACAAACGCGGGATTGACGTGGCTTTGTTGTACAAGAAGAAACATTTCCAACCCACCAGTTATAAAAACATCCCTCTGATGATTTATGAGAAAGATGCTTATAAAAAAGAAAAAGAGGCAGATGACGACAAAGAAGACAATGTCAATATCGATAAAACGACCAAACGCATCTACACCCGTGACCAGCTTTTGGTTACCGGATTACTTGACGGAGAGGAAGTTCATGTAATTGTGAACCACTGGCCGTCCCGTTCCGGAGGAGAAAAGAAAAGCAGTCCGAACCGTGAGGCAGCCGGACGTCTGAACCGAAAAATCATGGACTCTTTGTATGCCATCAATCCCAACGCGAAGATTATTTCGATGGGCGACTTAAACGATGGCAGTTTCAACAAAAGTGTGAAAGTGGAAGTTGGCGCCAAAGGCAAAAAAGAAGACGTAAAACCGTTTGGGGTGTACAACCCGATGCAGAAAATGGCCGAAGAAGGCATGGGAACCCTAGCCTACCGCGACGCCTGGGATCTGTTCGACATCATCATGGTTTCCGAGCCGTTAATCCGCAACGACTATTCGTCCTGGCGTTACTGGAAAGCCGGAATTTACAACAAGCCGTTCTTAGTACAGAAAACAGGACAGTACAAGGGTTACCCGTTGCGTAACTCGAACGGAGAAGTAGGGTTTAGTGACCACTTTCCGGTGTACATCTATCTGATAAAAGAAGCAAAATAATAGTTAAAGGTCGGCATGAGTCGGCCTTTTTATTTGTAAATTAGCGGAGCTAAATGCAGAACTTATGAGTATTCCAAAACCATTTAACCTGAGCCAATGGATTGAAGACAACCGGCATCTGTTAAAACCGCCTGTTGGCAACAAAAACCTTTATGCGGAATCCGAAGATTATATCGTAATGGTAGTAGCCGGCCCGAATGCCCGCAAAGATTACCACTATAACGAAACCGAAGAATTGTTTTACCAGTTGGAAGGCACAATCAAAGTAGTCATTCAGGAAGCAGGCGAGCGCAAAGAAATGGAACTGAAAGCCGGCGACATGTATCTGAATCCGGCCCGGGTGCCGCATTCTCCCGTGCGCAGCGAAGGCTCTGTCGGTCTGGTGATTGAACGGAAAAGAGCCGGGAAAGGGTTCACCGACGGTTTGTTGTGGCATTGCGAAAACTGTAATCACAAATTGTATGAAGTGTATTTTGAATTGCACGACATCGAAAAGGACTTTCTGCCTCATTTTCAGCACTTTTACAATTCGGAAGCCTTGCGCACCTGTACGGAATGCGGCACCGTGATGGAAACCGATCCTAGATTCACGACTAACTATGAAAGCTAACTATTTGGTTTTCTTTAGGTTAGTTTTAACAAAGGAATGCGTTACCGATTTAACAAAAAACAGTAACTTTGCAAAAATTATAAAAAAACGAATTAAATTATACTAATGACAACAACTGCAGTAGACCAATTTGGTATTCAGGAAGCCTTGCAGCAATTAGGCTTAAAAGAAATAAACGAAGGAGCATCCACCGGTAAAAACTGGTTTTCCAACGGAAAAATCATCGAATCGTATTCTCCGGCAACCGGTGAATTGATCGGAAAAGTAAAATCCGCTACAAAAGAAGATTACGAAAAAGCCATGAGCGCCGCAGAAGAAGCGTTCAAAACCTGGCGTTTGGTTCCGGCTCCGAAACGTGGCGAAATAGTGCGCCAGATGGGAGAGGAACTGCGTAAAAATAAAGAAGCCCTTGGAAAATTGGTTTCTTACGAAATGGGGAAATCGTATCAGGAAGGTTTAGGAGAAGTGCAAGAGATGATTGATATTTGTGACTTCGCTGTTGGAATGTCCCGTCAGTTGTACGGTTTGACCATGCACTCGGAGCGTCCGATGCACAGAATGTACGAACAATGGCATCCGATAGGAATCGTGGGTATTATTTCAGCCTTCAATTTCCCGGTAGCGGTATGGTCTTGGAACTCGATGATTGCGTGGATTTGTGGAGACGTTTGTATCTGGAAACCAAGTTCCAAAACACCTTTATGTGCGGTAGCGTGTCAAAACATCATCCAAACTGTATTGGAAAGAAATAATTTACCGGAAGGTTTAAGCTGCTTGGTAGTAGGTAACGAATCCGGAGATTTAATCAACAACGACAAACGCATTCCGTTGGTATCGTTTACAGGTTCTACAAGAATTGGTCGTCACGTATCTCAGGTGGTAGCTTCCCGTTTCGGAAACACAATTTTGGAATTAGGAGGAAACAACGCCATCATCGTTTCAGAACATTCTGATTTGTCTATGGTATTGGTAGGAGCAGTGTTCGGCGCGGTTGGTACGGCAGGACAACGTTGTACATCCACCCGTCGTTTGATCGTTCACGAAAGCGTTTACGACAAAACCTTAGAGGTGCTGAAAGGCGCTTACGGACAGTTGAAAATCGGAAATCCTTTGGACGAAACCAATCACGTAGGGCCACTTATCGACAAAGGGGCAGTTCAGGATTACTTAAAAGCGATTGAGAAAGCCAAAGCCGAAGGTGGCAAAATGATTGTGGAAGGCGGCGTTTTAGAAGGCGAAGGCTACGAGAGCGGTTGCTATGTGAAGCCATGTATCATCGAAGCGAAAAACGAATTCGAAATCGTACAGCACGAAACCTTTGCACCGGTATTGTACGTGATGAAATATTCAACGATTGAAGAAGCTATTGCCATCCAAAACGGGGTGCCTCAGGGATTATCGTCTTCGATCTTTACCAACAACATGAGAGAAATGGAATTGTTCCTTTCCGCAGCCGGTTCAGACTGTGGTATCGCCAACGTAAACATCGGTACTTCCGGTGCGGAAATCGGTGGCGCGTTCGGTGGCGAGAAAGAAACCGGTGGTGGCCGTGAGTCAGGTTCTGATGCTTGGAAAGCCTACATGAGAAGACAGACCAATACGATTAACTACGGAACGGCTTTACCGTTGGCGCAGGGAATCAAATTTGATTTTTAATCAACTCAATTCATAAAAAAAACCCGATTCAAACGAATCGGGTTTTTTGTTTATCAGAAGTTGAAACTACTTCGTTTTCTTCACATACTGGGTCAAAATCACAATATGCTGGCCTTCCACACGGCCTTCAATCTGTTCGGCGTTGTCCCAAACCAGTTTGATGTTGTGTACGGCGGCTCCGCGTTTTGCGGTAAAATTGGCGCCTTTAACGTCCAAATCTTTAATCAGTACTACAGAATCGCCGTCAAATAAAATATTCCCGTTCGAATCTTTGTGCACGATTTTGCCTTCGTCATCGTCGCCTTCGCCGGTGGCTTTGGCCCACTCTAAGGCTTCGTCGTCCAAGTACATCATTTCCAGTAAATCGTTCTTTTTCAAACGGGTCAGCATGCGCCAGGAAACTACCTGAACGGGTAAATGTTCGTTCCACATGCTGTCGGAAAGACAGTGCCAGTGGTTCGGATCGGTCGTTTCGGGATTTTCAATTTGTCCAACACAGGTTTTACAGGCCAAAATGCTGGTTTCCAGACTTTCTTTGTTTTCCGGTGGCAGGTTGTAAACCACTAAGTCGTGCGGATTGCCGCACAATTCGCATTTGGAATCGCTGCGGTCTTTCAGTTTTTTTTCAATTACGCTCATTTTGTTTTGAATTATCGGGATGGGTTATAGAAATCTTATTTTTAAAAACGGTAACCGATGCTGAAACCGGCGTTGATTTCAATGGCAATGAATTTATCGTTTACGTCTTCGCTGAAGTTCCGGGCAATACTGGCATACGGTGCAACGGCAAACTTGTCGTTCCACACCCATTTGTAACCGGCTCCGAGTCCCAGAATGAAACTGTCCATGTCGGTTTTAACAGTAACCACCACATCCTCCACGGTCTTTTTTTCTTCAAAATCGCCAAAACGGTATTTCAGGAAAGGGTACATATAATAGCCTGAAGCACGGTCTCCGCTGTTGCTGAAATAAAAATTATAAGAAGCCAGAATGCTGTTCGTGTTGAATTTTTTTCCGCTTTTTTCCAGAAAATAGGCAAACTGGTCGTTGATTAAAACTTCAGCGCCTATGGACTGGTTGCTGTCGATAAAATGTTCGTAGCCCACTTCCACTGAAGCCAGTGCGATGGTATTCAGGATGTTGAGTTTTGCTTCGTTTTTGTTTTGTGCCTGTGCAGACAACCCGGCCAAAAGTACAACCGCAGCAAGAATGAATCGTTTAATCATGACGGTGATTTTTTTGCAAATATACGGATTAGTTCCGACCGCGCTCGTTCGGATACAATTCCGGCAGTGGTTTGCTTTGCCAGAACTCTTTGGTGTCGACATCCATGATGGTCAGCCGGCCTTTAAAAGCGGCTCCGGTATCCACGTTCCATACATTGGCACGGTTTACCGGTACCGAGTATCCGATGCGGGTAACAGGGGTGTGGCCGATGAAAATTTCTTCGTAAAGGGCCAGGCGTTTCGGATAGAACAAATCTTTTTTGGACAGGGTTTTGTCCATAGCCAGTGCGGCTTCCCACAAGGTCCGGTCCCAACAGTACATGCCTTTGAAATATTCGTAATGCACGCCTTTTTGATTGGTAAAGCCGGCATGCACAAACAGCCGGTTTTTGTCGTCCAGATGGTAATCGTTCAGCCGGGTCAGAAAATCGATGTGACGGCCTTTTATTTCTTCATGAACGGTTTCGTACACTTCAACGGTAGATTGTCCGCCGTGTAAACGCCACTCTTCGTTGTCTTCTCCTTCGGATAACCACCGCAGGACCATTTCTTCGTGATTGCCTCTGATGAAGATGCAGTCGTGCGTTTGCTCGAGTTCGATCAGGAAATCCACCACTTTGGGCGTGTCGTTCCATCCGTCTACAAAATCACCTAAAAAAATGAGTTTGTCGCCCGGTGTCACTTTTGCTCTTTCGAGTACCTGTTCGAGCGCTTTTAATCCGCCGTGGATATCGCCGATGACTAAAGTTCTGCTCATGAGATGTTTAAAAATTTAGTCAAATTTCCTAAAAACAATCGGGATAATCAAACCGTTTTTTAAAATTTAAACATTTAACAAATGTTGATAAAAATCCACAAAACCAGGGTTTTCTGTTATAATAGTTTTGTGTTGTAACAAAAAACAACGGACGATGAAAACCACCACAACTGTAATTCTGGCACTTTTTGCCCTGTTAACCCTCTATTCCTGTACCGCAGACGATATTGAAACTCCTTCTTTTAAAAAAGAAACAGAGATGAATGCCAACCCTAATTTTTCTGATTTTATGACGAAACGGGATTCGGTTTCTAAGGAAGGAGAGGAAACAGATCCGCCAACCAAACCTCCAGTGCGACCATAAATTTTAATGATTAAATCAGTTTTTCTATTTTAGCCAATCAATTCAAATTATCTTGAAAAAAGCATTTGTATTATTCTTCCTCGTTGTTTTTTTGATTGGTTGTGAAAGAACTGATAGCCTAAAATTGTCCAAAACAGAAATCAATGAAATCGACAGCCTTTTGGTTAAGGCTAATGATTTTCGTTTATCTAAGCAGGAACGCTTAAAGAACACTAATGTAGTTTATGATTTGCTGAATAAGAGAGAAGATTCAATTTCAATTGGTTATTTGTTCAAAATTGCAGACAGGTATTACAATATTGAAGAATATGATGATTTTAAAAGGGTATCGGATAAAATATATAAATTGTCATCTGCTAAAAAGGATACTGTACATATTGTAAAATCATTAAACAATATTGCGGATTATTATTTTTATACTTTAAAAAATGATAGCGCTTATTATTACTATACAAAACTTGAAAAGTTATATAAAGATTCCGGAATTAATGAAATCAATCCAAGAGTAGCTCATAATAAAGCATGTATTTTATTGTATGAAAAGAATTACATACAATGTGAGGTAAATGTAATAGAAATTCTTAAAGAAGCGATTAAGAAAAATGATGTTAGATTGGTTTATGATTGTTATTTAATTCTTGGTATGTCTTCTAGAGGATTGAAAGACTACAATACAGCAATAAATTACTATAACAAATCATTAATTCAGGCTGAAAAACTAAAAGATTACCCACAATATATACTTCTTAAAGCACAGCCATTGAATTATATCGCACTTGTTTTGCAAGAGCAGAAAAAATACAAGGAAGCACTCGAATATTCTCAGAGAGCACTTTCTCTCGATGATTTTGAGAAGAGTGATGTGATTAGTTATATTTATTTTACTAATACATTAGCATACTCTAAATTTAAGACGGGTGATAATAGTTGTTTGAAAACGTTTGTTAATTGCTTAAAAATTGGAGATAGTATTAATAACTCTCATATCCAGTTAACATCAAAGTTACATCTTTCTGAATACCATGCCTTCAAAAAAGATACTCTTAGTGCTTTGCAATATGCTAATAGTGTCTTAGTTGATGCACGTCAAAATAAAATCTTCGAAGACGAATTAAAAGCACTAGAACTCCTTGCTAAAATCGATCCCAAAAACAGTACCATCTACAATGAGCGCTACATTACCTTAAGTGACAGTCTTCAGAACGTAGAGCGTGCCACCCGAAACAAATTTGCCCGTATCGAATTTGAAACCGACGAAATCACCAGCGAGAAAAAACTCATAGAAGCCGAAAACAGGCGTATTTCGGCGCAACGCCGGCTAATTCTGGGCTTCAGTCTCTTTTTGATTATAGCGTTGGTTTTGCTGTATATTGTCAAAGCCCAACGTACCAAAAATAGAGAATTGCAATACAAACAAAAGCAACAGCAAGCCAATTTCGAGATTTACCAGCTCATGCTGGACCAGCACCAGAAAATCGAAGAAGGTAAACAGATGGAAAAACAACGCATTTCCCGAGAATTGCACGATGGCGTTATGGGCAAACTGACGGCGATACGTCTGAATCTCTTCATTCTGAACAAAAAAAACGATCCGGAAACCATTGCCCGTTGCATGAAACAGGTCGATGAAATTCAGAACATTGAAAAAGAAATCCGAAAGATAGCCCACGACTTAAACCAGAATCTCTTTGCAGACACCTCCGATTTTGTTTTGATGGTAGACAATCTGGTGGCCAATATTAAAGAACATTCGACAGTTCGTTTTAGAGTGACGGCGGATGAGGCGATCGACTGGACGACCGTTTCAAGTGCAGTAAAAATTCAGGTGTACCGCATCCTTCAGGAATCGTTACAGAATATCGGAAAGTATGCCAAAGCTGAAAACGTTTCCATAACGATGTTGAAAAAAGACAACGCCATTGTGGTTTCCGTAACAGATGACGGCGTTGGTTTTAACACGAATCAGGCAAAGGGCGGAATCGGTTTAAAAAACATGAAAGAACGGGCAGCAGAAATAGGAGCAACCCTCAAAATTTTATCAGAAAAACAACAGGGAACACAAATTATTTTGACAATTCCAACATAGTTTGGTATTTTTGTGAGAAATTTCACGAAATGGCTGTAAAAATACTTTTTGTAGACGATCATCCTTCCCAAATAATGGGTTATAAGACCATACTGTCTTTTAACGAACAAGGGATTGAACTTAATATAGAAGAATGTCACAGTTGTGAAGAAGCTTACCATCGAATTACCAAAGCCGATACTTCCGGTTTTTTTGACATGGTTTTTTTAGACCGAAGCATGCCGGCATACGATGAAAGAGGTATTCATTCCGGAGAAGATCTGGCTTTATTGATCAAACAACAATTTCCCCAAACCAAGATACTTATTTTAACGTCTCATGTGGAATCTTTTGTTATTTACGATATTGTCAAAAAAGTAAATCCGGAAGGACTTTTAATCAAAAGCGATTTTGGCGGCGATGAACTCCTGACGGCTTTCACGACTGTGCTGGAAGGCGGTACTTATTTTTCCAAAACCGTGGAGGAATCTGTCAAGCAGTTGCTGACCCGACAAGATTATTTGGACAGCGTTAACCGGCAGATTATTACCTTGTTATCCAAAGGATTTAAAACCAAGAGCATTGCCAGTGAAGTAAAATTAACCGAAAGCGCCGTTGAGAAAAGGAAATCCAAAATCCGCGATATTTTCTGCATTGACCGAGGCGGAGACGAAGATATCATCCGCGAAGCCCGAAATCAAGGATTAATAACTTAACAACTTTTGAGGAAAAACCTCACATACTATTTTTTCACTGGGATTATTTTTGAAATCATTATTTTATCCATAATCCCAAGCATGAAAAATTACGGTTTAGTAAAGTTGTCTGAAACGAGTCTGGCCATTCAGTTGTATACGGATCGACTCTCGGAGCAAGAACAAAAGGGTTTTTTTGGCAAGACTTACTCCGAAATTACATGTAACGAAAAAATAGAATTCATTCAGGAGGAAGATTTTGTTTTCGAGCCTGATTTGTTGCTCAGTCTGGGAATCGATACCCGTTACTCGATTCTGAAAAAGGGCAAATATCCGTTACATTTTTTAGGAAACCTGATTATTGTGGTTTTAGAGTTGTCAAGGTCGCTGAAAAGTTTCAAGTAGATTTGTTTTATGGTTAAGCTGAAAACTGAGTTCGAAGCAAAACCTTCAATCAATTATACTTGACCTTCCGCAGCACCCGCATCGTTTCCTTAAAATACACATAAGCCGTTTGGTTTTCAAGCGCTTTTAAATATGGTTTGGCTTCAATTAGTTTCATTTTGGCCTCTTCAAAACCGTTAAGGTAGCAAATCATCAGGGTAGAAGGTAAGTTCTCCAAGTCCTTGCTTTCCCGTCCTGATAAATTTAACCCTTTCTGCAATTTCTGAATCAGCGCCAGGTTCGAATTGTAAATATGATGCAGCATTTTCCGGTTGTATTCCGGCGGTTCAAACAGCATGGTTGTTTCCATTTTGTAATAACCGTTGTCGTAAAAATGTAAGGTTACTTTTTCCAGTGGGTAATAACTCGTTTTGTCGTTTAAGCCCAGCGGTACATATTCGGTAATCGAAAAGGTGTGGTCGTCATATTCGATGGTCACTTCGTCCAAGGCGGAATAAAACAGTTTTACCTGTTCGTTAATCAGCTCAATGTCTACCCGGGAAAAAAAGGTCTTGTCGCGTACTTTCTTTTTATTACCGGCCCAACACACCACGAAGAGTTCCTTAAAAACGTGATACCTCGGGTTCATGTCCTTATGGCGGTTATTCATGAAATCGATAACGCCTTCCAGAGTATGCGCAATGCTGTTTCTCGAATTGTTTTCGATACTGATTACCGTTTCCATGTTTAAGCTTTTTGTCTTAATTGAAGTCGGAATCTCGGAAAGTTCTTCCACAGGCATCGTATTGCTGCCTCTTCGCACAAAGGCAGTTTTGGCCAAAATCGTATGAATGTTTTTCTTGAAGAAGGACACCTTGTTGTTCGGCTTAATGGTTACCAGACCCACTACTTTGTCTTTCGGTAAATCCGGAAACGGCACATTCTCATACTGAATCTTCGGCGGATTTTCCAGAAACGCATTCACCAGATTCTGAATCCGGCTGTCGTCGAAGAAATCATCCCCCACAATTTCGTTGTCCATGTCTTCCACGCCCACCACGATATACGAGTTGTTCATCGGATTGGAATTGGAAAGGGCGCAGATGTGCTTCAGGAATTTCGCTTTACCTTCTTTGGTGTGCAGGTTTAACTGGCGTTTCTTGTCGTAGAAACTGTTCTCATCGTTATGTGCCAACAGGTTTTTAATCAGGAGCCGTTTGTTAATCATTTCCGATGACGGTTTGGGTAAAACACAAAAAAGACATAAAAAAGCGTTAAGTTATGTTAAAGCTTGTAAGAAGTACGTCTTTTAAACGTTATGAAATTACTAATTTTAAAACAGTTTCTTATGAAAAATTTCAAAAAGTATTTGTTTGGTCTATTAGTGTTTGCTCCGCTATCCTATTCATTGACAAGTTGTAATGACAATGACGATACCCAAGGAACATCCCACGTAGCTGTACGAATGACAGATGCGCCCGGCGATTACGACGAAGTAAACGTTGAGGTGCTGGACGTAATGGTAAAAGGCAATGCCGATACCGGAGAAGAAGGTTGGGTGAGCCTTGGGAATGTCAATCCTGGTGTGTACAACCTTTTGGATTTAACCGGCGGGGTCAATGTTTTATTGGCTGATAATGATATTCCTTCCGGTTTTTTAGGGCAGATCCGCCTGATTTTGGGCGATGACAATACCGTGGTGAAAGACGGGGTAACCTATCCGCTGCATACGCCAAGTGCCCAGCAGTCCGGATTAAAACTAAAAGTCAACCAAACTCTGGAACCCGGGTTAACCTATAACTTCCTTCTGGATTTTGATGTGGAACATTCGGTGGTAGTGGAAGCCGGCGGTTCCGGAAATTATAACCTGCATCCGGTAATTCGAGTCATTACCGAAGGAACTTCAGGGGCCATAAAAGGTCAGGTGCTGCCAATCGGTCTGCAAACTCTGGTGTCTGCACAAGTTAACGGAACAGAAGTTTCCGCCTATACGAACGAAACCGGCAGCTTTCAGCTTAATGGAATTCCGGCCGGAACCTATACCGTTACCCTAACCCCGGATGCCACAACCGGTTTGCCTGCCGTACTCGTTGAAAATGTCACGGTCGTAAACGGAGAAGTTACCGACATCGGTGTCCATACGATCGAATAAGTTAAAGAGAAATAAAAATTATATTAAAAGACAGCTAAAACCAAGGCTGTCTTTCTTTTTTTAACCAATTGTTAACAACTTCACACTAAATTAATTTTCAATTTGCAGTGTTAAAATATCTTATTAAATTCACGGCTCAAAAAAAGTAACATAATGGAAGAAAATACAACTACTTTGGACATTAGGGCAATCAATGAAAAAATAGAAAGAGAAAGTGCCTTTATCGACCTTCTGACCATGGAGATGAACAAGGTAATTGTCGGACAGAAGCACATGGTGGAACGTTTGTTAATTGGACTTTTGGGTCAGGGGCATATCCTTTTGGAAGGGGTTCCCGGGTTGGCCAAAACCCTGGCGATTAACACCTTGTCGCAGGCCGTTCACGGTTCGTTCAGCCGTATTCAGTTTACCCCCGATTTACTTCCAGCCGACGTTGTCGGTACGATGATTTACAACATCAAGCAAAACGATTTCACGATAAAAAAAGGTCCCATTTTTGCCAATTTCGTCTTAGCCGATGAGATCAACCGTGCGCCGGCCAAAGTACAGTCGGCCCTGTTGGAGGCGATGCAGGAAAAACAGGTAACCATTGGCGACGAAACCTTCAAGCTGGACAAACCGTTTTTGGTAATGGCTACACAAAACCCGGTGGAGCAGGAAGGAACCTATCCGTTACCGGAAGCACAGGTAGACCGTTTCATGCTGAAAACCGTAATCGACTATCCGAAAATGGAAGACGAGCGTCTGGTGATCCGTCAAAACTTAAACGGCGGCTTTGAAAAAGTAAATCAAGTGGTTTCCTTAGACCAGATTTTACGCGCCCAACAAGCCGTTCGCGAAGTCTACATGGACGAAAAAATCGAAAAATACATTTTAGATATCATCTTTGCCACCCGTTATCCGGAAAAATACAAATTAGCCGATTTAAAACCGCTGATCAGTTTCGGAGCATCTCCGCGGGGTAGTATCAATCTGGCGATGGCTGCCAAATGTTATGCGTTCATCAAGCGCAGAGGGTATGTTATTCCGGAAGACGTCCGCGCCGTAGTACACGATGTGTTGCGTCACCGAATCGGGGTAACCTACGAAGCCGAAGCCGAAAACATCACTTCGGTAGACATCATCAACAAAATCGTTAACGAGGTTGAAGTGCCTTAATCAGTTCGCAGTTTTTAGTAATCAGTAATCAGTTGCTTTTCGCAACGAATTTAACTGACCACTGACGGCTTGACCACTGACCACTGAAAAAATGGATACCAAAGAATTACTCAAAAAAGTACGCAAAATCGAAATCAAAACCCGAAGATTGAGTGATCACATCTTTTCGGGTGAATACCATACGTCGTTTAAAGGCCGCGGGATGACCTTTTCGGAAGTGCGCCAGTACCAGTTCGGAGACGACGTCCGTGCGATTGACTGGAATGTAACGGCGCGCTATAACGAACCGTACATCAAGGTGTTCGAAGAAGAACGCGAACTCACCATGATGCTGATGGTCGACTGTAGCGGCTCACAAAGTTTCGGAACCCAAAACCAGCTGAAAAGCGAGGTGATTACCGAAATCGCCGCCACCATGGCCTTTTCGGCAACGCAAAACAACGACAAAATCGGACTGATCCTGTTTTCCGATCAGATCGAATTGTTCATTCCGCCCAAAAAAGGAAAATCGCACGTGTTGCGCATCATCCGCGAACTGATTGAATTTCAGCCCAAAAGCCGGAAAACCGATTTGTCGCAGGCCTTGAAATTCCTTTCCGGCGTTCAGAAAAAGAAAGCCATCGTGTTTTTAATTTCCGATTTCATGACATCGGATTACGAACAAACCTTAAAAATCGCCGGGAAAAAACACGACGTAACCGGAATCCGGGTGTACGACCACCGCGAAGAAACAATTCCGAATCTGGGAATGGTCACCATGGAAGATGCCGAAACCGGTGAAATTACCGTGGTCAACACCAATTCGAAAGCGGTGCGTCTGGAATACGAGAAAAACTATCAGGCCAACGTAAAATATTTTAAAGATACGTTTTCCCGTTGCGGTTCCGGTGTTGTCAATACCCGAGTGGATGAAAGTTATGTGATGAAATTGTTGGGTTATTTTAAATCAAGAAGTTAATGCTTAAAAAATATTACATCGTACTTTTTTTGCTGTTGGCGACATTTGGTTTTGCCCAGCAGCCGGTACAAACCATCGTGGATTCCGCGAAAATTAAAATCGGTTCCCAGTTTCATCTTACCCTGAAAGTAAAAGGGACCAAAGAAACCCGGGTCGCCTTTCCGGATGTAAAAAATATTGGCCAATTGGAAGTGTTGGAATCCTATCCGATTGATACCGTTAAGAAAGACGCCACTTTCGAATTCATTAAAAAGTACGGATTAACGCAGTTTGATTCCGGCCGTTACGTGATTCCGAGAATTCCGGTATTAATCGGCAACAAGCAGTTTCTGTCCGATTCGGCTGTCGTGGAGGTAAATCCGGTCGTAGTAGATACGTTGAAACAAAAAATGTACGACATCAAACCGATTATGAAGCCGCAGGACACTTCGTCCGATTTTTGGTGGTTCCTTCTCGCTTTGGCGGTACTGGCAGCACTGGCCTTTTTGGGCTATTGGTTGTACAAAAAATACAAAAACCGACCGGTTGCCGAAGAAGTGGTGTATGCGACCCCTATTGAAAAAGCGACCAGTTTGCTGCAAAACTTAGAGAAAAAATCCCTTTTGGAGCAGGGCGACGTGAAGTCGTATTACTCCGAAATGACCGATATTACCCGAACCTATATCGAAGAAACGGTACACATTCCGGCGATGGAAAGCACTACCGACGAATTGCTCGAGGCGATGCAAAAAGCTTCGCTGAAAAAGAAAATGGGCATCCGACAGGAAACCATGCAAACCTTCGAAAAAATCCTGAAAAACGCCGATTTGGTAAAATTCGCCAAATCCAAACCACTGGATTTTGAAATTGCCGAAGACCGCAAAAACATCGAAAGCATTATTCTTACCATCGACAAAGCGTTGCCGAAAGAAGTGGAGGACGAGGAAAGCATCGCCTATGCAAGACATCAGGAAGAGCTGCGTCTGAAGAAAATCAGAAAACGCAATCAGCTCATTGGCTTTGGTGTGGGTTTTGCGCTTCTTTTTGCCGGGGCTTATTATTTTTTCGACAAATACAACCTGTTTGGCGAATCCACTCAGGAAATGTATGAGAAAGACTGGATTACCAGTGAGTACGGAAACCCAGGCATGATTGTTGCCACACCCGATGTTCTGAAGCGTAAAGACGTAACGAAAGAAATCGGAAAACAAATGATGGCAGTAGTTAAAGAAATGCAGGTGTTTGAATACGGCGGCTATTTCGACGATTATTACATCATGCTGAGCACATTAAAATACAAGCAGCAAACCCCAATCGAATTGGATAAGGCGCTTGAAGCCGGGTTACAGGCTTTGGAAGCCAAAGGCGCTCAGGACATCATCATCAAAACCGAAGATTTCAGCACTCCGGAAGGACTTTCCGGCCGTAAAGCTTACGGAACCATGAACATGATCGACAAAATCACCAAGCGTTCGATAAAAGTATATTATGAATTTGTAATGTTCAGTCAGGAAGGCGGGTTGCAGCAGATTTTGCTCTTCCACGAAGAAGGAGACGAATACGGAAGCAAAATCACCGCCCGAATCCTGGAATCATTAGAATTAAGAAAAGCAGCGCCATGATGAAGACTATCACTTTTGCCCATCCGGAATTCTTTTGGCTGTTTTTGGTTTTACCGATAGTCATTGCCTGGTATTTTTGGAAGAAGAACGAACAAAGACCTACGTTAAAAATAAGTTCCGTTCAGGGATTCAAGACGGCGGGTTCTGTTTTGCCGAAACTGAAACCGCTTTTATTTGCGTTGCGCCTTTTGGCATTAGCCACTTTAATCACCGCCCTGGCCCGACCACAGTCTACGGATGTAACCAACAAATCGAGAACCACACGCGGTATCGACATTGTCATGGCCATCGACGTATCTGGAAGTATGCTGGCCAAAGACCTGAAACCCAACCGGATGGAAGCCTTAAAACGCGTAGCTGCAGAATTTGTCGAGCAACGTCCCAACGACCGGATCGGTCTGGTGGTTTACGCGGCGGAAAGCTACACCAAAACTCCGGTAACCAGCGATAAAGCCATAGTGCTGGACGCTTTGGAAGGCGTAAAATACGACAACATTTTGCAGGACGGAACGGGTATCGGAGTGGGACTGGCCACGGCGGTCAACCGTTTGAAAGACAGTAAAGCGAAGAGCAAAGTCATTATTTTGCTGACGGACGGGATCAACAATTCCGGTTTTATCGATCCGAGAATGGCCTCCGAAATTGCGAGGGAATACGGTGTGAAAGTGTACACCATCGGTATCGGAACCAACGGAATGGCAGAATTTCCGTATGCCATCGCTCCGAACGGACAATTCCTCTTCAAAAAGATGAAGGTGGAAATTGACGAAAAACTCATGAAAGAAATCGCCGCCATGACCGGAGGAAAATACTTCCGGGCCACGAGCAACCAGAGTCTGACGAGTATTTACAACGAAATCAACAAACTGGAAACCACCGAAGTCATGGAACAGCGTTTTTACAATTACGATGAAAAATACCGTTCGTTAGCCTTGTTGGCGCTTGGTTTAGTCGTGTTGGAACTGTTATTGCGAAAAACTATTTTCAGAAGTTTTATTTAGGGAGTCGTTTTTTGAAATTTTAAAGAATTATGTGGGAATTTGACGAACCGAAATATTTTTACCTTTTAGCCCTGCTTCCGGTGGTGCTGTTGCTTTTTTTGGTCAATTTGTACTGGCAGCGCAAAAAGCAGCGGGAATTTGGCGATTTGGCCTTGTTACAGCACTTGAGTCCTGAAAAATCCACCTTCAAACCCGTTTTGAAACTGATTGTGGTTTTACTGGGGCTTGCGGCATTAATCGTGGCGTTGGTCAATCCGAAAATCGGAACCAAGATGGAAACCGTGAAGCGACAGGGAATTGATATCGTCTTTGCCGTAGACATCTCCAAAAGCATGCTGGCGGAAGACCTCGCGCCGAACCGTCTGGAAAAGAGCAAACAAGTGGTGTCCCAGATTATCAACCAGTTGGGCAGCGACCGCATCGGGATTGTAGGCTATGCTGGAAGTGCCTATCCGGTTTTACCGATAACCACCGATTACAGCGTGGCCAAAATGTACCTGCAAGGGATGAATACCGACATGGTTTCCTCGCAAGGTACGGCTTTAGGTGATGCCCTTAAATTAGCCGCTTCCTATTTTGACAATCCGCAAACCAGTAAACTGATCATCATGCTTTCGGACGGAGAAGACCACGGCGAAGGCTTTGAAGACGCGTTGGAAGAAATCAAAGACAAAAAGATAAAAGTCATCACCATCGGTATCGGAACCGAAAAAGGAGGCCCGATACCGTTGCGTCATAACGGCGTGATTGAAAGTTTCAAGAAAGACCAGAACGGCGAAACGGTGATCACCAAACTGTATCCGGAAACCCTGAAAACCATTGCGAAAAATGCCAATGGCGGTTATGTTTTCGGCGGAAGCACCAAAGAAGTGCTGGAGTATGTGAAAAACGGACTGGACAATCTGGAAAAAACCGATTTTGAAAGCCAGCAGATTGCCGATTTCGAATCCCAATTCCAGTGGTTTTTAGGACTGGCGTTCTTTTTGCTACTGTTGGACGCTTTCTTTCTGGAACGCAAAACCGCCTGGGTGAAGAAGTTGAATTTGTTTAATGAAAAGAATAAAGCCTGATGAAACAGCTGCTAATTTACGGGATGTTGCTTTTTGCTGCCGCGCTTTTTGCTCAGGAGAAAGACCGAAATCTGCCTAAAGGCAACGGCGAATTCGAAGAAAAAAAATATGCCGAAGCAGAAGTGGAATACCGGAAATCCCAGTTCAAAAACCCGAAATCGGCCATGGCGTCGTACAATTTAGGCAATGCGATTTACCGTCAGAAGCAACCGTCGGAAGCGAAAAGTTCGTTTTCAAGAGCGATTGCCGAAGCGCAAACCAAAGCGGAAAAACACAAAGCCTTTCACAACCTGGGCAACGCTTTAATGACGGAAAAAAACTATCAGGGCGCGGTGGAAGCCTATAAAAATGCCCTGCGCAACAATCCGAACGACGAGGAAACCCGTTACAATTACGCCTTGGCCAAACAGAAATTAAAAGAGAATCCGCCGAAGAACAACAAAGACGATAAGGATAAGGACAAAAATAAAGATCAGAACAAAGATCAGCAGCCGAAGGACAACAAAGATCAGAATAAGGATCAGCAAGATCAGAACAAAGACAAAAACCAAGACAAAAAAGACGATCCGAAGAACCCTGACAACAAAGACGGTAAAGGCGACCAAGACCAACAACAGCAAAAACCGCAACAGGGCGGCGCTTCCAAGCAACGCATGGAAAATCTGTTAGACGCGCTGAACAATGAAGAAAAGAAAATTCAGGAGCGCGTAAAAGGACGCGAAGTAAAAGGAACGCCAAAACGCAACGAGAAAGACTGGTAGGATACTAATGAAGCAAGCGATTATGAACAAATACATTCTTTTACTGTTACTGACAGCTCAGTCATTACTGGCTCAGGTGGAATTCAAAGCTACAGTGAGTAAAAGCACCATAGGGATTAACGAGCGTCTTCGCGTGGATTTCACGATGAACGACGACGGCGATAATTTCGAAGCCCCGGCTTTTGAAGGCTTTAAAATTTTCGGCGGACCCAACCAATCCGTAAATTATTCGTGGGT
Source organism: Flavobacterium suncheonense GH29-5 = DSM 17707 (assembly GCF_000430025.1). Classification (GTDB taxonomy): domain Bacteria; phylum Bacteroidota; class Bacteroidia; order Flavobacteriales; family Flavobacteriaceae; genus Flavobacterium; species Flavobacterium suncheonense. The sequence goes on from NZ_AUCZ01000009.1 coordinate 24,358, forward strand.
AAACGGCCGGAAATCCTTCAGCAAATCGTATTCGTTTTTCCTGATGCCTACCAAAAAGGGAACGTTCATCATCAAACCGGCTTCAATCGAAATCGGGGGGAAAGTCTACAAGACCAATCCGGTTAAAGTAACGGTTGGCAATGCCGTGGCACAACCCGAACCCGAAGAAGAGGAAGATCCGTTTGCCATTATTTTCGGAAACCGAAGACCGCGACAGGTCGCACCACCGCCACCGCCGGAACTGAAAGGCGACGGGATTCATCTGGTGGCCGAAATATCCAATACCAATCCGTATGTAAACGAACCGATTACGGCCATTTACAAATTGTATGTGAGCCCGTACGTAAGCGTGAGCGATTTCCGCGAAGCCACGAGCCCGAAATACAACAACTTCTGGAGCCAGAGTATCGACGTGAAGAACTTATCGGTGCAGATGGGAAAATACAACGGCGAAGATTACCGTTACGTCATCCTGCGCAAAACCGTGTTATATCCGCAGAAAGCCGGAAAACTGACGATCGAACCGCTAATGCTGGACATCACGATGCAGGCGCCAACCGGCCGACGCGATATGTTTGGCCGAATGGAGTATGCGAACGGCACCAAAAAAGTATCGGCGGGTGCCAAATCGATTACGGTAAAAGCCTTGCCGGAAACCGGAAAACCCGAAGACTTCACCGGAGCCGTGGGCCATTTCGATTTTAAAGTCAAACCGTCCAAAACCACGCTAAAAGCCGGAGAATCGTTACAGCTGGAAGTAAGTGCCGCCGGAAGAGGGAATATGAAGTTGTTCACCTTACCCAAACCGGTAGTGCCGAATGCTTTGGAAATGTACGACCCGGAACACAAAGAAAACGTAACCACGCCGTTAACCGGGATGCAGGGCACGATTTCCGACAATTACACCATCGTACCGCAGTACAAGGGAACCTATACCATCAAACCGCTTACGTTCAGCTATTTTGATCTGAATACGAAAAGCTATAAAACCTTGTCTTCAGAAGCCATTCAGCTTAACGTACTGGACGGTGTGATGCCGAATAGTAGTGAAGCTGCTGCTTCGGCAAACAAGCAAACGGTTACCAAAAGCGACCAGTTTGCCTTTATCAAATCAAATGCCGAATTGTTGCCGGTTAACCGCAAGGATTTCTTAGGTTCCGGATTGTTTTATGCCTTGTTGCTGGCACCGTTTTGTATCATCCCGATTATCATTCTGGCGAAGAAGAAAAAAGAAGCCATCGACCGCGACGTCACCGGAAACCGCATCCGTCAGTCGAACAAGCTGGCGAAAAAATTCCTGTCGGAAGCCAGCAAGCAAATGGGCAACAAAGAACCGTTTTACGATGCGATGGAACGCGCGCTGCACAACTTCCTGAAAGCCAAACTTTCCATAGAAACCTCGGAAATGAGCAAGGAAAACATTCAGGAACTGCTGGTGTCCAAAAAAGCACAAGCCGAAACCGTAACCGATTTCATGACCCTGATGAAGAACTGCGAATTCGCCCGTTACGCGCCGTCAACCAGTGTGGCGATGCAGCAGGACTACGACAAAGCCGTAAGTGTCATTTCAGAATTGAGCAAGCAGATTTAAATTGGAAACCATGAAAAAGCTAGTATATCTATTTTTAATGATTGCCCAGACCCTCTTCGCGCAATCTGTTTTTCAGAAGGGCAACGAATTGTACAAAAGCGAACAATTTGAAGAGGCTGTTGGTATGTATGAAGGAATTCTGAAGTCCGGACAGCAATCGGCGGAATTGCATTTCAATTTGGGCAATGCCTATTACAAACTGCACAAAGTTGCGCCGGCGATTTACCATTATGAAAAAGCCTTGTTGCTACAACCCAACGATGCGGAAATTCAGACCAATCTGAAATTTGCCCAGAAAATGGCCATCGACGAAATCAAAGTCGTGCCGAAAGTAGGGTTTTCCCAAATGCTGAACGAAGCTTTAGATGTTTTTCACTATGATACCTGGGCCTGGATTGCCACGGTGTTTTCCACGGTGTTTCTGCTGTTTTTTACCGGCTATTATTTTGGCCCTACGTCTTTGATGAAGCGCTTGTTTTTTGCAGGCATGATACTGGCCTTGCTGGTTATTGCCGTAAGTGTGGGCGCTGCCGTGCTGGAACGCAAGCATTACAACAGCGAACGTCCGGCGATAGTTTTTGCCGAAGTTGCTCCTGTGAAAAACGAACCTAAAGCCGCTGCACCTGCAGCTTTCGAGTTGCACGAAGGCACCAAGGTTTTTGTGTTGGAAACCCAAGACAAATGGGCGAAAATCGAATTAACCGATGAAACGCAGGGCTGGATTGAAAGAGCCGCGATTAAAGAGCTGAAGCAGTTCTAAACTCAGTTGCCGTTATTGGTTTGCCTCTTGTTGGGGAAATTCGGTATTTTTCAACGCTTCAAACCAATCGGTCAGAACCGGGAGCAAGACTTCCGAAGTTTTTAAAATCGGATGGAAAAGCAAAGAGTTTTCCTGAGTTTCCTGCGATACCAGCATGTTGTTGAGGTTTACCTTTTGGAACAGACTGAGTACAATGCCGAGCAGCAAAACCGTCTTCAGCACCGCAAAAACACCGCCGCCTAAAGTGTTCAGCCAGCCTAAAAAAGCGAAATCCGCGATACCGGTAAAAATTTTGGCCAACAGGTGAATGGCGATCACAACGACAACCAGCGTCAGCACAAAAGCCGTAAGCTGTACCGTTTTAGGGGACCAGGAAACTGCTTCTTCTAACAGGGCTTTAGCAAGGTACGAAAACTTAACCGCGGCATAAATTCCGACGAAAAAAGCAACCAGCGAAGCCAGTTCCACAAAAAGACCGTTGCGCAACCCTTTGATTAAGCCAAAAACCAGTAAAGCCGCTAAAGCAATATCGATAAAACCCATAAAGTAAGAGAATAGTAATAAGAGCAAAGATAAAAGAAGCGGGACAAGTAAAAAGTAAAAAGCGAAAAAGACTTTTTCGAAACCGTAATTCTCGCGCTGCAACTTAGTATCTTTGCCGTAAATTAAGTCTGATTTTATAAACAGGAAAAACTTCCTACTTCTGACTTCTAACTTAGAACTATGTCAAGAGACGAACAGTTAAAAACCCGCTGGGATGCAGTGGTCAACATATTATCCAATCAGTTTGCCGATGGCGAGATACTCGATTTGGACGCTATCATTTACCTAATCGGTGTGCAGGAATTGGGGCAACTCAACCGGAAATTCAAAAAAGACGAAAAGCTCAACCTGATGCACATCGCCATTTGCCGTTTGCTGGAACCCTACGGTTATTATGAATTCGACTATTTTGATGCCGACAGATGGCCGCATTACAAGGTAAAAGAGCAACTGCCGCCGTTAAAAGCCGGTGAGCAGGCGGTCCTGATGAAAGAAGCCATTGTGAACTACTTTTTGGAAAAAGAACTGATTGATTAAGTATTTGGAACTAATTCCGGATTACTCTTTACTAATCACTCAAAAAAAACTAAATTTGCATCCAATTATTGCATATGACGATGACTGATAAGATTAAAGAATACATAGGTGAAGCCCAGGCATTTACCACCGATAACAAAGATGCTTTAGAAGCGTTTCGCATTAAGTTTTTAGGAAGCAAAGGCTTGCTGAAAGACCTTTTTGCCGAATTTAAAAACGTGCCGAACGACCAAAAAAAAGAATTCGGTCAGGTAATCAACCTGTTGAAAACCACGGCGGAAGACAAGGTGAAAACCCTTCAGGAAGCTATGGAAAGTAAAGAAGTAGCTGGTGGCGTGTATGGTGATTTAACGCGTCCGGGGGAACCTTTGGTTATCGGTTCGCGTCATCCGATTTCGATCGTAAAAAACCAAATTGTCGATATTTTTTCCAACATCGGGTTCAACGTTTCCGAAGGTCCGGAAATCGAAGACGACTGGCACAACTTTACCGCGTTGAACTTACCGGAATACCATCCGGCGCGCGACATGCAGGACACGTTTTTCATCCAGACGAATCCGGATGTGTTGTTGCGTACACATACTTCATCGGTACAGGTGCGCTATATGGAAAGCAACAAGCCGCCGATCCGTACCATTTCACCGGGACGTGTGTTCCGTAACGAAGCGGTTTCGTCGCGTTCGCACTGTATTTTCCATCAGGTGGAAGGTTTGTACATCGACCAGAATGTTTCCTTTGCCGATTTGAAACAGACGTTGTTGTATTTCACCAAGGAAATGTTCGGAAAATCGAAGATCCGTTTGCGTCCGAGTTATTTCCCGTTCACGGAGCCAAGTGCTGAGGTGGATATTTACTGGGGTTTAAAAACGGAAACTGATTACCGCATCACCAAAGGCACCGGCTGGCTGGAAATCATGGGTTGCGGAATGGTCGATCCGAACGTTTTGAAAAACTGTGGTATCGATGCGGACAAGTACAACGGTTTCGCTTTTGGTATGGGAATCGAGCGTATTGCAATGCTGTTGTACCAGATTGGCGATATCCGAATGTTTTATGAGAACGATGTGCGTTTTCTGGAACAGTTTAAATCCAGTATATAGGCAAGACTTCTGCTTTTAAATATAAAGGCCACAAATTCACGAATTATTCTGTCGTATTGAATTAGTAGAAAATTCGTGAATTCGTGGCTTAAATGGTATCGGTAAAAGGTTAATTATAGTAAATTTGCCGCTTATTAAAAAGTCAACGCTATGCAGAAGGATATTAGTATACCAAAAGTGGAAAAGGTGTATGTGGCCGCCGTTCAGGAATGGAACGACGATTTTATGGAAAACTCCTGGTATGCCCACCTGATTAACGACAGCGATGCCAAACTGGAAATGGCCATAGTGGTGTCCAGAGCCTACGGACAAATCAACGGCGAAGACCGCAAAACCGGAACCTTCCGTCATGCGTTTAAGGAAGTGGAGCCGAATTCTTCGGTAAAAATCGAATTGCTGGAAAACAATGTCTTGCAGCTGAACAACGAATTCATGGTGACGTTTTTTATCGGCGACAAACTTTACGACAAAACCTATGTCTTCCGCAGCAATACCATCAACGACAAAGCCTTAGCTGATGTTCCGGTACTGAACAAACGAGGTGTTTTGCTGAAGTAAAACTTGTAAGCCTTTGTTGCGTTTCCTGAAATATTCGCTATTTTAGAGCAAATTTTTCAGTTGATTTTCTATGAAACGCTACGCATTTGCCTGTTTAGTATTTTTTTCTTCCCATTTCGGATTCACTCAGCAATATGATTTTGCGCAATATGTAAACCCCTTTATCGGAACGGGCGGCCACGGACACACGTTTCCGGGCGCCACCGTGCCTTTCGGAATGGTACAGCTTTCGCCCGACACTCGCATCGACGGCAGTTGGGACGGTTGCGGCGGTTATCATTATTCCGATAATGTTATTTACGGCTTTTCCCACACCCATTTGAACGGCGTAGGCGTTTCCGATTACGGCGACATCATGCTGATGCCAACTATGGGAGAACCGTCTTTCGACAATAAAACATATTCGTCCACCTTCTCACACAAGAACGAAAAAGCTTCGGCAGGGTATTACAGTGTCAAATTGGACAAGCACAATATCGATGTCCGTTTAACGGCTTCCACACGAGTAGGCTTTCACGAATACACTTTCAACGAAAAAGGGCAGGCCAACATTATTTTGGATTTGAACCACCGCGATAAATTACTGCAGGGCGATGTGCGCATCGTCAACAGCCGTACCGTTGAAATTTTGCGCAGAAGTGAGGCCTGGGCGCGCGACCAGTATGTTTTCGCCCGCATCGAATTCAACCAACCGATGACCCTCAGCAAGGTGAAAGCCAACGGAAAAAACGAAGCCAATTTCTACAGCGGAACCGAAGTGGCGTTAAGTTTCTCCAAACCTGTTGCAAAAGGCGAAAAAATCTGGGTAAAAGTAGCCTTGTCGCCAACGGGTTACGAAGGAGCCGCGTTGAATTTAACCGAAATCAAACACTGGGATTTTGAACGCACCATCAAAGACGCCAAAGTACTGTGGAATCTGGAGCTGACAAAAATTCAGATCGAAGAAAAGGATAAAGATAAACTGGCCATTTTTTACACGGCTTTGTACCATACGATGATGCAGCCGAACATCGCCGAAGATTTAGACGGCAAATACCGCGGACGGGACAACCAAATCCACGTTGCCGACACCTTTGATTATTATACGGTGTTTTCGCTTTGGGATACGTTTCGCGGCGCCCATCCGTTGTATACCTTACTCGATAAAAAGCGCACGGCGGATTTCATCAATACGTTTATCAAACAGTACGAACAGGGCGGACGATTGCCGGTTTGGGAACTCGCTTCCAACGAAACAGACTGTATGATCGGTTACCATTCCGTTTCCGTGATGGCGGATGCGATGGCAAAAGGGATTCAAGGTTTTGATTACGAAAAAGCTTTTGAAGCCGCGAAACATTCTGCCATGCTCGATCATTTGGGATTAGAAGCATACAAGAAAAATGGTTTCATTGCCATTGATGATGAACACGAAAGCGTGTCCAAGACTTTGGAATACGCCTACGACGACTGGTGTATCGCCCAAATGGCGCAATTGTTGGGCAAAACAGACGATTATCAGTATTTTATGAAGCGTTCCCAAAACTGGAAGAATGTATTCGATTGGGAAAGCGGATTCATGCGCCCTAAGAAAAACGGTGGTTGGGACAAGCCTTTCGAGCCTCGTGAGGTTAACAACAATTATACCGAAGGCAATTCGTGGCAGTACTCCTTTTTTGTGCCACAGGACATTCCCGGGATGATTGAAGCCTATGGCGGCCCAGCCAAATTTGAAGCGAAACTGGACGAAATGTTTACGGCTCCATCCGAAACCACCGGAAGAGAACAGGCAGACATAACCGGACTGATTGGGCAGTATGCGCACGGGAACGAGCCAAGCCACCACATGGCCTATCTGTACAATTACATCGGGAAACCGGAAAAAACGAAAGAAAAAGTACATTACATACTAAACGAATTCTACAAAAACACGCCGGATGGTTTAATCGGGAACGAAGACTGCGGACAGATGAGCGCCTGGTATGTTTTGAGTTCGTTGGGAATGTATTCGGTTACGCCAGGGAAACCAGATTATGCAAAAACGACTCCTTATTTTGAAAAAGCCATTATCCATTTTGAAAATAATCAATCATTAACCATAACCTCAAAAGGTCACAAAGGTTATTTAAAGGAAGTATTGGCAACTTCAAAACAAGAGAGTATTACTCCGATAATCCCTGTTCCGGTAATGCAAGCAGAAAGCAAAGCGTTTAAAAAGAATTTAGAGGTTTCACTAATACCAGCGCCAAAAAACAAAGCGTTTTATTCTTTTGATAACAAAACGTTTAAGAAGTATAAACAGCCTTTTTTCATTAACAAATCAGTAACGGTTTACGCCTATAGTGAGGATGATAACCAAAATCGAAGCCATACCGTTTCTGCCTCTTATTTCCAAAAAGCCAACGATTGGAGTGTCGACATCAAATCGAAATATTCCGCACAATACCACGCCGGTGGACCGGAAGGTTTAATTGACGGAATTCTCGGCAACGAAAACTGGCGTAAAGGCGACTGGCAGGGCTATCAAGGACAGGATTTTGAAGCCGTTATCGACCTGAAAAAGGAAACCAAAATCAACGAAATTGCCGGACGTTTTCTGCAGGATACGCGCGCGTGGATTGTCATGCCGAGGAAGGTGGACTATTATGTTTCGCATGACAACATAAATTTTGAACTGGCCGGAACGGTTGCCAATACCGTGGATGCAAACGATTACAAAGAACAGATTAAAGCCTTTGTTTTACCGGTTAAAGGAAAAACAGCGCGTTATGTAAAAGTTGTTGCTAAAAACTTCGGGACATTACCGGAGTGGCATCAGGGCGCCGGAGGGGATGCTTATATTTTTACGGATGAAATTCTGATTCAATAGAAAACAAAAAGAGCTACAGTTAAGTTGCTCTTTTTTTATTAATACTTTTAAGTGAAGTTTGGAGTTAATCTTTAACCGGAAATGCAAATGAAGCAATCACCGAAAGCATCAAAACACTGCCCACAATCATCAGCGAAACGGGTGAAGAGATATGATAAAAAGGCGCAATTAACATTTTAATCCCAATAAAAGCCAAAATAATGGCTAATCCGTACTTTAAACGACTGAACATATACATGAAGTTGGCCAACAGAAAATAAAGCGCCCTAAGCCCTAAAATGGCAAAAATATTAGACGTGTATAGGATGAACGGGTCGTTCGGTGCGATGGCAAAAATCGCCGGGATGCTGTCCACCGCAAAAATCAGGTCGGTAAACTCGATTACGGCAACCACCACCAGCAAAGGTGTGGCCATTTTTACACCGTTCTGTACCGTGAAGAATTTATCGCCGTCATAATTTTCACTTACCTTGAAAAAACGATGCACCAGTTGTGCGCCCGGACTTTTGGTGAAATCCTTATCGCCTTCGTCCGTTTCGGAAAACCAGGATTTAATACCGGCAAAAATCAGAAAGAATCCGAAAACGGAAAGGATTACATTGATTTTAACCAGATGGCCGAATACGTCCATTTGCGGCAAATAGGTCATGTTAATCAGCTCCACACCGGTAAAGATGAAAATCGCCCGAAAGACCAAGGCGCCGATAATCCCCCAAAACAATACTTTGTGATGAAGCTCCCGCTGAACATTAAAAAATCCGAAAACCAGGATGAATACAAAGAGGTTGTCTACCGAAAGTGCTTTTTCAATCCAATACGCAGACTGGAATTGTGCAAATTTTTCAACCCCCATATAATGATAGATAATACCGCTGAATCCCATGGCCAGGGAAATCCAAAGCGTTGACCACATCAAAGCTTCGCGGTTGCTGATGGCGTGATTGTTTTTCTTGAAAACGCCTAAATCCAACAGCAGCATCGCTACGATTACAATAGTGAAAACCGTTAAAATACCGGGGTGATTGATTAAGTTGTCCATTTGGCTTTAAATTTATTCGGCTAAAATAAAGGTTATTTTTTTCTCCAAGGGAAATCTTGTGAAGTCTTATGAATAAAGGTTTTGCAAGATTGGTTTTTGCTTGGGGTAAAATCAAAAAACAAGTGTAAACCTTTGTGTGTAAAGGATTTTTGCTTGTTTTACCGCTGCGTTTTTAAGATAACGGGTGTTTTTTTAAAAAATGCAATTTTTTTAATCCAGTTTCTCGGTCAGTTTTTTAAAGACGTTTTTCGGTTCTTTTCCTTCGTATAAAATGGCGTAAACCGCGTCGATAATAGGGGTTTTGGCTTTGTAAGTTTCATTCAGTTTGTAGGCGCTTTTGGTAGCGTAATAGCCTTCTGCCACCATACTCATTTCCATCTGTGCCGATTTCACCGTGTAGCCTTTGCCAATCATGTTCCCGAACATTCGGTTTCGGGAGAAGATGGAATAGCCCGTAACCAACAAGTCGCCCAAGTAAGCCGAATCGTTAATGTTGCGCTTCATCTTATGCACCTTTTTGATGTACTTTTTCATCTCACGGATGGCATTGCTCATCAACAAAGCCTGAAAATTGTCCCCATAGCCCAAACCGTGCGCAATTCCGGCCGCAATCGAATAAATGTTTTTTAACATGGCGGCATATTCCGTTCCGATGATGTCGTCGGATGTTTTGGTTTTGATGTAATGGCTGTTGAGGTTTTTGGCCATGATTTTAGCCTTCTCGTCGTCTCCGCAGGCGATGGTTAAATAGGAAAGACGTTCCAGCGCAACTTCCTCCGCGTGACACGGTCCGGTAACAACGCCGATGTTGTCATAGGGAATGTGGTAGGTTTTGTGAAAATGTTCGCCTACAATCAGGCTGGTTTCCGGTACGATTCCTTTGATGGCCGAGAAAATCACTTTGCCTTCTAAACTTACGGTAAGTTTTTCCAGTTCGGCACTTAAAAAAGCAGAAGGAATGGCAAAGATGACGTAATCCGCATAAGCGACCGCTTCGTTAATGTCGTTGGTCAGTTTTAATTTATTGGTGTCAAACTCTACCGAACTCAAATAATTCGGATTGTGTTTGTTGATTTTAATATGTTCGATAGCGTACGTGTTTCGCATGTACCAGGCAATTTCGGGAAGATTCACGCAAAGCATTTTCGCGATGGCCGTTGCCCAGCTTCCTCCGCCGATTACTGCAAATTTTGGAGTATCACTCATTTTATTTTTCAGATTTGAATTTCAAAAATACTCAAAAATGCCCAACTGATAAAAATTATAGGTAAAGTATGGATAAATTGTCTGATTCTTGAGATAAAAACTCGCAAGATTCTCTTTTCTGCACCATTCCGATTATCGAGTTGTTTAAAAGGTTTCCGGATTTGGGTGCAGTTATATCAATACACGGTTATTTGATTATCAAAAAGTTAGCTTTAAAATTAAAGACACTTAAAAATTTTAACATTAGATTATGATTTCGGGGGCAATGAAAACTTTTCAGCGGCCGTTATTATGTCAGCAGTTTGCGGTTGTGCTTTCCCTCTCTTTTTTTGCGGGCAGACAGCAGTTAAAGTGAAGCATTGCGATTATGCCGTAAGCTGTTTGAGTTAGTAGGTTAGGATTAGTTAATATTTTTTGTTTTTGGTGAGAAAGGCGCTCAAGAAAAATTTTCTGAGCGCCTTTCGTTTTTTAATATTTTTTTAACTTACTTTTGCACAGCCAATTAGAAAACAAATGAAAAGATTGTTCTTAGGTTGCCTTTTTGTTTTTGTTACGTTTTCCCTATACGCGCAGTCGCCGGTAATTTCTTATCCGACAGTCAATATTTTTACCGTTAATCAAGCCATCAGTCCTTTACTGCCAACCAATGACGGCGGATCTATACCAAGCCAGCCCATTGTGTCAACCTTTGCGGGTTCCGGAGTGGCAGGAGCTCAGGACTCGACCGGTGCCAATGCGGCCTTTAATTTGCCTACTGTGGTAACCCTTGACAATCAAAACAATCTTATCGTGGTCGACCGCAGCAATCACAAAATCCGTAAAATAACACCTCAGGGTGAGGTAACAACACTTGCGGGGACAGGAATTGCCGGAGCTCAGGACGGACCGGGAAATGCGGCAACTTTCCGTTATCCCGACGGAGCCGTTGTAGATTCTCACGGCAATATTTTCGTAACCGATCAGAGCAACCACAAAATCCGGAAAATTGATACCAACGGTGTAGTTTCAACCTTTGCAGGAACCGGTGTTGGAGGTTTTCAGGATGGAACCGGTTCCGTGGCAAAATTCTTTTATCCGGCCGGCATGGCCATCGACGCCAACGACAATCTTTATATAGCCGATTACAGCAACCATAAAATCCGGATGATTACGCCGGCCGGTATGGTGAGCACTTATGCGGGAACATTCGCCGGAAATGTAGACGGTGACACAGCAACAGCCCGGTTTAACGGCCCTACCGGCGTCTGCCTGGATTCGTTTGGGAATGTATATGTAGCCGATTACGGTAACCATAAAATCCGAAAGATAAGTACTTCCGGAACGATTACCACTTTCGCCGGTAACGGCACGGCAGGAGCCGCAGACGGAGTTTCCGCTTCGGCAACGTTTTATCATCCGGCCATAGTAGCGGCAGATAGTAACAACGAGCTGTTTGTTACCGATCAATACAACCATAAAATCCGAAAGATAAGCCCGGAAGGAGTGGTTACCACGTACGCGGGCACAGGTGAGGTAGGAAGCAACAACGATAAAGCCATTTTGGCAACTTTTAACAGTCCGACGGGTATTGTGGTAGACCCGAATGACAGACTGTATATTGCGGATTACGCCAATCACAAAATCCGGAAAATTCAGGCCTATGGTTATACCATTTCGCCGAATTTACCGGCAGGACTGCAGTTTAACAAAGCGACCGGAGCAATAACCGGACAGCCTTTGGAGGTAACACCGGCAACCGACTATGTCGTAACAGCTGAAAATCAGGACGGAAGCAGTTCATTTACTTTTAGTATTGAAGTACAGGCAAATCTAGCCGTGAATGAAGTAGCTGATGATGAATTGAAAGCCTTTCCGAATCCGGTCAAAGAGAAATTCACGATATCCGGACTGACAGAAACCTCGGAAATCGTTCTTTTGAATGTTTTGGGACAAACGGTTAAAAAAATGAAGACTACGGCTTTTGAGCAGGTCATTGAGGTGGCACAATGGGAAAGCGGAATGTACCTCTGCAGAATAACCAGCGAAACCGGAATGAAAGAAATTAAGATTTTAAAGCAATAAAAAACGCTCCGAAAAAGGAGCGTTTTGTTTTAATAACTCATTTCCACGATTTCCCGGACTTTTTCCGGGGTGATGTTTTGTTGTTCACCCATGGCCACCCAGCCTCTTTCCTCAAAGCGTTTTACAATGAAATCGGCCGTACCTTCGTACTGTTCGGTGTTTTCCGATAAACGGGTCAGCATGCCCATTTTGTGGAAGAAAGCTTCCGTTTTTTCGATGGCTTTTTGTGCCTTTTCTTCGATGGAATTACCCTGAACGTTAAAAACCCGTTCGCCGTATTGCGCCAGTTTTTCTTTTTTGGTGTCGAACATCACGCGGTACAGGTTCGGTCCGATGATGGCCAATGTTCTGGCGTGGTCGATTTCGTATAAAGCGGTCAGTTCGTGTCCGATCATGTGGGTCGCCCAATCCGTCGGAACGCCTTTCTGAATCAGTCCGTTTAAGGCCATGGTGGCGCACCACATAAAGTTGGATGCCAGTTTGTAATCGGTTGGATTTTCAGCCACGCCAGGGCCGATTTCCACTAAGGTCTGTAAAATACTTTCGGCTAATCGGTCCTGCAGCAAGGCATCGGTCGGATAGGTTAAATATTGTTCCATCACATGGGTAAACGCATCGACAATACCGTTTTGGATTTGTCTTTTGGGCAGGGATTCGATTACCGTCGGATCGCAAATCGAAAATCTCGGAAACAACGCGCTGCCGCCAAAGGATAATTTTTCCTGCGTTTCGTTTATCGTGATTACGGCGCCGGAATTCATTTCACTTCCCGTAGCCGGCAAAGTCAATACGGTTCCGAACGGAATAACCTGCGTTATGTCTTTGATTAAAAGGCGTTTGTGCAGAATGTCCATCGGATTACCGTCAAATTTAACCGCTGCCGAGATGAATTTCACCCCGTCAATCACGCTGCCGCCGCCCACTGCCAGAATAAACCCGATGTTTTCCCTGCGGATGATTTCTACCGCTTTCATCAGCGTTTCATAGCGCGGATTCGGCTCAATTCCGCCAAATTCAATGATTTCAACACCGGTAAGTGCCGCTTTTACCTGATCGTAAACGCCATTTTTAAATATGCTTCCGCCTCCGTAAGCCAGCAATATTTTTGTGTTTTTGGGAACCAGATCCGCCAGTTTTGCCGTTTGGTCTTTGCCGAAAACATAATTGGTCGGATTGTATAATTCGAAGTTTAACATAGCTTAAAATTTTTAAAATCTAAAGGTACAGAAGATTTCAGTAGGGACTTTTAAAACTATGTTAATTGAAACTATTTCCGGTAAAACAAATTATGATCAATGTATTCCCAGACTTTTGGCGGCAACATCGGACGGATATTTTTACCATTTTTAAGGCTTTCGCGGATAAAAGTAGACGATAACTCCAAAATCGGTGCACCTATGCGGTGAATTTTCGGATGATTGATAAACTGCCCATCAATTTCCCCGGAAGCGGCTCTCGGATACACATAAATCTCGTGGTTTTGCAGAATGACTTCGTAGTTTTTCCATTTGTGCAGCGAATTCAGGTTGTCTTCACCCATAATCAGGGAAAATTCATAAGTGGGATATTTTTCCTGCAGATGTGCCAACGTGTTTACCGTATAATTCGGTTGCGGCAGTTTGAATTCGATATCGGACGGTTTGATTTTAGGATAATCCTCCGTTGCCAGATGTACCATGTGCAAACGGTGGTAATCGTCTAAAAGCGAGTTTTTCTGTTTGTGCGGATTGTGGGGCGTCACGACCATCCAAATCTGGTCCAGATCGGAATGTTCCGCCATGTGGTTGGCTATGATCAGGTGTCCGATGTGAATCGGGTTAAAAGTGCCGAAATACAGTCCGATTTTCATTTTATTCAGGGATAAGTGAGAAGGGATAAGCGAGAAGATAGGTTACTTTTTCCTTATCCCTTTTCCCTTGTTACTTACTCACAAAATTCTTTACCAATTGATACGCTTCCTCTTTCGCCACCTCCAAATCATAGTTTTTGATGATAGTGTCAAACTGAGGCGCGGTAGCCAATTCCACGTGGGCTTTGGCGATGCGCATGTTGATTTTGTCTTCGCTTTCCGTGGAGCGTTCTTTCAGACGGCGTTTTAACTCGTCCACACTCGGCGGTTTTACGAAAACAGCCAGCGTTTCTTCCGGAAATTTGGATTTGATGCGCAGTCCGCCTGCCACATCGATGTCGAAAATCACGTTTTTGCCCAGCGCCCAAATGCGTTCCACCTCGCTTTTCAGGGTGCCGTAGAAATTGTCGCGGTACACTTCTTCCCATTCCACGAAATCCTCCGCTTTGATGTGTTTTTTGAAGTCTTCAATCGACATGAAATAGTAATCCTTGCCGTTTACTTCTTCGCCTCGGGGTGCTCTTGTAGCGGCAGAAATCGAAAACTCAAGGTTCAGGTCTTCTTTTCCTAATAAATGTCTTACTATAGTGGTTTTTCCCGAACCGGAAGGTGCCGAGAATACGATCAGTTTTCCTTTGCTCATTGTTGTAACTTTTAGCGTTCAGCGGTAAGCCTTTAGCTTGGTTGTGTTGTTTGTAATTGGTTTTGGCTTATAAAACGTTCAAAACCTGTTCTTTGATTTTTTCCAGTTCGTCTTTCATCTGGACTACCAGTTTCTGCATCCCGGCGTGGTTTGATTTGGAACCCATCGTATTGATTTCGCGTCCCATTTCCTGCGTGATGAACCCTAATTTTCGCCCGTTGGCTTCGTTTCCGGCTAAAGTTTCAAGAAAATAGTCCAGATGGTTGGTCAGGCGAACTTTTTCTTCGGTGATGTCCAGTTTTTCCAGATAATAAATCAATTCCTGTTCGAAACGGTTTTCATCCACAGTCACTTTCAACTCGTCGATGGCGGTTTGCAGTCTGTTTTTGATGTTATCGATGCGTTCCGGATCCAGGGCAATGGCCTGATTCATAAAATTGCGGATGTTTTCGATGCGCAGTCTGAATTCGGTTTCCAGTGACAGTCCTTCGTCTTTGCGGAAGGTATTGATGTTGGTCAGCGCTTCGTCAATTACCGTCTGGATTTGTTTCCATTCGGTTTCGTCGATTTCGTCGCGCTCGGTTTTTAAAGCGTCGGGCATGCGAACGGCCATTTTCATCAGTTCCGTGGCATCGGCTTCCGGTAAAATCTCCCGCATTTGGGCGATATAAGCTTTTACAATCGGAGCGTTTACTTTGGTGGAAGTTTCCTCACCGGTCACTTCGATGTAAAGGGAAAAATCGACTTTACCGCGCTCTAAGCTCTGGGAAATCTGGTTGCGCAGCCCCAATTCCATTTCGCGGTACACCGAAGGCATGCGCACATTCAGGTCAAGGCCTTTGCTGTTTAGCGATTTAACTTCTACTGTGATTTTTTTGGTAGGTAACTGTAAGGTCGCCTTGCCAAATCCGGTCATCGATTGTATCATGTTTTTCTAAATAGACTTCAAAGATAAATAAAACTCTTCAGTTATCGGCGCTTAGTGTTGGCTTGGATCGGTTCCGGGAAGCGATTCTTCGATAATCTCCGGTTTTTTCTTAATCACAAGATACACACCGGCAAAAATCAGGGCCGCCGAACCGATTTTCACCCAACCCAGGTTGTCTTTTCCCAATCCGATGGCAAAAACAGTGGCAAAAAACGGCTGCAGGTAAATAAAAACCGCGACCGTAGTGGGTTTGAGTTCGCGCATCGACAACAAATTCAGCAAATAGGTTAAAAAAGTGGAAACTACGACCACAAATCCGATTTTCAGACAGGCGGAGACCGGAACCGTTGCCCAGTCCACTGCTTGAAATTCGCCCCAGCCAAACGGGATGACCATCAGAAATCCGAAAAGGTAAATCCATTTGACAAAGGCAAAGGCGTTGTATTTGTCCATCAGCTTTTTAACGATGATGAGGTAAAAACCATAGGAAACGGCGTTCACGAAAACCAGTAAATTTCCCAGCATCGCATTCGGGGCATTCACCATCGATTTTCCGTAGAGAATCAGCGTTACCGTTCCGGCCAGTCCGAGTAAAATCCCCAATATTTTGCGGTTTTCCATGCGTTCTTTCATGATGATGGCGGATAAAACCAGGACTATCATCGGCGTGGTCACCATCAATACGGCTCCCATAATCGGGGAAGTATAGCTCAGCCCTTTAAAAAACGTGAGCATGTTGAACGCGACTCCGAAAAAAGCCGCGGCGATGATTCTCGGGAAATCTTTCCGGTCAATTTTCCCGGTTTTTACAAACAGGGTGCACAGCCAAAACAGCAGCGTGGAACCGCCCACCCGAAGAAAAATAAAGCCGAATGCGTCAATGTGTTTCGGCATGACGTCTTTGGCTATGGTAAACGTTACGCCGTAAATGATGGCCACCATCCAGGCAGCGATCAAAGCATAGGTGCGGGCTTTCATTTACTTAAAAATTCTATGGCCGCCTGTACCGTTTTCGGACTGTTGCCTACAAAGATTTTTCCGTCGGTGATGATTACCGGTCGGGATAAAAAAGTATAATGTTCTAAAATGTAGCGCTTGAAATCGGCTTCGGTCAGTTTTTCATCTTTCAGACCCATTTCTTTGTACAAGGTGGCGCGCTTGCTGAACAAAACTTCATACGAACCGGCCATTTTTGCCATTTCGTCCACCTGTTTAACGGTCATCGGTTCGGTCTTGATGTCCTGTAATTCGAAAGTGTCCAGATTCGGAAGTGATTTTAAAATGCGCTGACAGGTGCTGCAGGTTTTCAGGTAGTATATTTTTCTCATGGGTTTTCGTTTCATTTTATATGCAAAAATACGGTTTTCGTTAAAATAGCTTTAATTTAAATGCCTTGGGAAACGGCAGGCGGATATTTCTCTTTATTTTTGAGTAAATTTTACAGAAGATGAGCGTTTTTACCAAAACTATTTCGATTCGCTGGTCGGATTTGGACCCGAATTTTCACATGCGCCACAGTGCTTATTACGATTTTGGCGCCCAACACCGTATAGAAGTTTTAGAACAGCAGGGCTTAACCCTTAAAGTAATGCAACAACAGCATTTCGGCCCGGTTTTGTTTCGCGAAGAATGTATTTTCCGAAGAGAGATTCATTTGGGCGATACCATTACCATCAGTACCAAAATCGGGAAGATGAAGGACGATGCCTCGCGCTGGACGATTGTGCACGAGATGAAAAACCAGAAAGGCGAACTGTGTGCGGTACTGAGTGTGGACGGGGCCTGGATGGATACGAAACTGCGAAAACTGGCCAGCCCGACTCCGGAAATAGCCCGCGAGGTGATGCACGCTTTTCCTAAGACCGAAGATTTTGTTTTACTTTAACCTGACCCAATTCAAATTATGGAAGCTACCTTCAACATTAACCTGTCCAGCAGAAACACACTGCTTAAATTTCTTGAAAATTACTCTTTAGAGCAACTGAACAAAGTTCCGGAAGGCTTCAGCAACAACCTGATCTGGAATATCGGCCATATTGTGGTGGTACAACAGATGCTGGTGTATAATTTATCCGGATTACCGATGCTGGTTTCCACGGAAATGGTAGAAAAATATAAGAAAGGCACCAAACCGGAAGCGCCCGTTTTGCAAGAAGAAGCGGAGCAGTTAAAAGCATTGCTTTATGCTACTTTGGAACAAACCAAAAGAGATTTTTCAGAAGACGTTTTTAAAAACTATACGGCTTTTACCACGATGTCCGGGTTTCACATCCGAAACGCACAGGAAGCTATGGAATTCAACAACTATCACGAAGGTGTGCACACGGGCATTATGATGCGCATCGCCAAGTTTTTATAATCCTGAAATTCGCCGTAATTTTATCCTCTAAAATATAAAGAACATGAAGTTTAATACAAAAGTAATACATGGCGGACAACACCATGAGAAAGTAACGGGAGCAGTGATGCCTCCTGTTTTTCAGACCTCTACTTTTGCTCAGGTGTCACCAGGGCAACCGATAGGGGAATACGAATACAGCCGTGCGGCAAACCCGACACGTCAGGCTTTGGAAGATGCGTTGGCGTCGATTGAAAACGGCGCGCGCGGTTTGGCCTTTTCTTCCGGTTTGGCAGCTACCGATTGTTTGTTGCGCCTGTTCAAGGCCGGTGACGAAATCATCGCCATGGACGATTTGTACGGCGGCACGTACCGTTTGTTTACCCGTCTGTACAAAGACAGTGGCATCAAATTTCATTTCGTGGACATGAACGATTTGGACGGTTTTCAAAAGTTAATCAACGAAAACACGAAATTGGTTTGGGTGGAAACGCCTACGAACCCGTTAATGAAGTTAGCCGATATTGCGGAAATTGCCAAAATCACGAAAAAACACAATATTTTGTTCGCGGTAGACAACACCTTCGCGACGCCGTATCTGCAAAAACCGTTAGACTTAGGCGCGGATATCGTGATGCATTCCGCTACTAAATATTTAGGCGGTCACAGTGATGTGATTGCTGGAGCATTGGTGATTAAAGATAAGGCTCTGGGAGACGAATTACATTTCAAACAATTCGCAACCGGCGGAACTTTAGGGCCAATGGACAGTTTCTTGGTGCTAAGAGGCATCAAAACGCTTCACTTGCGCGTGCAACGCCATTGCGAAAACGGAGCCAAAGTGGCGGAGTTCCTGAAAAACCATCCGAAAGTGGATAAAGTATACTATCCGGGCTTGGAAAACCATCCGTTTCATGACATTGCCAAAAAACAAATGCTTGGCGGATTTGGCGGCATGGTGACCTTTACCTTCAAATCGGGAGCTAAAGCAGATGCAATTAAGTTTTTGGAAAAAGTTCAGGTGTTTACCTTAGCGGAATCTTTAGGCGGTGTGGAATCTTTGGCGAACCATCCGGCGTTAATGACCCACGCGTCCATTCCGGAAGACAAGCGCAAAGAAATCGGAATTACCGATGATTTGGTTCGTCTGAGTGTAGGTGTGGAAGATGCCGATGATTTGATTGAAGATTTGAAGCAGGCCTTAGCCTAAACAGTAAAAGTATAAAAAAGAAAAACCCGAGCCATCGCTCGGGTTTTTTATTCTGTCAAATGTACTGATTAATCTAGATAATAAATGTAACCGAAGTTTAACCAAACCAACCAGTCGTTAGCTTTGTTCTCCTTGTAGATATCCGGATCCGGGTTCAAACCGTCTACCCAGTTGGAGAAATAGTATTGCCAACGCAAGTCTAACATTAAGTCGGACAATTCGGTTAATTTGTAGCGTGTTCCTACAGAAGCTACTACAGACCAAGTGCTGCCGCTGTCGTTGGAAACCCCTCCGATATATTTGGTTGGTAATACTCCCGGCTGGTCAATACGACCCAATTTGGAATACGCTTCCGGTTTGAAGAAAGAGTAGTGTGCTCCTAAGCTTACAAACGGTCCAAAAGCACCATTGGTAGCTGTAAAGTCACGGATACTTAAAGGGAAATACTCCAACTGCATACCAATATCGGTAACCGAAGCTTCTCCACGCATTGCTCTTAATTGCTGCGCAGTGATAGACTGTTTTTTGTCGTCTACCCATTTACCAAAATGCTGTAAGTTGGTTTTATTGTAGGACAACTCACTTCTTAATTTGAAGTGATCGTTAAAGTAGGTTTCAGGGGTATAACAGTTACACTCGGCGCGATAAGAAAAGTTAAGATAGTGAATCAGCCCTATCCCATAGCCTGTGTTTCCTGAATTGGTTTCAAAATCGTATCTCACACCATAATCCGACATAAACATTACAGGACCTGCGATGGCTCCCACTTCATGAGAGAAACCAAATTGCGCTCTGGTAAGACTGCTGCTGCCAATTACGGTCAGTAAAAGCAATAAAATTTTTTTGGGCATCTTCAATTCTATTTAGGTCAATTTCGGACAAATATATAAAAACATACTTCACTTTAAAAAAAAAAGAAAAAAAATACGTGTTATAAAAAAATTAAATTTCTTATTTAAAATAAAACTGATTTAAAAGAGTTAAGGTATAAAACGAGGAATCTTAGGGTTTTCGTTTATATTTGTAGAAATGATTCAGCACTAATGAAAAAGGTTTTTGTTTTCTTTTCGGTATTTTTTTTTCAAAGCATACTTTTCGGGCAGCAAAATCAGCTTTGGAAAAGTTATTTTTCGTACAGCAACATCAAGGATTTGTCTCCTTCAGCCGATAAAGTTTATGCCGCCGCGGAAAATGCTCTTTTTTCGAAAAACCTAAGTACCGGTGAACTTAAAACAACAACCTCAATAGAAGGATTTAAGGCGGAAATCATTACGGCCATGCACCACAGTACAGCTTTTAATAAAACGCTGGTTGGGAACAACAACGGATTGCTTTTAGTGGTTGATGAAGTCGCAGGAACCGTTCTTAATGTGATTGACATTGTCAACAAACCCACGATACCGCCGAATAAAAAGAAGATTAACGACATCTACGAACACGAAGGAAAAGTCTATCTGTCCTGTGATTTTGGGGTTTGTGTGTTTGATCTGACCATCGATCAGTTTGGGGATACCTTTTTTATCGGGCCGGCTGGTGAAGAAGTGGAGGTGTATCAAACCACGGTACACAACAATTATATTTATGCCGTGACTTCCATCTATGGCATCAGAAGAGCCGAAATAACTAATCCGAATCTGGTCGATTTCAGCCAGTGGTCTGTTTTTGATGCCGGGTATTGGAGCGGAATTGAAACCTTTCAGAATCAGTTGGTTGCTTCGAATTCAAACACAACCGTTTACCGGCATACGGGAAGTGCTTTCAGCCCTTTGTTAAATGTGGGTCAGCCGATAATCGATTTGGAGGCTTACGACAACCGACTGACAATCACCGGCAACAACCATGTGTATGTGTACAATGAGAATTTTATGGAATTGGCGCACATTACCCAAATACCGGAGGTAGTCTCTCTTTTTTCCTGCGCCACCACAATTGGGGATAAAATTTTTGTGGGGACTGCAGACAAAGGACTTTACGAAACCGCGACTACCAATTTGTCGGCTTTTGTGAACAATACGCCAAACGGCCCTTTCCGGAATAATATCTTCAACGTAAAAAAAGCGCCTAATTTTCTTTGGGCGGTATACGGCGATTACACCAAACAGTACAATCCTTATCCGTTAGACGAATTCGACATCAGTAAATATTCCGAACAGAACGGCTGGACTTCGATTCCTTACTCAAATCTTTTGGGTGCAAAATCGCTTACGCGGATAGGTATAAGCCCTGCCTCCAACAATGTTTTTGTAAGTTCTTATTTTTCAGGATTGCTGAAAATTGATGCTCAGGAAAACGTAACGCTTTTCAATCAGACCAATACCGGACCCAACGGATTGGAATCTTTGGATATTGGTGATCCGTCTTACATAGACATCCGGGTTAACGGTCCGACATTTGATAAAAACGGAAACCTTTGGATGACCAACAGCCGCATTAAAAAAGCCATCAAAGTAATGAAAGCCGACGGCAACTGGCAGTCTTATACGTTGGAAAATATTACAACCAATCCCATAGACGACGACTATGCCTCCATGGTAATCGACAAAAACAATACCAAATGGATACCGTCTTACCGCAACGGCGTTATCGCCTTTAACGAAAATTACAACAACAAATTCATTCTCATCAAAGAAGGATCCGGATCCGGGAATCTGCCCAACAATGACGTGCGTTGTGTAGCTATAGATAATAAAAATCAGCTCTGGATCGGTACCTTTGACGGACTCCGTGTAATTCCGAGTGTCGACCGCTTCCTTTCCGAAGACACGCTCGAATCCAATTCCATTATCATACTCGAAGACGGACTGGCGCAGGAATTATTCTATCAGCAGAGTATCTGGGACATCGCCGTAGACGGTTCCAACCGCAAATGGGTGGCCATAGCCGAGGCCGGAGTGTTTCTACTGTCGCCTAACGGTCAGGAAACCATTTATCATTTTACCATGGAAAATTCACCGTTGCCGAGCAATAACATCAACGACATTGAAATCGACGGTGAGACCGGAGAAGTATATTTCGCGACCGACAGAGGCCTGGTGTCCTTCAAAGGTGTTTCGACAAGACCGGCCGAAGATTTGAGCAACGTGTATGTCTATCCGAATCCGGTGCGTCCGGGCTATGAAGGCACGGTAAAAATCAGCGGGCTGATTGACAACGCGAACGTGAAAATTACCGATATCGAAGGAAACCTCGTGTATGAAACAACATCCGAAGGCGGAACCATAGAATGGGATACCAGAGCTTTTGGCAAACACAAAGTAGCTTCCGGTGTATACATGATTTTCATTGCTGCGGAAGACGGCGTGGAAACCAAAGTGAAAAAAGTAATGATTGTCCGTTAATGCAGGTCAAAACCAAAGCGATTGTCCTCAGTGCCTTAAAATATCAGGAAAAATCCCTGATTGTCAAATGCTTTACGGCATCCGACGGATTGAAATCGTATTTTGTGCCGAGTGCGTTTTCGGCTAAAAAATCCAATCAGAAGGCCGCGTATTTTCAGCCGTTGTCGATTCTGGAAATCGAAGCCAACCACAAAAACAAGGGAACCTTAGAACATTTTAAAGAAGTCCGGCTTGCATTTCCGTACCATTCCATACCTTCCGATGTGGTAAAAAGCACCATTGTGATTTTCCTGTCCGAAGTGCTGCACCACAGCATCCGCGAGGAAGAGCAGAACCGGGAATTGTTCACCTTTCTGGAAACGGCGCTGCTTTGGCTGGACAACCACGAAGAAACAGCCAATTTTCACCTGATTTTATTGCTGGAAATCACCAAATTTTTAGGGTTTTATCCCGATGTTTCCGAAATCGGTTTGCCTTTTTTTGAATTGAACGAAGGCGTGTTTTCCCAATTTCACGCGTTGAGTTGTCTTTCGGAACACGAAACCGTTCTGTTTAAAAAACTGATTGGTTTGAAATTCGATTCCGAACAGAAAATTTTCGCCGGAACCGAACGTCAGATTCTTTTAAAAATCCTCCTGAATTACTATTCCGTTCATTTGGACGGATTTAAAATGCCGAAATCCTTAGAAGTCCTCAAGGAAGTTTTCTCGTAAACCGCACAAAAATCATCAGTTAGCCGTGTATTTTGTCATAGTATTAACGTAGAATTAGTCAAAATTCCGTACTTTCGCGCATTGATTTTAGAAAACGACAAAATGAGTACGAAATTCACTGAATACAAAGGACTTGATTTGCCTACCGTGGCTTCTGAAGTGCTTGATTTCTGGAAAAAGCAAAACATCTTTGAGCAAAGTGTAACGTCCCGTGAGGGCGCGACCCCGTATGTGTTTTTTGAAGGGCCGCCTTCCGCCAACGGTTTACCGGGCATTCACCACGTGATGGCGCGTGCGATTAAAGATATTTTCTGTCGTTACAAAACTCAAAAAGGGTTTCAGGTAAAGCGTAAAGCGGGTTGGGACACTCACGGCTTGCCGGTGGAATTGGGTACCGAAAAAGAATTGGGCATCACCAAGGAAGACATCGGGAAAACCATCTCCGTAACCGAATACAACGAAGCGTGTAAAAAAACCGTAATGCGCTACACCGATGTGTGGAACGACCTGACCGAAAAAATGGGCTACTGGGTGGATATGGAAGATCCATACGTAACCTACAAATCCAAATACATGGAATCGGTATGGTGGTTACTGAAACAGATTTACGATAAAAATTTACTGTATAAAGGCTACACCATCCAGCCGTATTCGCCCAAAGCGGGAACCGGATTGTCTTCGCACGAAGTAAACCAGCCGGGTTCGTACCGCGATGTTACCGATACGACCATTGTGGCGCAGTTCAAAGCAAAAGACGAAACGCTGCCTGAATTTTTACAAGGTTTCGGAACGATTCATTTTTTAGCCTGGACGACTACGCCTTGGACGTTACCGTCGAATACTGCGTTAACCGTTGGGCCAAAGATCGATTATGTGTTGGTGAAAACCTTTAACCAATACACCTTCGAACCAATCAACGTGATTTTGGCAAAACCATTGTTAGCGAAACAATTTGGAGGAAAATATTTTGAAGCAGTATCCGAAGACGATTTTGCGAACTACAAATCCGAAGACAAAAAAATACCGTACACGATTTTAGCGGAAAGCAAAGGCGCTGATTTAGTGGGAATCAAATACGAGCAATTATTGCCGTATGCGCTGCCGTACCAAAATCCTGAAAACGCTTTCCGGGTAATTTCCGGAGATTTCGTTACTACGGAAGACGGTACCGGTATCGTACACACCGCGCCGACGTTTGGTGCCGATGACGCCAAAGTAGCCAAAGAAGCCACACCGGAAGTGCCGCCCATGTTAGTGTTGGACGAACACGGAAACCCAATGCCACTGGTGGATTTACAAGGCCGTTTCGTGGCTCAAATGGGTGAATTGGCCGGCAAATATGTGAAAAACGAATACTACGATAAAGGAGAAGTGCCGGAAAAATCCGTAGACGTGGAAATCGCGATTCGTTTAAAAGAAGAAAACAAAGCGTTCAAAGTAGAAAAATACGTGCACAGTTACCCACACAGCTGGAGAACCGATGAACCGTTGTTGTACTACCCGTTAGATTCCTGGTTCATCAAAGTGACGGAGGTAAAAGACCGCATGTTCGACCTGAACGAAACCATCAACTGGAAGCCGAAAGCTACCGGAGAAGGCCGTTTCGGAAACTGGCTGAAAAACGCGAACGACTGGAATTTGTCGCGTTCCCGTTACTGGGGTATTCCGTTGCCTATCTGGAGAACGGAAGACAAAACCGAAGAAATCTGCATCGGTTCGGTGGAAGAACTGTACAACGAAATCGAAAAAGCCGTTGCAGCCGGTCTGATGGCGGAAAATCCGTTTAAAGGTTTCGTAATCGGCGATATGTCTGAAGCGAATTACGAGTTGGTGGATTTACACAAAAACATAGTCGACAACATCGTTTTGCTCTCCGCTTCCGGAAAACCGATGAAACGCGAAGCCGATTTGATTGACGTTTGGTTCGATTCCGGAGCGATGCCGTATGCACAATGGCATTATCCGTTTGAAAACAAAGACTTAATCGACGGTAACAAGTCCTTCCCTGCGGATTTTATCGCAGAAGGTGTAGACCAGACCCGCGGCTGGTTTTATACACTGCACGCCATCGGAACACTGGTTTTTAATCAGGTAGCCTATAAAAATGTAGTATCCAACGGTTTGGTATTGGATAAAAACGGGCAGAAAATGTCCAAACGACTGGGCAATGCCGTAGATCCGTTCGAAACCCTGAAAGAATATGGCCCGGATGCGACCCGCTGGTACATGATTGCCAACGCGAACCCTTGGGACAACCTGAAATTTGACATCGAAGGCGTGGCCGAAGTGCGACGAAAATTCTTCGGTACTTTATATAATACGTACTCGTTCTTTGCGTTATATGCCAACATCGACGGTTTTTCTCATAGTGAAGCCGAAGTGCCGCTGCACGAAAGACCGGAAATCGACCGTTGGATTTTATCGGAACTGCATTCGTTAATTCAACTGGTGGACGAAGCCTACGACGATTACGAACCAACCAAAGCCGCCAGAGCCATTTCCGATTTCGTACAGGAAAATCTGAGCAACTGGTACGTGCGTTTGTGCCGCAGAAGATTCTGGAAAGGCGAGTACGGCACCGACAAAATTGCCGCGTATCAGACGTTGTACACCTGTCTGGAAACCGTAGCTAAATTATCGGCTCCGATTGCACCGTTCTTTATGGATCGTCTGTATCAGGATTTGAATGCCGCAACAAACAAGGAAAGTTTCGAAAGTGTACACCTGGCGAAATTCCCGCAATTTGTTGAAAATTTTGTTGATAAATCACTCGAAAGCAAAATGTTGAAAGCGCAGACGGTTTCGTCACTGGTATTGTCGCTTCGCAAGAAAGAGATGATCAAGGTGCGTCAACCGCTGCAAAAGGTGATGATTCCTGTACTTGACGAGGTGCAGCGGGCGGAAATTGAAGCGGTTTCCGACCTGATCAAGGCTGAGGTAAACGTCAAAGAAGTAGAGTTGTTGGACGATGCTTCCGGGGTACTGGTAAAACAAATCAAACCGAATTTTAAAACTTTGGGACCGCGCTTTGGTAAAGACATGGGGCTGATTTCCAAAGAGATACAAAATTTCGGTCAGGAACAGATCAATAAATTAGAAAGAGAAGGCGAAATAAGTATTGTTATTTCAGGAAATAGTATTACTTTAACAACAGAAGATGTGGAGATTTCTTCACAGGATATCGAAGGTTGGCTAGTAGCAAATTCCGGGGGAATAACCGTAGCCTTAGATATTACGATAACCGATACTTTACGAAAAGAAGGTATCGCCCGCGAACTGGTCAACCGAATTCAGAATATCCGCAAAGATTCAGGTTTTGAAGTGACGGACAAGATTAAAGTGACAATGCAAAGAGACGGCATCATTCAGGAAGCCGTAAACGATAACGAAGCATACATTAAATCGGAAACCTTAACCGAAGAACTTGTTTTTACCGAACGTATCGAAAATGGTACGGAAATTGAGTTTGACGACCTAAAAACAAGAATATTAATTTCAAAATGAGGGAAACCGGAAGGTTACATCTGACAAATTAATGAGTAATTAACCAAAAACAGATGAATTATGGTAGATGAACAAATAAGATATTCCGACGCGGATTTAGCGGAATTCAAAGAATTGATTCTGAAGAAACTGGAAAAAGCGAAAAACGATTTGGATTTAATAAAAAGCGCTTATTTAAACGATTTGAATAACGGAACCGATGATACATCTCCTACGTTCAAAGCCTTCGAAGAGGGAAGCGAGACCATGTCGAAAGAGGCCAATTCACAGCTTGCCATTCGTCAGGAAAAATTCATCCGAGATCTGAAAAACGCTTTGATTCGTATCGAGAATAAGACCTACGGGATCTGTAAAGTAACAGGAAAACTTATCAATAAAGAGAGATTGAAACTGGTTCCGCATGCCACCATGAGCATTGAAGCCAAGAACCTGCAACGTTAATCTTTTCAAAATTTTACTGAACGCTCCATTAGGGGCGTTTTTTATGTTATATAAATAGTTTACTTTTGCTTTCAAATTGAATGAAATGTCGCTAAAAAAAGCCTATTTGCTGGTCATTCTGATTCTGGTGGTCGACCAGCTTTCCAAAATATACATCAAAACCAATTTTGAACTGGACGAAGAAGTGTATGTGTTCGATTGGTTTCGCATTCACTTCATTGAAAATTCCGGTATGGCCTGGGGTGCAGAAATTCCGGGTGCTTTCGGAAAACTGTTGCTCACGAGTTTCAGAATCCTGGCCGTGGGAGGCATTGCGTACTGGCTCTGGGATGCGGTAAAAAAACACGCCTCCAATTATTTAATTGTTGCTGTAGCCTTGATTTTAGCCGGCGCAGTGGGAAATATTCTGGATTCGGTATTCTACGGAAGAATATTCAACGACAGCTACGGACAGGTGGCCACGCTGTTCAGCAGCGAACCTTACGGGCAATGGTTTCACGGGAAAGTGGTGGACATGTTCTATTTTCCGATTTGGGAAGGGAATTTGCCTTCGTGGCTGCCGATTTGGGGCGGACAGCATTTTACCTTCTTCAACGCAATTTTTAACGTAGCCGATGTGGCAATTTCCACCGGTGTAGGCATCCTGATTGTGTTCAACAAAAAAGCGTTTGGAAAATAGGTTGTCATAAAATCAGCGGTTTCCGAAGATAAAATAAGAAGCCACGGATTCTCGAATTAAAAGCAAATAATTCGTGAATTCGTGGCTTTCTCCGTTATTGCGGAAAATATTATTTATTGTGTCCGCGGGCATGTTTTCGGGCGCTTTTGTCCCCGTGAATCTTTTTGGCATGTCCCGGCGGTAATCGTTTCTTTTTAACTTTAACTGTTTTGTGATGATGATGGTGGTGGTGATGCGAACACTCACTGAACCCCAGCATTACGGTAAGGGCCAATACAGTGTAAAAGGTTCTTTTTAAAAATGTATTTCTCATAAATGGTATTTTGGATTTACGAATATACTTTTTTAAAACAGAAATTCAAATATTCCTTCCGGTGTTACGCAGTAATTTAAACGGATGTCGTTTTCGGCAATATCGGTAATCGTATCTTCCGGATCGAAATAGGAAAGCCCGACTTTAATGACATCAGGTTTGCATTCGCTCAGAAACGTGTCGTAAAAACCTTTGCCGTAGCCTACGCGGTGTCCGGTTTTATCATAGGCCAATAGCGGTACAAACACTACCTCAATTTTTGAAACAGGCACTTCAAGACCGTCCACAGGTTCCGGTATGCCGTACGCGTTTTTCTGGATTTTCGTATTGTCCGTCAACAGGTAATGCGTCATTTTCCGCGTGTCGAAATCGGATTTGGCAATCACGACCTCTTTGTCCCGTCCGGCCAAAATCTGCAACAGGAATTCCGTATTGATTTCGTTTTGGGCTTCAATCGGTAAAAACAAATGGAAATAAGTCTTGTCCCAAACCGGCAGGCCCAAACACTGGTTCGCAATTTCCAGACTCATCAGCTGGATTTCATCAAACGTGAGTTTTTTTCGGTCGTCTTTATACTTTGTGCGGAGTTCTTTCTTTAGCATGGAGTGTTCGTTTCAAATCAGCTGTAAAAGTACTCAAATGATCGACTTCCACGTGGTCCATGATTACAATTTTATACCAACGGTTGCCGATACCGTGTTTTTGCGGTACCAGATCGTATTTTTCTTCCAGTTCTTCCGTGATGCATTCCGATTGAATCGTCACGATATTCATAAACGGATCCCGGAAGTATTTTACCTGCAATGCATCCAACTGCCGGCAAAGCCAATCCGTGCGCATCTGCAAAACCCGGATTTTTTCGCACCAGCCAAACGGACCGTAGGTAAAAAGAATCATCCAGACCGCGATGGCATTCGCACCACTTCGGCTGCCGCACAAGGTCAAATCCATACCTTCCACGTATTCGGCTTCCTGAGTCAGGACGTTTTCGATTAGTCCTTTTCTGCATAAGAAAACACCCGTTCCGTAAGGCGCCTGTAACATTTTATGCGCATCAATGGTAATCGAACTGATTTTTGGATTTTCAAAATTGATAGTGCTTTCCGGATTGCTGAACGGATACACAAAACCACCGTAGGCCGCGTCAATATGCAATTTGTACAAAAGCTGATGGCGTTCCAGGATTTCACAATATTCTTCCGGATCGTCAATGGCACCAAACATGGTGGTTCCCATATTCGCCACCACTATGAAATATTTTTTACCCTTGTTTTTTGCTCCGACGACGATTTTATCCAAAGCGACTTTGTCCAGTTTCCGGGTTTCGAAATCCACGGGAACGGCATAACGGTCCAGCATCAGTAAATTGGAAGCCTTCGGAATGGAATAATGCGTGTCTTCCGAAGCAATAATCGCAATCTCCTCCGCGGAAGCGTCGCAATAATTCATAAAAAAATTGCGGTACATCCAAATGGCCTGTATGTTGGCTTCCGTGCCGCCCGGAGCGATATAGCCGTCGTAGGAAAGCGGTTCGGCTTTAAAAATATCTTCCGCCAGCACTTTCAGCACTTCGCGTTCCATTTTCTGCGTACCGCTAAACGCTTTTTCCGAAGTGCCGAAGGTATGGCAACCGATATGGTTCGGATTGGCCACATAGGCCTGCAGCGTGGGCGCATCTTTTAAAAAAGGCGCTTCGTTATTGAAGACTTTGCCGTCCAGTTTGGAGGCGGGATAGCCTAAAGAAGCGTCGTGTGCAAAGTTTACGTTTTCCTGTAAGGCGCGCTCAATACGGGCTTGGCGTTCCTGTTGCGTGAGTTTTTTCCACGGTAGCATAGTCCTGAATTTTCTTCAAAACTAAGGGCTTCCACATACATAAAATATGATAATTGTTAGGTTTGAGATTCCAATTCGGTGGAAATATGATAAATAGCATCCCCTTGGTACACAATCGGCGCTTCGTTCACGTTGATGATGTAGCCGGCATTGGGCGCTTTCATCTTGTGTTCGATTTTGCCGTACGGATCGGAAATGGTGGCTAAGAGTTGTCCTTTTTCCACATAACTGCCGATTTTGGTATAGCCGTGGAACATCCCCGAATACCGCGCGCGAATCCAGGCCGATTTTTCAATGTAAATGCTTTGGTGGTCAGTAGGTTCTGGTTTTTTTCTCGGGTTCAGCATGCCCAGGTGTTCCAGCACGCGTTTGGCGCCTTCAATTCCCTGCTGGGTGATTTCTTCGTTGATGTCGATAGATTTTCCGCCTTCAAACAGCAGCATTTTTACACCGAGTTTGTCACAGGAGTTCCGGAACGAACCGCTAATGTTGTTGGAATACAACGTGAACGGAGCATTGAAAACGGAAGCCAAATCTCTCAATTCAGGATTTCCCGGTGCGATTCGGATTTGCGCGGCATTGAAACGGGCGGCACCACCGGCGTGAAAATCGATGGCATAATCCACGTTCGGGATGATTTCTTTCAGCAGGTAATACGCAAAACGACTGGCTAAGGAACCGTTTTTACTTCCGGGGAAGACGCGATTTAAATCACGACCGTCTGGAAATTCGCGCGTCTGGTTTACAAAGCCGAAAACGTTAATAATCGGAATACAGATAACCGTCCCGGTTTTGGGTTTGTTGATTTTCTTCACGATAAGCTGCCGTACAATTTCAATCCCGTTGATTTCGTCCCCGTGCAACCCGGCCGATAACAAAACGGTTGGTCCCGGAAGTTTGGAACGCTCCACAATGATCGGGATTTTCAGTTTGGTCATGGTGTGGAGCTTGGCAATTTCCATGTTGATGGTTTTGCTTTCTCCGGGTAAAATCTCTTCTTTCAGTATTTTCAGGATGTTATTGCGGTAGTTCATAGCAGGTTAAAATGCTAAAATAGTAATATTTATAAATTATAGGTAACGAATTGTTAGGAAGTCGCTTTTTCGCAAACAAATTCGTAAATTTGAAACTAACAAAGAGCCAACAACTACCATGTCGCTTTCCGCTTTAGAACTTCAAATCCAAACCTTACCGGACAGTCCCGGCGTGTATCAGTATTACGATAAAGACGGTAAAATTCTCTATGTCGGGAAAGCCAAAAATCTGAAAAAACGCGTTGCGTCGTATTTCAACAAAGTGCACGACAACGCCAAAACCAATGTGATGGTCCGGAAGATTGTCGCCATCAAGCACATTGTCGTTCCTACGGAAACCGATGCGTTATTACTGGAAAACAATCTGATCAAAACCTTACAGCCGCGGTATAATGTGTTGCTTCGCGACGACAAAACCTATCCGTGGATCTGCATCAAAAACGAGCGTTTCCCGCGAATTTTTTCCACCCGAAAAATGATTAAAGACGGTTCGGAATATTTTGGGCCGTATACGAATTTTAAAACCGTACACACGATTCTGGATTTGGTAAAAGAACTCTATCCGCTGCGCACCTGCAATTACGATTTGAGCAAAGCCAACATCGACAGCGGCAAGTTCAAAGTCTGTCTGGAATACCATATCGGGAACTGCAAAGGGCCTTGTGAGGGGTTGGAATCGATTACCAATTATGACAAACAGGTGCAGGCCATCCGCGAAATTCTCAAAGGAAATTTTAAAGAGAGTTTAAAAGACTTTAAAAAACTGATGAACGATTTGGCGGTCGACATGAAATTTGAAGAAGCCCAGAAAATCAAAGAAAAAATAGAAGTTTTAGAGAATTATCAGGCGAAATCGACGATTTTAAACCCTAAAATTTCCAACATCGACGTGTTTTCGATTGTGTCTGACGAAAGCATGGCCTACGTGAATTTCCTGCAGATTTCCCACGGCGCGATTGTCCGTTCGCATACGATGGAACTAAAAAAGAAACTGGAAGAAACCGACCAGGAACTGCTGGAGTTAGCCGTAGTGGAACTCCGCGAGCGTTTTCATCTGAATTCCAAAGAAATCATCCTGCCGTTCGAACTCGATTTCGGCGACAAAATAAAAGTGACCGTTCCTAAACTGGGCGATAAAAAACAAATCCTCGATTTGTCGGAACGCAATGCCAAATATTACCGTCTGGACCAGCTCAAACAAATCAAAATTGTCGATCCGGACCGGCACACCAACCGCATCATGGCGCAGATGCAGAAAGATTTGCGTTTGTCTGTCGAGCCGCGGCACATCGAATGTTTTGACAATTCCAACATACAGGGCACCAATCCGGTGGCGGCCTGTGTGGTGTTTAAAGACGGTAAGCCGAGCAAGAAAGATTACCGGCATTTCAACATTAAAACGGTCGAAGGTCCTAACGATTTCGCCTCGATGGAAGAAGTTGTTTACAGAAGATATAAGCGTTTGCTGGACGAAAACGAACCCTTGCCGCAGCTCATCATCATCGACGGCGGAAAAGGTCAGTTGTCTTCCGCTTTAAAAAGTCTGGACGATTTAGGGCTGCGTGGAAAAATCGCCATCATCGGCATTGCCAAACGTCTGGAAGAACTGTATTATCCGGGCGATTCGGTGCCGTTGTATCTTGACAAAAAATCGGAAACGCTGAAAATCATTCAGCATTTGCGGAACGAAGCACACCGTTTCGGAATTACCTTTCACCGCGACAAACGCAGCAAAGCAGCCATTCAGACCTCGATTGAAAGCATTCCGGGCATCGGCGAAAAAACCATGATAGCGCTGATCAAACACTTCAAATCCGTAAAAAGACTGTCCAAAGCGACCGAAAAAGAAATTTCTGAGGTTGTAGGACTTTCAAAAGCCAAAAAAATTGTCGAATTTTACAAGGAATCCAATCCAAAACAATAAAATGAAAAAACTTTACCCGCTGCTTTTTCTCTTTAGCTTAGTTTTTTCTGCTGTGGCCCAAGATCAAAAAAAACCTAAAATAGGAGTGGTTTTAAGTGGCGGCGGTGCGAAAGGATTGGCGCATATCGGCGTGTTGAAAGTGTTGGAGGAAGCCGGCGTAAAAGTGGATTACATTGGCGGAACCAGTATGGGTGCCATCATCGGAGGATTGTATGCTTCCGGTTACAATGCCCGACAGCTCGATTCGATTTTCAGTGTGGTGGATTCGGATGCCCTGCTTCAGGATTATATTCCCAGAACGTCCAAGAATTTTTTCGAAAAAAGGAATGATGAGGTATATGCCTTAACCCTTCCGTTTAATAAGTTCAGGGTAGGCGTTCCCACGGCGCTTTCCAAAGGGTTGTACAATTATAACCTGCTCAGCAGACTGACCAGCCATGTGCGGTACGAACGCGATTTCAGCAAACTCCCGATTCCGTTTGTCTGTATTGCCACCGATATTGAAACCGGAGAAGAAATTATACTGAAGGAAGGTGTTTTGCCGCAAGCTATTTTGGCCAGTGGCGCTTTTCCGTCGCTGTATGCTCCTGTGGAAATTAACGGAAGATTGCTGATCGATGGCGGGGTTACAAACAATTACCCGATAGAAGAAGTTAGGAAAATGGGCGCCGACATTATTATCGGAGTGGATGTGCAGGACGGTTTGAAAGACCGAAACAGCCTTGGCGGTGCTTCCGGGGTTTTGGTGCAGATTACCAATTTTAACATGATTGAAAAAATGGAAGCCAAGCGCCAGCAGACCGACATTTACATTAAACCGGATATCAAAGGGTTTTCGGTGATTTCATTCGATCAGGGCAGCGAAATTATTACCAAAGGAGAAGAAGCCGCTTTCGCGGTGTATGAAGATTTGGTTAAGCTTGGCGGTCAGAAAGAGGCGCGCAACCAAGCCGGTTCGATACTAACGGATACATTACAGATTAATGACGTTTCGGTAAATGCACTCAATAATTTTACCCGGGCTTATGTGCTGGGCAAAATGCGCTTAAAGACCAATTCAACTATAAGTTACAAAAGGCTTAATGATGGTTTTGGGAATTTGAATTCGACACAAAATTTCAGTTCGATCTCCTATTCGTTTGAAAAATCCGGAGAAGGCGATAAACTGGTACTGAATTTAAGGGAAAATCCGGTCAACCGTTACCTTCGCTTTGGTGTTCATTACGACGAGCTTTACAAAAGTGCCGTGCTGGTTAATGTAACGCAAAAGAAATTGTTTTTCAAAAACGACGTGATTGCGGCCGATTTGATTTTAGGGGACAACATCCGGTACAACCTGAATTATTATTTCGATAACGGGTTTTACTGGAGTTTCGGTTTCAATTCCAGATTTAACGGGTTTAATAAAAACATCCAAACCGATTTTTCCGGCGGAGCTTCACTGACAAGTTTAGATGTAGAGTCCATCAACATTGAATTTTCCGATCTGACCAATCAATTGTATGCCCAGACCATTTTTGCGCAACGGTTTCTTTTGGGAGGCGGCATCGAGCATAAATACCTGAGAATTGAGTCTGAAACGCTGCGAAATACCACGCCTTTGTTGGAAAACAGTTCCTATTTCTCGCTGTACGGCTATCTGAAATTCGATTCCATGGATAAAAATTATTTTCCGAAAAAAGGCTTTAAGTTTGACGGCGATTTCAAATCGCTATTCTACTCGACAGATTATCACAATAATTTTGAACCTTTTTCAATTGCAAAAGCCGATTTGGAATTAGTGCATACTTTTTGGAAAAGAATCACTTTAAAACTGCAGTCGGAAGGCGGATTTGCCATCGGGGAGCGCACCGTACCGTTTCACGATTTTATTTTGGGCGGATACGGCTACAATATGATTAACAATTTCCGTCATTTTTACGGGTACGATTTCCTGAGCCTTTCTGGAGACAGTTATGTAAAAGGTGAAATAGGGCTGGATTGGGAGTTTTATAAAAAAAACCATTTGAACCTGACCGGAAATTTTGCCAACATCGGAAATAATATTTTTGAAAGCGACAACTGGATTCCAAAACCTTCTTATACCGGTTATGCTGTCGGGTACGGTATGGAAACGTTTATCGGTCCGATAGAAATCAAACACAGCTGGTCGCCGGAGACCCACAATCATTTTACCTGGTTTAGTGTCGGATTTTGGTTTTAAGAACCCTGTAAAGAGCCATAAAAATTTTATTTTCTCTTTAATTCCTGCTTTTTTTATGCGAATGTTTTTAAAAAAGTCTATTTTTGGGAACTAAAATACCAAAACTATATTTATGTCTATTTGGAAAACAAAATCCCTGACGCAATTGCTTAGTGAAGCGTCAGAATCTGAAAAAGGTCTGAAAAGAACACTTTCTTCCCGAGCTTTGGTTGCTTTGGGTATCGGAGCCATCATCGGAGCCGGATTATTCTCGTTAACCGGAATTGCCGCAGCAGAACACGCCGGTCCGGCCGTAACCCTGTCCTTTGTTGTGGCGGCTGTAGGTTGTGCCTTTGCGGGATTGTGTTACGCAGAATTTGCCTCCATGATTCCCGTAGCAGGAAGTGCTTATACGTATTCGTATGCCACCATGGGAGAATTCATGGCCTGGATTATCGGATGGGATTTGGTGTTGGAATACGCATTGGGAGCTGCCACGGTTGGAGTGAGTTGGTCGCGCTATTTCCTCGAATTGCTCAATAAATTTGGAATTCATCTTCCGCACAGTCTGATTTGTTCTCCGTGGGAAACGTTAAAACTGAGCGACGGAACCGTAATTGAAGGCGGAATCATCAACTTACCGGCTATTTTTATCGTGGTTTTACTGTCGTTGTTGTTAATCCGAGGGACAAAAGAGTCGGCCTCGATGAATAACTTTTTGGTAGTACTGAAAGTATGTGTGGTAATTCTGTTTATCGTTTTGGGATGGAGTTATATAGATTCAGCCAATTATGATCCGTATATTCCTGCCAATACAGGGGTTAAAGGAGAGTTTGGAATTTCCGGAATTGCGGCAGGAGCGGCTACGGTTTTCTTTGCTTTCATTGGGTTTGATGCGGTGTCTACTGCGGCACAGGAAGCTAAAAATCCTCAGAAAGGCATGCCAATCGGGATTTTAGGATCGTTGGTAATTTGTACCATATTATACGTTTTGTTTGCCCACGTAATGACCGGTTTGGTGCCGTATTACGAATTTGCCGGTGATGCAAAACCAGCAGCTACGGCCTTTGCCAAAACGCCATATACGTTTTTACAGACCGGTTTGATCGTTGCAATTTTAGCGGGCTATACCTCCGTAATTTTAGTGATGCTGATGGGGCAAAGCCGCGTGTTTTACTCTATGAGTAAAGACGGTTTATTGCCGGGCTTCTTCGGGGAAATTCATTCAAAGTTCCGCACGCCCTGGAAAACCAATATTTTCTTCATGTTTTTCGTGAGTATTTTTGCCGGATTTGTGCCGGTAAGCGATTTGGGTCACATGGTAAGTATCGGAACCCTGTTGGCTTTTGTACTGGTGTGTATCGGTGTAATGGTAATGCGTAAAAAAATGCCGGATGCGCCAAGATCTTTCAGAACGCCATTGGTGCCTTTCGTACCGCTTGCCGGGATTTTGGTATGTGTGTATTTGATGTATTCGTTACCGCAGGAAAGCTGGATTCGTTTGGTGCTTTGGATGGTTATCGGTATAGCGATTTACTTTATCTACGGTAAAAAGAACAGTAAACTGAACAACGAATAATTTTTAAAACCATAGGAAAAACCCAAAAAGTATAACAATCTCGTTTCTTTTTGGGTTTTTTTGTTTGATGATTTTTACGGAAAAAATTCCGATATTTGTAGTGTTATGCATACACCTTGGAACGGTTTATTGGCACATTTAAAATTCCTCATCAAGAGAAATCCTGAATGAGCTGTTTTTATTTGGTATGAGCGGGTTTTTATAAACGAACGTTAAACTTAAAACAAATAAAAAATGCCATTTTATCATAAATTAGGGAAAATTCCCCACAAAAGACACATTCAATTCCGCAAGGAAAACGGCGATTTGTACTACGAGCAGTTGTTCGGTACGATAGGGTTTGACGGAATGTCTACCAATATGTACCACGAGCACCGTCCTACTCAGGTAAAGGAAATTCGCAAGCAGTACAGTGTAGCGCCTAAAATAGCCAAAGCGAATAACATCCAATCTTACCGTCTTCGCGGATTTCAGGTAACTCCGGAAAATGATTACCTGGAAAGCCGGAAAGCTGTTTTAACCAACAGCGACTGTACGATTATCTTAGCGGCGCCCAAAGAATCCACCCGTGATTATTTCTATAAAAACACCGATGCGGACGAAATGATCTTCATCCACAGAGGAACCGGAAAATTGCGTACCATGTTAGGGAATCTGGATTTCAAATACGGCGATTACCTGATAGTGCCGCGCGGTATGATTTACAAAATTGATTTCGACACCGAGGATAACCGCCTTTTTATCGTGGAATCCCGTCGTCCGATTTATACCCCGAAGCGTTACCGCAACTGGTTCGGCCAATTGCTGGAGCATGCGCCGTTTTGTGAGCGCGACATCCGTCAGCCGCAGGAACTGGAAACCTACGATGAAAAAGGAGATTTTGTCATCAAAGTAAAAAAGAAAGACGAAATTTTTGAAATGGTCTACGCAACCCATCCTTTTGACGTAGTGGGCTACGATGGTTTCAACTATCCGTATGCCTTGTCCATTCACGATTTCGAACCGATTACCGGAAGAATTCATCAACCGCCTCCGGTGCACCAGACTTTTGAAACTGATGCGTTTGTAGTGTGTTCGTTTGTGCCGCGTCTGTACGATTACCATCCGTTGGCCATCCCGGCACCGTACAACCACAGTAACATCGACAGCGATGAGGTGTTGTACTACGTAGACGGCGATTTCATGAGCCGTAACGATATTGAAGCGGGGCACATCTCCCTGCATCCGGCCGGAATCCCGCACGGACCGCACCCGGGCGCTTACGAGCGAAGTATCGGTAAGGTAGATACGCAGGAGTTAGCCGTAATGGTGGACACGTTCAAACCGTTAATGGTTACGGAAGAAGCCATGAAGATTGCTGATGAGCAGTATTACCAATCTTGGTTAGATTAAAACAATAAACACAACTCAGGACACTTACAGTTGTCCTTAAAAAATATAAAATATCATGTCACAAGAAATAAAATCAGTAGAATACGGATTAGAAAAAATTTTTGAAGGAGCTCAGGACTTCCTTCCGTTGTTAGGAACCGATTATGTGGAATTTTACGTAGGGAACGCCAAACAGGCGGCACATTTTTACAAAACCGCTTTCGGATTTCAGTCCCTTGCTTATGCAGGTCTGGAAACCGGCGTGAGAGACCGCGCATCGTATGTGTTAAAACAGGATAAAATCCGCTTGGTGTTGACCACTGCTTTAAACAGCGATTCGCCTATCGGAGAACATGTTAAAAAACACGGCGATGGGGTTAAAGTTATCGCACTTTGGGTGGAAGACGCTCGTTCTGCCTACGAAGAAACCACCAAACGCGGGGCAAAACCTTATTTTGAACCTACCGTGGAAAAAGACGAAAATGGCGAAGTCGTGCGTGCCGGAATCTACGGTGCTTACGGAGAAACTGTATTTGTTTTCGTAGAGCGCAAAAACTACAGCGGTATCTTTTTACCGGGATACAGCGAATGGAAATCCGATTACAATCCGGAGCCGGTTGGGTTGAAATACATCGACCACATGGTGGGTAACACCGGTTGGAACCGAATGAACGAAGCCGTAAAATGGTTCGAAGACGTGATGGGCTTTGTGAACTTCCTTTCTTTTGACGACAAACAGATTACCACGGAGTATTCGGCATTGATGTCGAAAGTAATGTCCAACGGCAACGGACGCATCAAATTCCCGATTAACGAGCCGGCACACGGAAAAAAACGTTCCCAAATTGAAGAATATTTGGATTTCTACGAAGACGAAGGTGTTCAGCACATTGCCGTAGCGACGGATGACATCATCAAAACTGTTACCGACATGCGTTCCCGCGGCGTGGAATTTTTAAGTACCCCACCACAAGCCTATTACGACGCGATTCCGGATCGTCTGAAGGACCATATGTCAAAATTCAAAGAAGACATTAACGAATTGCAAAAGTTAGGTATTATGATTGATGCCGACGATGAAGGTTACCTGTTGCAGATTTTCACCAAACCGGTGGAAGACCGTCCGACCCTTTTCTTTGAGATTATTCAGCGTATGGGAGCCCGTGGTTTCGGAGCCGGTAATTTTAAAGCTCTTTTCGAGTCGATTGAAAGAGAGCAGGAATTGCGAGGAACTTTATAAAAAACCAGTTTAACTGACGATAATTCAAAAACTAACCTTTTAAGAATTGAAATTTTGCTAAAAATGTGTTAAAGTTGAATTTTTAGTTGCAAATCACTAAAAAAACAATGTACATTTGCACTCGCAAAAATGAGGAAGTCATAACCCCTCATCGGAGCAAGTAAATTTTTCATAATTTATAGTTTTTTGGTTGGTTAATAGCATAAAAACTCAGTCATTATTTTGACTGGGTTTTTTTGTTTGTTAAATTTGGAATGGAAATTGCAGAAGTAGTTTTACATTCTTAAAATTAAAACCAATGAAAAAGATTATAGTATCCTTACTATTACTCGGACTACTGATTTTTGCAGCTTCTTTTTCCGTTGCGAAACAGGACACTGCTTTTACCACAGGAGAGTTTTTCAAGTTCCGAATCCATTACGGATTGGTTAATGCCGGCTATGCTACTCTGGAAACGAAAGAGGCTATTCGCAACAATAAAAAAGTGCATCATGTTGTGGGTAAGGGATATACGGTTGGGATGACTAAGTTTTTTTTCAAAGTGGAAGACGATTATCAGAGTTATTTCGACAAAGAAACCGGTCAGCCCTATCAGTTTGTCAGAAAAATTGATGAAGGAGGGTATACCAAAGATCAGGAAGGTTTTTTTAATCAAACAAAAAACACGGTTTTAGTTAAAGACTACAAAAATAAAACCGAAAAAACATTTGCGGTTACCGAAAATGTTCAGGATATTGTATCTTCGTTTTATTATTTGCGGAATCATCCGAAAATCGACAAACTTACACCCGGAGAATCTATCGTTATCGATATGTTTTTCGATGATGAGATTTACAAATTCAAACTGAAATATCTTAAACGTGAAGATATCAGCACCAAGTTTGGAACCGTTTCATCCATGGTATTCCGTCCTTATGTGCAATCCGGAAGGGTTTTTAAGGAGGAAGAAAGTTTAACGGTCTGGATTTCCGACGATGAAAACAAAGTGCCGCTCCGAATCAAAGCCAGTTTGGCCGTAGGGTCATTAAAAGCCGATTTGGACGGATTCAAAGGTTTAAAGAATTCGTTTAAAGTAAAGGTAAAAAATTAACCATGGAAATTACTCCGGAAGTTCACGATAAAATCAAACAGATTGAGGAAAAATATTCAGCCATCAATCAAAAAACAGAAACCCATTTAGAAGGCCTTTTATGGTCCAAACCCATTACGTATTGGGATTACATTCAAACGGATGCTTTGTTGAGCCTTCAGATACAAAGAACCGTATTGCCGGATGAAATGGTGTTTATCATGTACCATCAGGTCAACGAATTGCTGTTCAAAATGATTTTATGGGAAATCCGTCAGGTAGCTTATACCGAAAAGCCAAGCACTAAATTTTTTGCCGAGCGGTTGATGCGCATCAGCCGCTATTTCGACATGCTGACCACTTCGTTCGACATTATGGGCGACGGGATGGAAGTGGAGCAATACCTGAAATTCCGCAACACCTTAACGCCGGCCAGTGGTTTTCAGAGTGCGCAATACCGCATGATTGAGTTTGCTTCTACCGATTTAATCAACCTTATTGACCACCGTTTCCGGGCGACAATAGACCGCAACACACCGTACGAGCACGCCTTTGAACACTTGTATTGGCAGGCCGCCGGAAAAGATTATAAAACCGGAGAGAAATCCTATTTGCTGCAGGAATTCGAACGAAAATACAAAAAAGAGTTTTTAAGCCTGATGGAAGAATACAATACCATCAACCTGTGGAAAAAATTCAAACAATTGCCGGAGGAAGACCAAAAAAATCCCGATTTAGTAGCGGCAATGCGTCATTACGACAAAACGGTTAACATCACATGGGTGATGGGTCATTACAATGCGGCAGTTAAATATATT
Source organism: Flavobacterium suncheonense GH29-5 = DSM 17707 (assembly GCF_000430025.1). Classification (GTDB taxonomy): domain Bacteria; phylum Bacteroidota; class Bacteroidia; order Flavobacteriales; family Flavobacteriaceae; genus Flavobacterium; species Flavobacterium suncheonense. The sequence goes on from NZ_AUCZ01000009.1 coordinate 65,607, forward strand.
GAGAGTGTTCCGGGCAATCACGAAGCTACCGGAGGCAGCGACTGGAAAAAATACATGCTGCCAAAATACCAAAGACGCATATTTTTTCCCGAACTTTGGAGCAAAGAGGAATTAGAGCGCTGGGGAGAATAAATCACTAATCAAAGAAAACCGACAAACTTGAAATACACCGCAATCATATTATTATCACTAATACTATTTGCTTGTAACACTAAAGAAGAAAAAGAAAAGGCCAAACCGGAAGTAAAAAAAGAGAAAATCGTTTACGAATTTGGGTTCCGACTCAACGATTTTAAAGTGGTACACGATACCATTGAGTCTGGTGACAGCTTTGGCAAGATTTTAGGCGAGCAGGGTTTTGATGCTGCCAGAATTCACGAAATCAACGAAAAGGTAAAAGATTCGTTCAATGTGCGCGACATCCGCATCGGGAAACCGTTTACCTTACTTCAGGACAAAAAAGCACCTAACAGTTTAAAAGCCTTCGTTTATCAGCCTGATAAAATGAGTTATTACGTGGTGGATTTACGCGATTCGATTCCTGTAGCGTATAAAAAAACACGTCCGGTAGTCATCAAACGCAGGACCATTGCGGCGGCCATCGACGGTTCGGTATCCAGCACACTGGCTCGGGAAGGCGTATCGGCAGCTTTGGCGCCCGAACTTTCAAAAGTGTATGCCTGGTCCATCGACTTCTTTAAAATTAACAAAGGCGATAAGTTTGCGGTAACCGTGAATGAAAAATATCTGGAAGGCGGCGAATACCTTGGCGTGGAAAGCATCGAGGCCTCTTACTTTGAGTACAAAGGGAAGAAAATTTACGCCTTTCCGTTCAAACAGGACGAAAATTCCAAACGCGTGGATTATTACGACGAAGAAGGGAAAGTGCTGAAAAACATGTTCCTGAAAGCCCCTTTAAAATTCATCAACATCACCTCGCGGTATACCAAAAGCCGCTTCCATCCGGTACAAAAAATGTGGAAAGCCCACAACGGAACGGATTATGCCGCCCCCACCGGAACCCCAATCATGACCACGGCTTCGGGAGTGGTGGAACAAACCGGTTACACGGGCGGAAACGGGAATTTTGTAAAAGTACGACACAACGCCACTTATACGACACAATACCTTCACATGTCAAAAATCCTGGTGCGTCGCGGTCAGCACGTGCAGCAGGGACAGATTATCGGAAAGGTAGGAAGTACAGGTTTAGCTACAGGGCCACATGTTTGTTACCGTTTCTGGAAAAACGGAGTGCAGGTCGATCCGCTGCGGCAGAAATTGCCGAATTCGGAACCGATGAACCCGAAGTATAAGCAAAAATATATGGCTTATATTGCACCGTTAAAAAAAGAACTGGACAGTGTTTCATTAGCTAAATTTGGAGAATAATGGCGTTAGCAAACGTAAACCCAGCCCAAACCGGAAGTTGGGCAAAATTACAGAAACATTTCTCGGAACTGCAGCATATTGCCATGCAGGAACTTTTTGCGGTCGATCCGGCGCGTGCGGAACGTTTTCACCTGCAATGGGGCGATTTTCTGCTGGATTATTCCAAAAACCGCATTACGGATACAACCCTTCAGCTGCTTTTACAACTTGCTGACGAGGTAAAGTTAAAGGAAGCCATTCAAAAGTATTTTTCGGGAGATGCTATTAATGTCACCGAAAACCGAGCTGTTTTGCATACTGCGTTGCGTTCATCTGCTTTCGAAATATTCGTTGACGGTAAAAATGTAATTCCTGAGATTCAAGCGGTACACGACCGTATGGAAGTTTTTACAAACGAAATTATTTCAGGAATCCGCAAAGGCTATACCGGGAAAGCCTTCACTGATATCGTAAACATCGGCATCGGCGGTTCGGATTTAGGACCGGATATGGCTGTGGAAGCGCTTCAGTTTTACAAAAATCACTTAAACATCCATTTTGTTTCCAATATCGACGGTGATCATGTGGCCGAAGTCCTCAAGAAACTGAATCCCGAAACGACGCTTTTCATCGTAGTGTCCAAAACTTTTACCACTCAGGAAACCATTTCCAATGCGACAACGATTAAAAACTGGTTTTTACAGTCGGGGAAAACCGAAGACGTTTCCAAACACTTTGTGGCCGTTTCCACCAATCTGGAAAAAGTAACCGAATTCGGCATTAGTTTAGAGAACACCTTCCCGATGTGGGACTGGGTAGGCGGCCGTTTTTCCTTGTGGAGCGCGGTGGGTTTGTCGATTGCCTTGTCTGTAGGGTTTGACCATTACAAGCAGTTGCTGGAAGGCGCCCGCAATATGGACGACCACTTCCAAAACACAGCCTTCCATAAAAACATACCTGTCGTTTTAGCGTTACTCAGCATTTGGTACAACAATTTCTTCGGCAGCCAAACGGAAGCGGTGATTCCGTATTCGCAATACCTTAAGAAACTGGCGCCGTATTTGCAGCAGGCCGTGATGGAAAGCAACGGCAAACGTGTCGACCGCGACGGCAATCCGGTGGCGTATCAAACCGGAAATATCATTTGGGGTGAGCCGGGGAGTAATTCGCAGCATGCTTTTTTCCAGTTGCTGCACCAGGGAACGAAGTTGATTCCTTGTGATTTCATCGGTTTTAAGGAATCCTTGCACGGAAATCAGGAGCACCACGATAAATTAATGGCCAACTTTTTTGCCCAGACCGAAGCGCTGTTGTTGGGGAAAGACGAATCGAAAGCGATGGAAGAAAGCGACAACAACGCCTTTTTAACGCCTTTTAAGACCTTTGAAGGCAATAAACCTACAAATACTTTACTGATTCAAAAACTAACGCCAAAAGCCCTAGGTTCGCTGCTGGCGATGTACGAACACAAGATTTTCGTGCAGGGCGTTGTCTGGAACATTTTCAGTTACGACCAGTTTGGCGTGGAATACGGAAAACAGTTGGCAACCACGATTTTAGAGGAAATCCATTCGGGAGTAACAAAACCGCATGACAGTTCGACCCGTTTTCTTTTACAGCATTACTTAAAAAAATAAAAGCCTCAATCGGAGGCTTCTTCTTTTTTATCATTTTACATCATTTCGATGAGTTCGAGTGCGCGTTTGATTGACTTTACATTTTCAAACGTCAGTAACAAACGCAGTCCGTTTTTGGTTTCCTTCTCTTTCATTTTGCAGAGATTGCCGTTTTGCTGTACAAACTGCAGCACTTTCATGAATTTCGCCGACTGGTAGTATTCCGACTGCTGATCCGATACAAAATACCCGACCATTTTACCCTGTTTCAGCACCAGTTTTTCAATACCGATATGCGTTGCTTTCCATTTGATGCGGATGCTGTTCAGTAACGCCACGGCCTGTTTCGGTAACGTACCAAAGCGGTCGATCAGTTGCTGTTCGTATTGCTGTAAGGCTTCTTCCGTTTTGATCAGACTCAGTTCGTTGTACAGATTCAAACGTTCCGAAATGTTGTTAATGTATTCGTCCGGAAACAGCAATTCAAAATCGGTGTCGAGCTGTAAATCCTTGACGTATTCTTTGGTTTCGATGTCGTTGTCTTCCGGATACAGGTCTTTGAATTCGTTTTCTTTCAGCTCTTCAATCGCCTCGTTCATGATTTTCTGATAGGTTTCAAACCCAATCTCGTTGATGAAACCACTCTGTTCACCACCCAGCAAATCCCCGGCACCGCGAATTTCCAAATCTTTCATGGCGATGTTAAATCCACTGCCCAGTTCGCTGAACTGTTCCAGCGCCTGAATCCGTTTTCGCGCTTCGTCGGTCATGGCCGAATACGGAGGACAGATGAAATAACAGAACGCTTTTTTATTGCTTCGGCCCACACGACCGCGCATCTGGTGCAAATCGGAAAGGCCGAAATTGTTGGCATTGTTGATGAAAATCGTGTTGGCATTCGGAACATCCAAACCGCTTTCGATAATGGTGGTGGCGACCAAAACGTCGAATTCGCCGTCCATAAAGGCCAGCATCAGTTCTTCCAGCTTTTTGCCGTCCATTTGTCCGTGACCCACGCCTACTTTTGCACCCGGCACCAAACGCTGGATCATCCCGGCAATTTCCTTAATGTTTTCAATGCGGTTGTTGATGAAATACACCTGGCCGCCACGTTCAATTTCATACGAAATCGCATCGCGTATCACTTCTTCGTTAAAGCCGACTACTTGGGTTTCAATCGGATAACGGTTCGGCGGCGGCGTGGTAATCACCGATAAATCGCGCGCTGCCATCAGGGAAAACTGTAAGGTTCTCGGAATCGGTGTTGCGGTTAAAGTTAGCGTATCGACGTTATGGGCAATGGTTTTCAGCTTGTCTTTTACGTTTACGCCGAATTTCTGTTCTTCGTCCACGATCAGCAAGCCCAAATCTTTAAATACCACATTTTTATTCACCAACTGGTGCGTTCCGATGATAATGTCGAGTTTTCCATCTTCCAGCTGTTTCAGGATTTCGCCTTTCTGTTTGGCGGTGCGGAAACGGTTCACGTAATTCACATTCACCGGCATGTCCTTCAAACGCTCGCGGAAGGTTTTGTAATGCTGAAACGCTAAAATCGTGGTTGGTACTAACACCGCAACTTGCTTCCCGTTGTCCACGGCTTTGAACGCGGCGCGAATGGCTACTTCCGTTTTTCCGAAACCAACATCGCCACAAACTAGACGATCCATCGGGCGGTCATTTTCCATGTCGGCCTTAACGTCCTGCGTCGCTTTTAGCTGGTCAGGCGTGTCTTCATAAATAAACGATGATTCCAGTTCCGCCTGCAGATAACTGTCCGGATTGCAGGCAAATCCTTTCTCCAGACGGCGTTTGGCATACAACTGAATCAGGTTGAACGCAATGTGTTTTACCCGCGCTTTGGTCTTTTGTTTTAAGGCTTTCCAGGCGTTGGAGCCCAGTTTGTAGATTTTCGGAGGTGCGCCGTCCTTGCCGTTGTATTTTGAGATTTTGTGCAGCGAGTGGATGCTCACATACACGATATCGTTGTCGGCATACACCAATTTGATGGCTTCCTGCGTTTTGCCTTCCACCTGAATTTTCTGCAAGCCGCCGAATTTCCCGATGCCGTGGTCGATGTGCGTCACATAATCGCCTACCGAAAGCGTGTTGAGTTCCTTCAGCGTAATGGTCTGCTTTTTCGAATAGCCGTTTTTCAGACTGAATTTATGATAGCGCTCAAAAATCTGATGGTCGGTATAACAGGCAATCTGAATTTCTTCGTCGATAAAACCCTGAAACAAAGGAAAAACCACCGTGTGATATTGTTTGCGGATGTTTTCGTGATTCGCTTCATCCAGACTTTCAAAAATATCGTGAAAACGCTTGGCCTGTCCGTCGTTGGAACAGAACAAATAGTTTTTGATGCCGTTAAAATGGTTGTCGTTCAGGTTGTTGAGCAACAAATCGAACTGTTTGTTGAACGAGGGTTGCGGCTGGATGTGAAACTCAAACGTTTTTTCCGTTTTGAAAATCGGTTTGGAGGCTAGTTCGACCAAGGTGAAATCCAGCGCTTTTTTTACAAAGGACTGTTGATTGACAAACATGGTTTCCGGCGTGGCGTGTTGGATGTCTTTCGATAGTTTTTCGAAGGCTTCCGTCGCTTTGCCGAACAATTTGTCCAGTTGGTTCAGTAACAACTCAGTATGCTGAACGAAAAGTACCGTTTGCGGACTGATGTAGTCCAAAAAGCTCTCGCGGTTTTCTTTCAGAAACTTGTTTTCCACATTGGGAATGATGGTAATTTTTTTCTGTTTTTCCACCGAAAGCTGCGTTTCCACATCAAAGGTTCGGATGGAATCCACTTCGTTGCCGAAAAATTCGATTCGGTACGGATTGTCATTGGAAAACGAAAAAACGTCAATGATGCCCCCGCGCACGGAAAACTCGCCCGGTTCGGACACAAAATCCACGCGCTTGAAGTTGTATTCGAACAACACCTCGTTGATAAAATCAATCGAAATGGAATCGCCAACCGCTACTTTCAGCGTGTTTTTATCGAGTTCTTTCCGCGTTACCACTTTTTCAAAAAGCGCATCGGGATACGTAACGATAATGGCCGGTTTTTTGCGGGAATTGAGGCGGTTCAGCACTTCGGCACGCAAGAGTACATTGGCATTGTCCGTTTCTTCAATCTGATAGGGTCTTCGGTACGAACCCGGGTAAAACAAGACATCCTGATCGTTAATCAGGTTTTCTAAATCATTCAGATAATAAGCCGCTTCTTCTTTGTCCTGAAAAATAAGCAGGTACGGCAAATCGGTTTTGCGGAAAAGGGCTTCCATCACAAACGACAAGGACGAACCCAGTAAACCCTTCATCTGGATTTTGGCTTCGCGTTTTTGCAAGTGCTCGGCAAGCTGATTGATTTTTGCCGATGTATGGTAAAGGTTTTGAATTTCGAGCTTCAAAGCAGGTTATTTTTTTACTTCCGTTAGGTTTTCCTGAATTTCACGACGGGCATGACGGGCAGTGTCTAAGGCCTGCAGCATGATCAGTTCGCCTTCTTCTTTCGGGATTTCGCTTTTTACGATGATTTCGTTCAGTTGGTTTTGAATGGAAGCGAGTTCTTCCGACACTTCCGGTATCAGTTTTAAGACTTTATCGGTTTGGATGGGTGCTAAATTCGTATAAGTTTCCAACGATTTTAGCTTAGTATTTAGCGTTGCAATCCGGCTTCGTACCGCCGGTTTGTTAAATTGGGCCGGAATGTCGAATTCTAACAACTGTCCTTTAAGGGTCAGGGTTTTCGATTTGGTGCGAAAAGCGTTTAAAGAGCCTTTTGGGGGCTGGTGCAGCTCCTGTGTGAAATCGTGCCATTGTTTCCAGTTCTGAATGGCTTGTGCTACTTTCGGATTGGCCGGCGGTACGGCAAAATGCCAGTTTTTAGACAAGATATCCAGGGCAGCTTTGTTCAGTTTCTCGGCTTTGGCACTGTCGGCAACGCGTTCTTCCTTGTTGGAGCAGGAAGCGAAGGCCATAAAAAGTAAGATGACTATAAATTTAAATCTCATGTTCTCAAGTTATGGATGCAAAGGTACAAATGTTCTGGAAATCTGCTTTTTTCGATGGGATTATCTTAACTAAAGTTTGATTTTTTGTGAATCCGAAATTTGAGCCCGGAATACCTGTCGAAGTTTTAGGCAAAACAGTATCTTTGTGGGGAACAAACGAACACAAATGAGCACAAAAGTTTTAATCATTGGTGCCTGCGGACAGATTGGCACCGAACTGACGGCGAAGTTAAGAGCAACTTACGGTAGAGAAAACGTAATTGCTTCCGATATTCGAAAAATGGACAGCACCGTAGTTACCGAAGGGATTTTTGAAGTAGTCAACGCCCTTGATTATAACCAGATTGAGAATTTAATCGAAAAATACGAAATTACTGATGTGTACCTGATGGCAGCCCTGCTATCGGCCACTGCGGAAAAAAACCCAGCCTTTGCGTGGGATTTGAACATGAACTCGTTGTTTCACGTGCTGAATCTGGCCAAAGCGGGTAAAATAAAAAAAATCTTCTGGCCGTCGAGTATTGCGGTTTTCGGACCGACCACACCAAGAGACAACACGCCGCAGTATACGATTATGGAGCCTTCTACCGTGTACGGCATTTCGAAACAGTCCGGGGAAAGATGGTGTGAATACTACAACAAGCAATATGGTGTAGATGTGCGCAGCATCCGTTATCCGGGACTGATTTCCTGGACAACGCCACCGGGAGGCGGAACGACGGATTATGCAGTAGACATTTATTACAAAGCTTTATCCGATAAAAAATACACCTGTTTCCTTTCCGAAAACACCGCTTTACCGATGATGTACATGGATGATGCGATTAAAGCGACCATCAGCATCATGCAGGCACCGGCGGAAAATATTAAAGTGCGTTCGTCGTACAATTTGTCGGCGATTAGTTTTACCCCGAAGGAGATTGCCGAATCCATCAAAAAACACATCCCGGAATTTGCCATCGATTATGCTCCGGATTTCCGTCAGGCGATTGCGGATTCCTGGCCGGCGAGCATAGATGATTCCGTGGCCCGAAAAGACTGGGGTTGGCAACACGACTTCGATATGGAACGCATGACATCCGTAATGCTGGAAAACCTCGCTAAGAAATAAGAAAAGCCTCTTCGGAGGCTTATTTTTTTAGCTTTTGGATTAGGGAATCTTCAATCGGTGCTTTAATCTTTACCACTTCATTTATAGTGTCGTTGGGAACCGTCACCGATAAAACATAGTGTTTGATTTTCCACACACCGTTTTCTTTCGCCAGTACGCCGGAACCCTGGCAGATTTTCATCCAGGTGTCCAGCAATTCATTAAACCACGCGGTTTTGCCGTCTTTGCTGAAAAAAATATTGCGCTGCAACGGCTTAAAATCCCAAGCCTTGCCTTTGTCAAAATAGGGTTTGGCAAAATCCTGAAATTGTTTTTTGCTCCAGTTTTCCGTGGCATCGGTACCGATAAAAATTGATTCGTCGGACATGGCGTTGAAATAGTTGATAAAATTTCCCTCTGCGGCCGCTTTGTGCCAATTGTCTAAAAGGGTGTTGATGGCTTGTTTGTCGGAGGATTTTGTTTGCCCAGCACCGTTAAGTGGGAGTAATGCGAAAACGGCGAACAGTAAAATGATTTTTTTCATGATATTTACGGATTTATTTGTGGATGACTACGGTTTTGACATTTACGAATTCCTTGAGGCCTTCTTCGGCTAATTCTCTTCCGTAGCCTGACTTTTTGATACCGCCAAACGGCAAACGCGGATCGGATTTGACCATTTCGTTGAGGAACACGGCGCCTTCGTGAAATTCGCCGATACGTTTTTTGAGGTGGTTGATGTCCTGAGTAAAAACGGAAACGCCTAAGCCGAAATCGGATTGGTTGCTCAGGGCAATGGCTTCGCTAAGGGTGTTGAAAGATAGCAGCGCGGCTACCGGGCCAAAAGTTTCTTCTCTGAAAACCGGCATTTCGGGGGTTACGCCGGTCAGTATCGTAGGTTCGTAAAAGGTATCTTTCCGGATGCCGCCGCAAACCACTGTAGCGCCCATGGCAACGGATTGCTTGACTTGTTTTTCCAGTTCTTCCGCTAAATCAATCCGGGCTAACGGGCCAATTTGCGTGGCGGTATTCATCGGATCACCACAAACGAGTTTGCTTAGGGCAGTTTTGTATTTTTCAACAAAGGGTTCGAAAACCGTTTCCTGAATCAGGAAGCGTTTGGCAGCGATGCAGCTTTGTCCGGCGTTTTGCATCCGGGCGTTGACGGCTGTGGCTACGGCTTTGTCCAAATCGGCATCTTTGCAAACGATAAAGGCATTACTGCCGCCGAGTTCCAGGACGGATTTTTTTAAATATTTACCCGCCTGAGCGGCTACGGCACTTCCGGCCGCTTCACTTCCGGTGAGGGAAACGGCTTTGATTTCCGGATGAGCTATTACGTCGGCTATTTTGTCGCTGGAAAGGTGAAGATTCTGATAGACGCCGATGGGAAAATCGCCTTCCAGAAACAATGCCTCAATACTTGCAGCGGATTGCGGTACGTTGCTGGCGTGTTTCACCATCACCACATTTCCGGCCAAAATAGTTGGGATGGCAAAGCGGAATACCTGCCAAAAAGGAAAGTTCCAAGGCATCACGCCTAAGATGACGCCTAACGGTTCGTAGGTGACAAAACTTTCGTACGCTTCGGTTTTTATGGTTTTCGGTTTCAGAAAAGCGTCGGCATTGGCACAATAGTAATCGCATAAGAGTCCGCATTTATCTACTTCTGCCAGCGATTGCGTAATGGGTTTGCCCATCTCCTGTGTGATGAGGGTGGCATAATGCAGCCGGTTGCGACGGAGCACTTCTTTAAGGCGTTGTACGTGCTCAATGCGGGTTGCCAGTGTTGTGGCTTTCCAGTACCCGTAAGCCTCCTGTGCGGTGTTTATTTTGGTTTGCATACGTTTTGCTTCTTACTAAGTAAAGTTACGGTATTTGTCGTAAAACGGCTAAGTTTTTTTATTGGGGCGAAGCGTGCTGGCTGATAATTCGGATGAGATCGGCTTTGGAAAGGAGTCCGGATTGCCGCCAGACCTGTTTTCCGTTTTTGAACAGGACAAGAGTAGGGACGCCACGGACCTGAAACTGTGCCGCAAGGGTTTGGTTTTTATCGACGTCGATTTTAATTATAGCAACGCGGTCGCCCAATTCGTCTTTGACCTGTTTGAGAATCGGCGCCAGAGTTTGACACGGGCCGCACCAGGTGGCAAAAAAATCAACTAAAACCGGTTGTTCTTTATCGATGATTTCGGAAAAGGTACTCATAGGTTACTTTTTTTAGGAACAGAACAGCCTTTCGGACCACAGCCAAAGTGGAATATTGCCTGAAGTAAAAAGAACACAGCAAAGAGCCAAAAGACCCATTGACCGGTTTCGACAGCCTGCCAACCGGAAAAAACGGCTAAAGCCAGCCGGAAAAAGCGCATGAAATGCCAATTGCTGCGAATACGGTTCATAAGTTCTTATTGAAAAAGTAAAGGTACAAAATAAGGAAGCGGGCTGCGGTAACTTTTGTTACAGAAGGATGTAAAATAAAAAAAGCCACTCTTCCGAATGGCTTGTCATTTGCTCCCCCTCTTGGGCTCGAACCAAGGACCCTCTGATTAACAGTCAGATGCTCTAACCAACTGAGCTAAGGAGGAATCACCTAAAAAGGTAAATGTGTTTGCTAAAAAGTTGCTCCCCCTCTTGGGCTCGAACCAAGGACCCTCTGATTAACAGTCAGATGCTCTAACCAACTGAGCTAAGGAGGAAGATTAATATCTTTTTAGCGAGTGCAAATATAATTGAAATTTTATATCTGCCAATACAAAAATGCGTTTTTTTAGAAAAATTTATCGACGATCAGTTCGAAAATATCCTTTCCAAATGTTAAAGCCATTAATGTCAGCAAGATAATCATACCGGCGGTTTGCACGTAACCGGCAGCTTTTTCGCTTAAGGTTTTACCGGTGATCATTTCTACGATGGTAAACAGGGCGTGGCCACCGTCTAAGCCCGGAATGGGCAATAAGTTCATAAAAGCCAATCCGATGGAAAATAAAGCGGTGAAATTCCAGATGAATTCCCAGTCCCAGGTGTCCGGAAGCTGACGCGCGATTCCCACAGGGCTTTTAACTTGAGCATAGGCTCCTGTTTTGGGTTTCAGAATTAATTTTAAGCTGTTAATGTTGTAAATAAATAACGACCAGGTTTGTGATATTGCTGCAGGGATGGCCTCTGTAAACGATAGAACTGTCGTTTTTGTGTATTTTTCATTGGAATTGTCTGAAAAACCGATACCGGCTTTGCCATATTTGTCCAGAACTATATTTAGGTCTTCTTTTTTACCATTTCGCAATACAGTTATGGTAGCCGCCTGGTTTGGTTTGTAGGTTGAAAGGCTTTTCTTGAAATCGATGTTAGAGGTGACCTTTTTTCCGGATACGGCGATTATTTTGTCATCGAATTTGACTCCGCCCTTTTCTGCTCCGGATTTTTTCTGAACATTGCTAACAACAGCTTTCGTAAGATCGTAGTTGAAATTTAAAAGGGTATTCTTTTTGCCGATGCCGGTTTTTGCCGTGCTGTCGATTTTTACTTTTACCTGAATTTCTTTGTTGGCTCTTTTTACGGTAAGATTTACAGAATCATTTTGGTGGTGGTTAAGCAGATCAAATATTTCATCCACATAAATGACTTTTTTGTTGTTTATTGCTGTAATCTGATCAAAACGGGATAACCCAAAATTGTTTTTACCGACAGAGTCAATGAAAAACAGATTGTTGTCCATTCTGGCACCCACGAATCCTCGGCCTTCTTTTTTAATGATAGCACCTTTTTGCTCATCTGTCAAAAGGATGTCTTTTTTTTCACCGTTTCTTTCGATTTCAATTTTATCGCCAAATAAAACAGCCATCGACATGAATTTGAAATCGTCGTGCTGTTTACCGTCAATTTTTAAAATTCGGTCTCCGTTTCGGAATCCTACGCTCTGACCAACTTCCCCAAAAAATAAACCGTTTTTTTGCAGTTCTTCTGTAGAGATTACTTTTTTTCCTACGGTCATAAACATTGTACTGTAAATCAACCACGCCAATAATATGTTTACGATGATTCCGCCCAACATGATAATCAGACGCTGCCAGGCCGGTTTGGAACGGAATTCCCACGGTTGAGGTTCGCCTTTCATCTGTTCGGTATCCATGCTTTCGTCAATCATTCCGGCCAGTTTTACGTAGCCGCCGATAGGCAACCAGCCGATTCCCCATTCCGTTTCGCCGATTTTTTTCTTTACTAAAGAAAAACCGGCATCCATGAACAGATAGAATTTTTCTATCCTAACCTTGAACCATTTGGCTGTAATATAATGACCGAATTCGTGAAGAATTACCAATACCGATAAGATAAAAAGGATTTGTCCTACTTGAATCATTTTAATGTTTAAATTTTGATATAAACGACAAAAGTAAGGTTTTCGCCTTACTTATTGTCAACTTATTTGGGTTTGCTTATTTTTTTATAAAATTTTTATGAATTGTGCCTTCCGAAGTCTGGATTTTTACAAAGTGAACCCCTGAGGCTAATTGACTTACGTCAAAATCGGGAGAGTTTTTGGTCGTGATTAATTGTCCCAACGTGTTGTAAATTTCGGCTTTTTCAAATACTACAGCAGCAGGGAGCTGAATGCTTATATTGTCGTTGGCCGGATTCGGATACAGTTTAACAGAGGAATTCAGGGTGAAGCCTTCCGTGTCAAGTGTGGCAGTACTGTTTCGTGAGATGATGTTTTTATTAGGGTCAAATTGCACTCCGGTAAACGTAAAGGGAACCGGTACGGTAAAATACTGATTGTTTACGGTATTGTCCAAAATCACATCGTGTGTTAGGCCTCCCGGTCCTGTAAAACGAATAGGAACCGGCATTTCAAAGAAAGAAACAGAAGGATGCGATGAGGTTTGTTGTATGTGTACGGTAGCTTGTCCTGCTCCGGAATTATAAGCATGAATGGTATAGGTAGGATAGCCCTGCATGTATACCCAATCGTTGAAGAACTCGTTTAAATCCATTCCGGAAGCAGCCTCAAGATGGGCCTGAAAATCCGGAGTAACGGCATAGCCATAAGCTAAATCCGGATCGTTTAAATAGTTGCGCAGGGCCTGAAAAAAAACCGTGTCGCCTAATTTATACCGGAGCATATGAGTAACCATTGAACCTTTGTCGTAAGAAATTCTCGAGCTAAAGATGGTGTTGATGTTGGTTGCCTGCGCATCCGTCAAATACAGATTACCTCCCGGTTGTGACGTAATGTTATTGATTTTGTTAGCTTTCCAGGTGGTGAAGTTAGCTTCTGAATCAAAGTTCTGGATTACCAGACCTGAACAATATTCGGTGATTCCTTCGTTCAGCCAAATGTCTTTCCAGCTGCCGCAGGTAACTTTGTCGCCAAACCACTGATGGGCCATTTCGTGTGAGACTAAGTCTCTGGAAAAATTCACCATAAAGGAAACAGTGGTGTGCTCCATTCCGCCGGGCCATCCCCATTGTGCATGCCCATACTTTTCATTGCGGAACGGATAAGGGCCGATTATACTTTCAAAGAAATTCAAGATGGCAGGGGTAACCGCCAAGTTCATTTGGGAAGCTGCCGCCGTTTCCGGATAAAGATAATTCACAACAGGAAAAAAAGGACTCTCTACAGTACCTAAACCCGCCTGTTGGTTGTAAATCTGATAATTGGTAACGGCAATGGCAATTAAATACGCCGGGATGGGATAGCCGTGATGAAAATGCGTTGTTTTGTTTCCGCCATTAACAATTGCAGATTGCTGTAATCCGTTGGAAACACTTGTGTATGCTGAAGGTGCTGTGATGTAAACATCTATTCCGTTATCGGCTTTGTCGTTAAGGTCTTGTTTGCAGGGCCACCAGTCTTTTGCACCAAAAGGTTCCGATAAGGTGTACAGGACAGGAGTTCCGTTGTGAGTACCCGTGGTGAAAGATCCGTCTCCGGTGGCAGGTGGTCCAGAGTAGGTAATTTTTACTGCAGCCGAATTACCGGCGGTTAAAGTGGCGGGCAGTATAATGACCAGTTCGTCATTCCCATTCTGATTGAAGGTTAAATTGGCGGCACCTTGGGTAACACTGCTTACGGTAAGTTCGTTGGCTAAATCAAAAGTGATGGTTGTCATGTCTGTCAGGGCCGTAAAATTTGTAGTTACCGTGCCTGAGATAAAGTAGACTGCGGGGTCAACCGTAAATTCTAATTTGTGATAGGTGACATTGTAGTTCTGCGTATTCGGATTAACCTGATAATTAATCACGGAGGCAGCCGCCTTCATTTCCGCTTCCACCATTTGATGGAATTCGTCATCATGATGCTGGGAAAATCCCGCTAAGGAGAAATATAAGGCAAAAAGCAGGGCAAATTTTTTCATAAAAAATTGGAAAATTTACCAAATGTAAAAAAATATTGAACAGTGTGTTAAGGATTTAAGGGTTATTTGCAAATCGGGTATCCATTTTTTAGATTTTGTAAATCGGAGATTGCGTAACTTTCTGCATTAGTCCTAAATTGTATCGAACAATTGCGTAAATTTGCTCACTTTTAAACAAAAACAGTATGTTACAGATTGCTTTTATCAGAGAAAATCAGGAGAAAGTCATCCAGGCTTTGGCGAAACGAAATTTAGACGCCAGAGAAATGGTGGCAACCGTGGTGGCATTAGACGAGAAACGCCGTGCTACGCAAGTGGAATTGGATACTATTTTAGCCGAATCCAACAAATTGTCCAAAGATATTGGTGAACTGATGAAATCGGGCGAGAAAGCAAAAGCTGAAATTTTAAAAGAGAAATCGACTCAATTCCGCGAAAAAGGAAAGGAACTAAACGAAATTTTAAACGAAGTAACCGAAGCCTTAACGCAGGAACTTTACAAATTGCCAAATACACCGGCCGATATCGTTCCGGAAGGCAAAACAGCCGAGGACAATATCAACGTATTCGAAGAAGGAACGATTCCCGTATTGCACGAAGGTGCGTTGCCGCATTGGGAATTAATCAAAAAATACGACATCATCGATTTCGAATTGGGAACGAAAATCACCGCTCCCGGCTTCCCGGTTTACAAAGGCAAAGGAGCCAAACTGCAACGCGCTTTGATTTCGTATTTCTTAGATAAAAATACCGAAGCGGGTTATCAGGAATTTCAGGTGCCGCACCTGGTAAACGAAGCATCGGCCTACGGAACCGGACAGTTGCCGGACAAAGACGGACAGATGTACCACGACGCCAAAGACGATTTGTACTTAATCCCGACCGCGGAAGTGCCGGTAACGAATATTTTCAGAGACGTCATTCTGCAGGAAAGCGAATTGCCGATCATGGCTACCGGATATACGCCGTGTTTCCGTCGTGAAGCGGGTTCCTGGGGAGCGCACGTTCGCGGTTTAAACCGTTTGCACCAGTTTGACAAAGTGGAAATCGTACGCATCGAGCATCCTGAAAAATCATACGAAGCATTAGACGGCATGGTAGAACACGTAAAAGGAATCATGCGCGAATTGGGTCTGCCGTTCCGAATTTTGCGTTTGTGCGGTGGAGATATGGGATTTGCTTCGGCTTTAACCTACGATTTTGAAGTGTTTTCCACTGCTCAGGACCGTTGGCTGGAGATTTCTTCTGTATCGAATTTTGAAACCTTCCAGGCGAATCGTCTGAAATTGCGTTTCAAAGGAAAAGACGGTAAAACACAACTGGCACACACCTTAAACGGAAGTTCTTTAGCGTTACCGCGCGTATTGGCCGGTATTCTGGAGAACTACCAAACACCGGAAGGGATTGTGATTCCGGAAGTGTTGCGCAAATATACCGGCTTCGACATTATTAATTAACAAAATCTTAGTATACCCGACGATGTACTGATTGGCTAAAAAATAGCTACATTAGTACATTGTTTTTTTGAGACGGATGAAATATTGCTTAGGGTTCATAATGTTTTTCTTTTCGCTGACTGTTTTTTCACAAAACGAACAGTTGGCGCAAAATTATTTTGACCGTGGCGAATTTGAGAAAGCACTGGCCGTTTATGAAGATGTTGTGAAAGCACAGCCCTATAATTATCAGGCTTTTCAGAAAACAATAACGTGTTATCAGCAACTGAAACAGTATGAAAAAGCCGAAAAACTCCTCCTTGCCCGAATCGAGAAAATGCGTCAGGACAACCTGTACGTAGAATTGGGATACAATTACCAGTTGCAGAAAAACCAAAGCAAAGCAGACCAGTATTACGACACGGCCTTAGATAAAATCAAAGAAAATCCGAACAACACCTATGGCATTGCTGCTGCGTTCGAACAAAAAGTGTTGGTGGAAAGAGCCATTCAGGCTTATGAGTTGGGTAAAAAAGGCAACCCGAATCTTAACTTTGATTACCAGTTGGCATTGCTGCAGGGACAGTTGGGGAAAACGGATCTGATGATAGAAAAACTGCTCGATTTTGCCTTCAGCAACCCTTCGAACCTGCCTTTGGTGCAAAATCAGCTGACGCGTTTTATGCATGAAGACGCACAGGAAACCTTTAACGGACAGTTGCGGAAATCCCTTTTGTTGCGCACCCAGAAGAATCAGGATATTTTCTGGAACCAATTTCTGAGCTGGTTTTTTGTGCAGCAGAAAGATTACGGCAAAGCATTTTTACAGGAAAAAGCGATTTTCAAGCGCAGTCCGGATAATTTTTACAACATCATCAATCTGGCGAAACTGGCCATCGATGAAAACGAAACCGCTACCGCCACCGAAATTCTGAATTTCATTTTAGCCAATACGCAGGATCTGGAACTGCAGATGGAGGCGCACCATCAGTTGTTGTTGATGGACCTTGATAAAGCTGCCGCCAAAGACTATCCGGCCGTTAAAGAAAAAATAGATTTGCTGCTGAAAAAATATGGCGTTACACCGTATTCACTAAACCTTCAGATTTTATCCGCTCATTTTCATGCGTTTTATCTGAAACAGTACGAGACCGCCAAAGCCATACTGGAACGCGCTCTGGAATTTCCGCTGAGCAAATACCAGAAAGCCCAGGTGAAGGAAGAATTGGCCGATATTTTCCTGCTGAACGAAAAATTCAATCAGGCGATTATCTACTACGGACAGATTGAAGATGATTTGAAAAACGACGAAGCCGGGCACGAAGCGAGTTTCAAAATGGCCAAAGCCAGTTATTACAAAGGCGATTTTCAGTGGGCGCAACAACAGTTTAAAGTGCTGAAATCCTCTTCGTCACAACTTATTGCCAACGATGCGCTAGAGCTTTTTTTGCTGATTAGTGACAACACGGTTGAGGATTCCACGCAGGTAGCCTTGAAAAAATTCGCCAAAGCCGATTTTTTAATTTATCAGAACAAAACCGCCGAAGCGCTGACGCAGTTTCAACTGTTATTGGCACAGCACAAAGGACAAAGCATTGAAGACGAAACACTTTTAAAAGTAGGCGAGCTGTACGAAAAGCAAAACGATTTTCAGAAAGCCCTGAGTTATTATCAGCAGATTCTCGACAACCATAAAGAAAGCATTTACACTGATGAAGCCCTGTTTTACTCGGCGGAAATTTACCGCAAGCAGTTGCAGGACCCCGAAAAGGCCAAAAGCCTGTACGAGAAAGTGATTTTTAACCATCAGGACAGCATTCACTTTGTGGAAGCACGGGTGCAGTTCAGGAAACTGCGGGGCGACACGAATTTGTGATTGGCTTCTTGAAAAGGTAAGCAACAAAAAAAACGTTGTGTCATCTCAGAAGCGCCCCCGAATTCTAATAGTTTAACAATCTAAAAATCGAAACCAATGATTATATACAACGTAACCATCAACATCCACGAAAGCGTTCACGACCAGTGGATGGACTGGATGCAGCACAAACATATAGCCGACGTTTTGGCTACCGGAAAATTCACCTCCGCACGCATGGTAAAAGTACTGGTGGATGAAGAAATGGGCGGCATAACGTATTCGATTCAATATACAACCGACTGCAAAGCAACCTTACAGCGCTATTACGACGAAGATGCACCCAGACTGCGCGAAGAAGGCTTACGACTGTTTGGCGACAAAATGCTGGCCTTCCGTACCGAATTGGAGTTGATTTCGGATCATTAACAGCTTATTTGATTGTAGCCCCTTAGACAGTTCGGGCATCTGACAATCCAATACGCGAAAAATCTGTTTATGGATAAAGTAAGAGCAAAAAAACACTTAGGACAGCATTTCCTGAACGACGAAAATATAGCCCGGAAAATAGGCGATACCTTAACTTTGGAAGGCTACAACCGCGTGCTGGAAATCGGTCCGGGGATGGGTGTTTTAACCAAATACCTGCTGGAAAAGCCTATTGAAACCTATGTGATTGAAATCGATACGGAATCGGTGGACTACCTCAATGCGCACTACCCGAAGCTGCACGGTAAAATCATTTCCAAAGATTTTCTGAAATACAACCTGAAGGAAGTTTTCGGAGAGGAACCGTATGCCATCATCGGAAATTTTCCGTATAACATTTCGTCGCAAATTGTGTTCAAAACGCTGGAACTGCGCGATCAGATTCCGGAGTTTTCCGGGATGTTTCAGAAAGAAGTAGCCGAACGCATCTGCGAGAAAAAAGGCAGTAAAGCCTATGGAATTCTCTCGGTCTTAACCCAGGCTTTTTACGATACGGAATATTTGTTCACCGTGTCGGAGCAGGTGTTTACACCGCCGCCGAAAGTAAAGTCAGGCGTAATGCGCATGCGTCGCAAACCGGATTATAAATTGCCTTGTGATGAAAAATTGTTCTTCAATGTGGTGAAAACCGCGTTCAACCAAAGGCGAAAAACCCTGCGCAACAGCCTAAAATCATTCAATCTTTCGGATAATTTGCGAGAAGATAGTATCTTTGACCTCCGTCCGGAACAGATTTCGGTCGAAGAATTCATCGTACTTACCCAAAAAATAGCCGCCGATGGAGTTTAAAATCAGCAGAGAGTTTATCGCTCAGATTGAGCAACTTATTCGTGACAACCGTGCGCAGGAACTGGAAAACCTGTTGCAGGACATTCACTTTGCTGATATTGCCGAAATCATGGAAGAACTCGACGATTACGAAGCGAGTTATGTATTCAAGATTTTGGATTCCGAACAAACCGCAGAAGCCCTTTTGGAGCTGGATGATGAAGTGCGGGAAAAAATCCTCCGCAACCTGTCCGCCAAAGAAATCGCGGAAGAGCTGGACGAGTTGGATACCGATGATGCCGCCGACATTATTGCGGAATTGCCCCAATCGAAAATAGAAGAAGTAATTTCCGAGCTGGAAGACGTAGAACATGCAAAAGACATTGTCGATTTGCTGCGCTATGACGAACACACCGCCGGAGGTTTGATGGGGAAAGAGCTCGTGAAAGTAAACGAAAACTGGAACGTGCTTACCTGCGTGAAAGAAATGCGACAACAGGCCGAACACGTTACAAGGGTGCACTCCATTTATGTGGTAGACGACGAAGACCGGTTAAAAGGCCGTTTGTCCTTAAAAGATTTACTGACCACTTCGACCAAGACACCAATCAGCGAAGTGTATATTAAAAAAGTGGATTACGTTAAAGTAGACACTCCGGATGTTGAGGTGGCCCGCATCATGCAGAAATACGACCTGGAAGCCATTCCGGTAGTCGATGAAATGGGCTGTCTGGTAGGAAGAATTACCATCGACGACATCGTAGACGTGATCAAGGAAGAAGCCGATAAAGATTACCAGTTGGCTGCCGGTATCTCTCAGGACGTAGAAGCGGACGACAGCATTCTGGAACTGACCCGCGCGCGTTTGCCCTGGTTGGTTTTAGCCCTTTTAGGAGGGTTTATCAGCGTGAAAGTACTGGGAATCTTCGAACCGGCCATGAAAGCCCATGCGGAATTATTTTTCTTTACCCCGTTAATCGCCGCGATGGGCGGTAATGTTGGGGTACAATCTTCTGCGATTATCGTACAGGGTTTGGCCAATAATGCCATTACCGGAGGCGTGATCCAACGGTTGTTAAAGGAATTGTCACTGAGTTTGCTTAACGGACTGATTTTGGCCGCCATTCTTTTTGCTGGCAGTTATTTTTTGTTAGGCTATGAAGTACATATCGGCATTACGGTTACCATTGCCTTGTTGTCCGTAATTATCATTGCGTCGCTTAACGGCACGTTTATCCCTATCATTTTAAACAAATACGGCATCGATCCCGCTTTGGCTACCGGACCGTTTATAACCACCAGTAACGATATTTTAGGGATTTTGATTTATTTCAGTATTGCCAAATTAATACTTGGGTTTTAAATCTCGGCCTTTTTCCTTAAAACCACTATCTTTATGCTTTTAATGCGAAATCTTTACGCGAAGCATGAATAAAACCCTGCAGCCTGTTTCGGCAACCAAAATCCTTCATATAGACAGCAACCATCCGTTGTTGTGGGAACAATTAGCGCAAGCCGGTTTTCAGAATGTTGAAGATTTTACCTCTTCCAAAGAAGAAGTGCAAGCCAAAATTCACGAATATCACGGCATTGTTATCCGCAGCCGTTTTAAAATTGACCGTGCCTTTTTGGACAAAGCCGTTAACCTTCAGTTCATTGCCCGTGTGGGTGCCGGACTGGAAAGTATCGACTGTGACTATGCGGAAAGCAAGGACGTTCGTCTGATTGCAGCACCGGAGGGCAACCGAAACGCCGTAGGGGAACACGCTTTAGGAATGCTTTTATCGCTGTTCAACAACCTCAATAAAGCTGATAAAGAAGTGCGCTCCGGTCATTGGAAACGGGAAAGCAACCGCGGGCACGAACTTGACGGGAAAACCGTGGGCATTATCGGTTACGGCAATATGGGAAAATCGTTTGCTAAAAAACTGAGAGGTTTTGAGGTGGAAGTGTTGTGTTACGATATTCAGAATCATGTGGGAGATGAAAATGCCCGACAGGTTTCGTTAACCGAATTACAACAAAAAGCCGATGTCGTAAGCCTGCATACGCCCTGGACACCATTAACGGACAAAATGGTCAATGCAGACTTTATCAGTGCTTTTGCCAAACCATTTTGGCTTGTCAATACGGCGCGCGGGAAAAGCGTAGTAACTGCGGATTTAGTTGCCGCTTTGCAGAGCAAAAAAATTCTAGGCGCCGGACTCGACGTGTTGGAATATGAAAAACTGTCTTTTGAACATTTGTTTGAAGGCGAAAAACCAGCCGCTTTTGACTATTTGCTCCAGGCTGAAAATGTTATTTTAACGCCGCATATTGCTGGCTGGACAGTGGAAAGCAAAGTGAAACTGGCACAAGTGATTGCAGATAAGATTGTGAAATTGTATCAATAGCCTTCTCCTGTATTCATTTCGACTTCATCTGCTCCAAAAAGAATTTTGTAACGTCCAGATTCATGACTGAAGTCGTCCAATGCCCCACGTCTTCATACGTTTTGAAAACGGCGTTTGCCTGATGCTGTTGGTAAATCTCCTGACACTTTAAATAACGGTCTTGTACCTGTTTCCCTAAATTATTTTTGATGAGGTCGCGTTCTGTGTCATTGTATGCATCGTCAAATTGTACAGCATCGTTATCGTCTAAGGCACCCATATAGATGTACTGTGGAATTTTTTTAAAGCTGGCCGCATCAAAGGGTTTTTGCAATAATTTTTCAAAGTCATAGGTTCCTATGGGGTAGTGCAGTTTTACCTTATTCAGTTGCTTTTCGGGAAGCATTAATTTTCCGTTAAAACCGCCAATAGCCAAAGCCTTTATCATTTCCGGGTGCAAAAAGGAAAAGCGGTTCGTAAAAGTGGCCGAAGCCGAAAAACCAGTCATGAAAAATTGGGTGTCCACTTCAATTTGCAGCGATCTTAAAATGTTTTTGGCATCGGCTATCATCGCCAGCAATTGTAAATCCAGGCGCTTTAATTCAGGCGAATCGGCTACCATAACATCGCGGTCTAAAGCATGAGAGTAGACTAAGGGTTGCGAATCAGGTCTTGGAAAAACAGGCACCAGAAACGGAATTCTAAGGTTGGTGGCTACATTGTTCCCCACACCGTTAACGGAGGCCGAACGAATAGCGGATTGTTTATGAACCTCAATATTATCGGATGTTTTTCCCGTGTTGTTAGGCTCTACAAGCAGTACGGTCTGTTTGCGAATGGGCGTTCCTTTCGGGATAAACAGCAGGTACTCATGATGAAAACCTTTGATAATATCCTTGGGAATGACCAATAGGGTGTCTTTTGTTAAGGAAACTGTTTTTGGGTTTTGTCCGTATGATAGCAAACCGCAGGTCACAGTCAGGAAAAGCAAAAGATAATGCATATCAAAGTGTTTCGTATAAAGACGATTCCGATGACAATTTGTTACAAAGCGGTATGCAGCACTACAAAACAATTCTGATGATTGGGAAGAAATTTTGTAATTCAATGGTTTCACGTTAAGGAATTATAATTTCTTTTCTATATTTATAAAACCAAAATATACAAGATGAACAAAATAGCTTATTATATCACGTTTTTCGTCGGGGTAATTACCTGTCTGCAGTTTATTCCGCATGCTTTTATGGGATTTCCGGCCGTGCTCGAACATATAGCCAAAGGCGAAATTCAGGAGCCGGCAGCACTGGGCATGCAAATGATTTGGTTGTATTCGTCCGTCATGATGCTGTTGTCCGGGATTTGGATCTTGTTTTTAGCCAAGCCGATTAAAAACGGAGACACATCTGCACGACTTCAGGGATTACTGCTTTCCTTCGGATTAATCGCTTTCGGATTGGCGAGTATTTATTTAACGAAAGAGCTCTTCAACCATCTGTTCTTCTTTATGGCGGAAGGGATTTTGCTGTTGCTTGCCGTAACGGTTTTCTTCAGATTTAAAAACAATGAAAAATGATGCGTAATAAAGATTTGAAACGGGTAACGGGTTTGGGTGGTTTTTTCTTCAAATGCGACAATCCGGCAGCTATTAAAGAATTTTATAAAAACCAATTGGGCATACCGGTAGACCAATACGGCTGGACCTTTTGGTGGAAAGACAAAGACGGAAACGACGGCTCGACACAGTGGTCGCCTTTTGCGGCAGATACCAAATACTTTGAGCCCAGCCAAAAACCGTTTATGATGAATTTCCGCGTGCACGATCTGGAAGCCCTTTTGGTTGCCCTGAAGGAAGAAGGGGTAACCGTTGTGGGCGACATGGAAACCTATGAGTACGGTAAATTCGGCTGGATTTTAGACCCCGAAGGCAACAAAATTGAACTTTGGGAACCTGTTGATAAGGCTTTTCTGTAATTTTTTTTATATTAGCATCTCTAACCAAAAACAATTAAAAAATGGAAGTAACAAGACCAGCAGAAGATTGGAATAAACCACAACAACCACAGCAGGAAAATAAAAAAGTGCTGGCAGGCGTTATGGGTATTTTATTCGGAGGAATCGGAATTCACAAGTTTATTTTAGGGTACACTAAAGAAGGGATTATCCAAATTATTATTTCTTTAGTAACCTGCGGAATCGGAAGTTTAATCGGATTCATTGAGGGCATAATTTACCTGACCAAATCCGATCAGGAATTTTACAACACGTATCAGGTTAATAAAAGACCTTGGTTTTAATAAAAAAGGCCCGAATTTTCGGGCTTTTTTATTTATTCTTGTGGAACACCAATTTCGTTTAGTTCATCACCCGGAGATTTCGGATCCTTACCATAACGATTGTTCCCTTTTTCACCCTCTGTAACCGCTAAAATCAAGCTGTAAATAGGGATTAAAAGAAACCATCCGCTTTTACCTACATCGTGCATTCTTCTAACGCCAACAGCTAAAGAAGGTAGTAATACGCCTAAAGCATAAATACCATAGGCTATTAAGAAATACTCGGAAACAGTACCTAAAAAGATTAGCCCGTAAACAATAATCATGTTAAAAAGAAAAAACATCCAGTATTCTTTTCTACGGGCTCTTCCCGAAAATTGCGCGTACTTTTTCAGTACATCAAAATAATAGTTCATATTTGTTTGGTTTTGGTTACTTGTTAATGGCTCATCCCTTTTTCCTTGCGTTCCAATTCGGCCTGAAGTTCTTCAATAACCGGACGTACGGTACTTTCCGGCAAATCGGCAATGCGGATGTACATCAGTCCGTCCACCGCATTGTTGAATAACGGATCGACGTTAAAGGCTACCACGCGGGCATTCTGTTTGATGTATTTCTTAATCAATACCGGTAAACGCAGGCTGGACGGTTCAATTTCGTCGATAATTTTGTCGAATTTGTTCAGATCCGCTTCGGCTTCGTTGAAAACAAAATCTTTATCGGCATCTTTTAATTTTACTTTGTATTCGAGCTTTGGATGTACGTATTGCGCTACATACGGGTCGTAATAGTGTGACTTCATGAACTCAATCATCAGCGATTTCGAGAAATCCGAAAATTGGTTGCTGATGCTCACCCCGCCAATCAGATACTTGTGTTCCGGATAACGGAGTGTCGTATGTACAATCCCTTTCCAAAGCAGAAACAGCGGCATCGGTTTCTGTTGGTATTCCTTTACGATGAATGCGCGTCCCATTTCGATGGATTTGCTCATCATGTCGTATAGTTCCGGTTCAAAGCGAAACAGTTCCTGCAGGTAAAACCCGTCGATTCCGTGGTCGGCAAAGATTTCGGTTCCCAATCCCATGCGGTAGGCGCCTGCAATCAATTGGGCATCTTCGTCCCACAGGAACATATGGTAATAGTAATTGTCGTATTTGTCCAAATCCAGCGACTCGTTCGTGCCTTCGCCCACTTCGCGGAAAGTAATCTCTCGCAAACGTCCGATTTCGTGAAGAATGTTCGGGATTTTATCAGCTTTGACAAAAAACACTTCGTAGTTCTTGCTTTGCAGCATGCGGTACGTGCCGGTGCGCAATTCGGCAATTTCCTGAAGAATTTGCTCGTGGTTGGCTGGTTTGGCAATCTGTTTCGGGCTTTTCGGAGCTTTTAAAATGGGAGTTTGCAGCAATTTTCCGTTGGTGTCGTTTTCAAACACATTTGCCAGCATATAGGTTTTTCTGCGCAGGAATTCGGAATATTCTTCGATGGTTTCGTGCTCGTTCTGTTCGGCTACCGAAATCGGTTTTCCGATGCGTACTTTGATAACGCGATCTTTTTGCGTAAGCAACTCGGAAGGCAGTTTTGCGGTACGCAGCGTGTCGTTTATTTTCGATAAAAAGTAAAACAGTTTGCTGTTCTGCGCGTGAAAGTAAATCGGAATAACCGGTACCTGCGCTTTGCGGATTACTTTGATGGCGCCTTCTTCCCAGGGTTTGTCCACCACTAATTTTCCGTCTTTGTAGGTGGAAACTTCCCCGGCCGGAAAAATCCCCAAAGGTTTGCCGTCGCTTAAATGACGAAAGGTTTCCTTCAGTCCGATTACGCTCGATTTGGCATCTTTGTGATTTTCAAACGGATTAACCGGCATGATGTACGGCTTCATCGGTTCGATGCGGTGCAGCAGGAAATTGGCGATGATTTTGAAATTCGGCTCTTTTTCCAGCATCAGTTTTAGGAGTAAAATCCCGTCGATGCCGCCCAGCGGATGGTTCGAAATCGTGATGTATGGCCCTTCTTTCGGGAGGCGTTTTAAATCTTCTTCCGGAATTTCAAACTTAATGTGGAACTCGTCCAGTATAGCATTCAGAAACTCAACATCTTTTAAATGTTTGTTTCGGTTGTAGATGTCGTTTAGGGTGGAAATGCGGAGCACCTTCATCAGCAGCCAGCCGGAAAATGTTCCTAACATTCCGTATTTGTCGGTTTTTATGGCTTTTGCAACTTCTTTAGCGGTAACTAACCCCATTTATTCTTCATTTTGGCGATAAAAACAAAGATAGTAATTCTGTTGAATGCCGAAAGTAAAAATCAATATTATTGTGACTTTTCAGCGGATTATTTCCGCCAGGTAATTGACACTGAATTGTTTATAACATTTGCGCAAAACGGTTACAAAAGTGAGCGTTTTTTGGTTATTTTTGGAAAAATTAAACACCAGAATGAAGATTATCTCCTATAACGTTAACGGAATCCGTGCCGCTATTGCCAAAGGTTTTTTGGAATGGCTGAAAAGCGCGAGTCCGGATGTTATTTGCCTTCAGGAAATTAAAGCCATACACGAACAGATTCCGGTCATGGAAATTGAGGCGGCCGGTTATCCGTATCAGTATTATTTCCCTGCGGAAAAGAAAGGCTACAGCGGCGTGGCCATCCTGTCTAAAGTAGCGCCCAAAAACGTAGTGTACGGTACCGGCATTGAATACATGGACAAAGAAGGCCGTAACCTGCGCGCCGATTTCGACGATTTTTCCGTGATGAGCTTGTATTTGCCGTCCGGGACCAACATGGACCGTTTGAGCCATAAGTTTCAGTACATGGACGATTTTCAGGAGTACATCAACAACCTGAAAAAAGAAATCCCGAACCTGATTATCTGCGGCGATTACAACATTTGTCACGAAGCGATTGATATACACGATCCCATCCGCAATGCCAAAGTGTCCGGTTTTTTGCCGGAAGAACGCGCCTGGCTGGACGGTTTTATGAAAAGCGGATTCATCGACAGTTTCCGTCATTTCAACAAAGAACCCCACAATTACAGCTGGTGGAGTTACCGAGCCAATGCCCGCAACAACAACAAAGGCTGGAGAATCGATTACAATCTGGTGAGCGAACCGCTGAAAAACAAAATGAAACGCGCCGTGATTTTACCGGAAGCCAAACATTCCGACCATTGTCCGGTGTTGGTGGAGATGATGTAGGTGAGGGATAAGTAAAAAGAGACAAGGAATAAGAGAAAAGAACATAGAAAACAGAACCAAGATTAAAATAAACGCTAAATACCACAAAAAATGATAAAACAAGTATCCGTAGGCGTTTTGGCTTTGGCCTTAACCACTTCGTGTGTGTCGAAAAAGATGTACACAGATTTAGAAACCAAATTTGCCGATTTAAAGAAAGAAAACCGTGCTTTGGCTGATGAAAACGAAGGCTTGAAAACCAACAAAAACCAGTTGGAATTAGACAAAACCACGTTACAGGCCGAGTTGGACAAACTGAAAGCCGAAAGAGACAAACTGGCTGCCGATTATGCTGCGGCGAGCAACAACCTGAAAACGTTACAGTCGTCTTACAGCGCTTTAGAGAAAAACAGCGATGAAGCGTTACAGTCGAACATGAACAAAAACCGCGAATTGTTGGCGCAGCTGGAAGCAAAAGAAAAAGCGTTGGCCGCAGAAAGAGCCCGTCTGGACAAATTAAACAAAGATCTGAAAGACCGTTCCGACCGCGTGAACGAACTGGAAAGCATGATTGCCGCGAAAGAAGCCGCGATGAACAAACTGAAAGAAACCCTGTCGAAATCGTTAAAAGCGTTTGAAGGAAAAGGGTTGACCGTAGAGCAGAAAAACGGCAAAGTTTACGTTTCCATGGAAAACAAATTGCTTTTTGATTCGGGAAGCTGGGTGGTTAATTCCGAAGGGAAAAAAGCCGTGGATTTGGTTGGAAAAGTATTGGCCGACAATCCGGACATCGCCGTACTGATTGAAGGACATACCGACAACGATAAAATCACCGGAACCATTGGCGGCGGTGTGGAAAACAACTGGGATTTATCGACCAAACGTGCCACAGCCATCGTAAACATCCTGACATCCAATGCCATGGTGCGCAAAGAAAACCTGACCGCAGCCGGACGCGGGGAATATTCCCCATTGGCTTCAAATGAAACAGCCGAAGGCAAAGCGAAAAACCGTCGTATCGAAATCATTCTGACGCCGAAACTGGATGAAATCTCCAAATTATTGAATGAAATTTAAGACAAGACACTAAGGTGTTAAGATTCAAAGGCTCTAAGGGAAATCTTAGGGCCTTTTGTTTTAAAAAAATGCTGTTGGCTGTGGTAACTGGCAACTAAATTTTAACTTTGCACCTCAGAATCTCAGAACCTTCAAAATGAAATACACCATTCTGCCCCATACCGATTTAAAAGTCAGTGAAATCTGTTTAGGCACCATGACTTTCGGCAACCAAAACACCGAAGCTGAAGCCCATTTCCAACTCGATTACGCCGTCGAAAGAGGCATCAATTTCATCGACACGGCCGAAATGTACCCGATTGGCGGAAACGAGCACATTTTCGGCAGCACCGAACGTTACATCGGCACGTGGTTGGCTAAAAACAAGCACAAACGCGAAGAACTTGTGGTGGCGACCAAAATCGCCGGACCGAACCGCGGCATGAGTTACATTCGTCAGCCGTTGGATTTTTCCAAAAAGAGTTTGCACGAAGCGGTGGGACTTAGCCTGAAAAACCTCCAGACAGAGTATATCGATTTGTATCAGATGCACTGGCCGGAGCGTGTGATGAACATGTTCGGAAAACGCGGAATATCCGATATCGACCACCAATGGCAGGACAATATTTTAGAAGTGTTGACCACGTTTGACGGGCTTATCAAAGAAGGGAAAATCAGGCACATCGGGGTTTCCAACGAAAATCCCTGGGGTGTGATGAAATTTTTAAACGAAGCGGAAAAACACAATTTGCCGCGCATTGCCACCATACAAAATCCTTATTCGCTCCTGAACCGTTTGTTTGAGGTGGGTTTATCTGAAATCTGTATGCGTGAAAACGTAGGCTTGTTGGCCTATTCACCGCTTGGTTTCGGCTTCCTAACCGGAAAACATTTGAACGGTATTGTGCCGGAATCGCGTTTGGGCCTGTTTCCGCATTTTACGCGTTATACCAACGAGAACTGCTTCAAAGTGACCAAAATGTACCAGGATTTGGCGCACAGTCTGGGCTTAACTTTAACGGAACTGTCCATAGCGTTTGTGCACCATCAAAAGTTTGTGATTTCGACGATTATAGGCGCGACTTCGTTGGATCAGTTGGAAGAAAACATCAATGCGTTTGACGTGCGTTTAACCGATGCGGTATTGGATGAAATCAATACAATTCAGGAAAAAATCCCGAACCCGGCGCCGTAATCAAAATTTAATCAATTTGTGCACGGAGGTCAAGCCAAGATTGTCCGTCAGTTTCAGGAAATAAAAACCAGCCTGTAAATTCTCTGTATTCAGAGAAAGCAGAGGCTGGTTTACTGTTTTTTTACTGACTATTTTTTTTCCGTTGGCGTCCAGCAAGACGATCGAAGTCGCATAATTCATTGCATTGGAATGTTGAATATAGACTTCCGATTTTACCGGATTCGGATAAATACGAAAAGAGGTTTTCCCAAATGCTGCGGTGCTTAAAGAACTGTCGGTAATTTTGTAAATCGTTCCATTGCCAATCGACGCCACATACAATTCACCGTTCACATCTTCGCCAAACGTCACGAAATTGTTGCCGGAAAAGGTAGCGGAAAACGTCACATTGCCTGAAGCATCACTCATGCCGATCTGCGCTTTACAATAATCGGAAAAGAAATACTTGCCCTGAAAATTCGGGAATTGCGAGCCGCGGTACACATAACCGCCGGTAATCGAACAAAAACCACCGCTGTGTTCGGTAGTCAGTAACGGCGCTTTCATGGTGTTTTGCGGGGCACAACCCGTGGTGTTGTAAGCTGCATTGCCTTCATAACAGCGCCAGCCGTAGTTCAAACCGCTTTCGGTGGAAGCCGCCCGGTTGACTTCTTCGTACAGATTCTGTCCGACATCCGCAATCCATAAATCACCGGTTAAACGGTCAAACGAGAATTTCCACGGATTGCGCAAACCAATCGCCCAGATTTCATCGGCACCAGTCACTCCCACATACGGATTGGTTGGAGGAATACCATACGGAGTGCCGGAATTGACGTCAATCCGAAGCATCTTTCCTAATAACTCATTGATATTCTGCGCTCTGTTTCCCGGATCGCCACCGCTGCCGCCATCGCCCATACCGATATAGAGATACCCGTCAGGACCGAATTTCAAAGTCCCACCGTTGTGGTTGGAAAAAGGCTGTGCAATGGTCAGCAGAATAGTGCCGGCAGGATTGGCAATATCCGGATTGGAACTGTTTACTGAATAACGGGCAATAACCGTATTTCCGCTCAGGTTTGTATAATTGATGTAAAAAAAGCCGTTGGAAGCATAATCAGGGTGAAAAGCCAAACCCAATAAACCCTGCTCGCCGCTTTGATTGGTTAAGGAACTGATGTTGAGAAAAGGCGTCGCATTGGTGGTGCCGTTGCTGTTCAGAATTTTGATAAGCCCGTCCTGTTCCACCACGAAAAGCCGGCTGTCACCGCAAT
This sequence comes from Flavobacterium suncheonense GH29-5 = DSM 17707, assembly GCF_000430025.1. GTDB lineage: Bacteria > Bacteroidota > Bacteroidia > Flavobacteriales > Flavobacteriaceae > Flavobacterium > Flavobacterium suncheonense. The sequence goes on from NZ_AUCZ01000009.1 coordinate 95,938, forward strand.
TCTCGATAGCCACCGGCGAAGCAAAACCGGTAGCAAACGTTTGAAGGCCGACGGTTCCGGTTTGTGATTGGCTTTCGCACGAAAAGAAAACCAAAACAATTAAAAAGCGCAATAATTTCATAGCGTAATGATTTGGTTATCATAAAATTATAAAAAAATCCCGACACTTGGGCCGGGAAATTTGTTAGGAATATCCGCTTTTACTTTTCAACCGTATACCCTTTGGTTTTGGCAAAGGCAATCACCGAGGAATTAATCGCACCACCCAAATCGTCCTGAGTCTTGGTTTTTTTCATCTCGGCATCGATATATGCCTGACGTTTTTTAGCCAGTTCCCCGATTTCTTTCTGAATGGCTTCGCGTTCTTTCGATTTTTGCTCCACATAAGCCTTGATTTCCGCTTTGGATTTGTTTTGGAGTTCTTTTGGTAATTCTTCTTTTTTCAGTTTGTCAATCGCACCTTTGTCGTCTTTTACCTTGTCGACTAAATCCCAGCTGTCGTTTTTGTAGGCCGCTTTGGATTTACTCACCGCACGTTCCGCAAAATTGGCAGCCGAAACACCTTGTGCATTGGCATCCTGCATTTCCTGGTTCATCTTTTTGGAATGTCCCATCGAACCGTAACCGATGTAAGTGTCGTTAATTTTGGCATTGCATTCCGAAATGCGCACATCGTAAGGCGTGGCAATGTAAAGCACGGCTCTGTTGGAATCGATGTTAAAATATTTACCTTTTCCGATATCTGCGCCGTCTTTCCAGAAGGTACGGATGCCTTCTTCCTGATTGCCGCAGAAAATGGTATTGACGTAAATGTCTTTTTTCAGCGCGTCACTAATTGCTTCTTTGTAGTGAACACTGCCCTGATTAAAGGGTTCGTTTCCGGCGATGTACACCAGTTTCATGTCGGAAGCGTCTTTGCCCCAGTTTAACTGTTTGGTCGCATCGGCAATTACGGCCCCGCAATATTCCGAACCGCCGTTGGTGCGCAGGGCGAACAGTTTTTCGGAAATCAGGTCCAAATCGGAAGTAAGCGGCGCTACCTGCCGGATGTAATTGGATGACGCAGAAAGGCCGTCGTTCCCGTACTCGTACAAGCCGATTTCAATATCCGGCGTTTTGCCGTGGTATTTCAGCGTGGTTAAGGTGTTGACGATGTTCCACAAACGGGATTTCGCCTGTTCGATTAGTCCGTCCATGCTGTTGGAAGTGTCCAATAAAATGGCCACCTGAATTTTGGTGTTTTCCGCTTTAACGGTTTTTTCAGCAATTACGGGGATTAAGGATTTTGCATCTTCTTTGTGATTGAAATTCGTGCCGTTTGCAAAAGAAAAAACGGTTGCAAAAAGGGCTGAAATAATAAGTGTACGTTTCATGGTATTTGTCTTTTAAAATTATTGTTGTAAGGTTTTGATATCGTTTTCAATGGTTAAAATCAACAGACAGGTGGCGGTACAAAAAACCGGACTGGTGATGCAGTGGTGGCCGTTCCAGCTGCCGTTTTCGTTCTGGATTTTGATGATTTTTCCGCTCACGTTGTTGTACCAATGTTTCCAGTCGTTGTCTTTTTTCACGATTAAAGATTCGCCGGTTTGCAGAAAGCTCATGAATTCTTCCCCGCCGTTATTTCCGAAGCCGTTCATCACGTTGTCGTCCATGGCCTGTACTTTGGCGGCTTTGTAGACTTTGCTGGCGACTTCATAGGAAGCGGCTTTTTCACGGGTAACGCCGATTTTCTCCAGATTTTCACGGTTCATTTCTGCTCTTCGGTCGATTTTCCCTTCGGCTTTGGCTTTTTCGAAGAGTTCCTCGGCTTCTTTGGCTTCTCCGGCACTACCGCGAACGGAACTGCTTACCGCATAGAGCATGATGCCGGCGCCGTCTTCGGTTTTAGCGGTTTTGGCATCCGCATCGTAATTGCTTTTCTGATAATTTCGGGCGGCGGCAATTTTCTCTTTGTTTACTTTGATGTTTTTGTTTTTGGAAGCCTGCTCCAATCCGGCATTGGCAAACGACGACTGCAACACGCCCGCCCAACCGGCTCCGCTCACTTTTCCGTTGGGGTCATAGGATTGTTCCACTTTGTCCACACAGATCTGGATGGCGTTTTCCACTCTTTTTTTAAGATTTCGGTCGGATAAAGTCGGTACCACCTGATTTAAGAATTGAAGGGTTAAAGCAGCATCAATGTTTTGCCCCAGCTTTGTCTGAATTTGAGTGCCGCGCACTTGGGTGATGAATTCACTGTTCTTGTTTTTTTCCACTTCGGATAATAAAAAATCAAGCGCATGTTTAAGTTGCGTTTTGTATTTTCCTTTCTCAATGGAATACCCCATACGGTACAGGGCCATGGAAGCCATCGCGGTTGTAGCCGGATCGGAACTCACAGCATGCGGGTTCATTTCGCCCTGATTGCTGTGGGAACCCGCGCCCCAGCCTCCGTCGTTGTTTTGGGCGTCCACCAGCCATTTTTCACCTTTGTCTATGGCCGATGAGGTTTTGGAATCGTTTTTGTACTGCGCATAATCGGTTACGGACTGTTCGCCCATCACCGACATGAACACACAGGGTTTTTCTTCAACAGCAGGTCTTTCAGTGGCAACTGCTAGTTTAGTTGGAAGAAATGTTTGTGGTTCACTAGGGAAAAGGGAATTATACGCCACTCCTGTAATCAAAACAGAAGCGCTCAAGACTGCAATTAGATTTTCCGTTTTCATGATTTTTGGTTTAAGATTCTATCCCAAAATTATCCTGAGAAACCGCACGTTTTTTGCAGAATGGGTGAAACCGGCTTTTGACTTGGTGAAATCGCTTGCAGCACTGTTTTTAAAATAGTTTCTTTACATTTACACAGAAACCAATACGGATGACACGGAAACTGGTCTTTTTTGCTTTTATTTTTTTATCGCTGAACCTCACTTTTGAGGCTTCCGCGCAGGACAGTATTCAGCCATCGGCAACTAGAAGCAAAAAAGCGGCTTCTTATAAAATCAGTAAAGCGGCAGACGATTTAAAAGAGTCACTGGATGCCAATGACGAGGTGCAAATCGCCAAAAACTATGAAAAACTAGCCGACGGATTCCTCGAAAAAGGTGACAATGCCAAAGCAGAAGAATACCTGAAAAAAGCACTGGCCACCTACACCAAACTAAAACGGACTTCTGACCGAACAAGAGTAACCCGAAGCCTGGCCAAAGTGCAGGAGTCACAGCAAAAAGTAAGCGCCGCCATTAAAAGCTATGAAGCGGCCGGCGCAGCAGCGGAGGAACAAGAGGTGATTCAGCTTAACAGGAACGATGCCAACCGTCTGCGGAACATCAACAATCCGGCGGCGCAAACGTCATTCGTGCAATCGAACATTCAGCTTTTGGAGAAAGCCGATAAAAAAGAAGAAGTTGCCGATGCCTACGTCCAACAGGCACAAATGAACCTGCAGCAAAAAAACAAAGACGTGGCCATTCAGAGTTACGAAAAAGCGATTACCTATGTAAAAGACCAGCCGGAAGAAGTGGCCAAACTGAAAACGGAAATCGCGAAAGTATACGCCTCCGACAATCAGTTTGATAAGGCTTTGGAGATCAGTGAAAAATTGCTGGCGGATGCGAAAACCGCTAACGATTTCGACACCCAAATCAAGCAGCTGCAAACCCTGGCGACGATTTATTTTAAGAAAAACGAACCGGAAAAAGCGGTTCTGTGTTTAAAACAAGCCTATCACTTAGCGCTGCAACAAGGTGAAACCGATGAGGTAAAAAACAGTCTGCTGCAATTGCTTCAGTACTACAAAACCCACGGCAAAGACAAGGAAAGCATTGCTTTGTATGATGATTTCTTTCAGAATTTTGACAAACTCATCCGCAACGACAGTTCCTTGATTGATGAAAAAACTTTTCAGGTAACCGAGGAGAAAATCCGCCAGCTGGAAAAGGAAAAAGCCCTGAAAGATGAACTCATCGCCAAGAAAAACACGTTTAATTATGTGCTTTTGGGTTCGCTGTTACTTTTACTGCTTTTGGTCGGACTGATTGTAAAAGCGCTGTATTCCATCAAAACCAAAAACAAGGAAATCGCGTTGCAGTCGTTACGCCGGGAAATGAATCCGCATTTTATTTTCAACAGTCTGAACAGCGTGAACCAGTTCATTTCGCAGAACAAAGAGCTGGAAGCCAACAAATACCTGAGTTCGTATTCCCACCTGATGCGCAACATGATGGAAAATTCGAACAAGGATTTTATCAGCCTGAGCAACGAAATTGAACAACTGAAAAAATATCTGAATCTGGAACACTTACGTTTTCAGGACAAATTCGACTATCAGATTGTAGTGGACGATGCGCTGGATACCGAAACGACTTTAGTGCCGAACATGCTCATCCAGCCGCATCTGGAGAACGCGATCTGGCACGGCTTGCGGTATCGCGAAACCAAAGGTTTGTTATTGCTGAAATTCGAGCTGAACCGAGGAAAAGTATCGGTAATTGTAGACGATAACGGCATCGGCCTGACCGAAAGCGCCGCCCTGAAAACCCGCAACCAGAAAGTGCATCAGTCCAGAGGCGTAACCAATACCAAAGAGCGTATTAATCTGTTGAACGAACTGTACAAAACGAATATTGGTTTTTCCATCACCGAAAAAAACAGTGGAACTACCGGAACCATTGTCACCTTAACGTTTCCTTTGCTTGATAAAGTATGATGTAAACCGAACAGGTTTCTAAAAACGAATAAAATGACCATTCAGAAAATAAGAGCCGTAATTGTAGAAGACGAAGCCGCCGCGCGCGAAGTGCTCAGAAACTATCTGGGGAAATACTGTCCGCAGGTGGAAGTAATAGGCGAAGCGCAAAACATTAAGGAAGCCGTGCCGCTATTGCACGACCTGACACCACAATTGGTGTTTCTGGATGTGGAAATGCCCTTCGGAAACGCGTTTGATGTGTTAGAAGCTTGTAAAAACTTACAGTTTGAAACGATTTTTGTGACTGCTTTTTCGGAATATTCATTGAAAGCCCTCAACCAAAGCGCGGCCTATTATCTGCTGAAACCGATTAGTATTGAGGAATTGATTGTAGCGGTCAACAAAGTACAGCAGCATATTCTGAATAATGAAATTTTCAACCGCAATAAAATCATCGTAGAGAATTTCCGCGAAACACAACCCGAGAAAAAACAGGTCATTTTACCGACCTTGGAAGGTTTTGAAGTGGTGAAAATGGAAGACATCGTCCGCTTGCGGGGCAACGGGAACTTTACAGATTTGCACTTGGCCGATGGCAGTAAAAAAATGGTCTGTCGTTTCCTGAAGCATTTTTCGGAGATACTGCCGTTCCCGTTTCTGCGGGTGCACAAGTCGCACATCATCAACATCAACTTTGTGAAATCGTACAACAAAGGCGGTTATATCATGCTGAACGACGGTGCCGAAATTGAAATTTCGCCAACGTATAAAGAAGAGTTTTTGCGGAACTTCAAATAAACATATCGCGAAAAGGTACACGGAAAACACGGATTTACAGATTTAAACGGATTAAATATTCCGGAAAGGTAAAAACTTTGTGTCCCTAGCACTTTCTTTGTAAGCTTTGGGGTTAATAAAAGCTAAAAATCAAACTCATCCGGATCAAAACGCAGTGAATCCGCAGCGGTGGAATCCACCAAGGTTTTGAGTTTTAAAAACGAACGCGCCCTGCCCGAAATGTATACCGGAACGGATTGTCCTGTTGTGTCCTGTTCGGTAATCAAAGCGCGGCGCAGCATCAGGTTTTTGATAAAGCGTTGGTTTTTTACGGCATACGGTTTCTGATTGCCCTGATCGTCAAACTGCCACATGAATTTTTTCGGTTTCGGAACAATCGAGGCCAGGTACAAACATTCGGTTAAAGTTAAATCACTTGGTCTTTTCTGGAAATAAAACTGCGAAGCTTCCCCAATGCCGTACACGTTCGGTCCCCATTCAATCACGTTAAAATACACTTCCAGCATGCGGGATTTGGAGGCGATGCGGTTGTTTTCCAGAATATACACCAACAGGATTTCTTCGAGTTTCCGCGAAAGCGTTTTTTCCCGTGTTAAGAACACGTTTTTCACCAACTGCATGCTGATGGTACTTGCGCCTCGGGCAAATTTTCTGGTTCGGATGTTCTTTACAATCGACTGTTTAAACGCTTCGTTGATGAACCCGCGATGGTGAAAAAATGACGGATCTTCGCTGGTGAGCACTGCTTTTTCCAGATAAGGCGAAATCTGGTCCAGCGGCGTGTAATTCGGATTGGCGGCTCCCACTAAAATCGGGCGTTGTTCCACACCGTTTTCGATGGCACGGTAGGTGAATTCGCCGTTCAGTTTGGCCAGATTGGCGGCGCCGTATTTGGTAATGCGCAAGTTTTCTTTGTTGAGTTTGCTGTCAAAAATCAGGTCGTCCGGTTTGTTTTTGTTGTATGCGAAATCGAGCTGATAGTCAAAATTCCCTTCGGTTTCCATACCTTCAAAATTGGTGAACAGGCCTTTGGGCAGGGAAGTGATAAAATCCTGTGCGTTCATCTTCGGAATCGCGACTTTCAGCCTGTAAATTGTGTCTTCTTCGGTATTGTATTCCGCAAACGGTTTCACTTTGATGTGATTCAGTTGAGCGGAGGACGTGCTGTCAATCGAAATGAAATCACGACCTAACAAGAACCGGTAATCAAACCGGGCGTTCGCAATAACCACGTCTTTTTTGGCAATTTTCGGATGGTTGAGCGTAAAATTTTCGATGGAGGTAAACCCGTCGATGTGCAGTTCGCCGCTTTCCATTTCCAGTTTGTCCAGTTTGATGTGGATGTTGTCAAAGCTCGATTTCAAACCGAAACGTTCGTCGATATATGGCACTTGAATTTTGGTCGTGTCGCCACTGAAGAATTTCAGATCGGCTTTTTTGGCTCGCGGATCGGCAAAACCGCTAATCTTCCAGTGTTGGACCAAAGTGTTCGTTTTCACCTGAATTTCAGATTGCAACTGATGGTTTTCCAGTCGCAAATCGTTTAGGTGGAGCACTACTTTCCGGCCCATGTCATCCATACGTAAAGACAAATTATCCAGTTGCATTTCCGAAGGCACCAGATTTAAAACCTTGTTTAACAGGCGATAGGCGAGTTTGGCGTAATGGCGTTTTTCAGTTGCTTTTTCTTCGTTGTCGCGTTTGAGGAAAGCGTCAAAATTGCGGCCGTTTTTGTTTTTGACCAATTGGATGAATCCGTGGTTCATTTCGAGGTTTTTCAGCTGCAAATCGCCGGTAAACAGTTCGAAAAGGCTGTAACTCGTTTTGATTTTCCGAACGGCTAAAAGCGTATCGGCGTTTTTCGGAACCAGAATCAGGTTGTGGAGTTCCACTTCGGAAAGACCGTTAAAATTGGCCTGTTTTACGGAAAACTGGCAATTATACTCTTGTTCAAATTTCGTTTCGGCTTTGCGGAGGACTTGTTGCAGCAGGCTGTCCCGAAAAAAGTACAGGCCGCCCAAAAGCAGTGCTAAGAGCGCGGCTACAATCTTCAGAAACAGGAAAAACTTTTGCTTTTTGGTTCTCATGCCGATCGAGAATGTTGTGTGTTTAGGAAAGCGAAGCTACTAAATTTTCCACTTCCAGCTTCTGATTCGCGTATTTTTGTTGCAGTTCGGAACCTTCTCCCATGCGTTTGTAGTACTCAAAAGCCTTGTCGGCAAAGAATTTTTTGTGGAAATCGGAACATTCCGGAATCTTCGGAAAAATTTTGTGAAACAACATTTCGTAATACGCCTGCCATTCCCGTTCGTTTTTGTCCAATACCTGATTTGCTGCCGATTTCTGAATGACATGCACCATTTCGTGGGCAATCAGGTTCAGAATCAGGTCCAACGGAAATTCAAAAGCGTTTTCAGGCAAGCGGATGATTTGCGGTTCGCCGAAAGCACCTTCGGTAGTCATCAGGATGAAATCCGGGCGGGCGGCTTCCCGGTATTCAAAACCTTTGAAATTGGGTTGTTCCAAACCGAATTGCTGAATCAGAAATTCACCTGCCTGAGCCGTTTCGCCCAATTCGTGAAAGCGGTTGATAATCTGCAGGATTTCGGGTATGGATTTCATGATTTCCTAAATTACGGAACAATTTTTACGTTAAGACCAAGCGCCAGCACATTAGGAAGGTACGGTTTTTTAAAGGCTTGGGAAACGGTAAGTTGATACGTTCCTTTGGCCAGTTTCACATTTTGCTGCAGCGGAACGATTAGGTCGCACATGTCGCCGGTGCAATCCGCCAGTTGTTTTCCGGAAGCATCTTTAATAATCAGTTCGAACGGAATTGGCGCGACAGTACCGTCTGGCCCTGTAAGTGTGATGTTCAGCGGCACTTTTTCATACTGATAATCGTAGATGTGGCTGAACTGTAATTCGAGATTGTACGTTTTGGAATCGTCTTCAATGGTAAATTCAAAGGTTTTTACCTCGTCGGATTGCCAACGGTTGCTTTCAAAGTTGCGGTCGAGTTTGCTGTATACCGAATTTTTGTCACAGGAAACCAGCAGCAAAACGAAGAAAAAAAAGCAAAGCAATTTAGTTTTCATGAGTATTTTTTTAAGGTTATCCAAACAACTGTTCCACTACGTCTTCAATCTTCGCGACCATTTTAATGTCAATCAGAGTATTTTTCAGGGCAATTTTGTTGTATTTGGACACGAAAATGGTCGAAAAGCCTAATTTTTCGGCTTCCTGTATGCGCTGTTCCACCCGGTTTACCGGACGGATTTCTCCTGAAAGGCCAACTTCACCCGCAAAACAAACATCTTTGCCTACCGGAATGTCTTCATTTGAAGATAAAATCGCGGCTACTACCGCCAAATCAATAGCAGGATCGTCTACGGAAATGCCTCCGGTTACGTTCAGAAACACGTCTTTAGCCCCTAATCGGAAACCGGCTCTTTTTTCCAACACCGCTAAAATCATGTTGAGACGTTTGGCGTTGTAACCGGTAGTACTGCGTTGCGGCGTACCGTAAACCGCGGTGGAAACCAAAGCCTGAATTTCAATCATTAAAGGGCGCATACCTTCTAACGTGGTGGCGATGGCGGTACCGGACAGCTCTTCGTCTTTATGGGAAATCAGAATTTCGGACGGATTGGCCACTTCGCGCAAACCGGAGCCCTGCATTTCGTAAATTCCCAATTCGGCGGTGGAACCAAAGCGGTTTTTCAGCGAACGCAGGATGCGGTAAATGTGGTTGCGGTCGCCTTCAAACTGCAACACGGTGTCGACCATGTGCTCCAGGATTTTCGGCCCGGCGATGTTCCCGTCTTTGGTAATGTGGCCGATTAAAATCACCGGAACATTGGTTTCTTTGGCGAACTTGATCAGCTCTGCGGTACATTCCCGGATTTGCGAAATGCTTCCCGCCGACGATTCAATGTAATCTGTATGCAAAGTCTGAATCGAATCGATAATCACGATTTCCGGCTGGATTTCTTCAATCTGACGGAAAATGTTCTGGGTTTTGGTTTCGGTTAAAATATAACAATTGTCGGTGTCGGCTTCAATCCGTTCCGCCCGCATTTTGATTTGCTTCTGGCTTTCTTCCCCTGAAACATAAAGCGTTTTGTAAGGCAGTTTCAAAGAAATCTGCAGCAAAAGCGTACTTTTTCCGATGCCCGGTTCGCCGCCCAAAAGCGTTAAAGAGCCCGGCACCAATCCGCCGCCCAAAACCCGGTTGAGCTCCCCGTCGGTGGTGTCCATCCGGATTTCTTCGGCAGAATCGATTTCTTTTATTTTCAGAGGTTTCGCTGCTTTTTTTACCGGTGATGTTTCGGTTTTCCAGGCAACTTTTTCCTCTTTCTGGATGATTTCTTCAACAATAGTATTCCATTCTTTGCAGGCGGTGCATTGTCCCTGCCATTTGGCAAACTGGGTGCCGCAGCTCTGGCAAAAAAAGGAGGTTTTAATTTTGGCCATTTTATTGTTTTGGTTCTTCGGCTGGAGTTTCAGTCGGTGTTTCCACAGGTTCTTCCACTACTTCCTCCTGATTTTTGTTTTTCTTGTCTTTGCCTTTTTTCAGTTGACCTTTGATGGCATCGGCGCGTTCCAGCATCATGTCTTTGGTTAAGTCGCGGATTTCGGTAAGACCGAAGGCGGCCATAAAGGCTCTTTGGGCTTTGGCAGGTTCGCCGGTGTTGTCATAAAACATGGCTTTGTGATACTCGCTCAGCATGGTTTTCGGATAGTGTTTTTTAGCTAAATCCGATAAAGGCATGAAATCTTCGTAGTTTTTGTTTTTCATGATGGCGGCTTCAATCGCTTTGAAATCGCTCAGGCGGATTTTCGGCATAAATCCTAATTTTTTCTCAATCGCCGTGTATTTGTCGACTAAATATTGGGTGTGGCCTTTGTCCATCTTGGCCAGTTTTTCCTGAAATTCGTTCATTGAAATCGGCTGGTATCCGTCGAAAATGGCGAAAATAGCGTTGTTGATGGCATTCGGCACCAAAGAATAATGCGAAGTGTTTTTAAAATCGTCGAAACCGGTTTTAACAAAGTCGGATTGTACGGTTTTCAGGTTTTCCTCCATGACTTTGATGCGTTCGCGGTCTTTTTTCAAATCCCCGTCGGCCGTGGCAAGATAGAAGAAAATCGGTTTTTTCATGATTTTCAAACGCTCCGGGATACGGGTTTCCATTTCTTCCGCCAAATCCGGACTCAGACACAGATACGCATTGAATACCGGGTTATCTTTATACAGATAAGCGTTTAAGAATCCGGCCGTCATGTCGTGTCCTACAATCAGACGATAAGGCGCTACCCGGAAACTTTTTTCGATATAAGGGATCAGTTCAATTCCTAAGAATTCGAAAAACTTGGCGCCTTCGCCGGTAGGTAATCCGTTTTCGTCAAACTGGGAGTCGTATTCGCGTTCGTTGGCTTTGTTCTGGTTGATCCCGACGAGAATCACTTCGGGCAAATCATCCCAATAAGCACCGTATTTCATGGTTCCCATAACAGGATCCAGCAGGTAATCGCTGTCTAAAACTACAAATAAAGGATATTTTTTGTCTTTGTTGGCTTCGTAATTGGGAGGCAATACGATGGTAACGTCGCGCGGACCGCCCAGTTTTTGGGATTCGAAAGGCTGATCGATGCGCTGTGCAAACACGGAACTTGCCATAAAGGCCAACAATAGCAATACTTTAGATTTCATAATTTACGTCGTTAAGCTGTTGAAAATAGAACAGCAATATAGCAAATTATTTTTTCCGTTGTAATATTGGCAAAAGTAAAAAGGAAAGCCCGCCTAAAAGCACCACCAAAGCGGTTTGTGAGGTCCATAAAATCCATCCGAAAGCGGTTCCTGCGGTTTCCGGGATGTTGTAAAGCACCAGAATCTGGGCAATCATCAGCGGAAAAGCGCCAAAGCCGCCATTGGTAAACGTAACCGCCAAACTTCCCACGACAAAAGCCGTTACGATGGTTCCGAATCCGATACTGCTGGTTTCCGGTAGGGCAAAAATCGCGGAGTAAAACGTCAGAACATACGAAATCCAGATGACCGCTGTATAGCTTAAAAACGGAACGCGGTTGGGCATTTTGAAGGTGCTGAACAAACCTTCCGCCAAACCGGCAATTTTCTCTTTGATAAACAGAACCGGTTTCCAACTGGAGTAGATGAAGAGTAAAACGGCGGTTACAAACCCGAAACCTCCGACAATACTTAAATACATCAGTTTCTGCACCGGTATTTTTTCGGAAATGAAGGCATACAACTGATCAAACTGTAACAACAAGGCCGTCAGTATGAAGGTGATGAGAATAAAAAGGTCGATAACCCTCTCGGCAATAATGGTGCCGAAAGCCTTGTCGAACGGTATGTCGTTGTATTTTTTAAGTACCAGGGCACGGGAAACTTCTCCGGAACGCGGGACGGTGTAATTCATCAGGTAGCCGATGTTAACGGCGGAAAAGTTGGTTTTAAAATCGGAAAGATAGCCCATGTGTTCCAGGCTGTACCGCCAACGATAGCCACGGGCCGCTAAACTGATAACCGAAAAAACGGAGGAAATGACAATGTAGCCGTATTCCGCATTGCGAAAATAGCCTTTCATTTCTTCGAGCTGTTCCGGCGTAAAACGGCTGTAGGTGTAAAAAACCAAAAAGACCCCCAAAAGAAGTGGGAGTCCTATGCTCAGTATTTTTTTTAGTTTTTCGTTCAAACTAGGTAAGTGAATTGTCTTCTTCGTTCGGAAACACGATTGAAGGTTTGAAGGTTTTCGCTTCTTCGCAGGTAAGTGTTCCGTAAGCAATAATGATGATGATGTCGCCTTTGTGCACTTTTCGTGCTGCCGGTCCGTTCAAAGTGATTTCACCGCTGTTTCGGGGTCCTTTGATGGCATACGTTTCCAGACGTTCTCCGTTGTTCAGGTTTACGATGGATACTTTTTCGCCTTCATAAATGTTGGAAGCTTCCATTAAAGTTTCGTCAATGGTGATACTTCCGATGTAGTTTAAATCGGCTCCAGTCACCTTTACGCGGTGAATCTTGGATTTAACAACTTGAATTAACATGTTGCAAAGTTATATCAATTTAATGAAATATTGTCAATTAATCGTACGTTGTTTATGAAAACCGCAACAAAACCGCGGTATTTCTTTGTTTTGCTTTTTCTTATGCACGGCAGCAAGGTGGCTTCATCGGCAATTTCAAAGTATTCCAGCTGAAAATTCGGGTGTTTCTGAAACTCTCGGGTAACAAATTCGGTTACCTCTTTTGCGGATTGCTTTTCAAATTTTTTTCTCGCATTTTTCAGAATCCGGTAGATTAAGGCAGCTTCTTTCCGGGCTTCGGCAGAAAGACGTTCGTTGCGGGAACTCATCGCCAGGCCGTTAGGTTCGCGGTGAATCGGGCAGCCGTGAATGGTTACGGGCAGTTGGTGTTTTTCCACCATCTTTTTTACAATCTGCAGTTGCTGAAAATCTTTTTCACCGAAATACGCATTGGCGGGCTGAACAATTTCAAACAGTTTTTTAACAATGGTACCCACGCCGTCGAAATGACCGGGACGGTGCGCGCCTTCCATCTGCAACTCCAGGCCGTCGTAATCAAATGCAGCCGATACGGTATTGCCTTCGTAGATGTCCTCAACCGAAGGGGCATAAATCAAAATGTCTTTGGAGAGGTTGTTTATTTTTTCGACATCACGGTCTAAGGTTCTCGGATATTTCTCTAAATCCTCGGCATTGTTAAACTGTGTGGGGTTTACAAATATGCTCACAACGGTAATGCCGTTGTTTTTTAAGGACTCCTTCAGTAAGGAAAGGTGTCCTTCGTGCAAAGCACCCATGGTAGGGACAAAGCCGATTTTGGTTTTGGGATTTTTAAGACGGTCCAGGCGTGCCGTTAAATCGGACTTTTTGGTGAAGACGGACATTTGCTTCTGATTTAAATTCTATGCAAACTTACTATTTTGTTAAACAACTGCATAAATTTTTGTAATTTTGCATGTTTTTTATACCTATTACTAAAATAAAAATACAAATGGAAGATAAGAGGATATTGTATGTATCATCTGAAGTAGTGCCTTACTTAGCTGAAAATGAAGTTTCTTTAATGTCGTATGACGTGCCGAAAATGATTAACGATCAGGGCGGGCAAATACGAATTTTTATGCCGCGATATGGAAATATCAATGAGCGCAGGCATCAGCTGCATGAGGTTATCCGTTTGTCGGGGATGAATTTGGTGGTGAACGATATGGATATGCCCCTGATTATTAAGGTTGCGTCGATTCCGAAAGAACGCATTCAGGTTTATTTTATCGATAACGACGAATATTTCAAACGCAAAGCCACCTTTACCGATGAGGAAGGTGTTTTGTATCCGGATAATGACGAAAGAGCCATTTTCTTTGCCAAAGGCGTGGTGGAAACCGTAAAAAAACTGAACTGGGTGCCGGATATTATCCACGTGCATGGTTGGCTGGCCGCTATGTTGCCGGTGTACATGAAGCATTTTTACAAGAATGAGGCGCTTTTTTCCGATACCAAAATTGTTACGTCGGTTTACGGACAGTCTTTTGACGGAACACTCGATCAGACCATGATGAACAAAGTGATGTTCGACAATGTGCCGGAAGAATCGGTAAAAGATTTGGCGGTTCCGAATTTTGAGAACATCATGAAGACTTCCATACTGCATTCGGATGCGGTGATTGTGGCTTCGGAAGACGTGTCGTCAAGTTTAACAAAATTTATAGAAACATCAGGCAAACCTTTTTTACCTTTCGTGCCAAAAGATAAATTTGCGGAAGCGTATACGGCTTTCTATAAAAATCAAGTTTTATAATTAAAATTAAACGATGAATAAACAATCATTGCTAACAAAGGGATTGCTGTTTGCAGTAATGACCTTTTCTTTGGTTTCCTGTGATAAGGATTTTAATACGATAGGGTCGGACATTGTAGGGGAAAATTATTTCGATTTTGATAAAACGGAGTATGAGGTTGTGGCAGAGAATGTGATGACCGGTGCGGTTCAGTCCAATAATTTGGAATTAAATTCTTTAGGGGTTTATACAAATGGCGTATTTGGTAAGACTGCGTCGCATTTTGTAACCCAGGTTGAGCTTCCTTCAACAGGTAAAAATTTTGGTATTAATCAGGAAATTGATTCGGTTTGGTTGTATGTTCCCATTTTTAGTGAAGAGACCGGTACAGATAGTGAAGGAGTAAAAACATACAAGAGGAAATCAGTTTACGGAGATGATCAGAAATTCAAACTCAGAATATATGAGAATGGATATTATCTGGGAGATTACGATCAAAATGATCCGCAAGGTGTAGCGAGGCATTATTCCGATGAGAAAGCAAAAGTTGAAAACAATAAGCGCGGTCATGACGGTTCAGGAGGTTCGATAGTAAATGGGATGTATCTTAATGATAGTGACAACCAAAGTGAAAACCTTCAGTTTTGGTTTGATCCTAAGGAGCATGTTATTTACAAAACGGACGGAATGGGACAATATGTGAATTCATCAGGTGTTGTTCTGGATGATCAAACAGATATATCAGCCCGTGTAGTGGTTGAACGTTTTACTCCGGGTATTTGGGTAAACCTTAACAAAGAATTTTTTAAGAAAAGAATACTTCAGGCGCCTGCTGATAAATTGCTGAATAACAATGCTTTTAAAGAATATTTCAGAGGGTTGTATTTTCAGGTTGAGGAAATTGAACCGGGGCAGGGAGCAAAAGCAATTCTTGATTTTTCCAAGGGGTTTGTTAGAATAGAATATTCGGCTGAGTATGACCTAGACAATAATCCTGAAACAGACCCTGTAAGACAGGATAAAACGTTCAGAATGAATTTAAAAGGGAATACGATTAATTTTTTTGACACAGATTATACTTTACCGGTATCAAGCGATCGTTTGTACTTGAATGGAGGAAGTGGTTCCGTGGCCTATATCGATGTTTTTGGAGCAGATGGTCCTGATGAAGGTACAAAGCCGGACAATCTCGAAGACATTATTGCGAAAAAATGGTTGATAAATGAAGCCAATCTTACATTTTATATAGATAATTCCGCTACAATGATGGGAATGTCAACCTATGAACCGGACAGGATTTACCTGTATGATGCAAAGAACAAAAAGCCGATTGCGGATTACTATGCCGATGCTTCGGTTAACAGTTCAAATCCTAAATTAAACAAGAAAGGGTACGGCGGGATTATTGAAAAAGATGCAGACGAAAGAGGAATTAAATACAAGATTCGGATTACGGAATATCTAAAGAGCTGTATTAAAAATGCCGATTCCACCAATTACAGATTAGGTTTGGTTGTAACCGAAAACATCAATACAATATCGAATGCTTATTTGCGACCTTTGCCAGGACAACTGCCGCAATCAATTGTGCCGGTTTCGTCTGTAATTAACCCATTGGGTACGATTTTACACGGTCCGACCAGTACCGATATAGAAAAAAGACTTAAATTAGAGATTTATTATACAAAACCCGACTAGAGCATGTGTGGAATTGTTGGATATATAGGTCACAGAGAAGCCTATCCTGTGATCATCAAAGGATTGAAAAGATTGGAATACCGCGGGTACGACAGTGCCGGTGTGGTATTGTATGAAGGAGGAGATTTTAAACTTTCCAAAACCAAAGGCAAAGTTTCCGATTTGGAAGCAAAAGCCGAAAAAGAAATCAGTCTTACCGGTAAAATGGGTATGGGTCATACGCGTTGGGCGACGCACGGTGTGCCGAACGATGTGAATTCCCATCCGCATTTTTCCAATTCCGGCGAATTGGTAATCATCCACAACGGGATTATCGAAAACTACGAGCCGTTAAAAAAAGAACTAATCAACCGCGGCTATACTTTTAAATCCGACACCGATACCGAAGTATTGGTCAACCTGATTGAGGATGTACAGAAAAAAGACAATCTTAAATTAGGGAAAGCCGTGCAGGTAGCGCTAAACCAAGTGGTTGGAGCCTATGCGATTGCGGTGATGGATAAAAAGAAGCCCAATGAAATGGTCGTGGCCCGTTTGGGAAGTCCGCTGGCTATAGGAATTGGAGAAGATGAGTTTTTTGTGGCTTCAGACGCTTCGCCGTTTATTGAATATACAAACAATGCGATTTATCTGGAAGACGAAGAAATGGCCATTGTGCGTTTGGACAAGCCGATGAAAGTACGTCGTATCAAAGATGATACTTTGGTAAATCCGTACATTCAGCAGTTGCAGATGAATCTGGAACAGATTGAAAAAGGCGGATACGACCACTTCATGCTGAAAGAAATCTACGAACAGCCGAGTGTGATTAAAGATACGTACCGCGGACGTTTGCTGGCCAACAAAGGCATTATTCAGATGGCCGGCGTTGAAGACAATCTGGAAAAATTCCTGAATGCCGACCGTATTTTAATCGTAGCCTGCGGAACATCCTGGCATGCCGGTTTGGTAGCGGAATACATTTTCGAAGAATTTGCCAGAATTCCGGTAGAAGTGGAATACGCTTCCGAGTTCCGTTACCGCAACCCGATCATCAATGAGAACGATGTGGTAATTGCGATTTCACAATCCGGAGAAACGGCGGATACCCTGGCAGCCATTAAGTTAGCCAAAGAAAAAGGGGCGTTCGTTTTCGGCGTGTGTAACGTAGTTGGTTCCTCTATTTCCCGCGAAACCCATGCCGGAGCGTATACGCATGCCGGTCCGGAAATCGGAGTGGCGTCCACCAAAGCGTTCACGACTCAGATTACGATATTAACCCTGATTTCCCTTCGTTTGGCTAAAGCGAAAGGAACCATGAACAATTCGGATTACCAGCGTTATCTGTTGGAGCTGGAACTGATTCCTGAAAAAGTCGAGGAAGCCCTGCAAACCAATGAAGTAGCTAAAAACATTGCCACTATTTATAAAGACGCGCCAAATTGTTTGTATTTAGGACGCGGTTACAATTTCCCGGTAGCTTTGGAAGGCGCACTGAAATTAAAGGAGATCTCCTATATCCATGCCGAAGGCTATCCGGCTGCCGAAATGAAACACGGGCCAATCGCCTTAATCGACGAGCACATGCCGGTGGTGGTCATTGCGCCGAAACAGAACCATTACGACAAAGTAGTGAGCAATATTCAGGAAATTAAAGCCCGAAGCGGAAAAATTATTGCGGTAGTAACCAAAGGCGATGTACAGGTAAAAGAATTAGCTGATCACATCATTGAAATTCCAGATACGGCCGAAGCCTTAACCCCTTTATTGGCGACCATTCCGTTGCAATTGCTGTCGTATCACATTGCGGTGATGCGCGGCTGTAATGTCGATCAGCCGAGAAACCTGGCGAAATCGGTTACGGTTGAATAAAAATATAAAGCGGATTCTCACATCCGCTTTTTTAATGGAAAAAATTCAAAAATTAAGTTGGTTTATTAGTATATAAAAAACTATCTTTGCGCTCTGAAAAAAGAGGTTTTTTCATAAAACGTAAATAGCTGTTTAATAAATACATAAGCAATGTCTAAAGTTACAGGTAAAGTTGCACAAATTATCGGACCTGTTGTTGACGTGGTTTTCAACACACAAAACGCCGAGCTTCCTAAGATTTATGATTCTTTGGAAATTACTAAAAACGATGGTTCAAAATTGGTACTTGAGGTACAGTCTCACATTGGTGAAGATACAGTACGTACCATCTCCATGGACTCTACAGACGGTTTGTCAAGAGGTCAGGAAGTGGTAGCTTTGGGTACACCAATCCAAATGCCGATTGGTAAAGATATTTACGGACGTCTTTTCAACGTAATCGGTGATGCTATTGACGGTCTTGGCGATTTGCCGAAAGATGGCGAGAACGGTTTGCCAATTCACAGACCGGCTCCAAAATTCGAAGATTTGTCAACTTCCACAGAAGTTTTATTTACAGGAATCAAAGTGATCGACTTGATTGAGCCTTACGCAAAAGGAGGTAAAATCGGTTTGTTCGGGGGTGCCGGAGTAGGTAAAACCGTATTGATTCAGGAGTTGATTAACAATATTGCAAAAGGTCACGGTGGTCTTTCCGTATTCGCAGGAGTAGGGGAAAGAACGCGTGAAGGAAATGACTTGCTTCGCGAGATGTTAGAGTCAGGCATTATCAAATATGGTGATGATTTCATGCACTCTATGGAAAACGGAGGATGGGATTTATCCAAAGTGGATAAACCAGGCATGAGAGAGTCTAAAGCGACTTTTGTATTCGGTCAGATGAATGAGCCGCCTGGTGCCCGTGCCCGTGTAGCCTTATCTGGTCTTTCTATCGCTGAGTATTTCCGCGACGGAGCTGGTGAAGGACAGGGGAAAGACGTACTTTTCTTCGTAGACAATATCTTCCGTTTTACGCAAGCGGGTTCTGAGGTGTCTGCGTTATTAGGGCGTATGCCATCTGCGGTAGGATACCAACCAACATTAGCAACCGAGATGGGTGCGATGCAGGAGCGTATTACTTCCACTAAAAAAGGTTCCATTACATCCGTACAGGCGGTTTACGTACCTGCGGATGACTTAACGGATCCGGCGCCGGCTACAACCTTCGCCCACTTGGATGCTACTACCGTATTGTCCCGTAAAATTGCTGAGTTAGGTATTTACCCGGCGGTAGATCCACTGGATTCTACTTCCCGTATCTTAACTCCGGAAATTTTAGGAAAAGAGCACTATGCTTGTGCCCAAAGAGTAAAAGAGATTCTACAGAAATACAAACAATTACAGGATATCATCGCGATCTTAGGTATGGAAGAGCTGTCTGAAGAAGATAAACTAGCCGTATCCAGAGCACGTCGTGTACAGCGTTTCTTGTCTCAGCCGTTCCACGTAGCCGAGCAGTTTACCGGTATCCCAGGGGTATTGGTTGATATCAAAGATACAATCAAAGGATTTAACATGATTATCGACGGGGAGTTAGACCACTTACCGGAGGCAGCGTTCAACTTGAAAGGTACCATCGAAGAGGTAATCGAGGCTGGACAAAAAATGTTAGCAGAAGCATAATCTAGTAAGCAGTAAGCAGTCGCAGTGAACAGTCACTGACAACTGTAAACTGTAAACTGTAAACTAAAGAATATGATTGTAGAAATTGTATCACCCGAAGCCACATTATTCAAAGGAGAAGTTACTTCGGTAGCGGTTCCGGGAGTAAATGGTGAGTTCCAGATGTTAAACAACCACGCGGCGATCGTGTCCCTTTTAGGAAAAGGATACGTGAAAATCGTGGGAACCAACCTTAAGATTGCTAAAGAATTTGTGGAGAAATTCAACAAAGTAAACGAGCAGACCTACTGGTTGCCTATCACATCGGGAACCGTTGAAATGAACGACAATAAAATAATTGTTTTAGCCGACTAAGACAATTAATCCAAGCGAAGTGATTCGCAGGGGAATAAAATAAAAAGAAAGCCTGGTTTTGCCGGGCTTTTTTTATGATATCAGATGAGTTTAAGGTATCTGTTTTGGCTCAGAAATGCTTTTGTAAAGGGTAGTTTTTTTAAAAGATACTTATATTTGAGTTATGAAACCATTTCCGAAAACCTTAAGCGATAAGCTGGAACAACGTCTCCAAAATAATTCGTTGCGAAAGCTGCCGGAAGCAACTGCTTTAATCGATTTCTCGTCCAACGATTATTTGGGTTTTGCCAAATCCGAAGCCATTTTTGAAGCGACGCATCAGTTCTTGCTCGAGCGCGACTGCAAGACAAACGGAGCCACCGGTTCGCGGCTGCTTTCCGGAAACCATCCTTTATATGAAGAAGCCGAAGCCTTCATCGCGGAATTTCACCAAGCCGAAAGCGCGCTGATTTTCAATTCCGGTTACGATGCCAATGTGGGCTTTTTCAGTGCCGTACCGCAGCGGGGCGATGTGATTCTGTACGACGAACTCATCCACGCCTCCATACGCGATGGCATTCAGTTGTCCCATGCCAAAGCATATCGGTTTGCGCACAACGACCTCGACGACTTGCAGGATAAGATGGTCAAATTTAAAAATGAGGCGACCACGGTGTATGTGGTCATCGAATCGGTGTATTCCATGGACGGGGATTCGCCCAATCTGGAAGTACTGACCGAACTTTGCGAACAGCAGGAATGTTATCTGGTGGTCGACGAAGCGCATGCCTTAGGTGTATTCGGCAGGAAAGGCGAAGGGCTGATCCAAAGCCTGCAGCTTCAGAACAAGGTTTTCGCACGCATCATGACTTTCGGAAAAGGCTTGGGTTGTCACGGAGCAGCAATTTTGGGAAGTTTGGCCTTGCAAAGCTATCTGGTTAATTTTTCAAGAAGCTTTGTCTATACTACGGGCTTGTCGCCGCATGCCGTGGCCACGATTGTAACCGCATATCGGTATTTGGCTGAAAACCCATCGGCAATAACAGACTTAACCGATAACATTACGGCTTTTAATCAGGAGAAACTGCTCTTGGGACTTAAACCGCTGTTCGTGTACAGCAAATCTGCAATCCAGTGTGCAATTATACCCGGAAATGAACGGGTAAAAACCATAGCCGCTGCCCTACAGGAAAAAAGCTTCGACGTCAAACCGATTCTTTCGCCCACGGTGCCGGAAGGCCAGGAACGGTTGCGTTTTTGTTTGCACCGGTACAATACCACGGCCGAAATCACGGCAGTGTTGCAGGAATTTAGCCGCTTGGTTTTGGGATACTAATCGGACGATGGCGGATACAGTTATAATCCTTTACCATATATTTTGGAACACTGATTTTACGGACACAACAGATTTACACAAATTTCAGACAGAAAAACCATAGCAATCTATGCAATCCATGTGCGAAACTGTTGTAATTTGCACCTAAAATAAGATTATGAAACTCTTCATCACCGGCATAGGCACCGACGTAGGCAAAACCATCGCCTCCGCCATCATCACCGAAGCCCTCGAGGCCGATTACTGGAAACCCATTCAGGCAGGCGACCTCGAAAATTCCGATGCGCATAAAATCCAAAAGTACCTGACCAATGCCAAAACAAGAATTTTTGACAACGCCTATGCACTGCAAACGCCGGCGAGTCCGCATTGGGCTGCAGAGCTGGATAACATCCGCATCGATTTAAAAAAAATTAAAGAACCAAAAAGCAAAAACCATCTGGTCATAGAAGGTGCCGGTGGCGTTTTTGTTCCGTTAAATGAAACCGATTGCGTTATCGATTTAATCCAGCCCGATTATAAAGTAATCGTAGTATCCCGTCATTATCTGGGCAGCATCAACCATACCCTGTTGACTGTGGAAGCCCTGCAAAACCGAAAACTTAACATCGCCGGCATTGTTTTCAACGGCGACGAAAACCCGGCATCGGAAAGCATCATCCTGAAAAAAACCGGTTTACAAATGCTCGGCCGCATCGAAAACGAACCCTATTTCGACCAGAATGTAATACGCTATTACGCCGATAAAATCAGGGCAACGTTATTGGAATTGTCCTAACTTGCTTATCCCTAATCTCTTGTAACTTCTAAAAACATGAATCTTTCCGAACGCGACATCCAACACAACTGGCATCCATACACGCAACATAAAACCGCCGCGCCGCACATTGCGATTACCAAAGGCGAAGGGGCTTTGTTGTGGGATGAAAGCGGCAAAACCTACATCGATGCCATCGCTTCCTGGTGGGTCAATCCGTACGGACATGCCAATAAAGTTATAGCTGATGCGATTTACAGACAGCTGACGACTCTGGAACACGTTTTGTTCGGTGGTTTTACCCACGAGCCCGCGGTTTTGGTGGCGGAAAAACTGATGCAACTGCTGCCGTCCAATCAACAGAAACTGTTCTACTCTGATAATGGTTCGACTGCGGTGGAAATCGCGATCAAAGTAGCCTTACAGTATTTTTACAACAAAGGCGAACGGCGCACCAAAATCATTGCGTTTGAAAATGCCTTTCACGGCGATACGTTTGCGGCAATGGCGGCCAGCGGGATTTCTTTTTTCACGGAAGCGTTTAAAGGCTCTTTGTTGGAAGTAGTGCGCATTCCGTTGCCAACTTCAGGAAACGAAAAAGTCAGTTATGAAGCTTTGGAAGCCTTGCTGAAAACCAACGAATTTGCGGGATTTATCTTCGAACCCTTAGTGCAGGGCGCGGCCGGAATGGTGATGTACGAAGCAGCCGAACTGGATAAACTGATGGTACTTTGCAAAAAACATAACGTTTTCACCATAGCTGACGAAGTCATGACCGGCTTCGGCAAAACCGGCAAAACCTTTGCCTGCGATTATCTGACGGAACAACCTGACATGATGTGTTTGTCGAAAGCGCTTACCGGTGGCACCATTCCTATGGCAATCACTACGTTTACCCAGGAACTTTTTGACGGTTTTTATGATGATGATGTGAACAAAGCGTTGTTTCACGGCCATACGTTTACCGCGAATCCGACCGGTTGTGCTGCGGCTTTGGCGAGCATGGAATTGTTGGGAACTGCTGAAATGCAGGACAACCTCCGTCGTATCAATGCAAAGCACCTCGACTTTCAGCAAAAACTTGCAAACCATCCACGCGTTACGGCTACACGGGTGCTTGGTGTGATTTTGGCGCTGGAAATCAAAACCGATGGTGCCGAAAGCTATTACGGTAGTTTTAGAAATAAGTTGTACAATTTCTTCATCGACCACGGCATTATCCTGCGGCCGGTGGGGAATATCGTGTACGTGTTGCCGCCGTATGTGATTTCCGATGCACAACTCGAAAAAATTTACCAAACTATAGAAGCGGCATTGCAAGAATGCTAACTTTGCAAAAAATTTGATTTTGAAACCGATTGCCCTCACTGCTTTAGCGTCTTTTTCCCCTTTAGGTAGCCAACCCGAAGCCATTTGGGCGGAATACCTGAAACCGACGACGGTAATTAGGGAAAAGCAAATCGGTACGCAAAAGGTGCCGGTGGCCGCTTTGCCCGGGGTTTTACTCGAACAGGTAAAAGCGCTGCGCCAATCCGACCACAAATACAAATCTTTAGACAACTCCGTTTTATACGCGATTTTGGCCGCGCGCCAGGCGGTACAACAGGCCGGATGGAACGATCACGATGTCTTCGGCATCAACATCGGTTCTTCGCGGGGTGCTACCGAACTTTTCGAGCAGTACCACGAAGAATTCCTCACTACCGGAAAAACCTCTACGTTGGCGTCGCCCACCACGACGATGGGAAATATTTCCTCTTGGGTGGCGCACGATTTAAAAGCCAAAGGCCCCGAAATTTCGCATTCCATCACCTGTTCGACCGCTTTGCATGCGTTGCTGAACGGCGTGGCGTGGCTGCGTTCGGGCATGGCCGATAAATTCCTGATTGGCGGGAGCGAGGCCTCTTTAACGCCTTTTACCGTGGCCCAGATGCAGGCGCTTAAAATCTATTCCACCGATACGTCCGAGTATCCGTGTCGCGCTTTTGACCTGAACAAAACCAAAAATACGATGGTATTGGGGGAAGGCGCCGGGATGCTTTGCCTGGAAAGCGGTACTTCGGATAAAGCCCTGGCGTATGTGGCAGGTGTGGGCTATGCTACCGACATTTTGGAGCACGGCATTTCCATTTCCACCGAGGCGGCCTGTTTTCAGCAATCGATGCAGATGGCGCTGGGCGATTTGCCGGTAACAGAGGTTGACGCCATCGTGCTGCACGCGCCGGGCACAATTAAAGGCGATGCTTCGGAAATGGCCGCCATTCAGAAAGTGTTTGGCGAACAGCAGCCGCAGCTTACCACCAACAAATGGAAAATCGGGCACACCTTTGGCGCTTCGGGCATCCTGAGTGTGGAACTGGCGGTCCTGATGCTGCAGCACCAACAGTTTATCGGCGTCCCTTTTGTAAAACATCAAACCCCGAAACGACCGCTGAAAAACATTTTGGTCAATGCCGTTGGTTTTGGCGGGAATGCGGTAAGTGTCCTGCTTCGCCGTGCTTAATTTTCTTCTTCTTTTTAGTCCGTAGTTTTTCCTTTTCGGTTGCAAACGTCGTAAAAGGCTGTAATTTTTTGAATTCAAAATTTTATTGGATTACAAGATTGTAATTTTTCGTTTTCAAAAGATCATTTGATTGCAACTTTGTAATCTTTTGAAAAAATAATTCCATTTAATTACAAGTAAAAATTAGGGCGCAATGTGTTGCCTTACGTGCCGTAGGAAAGGGAAACCAGAGGTAAAAATTATACGGAAAGACGATGTAGGCGGTTTAGTCGTGCGCCAATTCGTTGAGTTTGTCTAAAATAAGAGGGCTTTCCCAGCCTTTGCGGAGTAAAAAATCGCAGAATTTCTTTTTCTTTTTCGCCGGGTGGGTTTCGGTCAGGCTGTTCCAGTGTTTTTCGGCCAGTTCGTGAAAGGTGGCGTAATAAGTTTCGTCCGGCAGTTCCTTTAAGGCGGCGTTGATGTTGTATTGGGAAATCTGTCGGCACTTCAGCTCGTTTACAATACGGATTTTACCCCATTTTTTTACGTTGTGCTTGCCGCGGGCAAAACTCTGGGCAAACCGTTCTTCGTTTAGGAAATTATTTTCAATCAGATGCACGACTATGGTGTCGATTTCGGCGGCGGACAGTTTAAATGTCTTTAATTTTTCCGTCACTTCGGCGTGGCAGCGTTCCTGATAACTGCAGTAGTACTCAAGCTTTTTGACGATTTCCGCTATCGTATGTATTTTCAGGGAATTACTGTTCATAACTTAACGCAAAATTAAAGCATGACGATTGAAAATCTGTTAAAAAGTCGTACCTTTGTCGCCCGTTTTTTTCTGAAAAATGAAAAATAGGGTTGTAAATATAAGAAATTTCACAAAAATATACATATACACTATGAAATTTAAATTTTTACTTTTAGCGGTTTTGTTCTCGGTTGTAGGTTGGGGGCAGGCGACAGATTTGTTTATTTCTGAGTATGTTGAAGGATCTAATAATGAGAAATATATAGAGATATATAATGGTACTGGAGCTTCAGTTAATCTTTCTGATTATAGATTGCGATTGTATGCAAATGGAAGCGCAACCGTTTTAAATGATGTTTTATTGTCGGGAACTTTAGCTGACGGTCAAGTAATTGTTTATAAGAATTCATTAGCTACACTTTTTGCAGGGACTAACAATGCTGCTGTAAATTTTAACGGAGATGATGCTTTGGCTTTGTTTAAAGTTTCAACAAACTCCAACGTAGATATTTTTGGAAGAATCGGAAACGATCCAGGAACAGCGTGGACTGCAGCTGGGGGTTATACAACTTTAGATAAAACTCTTCGAAGAAAAACTAATGTATGTGGCGGTGTAACCGTTAATCCAACCGGAACTGGGGTAGGAGCTTTTACTACACTGTCAACGGAGTGGGATATCTTCAATATTGATGATGTGTCTGGTTTAGGGTCGCATACTGCTGTATGTTCAAGTGTTCCCGAAATCAATATCTTAGGGAATAGCAATACTATTGCCAGTGGCGATGTAACCCCAAACACCACAGACGATACCGATTTTGGTACGGTGGCTACCGCTTCGGGAACTATCGTAAAAACGTTTACTATCGAAAACTTAGGAACGGCCGCTTTAAATTTAACTGGTGCGAGTCCGTATGTATCCATCACCGGGGCAAATGCGGGCGATTTTACGGTAACGGCGATTCCTTCTAACAGCATTGCGGCTTCAACAAGTACAACTTTTGCCATTACGTTTGACCCTTTGGCAGACGGTTTGAGAACGGCGAACGTAAGTATTACCAATAACGACAGCAACGAAAACCCGTATACGTTTGCCATTCAGGGAACCGGAATCAGTGCGCCTGTAATTACCAGTGCGTTAACCGCTTCGGGTACTCAGGGTTCGCCTTTTACCTATACCATTACAGCGACCAATACGCCAACGGGTTACAACGCTACCGGATTGCCGGCAGGTTTGACCATCGATACCAATACCGGAGTGATTTCGGGTACACCAACTGTTACCGGAAGTTTTAACGTAACGATTACCGCGACTAACGGCGTGGGTTCAGACAATCAGGTTTTGGTGATAACATTAAGTACAGGACCTTGTTTGAGCAATAGTTTTACTTCTGCTACTTTTCCACCTACAGGTTGGTTAGCAACAAGTGTAACCAGAAGTACACTTGCTGCCGATTATAACACAGGTCCTGCTGCTGCTGTTTTTGGGAGTAATAGCGGGTCACTAACGACTAGTGTGATAGCCAACCCGGCACAGTTAAAATTTTATTTGGGAAGATCAACTAATACGACTGCTAAAACCTTGACAGTTGAAGTGTCAACAACTTCTCAGACCACGGGTTTTGCTACGGTAGCCACTTTTGATCATTCAAATGTTCCTTCAGGTTCTTACGATCAATATACCGTTGATTTGTCAGCCTATACCAATAGTGCTACGGTTTGGATTCGATTCACTAAAACCTCCTCAACAACTGCCCCATGGCGTTTAGACGATGTGGAAGTGTTTTGTGGTGAACCAGCCGACGTAGAAATCGACGTAGCAGGAAACGGTATTTCCATAGCTGATGGCGACACCACACCAACGGTTGCCGATGCTACCGATTTTGGTTCAACTTTAGTAGGGGTGAGTGTTTCTAATACTTATACCATTACCAATACAGGGACAGATCCGTTAACCATTACCGGGGTTACCATTACCGGAGCCAATGCGGCTGATTTTACAGTATCTTCAGCCCCGGCAGGTACGGTACCGGCAGGAGGTTCGACAACTTTTGAAATTAATTATACACCAACGGCTTTGGGTACAAGTAATGCTACGATAAACATTGCCAATAATGATGGGGATGAAAATCCGTATACTTTTACCATTACAGGAATGGCTATTACGTGTACGCCAACCACTTCTGTAACTTCCATGAGTCCGCTTTCAGGACCCGAGGGAACTATGATTACCTTTACCGGAACCGGATTTGGAACTATAGCAACTGTAACTTTAGGAGGTACTCCGGCTACTTTTACAGTAATTTCCGCAACGACACTTCAGGTGGAGGTTCCTGTGGGCGCTTCTACAGGGAGTATTTCGATTCAGGACGCCGGAGGCTGTGAGATTAAAACAACGGTTTTCACGGTAATCACTCTGGACAATACAACTTGTCAGGGCACCGCGCCTTTAACGGATTTAATTATTTATGACCTTCACGATGAAAGAACCGGAGATGGCGGTTTTATCACCTTATACAACGGAACTCCGGTAACAGTGGATTTGGCTGATTACAGCATCTGGAGAACAAGTAATTATGGCGATGGCAATGCCATTGACTATGCTAACCTAACCGGAACTATTGCTCCTGGAGCGTTAGGAATCATACGGGTAAATACGGTAGGTTGTGGTCCGGCAGGAACTAACGGAACCATTAACGCAGGTTTCAATCAAAATGACCAGATTCAATTGCGCAATGCCGATGGCAGTGTTGTGATTGATGATGTACATACTTATGTGCCTTCAGCCGGATATTACATGGTTCGTAAAGAAGGGGCGTTAATAGCACGCACGACTTATCAGGATTCGGATTGGAATATCACGCCGTTAGGACCGGGTGTTTGTGAGCCGACTGCAGGATTGATATTGCCAAATAACGGTGTGCCTCCAACGGTAGCAGCCAACGATCCGGTAGTTACTACCTCTTGTTCTGCTAACACGGCTACTATTGGTGTAACAGCCAGCGAAGGGTTTGCCGGCGGATTTGAATTGGTTTATCAATGGTATTACAGTGCACCTGGGCAAACCGATTGGACATTAATTAACAACGGAGGAATTTACTCCGGGGCGACTACAGCAACCTTAGGCATCTCTGATATTACCGGAGTATTGGGGTATCAGTTTTACTGTAGAGTGTTGGAAAATGCCGCTACGTGTTTTGTGGCTTCCAAAGCGGTTCAGCTAGATGGTGCAACTTCTACCATCTGGAACGGAACAACTTGGTCTAACGGAACACCGGATTTAAGCAAAGCGGCCATCATCAGCGGCAATTACGATACGTCACTGCACGGGGATTTCTCTTGTTGTAGTTTAGTGGTAAATCCAACCTTCACTTTAGAAATTAAAGCGCTGGATTACATAGAAGTACAAAATGATATTACCGTAAACGGAACCCTGAACGTGCGCGACGACGGTTCGTTGGTTCAGATTAACGATGCGGGGGTAAATACCGGAAACATCACTTACGAAAGAACAACAACCGGTAATAATTTAGATTATGTATACTGGTCGTCTCCGGTAAATACGGTAAACACACCGGCAACCGGTTATATTTACCGATGGGATCCTGCTTATGCGAATCCGAACGGCGGTTGGGGTTACTGGTTGTTAGCGAGAAACACGGCTATGGCTCCGGGGGTTGGTTACATTATGCGCAATGTTTTCAGCAGAACGTTTACCGGAGTACCGCGTAACGGTGTGATTCAGCCAACCATCGGAAGAGCCAATAACACCGGAGCAGATTTTACAGGCAGCAACGGTACGATTATTACCAACAAAGACGATAACTGGAATTTAATCGGGAATCCGTATCCGTCGGCAATCAAAGCTTTAGACTTCCTGAATTTAAATACCAATATAGAAGGAGCGGTCCGCATCTGGACGCACGGTACAACACCATCAACAACCATCAGTAACCCGGTTTACGACAGTTTTGTATACAACTATACTGCAGACGATTACATCGTGTATAACGGAACAGGAACCGTAAGCGGACCAGGTGGTTTTAACGGTTTTATTGCTGCAGGACAGAGCTTTATGGTCAATATGAATGACGGCGCGGCCACGACTGAAACCGTAACGTTCAACAATTCACTGCGAAGCAAGGACCACAACAACGAACAGTTTTACAAACAGGCCACAGGTAAAAATTCTTCAAGTGCCAACGGTACCGATGAAAAACACCGAATCTGGTTGGATCTGGCCAATGCCAATAATAACTCTACCCGAACCTTAATCGGATATGTAACCAATGCGACCTACGGGAAAGACCGTTTATACGATGCGGTTACCAATGCTCTAGGCAACGGAATGGCGATTTTCTCGGTGTTAAACGATGAAAGAATGGCCATCCAGGGAAGAGCATTGCCGTTTGACAGTCAGGACCGTGTTCCGCTGGGCATCAAAGTACCGACTGCCGGAAGCTACTCCATCGGATTAAGCGCGTTAGACGGATTGTTTGCTGCCGGTCAGGCCATTTATTTAGAAGACCGTCTGTTGAACAGCATCCATGATCTGAAAGTAAATCCGTATGTGTTTACTGTGGATCAGGCCGGTTTAGCTAACGACCGTTTTGTGTTGAGATTTACCAATACAACCTTAGGACAGTCTGATTTCGAAACGGCTGCAAATGCGGTTACCGTATATGGCAATGACGGTGTGGTAGTGAAATCGACTGCGGAAGCCATTAAAGAAGTGGTGGTTTACGATGTGTTGGGAAGAACAATTGCACACAAGAAAAATGTTGCGGCCAACGAAGTACTATTGTCTTCCGTTCGCAAAACACAAAGTGCATTAATTGTAAGAGTGACTTTAGAAAACGGTCAGACCATAGATAAAAAGATACTGTACTAATAAAACGAGCATAAACTTTTTTCAAAGCGTCAGGATTTCGATTCTGGCGCTTTTTTGTTTCAAATGGTTTTGTATTGTTATTTTTAACACAATGTCTTGTTATTTTGTTAAAAATAAAATAATATTGCAGCGACTAACTAAAAAACTAAAAATGAAAAAAATCCTGCTGGTTGCCTTGCTGCAATTCACAGCGGTTTCCTTATGGAGCCAGGAGAAATCGCTTTGGACCACCACCCAATGGTCTGAACAGCAAAAAAAGGAAGCCACTTTCCGAAAAGCGTTTCCGCAAGCCTGCCAAACCTATTCTCTCGATTTACCGGCACTGCAAAACGCATTAGCGCCTTTGGTACTAAACCGCACCACCCCAACGGTTACCCTTGCCATTCCGGATGACAAAGGACAGTTGGAGCACTATGCCGTTTCCGAAGCTTCGGTTATGGATCCGACCCTTCAGGCACAATTCCCGGACATTCGTTCGTATGCCGGTGTTGGGATTACCAACCCTAAACACACCATTCGTTTCAGCGTTTCCGATGCAAAAGGATTCAGTGCCCTGATTCGAAAAGCCGACGAAGGAACGGTAATCATCGATCCGCTAACCGCCGACAACCGCCACTACATCGTTTTCAACCGAAGACACAACGCGACAGGTTTACCGTTTCAATGCAGTACCGCCGAAGCAGAAATCCTGCAGGACGCAGCGGCCCGAGGTATTTTGAACAATGCCGATGATTCGCAACAGCGCCGTTTCCGTCTGGCAATGTCCTGTACAGGAGAATATACAGCCTTTCACGGCGGAACGGTTGCTGGAGCCATGGCGGCCATCAATGCGACGGTTACCCGCGTGAACGGGGTTTTCGAAAACGATTTTAACGTGCGTTTGATACTCATAGCCAACAACGCCAATGTGGTGTACACCAACGCGGCTACTGATCCGTATTCGGATGCGGCAAATATGGCGAACTGGAATGCCGAACTGCAGAGTACACTTACTTCGGTAATCGGAGAAGCCAATTATGATGTGGGACACCTTTTCGGAGCCACAGGCGGTGGCGGAAATGCCGGATGTATTGGCTGTGTGTGCATTAACGGCCAAAAAGGAAGCGGTTACACTTCGCCAGCCGACGGAATTCCGCAGGGCGATTTTTTCGATATCGATTATGTGGCGCACGAATTGGGGCATCAGTTTGGTGCCAACCATACCTTTACCCATTCCACTCAGGTAGCCGTGGCACAATTGGAACCGGGCAGTGGCAGTACCATTATGGGCTATGCCGGGATTACGGGCGCTACAGATGTGCAGCCACACAGCGATGCTTATTTTCACGCCATCAGCATTCAGCAGGTAACCAATAACATCAAAGGGAAAGCCTGTCCGAGCGTGGTGGCTACCGGGAATGCCGTGCCCACCGCCAACGCCGGAGCCGATAAAATACTGCCCATCGGAACCGCATTCAAATTAACCGGAACCGGAACCGATGCCGACGGACTGGCCTCCTTAACGTATTGTTGGGAACAGATGGATATCGGAACCGCGGCGACGACCTATCCGAACGCCACCAAAACCTCAGGGCCTAATTTTCGTTCGTTTTCGCCTTCCGCAAGTCCTGTGCGCCGCTTTCCGAATTTAGCCGATCATGTGGCCAACGGCGTAGGCGGAAACATGTGGGAGATTGTTCCGGGGGTAGACCGAACCCTGAATTTCAGATTCACGGTACGCGATAACCGCACCGGAGGAGCCTGCAACGAAAGCGATAACATGACCGTGTTTTTTGATGATGCGTATGGACCGTTTGCCGTGACTTCGCAGGCTGTTTCGGGAATCAGCTGGGCTATCGGAAGTACCCAGACGATTACCTGGTTGGTAAACAATACGACGGCGCTGGCGGGTTCTGCCAATGTGAATATTTTATTGTCGGTGGATGGCGGGGTTACGTTCCCGATTACGCTGTTGGCCAACACGCCTAACGACGGAACACAAAACATTACGGTACCGGATGTGTTGTCGGCCAATTGTCGTCTTTTAATTGAACCTACCGGCAACGATTATTATGCCATCAATACGAAGCCGTTTGCCATCGGTTATTCTGTTGCCACGACCTGTAACAACTATACGTATAATACGGCATTTGCCATCCCGGATAACAATGCCGCCTATACCGTGAGAGCAATCAATGTCCCGACCACGGCACCAATTTCCGATGTGAACCTTCGGGTAAACCTCAATCACACCTATGTTTCGGATTTGCAGGTAGCCATGGTTGATCCGTCAGGGACTAACCAAATCAATATTTTTAACCGCAGCTGTACCAATAATGATAACATGAACGTGCTTTTTGATGATCAGGGAAGTGCTATGGTTTGTGCGTCACCTATTACCGGAACCTATTTGCCGGCCCAGCCTTTGTCGGTGTACAACGGCATGAATCCGCAGGGCAACTGGTTGATCGGCATCCGCGATTTGGGCGCTGCCGATGTTGGCACGGTGAATTCTTATACCTTAACCATCTGCTCACAGACTTATGTGGAATTGGCGGCTGTTTGCGGGGCAGTTACTTCGGTTTGGAACGGAAGCAGCTGGTCTAACGGGGTTCCCGGCAAATACACGGCAGCTATCATGAACGGCAATTACGATACGGCCCTTCACGGCAATTTTTTGTGCTGCAGTTTAACCATCACAAGCGGAAATACCGTAACGATTGCCGATAACACTGTGGTTTCGATTGTAAACGATTTAATGGTGGATGCCGGAGGAACGCTGGACGTGGCTAATACCGGCTCGCTGGTGATGATTAACGATACCGGAACCGTAACCAACAACGGAACGACTTTAATCCGAAAAACAACAGCACCTTTTGATCGTTACGATTATACGTTCTGGTCGTCACCGGTGGCGAATACGACGATTGGAGGCGTATTATCCGCTTGGCAGCAATCGCATATTTTCAGGTTGAACGCGGCGAATTTCAGGGATGACAACAACGATACGCACGATGATAACGGCGATGCCTGGATTTTCACTCCGCAAACCGAGGTGATGCAGCCGGGAACAGGATATGCGGCTATGGCGAATACCTCAGGTGTTTTTCCGCGTCAGGAGAACGTGGTGTTTACCGGAAGGGTGAATAACGGTATTATGAATGTGCCGGTGACCTTAAGTCAGGACAATACGAAAAACAACGACGATTTTAATTTAATCGGAAATCCGTATCCTTCGGCTATTTATGCCAACGATTTTATTACCGCTAATACCGGCGTGATTTCCGGAACGCTCTATTTCTGGACGCATGTCGGCAATTTGACTGGGTCGTCTTACAGCCCGAATGATTTTGCGTACTATAATTTATCCGGCGGAACGGCCACTTCGGCAACCGGAACGGGAAATACGTCGCAGCCAACGGGTTATATTGCTTCCGGGCAGGGTTTTGAAGTAGATGCTTCGGCTAACGGGAATGTGGTTTTTACGAACAGCATGCGCAAAGCGGCCTATTCCAATGCGAATTTTTATAAAACTTCTGAGAGCAATGCACTGTTAAAAGACCGTATTTGGCTGAATATGATTGCAGAAGATAATGTTTTCAGCCAGTTGCTTGTCGGCTTCTTCCCGGAAGCGAGTGCGGCTGTTGATTACGGTTACGATGGAGAATATGTAAAAACGCTTACCCCGGCAGCCTTTTATTCGATGATAGGTGAAGGCCAGTATAAAATTCAGGGAAGAGCGGCGTTTTCGGAAGCCGATACTGTTCCGTTGGGCTTTCATTCTGCAGTGGAGAAAAGCTACACGATTTCCATTGCGGCTGCGGAAGGCGTATTGGAAAATCAACAGGTGTATTTGGAAGACCGGTGGTTAAACCTGATGCACAATCTGAAACAGTCGGACTATAGTTTTACCACACAAGCCGGAACGTTTAACAATCGTTTTGTGTTGCGTTTTTCAGATACGACTTTAGGCAACCACGGGGCGGAAGCAGATGAAAATACCGTGTTTGTGTATCCGAATGCAGGACTTTCGGTACGTTCGTCAAATTTTAAATTGATACAAGTAACGGTTTACGATATGCTGGGCAGGCTGATTTCCGAAAAGAAAAACATAAACCTCTTAGAAACCTCTTTCGGAAACATTACACCGGGACCACAAGCCTTGCTGGTTAAAGTGCTTCTGGAAAACGGAACAACGGTTGTTAAGAAAGTGCTTTATTAGGTAACAAATTAAAAAATCCCGAATTTGTTCGGGATTTTTTAGGTTTTTTCGGCAGTTGAAAATGTGAATCTTGATGAGCTGCCGGAAATGCATAGTATACTACGATGGTTTCCGGTGTTGTAAAATGCTTTGAATTGTTATTTCAGCGGTTTTTTTGTGGGGTAAGCGGTAAGTTTTTATGGGTACGGATGATGGCCTGTTCGTTTTTGTAATCGATCCATTGTTGGCCGCGGTAACGGCGCATTAGGTTGTCGAAATGGCGCATTACAAAAACGTTGTACGCCGCTTTGGACAGATTGCTCAGTTTTCTTGGAAAGGCGCGCAGACTCATCGAAAATCCCGGGGTAACATATTTCATATAATGCCAATAGCCTTCCGGCATGTACAGCATTTCGCCGTGTTCCAGATTGCAGATTAGCCCTTTGGCGTGTTTTAAGGCCGGCCATTTTTCAAAATCCGGATTGTCGAAATCAATGTCTTCCCTTGAAATTAAGGCATGTGGCACTTTGTACAAATACGGAGTCTGATCCGGAGCAAACAAAATGCATTGTTTTTTACCGTGGAAGTGAAAATGCAGTATGTTGGAATAATCAATGTCGTAATGCATGAACACTTTCGAATTTTCCCCACCGAAGAACAGCATCGGCAACTGTTTCACCAGTCTTAATCCGATATCCGGCCATTGAAAGTCGTTTTGCAGCTGTGGTACCTGTTGCATCAGGTTGTACAGAAAAATACGGTAATTGGTGGGTTTGGATTGTAACAAGTCAATGTATTCGCTCATGTTCATCTGGGCATGTGCCTCGTTAAACCCGTCTTTATGGGAAACCGGACGGTCGTCGTACAACGGAACGGTTTTGTCTCCGGCAATTTCTTTAATGTAATTCAGTTTCCATTTTTCGTAAGCAGGCCAGTCTTGGGTTAGCTGTTCAATCACTAACGGACGTTGCTTTTTAACGTAATTGTTATAAAAATCCTCTTTGGAAATGGTTTTTACACGCTCGATTTCGGTCAACTGTAGCTTCATGAAAGGCGATTAAAATTATTTGCAAAAAAAATGCTCTCAGTAAATGGGACTGAGAGCAAAGTTAAGAAAGCTTTACGGTATCGTAAATATATTTTTGTGAGAAAATTTGAGATTAGCAGCACTCTTTTCCTTTGGCCTGTGCTTCTAAGTTTCTTTCGATGGTGTGCCCCGGGCGTGACCATTTCGGTTTTTCACCCAAAGCCTGGAATTTAGAATCTTCCGCTTCCACAGTTTCCGGCTGCATCAACTTGATGAACGGTTTTTGCGGTTGCAAGCCCAGCAATTCGAACATTTTCATGTCTTCGTTTACATCCGGGTTGGGGGTAGTTAACAATTTGTCTCCGGCAAAAATCGAATTCGCTCCGGCAAAGAAACACATCGCCTGACCTTCGCGGGACATCTGTGTTCTTCCGGCAGACAAACGTACCTGGGTTTCCGGCATCACGATTCGTGTTGTGGCTACCATACGGATCATTTCCCAGATTTCCACTGGTTTTTCGTCTTCCATCGGTGTGCCTTCCACGGCTACCAAAGCGTTAATCGGCACGGATTCCGGTTGTGGGTTTAAGGTCGACAACGCCACCAGCATTCCGGCACGGTCTTCGATACTTTCACCCATTCCGATGATACCGCCACTGCAAACCGTTACATTGGTTTTGCGTACGTTCTCAATGGTTTGCAAACGGTCTTCGTAGCCCCGGGTAGAGATTACCTCTTTGTAGTATTCTTCGGAAGTGTCTAAATTGTGGTTGTAGGCGTACAATCCGGCTTCGGCCAAACGCTGTGCCTGATTTTCGGTTAACATTCCTAAGGTACAGCATACTTCCATGTCTAATTTGTTGATGGTGCGCACCATTTCCAAAACCTGATCGAATTCCGGTCCGTCTTTTACGTTGCGCCACGCCGCACCCATACAAACGCGGGAAGATCCGCTGGATTTGGCACGTAAAGCCTGTGCTTTAACCTGGGAAACCGACATTAGGTCGTTGCCTTCAATATTGGTGTGGTAGCGGGCCGCTTGCGGGCAATAGCCGCAATCTTCCGGACAACCTCCGGTTTTAATCGATAATAAGGTGGAAACCTGTACCACATTCGGGTCGTGGTGTACGCGGTGAATGGAAGCGGCTTCGTAAAGCAAATCCATTAAAGGTTTGTTGTATATCGCAATGATTTCTTCTTTGGTCCAATTGTGTCTGGTGGTTGTACTCATACATCATTAGTTTGTTCGGTTCAAAAATAGGGAATTACAAATGAATAATGAAGTAAAAAATTAAGTTGTGAAGTGTTGTGGCAATGGATTAGACCTTTAAGATAAATAATATTATGATAAAGCTAATTGTTTAAACGCAAAATTCAATTTAAGATTTGTGTTGTTTATACAAAAATATGTTTAATGAATTATTTTGATAGGTACTTTGTTTTTGGAATAAATTAAACCATGAAAAATCTTATACCCATTATCTCTAATAGTTTTTATCTCGGATTTTGACAAATTATCTAAATCTGTTGAATCAGAACATATAAATATTGAAGCAAAATATTTATTTCCTTCTTCAATCTTAATGCTACTTGAATTTAAATCATCTCCTACAGGCAATGTAACAAATCCTTCAATAATTTTAATTTCTCCAGGATGTAAAATAAAGTTATTTGTTTTTTTAAAATAAGATAAAACCGAGTTATTCTTGTAATCTAACTTTTTATTAATCATACTTTCAATTATACAAATTGAATCCATGGCACTATTCTTTGCTTGTGGAAATCTAGTGCCAATTCTCAGAGTATCAGAATTATCATTTGTAATTAATAGATTGCAATTATATGTATTGTAATAGCTTATCCCATTCAGCATTTCTGAAAAATGAGAAATATTGAAATAATAAACTTCATCACTCACGTTTTTTATGCTTAAACTATAAATTGTTTTGCCTTTTTCTTGATAGATGCTGTCGTAAGGGTCGGGTTTCGCAATAGAACTTAGAGATAAAAATTCTTTATTCAGAATTTCAATTTCTATACTTTGCTCGTGTTTTTTAGAGCAACCAGCTAAAAAAACAAGTGAAAATACTAAGACTTTGATGTTGGTTGTAAACTCCATTATGTTTTTTTAATACAATATGCATAATTGTTAGGTGTTTCCATTAATGTTGTAAACAAAAAAACCTCTCATTGCTGAGAGGCTTTGTACCGCGGGTGGGAATCGAACCCACACACCTAAGTACACGAGTTTGAGTCGTGCGCGTCTACCAATTCCGCCACCGCGGCTTACGGGCGTCAGGATGTTTTTAAAGCATCCCGGAAATTGATTGTTTCAATTTGTGGGTGCAAATGTAAATAAAAATTCCAGATATAATCAAAAAATAAAAGAAAAAATTGCTTTCAGAGTTGAATTTAATTTCTAAATTTGCACCGCGTTAGAGCAACACAACACTCAACTAACTACACCCGAGGCGTTTACATGCGTCAGCTTTGGATAAACGATAAAGCCGAATTGTATGGAGCGCAGCGGATAAAAACAACAAATTAAATGTCACACATTGAACCGGAAGCAAAAATTTTTGCATGTTCACAAAGTGTCTATCTTGCTGAGAAAATAGCGGCGCACTACGGTGTGGAGCTGGGCAAGGTAACGTTCTCAAAGTACAGTGATGGTGAATTTCAGCCGTCTTTTGAAGAGTCCATCCGCGGATTGCGCGTTTTTTTAGTGTGTTCGACTTTTCCAAGTACCGATAATTTAATGGAGCTCCTGTTAATGATCGATGCGGCGAAAAGAGCTTCGGCCCGACACATTACCGCGGTAATTCCGTATTTCGGTTGGGCCCGTCAGGACCGTAAAGACAAGCCGAGAGTGCCGATAGGGGCAAAACTGGTAGCCAAATTGCTGGAAGCCGCTGGAGCCACCCGAATCATGACCATGGATTTACACGCCGATCAGATTCAGGGCTTTTTCGAAAAACCGGTAGACCACCTGTTCGCGTCAACGATTTTCCTGCCGTATGTGAGAAGTCTGAATCTGGAAAATCTGACTATCGCCTCTCCGGATATGGGCGGTTCCAAAAGAGCCTATGCCTATTCCAAGTTTTTGGAGTCGGATGTGGTAATCTGTTACAAACAGCGCAAACAGGCTAACGTTATCGATACCATGGAATTGATTGGCGATGTTCGCGGACGCAATGTAATTCTGGTAGACGACATGGTCGACACCGGAGGAACCTTGGCCAAAGCTGCCGACATGATGATGGAGCGCGGCGCTTTAAGTGTAAGAGCCATTTGTACGCACGCCATTTTATCCGGCGGAGCTTATGAGAAAATAGAAAACTCTAAAATTGAGGAATTAATCGTAACCGATTCCATTCCGTTAAAAAAAGAGAGTTCTAAAATAAAAGTTGTATCTTGCGCCCCATTATTTGCAGAAGTAATGCACATGGTACAAAACAACAACTCGATTAGCGGGAAGTTTTTAATGTAGAATTTTATTAATTATTTAAATATTTCACTATGAAATCAATTACGATCAAAGGATCTGAAAGAGAAAGCGTGGGCAAGTCGGCAACGAAAGCGGCACGTAATGCTGGAATGGTACCTTGCGTGTTATACGGAGGAGATCAACCAGTACATTTTATCGCTGAGGAAAAAGCGTTTAAAAGTCTAGTATACACTCCAAACGTGCACACAGTAGCAGTTGAATTGGCTAGTGGAAAAAATTATGAGGCTATCCTTCAGGATATCCAGTTTGACCCGGTGTCCGACAAAATTTTACACATCGATTTCTATCAGTTAGATCCTAAAAAGGAAATTACTATGGAAGTACCTGTAAAAGTAGTTGGTAACTCTAAAGGAGTTATGGCTGGTGGGGTGTTACGTCTTAACCAACGTAAACTGAAAGTAAGAGCTTTACCAAGTAACTTACCAGACTTCGTGGAAGCTGATATCACGGAGTTAGAAATGGGTAACAAATTGTACATTACTAAAATCCCTACTAACAATTTCAAATTGTTACACCCGGACAATACAGTAGTGGCTCAGGTTCGTATTTCACGTGCGGCGATGAAAGCAGCTCAGGAAGCAGCCAAAGCAGAAAAAGGAGCAAAAGGAAAGAAAAAATAATTTTCGATCTTATCCATATCAAGAAGTCCCGATTTTGTCGGGACTTTTTTTATTCCTTCCTTTGGAGAGGTGTCCGTAGGACGGGGTGATTTTTAAGTAACCGTTATAGATTGTGCCCGCCTTTTTTCTTTTAATTCGTGCATTCGTGGTTACACATTTATTTTAACCACGAATGCACGAATTTTATTTGTCGATGATTTTTATTGGAGCGAGTGGTTTGGTCTTTTTTAGTAAAGGCAATTCCCGCTGTCCGTTATAGTTCTCCGCTGCGCTGCGAAGCTGTCACTCCCATCGGGGCTATTTTAAGTGGATTTGCCGCCTTTTTGGAAACGTTTTGAAATTCCACTACTTTTGCTTTATGAAATGGCTTGTAAACATCTTCAGAAAAGAAATTCCGCAAGGCGAACGCCACGATAAAAACAACAGCGAAGTGAGTAAAAAATTTTTAATAGTAGGTTTGGGCAACATCGGCGCCGAATACGTA
This sequence comes from Flavobacterium suncheonense GH29-5 = DSM 17707, assembly GCF_000430025.1. Classification (GTDB taxonomy): domain Bacteria; phylum Bacteroidota; class Bacteroidia; order Flavobacteriales; family Flavobacteriaceae; genus Flavobacterium; species Flavobacterium suncheonense. The sequence goes on from NZ_AUCZ01000009.1 coordinate 135,822, forward strand.
AATACCCGTCACAACATCGGCTTTAAAATCCTCGATCATCTGGCTAAAAAGGAATCCCTTTCTTTTGAAACCGCCAAATTGGGTGCCGTAGCCGAATACAAAGTAAAAGGCAGAACCCTGATTCTTCTCAAACCCAACACCTACATGAACCTGAGCGGAAAAGCAGTTCAGTACTGGATGGAAAAAGAGAAAATCACCAAAGAGAACATCCTGGTTATCACTGATGATCTGAATCTGCCCTTCGGTACTATCCGTATCAAACCCAAAGGCAGCGACGGCGGACACAACGGTTTGAAAAACATTCAGCAGGTTTTAAATTCTGCGGATTATCCGCGCTTCCGTTTCGGCATCAGCGATGCTTTCAAAAAAGGAAAACAGGTCGATTACGTTTTGGGCGAATGGGACGAAGCGGAAAAAGCCAAACTGCCGGAGCGTATGGATGTGGCTGTACAGGTCATAACTTCGTTCGCGTTAGCCGGTTTGGGGAATACCATGAGTGAGTTCAACGGGAAATAGTTGGCAAACTTTTTGGTATCTTTAAGAAAAATTGCATTATGAAAAAATTATCCCTGCTTTCCATAGCATTGTGTTTTTCATGTCACACTCAGAAGATCGCCATGGCTAAAACATCCGAACTGCTGAAAAGCAACATCGAATCGGTTTGTCCCGAAGACGGCGCTTGTACGTTGGAGTTGCAGAAAAACAAAAGCATAGCCGTAAAAACGGATATCACGGGAAAACTGTATTGCGATTTGGAAGACCATCCGGGTACCTCGGTGATTCATTATGTATACACCCGAAACACCGATCCGGAGCTGCAGGACGGGCAACATCGCGAAGAAATTATATTTGAGATTGACAATACGGTATCCGAACTTGATTTGAATAATTGGAATTTGAGCCAGACCAAAATGATTTTCGGACGACATTGTTTCTGCAGGGGGCAGGCTGGTTATTTTGTTGTAAAACAGGGAAAATTAAGGCTGCAACATACTAAAGAGGCCTTGCGTTTTGTTTTGGATTTTACAGTTACAGAAGTGCCACAAACACTTACTCAGGTAAAAGGCACATTTACGCAATAAAAAAAGCTCCTCGTAAAAGGAGCTTTTTATTTTTAGTATGGGGTGAATTAATTGATTACAATTTTCTTCACTTCTTTTCTCTCACCATCCTGGACCGTAACCATATAGATTCCGGATTGTACGTGATTTAATTGTACATTTTGGTTGAAAGTTCCCGTGTTTTGGTAATTCTTTTCAAACACCAAGCGGCCTCTCATATCGTGAACTCCAACTTTTATGTTGTTCCCGGTATTTGAGTCGAAGTTTATTGTAAAGGCTCCGTTGTTCGGATTAGGATAAATAGAGAAGTTTTCCAATCCGAAATTTTCCGAAGCAAGCGTAACATTTTGATAACAGATGTTTAAAGAGTAGCTGTTTAAAGTGCCATTGTTGGCGGTTACCACGTCGGCAATCGCTAATCGCCAGGTTCCTGCAGCGTTCATGCCATCAAAAGCGCTTAAAGCATTTAAAGGTTTATAAGCATTTCCGCCATTAATACCGGCGCAACTCATTGCTACCCCTTCATCATCAAAAGTTGTATTCATGTTGGCAAAAGTGGTTCCGCAACCTTGTTGGTAAAGAACTAAATCTACCATGCTGCTTCCAGGTTTTACCAATCCGATATACAAATCATTGATTCTTGGGTGTGTGATGTTAACGGTTGCGTTGAAATCTGTTATGGTAACATTGTCAGGTACATTCACAGTACCGAATGCCTGCCATGCTAAAGGATTTTGAGCGGCAATCGTATTCGCTCCGATAGTAGCGTTGTAGGTGTTACAAACGTTGGTTACCTGGTAGCCGATGGAAATGTTTTTGGAAAGAGCGTAGAAAATATTGCCGACAGCTTCAACCATAATTCTACAGAAAGGAGCCGACACACTTGGTACTGTAATGGTTTCGGAACCATCGTTAGGAGTATTGGCCACTAAAGTGGTAAAAGTAGCTCCGTTATCAGATGAGAACAAAATATTTACGGTAGCAGTATTGATTCCGTTTCCGGTTGTGCCCGCAACATTCCAGGTAATGGTTTGTGATGATCCCTGTGTCCAGATAGTGTTGTCAACACTTGGGGAAGTAATTGTAAAAGGACCAACATTTGCAGTGGTAACGGTCATGTTTGCCCTGGCTGTCTGCCCCCCTGTCGGTGTTTGATTGTCGCGAACGGTTAAGGCAAAATTTAAAGTTCTGGCCACATTTGGTGTAACTTCATAGGCTGGTGTTAAATTGTTGTCTAAAACATCTGCAAATCTTGGAAAATAGCGTTTTGGAGATGTTGTTGGACTAAAAGATCTGTAAACAGGTCCGGTAGTTTGTGTCGTGGTTGGTAAGTTAACACCCGATGCCGCGTTTGTTTGTTCCCAGCAGTAGGTAAGGGCAGCCGATGGGTCTGCATCTGTAGCATTTCCAGTCAAAACAAAGGCAGTTCCGTAAGGTATTGTATAATTAGTTAAAGGCGTAATAACAGGAGCTGTGTTACCGTTATTGGTCTGAGGGGCACAGTTTCCGGCTCCAATCATGTGGGCATTCATGCTCGCAATACTAACTGCGTGAAAATACGCATCGGAGTTAGGCTGCACATCAGGTCCGCAAATACCGGCATAAGCCATGATGGTTGAGCCACTGGCAGGTTCAACAGCATCGGGAGCACTTCCGTTTCCGGAGCAGTTTCCGCCAGTACCGCTAAACGAGTGAGGTCCTCCAAATTGGTGTCCCATTTCGTGCGCTACATAGTCAATATCGTAAGGGTCACCTACAGGAGCAGGTGATCCGGTGATTCCTCTGGCTTTTTGTCCTGATATACAAACCACGCCAAGACCGGCTAAACCACCACCACCAGTACTAACGGTATGACCGATGTCGTAATTGGCATCTCCAATTGCACCGTTAATTACGGTTTGACTCTGTCCAATTAAAAGGTTTGCATTGGTGTTGTTAAAGCTGTCGGTAGTAACAAATATGATATCATCGTTGTTTGCTACTAAATTCATGCGCAACGACATGTCTCGTTCATAAACTCCGTTAACACGTGTCATGGTAACAACCATGGCAGCTAAAACGGTTGCCTTTTTTTCGGCATCGGTAACTTCCGTTTGTGGCGATGCATTAATATGGTAAGCTGCGTACTCAATTGTACAAGCCATTGCCAAACGGTATTGTCTGAATTTGCCATCTGTTGCCTGTGCTACGGTTGCAGTATTCTGTTTTAGAGCAGTCTCAGGAGTGTCTTCAAAATGACAAGTGAAACCTTCTGTTTCTCTGATGTTTTTTCTGCTGTAGACGATGTAGTTGTTCAGGTCTTTTGTATAGGTATCGATGTAGAAAGTTCCTTCGTTTCCTGAAAGAGCCATTACATGCAATCCAAAAACCGTCACACTAAAACGAATGGATGCGGTTTTGTCATCAATACCTTTTCCGATGTACGACTTGATATCGGGATATTTATCCGCTAATTCTTTTTCCATAACGGGTGCTTCGTAAATACGAAATCGGGCTAATTCACCCTTTGGATTCGGGAATGTGATAACCGTGTTGGAAGTTATTCCTTCGGAGTCTAATGGAGCACTGGATAAGTCGGTTTTTAACTGATTGAAATTTAAATTAAAAAGTTTGTAATCGGAAGGGATGGTTTTCCTTTCAAATTTTTCAAGAGACGAGAGTCTTTCTTCTGAAACGGCCCTCCAAAGTTTGTCCTGAGCTGTGGCGGTTATTACCACTGCAAAGAAAAACAATAGGGTTAGTAAAGTTTTTTTCATGTTAGTTTTAGTTTTAAAAATTAATTAGTCGGTGTCAAATGTAATTTTTTTTTAAATAAAATACTAAAAAACAATTATTTAAAATAAAAAAGGCATCTGTTTAAGATGCCTTTTGTTGTAAAATGTCAATTATTAGTTGATTGAAATTTTCTTAGTTTCCTTTCTTTCACCATCCTGAACCGTAACAATATAGATTCCGGATTGAACATTTTTTAATTGGATGTTTTGATTGAACGTTCCGGTATTTTGGTATTCGTTTTCAAATATTAAACGGCCTCTTAAGTCGTGTACGCCAACTTTAACGTTGTTGCCCGAATTAGAATCAAACTGAACGGTAAAGTTTCCGTTATTCGGGTTCGGATAGATTGTAAAATTCTCCAATCCGAAACTCTCGTTACCTAAAACAGGCACCATTTGCGAGTAGCATAACTGGATTGTAAATGTGTTTAATGTGGCTCCTGTATTATTTCCGTCTACTACAGTGTCTTTAAAATAAAGTTTCCAGGCTCCGGCACTATTGTTTCCGTTGTAGCCGCTAATGTTTGCACTGGAGTATGGGGCAAATGCGTTTGAGAAGGTATTGTCGTTCACGTTGGCACAATTAACGGCTGTACCTGTGGTATCAAACCATTTGTTCATGTTTGCACCGGTACAACCAGTGTTGTTATACCATAAAGCTGTATTTAATGATACTTGCCATGGGGCCATTAACAATAAGTTAAATTGTCCGATATTCGGGTGTGTAACATTTGCATAAAAATTAGCATCTGTAATGGTAAATGAATCTGTAATGTTAACCGAAATACCAGGATAAGATGTTCCTGTACTTTCCGTGATTGCAGAATTCAAGTTGAACGTATAATCATTACAAATATTTTGACTTTGGTAAGTATAATTACCAATCGCGATGTTTTTGGTGTTTACGTTGAAGAAGATGCTTCCGGACGCTTTAACCATAATACGACAGTTTGCGGCAGTTATGCTGGGAACTGTAATTGTTTGAGCACCGTCATTAGGTGTGTTGGCAAGGAGTACTGTACTAAATGTGGCACCGTTGTCCGTAGAAAGTAAGATGTCTACGTTTGCCCCGCCTGTGCTGGTATTGGTATTGTTAACAGTCCAAGTGATGTTTTGTGTAGAACCCGGAGCCCAAACGATACCGTCAGTGTTTTGAGAAGTTACGGTTAAAGGACCTCTTGCCGCATCAATAGTAACAACCATGTTGTCGAAGTTGGTTTGGCCCACTTTTACAGGAGCAGTAGCGCTGTAAGGAGCATTATCTCTAACTGTTAGTCTGAAATTTAGAGTACGAGCTACCGAACTCAATGCTTCTACTACAATTTCAGAGCCATTCGTAGTGGTTGAACCCGATAAAATAGAACTCATCTGAGGGAAATATCTAATCGGGGAAGTGGTCGGGCTGAATGATCTCCAGTTTGGACCTGTTGTTTTAGTCGCGGAAGCTGCAGAAGCCGCACCTGTTTGCATGGCATCGTCATTGTCGTATTGCTCCCAGCTGTATGTTAAAGCATCTCCGGCATTGGCGTCAGTTGCAGAACCAATCAGCATAAAAGGAGTGCTTTTAGGAATGGTATAGTCGGCACCTGCATTTGCAACAGGAGTAGCGTTGTTCGCTGCAATATTTGTAGTAACCGGACAAGTTTTACCGGCCAAATTAGTTTGAATTTGGCTGATGCTTGCCGCATGGTATACATCGATTGAGTGAGGAGCAACGTCCTCTGATGTAATACCAGCATATCCCATAATGGTTACACCGGATCCAACCTCCATGTTAACGCCAGAACCTTCATTGTTATTTGAAAAAGTATGGTTAGCACCTAATTGGTGCCCCACTTCATGCACAACATAGTCAATGTCGAAGTTGTCTCCTTGTGGAATACCGTCAGCAGGGGAAGTAAAGCCACTTCCTTTTTTCTTGTCATTAGGTGCAGCTGTATCATCAACGCATACACAACCAATACATCCTGCATTACCTCCACCTCCGGAAGCACCGAATAAGTGTCCAATGTCGTATGCGGCATTGTTGGCTGCCAATGACGTTGAAGGACCTGTTAAACTTGAGCTCAAAGTATTTTGTAACTCTGTGTTCCAGGCACCTGAAGCCCCAGTTGCTGCTGGTGAATAAGGGTCAGTTGCAGCGTTATAATAAATTACGTTTGTAGATTGTGCCACCATATTTAAATGCAGGCCTAACTCCCTTTCATATACGCCGTTACAACGAGTAAGGGTGTTGTTGATAGCGGCTAAAACTAAAGCTACCTGTGCAGAAGAAGTAGCTCCAAAATAGTTAGAGTACTCTGCGGTAACGGATTGTGCCAAACGCATGGTTTTTAATTGTCCCGTGCTAGATTTTCCGGTAACATTCTGAACTTGAGAAGTTAGTCCGTTAACCATGTTTTGGTCTTCGGTTGAACAAGTCCACCCTAATTTCCCTGCCTGTCTGTTTGATTTGAACACAGCATATACCGTGTGATCCTGAGAATATGGCTCAATAAATTCATTTTCTTTACCGGTTCTGAAAACCATGGTTTGAATACCTTGTGGTGAGATGCTCAATTTTAAGGTAGCGAATTTGTCGGTAATACCTTTACCCGAATAGGCTCTGATTTCAGGAAATTGTACCTGTAAATCCGCTTCGAAGTTAGATGCTTCATAGATTTCGAATTGTTCCAATTGGCCATTAACATTAGGAATCGAAACGATAACCGATTGAGAAGGGTTGTTGGTTTTAGAAAACAATTCTTGACGTAATGATCCGATGTTTAAATCGTACAGATCAAATTCTGTTGGGAAAGAAATTCGGTTAACACCTTTGTCTTTTGTTATTTTGTCTGTTGTTCCTTTATGAGCAGACCAAAATCTGTCTTTTTGCGCGTATCCCGTAGATAGTGCAAAAGCAGTTACTATGGTTAATAGTAATTTTTTTTTCATGTTAGTTTTAGTTTGAAAAATAATTAGTTGGTGTCAAAAGTAATTTTTTTTTGAGAAAAAACTAATAAGTAGTGTGTTAAAATAAAAGGCACCTAAACTAGATGCCTTTTATTGTTGAAAATAAAATTATTTGATGGAGATTTTTTTGGTTTCTCTTCGTTCTCCATCCTGAATGGTTACTAGATAAATACCTGATTCCACATTGTTTAGCTGAACTGTTTGATTGAATACGCCTGTGTTTTTGTACTTATTTTCAAAAACCAAGCGGCCTCTCATATCATAAACCCCTACATTAACATCATTGCCTGAATTGGAGTCAAATTTGATGGTAAAGTTACCGTTGTTAGGGTTCGGATAAATAACCAAATCGTTAATGCCGAAGTTGGAAGCGCTCAAATTTTCAGCCATACAAAGGTTGATGCTCCAGTTATTCACAGTTCCAATGTCGCCATTCCAGTAGTCTCTGGCACGTAAGGTCCAGGTGCCTGCAGCTGTTTTTCCATTTAAGGCAGCAAGTGGAGTGTCCGGAGAGAATGTACCTGTTGATGCAGCACACGAAGAGGCGGAAATAAACGGATTGCCATCGTCAAATGTTACATTTACACTGCTGAATTCATTTTCACAGTTTCTGTTCCACAGGTAAACATTTGTTCCGTCCGGATGCGACATCCAAACCACTAAATCGTCTATGTAAGCATGAGTGAACGATAAGGAAACATTTACGTCGTTGATTGTGCCGGTAACTCCGGCTGGAATTGTTATCGTTTTGTTTACTTCTGCTCCAGGGGTATTCGCGTTAATACCGTCAGGAACATTCAGGGTTGTATTGTTGGAGTAGGTATAGGTACAGTTGGATTGTCCGGTTAAGAAAGAGAATGTGGCACTGTAGGTTCCGGAGCAACCGGCATTTTTAGGCATAACCCTCCAGTAATACGTAGTTCCTTCAGATAAGCCTGATACGGCATACGATGTAGTCGATACGGTCGTGTTTGCAACAATTGAGGTAAATCCGGCATCTGTAGCAACCTGAACGTCATATAAAGTTGCAGCAGCATTTGCAGGCCAGGTCAGAATAGTGGTTGTGCTCTGGGCCGTAGCCATGTTTGCCGGTGATGTTAAGTTCTGAGTACCAAAATTTGAGTTAACCAAATCTAAATAGAACGGTACGGTTCTGGAAGTGGCACCAGAAGTTGCGGTAACTACCATAGAATATAAAGCCACTGGGGCCGCATTCGTATTTGAAATGGTTAAAGTAACAGTTCCGTTGGTATTGATGGATGTCGGGCTAAAAGTAGCTGTAGCACCAGCCGGGATACCCGTTACGGTAAAAGTTGTGGTTCCGCTGAAGCCGCTGTATGCGGTATACGGAATAGTATAATTCACACTTGCTCCCTGACATGCAGTTTTGTTTTGCTCACCCGGAATTCCGTTGAACCCAACCGCGAATGTGCTGGCAGGTGCGGTAATCGTAAAATTGGTGTTGGAAATATCGTAAAAAATATGATTGTTCCCTTTTACCATTATTCGATTATTCGTTCCCACAGTGTTTGGTACGGTTATGGTTTCAGTTCCGTCGTTCGGTACTTTGCTTGCCAATAACGTTGGATAAGTGTTTCCGCCGTCGTTGGATAAATAGATATCAACGTAAGTGGCGTTTACCCCATTTGCAGTAGTTCCTGCAACATCCCAAGTAACTGTCTGATTGGTTCCGGCTGTCCATGAAATCGCTGTATTGGGAGCAGTAACCAGAAAAGGTCCGGCAGTACCGTTAACCGTTACGACCATGTTGTCGGTATTGGTTTGTGGTCCGGTAACTGCATTATCTCTAACAGTTAATGCGAAATTAAGCGTTCTGGCTACCGAACTTAAGGCTTCTACTGTTATTTCGGTTCCCATAGTAGTGGTTTGGTTGGCAATTACACGTGCTAACGGTGGGAAATAACGGCTTGGTGACGTTGTCGGATCGTATGATCTCCAGTTAGGTCCTGTTGCTTTAGTTGCAGAGGCGGCACTGTTTGCTCCTGTTTGTGTACTGCTTGCACTGTCAGTTTGTTCCCAACAGTACGTAATTGGGTTGCCTTCGGCATCGGTTGCGGTACCAGTTAAGATAAAAGGAGTGCTTTTAGGGATAGTATAGTCAAGTCCTGCGTTTACAACAGGAGCAGTATTTGTTACGGTAGTTCTTGTAGGACAGGTTTTTCCTTCCATATTGGCCTGTACCTGATAAATACTGACAAAATGAAAATAGTCGTCGGAATTTGGTTGTACGTCCCGAGAGGTAATACCGGCATAGCCCATAATGGTAGATCCTGAACCCGGTTCGACATTTACGCCAGTTCCCTCGTTGTTGTGGGAAAAGGTGTGGTTGGCACCAAACTGATGACCTAATTCGTGAGCCACATAATCAATGTCAAAAGTATCGCCCATTGGGACACCGTTGGCAGGAGATGTGATTCCGCTTCCTTTCTGACCGTTCACGCAAACGCATCCGATACAACCGGCATTTCCGCCACCACCAGAGGCGCCAAACATGTGTCCTACATCGTAATTAGCTTCTCCGATATTGTTGGTTAAGGTGTTTTGCAGCTGAGCATTCCAGTTCGCCATTGTTGTATAAGGATCCGTACCGGCATTGGTGTAGATAACCAAATCGGTATTGGCAATTATGGTCATGTGAATGGCAAAGTCTTTTTCAAACACTCCGTTTACACGGTTAATCGTGGCGTTAATTGCCGCTAAGGCCTGTGGTTTGGTTCCGCCAAAGTACTGTGTGTATTCGCCGTTACAAGACATCGCCAATCGGAAGTTTAACAACTCTCCGGTATTTGATTTGGCCGTATTTGTAGTTTTGTTTGCAAGAGAACTCATTACCATTTTGTCTTCAGTAGAACAGGTAAATGGAAGGTCTCCTTTGTTTCTGGAGGAGTTGTATACGGCATAAATTTTCCCGTCTTCGGAATAAGGCTCCATGAATTCATTTCTCTTGTCGGTTCTGAAGACCATGGTCTGGATTCCGCTCGGGTCAATACTCAGACGCAACTGAGCCGTAACATCGTCCAGTCCTTTTCCTACGTATGATCGGATCTCCGGGAAACGTTCCTGTAGTTCGGGAGCAAAATTGGAAGCTTCAAACATTTCAAAACGTTCCAGGTTTCCTTCTGCATTTGGGAGGCTGATTACTACTTTGCTTCTTTGGGTTTTAAAGCGGTCCGGAGCATTCAACAACTGTTGTTTGATGGTTTCGAAATTTCCTTTGAAAAGCTGGTAATCTTTTGGGAAATTGTCGCGCCGAACGTGTTTTGCAGTCTTGACATTAAAGTCGGATACTTTTGTCCAAAGGCCATTGTCCTGGGCATACCCTGAAACGGCAAATAGCAACGAAAGTAAAGACAATCGTAAAGTTTTCTTCATGATTAGTTAAATTAGTTAGTATGGCAAATATATAAAAACTTTTGATTTTCAATTAAATGAATAAAAAAAGGAGGCTTTAGCCTCCTTTTTGTTATTGAAATTATTAATTAATTAACAGAAATCTTTTTCACTTCTTTTCTGTCGCCATCCTGTACAGTCACCATATAAATGCCCGACTGAACATTGTTTAACTGGATGTTTTGGTTGAAAGTACCCGTGTTTTGGTATGATTTTTCAAAAACTAATCTTCCTCTCATATCGTGAACACCAATTTTAACATCGTTTCCAGAGTTGGAATCGAATCTAACGGTGAAGTTGCCGTTGTTAGGGTTCGGATAGATGTTGAAGTTTTCTAAACCAAAGTTTTGGGAAGCTAAGGTGAACGTTTGTGTACAAACTTCAACAGACCAGTTGCCAATAGAACCGGTGTCTCCATTCCAGAAGTCGGCTGCTAATAAAGTCCAGGTTCCGTTAGCCGGTTTTCCATTGTATTGGGATAGGGCTGTTGATGGAGAATAAGTTCCGGAAACATTTCCGCCAGAAACACACACGATTGCAGGAGCACCATCATTGAACAAAATATTGAAACCGGTTGAGGTATTGTTACAGTTTCTGTTCCACAGCGCTACTTGTGTCCCGTCAGGGTGATCCATAGCAACAACCATGTCCCAAGTGTACGTGTGAGTAGCTGCCACAGTAACATTAACATCAGTAATCTCAGCTGTATCAGGTATACTGATTGTCTTACTTACCACGGCTCCAGGAGTGTTGCTTGCTATTCCGTCTGGAACTGGCAATGTGGTATTGTTGGAATACGTGTTACAAGTTGTACTTACTGTATATCCAATAGCAATGTCCTTAGTGTTTACGTTAAAGAAAATACTGCCGCTTGCTTTAACCATGATTCTTGCTTTTTGAGCCGTGATGTTTGGGATAGTTACTGATTGTGAACCATCATTCGGCGTTCCGGCTACCAATACGGTTGGGAAAGTTGCTCCTCCGTCAGTAGACAATAAGATGTCTACGTTGGCACCACCAGCGCTGGTATTTGTATTGTTTACAGCCCAGGTAATGGTTTGAGTGCTTCCTGGTGCCCAGGTTTGCCCTGCCGTATTTTGTGAGGTTACCGTTAATGGTCCTCTCGTGGCATCAATTGTAACCACCGCGTTGTCAAAATTTGTCTGACCACCACCGGCAACATTGTCTCTTGCGGTTAAGCGGAAGTTTAAGGTTCTGGCTACAGAACTTAAGGCTTCTACAACGATTCCTCCAGATCCCATAGTAGTAGTCTGTCCGCTTAAAACGGTACTCATTGTAGGGAATACGCGGGTTGGGGAAGGAGTTGGGCTGTATGATCTCCAGTTAGGTCCTCCTGTTTTTGTAGGTGAAGCCACACTGTTTGCATTTGTTTGAGAAGTTGCAGTATCTGTTTGTTCCCAGCAGTACACAAGCGGGTTGCCTCCTGAATCTGTGGCAGAACCGGTTAGCATAAACGGAGTGCTTTTTGGGATTGTGTAATCCGCACCGGCATCTACAACCGGAGTACCGTGTGTTATCGGGGTATTAGTCGGACAGGTTTTCCCGGTCATATTGGTTTGAACCTGAGCTATACTTACCGCATGGAAATAATCATCCGAGTTCATTTGTACGTTGTAATCCGTAATACCGGCATATCCCATGATAGTTGATCCTGAACCTGGTTCTACGTTAACACCCGTACCCTCAACACCAAAAGAGAAAGTGTGATTGGCTCCAAACTGGTGCCCCATCTCGTGTGCTACGTAATCGATGTCAAAAGTGTCTCCTGCTGGCACGCCATCCGCTGGTGAAGTAATACCAGATCCTTTGTTGGTGTCATTTGCTGCGGCAGTGTCGTTAACACACACACAGCCAATACAACCGGCATTTCCACCGCCACCGGTAGCACCGAACATGTGTCCGATGTCATAAGCAGCATTATTAGCCGCTAAAGAAGTGGATGGTCCTGTAAGGCTGGAACTCAACGTGTTTTGTAACTGAGTATTCCAGTTCGCCAAAGTGGTGTAAGGGTCTGTGGCAGGGTTGTAAAAGATTACATTTGTAGTTTGTGCCACAATGTCCATGTGGATTGCAAAATCCTTTTCGAAAACACCGTTTACACGGGTCATGGTAGCGTTGAAAGCCGCCAAAACCAGCCCGGATTGTGCAGCACTTGTTGCACCGAAATAGTTTGCATATTCACCGTTACAAGATAAGGCTAAACGGAATGTTTTTAACTGAGCAACACTTGATTTGTCAGCTGTAGTAAGTTTGTCTGATAAATCGTTTGCTATGGCGTGGTCTACGGTTGAACAGGTAAAAGGGAGCTGTCCTTTATTTCTGCTGGAATTGAATACGGCGTATGTTTTTCCGTCGGCAGAATACGGTTCCATGAACTCGTTTCTTTTTCCGGCTCTGAAAACCATAGTCTGAACACCTCTTGGATCGATGCTTAAACGAACTTGGGCATAGATATCGTCAATGCCGATACCAACGTAAGAGCGGATTTCCGGATATTGGGCCTGTAAAGCAGGTTCAAAATTGGAATGTTCCACCATTTTGAAGCGCTCCATTTTTCCTTCCGCATTTGGTAAGGAAATGATAACTTCGCTTTTGTTTTGAGCCGCAAATAGGGTTTGTCTTAAAGAGGTTAAATCCAAATCAAAAAGTTTGAATTCAGATGGGAAACTTTCTCTTTGTGCAGTCTTGGAAATCTCCTTGATTTCTCCTTTAGAGACCTTCCAAAGCCTTTCCGTCTGCGAATATCCGGTGGACATCGCAAAAGCGGCCGCTAAGGTAAAAAGTAATGTTTTTTTCATTTTTAGTCTTTGTTGGATTAATGTTAATTTGCTCAAATTTACATTTTTCTTTTTAAATTAGTAAAAAATTAACATAAAAATGTGGTTATGTGAATTTATGACAGCGGTTCATTTTGTATTGTTCCGGCAATAAGTATCTTTGCACAAACACAAGGATTTGAAAACTTTTTACGCTATACCGGAATTTCGCGCTAACAAGAAAACAGTTCTTACTTTAGGAACTTTTGACGGCGTGCATTTGGGACATCAGTCCATTCTTAAAAAGCTCAAGAAGGCCGGTGAAGAACTGCATTGTGAAAGCTTGGTGCTTACCTTTTTTCCGCATCCTAGAATGGTGTTACAGCAGGATTCCGATATTAAACTTTTAAATACCATAGCCGAAAAATCGCTTTTGCTGGAGCGTTTTGGGGTTGATAATCTGATTATTCATCCTTTTGATGCCACTTTTTCCCAATTGTCTGCCGAGGCGTTTGTGTCTGAGGTTTTGGTGAAGCAGTTCAATATAGCCAAAATTATTATCGGGTATGATCATCGTTTCGGGAAAAACCGTTCGGCCACCATAGATGATTTAATTGTTTTTGGTAAAAAATATTCGTTTGAAGTGGAGCAAATCTCCGCTCAGGAAATTGATGAAGTATCGGTGAGTTCCACCAAAATAAGGACGGCTCTTGATAATGGCGATGTGGAAACGGCAAGTGCTTATTTGGGGTATCCTTATTTTTTTTCCGGTAAAGTAGTGAAAGGAAAGCAATTGGGAAGGACGATTGGTTATCCCACGGCAAATATTGAAATCCCGGAAGAATATAAATTAATTCCCAAAATTGGCGTGTACGTCGTATCTTCGGAAATAAATGGGAAAACCGTTTTCGGAATGATGAATATCGGCTACAACCCCACTGTAAAAGGCACGAACAAAACCATTGAAGTGCATTTCTTCGACTTTAAGGCCGATATATACGATACGGAGGTAACAGTTTCTCTCCATCAGCGCCTTCGCGATGAGCAGAAATTCGGTTCCGTGGAGTTGCTTCAAGAACAATTGTCTCGGGATAAAGTGGCCTCGCTAGAATACATTTCAAAACATTTTTGATGAAGTTGAATCCTTTCAAGCCTGTCGACAACGCCCCACTGATTCTTTTTCGAATCTTTTTCGGATTGCTGTTCGCCTGTGAAACGTTTGGAGCAATAGTAACAGGTTGGGTGAAGGATAATTTTTTGCAGCCAAATTTTACCTTTTCGCATATCGGACTGGAATGGCTGCAGCCGCTGCCGGGCTACGGGATGTATCTCTATTTTGGAGTGATGGGGTTGCTATCCTTGCTGGTGATGGTTGGTTACCGATACCGTCTGACTTTGGGAATGCTTACCCTGCTTTGGGCCGGCGTGTATTTCATGCAGAAAACATCCTATAATAACCATTATTATTTATTGATGTTGGTGGCGTTGCTTTTGTTGTTTCTGCCGGCTAATGCATACGCTTCGGTTGATGCTGCTCAAAATCCCAAGATAAAAAGTCTGGTCATGCCGGTCTGGTGTTCCTGGGTTATGATTGGACAGATTGCCATCGTGTACTTTTTTGCAACCGTTGCCAAATTTTACCCGGATTGGCTAAACGGAACCTTTACGCGGAATCTTTTTTCGGGGATTGCCGGATGCTCTTTTCTTAAGGGTGTTTTTACTCAGCCGTGGTTCTGTTTGTTTATCGCTTATGCGGGAATTGTCTTTGACGGACTCATTGTGCCGGCTTTGCTTTGGAAAAAGACCCGAACGGTTGCGTTAATCGCCTCGCTGGTGTTTCATATTTTTAACTCGATAACACTTAGGATAGGTGTTTTTCCGTACTTCGCCCTGAGTTTTGCGGTTTTTTTCTACGAACCCGAAACAATCCGGAACCTTTTCTTTAAGAAGTGGAAGCCTAAAATAGAAGAGGCCATTTCTGTTGCGACTGGCAGAAAGACGCTGCTTTACTTCTTTTTGCCTTATTTTGTGATTCAGCTTGCGTTGCCTTTGCGACATTGGTTTATAAAAGGAGATGTGCTCTGGACCGAAGAAGGACATCGTTTAAGCTGGCGCATGATGCTTCGCGATCGTGACGGCATTGTGGCTTTTAAAGTGGTTGACAAGAAAACCAAAATCGCAATGTATTATCCCTATGATCGTTACCTGACGCGCAAGCAGGTGAACGGGATGACTTCCAAACCGGATATGATTTGGCAAATGGTACAGCGCATCAAAAAGGAAAACCTTCAAAAGGGAAGAGACGTCGCGGTTTACGTAGATTGTATGGTTTCTGTGAATCGGGGTCCGTATAAACGTCTAATTAATCCCAATGTCGATCTGGCTGCCGCCGATTGGAACTATTTCGGTCACAGCTCTTGGGTAATTCTTTACGAGTAGTCTGCAGGTTGCTGCTATTTAACTAATAATTAGGCTTTTAAAAAATACGGTTTGAGAAAAATTTTATATTTTTGTTAAATGATTGTGTAATTTATACAGGATGATTTGTTCTCGTGTAAACTTCGCAAATAAATAGTGTTTAACCTGATAAATATAAAATGCTATGTTCAAATCAAGAGAATTCAGAAACGGAACCATAATTTTTGTGGGTATCGGCATTTACTTCTTAATAATGGAAATGTTAGGTTGGTCAGACAACTTTTATTTGAGAATCCTCAATGTCTTCATTGTGCTCTACGGCACCAACCGAACCATTAAAGCCAATGTTTACGACGGTCATAACGACTATCTTTTCAATCTTACTTCGGGAGCTATGACGGCTTTTATCGGCGTGATTTTAAGTGTTATTGCCTTAGATATCTACATACATTTACGCGGTGGGGCAGACTACATTAAAACACTGTCGGAGGCGTTTCTTTTTGGAGGAAACCCGTCGGTTTATCAGTATTGTGCCGGATTGCTGTTTGAAGGTTTGGCGTCATCGGCTATTGGTGCCTTTACGTTAATGCAGTATTGGAAAGGCAAAACGGTACGAGACGGCCATTTAACCCATTAATGGTTGTACTTTTTGAGTTCGAATTCCGTACCGTCAAAAACACCGTAGGTAAAATAACCGATCCAATCCCCAAGGTTGAAATATCTGGAGTTGTCTTTCAGCAGGATTTCCAGAGGTAGGTGTCTGTGGCCGAAAATGAAGAAATCATAGTGTTTTTTCTCCAGTTTGCGTTCGGCATACTGCACCAGCCATTCGTTTTCTTTTCCCAGGAATTTTACGTCTTCAGCTCCGGAAATCAGTTTGTTTTTCACAGAAAGATACTGCGCCAACCGAACACCAATATCCGGATGTAGCCATCGGAACAGCCATTTCGAAAAAGAGTTGGTAAAAACCTTTTTCATGCGCTTGTATCCTTTATCGCCTGGGCCCAAACCGTCTCCGTGGCCAATTAAAAAAGACTTTCCGTTAAAAGTGTATTCTTTGGTAGTGTGGTAAACCGGGATGTTCAGCTCTTTTTCAAAATAGTCGTACATCCATAAATCGTGATTGCCTACAAAGAAGTAAATCTGAATGCCGTTGTCGCGCAACTCGGCTAATTTCCCTAAAACCCTTACGAATCCTTTCGGAACCACCGTTCTGTATTCAAACCAAAAATCAAACAAATCGCCCAGTAAAAAAATAATTTCTGCATCGTGGCGGATTTCCTCCAGCCAGGCAACAAATTTTTGCTCTCTTGGGAAGCTTTTTTCAGGAGTTGGTGCTCCAAAATGTTGGTCTGAAGCGAAATAGATTTTTTTATGCTGTGGAATTTTCATACACCAAATATAAGGATTAGAAATCTTTTTTAGATTTTTTTTGGTCTAAAACATTTGCGGTACAGCGTCGAGGCATTGTCAATAGGTATTTAGTGGTAAGAAAATTGTGTAGAATCATTATAAATTAACTAAAACGCCAAATTTTTTTATAAAAATAACCATATGTGTTAAAAATTTGTAAATTACGGCGTTTTTTTTTGTTAAAAACACAGATTTTATTTTTTAGTGGCAGTTATAAAACAAGATATGTACTGTCAATGCTTATAAAGACGTTACTTTTTTGATTTGTGAACACAGTATTAATAATTAACACTTACACCTGTATGATAAAAGAAATACGCTTCTAAATTGTTTGATTCTGAACAAAATATAAATCTAATTCGGTTTTCTTGATAAATGAGTTGCTATACGTCATGGTGTCGCTGCGTGCTTTATTGAGAAAATTATCATAAAAATCAACACAAAAACTATATTAACCTTATGAAACATCTTCAATTAGTACTAACCTTGCTTGTTTTCTTTGTGATGTCTTCCGGATATTCACAGCATTCAAACCCAATTAACGGCGATGTCGTTTACAACCTGCCACCAGGAGCCAAACTGCTTCCTAAGGCAAAAATTTATGACTTGTCTTTCAAGTTAAACAAGAATGCAACGAATGTATCGTACCAGCAGTCCGATTTAAAATTTTTAAAAGAATTTGATGCGGGAGCTATTGAACAGCTCAAAAATGAAGACCCCAAATACTTTGCCTATTTATCAGAAGGAGAGAATTTTATAAAATCCTTGTCGCCGAAAGTCAGAACGATTTACACAGACACGGAATTATGGTATATCTATGCTTTTGATCAAAAATTAAAAAACACGCTAACCACCATAAAGTAAGGATTCATGAAAAAAAACTATCTTTTAAGCTTACTTTTTTTACTGATCAGTTCTGTTGTAATAGGACAGAATTATAATATGACCAACGGAGCCAATGGTACTATCAGTACTTGTTCCGGTAATTTCAGAGATGGAGGAGGGAACGGGAACTATGCCAACAACCAATCCAGTACCATCACGTTTTGTCCTTCAACACCGGGAACCGTGATTCGATTGACATTTACCAGTTTTGATACAGAAATTATAGGAACCACAGTCTATGATTACTTGGAAATGTGGCAAGGAGCAACAATTACGGGTGCCGCTTTTGATACTTTCGCAGGTACACCAACCGTGCCTTTTACGGTAACGTCATCTAGCCCAGATGGTTGTTTGACCTTTAGATTTACTTCAGATAGTTCAGTTAACAGAGCCGGATGGAATGCAACCATTTCATGTGTTGTACCGTGTACTGCCGCTACGTCCCCGGTTGCCAATATGGTAGACACCAGTCCGGTTACAATCTGTCCTCCATCGGCTTTAAATCCGGGTTCGACAACTGTAGCTTTTAATGCTTCAAACTCCACGAACGGAGGATTTACAAATGACCAGTTTACTTGGGATTGGGGTGATGGTACTACAAGTGTTACCGCCACACCAACTACCACCCATACCTATCCGACTACACCAGGAATCTATATGGCTTCGGTTAAAGTTAGAAACAGTAACGGGTGTTTCAGTACAAATTATGTCTCGAGGAAAATTCAAATACAACCCGAACCCAATTTTACGGGGACCACTACCGGTCCGGTTGCCGTTAGTTGTGGAAACTCGGTTACTCTTAACGGACTGGCAGTTTCTCAGACCATATCAGAGACGGCGCCAACAGTTTCAGGCTCGCCGGTTTTATTACCAGACGGATCTGGAGCGAGCTATTTGTCTACATTGAATTTTTCAGGAATGTTTCCGGCCGGGGCAACAATGAGTCCGGGCTGTTACCCTACTTTGAATTTTAGTATAGAGCATTCCTTCTCCGGAGACTTGCAAATAGATTTAATTGCTCCCAGCGGACAAAGTGTTAGGGTTTTCGACAGACATGGGGGCTGGACTTTGTTCGGAACCTGTGCAAATGCCGCCGATAATTTAGTACCCGGATGTCCTGCTAACTATACAGTTGTAAATTCAGGAGGAGTTAACTGGACAGCGGCTGGGAATACAACTACAGCAACGGCTAACTGTGCAGGCTATGCAGGTGCTTGTGAGGCGGGGAATTATTACATCCCTCAAACCTATAATTCCACCAATAGTTTTGCCGCACTGAATGGAGCGGCATTAAACGGTACCTGGACGCTTCGCATCTACGATCAGGCAGCATTAGATGATGGTTTTATTAGTGGTTGGTCTTTGGTGTTTCCTTCCGCTTGTTTTGGAAGTATGCAAAGTGACACGCCAGATTTAACCACAGCCACTTGGTCTACAACAGGAAGTGGTCCGGCTGTACCAGCTCAAACAACAACAAGTACTGTAGTTAATAATCCGGGCCCGTCTTGTCCTGCACCGGGACCTTGCGTTGGAAATCAGTTGTCGAATAATGTTACCATAGGACCGTTTACTTCACCGGGTTCTTACGTATATTCTTTTACAGTAACCGATGAAAACGGATGTCAATACAGAAGAAATGTAACTGTTAATGCTACTTGTTCGTGTCCAACGGCTTCAATAAGTTATCCGGGAAGTCCATTCTGTAATGTAGCAGGTACACAAGCGGTTACGATTACCGGAACGGGTGTTTATACCGGAGGTACTTACAGTGCTCCGGCAGGTTTAAGTATCGATTCTGCCACAGGTGAGATTAACACCGGTGCAAGTACACCGGGAACTTATACGGTAACATATAACTATAATCCGGGAGGCGGTTGTCCGGTTATAAATATAACGACACCTGTTACGATAAATTCTAACCATACGATAGCTGCGGGTTCAAATCAGGCGGTTTGTATTAATTCGCCCATTACCCCAATAAACATGACTATTGGGGGTGGAGCCACAGGTGCTACGGTTACCGGTTTGCCGACAGGATTGAGCTCTTCGGTTGCGGGAACTACTTTAACCATCAGCGGAACACCAACCGTATCCGGTACGTTCAATTATAATGTTACGACTACCGGCAATGCTTGTGCGGTAGCTACAACTTCAGGAACAATCACCGTAACGGCACAAAACACGATTGCCACTGGTACGAGCCAAACCGTTTGTGTTAACAATGCCATTACAACTATTACCTTGGCCACTACGGGAGCCACAGGCGCTACAATAACAGGTTTACCAACAGGGGTAACAGGTTCTTGGGCAGGTAATGTCGTGACCATCAGCGGAACCCCAACGGTATCAGGAACCTTCAATTATACGGTAACCACCACGGGAGGCTGCCCACCGGCAACCACAACAGGAACAATCACCGTAACGGCTCAGAATACAATTGAAGATGGAATCAGTGAAACAGTTTGTATCAACAATGCTATTACGCCTATTACCTTGGCCACCACAGGAGCCACAGGCGCTACTATAACAGGTTTACCTACAGGAGTAACAGGCTCTTGGGCAGGTAATGTCGTAACCATCAGCGGAACCCCGACGGTATCGGGAACCTTCAACTATACGGTAACCACCACGGGAGGCTGTCCGCCGGCAACCACAACAGGAATACTTACTGTTAGTTCGGCAATAGTCCCGGTTACAGGTTTTAGTTATGCAACACCTATTTGTCAGAATGAAGCTAACCCAATGCCTAATGAGGTGTCTGGATTTACAGCGGGAGGAACTTATTCTTCAACTGCCGGATTGGTTTTTGTGAGTACAACTACCGGTGAAATTGATTTAGCGGCGAGTACACCAGGAACTTATATTGTGGAATACCTGTATCCGGCTTCTTCATGTGGTGTTGAAGGCAGCAGTACATTTGAAATCACTATTACCGCATTGCCGGTCATTGCTTTGACGTCTGATGTAGCTACTGCTTCGCAAACTATTTGCGAAAACGAAAGTATAGTTGCAATTACTTATGAAGTTTCCAATGCTACAGGAGCAACAGTAACAGGATTACCTGCAGGAGTGACAAGTAATTTTGCTTCAGGAATAGTGACAATTACCGGGACACCAACTGCTGTTGGGGTTTATAATTTTACAGTTAGTACAACTGGAGGCTGTTCCCCAAGTGCCACGGCTGTTGGAACAATTGTTGTTAATGTGCTACCATTGGTACCAGCTATCAATACAGTTTCACCGACTTGTACCTCAGACGGAATCAGCGCGATTGCGAATTATGACGGAGGTATGACCTATGTGTTTACCCCGTCAGGGCCAAGCGTAGACGGTACGGGATTAATCAGCGGTATGGTTGTCGGAACAGCTTATACTGTTGTGGCAGACAATGGGAACTGTACTTCAGGGGCTTCGGTTTCTTTCAGTAATGGAGCAATGTTGACAACACCATCGGTACCAACCATTAATACGGTTTCACCGACTTGTACCTCAGACGGAATCAGCACGATTGCGAATTATGACGGAGGTATGACCTATGTGTTTACCCCGTCAGGACCAAGTGTAGACGCTACGGGATTAATCAGCGGTATGGTTGTCGGAACAGCTTATACTGTAGTGGCAGACAACGGAAGTTGTGCCTCTTTGGCTTCAGTTTCTTTCAGTAACGGAGCGATGCTGACGACTCCATCGGTACCCGCTATCAATACTGTTTTGCCAACTTGTACCTCAGATGGTATCAGTACAATTGCGAATTATGATGCAGGGATAACCTATGTGTTTACGCCTGCAGGACCAAGTGTAGATGCAACGGGATTAATCAGCGGTATGATTGTCGGAACAGCTTATACTGTAGTAGCGGACAACGGAAGCTGTACTTCTGGTGCTTCGGTTTCTTTTAGTAATGAATTGATGTTGACCACCTTGCCAACTCCGGATATCAATACAGTTTCACCGACTTGTACCTCAGACGGAATCAGCACGATTGCGAATTATGACGGGGCGGTAACCTATGTGTTTTCACCTGCAGGACCAAGTGTAGACGCTACGGGATTAATCAGCGGTATGGTTGTCGGAACAGCTTATACTGTAGTGGCAGACAATGGAAGTTGTGCTTCTTTGGCTTCAGTTTCTTTCAGTAATGGAGCGATGTTGACAACTCCATCGGAACCAACAATAGCTACTGTTTTAAGGACTTGTATTTCAGACGGAAGCAGTACGATTGCGAATTATGACGGAGGCGTAACTTATATATTTACGCCATCAGGACCAAGTGTAGACGCTACGGGATTAATCAGCGGTATGGTTGTCGGAACAGCTTATACTGTAGTGGCAGACAACGGAAGTTGCGCCTCTTTGGCCTCTGTTTCTTTCAGTAATGGAGCGATGTTGACGACTCCATCGGTACCAATTATCAATACTGTTTTACCAACTTGTACCTCAGATGGTATCAGTACAATTGCGAATTATGATGCAGGCGTAACCTATGTTTTTACACCATCAGGACCAAGTGTGGACGCAACCGGATTGATTAGCGGTATGGTTGTCGGAACATCTTATACTGTAGTGGCAGACAATGGAAACTGTACTTCAGGAGCTTCGGTTTCTTTCAGTAATGGAGCGATGTTAACGGCTCCGTCGGTACCAACTATTGATACAGATTTGCCGACTTGTACCTCAGACGGAATCAGCACGATTGCGAATTATGACGGAGCGGTAACCTATGTGTTTACACCGTCAGGACCAAGTGTAGACGCTACGGGATTAATCAGCGATATGGTTGCCGGAACAGCTTATACTGTAGTGGCAGACAATGGAAGCTGTATTTCTGCAATGAGTGCATCGTTTAGTATTGAACCGATGATAATCCCGCCGATAGTTACTTTTACAGGAAGCTGTGCCGGAGGTGCTTTTACTTTGGTAGCCGATCAAATAAATCCGTCTTACAGTTACGAATGGTTAACCAGCAGCGGAATAAGCATAGGAACATCCAGTTCGCAAGTAATAACTTCTGCCGGAACCTATACATTAGAAGTTGATACAGGGAATGGCTGCATTTCTTCATACAGTAATGCTTATACTACAATTTTGTGTGAAATTCCAAAAGGGATTTCACCTAACGGAGACAATTTGAATGATAACTGGGACATCGAAGGCTTGAACGCCAAATCAGTTAAAATCTTCAACCGTTACGGAAC
Organism: Flavobacterium suncheonense GH29-5 = DSM 17707; assembly: GCF_000430025.1. Taxonomy (GTDB): domain Bacteria; phylum Bacteroidota; class Bacteroidia; order Flavobacteriales; family Flavobacteriaceae; genus Flavobacterium; species Flavobacterium suncheonense. The sequence continues at coordinate 158,708 of NZ_AUCZ01000009.1, forward strand.
AACCGTTTACGAGCACGGGGCGGGTTACACCAACCAGTGGCACGGACAGTCTAAAAATGGCAATGAGTTGCCGGACGGAACGTATTACTATGTAGTCGAGTCTGGCGATGGTCAAACCAGAACCGGATGGGTATATATTAACAGAGAACGATAAAAGCAGATAGAGAGCACTGCTTGGAAACAGGCAGTGCTTTTAACTAATAAGAAAAGCATGAAAAAAATTTATTTGTCGGCGTTATTAGCCTTTATTGGTTTTACGGACGTCCAGGCACAGCAAGACCCTCACTATACACAATACATGTATAATATGAGTGTTATGAATCCGGCGTATGCGGGATCGAAGGAGAGTTTATCGATGGGTCTTTTGTATCGCAAGCAATGGGTTGAGATTGAAGATGCTCCGACTACGGGGACATTTTTTGGTCATGCGCCTGTTGGTAAGAATGTAGGTTTGGGTTTGTCGTTTATCTCCGATAAGATTGGTCCTGTTGAGGAGAACAACGTCTACGCGGATTTCTCCTACACCCTGCAATTGGGCGGCGA
>NZ_AUCZ01000010.1 GCF_000430025.1 Flavobacterium suncheonense GH29-5 = DSM 17707
CCTCCGGTATTCTGTGCCAAAACCCTCATCGCACCGGGCGCTGAGTTTACCTGAGTGGCAACACCAGTGTAGGTCCACTGTTGTCCTGTTCCAAGCCCATTGTTTGTCACGGTCCAGCCGGCCGGAATGGCAGCTGTCGCATCAAAATTTTCCGAAAACACCTGAGAATACCCAAGCATGGAAAATAACGACATTGCAATTAACAATGTAATTTTTTTCATAATTATTGGTTTAGTTGTAGTTTAGTTCTCAAATTTAAACCAAATGCCCTAAAAAAATTGTCAAAAATTCAAATATCACAAAAACAACAAAAAACAAACATTTAACAAAGAATTATTATTTATTTCACAGATATTGAACAATTGACAGGGGCTATCACTGCTTTTTTAAAAGAATTTTCGTCTGTTTTGTGAAACTAAGGAATGACCCTGAAAAATAATTAGTAAGAAAAAATTCTACACAATACAGAGAAACCATCTTACCAAATGGCTCCGCTGTAAAACTTTACAAATTTTTACAATCCGGTGTAACAAAAAAGCCGCTTCTGATTTAGAAACGGCTTTTTTGTTACATATTATTAATCCAGCTTTGCGGGTTGAGGGTCGTGGTATTCTGGAAGACCATAAACTTCATGACCGCTTTCCCGGAAGAACTGGTGTGAATTCGGCCAATACTCTGCTTGGCATTTACTTTATCCCCTTTCGAAACGGAAACGCTGCTTAAATTCTGATACACCGTAATAAATTCGCCATGTTGGATGTAAACGGCTTTATTGTTGGCATTTATTACCTGAACCTGCAACACTTCCCCGCCAAAAACAGCTCGTGCATTGGAACCCGGCTCGGTTGCAATCTCTACTCCGGAATTCGTAATCGTTAAATCGGGATAGGCCGGGTGCGGATGGGTTCCGAAAGCCGAATACACATAGCCTTTTTCCACCGGCCACGGCAGTCTTCCGCGATTGGCTTTAAAATTATCCGACAACAATTGTCCTTCGGTGGTCAGGACAAACTTGGCTGAGGAGCCTGTATCCGGTTTGGCAATGGTTTTTCCGGATTCTTTGGCTTTCTTGTTGGCGGCGGCAATCGCTTCGCGCACCATTTTCTGAATCTGCGCATCGATTTTTCGCGTTTCAGCCTGCATCTTTTTGATTTCCGCCGTGTATTTTTTCTTGTCTTTTTGTACTGCTTTGGCTAATTTCTCCTGCTCTGCACGGTCTTTTTCGTACTCTTGCTTCTCTTTTTCGCTTTCTATCAGAACTTTTTCTTTTTCCTTCTTCTTTACTTCCAGTTTGTTGGTCGCGGCTTCCAGTTGCCCGGTCTTGATTTTGATCTCATCGCCCTGCATTTTCCGGAAACTGGCATATTGCTTCATGTACTGCATGCGCTTGTAAGCCTGTAAAAAATTCTGGGAAGACAGGACAAACATAATGCGGCTTTGTTCCGAACGGCTTTTATAGGATTTGACAATCATTTTAGAATAATCGTCTTTCAGTTCTTTCAGTTCACGGTTCAGCTTGTTAATTTCCAACTGTTTTAAATAGATATCGTCGGAAAGCAATCGCTTTTGTTTTGCCGTAGTATTGATTAATTTTTCACTCAGACGGATCTTGGCGTTTTGCTGTGCGATTTGCCCCAGAATATCTTTTTCTTTCTTCTTTTCCATTTGTAACAAACGCTGCATTTCCTGCATTTCTTTTTGCAATTGGGCTTTTCGTTCCTCCAGTTGGCGTTGTTTGTCATCACTGGGCTGCGCAAACAAAGAAGCGGAAAGACAAAAGAAAAATAAAGTGAAAAGTAGTTTCTGCATGGTTTGAAATTTTGGCAAATTTAATCAATAAATATTTGTTCGTAACCTTCCGGAACATCATACGAAAACGACAGATTCTCATCAAATGTTACATTGTTGTAATCAATTTTAATGGTTACTTTTTCTTTTTGCATCGCCTCGATAAAAATCTGAGACGGGTAAATTCCTTTTGGCGATTCTTTGTGTGCCGGATAATCTACTGCCACCGATCGCTCTTCATCTTTCTGGGTAATGATTTCCTTTTTCAGCAGAAAATTGGCGCCTTCAAAAAAGAAAATTTTTTCGGTATTCTTATTGGCCGTATTCTTCAGGACGTGCAGCCCGCTCTCCACGCTCTCTGTGTATTTCCCTTTGGTCAAATCGTCGAGGGCCTGTCCCAGCAAAAGGTTTTGCACCTTCTGGAAATCAAGGTCGGTTCCCAACCAATTGCTCAGCAACGCATAATTGCCCTGAAAATATTTTCCGTTAATTTTCTCGTAATAGCTCACATTATCGGGCGTGATTAAAGCTTTCGCCATGGTGATGCCAAAGAAACGCACGATGATTAATATTTTTTCGTCTTTTTGGATACGCACTTCGGCCGTGACGTTTTGAGACTGCTTGCTGTCTTCGTAACGCGCACTGGCTCTGAAATTAGCCGTTTTAAAATCTTTTTTATTGGCATAATGGCCATTAATTACAGCCGACAACGTCGTATTGGCATTCGCAGACTGTTCCGATACGACGCTTTGTTTGGATTTACAGGAGATAATAAGTAAAAGTCCGAAGACTGCTATGATTTTCCGCATTATTTTTTCTTTTGTTTAAGTAACTGTTCGGCTTTGGTAAAATGCATTTCCTTGTTCTTGATATCTCCCAAACCGTGGTAGGATTCCCCAAGTTGTATGTGGAAATTGATTTCCAGATCCGGGTCATTCACTACAAAATCCATTCCTGAATGTAAATATTCGATAGCATCACTGAAATTTTTCAGCTGATTGAGCGCCAAACCGGCAAAATAATACAAACGCGCGTGGGTTGGAAATATCTCAATATAATCTGTTGCCCTTTTTCGGACTTCTTCATAATTCCCGCTGTCCACATTCGCCTGAAGCAAAATTTCAATCGTGGCAATGTCGTCTTTGTAACTTTTCAGGGCTTTTTCCAGATAAAAAATAGCGCGGTCCGTTTTCTTTTTGTTCAGGAAGAAGATGCCGATTTCTTTATTGACATTCACATCGCCACTGTCTGTAAAATAGTCGGTGGCCATATTGAGTTCGTTGAAAAAGGTATTGGAATTGTTGACGAAAATCAAAAATTCATTCAGCACACGATGCTTGATTTTCGAATCGATTTTCCGGCTTTTAAGCACCTTGAACATGGCTTGTGAGGCTTTCTCGCCGTTGTTATTGTTCAGTTGAAACTTAAATAGGCTCACCTGGGCCCAATCGGAATCCGGAATAGCTTCTTCCAGTTTTTTGGCCACTTCCAGTGCTTTTTCCTCCTGATTGCCTTCGGAATACAGAAAAATCAGTTCGATGTAATTCTGTTCGTCCTTCGGGTTTTTACGGATGGCTTCTTCCAGATATTCTTTCTGTGGTTTCTTCTGTTTCGAATTTCCGATGATCTGCATCTTATACAATTCCAGTGTCGAACTGATGCCCACCGTTCTTTCCATTTCTTCAATCAGGAACAAGGCTTTGTCGAACTGCTGGGTGTACATGTACAGGGAAACCAGATCGTCCTGAAATTTTTTGTCGAACTCAATCAGTTTCTGCACTACGCGGATTGAACTGTTGTAGTCGCGCGTTTCGTAAAACACGTCATACAGGCCGTTCCAATACCAGCGTTCTTTGGGATTTAACTCGATGGCTTTGTCGAAGGCGCGTTGGGCTTCCGGATAATTTTTCAGGGAAAGGAAATTTTTCCCCAATTCGTTATACAGCGCTGCATTCCTAGGTTGCATCGCGATGCATTGCTGTATTTCCGCTATGGCCTTGTCGTAGTTCTCAATCGCTTTTTGCTTGAGCGACTCGTAGAAATGGTTTTCGAATTCGTCGTTTTTCAAAGCAATATCCTCAGGGTTTATCTGAGCACCGACAAGCATCGGACACCCCAGCAATCCTAAAAACAACAACCCGATTATTTGCTTTTTCAACATCATATCTTATTCCAAAACTGAGTAATCTCCTATACTGATGCTGGTAAATTCCCCGTTAAACACCGCATGATTTCCAATCATGGCATTGTCCAGATTGGCGTTTTTGATATGCGCATGGCTTTGTACCAAACTGTTTTTAATTTTAGTGTTCGTCAAATGGGTGGCTTTTCCTAAAGATACATTAGGACCAACCGTTGAATTAATCAAAATTACGTCTTCCCCTATAAAACAAGGTGGAATGATGGTGGAATTTTCAATGCGAACCGTGTCTGAAATCAGGTTTTCTCCGTCATGGTGCAGGAAGTTCAGCATTCGTGTATTGGTTTCCACGGTAACGTCTTTGTTGCCGCAGTCCATCCATTCGTCTACCTTTCCGGGCACAAATTTCAGTCCTTTCTGTTTCATGTTTTCCAAGCCGTCCGTTAATTGGTATTCGCCGCCTTTTACCACATTGTTATCCAACAGGTATTGCAATTCCGAACGCAGGGTTTCGCCGCTTTTGAAATAATAGATCCCAATGATGGCCAAATCGGAGACAAACGCCTTCGGTTTTTCCACGAAATCCACAATCTGTTTGTTTTCATTCAGTTGCACCACGCCAAAAGCGCTTGGATCGTCCACCTGTTTTACCCAAATTACACTGTCGGCTGTAGTATCTAACGTAAAATCGGCACGAAATAGTGTATCAGCATAGGCTACCACGATTGGCCCGGTCATGCTTTCTTTGGCACACAAAATGGCATGCGCCGTTCCCAAAGCTTCGTTCTGATAATAAATCTTGCCTTTTGACCCTAATTTTTCGGCAATCGCAATTAAATCGTTTTCCACCGCTTTGCCGAAACTTTCGTGGATGATGAACGCAATTTCCTCAATTTCCTGATTGATTACCCCGGCGATGTCTTCCACCAAACGGTGTACAATCGGTTTTCCGGCAATCGGAATTAACGGTTTTGGTACGGTTAACGTATGCGGACGAAGGCGTGAACCGCGTCCGGCCATAGGTACTATGATTTTCATATAATGTATTAAAAGATTGAAAAATTAAAAAATTGAAAAATTCAGGTGAATCTTTAATCGTTTAATCTTTAAATTATAAATCTGTTTATTTCACTCCGGTACTGCCAAATCCTCCTGCTCCTCTTGAGGTTTCGGACAGTTCAACGGTTTCCTGCCATTCGGTGCGTTCGTGCTTGGCAATCACCAACTGGGCAATGCGTTCGCCGTTTTCCACCACAAAAGGTTCGCTGGACAGATTGACCAGAATCACGCCGATTTCCCCTCGGTAATCCGCATCCACGGTTCCCGGTGAATTTAAGACGGTGATACCTTTTTTGAAGGCCAGTCCGCTTCTTGGGCGTACCTGGGCTTCATAACCAATCGGCAATTCGATGAAAAGTCCGGTTTTTACTAAGGCTCTTTCCAGCGGTTTTAACGTAATGGGTTCGGCAAGGTTGGCGCGTAAATCCATTCCCGCCGAAGCATGGGTTTCATAGCTGGGCAAGGGATGTTCTGACGTATTGATGATTTTAATGGTCATGGTACTGTTGTAATAAAGTCTAAAAATAAAAAAATTAAGCGGTTTTTCGTTTAAGAATGCGCAGTAATGTTGCTTTTTCGTTGTAATAGATAAAATAACCGAAAACCAGCATGGCGGCCAATCCGAAAATATAACTTTCACGGAAACACTCCACGTAAAAAGAAAGTGCAGCCAAAACGGTGGAAACGCCCAAATACCCAAAAATTCTTTTCTTGTCGTACGGAATCGGATAGTGTTTATTGCCCAGATAATAGGAAATCCCCATCATGGAACCGTACGCGGCCAAGGTAGCTATGGCAGATCCGACATAACTGAATTTCGGAATCAGCAAAAAGTTGAGCGCCAAGGTCACAACCGCTCCGAAAGCCGAAATGTAGGCACCCACTTTGGTTTTGTCGATCAGCTTGTACCATACGGATAAATTGGTGTAAATTCCCAGGAAGAAATTCGCCAGGATAATCAGCGGCACTACTTTCATAGCGTCCCAGTATTCCGGATTCGGCACTAAAACCTGTTTGATGATGTCGGAGAAAACCACCACACCCAAAAAGATCAGCGACCCGAAAATCACGAAGTATTTGGTTACGGTCGCGTAGGTTTGCGGGGCGTTTTCGTTTCCGGCGTGACTGAAAAAAAACGGTTCGATTCCAAGTGTATAAGCCGTCCGGTACAACACCATGAACAGCCCGATTTTATAACAGGCGGCATAAGCTCCAATGTCGGATAAGCTGACGTGCATCCGTTCGAGCAGGATTTTATCGAAATGTTCGTTCACCCCAAAGGCCAATCCGGCAAACAGCACGGGAAGCCCGTAGGCAACCATCTGCTTCCAGAGCGGCAGGTTAAACTTCCATTTCAGGGTGAAATAATCCGGAACAAACACCAGTACCGTTGCCAAACTCGCCAGCAGATTCGCTACAAACACATAGCCTACCTGAAAATCCGGAATGTAGAGGCTCTGAAAAAAAGTGTCCGGATGCGATTGTGCCAGCTTCGGAAGGAAAATCAGAAAGAAAATATTAAGCCCCAGATTAATCAGGACGTTCCCGATTTTGATGACCGCATACCGCATAGGACGCTGGAAGGCGCGAAGCTTGCAAAAAGGCACTACCACCAGGGCATCTAACGCTAAAATCCAAATCGTGTAGGTGATGTATTGCGAATCGATGTTTAGAAAAGCCGCCAGACTGTTTTTGAACAAAAGCGACAACCCCAGAAAGGCTACTGAAGTCCAAAAAATCGAAAGGGTAGTCGTTTCCACCACTTCCTGCTTGTCGTCTCTTTTGTTGTAAAAACGGAAAAAAGCGGTTTCCATCCCATAGGATAGCAACACATTGAAAAATACCATGTAAGCAAAGACCACCGTTACCTCACCAAACTCGCTCTTGTTGGGCAGGTATTTTACGTACAGCGGATTCAGCAAAAAACTAATCATGCGCGGAAGTACCGTGGCGATTCCGTAGATGAAGGTTTGCTTGAAAAGGTTTTTGTATAAACTCAAAGTGTTTTGTTTTGACAACTCTCAGCAAAAATAAGTAATCTGATGGTTTTTAACGTAAAGAATTTCGGGTTTAAACTATTTTCGGAGATTTGCCGCTGCTACGGGAAGTCGAAATAACTTTTTACGGCTTTCTGCTTTCCAGGAGCATTCCAAAAGGCAGTCTTTTTCCGGGAATCTTATACTTAAAAGCCACCCGAAAAGCCATCCGAAACTGCGCTTTCGTACAATACATTGTTTATATTTGTTCTTATTTTACTGAGTATGACTAAATCTGCCCTTGCCTTGCTTTTTCTGTTTTTTGCGTTTTTTTCCTTTTCACAAAATACAGTTCCCACAAAAAAAATACCGGAAACCTACAAAAAACATAATACCAATATCACAGATGACTATGCCTGGCTTGAAAAATCGGAAACCGCAGAAGTCAAAGCCTGGGTAACGGCCCAAAACGAGCTGGTGGAAAAACACTATGTCGATGTAAAGAAAAAACATTCCAGTGCCTACAAAATAAAAGAATACGACTTTTATTCCTCCAACCCAATGCCGTCCCAAATAGGACGTTACTTTTATTCGCTGTACCGGAAAGACAAAGCAACACCGGCCTCACTTTTCTACAGAAAAACCCTAAACGACAGTCCGGTTGAATTGTTCAATCCTTCCAGAATCTATAACAATTCCAATGTTTTTATTACGGATTTTTTTCCTTCCCGACATTCTAAATATGTTGCCTGCGAAGTAAACACAAACGGCAGCGACAAACATGAGGTAAAATTTGTTAACATTACCAATAATGTTGCCTTACAGGAAACCCTGACAGATGTTAAATATTCCGACATGAACTGGAACGAGGACAAAGGTGTTTTTTACACCAAAAACAGCAATACCCGGGTTTTTGAAATCGATTCCACTTTTCAGCTGTTTTATCATGAAATGGGTACTTCCCAGATAAAAGACAAACTTATTTTTGACGCTACGGTTTCCGGAAACACCTTTTCGTATTTTACTGCTGAAAACAAATTGTTCATCGTGGAAAACTCGAAGAGCGAGGGGAAAAAGATCTATCACTATGCTTCACTGACCGAACCGGAGCTGAAACTGCAACGTTTTTTGGAACAGGAATCATCTGCTTTTCATTTGCTGAAAATCCGAAAAGGGAAAGTGTACTTTTCATCCGGAGCGTATGATTGGGGAGAGATCCGGGCTTTTGATTTTAACGACCGTTCTTCCGAAACCAGCGTCATTCCCCAAATTTACACCCACTTGCTGGTGAACTCCTATTTCCTAGATGAATACATTGTCTGCAAATACAAAACCATTGGTAAAAATTACATGATTGTATACGATTATTCCGGGAAATTTATCCGAAAGTTCGACATTCCTTATGGCATGGATTTTACAATGCGTTTTTACGACAGCACTGCCAAAGAGTTGTTTGTCTCGTTCTTTTCGCATACCATTCCGTATCAGAATTACCGCCTGAATCTGGAAAACGGGGAGGCTAATCATTATTTCAACGATTATATCAAACCCAAACCCACCATTTTCCCGCTTAATTATTTTGAAACCAAAAGTATTACCTACAAAAATCGCGACAATATCGACATTCCTGTTACCATCATTCATAAGAAAGGAATCGCATTAGACGGCAATAATCCGACACTGTTGGAAGCATACGGTGGTTTTGGAATGGTCAGCGGTCCGCATTACGATACTGGACTGCTTCATTTTCTGAACAAAGGAGGCGTGTATGCTTTCGCTGAAATCCGTGGTGGCGGAGAACGCGGAAAAAAATGGCATACCGAAGGCAAAGGACTAAAAAAAATAAACGCTTTTAATGATTTTATTGATGCCGCCGAATTTCTAATCCGTGAAAAATACACCTCTCCAAACCGATTGGGTATCTCGGGCGGCTCACACGGAGGATTGGTGGTGGGGGTAGCAATAACCCAACGTCCGGAGCTTTTTAAAGTAGCCATTCCGATTGCAGGAAAATACGACATGATTAAAGCCGATCTTTTCACCAACGGAAAAATAAATACCGCGGAATACGGTTCTCCGGATACACCGGAAGGTTTTGAGGCGTTGTTGGCCTATTCGCCTTTCCACAACATCAAAGAAACTGTCAATTATCCGACAACCCTGATTATTGCCGGGGATAACGACGACCGGGTAACGCCTTTCCAGTCCTATAAATTTGCTGCAAAACTGCAAAACCGGGAGGCACAAAAAAATCCGGTCTTCCTGAAAACAAATCAAGACGCCGGACATTCCGGTAAAGTTGCCACCTATAAAGACCGCATCGCGGAAAAGGCTTTCTTCTATGATTTTCTAATGTATCATTTAAACCAATAAAAAAGCCGAACATCAGTCCGGCTTTTTCTATTCTCTTTATAAGAGTGAAATCTTTTAGTTGTTCAACGCTTCCGCACCACCCACAATTTCCAGGATTTCTCCGGTAATTGCCGCCTGTCGCGCTTTGTTGTACGTAAGTTTCAACTGGTTTCGCAATTCGGTGGCGTTGTCGGTTGCTTTGTGCATGGCCGTCATACGCGCGCCGTGTTCGGACGCAAAAGAATCGCGAATCGCTTTGTACAATTGCGTTTTCAGTGATTTCGGAATCAGTGTTAACACAATTTCCTCCTTGGAAGGTTCAAAGATGTAATCCGAGGTTACCACGCCCTTCGTAGCTAACGGCGCCAATGGTAAAAACTGCTCGGTAACCACAACCTGTGTAGCGGCATTTTTAAACTGGTTGTACACCAATTCGATTTTATCGTATTCGCCGTCTACAAACAAATGCGTTAACGACTCGGCAATGTGTGCTACATTGTCGAAGGTCAGATCGTCGAAGATATCGCTGCGGTTGGCAATCACATAATTGGTTTTGTGCAACGCATCATTCGCTTTCTTTCCGATGGCAAATACTCCAACATTATCGTGGCCGTAAAGCTCGGTTAAAGCCTTCACCTGTTTCAGTACATTCGTATTGAAAGCCCCGCAAAGCCCTCTATTGGATGTAATGGCTACCACCAAAACTTTTTTAACTTCTCGTTGGTTGGTATATTGTCCCGCAAAATCCCCTTCTAAAGAAGCGCTCAGGTTTTGAATTAACTCCGTTAATTTTTCGGCATAAGGGCGCATCGCTGTAATCGCATCCTGTGCTTTTTTCAGCTTTGCGGCAGATACCATCTTCATCGCGGAAGTAATCTGCATCGTAGATTGTACCGAAGTAATCCTGTTACGTATTTCCTTTAAATTTGCCATTGTATATCTAGTAATTAGCAACTAGTAATTAGTAATCAGCGGTTCACTAACTACTAATTACTCTTCACTCATATTAATATTTTGCCGAAACTTCTTTTGCCGCTTTTTCTAAAACATCGGTGATGTTGTCGTCAAATTTACCGGCTTTCAAAGCTTCTAAAGTATCGCGGTGTTTCGCGTTCAAATAATCCAGATAGTCTTTTTCGAACTCTTTTACTTTGTTCACCGGAACGTTACGCAATAAGTTTTTAGTACCGGCATAGATAATTGCTACCTGATCTTCCACAGTATACGGTGTATTTACCGACTGTTTTAAGATTTCCACGTTGCGTTTTCCTTTCTCGATTACGTTCATCGTAGCCGCGTCCAAATCCGAACCGAATTTCGCGAAGGCTTCCAACTCACGGAATTGCGCCTGGTCTAATTTCAACGTACCCGATACTTTTTTCATCGATTTGATCTGCGCGTTACCTCCTACACGGGATACCGAAATACCTACGTTGATCGCCGGACGCACCCCAGAGTTGAACAAGTCAGACTCTAAGAAAATCTGTCCGTCCGTAATCGAAATTACGTTGGTTGGGATGTACGCCGAAACGTCACCCGCTTGTGTTTCGATGATTGGCAACGCGGTTAACGAACCACCACCTTTAACGATTGGTTTTAACGATTCTGGTAAATCGTTCATATTTTTAGCGATGTTATCATCTGCGATTACTTTACAGGCACGCTCTAATAAACGGGAGTGTAAGTAGAATACGTCTCCAGGATACGCCTCACGACCCGGTGGTCTTCTTAACAACAAAGACACCTCACGGTATGCTACCGCCTGTTTTGACAAATCATCGTAGATGATCAAAGCCGGACGACCTGAATCACGGAAATACTCTCCGATTGCTGCACCAGCCATTGGAGCATATACCTGCATTGGAGCAGGGTCAGAAGCATTAGCCGCAACAATAACGGTATAAGCCATTGCGCCTTTTTCTTCTAAGGTTTTTGCGATACCAGCAACCGTAGATGCTTTTTGACCTACTGCAACGTAGATACAAAATACCGGTTTTCCAGCATCGTAGAATTCTTTCTGATTTAAGATGGTGTCGATACAAACAGTTGTTTTTCCTGTCTGACGGTCACCAATTACAAGCTCACGCTGGCCACGACCTACAGGAATCATCGCATCGATGGATTTGATACCTGTTTGTAACGGTTCGTTTACCGGCTGACGGAAGATAACTCCCGGCGCTTTTCTTTCTAACGGCATTTCGTAAAGATCACCTCCGATTGGGCCTTTACCGTCGATAGGGTTCCCTAAGGTGTCCACCACACGACCTACCATTTGTTCACCAACTTTTAAAGAAGCGATACGCTGCGTTCTTTTTACAGTTGAACCCTCTTTGATTCCTGTAGAAGGCCCTAAAAGTACCACCCCTACATTGTCTTCCTCAAGGTTCAATACAATAGCTTCCAACCCGTTTTCGAATTGTACTAACTCCCCGTACTGAGCATTAGACAAACCGTAAACACGAGCGATACCGTCACCTACCTGAAGAACTGTTCCCACTTCCTCTAACGTAGCACCTGATTCAAAACCAGATAATTGTTTCTTTAATATTGCTGAAATTTCAGCAGCTTTAATCTCTGCCATTCTGTTTTATAATTTAAACACTTTTCAGTGTGGTAAATACTAGTTTAAAAGTTCTCTTCTTAATGTTTGTAATCGGCTTGCCACCGAAGCATTGTATTGTTTGTCCCCGATTCTCAGAATAAATCCTCCGATAATGGATTCATCCACGATGTTTTGAATGGTAACATTTTTAGCTGAAAATTCTTTGATTTTCGCCAATACTTTTGCTTCCAGTTCCGGAGTGATCGGGAACGCTGTCGTTACTTTTGCCACCTGAACACCGCTTAACTCGTCGAACAACAAATTGTACTGAGACGCTACCGCCGGTAAAATCTCAAATCGTTTGTTTTCCAACAACAATTGGAACAACCCTTTTGTTTCGTTTTGCACCGAAGCAAAGATTTCGGTCAAGGCCGAAATTTTAGTTTCCGCTTTTACAACCGGGCTCGCCAGGAAGTTTTTCAACTCTCCGCTTTCTGCAACCGATGCCACGATAGCTTTCATGTCTTCGTTTACATTTGCCGCTCTGCCGTTAGCATTGGCCATCTCCAAAATAGCTTTGGCGTATCTAATCGCTGCTCTTGACATATACGATTAATTTAATTTTACTTCGTCTAACATTTTCTCCACCAATACGGTTTGAGAGGCTTTGTTAGAAAGTTCACCTTTTAATAATTTCTCAGCGATTTCCAAAGAAAGACCAGACACCTGCGTTTTCAATTCTGCCAACGCTGCATTTTTCTCGCCCTCGATAGTTGCTTTCGCCTGCTCAATCATTTTAGCACCTTGAATTTGGGCTTCCGATTTCGCATCCGCAATCATTTTTTCTTTGATTTCACGCGCTTCTTTCAACATCGTATCTCTTTCCGCACGAGCCTCGTCCAACAATCGCTGATTGTCTGCTTTAAGGTTCAGCATTTCTTTTCTGGCGGTTTCAGCCGATGCAATAGCATCTCTGATTCCTTCTTCTCTTGCTGTGATTGACTCCATAATTGGTTTCCATGCGAATTTCACCAATAATAAAATCAACACCAATAAGATGATTGCCTGCCAAAAGAACAATCCGAATGAAAAATCGTTAATTAACTTCTCCATTATAATGACTATAAAATGATTTAATTTTTTTTTTTAATAAAACAACACCTGCAACCAACCGTTACAGGCATTGTTCTGTTTCTCTTTATTATTTTCCTAAGATTAAAGCAGCGAATGCTAAACCTTCTAATAAAGCCGCGATGATGATCATCGCAGTTTGGATTTTTCCAGCAGCTTCTGGCTGACGAGCGATAGCGTCCATAGCCGAACCACCGATTTTACCTAAACCTAATCCGGCACCGATTACTACTAAACCTGCACCTACTAACGTTGGAATAGTTCCCATAAGTATATATATAAAAATTAAACTTCTAAATTAAACAATCGAATTATCCACGAAATCATGACCGTCATAGTGTTCGTGATCATCGTGATGATGATCCTGTACCGCCATTCCGATAAACAACGACGACAACATCGTAAAGATAAACGCCTGCAAAAATGCCACCAACAATTCAATTATCGAGATAAACAAGGTTAACCCTAATGAAATTGGTAAATCGGCTGCCAAATTTTTTCCAACGAAAATCATGGCAATCAAACTCATGATTACTACGTGACCCGCAGTAATGTTCGCAAATAAACGAATTAATAACGCAAATGGCTTAGTCAGTGTACCTAAAACTTCAATCGGCGCCAAAATGATTTTCATCGGAACCGGTACGCCCGGCATCCAGAAGATGTGTCCCCAATAATCTTTGTTTGCACTGAATTGTGTAATAATATAGGTAAAAATCGCCAAACAAACCGTTACAGCAATGTTCCCTGTTACGTTGATACCCAGTGGCGTCATCCCTAAAAGGTTCAATAACCAGATTAAGAAGAACACAGTTAAAAGGTATCCCATAAATTTTCTGTATTTTTTCTCTCCGATGTTCGGAATGGCCACCTCATCGCGGATAAAAAGAATCAGTGGTTCTAAAACTCTTCCGAAACCTGTCGGAACCGGACCTTTTTTGTATGATTTTGCCAAACTGGTAAACATGAACAACAATATGGCCGAAACAATCAACAAGGAAAATACGTTTTTCGTAATGGAAAAATCTAATGGTTTTGCATTGGTTGGGTGGTGGTGTTCGTCGTACGTGATAGTACCCGTCGCATCGGTTTTGTAAATTTTACCGTGGTATAACTTATAGTAGTTTCCGTCCACCTCCGCAACTTCCTCCCCGTGGTGGAATTTGGAAGAAGAGAAAATTTTTAAACCGTTGTCCAATAAAATAACCGGTAACGAAAAACCGTAATGTTTCCCTTCTTTCTCATCGGAGAAAAAAGTAAAATCGTGCGAATCCTGAAGGTGATGCTCGATAAAGGCAGTAACTTTCTCTTTCTTTTCCTCTTCCGGAGTTAATGCTTTAACTTCATGTTCTGCTGCTGTATGTGTCGCTTCTGCAGCCACGTGAGCAGTATCCACTTTTACTTGTGCAGAATCTGTTACAGGATTAGCCATTGCTACCACAGAAAGCAATCCTACAAAAGCAGTTAGCAGTAATCTTACAGGTTGTTTCGTAATCACCATACCTTATTAAATATCTTAATTTTTTACGGTCTAAAATTTGGTGCAAAGGTACATTTTAAATTAATATTTCAAGAGGGTAATTTGCTTTTTTTGTTTCATTTATGAATTTCAGTTCTTTTTACCAACATTTTTTAATAATCTCGAGGTTAAAACAACATCTATTGATAAAAAAACAACAAAGACGCTGAAAAAATTAATTTTTTCCAACTTTGCAACCGAATTTGTATCCTGAAGTACCGGATGTACCAGAACATAAGCCACTACCGTCTTAAGGGATGACAACAACAAAAACACATAGCCAATCTGCTCCGGGTTCTTTTTATACACCTTGTTTTGGACGAACAAAACCAGAAGTGAACTTAATCCGAAAAATGCAAAAAGCGTTGGTATGGAGTGGTACAGGGTGTTCGTGTTAAAATTCGGCAGTAAACGTTTCAACAGAAGAAAATCAATTCCGGCTAAAATCACAGTAATGAGAAGCACGAGACAATAAGACTTAAAATCTTTCAAAATGATTATCTGTTTTTATTTAAATCGTTAACCTGACGGATTACATTATAGAGCGCCACAAAAACGCCTGCTAACGTCAGTATCTTAACATACAACTCATCCTTATTGAGATATTTTTCATCCAGCCATGTTCCCAACCAGGCAAAGGCAAAGATGATTAACCCCATCTGAAACGGAATATTAATAAGCGCCATCCACTTATTGTTAGGCTGTTTTTTCTCCGGATTGTCCATCGCTAAGGTTTTTTATGCCGCTTCGCATGACACAGGAGGCACTGAAATCGGCTCCCGGTTCTACGGACAGCTTTCCGACAACGGTTTCTCCTGTAATAGAAGCTTTGCTGCGGATACTCAGTAAATCAGTGACTTCGATCTTTCCGTTGAATCTTCCTTCGATGTCGGCGGTTTTGCAGTGTACATCGCCGGTGATGCTTCCGGCCGGACCGATAACCAAACGCCCTTTCGAGGTAAAATTCCCAATCAGATGACCGTCCAGACGAAAATCGGCCTGGGATATTATGTTGCCTTCCAGGGTGGTGCCTTCCACAATGCGGTTGGTTTTGCCTAGTATGTCGGTATAGGATTTTTGGGGTTTGTCGAACATCGGTTTTTTATTTTACGGTCGTTAAATACTCTTCCAGGTTTTTCTTAATCTGCACCACTTTATAATCTTCGTTGGAAATTACATACGCAGCATCTTTAATCTTGTATTCCTTAAATTCCTGAAGTACCGAAATGGTAGACTGCGCGCCTTCTTTACTACCCAGCCCGTGAATAACCAGGAAGCTTTTGTCCATCGTGTAAACATCGTTCGACAAGGTTACAAGACTGCTGTTGCGCTCTTTGAGGTATTTCTGAAGTTTGTCGTAAAGCGCTTTTACCTTCGGATCTTTATCATTCGGATACGGAATCGGGAAGATAATTTTCCAGCTCATCGGCGGAACAACTCCAAAAGCAGCCTGCTCTAATTTCGGAATGTCGTTTTTAACAATTTCATCGGCTTTTTTTCCCTCCTCTATATTCGGATAGTTATACGCGATGGCTTCCAGTTCTTTTTTATAAGCGGCTACTCCTTTTAAACGCGCCGTGATTTTCGCGTGCAGCATTTCGAATTTTGGTGCAGTTTCATCGCCGGCGAATGTTTGCAGCAGGGTTTCGGCTTGCTGCAGGGTTTCGTGACAGTTTCCTTTTTCGTAGTCTTTATACAGTTTACTGAAAACCATTTCCGGGCTGTCCTGCAATTTCGCAATTTCCGAATTCGGATCGCTTAAAATCTGTGCATAATGACTGTCCGGATAGTCGGCAATAATTGCTTGTTTCATCGCTGTCGCTTTCGCCGGATTGATGATTTCGTAAATTTTGTACAAATTGTATTTTGCCGGCAACACCAGGCGTTCTTCCGGCTGGCTTACCAAAAGTTTTTCCAGTTTAGACGCTGCCAGTTCGTATTCTTTGAATTTTTCTTTGTAAATGGTTCCCAACTGGAAATAGGCAAAATTGCGCTCGCGTGCTAGGCTGTCCAGCACTTTCACATCGGTAGGCAACTGGTCTAAATAGAACGCGGCGGTATATTCCGGTTTTTCCGGTTTTACATCCGGATTTTCATCCGCTTTTACCACATCGGTTTCCGGATTTTCATCGGTAGCTTCCTTAATTTCCCCTTTGGTCTGACTGGAAGCCCAACGCCAGTTATCTTTCAGGGTACGATTGCCCCATTTTTTTTTGAATTCCGTTTTTCCAAAAGCTACTGTTGATGCATTGTAGAAGTAAAAATTACTCTGATTTCCTGCCAAGCTTTTCGGCTTAACCGGATTCGGATCCATAGAAGGCGGCATCATCACGGAAGGCTCCATTCTTACGCCTTTAACACCACCTGTATCTTTCAGATTAACGCCGTTGTCCGTTTGCTGTTGCTGTGCTTCCTGACGTTTGGCTTCTTCCAGGGCCCTTTTTTCATCGGCAATTTTCAGTTTGGCGATATGGGCTTCGTAGAAATTTTTTCTCTCATTGTCACTCATCGCCACCACTTTCAGAATACTGTCGTTTACCTGAATGATGTTTTCATACTTAATGACATCGACCAGATTCTCTCTTTTTTTCTTAATCGTGAAAAACTCCCGCGATTTGTTGTCAAGGCGCAACATGGTGCTGTCGTAGTACTTTCCGGCCGCTGCATATTTGGCTTCGTCGAAATGAATCGTGGCCAGATTCCGGTAATTGGACGCCATCAGGTAACTGTCCTGAGACGGGGAACGCAGCGATTTGTTGAAGTATTTCTTGGCCTTTTGCGGCAGTTTCATTTTATCGTAAAACAACGCCACCTGGTGGTTGATGACATCCAGATACGGTCGGTTTTCACGGTCTTCCAACAGCTTGTTGTATTTCTCCATGAACGCCAGCGTATCGCCGTTTTTAAAATCGAACTGTTGCGCCTGTTTGGCATGTGCCCAAATGACGTAACGTCTCGGCGATTTCCGCTTCATATCGATTACTTGCTGAAAAGCGGCAAAAGCACTGTCCTGGTATCCCATGCTTTCATAAAGCTGTCCTAAAATAAAATGGTATCGGGCTTTTTCTTCGTTGTGCTCGGTAAGTTCCCGGGCTATTTTCAGTTTCTGAATGGCAGTATCTTTTACGTGGGTATTCAGATAGGCCTGTGCTAAAATAGCATTGGCATCGGCCTGTACCTGACCTTTTAATTTTCTATCCGCAATAAGGCGTTTTAAGTTTTTAATGGCCTGCTCGTTGTTTTCCAAGCGGATGTTGGTTTTTTCGCGCCATACTTTGGCTTCAAAAATTTTATCGCTGGTGGGATATTTATACAGTATATAGTTAAAGGCCTCCAAAGCCGGAAGAAAACGGTTGTCGTGGTAACGGGCTTTTCCCAACAGAAGGTGCGCTTCGTCCATCTGCGGATTTTTTTCACCGCCGTCGATATTCATGGAATGCTTCTGGATTGCTTTTACAGCCTTGGTTTCAGCACGCTCGAAATTGGCATTTTTGGTTTGACCCGGCAGTACGCCCTGCTCTTTGTCCTGCATGCGTTCAACCGGCAGGATATCCCAGAAATTGTCTTTATAAGTGGTTTTTAAATCTTCCACGCCTTTATCGAAAGCGATCTGACCGTTGTATAAGACGTTGTATTCCGTAGTCACTGCATGGTAATTGCGGTTGATGAACGAGTTCTTTTTAGTGGAACACGCCATCAGCACCCCAAACAAAACCGCTGCCGTTGCATATTTTATAGTGCTGTTTTTCAAAGTAAAACGTTTTAGCTCTTTAACTTCCAATCGGTACTCTTTAGTATACCAACTGGTAAAAATACGTTTCTTTTTGATATGTTGAAAAAAATGGGGCCGAAATTGGACGAAAACACGGTATGCAAAGCTTAGTGCACACTGCTTTCAACTATACGAGAGCATTTTATTTTGGAAAATACTTTTTATACTCCTGAAATTTATACATCTCCCTGGCAAAATACAGTAAATAAACTATTAAAATATAAAAGAAAAAAGTAAGAGCATACACTCCCGGCTCTTTATCGCTGTGATTGTTCATGAAAAACATTTGCAAATAGTACAGCAATCCCAACAAACTTCCCAACCGTTCCAACACAAAGAAGCGTTGTTTCACTATCAAACAGATATAAATCATTTGTCCGATTGCTGTTACCAGAAGTATTACAAAAAACAGATTTTGGATGGTAAAATCTTCAGAGAAATACGCATTAACATCCACAAAAGTAAAGAAGGCGAAAAGCAATGCCGCAAGAACAAGGCGAAGAGGATGCACTATAAATTTCAAAAAGGAAAGGAGAAGCCCTTTAGAGAAAATGGACAAATCGCCTTTGTTCTTCATAAGTGCTTTCTTGTTTGCTGCCATGTACTGTTTGAAGGCTTCGTAAAAACTGAGGCTTTCCTTTTCCATTTTCGTTTCCACGGCCGATGCGATGTGATCGACCATTTCGCTCCGAATGTCGACAAACACCACATCTGATTTTTTCAGATAATTGTCTATGAACTGAATTTCTTCCGGCGATAATTTCATCTTAATAACTCCATTTAGGATGCACTAAGGTTTGCATGTTGCGGATAAATTCCTCCAGTTCCGATAAGCGGTTGGCGGTTTCCAGCTGACCGTTTTCGGTAAGTTTGTAATATTTGCGCAGGCGGTTGTCTACTTTTTCAACTTCCGCTTCCAGAAAACCTTCCGCTTCGAGTTTGTGCAGCGCGGGATACAAAGCACCCTCGGTAATGGCGAGTTCCCCGTTGGTAATTTCCTTTACTTTCTGGGTAATCTCATAGCCGTACATGCGCCCTTTTTCCTCCAGCAGCTTCAAGATAATCGTATTGAGACTTCCCTTGTATAATTGTGAGTTTTTCATCCTGTCCGTTTGCCACAAATATACCTAAGATTCTTATACATAAAAATCTTAGGTATCTTTTTTATGATTTTTATCAGGCTTGGGAAATACAGATTGTCTATTTTTGTACAAACAAAATAAAAACTATGTCAGCGTTTCACAGTTTAACGATAAAAGAAATCAATCGCGAAACGCCTCATGCCATTTCCGTGGTTTTTGAGGTTCCGGAACAGTTAAAACCGGATTATCATTTTATCGCAGGACAATACCTGAATTTAAAATTTATCATCGACGGAAAAGAAATCCGTCGGGCCTATTCCATCAGTTCTTCCCCGAACAATCACGAGTTGCGCGTTGCCATCAAGGCTGTGCAAAACGGCGTGGTTTCCACCTATGCCAACGAGAAAATGAAAGTGGGCGACAAAATGGAAGTAGGCACTCCGGAAGGACGCTTCACCTTCGAACCCAAACCGGACAACCAGAAAAACTACGCGGCATTTGCGGCCGGCAGCGGAATCACGCCGGTAATGTCGATTCTGCACAGCGTTTTGGAAAACGAACCGAAAAGTACGTTTGTACTGGTCTACGGAAACAAATCGCCGGAAGAAACCATTTTCCACAGCCATTTACACGACTTACAGCTCAAATACGTAGGCCGTCTGTTTGTACACTATGTGTTTTCCCAAACCAACACGATTGACGCGCATTTCGGAAGAATTGACAAATCCATCGTAAATTACGTTTTAAACAACAAACACGCCGAAAAGGAGTTCGACAAATTTTACCTGTGCGGTCCGGAGGAAATGATTTCCGCGGTTAGCAATGTGCTGAAGGAACACAACATTCCGGAAAAAGACATCAAATTCGAATTGTTCTCCACCACGCCGAACGAAACCAAAGCTGAAAACACTTTGGGCGGCCATACTAAAATTTCAATCGTGGTCGATGACGAAGAGTTTGACTTCGAAATGGCGCAAAAGCAAACCATTCTGGAAGCGGCTTTAAAACAGGGCATTGACGCGCCGTATTCTTGTCAGGGCGGCATTTGCAGCAGCTGTATCGCCCGCGTTACCAAGGGTTCTGCTGAAATGAAGAAGAATTCCATTTTAACCGATAAGGAAATTGCAGAAGGGCTAATTTTAACCTGTCAGGCACATCCGACTTCTGTAGAAATTGCCGTAGATTTTGACGACGTATAGCGTATTGCGTCCCTAAGAAATAACCCTTTATCCCACAAAAAAACCGACAAGAGATGTATTTTGTCGGTTTTTTTATTGTTTTTATCGATTATTAACTCTCTAGTAATTAAATAGTTAGCAATTTAATTAGTTTCGTACTGCGTTTGCAAAATACCAGAACCAAAAACTAATTTATATTCGAAAATGAAAACAACCTGTACGTTCTTCATCAGTTTTGTATTGCTTTTTTTTAACGGAATTCTTACAGCTCAAGTAGGGATTGGCACAGCTTCACCAAGAGGAGCACTTGAAATTAATTCTTCCACTACCGGTTTCTTACTGCCTCGTGTGGCTTTAACGGCTACCAATGTCGCGGCGCCAGTTGTAAATCCGCAGGGAGGGGCTTTAGTGGCCGGAACTTCCGTTTGGAATACCGCTACTACGGGCGGAACGTATTCGGTAGTGCCCGGTGTGTATTTTTGGGACGGGACTTCCTGGATTTCCCAGTTTCAGCGAAAATACAATCTTTCATTTGTTCAAAATGCGAATTTAACCTGTGCTACGACTGCTTCATCCTATACCAACATCCCAAACCTTACTGCTAAAAGTTTTGTCGCACCGTATAACGGCACGTACCAAATTATACTCCACGGTTATTTAGGCGGCACAACAGTAGACGATACCGATGCGAAATTAGGTTTCGTGGAAGGGAATTTCAGATTAAACGTTAACGGCACCAACACCGACTCGTACACTTACGCGACCAGTTTTTTCAAAGACGGTGGCTTCTGGGGCAGCAATACCGATATTTACGAACTGTTCAATCAAACCACGATCATTTATAACGTCCAGCTTACGGTAGGACAAACCTGTACCCTTAATGCCTCCTATTGGGGAATAGCGGATGACAATTTAACCACAGCCGCACCTCACGTAATAGGAAAAACCACAGCTATGGGAAATCTTTGCCGCATAGAAGTTACCTACTTAGGACAATAAACAAAAAAGAGCTTTTTAAAGCTCTTTTTTTATGGCAGTTATAATCGTTTCAGGTACGATGGTGCGCATGGCGTTTTCATAACCCGGCACTTTTTTATTTCCGTAAACTGAAGTCGGTAAAAGCGGATATTGTGTTCGGTCTGCGGTGATGCAATATTCCATTGGCTGATGGAACGGTTTAAACCCGGCGTAAGGATGCGTGGCACCCCAGAGCGTAATCACTTTTACGCCCAGCATGGCTGCAATATGGGCATTTCCGGAATCCATGCTCAGCATGAGATCGAGATGGGAAATTAAAGCTAATTCCTGTTGCAGTTTTAATTTTCCGGCAACTACCGTTACATTCTGATGATCTTGCTTCAGGCTATTCAATTTGTCAATTTCCCGTTGTCCGCCGCCAAACAGAAACAGCGTTATTGTCTTATCCATAGCCAGTTCGTCAATAACCTTTTGCAACAAATCCAACGGATACACTTTACTGTCGTATTGGGCAAAAGGCGCAATGCCAATCCAGTTGCCTTTTTTTTCTCCGGTTACGTTCAGGATGGCATCCGATAAAACCGCTTGTCCCGGAAAAACAGGTTGTGACAAATCAATCGCAAACCCTAATGCGGCAAAGGTATCGCAGTGCCGTTCCACCATCGGTTTGACCGGTTGGAAAATTTTATTATCGGCACGGGTTAACGCTTTTTTGGCGGCGCGACCCTTGTCGGTGGCGGCTACTTTTTTTCCGCTCAAGGCGAATAGCGTGCGCACGACTTTCGAACGCAAAACGTTGTGCAGATCGGCTACGGCTTCCACCCCTAATTTTCGCAAATCGGAATACAACCGAAGCAATCCCACAAACCCTTTATGCCGACCTTTTACATCGACGGCAAAAAAATTCACATTGGGAATCGTGTCAAAAAAAGGCTGGAAAAACGGTCGGGAAACTACGGTAAGTTTCACATCAGGATGCTGCAAAACTAAGGCTCTCAGCACGGGAACGGTCATCGCGACATCCCCCATGGCTGAGAGCCTTATTACTGCAATATGCATTGGTTTAGCCATCTAAAAGAAGACTATTTTTTATTCTGGTACAACACCGGATTTAACTCCTCGTCGTTGTACATTTTCATCTGCTTGTATACTTTCATGTATTTGTCACCGTTGGCAATATCCGTCAGCAATTCGCTGATAGACGTAAACATATCGCTTTTCTGATCCAGCAATACGTTCAGCTTCTCCTGGCATTTCGCGCGGTGTTCCGGCGTGGCTTCGGCACGGTTGGCTTCTTCGTTCATGTGGTAAATTTTCAGCGCTAAAATCGACAGACGATCGATCGCCCAAGCCGGACTTTCGGTGTTGATTTTCGCATTCGGTTTTACCTGAACATCTTTATATTTCTCTAAAAAATAACTGTCGATATATTCCACCATATCCGTACGCACCTGATTGGACGCGTCGATTTTGCGTTTCAGATCCAACGCGGCTACCGGATCGATGTTCGGATCGCGCACGATGTCTTCGTAATGCCACTGTACGGTATCCACCCAGTTTTTGGCATACAATAAATATTCGATGGTGCCTTTTTCATACGGGTTTTTCACCGGTTGGTACACGTCATCGATTACATGATAATCCTTGATACTTTGCTCAAAAATTGGAAAGGCGAATTCAGCAAACATAGTTCTTAATTTTATTTACAAACCTACATATTTTTTTCCACCTGAAAAGACCCCTTTTCAATTTTGTGCCGTTAAATGACAAAACGGTTCGCATCAATTTTTAAAGAATTGTAGTTTTTTACCTCCGGAACTTTTAACTTTGAACTTTAAACTTTACACCAATCGTATGCACATCCATTATATCTCCGAGCAAAACAGCATTCTGAACCATTTTTTAACCCAGCTGCGCGATGTCACCATTCAGAAAGACAGCATGCGTTTCCGCAAAAACATCGAACGCATCGGAGAAATCATGGCGTACGAATTGAGTAAAACGCTTGATTATAAAGCCATTTCCGTACAAACCCCTTTAGGTGTAAAACACACGACCACCGTAGCGGAACCTGTGGTTTTGTGTTCCATTTTACGCGCCGGTTTGGCCTTACATCAGGGTTTTATGAACTTTTTTGACGATGCGGAAAACGGTTTCGTATCGGCTTACCGTCACCACTATAACAACGACGACGCTTTTGAAAT
Source organism: Flavobacterium suncheonense GH29-5 = DSM 17707 (assembly GCF_000430025.1). Lineage (GTDB taxonomy): Bacteria > Bacteroidota > Bacteroidia > Flavobacteriales > Flavobacteriaceae > Flavobacterium > Flavobacterium suncheonense. The sequence goes on from NZ_AUCZ01000010.1 coordinate 23,722, forward strand.
TCTGGTGGAATATCAGGCCGCGCCATCCTTTGAAGGCAAAAACCTGATTTTAATCGACCCCATGCTGGCTACCGGACAGTCCTTAGTGGCGGTACTTCACAAACTGCATTTAGAACAAAAACCAAAAGAAATCCACATTGCGGTAGTCATAGCCGCGCCGGAAGGAATTGCCTTTTTGGAGAAAAATCTACCGGAAAACTGTCATTTGTGGGTGGCTGCGTTAGACGAAAAACTCAACGAGAAAAACTACATTGTTCCCGGTTTGGGCGATGCCGGTGATTTGGCCTACGGCAGCAAATTATAACTGCCCAAAGAAAATAATTAAGGCAACCACTACAATGGTACCCAAAACGCCTTCTTTTACCCACTTGTTCTCCTGACTTTCCAGAAAATTGGTGCCAAATACCGCCAAAGGAAAAAAGGTAAACATCAGGAAACTGTTGTTCTTATCTGCCGACAAAACGTAGATGCCAACCCCCAGAAGGAAGGTGAAAATGATCTTTTTATACGACGACTGCATGTTTAACGGCCGGTTGGAAAGCGACAACAGCTGCGTGGCAAAAAACAAAACCGCCACCGAAGAAAAGAACGCCAAAGCGACATTCTGAAACGTATTTTCAAAGTAGGTAAAATCGAAACTTACCCGTATCTGGTGCTGTACAAAATCCATCAGGCTGTGGTCGATTAATAAAACCGTCATCAGAAATAAGGTTCCCACGGCAAACAGGGCGATAAAGGGAATAATCCAGTTCCGGTAATCGCCGGACACGTGAAAAATAACGGAAATAAAAACCAGCACCAGAAAGAGAATCGCCCAAAAATGAAACACAGTCGCCACAAAAATCCAGAGCGACGCATCAAAAATTTTCTCTTTCGGGGTTATCATCGACTGCATGGAAACCAAACGGCGTAAGGCCAAAAGCAGGAAGAAGTTGGATAAAATCACATTGGTATTGACCAAAACCGTCGGGAAAAGAATCAGAAAAACGGCGAAAAAAAAGGCAGCATAACTGTTGTCTTTACTCAACCCGTTTCGTTTCGTGATAAAGCGGACCAAAAAAACCGAAGCCGTCAATACCCCCAGAAAAACTATTTTCTCTGCGATTTGATGATACTGTCCTGTCCAGCTTAAATCCTTGGTGAGGTACAAAAAATAGAACACCACCAGCATCAAACCGATTAAAACATAATTAATTGGACGAGATTTATTAAAAAGACTTGCTATCATGCAGATATTTTATATTTTTGTGACTGTAAAGATAACATTTGTACAAAAGAGACCAACACGTGGTACGAAGTTTTCCATGATTTGGTTCCCTATAAAATTTAAAAACGAAACCTATGAAAGCTTTTTTTGAAGGAATTCAGTATTTATTCGAAGAAATTCTTTTCGCACCCATGAACTGGATGAGAGAAATGGAATTGTCGAACTGGTGGACTGCCAACCTTGTTAACTGGATTTTCATTGTAGTATGCTGCTACTGGACTTGGTATTGGACCAAAGAATTGAAAATTTTCAAAGACAAAGGAGACGACGAGCAGGATACTACGGCTCACTCTTTCTTAAAATAAAACATAAAAAATCCCGATTTCATCGGGATTTTTTATTTCATTTATTACAAATCGAAACCAATATCTTTTCGGTAATACATCTTTTCGAAATGCAGTTTTTCGATATTCGCATACGATTGGGCAATCGCTTCTTTAAAGTTGTCGCCATACGAAGTCACGGCAAGCACACGACCGCCGTTGGTAACTACCCGACCGTCTTTTAAAGCGGTTCCGGCATGAAACACAATCGAACCTTCCACGTTTTCCAAGCCTGAAATCACTTTCCCTTTTTCATAATCTTCCGGATAGCCGCCGGATACGACCATGATCGTCGTGGCGCTTCGCGAATCGATTTCAAACTCTACTTGGTCTAAGGTTTGGTTTGCCATCGCTTTAAAAATCTCCACCAAATCGGATTGCAGACGCGGCATCACCACTTCCGTTTCCGGATCGCCCATGCGCACGTTGTATTCGATTACAAACGGATCGTTGCCTACTTTAATCAAACCGATAAACACAAATCCTTTGTAATCAATATTGTCCTGCTGAAAACCGTTGATGGTCGGTTTTACAATGCGGTCTTCTATCTTCTGCAGGAATTCGGCATCGGCAAACGGTACGGGAGACACGGCACCCATTCCTCCGGTGTTCAGCCCGGTATCGCCTTCGCCTATTCGTTTATAATCTTTAGCGGTTGGTAAAATTTTATAGGATTTACCGTCGGTTAAGACAAAACAGCTCAATTCAATGCCGTCCAGAAACTCTTCAATTACTACTTTGGAAGAAGCCTCTCCGAATTTCGCATCCACCAACATGTTTTTCAGTTCCTGTTGCGCCTCGGCCAAATCGTTCAAAATCAAAACCCCTTTTCCGGCGGCTAATCCGTCTGCTTTTAAAACATAAGGAGCCTTCAAAGTGGTTAGGAATTCACAACCGGCTTCCACAGTATCTTTGGTAAAACTCTGGTAGCGTGCCGTTGGGATGTTGTGTTTTACTAAAAATTCTTTGGCAAACTCTTTGCTGCCTTCCAGTTGGGCTCCGTGTTTCGACGGACCAATTACCGGAATGTGTTTTAACTCGGTATCGTTTTTAAAGAAATCGTAAACGCCGTTAACCAGCGGATCTTCCGGGCCTACCACCACCATTTCGATGTTTTCGGTTACCACCAGATTTTTTACCGCGGCAAAATCATTGGGATTGATATTGACGTTGGTCGCTATCGAAGCCGTTCCCGCATTGCCCGGCGCCACAAAAAGTTTGGAACACTGAGAACTCTGAAGCATTTTCCAGGCCAGCGCGTGTTCTCTTCCGCCCGAGCCTAACAATAAAATAGTCATGGTGTTGTGTTGTTGATTCGGGTGCAAAAATAGTCGGTTTTCCACGGAAAAAAAAGTTTCAAGGCTTAGTTTATAGTTTCGGTTTTACTATTTTTGGAAAAAATCCCCGAGACGTGTTCCGATTGTTCGATTTATCGCTGCAACTAAACGGTTTTCGCATGAAGGAAGCCCAGACGCTTTTCAACTCGATTCTGGCTGTACCGGAAGCGGAATACCCGCAGTATGTTGAAAATCAGCGCCGAAAAATTGCGGAATACCATTTACAGCACAATCTTTTTTATCAGAAACTTGCCGGAACTACCGAATTCATGTCCTGGAACGATTTGCCGGTGCTCACCAAAAAAGACCTTCAAAAACCCTTGGACGAACGGCTTTCGAAAGGGTACCGAAAACAATCGGTTTTCGTAAACAAGACTTCAGGCTCCAGCGGCGATCCGTTTGTTTTTGCCAAAGACAAAGAAGCGCATGCCTTAACCTGGGCCTCGATTATTTACCGGTTTGGCTGGTACGGCATTGATTTCAACAAATCGTATCAGGCACGGTTTTACGGGATTCCGTTGGATTTTATCGGCTACCGGAAAGAACGCCTGAAAGATTTTTTAGGACGGCGCTACCGTTTCCCGATTTTCGATTTGTCAGATCGGTTTCTGGAAAAAGTACTGCAACATTTCCGGACGAAAAAGTTCGACTACATCAACGGGTATACGAGTTCCATTGTCCTGTTTGCCAAATTTTTACAGGCAAAAAATATCATACTGAAAGATCTCTGCCCAACGCTGAAAGTGTGCATGGTCACTTCCGAAATGCTTTTTGATGCCGATAAAAAACTGCTCGAAGCCCAATTCGGCATCCCGGTGGTGAACGAATACGGCGCTTCCGAGCTGGATTTGATTGCCTTTCAGAATCCTCAGGACGAATGGCAGGTGAATTCCGAAACGCTTTTTGTGGAAATTTTAGACGAAAACAACCAACCCGTACCGCACGGAACCGAAGGCCGCATCGTAATTACGGCGCTGTACAACAAAGCGCATCCGTTCATCCGCTACGACATTGGCGATGTGGGCATTTTAGACGAAAAAAGCACCTTCAAAAAACCGTTGCTCAAAAAACTGATTGGCCGCACCAACGATGTCGCCGTTTTACCCAGCGGAAAAAAATCACCGGGACTGACGTTTTATTACGTGACCAAATCGATTATTGAAGACGACGGGAATGTGAAGGAATTCATCATCCGTCAGACGAAAATGGATGCGTTTGAAATTGATTATGTCTCTTCAGAAGCATTAACACCAGAGCAAATTAAAGGGATCCAGCAGGCCATCGACACGTATTTAGAACCCGGTCTGCATTTTACATACAACCGAAAAGAAACACTCGAGCGGACTTTGCGCGGAAAACTGAAACAGTTTCAGTCGGAGCTTTAGTTGCGGTACTTCATAAAACCGCGGTACATCCAGTGCAGCATGTAATAGACGGACTGGAAAACATTGAGTTTTTCCACTTCGCGGTAAAACTGCCATTGGTATTTAATCAGGTTCTTTTTGTTTCGGGAAAGCGAATTTTCACGCATCCTGTAAACGGCTTTGGGTTCTTTGATACCGTAAGCGAAAGGTATTTCTTTTAGGTATCGCAGCCACAAGCCCATGTCCTGACGTTTGCGGATTTCGGGCATGAACTTTTTCCCAAGTGCTTCAATGTTGACAAAAGCTGTTAGACAACTTATCGAATTGGTTTTAAGGATATCGGTATAAGTTACTTTTTCCGGCACAATAAAGTCGGAATACACAAATTCCAGATTTTCGTTCGATCGCTTGTACGAGGAAAAAACAAAACCAATCCCGGTTTCTTTAATCGTGCGGATACTGTTTTCAATGAAATCCGGAAACCAGAGATCATCGGCATCCAGAAAAGTCATGTACGCTCCGGTGGCGTTTTCAATGCCCACGTTTCGGGCTTTGGCCGGTCCGACATTCTCCGGCAACGGAAAAAACTTAATCCGCGGCTCGTTTTGACAAAGCGTTTTTACCACGGCAACGGTTTCATCGGAAGAACCATCATCCACAATAAGCAGTTCCCAATTGTTATGGGTTTGCTGCTGAACCGACACAACCGTCGCTTCAATGTACTTCGCCGAATTGAACGTTGGGGTGATTATGGAAACTAAAGGGTTGGCCATTAATACGCTTTTTCTTCGCCCTTAAAAATATTGATCACCGTCTGAACGATAATCTTAAAATCTAACAGTAACGACCAGTTTTCGATGTAAAACACGTCGTACTTGATGCGGTTGATCATATCTTCATCGGTTTCGATTTCGCCTCTGAAACCGCGAACCTGCGCCAGACCTGTAATTCCGGGTTTTACATGGTGGCGTACCATATATTTTTTGATGCGGTTCCCGTAGGTTTTGTTCTGGGACCACAAATGCGGTCGTGGCCCTACGACAGACATTTCACCCAGCAGTACATTGAAAAACTGCGGCATTTCATCCAGACTGGTTTTCCGGATAAAACGTCCGATCCGGGTTACCCTTGGGTCGTTTCGGGAGGCTTCTTTTTCGGTCATGGAATTAATCTGCATCGAACGGAATTTGTAACAGAAAAACTCCTGTTCGTTCAATCCGGGACGACTCTGTTTAAAGAACACGGGGCCTTTAGACTCCAGTTTAATCAGAATGGCCAGAATTGGCGTTAACCAGGAAAGGAAAAATACCACGACCAGCAAAGAAAAAAAGATGTCAAAAACCCGCTTTACAAACATCACCACCGGCTCATCCAAGGGTGATTTCTGAAGGGATAACACCGGGAAAAACTCATAGTAGTCAATCTTCAGGTTCTTGGAGAAAATTTCTTTAGAATCGGGAATGAATTTTATCCCGATGTTATGCTCATCGGCAAATTCCACTAAATTTTTTATCTTCTCGTTGGAAAGCTCCCCAAGCGAACAATAAATTTCATCCACTTTGTTTTCAATAAGAAAGGTGTAAATCGAGCTTAAATCGCCTTTTACCTCTTTGTTCTGAACCTTGTCTGAAAAAAAGCCCAAAAAACGATAGCCGAAATCTATCCGGGTTGTAAAAAGATCTTTCAGCCGGATGGCTTCTTTGCTGTACCCGATAATAATGGCGTTTCTGTAGTTGCTTCCCGTTGCAATACGGTATTTTTTAAGATAATAAAACGTGAGACTCTTAAAAATGATAATCCAGGAAAACGTCAGGGAAAGCGACAAAGCAATAGCCCTGCCACTGAAGATGGTTTCTTTGGAGAACGGAAAAAAGGCAATGACAACCAGAAGAAAAATTACCGCCTGCTTGGCTATTTTGGAAAAAATCTGAACCGGTGTGGTATAGCGGTAAATCTCATAAAACCCTGAAAAATATGCAATTATAAACCAGCAACTGATCTGATACAGGTTAAAATACCAGAAATTCAGTTTCAGCTCTCTGAAGAAAAAAAAGGGCAGCCCGATCAGTGCGATCAAATCGATGATGATACTGATGGGTTTTAAATATTTCGAATATCTTCCTCTTTGTGCTGCCGTCATTATTTGATGTACTCCGAGAAATCTTTGTGCTCTTCTTTGGCCAATTCTTCCGGGGATAGCGATTTAAAATACTCATACGTAAGCTTCATGCCTTCGGCGCGGCTTACTTTGGCCTCCCAGCCTAAAATCTCTTTCGCTTTGGTCGTGTCCGGCTGACGCTGCATCGGATCGTTAACCGGTAAAGGATGGTAGACCACTTTTTGCTGTGTTCCGGTTAATTTGATGATTTCTTCGGCAAAATCCTTAATCGTAATTTCGTCCGGATTCCCGATGTTTACCGGCAGATGATAATCGGAATGCAACAAACGGTAAATGCCTTCTACCTGATCGTCTACGTAACAGAACGAACGGGTTTGGGAACCGTCACCGAAAATCGTTAAATCTTCTCCGCGCAAAGCCTGACCGATAAAAGCGGGAATCACACGGCCGTCATTCAGGCGCATTCTCGGACCGTAGGTGTTGAAGATCCTGACAATTCTTGTTTCCACACCGTGAAACGTATGATACGCCATGGTAATGGATTCCTGAAAACGTTTGGCCTCGTCATAAACCCCTCGTGGGCCGATGGTATTCACATTTCCGTAGTATTCTTCGGTTTGCGGATGTACCAACGGGTCGCCGTACACTTCGGAAGTAGAAGCAATTAAGATTCTGGCTTTCTTCACACGGGCTAAGCCCAATAAATTATGGGTGCCCAACGAGCCCACTTTCAGCGTCTGAATCGGAATTTTTAAATAATCGATCGGACTGGCCGGGGACGCAAAATGGAGTATATAATCTAATTTTCCGGGTACGTGTACAAACTTGGTGACATCGTGGTGGTAAAATTCGAAATGCTCTAATTTAAAAAGGTGCGCGATGTTTTTCAAATCGCCGGTAATCAAGTTGTCCATTCCGATGACGTGATACCCTTCTTTTATAAAACGGTCACACAAATGGGAGCCCAAAAAACCCGCGGCTCCGGTTATCAATATTCTTTTCATTGTATCAGTCTTTTATCAAATCGCTGTTTTGAAATCGCAAACAAACCGTAAAACACTATGAAAAAAATAATGCCACGCTGTCTGCTCAAAAAGGATTCTGTCAAAAATAAGCTTATCATTAAAACTGAAAAAGAAATATACACAAAATCTTTACTTTGGAATGCATTTTTTAAACAAATTCCCAACATTAACAGCAAGAGTACAAATCCGGGCAGCCCGATTTCGGCAAAAAACTGCACGTATTGGTTGTGAAAGTTAAATTCGTCGTACCCGGCATACAGATTGTGCTCGATTCTTTTTTCCTGAATTTTGGGTTTCGTGGCATTCAGCCCGTATCCCAGCATCCAATTCGGGTTTTCACGGAGCATTTCGAGAAAAATCCTGAACTGATACACGCGCAAAGCCGCTCCCGGAAAAAAATCGTTCTGGTTAAAGGTTTCGTTGTTCCAGGCTTCGTAAACCGACACGTTATAAACCGTTCCTTTATCACTGCTGATTTCCCGGTTTATGGTGTTTTGTGTGAGGTTAGACGACACTTCAATTTCGAAACGCTGTCGTATTTTCTGAAAAAAAACCGCGGCAAACACCAAACCCAACCCTGCGACTGCCAACGCCACCCGCTTTCTGTTTTTAAAATCCAGAAAAAAGAAAAGATAAAGCGCGTTAAGGAATAAAAAAACCAACAGCACGTTTTTTGACGAAAGCAGTACAATCAGAACGGCCAAAACGGCTAACGAAAATTTATCCCAAAAGGTCTTGTTCTTTTTAATGAGGAATGCCGTAAACGCCAATGTCATGTAAACCGAAACGTGAATCGCATTTACATCCTGAGTAACCAGTTCGTGATAGAAAAAAACCGAGGAATCTTTTTCCGTTAAAAACCGCACAACGGCCTTAAGCAGATAAAAAACCGCATAAACTACATACACAACCCCAAAATAGTGAATGATCTTTTGGTATTGAATTACCGTAAAGGGCTTATTAATCATAAAACAGACCGGAATCAGCAGAAACGGAAATACTTTGAAAAGTGTTGCAACGGTTTCGGCAAAATCAATGGTCCAAAGCAAGGAGGCGGCCATTACAATATAAATGAGAACCGGGTAAATCAAATCCCGGCAGAACACTACGTTCTTTTTCCGAAACAAAAGCAGCGATAATCCGATAAAAACACCCACACTGATACTGTTGTAGGCATACCGCAACGGAATGGTGGTTAATACCAGCAGTAACGGCAAAAACAGATAATTAGCCTTGGTTTCCTGCCAGATGTCTTGCGTAGCATTCTTCAAAGAGTTGTAAATAATCGCCATTAATTTTTTCCCAGTTAAAATCTTTTTCAATTGCTTCGTAGTTGTTTTTAATCTTCTGCAGGTTATCGCTTTTAACCGCCGTATGCAGCAGTTCTTTCACGTCATTGGGTGAGGAAAAATAGAATGCGTTGTCCTTTAAAACCCCTTTGTTGAAATCGTTGTGATGCGCCGCGATCAGGGCTTGTGAGGCCATAGCTTCCAACAGCGACGGATTGGTTCCTCCCACGGAATGCCCGTGAAAATAAATATTGGAATAATACCGGAGACTGTTTAAGTGCTCCAGGTTGTAAATTCCACCCATAAAACGGATGTGCGGAAAATAGCGGAACTTGTTCTTAAGGTATTCCCCGTATTTGGTTTCATGCTTGCCAACCACCAAGACAGGTGTTTTTTTCTCACAAAGCGAAACGCCTTCCAAAACCATATCGAGGTTGTTTTCGGGTTCAAAACGCGCCATAATCATGTTGTACCCGCCTTTCTCGACTTTGTATTCCTGAAGGATGCTTTCATCGGGACTGTTGAACGGATAAGCGCCGTAGGCAATATAAGTGGACTCTTTTTTGTAGGTTTTCTTCAAGAAGGACTGAATCCCCAACGAATCGGCCACCAGATAATCGCTCGATACTGCCGCCAGCCATTCGGCCACTTTTAAAAATTGCTGCACCGGCCAGGAATACTTGGAACGCTTCCATTCCAAACCGTCCATATTGGTAATGATGATCGGTTTTTTAGGCAACAGGAAAAACCAAATGGAATTGCTGGTATAGCCCAATTGCAGAATGATGTCGAAATTCCTTTTCCGGGAATCCATGATACAGTTGTAATCGTAGATAAATTGCCCGAAAGTGCCGTATTTGTACTCGGGATCGTGCTGGTGGATGATGTGCACCCCGTGAAACATTTTTTCCTGATACGGATGGTTGTGGGAATTATAACAATAGACTTCGTGGCCTTTCTCGGCCAGATAAACCGAGAAAAACTCGGCAAATTGTTCGAAGCCTCCGTAATAATTGGGAACTCCTCTTGTTCCTATAATGGCAATTTTCATGAAAAACAGATTACATTTCAAAAGTAACTATTTTAACATGATCTTTGCAAGAAATGTTACAGATTGCTTGTTTTGACTCGGATTAAATTTGTTGAAACAATTTTTCAAAATCCGTGATGTATTTTGTAACCGAAAAGTTTTGACGGGCACGTTCATAGCCTTTTTGCCCCATTTGTATCCTTAATTCAGGGTATGCAATCAATTTATGAAGCGCGGCTGATAATTCCGAAACATCGTTGGGAGCAATCAGATAACCGGTTCCTTTATTTTCGATGATTTCTCTTAAGCCGCCATGGTCAGAACCTATTACTGGTTTTTGGGCCAACATCGCTTCCAACGCAACCATTCCGAAAGACTCCGGTTCCGTAGACGGCATTAAAGCAATGTCGGTTATCGACCAGATCGGGGTGAGATCTAAAGTAAAAGGCAATATTTTTACCATATCATTTAACTGATTGTCTGCAATGATTTGCTCAACTTCCTCTAAATAATATTCCTGATTCAAAACCGGCGAACCAACAAATAAAAATTTCAGATTCTTATGCTTAGAAAAATGTTCTGTTATTGTTTTTAACACCCATTTATGTCCTTTCAGACGGCTTATTCTCCCCACCAATGTCACTACAACATCCTCATTTTCGAATCCGTAATCTTCCTTGCCGATAAAAGAGCTGTCTTTGTTGTCAGGCTCCAATCCATTATGAATGACCATTGCCTTTTTCGAAAGCTTTGGGTTTCGTTTGGTTAGATTTTCTTTTGTCGCATGTGAATTGCAAATGATTACATCCGAAAAACGATTCAGTAAAATTGGAAAAGCAGCGGCAAATATTTTCGGGTGTTCAATTATTTCATGGACATGCCATAAATGTCTTTTCTTTACTTTCATGGCAGACAGCATTCCTAACAAAACCGCTAACGTATTCGAATAGATAAAATCAAATTGATGTTTGCGGTGTAACGCGGAAACCGTTTTTAGTCCTTTACGGATGTCCCTGACAAACCGCACCAGATTTTTAGGTGTGAACATATCCCGGTACAGCTTTAAAACAGGAGCAATTACAACCTCAATGTTTACAAGCTCCAATTCCCTTTTTAAAGGCCCGTCAAAAGGCAAAATCACTACTGGATGAAACCTGCTTCTGTCCAGCTTTTGCAAAAGCAGTAACAGCGTTTTATCAGACCCGTAAAGTTCCGCTGATTGGTGTATGAATAAAATTTTTCTCATCATACATTATTCTTTAGGAGCCGGTTTTTATACGCAAAGAGAAAGCCTATGAAAAGGGATTTGGTATCTACCAAATTATAAAATCCCATAAACACCCAATTGGAAAAAATCAGGAAAACCCCGGTTCCTACAAAAAGATAATTAATATTTGTAAGCATTAGATTTGACGGAATTTTTTTTTCATCCCTTTTAAAAAAGAAAAATATGGTATACAAATAAATGATCACCCCAACAATGCCTGTTTTCAGGAAAACAGTCATATATCCGTTGTGCAAAATGGATATTTTCCGCAACAACATATCCCCCAGATAAATCTCCTTTTTCAAATCGACCTGAGCTCCAACTCCTTCCCCAAATATGTAGGTTTTGTTAAGGGTTAACTGTTCTACTGTTCTTATATTTTCGTAAGAGCGGTAGTTGTCATTAAACTCTTTCCAGTTATCTTTATTTACCCTTGTGCTAAATGCCTCAATGGGTGCCACTTTGATTTTGTACAGAAATTCATCAATACCTTTTCCGTTTCGTTTCGGATTGTAAGAATAAATCAAAGCATAACTGATTCCTATAAACACAAGGGACGACACTATCACAATCAAAGATCTTTTAGTCAGAATCAAAAGACCCTTTACTGCCATTACAAGAATAACAAACTGTATGAAGTTGGTCCTGGCCAAATAGAAAAAACTTGACAAACCCAATATGGTCAGAAAGATAATTCTCTGTTTATGCGTAAATCCTAAGTCAAACTGTTTCCAGAAGAGAAGTATGACAAAAATGTATACTTCAAAATCATTGAAATACCCGGCATGAAACCTGATGTCTCTTACATTTCTCGCACCTTCGATTACAATGCCGTAACCAACAAGCAACAAATGATAACTGGCTATTGCCACACCGGCATACACTAAAAACCGAAACGGTTTTTCAATTTTATCGCTGAACAACTGGTAGCCGATAATCAGTCCCAGTATCGGTTTGAGCATGTAAGTAATGTCCCGTATAACAAAATAAACTTCATGTTCGTAAAAGAAACCGACGATAATTGAAAGCATGAAAATTAACAGAAATCCTGCAAGATACTTAACAAACGGCTTATAGTAGTTTTTTCTGAGTGTCACAAAAGTTGCCAAACTCCAGACAACAAAGGACAATTCATAGTTGTTAAAAAACGGGATCACTACACAAATTATGAAAAGGACTTGGTTGTAGAATTCTTTATTCAGTGTAATTTTCATCCTATTGTTTTTAAAATTTTTGCAGGAACACCGCCAATCACAACATTGTCCGGAAAAGTACCGTTAACAACTGCTCCTGCCGCAACTACGGTATTATTACCTATAGTGCTGCCGTCTAAAAAAGTAACTTTTGCTCCTACCCAAACGTTGTTTCCTATTTTAATCCCTTTCGAAGTAACACCCTGTTCCCTAATCAGTTTATCCGGATTGCCGAATACATGATTCTCCGAATGAAAGCTAATGTAAGAACCCATGATTACATCATTTCCGATTTCAATGCCTCCGGATGCCCCAAAATGAGTGTAATCCCCAATGGCTGAATTATCACCCATCGTCAGTCCTTTTCCGTATTTTGAAAAATGACTCGTACAGGTTAAATGCGAATAGGCTCCAATTTTACAATTATGCCCTAGCGAAATTTTCTGAGAAGCATAGCCGTCTAACCGCACTTGTCTTTCAATCGTTACATTTCGCCCGAAACTGAAATTGCTTTTGTTCCAGATTACTGTTCCGGAACCCAGGAATACTTTTCTTCTCAACTTGAACAACCCTCTGGAAAGCATGACAAAGCGGATCCATAACGACCTCAGGATTAGGCTGTCCGGAATACGCGGGTCGAGCTCATAGCTTTTTCCCGTTTTTTGTAATAACGACTTAAAAAGGGCTTTAACCATTCTGTTTTCTGAGTCTTATTTCTGAAAATTTTCCTCTGATGCAAAGTAAGTAAAATAAAATGACTATTGCTTCAGTTCCTATCAAACTGTAAAAAACGCCATAAACCTTATAATAGGGTAACACCAAAACAATAACCAGTAAATTGAGAACGACAACGACAGAAGTCAGCCGAACATAAAACCTGTTGAAATTCCAGCCCAATACTAATTGTTTCAACGGAATGGTGATGGCCAGAACTATTGGTATAAAAACGGCTACCCGTAAAAGGTTGCTCAGAAAATATCGGTTCGTCGGGTTGAAGTACGATACCACATCGTAAGAGAAAAAATAAAGAAAAACCATTCCGAAGAGTACAAAAACGAAGTTAAACCCGTTGTAAATTTTCCAGTTCCGGATTCCTTTTTCCGGATTGGTTTCCAGCAGGTAACAGACTTTCGGGAATACATAATTGAAAAACAAAAAGATATACGTCTTGAAAATCACAATGATTTGTTCTATGATTTTATACTGCCCCGCCATCAGGTTGTTGCCAAAAAAACTGATCAGCATCACTGGGGTATTCAGCTGCAGAGCCACAAAAATCTGCGAGGAAAACATAGAGAAATCCTTTTTAAGGAAATGCACAACGTCTTTAAAAGCAACGGTCCGGAATGAAAAACGATACACTTTAAAAATCAGAAACAGAAAAAAACCGTTGGCCAGTATCATCCCCAGCCCCCATAAAAAATTAACATACACATAATCGGAGGCCGATTTGACCATCACAAAAACCCCCAACAGGTATATAAGTTTTGAAATGATGTTCGAAACCGTAATCCATTTTACGTTTTCCAGACCTTGCAGAAACCAGGTGGGATTTAAAAACTGCCCCGCCAGAACCATCATACTCATCAGAAACAAGGTCCGCTCGGCTTTAAAGTACGGAATTGTAAAGAACATCGTTATCGCCAGCAAGAGTACAACCAACAAAATAAGAAAACGTGACGTATAACTGACAAGCAGGATATTTTGCAGTGCCTCTTTATCATGCCGGTTAACAGATACTTCTCTTACTCCCACCAGGTCTGAACCATAATCGACAAAAACAATCAGGAAAAAAGAAAGTGCCATTCCCACGGCTATTTTTCCGAAGTTTTCTTCACCGCAAATGCCTACGATATACGGCACAACCAAAAGTGGTGTGACCAGATTGAATAGTTGCCCAAAGCCATAAACAATAAGTTTTTGGAATTGGGTGTTGGTTAGTATTTCTCTTAATTTCTTTAACATTCTAAAGCAGTACTACTTTTTAAATTTTAATTCTTCCAGTTTTACTGCTAAATAGTATCCGTTCGGATATAAGGAAGGACCGTTAGGCTGTTGCGCTTTTCGGGTTAAGGCTCCCGATTTTTCATCCAGAACTGTATTGGATTGATCGATACGAAAATATTTGTAAATGTCTTTGCCTTTGGCTTCGAATTTGTGGTTCTTGTATACAAATTCAAATTTATTGAAAATGATTTCGCCTTGTTTCGGATTGCGACCTAAATCCAATCGAACCTGAGTGGGAAGGGCATTCTTGGGAAACCGAATGTCAATTTTCTGGTTTTTGTCTTTGCCTTTCACCTTTACCCAGAACGAAGCCCCTTCATTAAAGTTAATCGTTCCGTCATTAGTGTAAAAAACCTGGATGGAATCGTTTTGCTTCATCACAACATCAATATTCATTCTATACAACTGACTGTCGTTATCCCGCATACACGACGCAAAAAAGCACAAGCTGAATACTAAAATTGCTTTATACATGAACCTTTCTTTTATTCTAAATGCAAACATGTCAAAAGTAACCAATTTAAACAAAAAACCACAAAAAGCGAATGCTTTTTGTGGTTTTTACAGCCTTTTATGGTTTATTATTTTTTAGTCGATGTAATCTTTATGATACCGTCTATAGATCCCTGAGCTGGATAATAGTATGGCGTTTTATAAACACCATCTTTTTTCAAGATTGTCACCGTTCCTTTGGCAGCATCAATTTTAGTATTGAACTGTTTGTCTTCGATAAAATATTTGAAAAATTCAGATCCTTTGAATTGGAAATCCTTACCAAAGTAATCCACTTTTACATTTTTAATTACCACGGAATCCTGATCGTTGTTTAAACCGAAATCCAATCGGATATGCGTTGGCATTTTTTCTTCCGATAAATTAAACGTCACTTTCTGAAATTCAGGACCTCCTTTGATACCAGCCCAAACGGCATTTATGTCTTTAAAATTTGTAGTTCCGTCTTCCGAGAAATACATGGCGAAATTGTCAGACTTCGCTGCTGAAGCTTCAATTTCTACATTAAAATATTTTTTAACATCTTTGTTTTCTTCTTTGCTTACTTCTTTTTCATTTTTACAAGAAGTCAAAGTCGCAACTGCTGCGAATAAAACTATTAAAAACTTATTTTTCATTTTACTGGTTTTTTTGCAAATGTAATAGGTTTTTTGAAATGTCACTCTTTCTTTAGTTGAATATTTGAGATTTGCGCGTTTCTATCCAAACCACTCCCGGCGAAATCGTTTACAAACTCAATCGAAATGGTTACCGTTTCGTCTTTTTCCTGAACAAAATCAAGGGTATATTCCTTATTGGCTTTTTCATCCAGTTCAATGCTTTTGTACATTTTTTGATTCAGATAGATGTTAATTTTGGCATTTTCGTTGTTTATTTTCTGCTCCGGCATGCTCTTCCCTGAAATCACTAATTTGTATTTGCCTTTAGAAACAAACGTTGGTACAGATGACGATTTAGAATTTTCAAAAAACATCAGGTTGCCGCTTCCGTCAAATTGGGCATTTTGAAATTGTGCTAATTTGATGGGTTTTACTTGCTGATCGGCTGCTTTTTTCGAAACAAAATGTTTCGCCCAGGCATCGTGCAATTCAATGGTCTGATCGATCGTGTAATTCTCCTGAATAAATTGTTCGGTTTCCGGAGTGACTGCATAAGGCCTGGAATTCCCGTCGATATACCAGAACGATTCCTGAACCACCGTTTTGGTTTTGACATCGTTAATATACCAGTCTAAATTTTTCTCATACACATTCTTAATGGTAAAATCTTTGTCCAAATAAAAGGACAACAACCAACCCCAACTGGAAATAACGGTTTCGTTTTCTTTGTTTTGATCCTTAATTTGAAGGCAAATATCGTTGAACTGTGACTTTACCCGTGTTGTATAATATTGTTTTTCAACGGTTAAACTGTATAAAAACAAACCGGAAAGTAACAGTGTCACCAGTATTTTCAGTTTGTTGTTTTTTAAAAGCGAAATAGCCAAAGCTATCGTAAGCACCAACCCCGGAACGATCGGAGTCAGGTATCGGCTTAACATAACAGATGTCTCACCCATGGATTTTATCAACACAAACAGAAAGTAAAAAAGTACCCAAACAAAAACCGCAATTGGTCCAAACCATACAGATTTATCCACTTTACCGATTTTATAACTTTTAATCAGTGCGGCGGCGATAACCACAACGATTGCCAAAACCGACAAATACAGCAATAGAGCATTCCCGCCTGATATCTGTTGCAGAACTAGCATCACATAATCATACGTTGGCTTTTGCACCCAAAAACTAGTGATTTTGGAAGCATTGACCACTTTCGGATACACCGGTGCAAACACCAGTAAGGTAACAATACCGGCAAGGAAAGAATACCCGATGTAAGACATGCGTTCTTTCTTCGACTTTAAAAAGAAGAAAAAAATACCAATCACGATAAAGATACTGATAACACTGATAATCCCTATGGGTTGTGCGTTGGTGATTAAGCCGATGAAAAGTCCGAGATAAAGGGCATTTTTCAGGTTTACCGCTTTCAAAAAGAGAATCAGTCTGTAAAAGGCGAGAATCACAAAAAGCATTAAAAGCGCATACGACCTTCCTTCCTGTGAATGTTCAATATGAAAAGGATGCACGGCCAATAAGAATGCCGCGATGTAGCCTGTATTTTTAGTAGCAACTTCTTTACCCAACAAATACATACTAAAAACACCCAGTACCCCAAAAATCAAGGATACAAAACGAATGGTGTACAACGTATGTCCAAAAATCAAACTGAAAAACCGGACAATCAGAAAATAAAGATGCGGAATCCCTTCCCGGAACATGTTTACTTCGTGAAATTCCTTTAAGGAAACATCCGGATCGGCTTCTTTCAAAGTGTGTAACTCATCAATCCAGGCGCCCTGAAAACCCAGATGGTAAAGCCGTAGGATAATACTCAAGCCAAGAATGGTTAAAAGAATGTAATTAAACTTTATAACCTTCTCGGAATGATTGACATTGATATTTATTGATATGTTCATCTAAATTTTCTTTTTTGCAACAATAAAACAACTGCTTCCAAAGGCAGTTTTCTTACCCAATTTAATATTTTGAATTTCTTTATCCCAAATCTTGTTCAATACCTTATCCATGAAACCGCTTTTAACGGTATGCTCGTTCTTGTACTTGTCCAGATCATTTGAATTTTTGTGCATGCCTAATCGGCTTGGCAAAGAGCGCGACAAGAAGATTGGTAAAGGTAGTAAGGAAAACAGGTAACTGCTATAAGTAATTTCAAAACCAGCCTTCTTTAAGACTTCCTGCATGGATTTTAGGGTGTAGCGTCTGTAATGTCCTGCATCTTCATCTTCGTTTGACCATAACGCCTGATACGCCGGAACCGTAACATAAAGTAATCCGCCCGGTTGTAAATAACCGTGAATCATTTGTAAAAATTCCATATCGTTTTCAATATGTTCCACGACATCAAAAACGCCGGCATTGGGTAACGATTCGGGCTTAAAATTGGCCTCCTGTAAGGTCGCACAAACGATGTTTTTCAGACCTCTTTTTGCGGCATTCAGACAACCGTTTACTCCAGGTTCCACCAAAACAGTATCTACCCCGGCTTTTTCCATGTGTTGGGAAACATATCCGTTTCCGCCGCCAATATCAAAAAAGAGATTTTGTTTCGAATACTTTTGAAAGGCTTCCAAAATACAACGGTTCCGATGATTGAACCAAAAACTTTTGTCTTCCAGTACAAAACAATCATCGTTTCCTTTTTCCGGATACGAAATGTTATTTTTATGTTTGGAAAAGTGTATCCCGTCCTGTAAGATTAAATCTGAAGTAAACGTGTTGATATCCATTACGAAATAATTTGTTTGGTAACTGTTTCCGGATTTAATTCATAAAATAGGGGTAATCGAACCAATGTGTCGGTAAAACGATCCGTTTCCGTCAAATCCCTGCCGTCATGTTTTTCAGCATAAAAAGGACTGCTGTGCAGACTGATATAATGAAAAACAGGATGAATGTCTTGTTTTCGAAGCTTATCAATTAAAGCGGTGCGTTGCTCAATATTTTTACAGATTAGGTAAAACATGTGCCCGTTGTTCGTGGCATACTCCGGAACTTGCGGCAATCCAATCTGTTGCTCTTCGGCCCAACTTCTTAACTGCTTGAAATAATTGTCCCAATGCTGGGTTCTGACTTTCTGAATCTCTTCCAGATTCTCTAACTGTGCCCACAAAAAAGCTGCGATTACTTCCGAAGGCAAAAAGGAACTTCCGATGTCCACCCAACCGTATTTGTCTACTTCTCCTCTGAAAAACGCTGAACGGTTCGTGCCTTTTTCCCAGATAATTTCCGCACGCTGGATAAACTGCTCATCGTTGATGGCCAACATACCCCCTTCTCCGGAAATAATATTTTTGGTTTCATGAAACGAAAAAGCTGCCAAATGACCGATGGAACCCAGCGCTCTTTTAACTCCATCTTTTCCAGTGTAATAACTGTCAATGGCTTGCGCGGCATCTTCCACCACATATAAATTATGCTTTTGCGCCAAATCCATAATGGTGTCCATTTCACAAGCTACACCGGCATAATGAACGGGAACAATGGCTTTGGTTTTTGGTGTAATTAAAGACTCCAGTTTTGAGGTATCCATGTTAGGATGGTTTTGCATGCTGTCGGCAAACACAATCTTCGCCCCGCGCAACACAAAAGCATTCGCAGTGGACACGAAAGTATACGACGGCATGATGACCTCATCACCTTCTTTGATGTCGATTAAAATGGCCGCCATTTCCAATGCATCAGTACACGATGTGGTCAGCAGGCATTTTATAAACCCAAACTTTTCTTCAAAGAATTTTTGACATTTTTGGGTATACTTCCCATTACCGGAAATTTTACCTGAAGCTACTGCATCGGTAATATACTCCGTTTCTTTTCCTGTTAGATAAGGCTTGTTAAATGGTATCATTTGTAGATTATTCTGCTACTTTTTTCCAAAACACCTCCGAAAGAAAACCAACGGTATACGGAAGTGCTGGTGAAAATGTTATATGCTTGTTATTAATTATAGCCTGTTTTGTACTGCCGGAATCAATCTTTAAAATCGTAAAAATCCCTCCCAACAAAAGCAGGGATGACGACTTAAAAACCGTATCAATTACCTGTTCATCTTTATCCCAGTCTACCGGGAAAGACGATTGGTGTAAAATTTTACCGGCATCCACTTCTTCATTAACCATATGGCAGCTGCCTCCCACAAAGCCCACATTCTGAATCTTGGCCTGCGCAACGGTTTCCATGCCTATCACACCGCCAAAAGCCGGTAATAAAGAATAATGCAAATTAACGAATCGTTCCGGATACAGGGAAAGGGTTTCGGTATCGATGATTTTATGAATGTTGGTAACGATGACGTCCGGAGCCAGATGGCGCAATTCCTGCTGGAGTTCTTCGGTATGGGTTCGGTTGTACTTGATTTTTCTGGCGTAAATGTTTTTATCCGCAGCAAAGTCAAGAGCCGTACAGTCCCGGTCTGCAATGACCCCGACCACTTCAACATTCATCTTCAGCGCTTCCAAAGCGTAAAAAATGAATTTTAAAGAACCGCCACCACCGGAAACAAGAAAAACAATCCTATTCATAAATTTTTTTAACAATGCTGTTGGGTCTTCCCTGCACCTGACGGAAAATCTTATAAATGTAAATACCGATAATCCCCAGAAAAGTTGAAATTACTCCTAATATTAAAACGTTAATGGCTACAATCGAGGTCCAGCCTAATTGTACTTCGTCCTGATAAATTAATTTCTCGATACCAAGGTAAAGAATAAACAGAAAACTGAAAAAGGAAATTGTAATTCCAAAATAAAACAACCATTCCAGCGGTTTACCGGTGAACGACGTAATCGCCTGTAGCATCAGTTCAGCCCTTCGTTTTATGGAATAGGTACTGGCGCCTTCCCTAACGCCTTTTTTAACCGGCAGTCCTTTTTGGTTGAAGCCTATCCAATGCCACATTCCGCCCATGAACAAATTGGCATCCTGAAGTTGTAACAACGCGTCGACATACTGTCGGGTCATCAAACGTTCGGTAAGCAGGTTGTGGGGGATTTTGGTGTCGGAAAGTTTATTTATGGCATGCCAAAACAGGCTGCCGGCATTTTTCTCAATAAAATTGCCTTTTCTGGTTTCCTGATAGCCATACACTACATCGAGCGTACTGTCTTTGCCCATTTCTTTATAGTAATCCACGATTACATATGGAGACGTTTCCAAGTCATTGTCGATTAAAAAAACATACTCGCCTTTGGAATGCGCCAAACCGGCCTGTATGGCATAATGATGCCCGAAATTTCGGGACAGATCAATCAGTTTCAGCTGCGGATACTGCTCTTTCTGCGCTAAAAGATAGGCAAGAGAATCATCCGGGGAACCGTCGTTCACAAAAATCAACTCGTACGCTTCAATTTTAAGAACTTTTATGGCCGCTGTCATTTCTTTGAGAAACACCTCCAGAAACGGTTTGGAACGATATAATGTGGTAACTACGGATAATTTCATAATAGCTCGACTTTTTTATTCGATTGGTATATTAAATAACCTGAACGATCGTTGCTGTTGGTAACTTCCTTGAGCGTTTCACTCAAAATTTGCTTTTCCACATCGAAAGCATTCACGCCGGAAAAATACGGATTTATTGCTTCTGTTTCCTTACAAAGAAAATAGACGCCTGAAAATTGATGATTGTTTAAAACCGGTGACTCAAAAGAATTCAACGCAATATCGATTACGCCTTTAACAAAATCGTAACCTGTAGACAATGCCACCAAATGTGAACCGATGAAATCACCGCCCATTCTAGCGCCCACTTCGATAACAAAAACTTCACCGTCCGGAGTAATTTTAAATTCGGAATGTCCTGCGCCGTTTTTAATATCCAAAGCGTCTAAACATTTTAATGTTTCTATTTTGATTTTCTCCTGAATGTCAGAAGGCAACTGCGAAGGTTGATGATGTGCTAATTCCACAAAGTGAGGCGCTCTTGTTGTGACTTTGTCAGTAATGGCCAAAATATAATGGCTGCCGTTCCAGGAAATAGTTTCTACACTCACTTCTGCTCCTTCGATATAGTGTTCCACTAAGGCTTGTCCGGAAAAAGATTCCTGAATGGCATAAGTAATGGCTGATTCCAAAGCATCTGCTGAAAGTACTTTGGTCACACCCCGGCTGCCGGAACGGTCTGCTGGTTTTACGATTACCGGAAAATGCAGGGACGGAACCTCCCTTTCCCATTCTGTAACTACCGCGAATTTTGGTATCGCGCAACACTGGGCGGCAAATGCTTTTCGCATCTCCCCTTTATTGGTGGAAGCCAAAGCGGAAGCATACGAATTGGAGATTAAGTTTAGTTTTTCGGCTACATAGCAAATCGTCGGAACGGCCATGTCTGTGGCAATCGTGGTTATACCATCAATCCCTATTTCAGTACATTTCTCAAGGATTGCTTCCTTCTCCAAAATCGAAATCGGATAGAAATACGCTGCAACCTCTTTGCACACAGCTCCTTCCGGCCAGGCAAAACAGTGGGTCTCTATCCCCATCGCATTGGCTTTTTCCACTAACGGCAACTGCAGGTAACTTGCTCCGATTATGGCTAATTTTTTCATATCCTAATACTTCACCGTAACCATAGTTCCAACAATAATCAACACCAAACCAACTGCTTTCCCCACGGTAAAGGTTTCACCCAAAAATAAAACCCCAATCATAAAAACCAGAGCCGGCGCCAGACTCATAAAAGGATATGCTGTGGTAATTTCTAATTTAGTCATGGCGGCCATCCAGAAAAGCGAGGCTATAAAAGCCGAAACAAATCCGGAAAACACAAAAGGATCAAGAATCAGTTTGGTTAAATAAATTCCTTTATCTATCACCCTTTCTGGTAAAATCACTTTTAAAAGAGACAACCTCCATTTGAGAACAATCTGACCGTAAACCGTAAAAAACAGGGTACCCGCAATATATAGGTATGGATTCATATACCGGAAAAAATTTAATAATGACGAATTCATACAGCAAATTCCTCTGTAACACAACGCCAATACAAAACTAAAAAAAAAGCGCAGAACACCTACTTTTATTATTTATTTCATCGTCTGAATCGTTAAATGACACTTTCATCGTCAATTTCCCCCCTTAACCGAAAAAAAGAACACTTCCAACCGATATTAAATAACTTTATGTGTTTAATTTTCAATGTGTTGAATTATGAAATCGACAGCTACGTTATTCTACTTGTTTGTTCTGTTCTTGTTAAATCCTGCTTGGTCGCAGAGCCTTGCCATCAATGAAGTGCTTTCGTCCAATACGTCGGTCAATGCCGATGAAGACGGGAATTACGAAGACTGGGTGGAAATCTACAATTACGGCGGAATTCCCGTCAACATGAACGGTTACGGTCTTTCGGATGAAGCTGCATTGCCTTTTAAATGGGCCTTTCCCAATATCACCCTGAATCCCGGACAATACCTTTTGGTCTGGTGTTCCGATAAAAACCGCATTACGGTGGGTAATCCGCTGCATACCAATTTCAAAATCAGTTCGGCAGGAGAAACAATCCGGCTGACCAGTCCTTCTTCGGTAACCGTAAGCACTATGCCGGCAGTGGCTTTACAACCCAATGTTTCCTACGGAAAATCCCCGAACGGAACCGGCAGTTATTTTTATTTTGCAACCCCCACACCCGGACAGCCCAATTCCACAACAGCGTATGCGGAAGCGCTGAATCCACCTTCCTTTTCCCAATTGGGCGGTTTTTACACCACCGGATTTAACCTGAGTCTTTCTTCGGCTACACCCGGAACCACCATCATTTACACGCTGGACGGCTCCGATCCCGACGAAAACAACCTGGCCGGCACCACCTATTCCTATAAAAACAGCTATGCCGAACTGGCCGGACAATCCGGAGGGCCGATGCTGCAAAACAGTTTCCGCTCGTTTACCTACAGCTCGCCCATCACCATTGTAAACCGATCGGCACAAGCCAACAAACTCGCGGCCATCTCTTCCACCCAGCACCATACTCCCGCTTATCTCCCGTCAAGCCCCATCTTTAAAGGAACAGTCGTACGGGCAAAAGTCATAAAACCGGGTGCCTTGCCCAGTAAGACAACTTCTCATACTTATTTTATAACGCCTGCCGGCAGCAGTGAATTTTCGCTTCCGGTAGCCTCTATCAGCCTTTCTGAAAACAAATTGTTCAGCTATACCAATGGCATTTTCGTGGCCGGTTTGTTGTTCGATAACTGGAGAACAGCTAATCCTACGGTAGATTCTGATATTTACGAAAACAATTTTGACGCCAACTTCCATGTGTCGGGTGATGCTTCCGAACGCTCCGGCAACATTACCTATCTGGTAAACGGCACCGAAGTCGTCAATCAGGATATCGGTCTGCGGATTAACGGAGATTCCTCTCGAGGCTGGCAAAGCAAATCCTTCCGGTTGGTGGCCAGGGGCGAATACGGCAATGAAACGATAAACTATGCCTTTTTTAACGATACGCCGTTGTCGGTGTTTAACCGTCTGATTTTGCGCAACTCCGGTGGCGATTTTTTCGACACCATGTACCGCGATGCCTTTGCCCAGGAACTGGTAAAAGGAACCGGATTGGAAACCCAGGCTTATCAGCCCACCATCACTTTTGTAAACGGGGAATACTGGGGCATTTTAAATTTACGGGAACGCTATGATAAATATTATTTTAAAAACCTGTACGACATCGGGGAAAACCAACTCGATTTGCTGGAAGACGATTTAAGGGCCACCGAAGGTGATGATGTGCACTACAATGCCATGGCCTCTTATTTAACCAACAACAGCTTGGCAATTCAGGCGAATTTCGACTATATCAAAACCCAGATGGATGTAGACAACCTTCGGGATTATTACATTGCCAACATTTATTTCGACAATGTAGACTGGCCGGGCTGGAATACCGTTTTCTGGAGAAAAAAAACCGCTGCCTACCAACCGAATGCCCTTTACGGACAAGACGGAAGATGGCGGGCGGCCATGAAAGACAACGACGACTGTTTCGGAATGACCACCGGTATGATGAATCACAACAATTTAGCCGTGGCGACCGATCCTAATGGCCCCGAATATCCGAATCCGCCTTCGTCTACCCTGATTTTACGAAGTCTTTTGGCCAATAACACCTTTAAAAACAATTTCATCAACCGGTTTGCCGATCTGATGAACACCTATTTTCTGCCCAGCCGTTTTACCGCCGTGTCCAATGCCATGAAAGCCCGCATTCAGCCCGAAATGCAGGAACATCTCAACCGCTGGAACGCTTCGGATTACGGATGGTGGGAAGAAGCCATCAGCAACATGAACAACTTCGGAAATGTAAGGCCTGCCTTTCAGCGCCAGCACATCCGGGCTAAATTCGGCATCAGTTCCAACATTACGGCAACTCTGGATGTTTCCGAAATGGCACACGGGTATATCAAAATGAATACCGTTGATATTACAGAAAATACGCCCGGGGTTTCCGCAAATCCTTATCCGTGGACGGGGATTTATTTCCACAACATTCCGGTAACCCTGAAAGCCATTCCGTTAAACGGCTACCAGTTCAGTCATTGGAGCGGGGCTTCCACCAGTACAGACCCTGAGATTACGATTACCCCTACAGCTAATTTTTCGGTTACGGCCCATTTCATTCCGACGGGAAATACCAATACGCCGCAGATTATTTATTATTGGATGATGGACACGGCACTTGCCAACGATACGCCTTTAACCGCTGTCAATTCGACTTATGAACTTAATCCGGAAGGCGTTTTGCAATACCAATCCTGTCTGGTGGGTTATCCTTTTACCAGCACCCATCCAAACTGGCGGAAAGCATCTATGGAGCGCCGCAACAGTCCGACTCCGTTAAATTATATTCCGCAGGTGAATGGCGGAAAAGAATATGCGTTTTCGGATATGCGGGGTTTACAAATAAAACAACCGTTCCAGAGTGGCGGTTTGCAAAACACCATGATTTTCAATTTCTCTACAGCCGGATACCAAAACATTAAATTTGCTTTTGCTGCCTTAGACGAAGGGGCCGCCACCGGTATTACTATTGATTATGCCACCAATGCCGGAGCTCCGGTATGGACGACTGCCGGAATGAGCGCTTCTTCCTACCCGATTACCAATGCCTACCAGCGCATCGAAACGGATTTTACGCCAATTGCGGCTGCCAACAACAATCCGAATTTTAAAGTACGCCTCCGTTTCACCGGACCTAACATGACCGCCGACACCGGAGCGCGGGTAACCTTTAACAATGTTAGTGTGGAAGGGGTTGCCACCACTTTAAGTGTTCCCGAAAATCCGCTTCCTGAATTCTTAGTTTATCCTAATCCGGTACAGGATGTTTTACACTTAATGCATGATTACGCTTTCGTAGAGTATACGCTCTTCACCATCGACGGCAGAATCATCAGAAAGGGAACTCTGGACAACCGGGAGCTTAATGTTTCATCGCTTCCTTCCGGGGTGTATCTGTTGCGCTTACAGGCCGATGATAAAACCGCTGTTAGAAAATTCATCAAACAATAGTTGTTTCACGATATAAGAAAAAGGGATGCTTTTCGGAGTATCCCTTTTGTTTTTTACACAATCCCTACTCGTTTTTTGACGATTATATCTGCTTTGTAACGACAATAAAATATTGACCTTTAGAGGGTTAAGTATATTTGTTATACTAATATATGGGTTATGAATAAAATTACTTTTTTTACCATCTGCCTGCTGTTTCTTATTCCTTTTGACACTTGTAAGGCTCAAGCCATTGTCATCAACGAAATTCTGTCTTCCAACGCCAATTCCGTAACCGATGAAGACGGTTCACACCAAGAC
The DNA here is from genome assembly GCF_000430025.1 of Flavobacterium suncheonense GH29-5 = DSM 17707. GTDB lineage: Bacteria > Bacteroidota > Bacteroidia > Flavobacteriales > Flavobacteriaceae > Flavobacterium > Flavobacterium suncheonense. The sequence goes on from NZ_AUCZ01000010.1 coordinate 49,885, forward strand.
TGGATCGAACTCTACAATCCCGGACCTGCTTCGGTAAGCCTTCTGGGGTATGGTCTTACGGATGATGCTGCATTGCCGTATAAATGGGTGTTTCCTGCAGTCAGCCTGAATTCGGGAGCGTATCTGATTGTTTGGGCTTCGGATAAAAACAGAGCCGTTGCCGGAAATCCGCTGCATACCAATTTTAAAATCGGCACCGCGGGTGAAACCCTAACGCTTACCAATGCTTCCGGCACAACGGTCGATACCTTTCCTCCTGCGAATTTACCCTCGGATGTCTCCTACGGACGTTCGCCAAACGGCAGCGCAACGTTCGCCTTTTTCGGAACCCCGACTCCCAATGCCGCCAATACAACCACGGCCTATTCCGAAGTTTTGAATCCTCCCGCTTTTTCCCATAACTCCGGGTTTCGCACTACAGGATTTTCGCTTACCTTATCTTCTTTGGATCCCGGCACCACCATTTATTACACGCTGGACGGTTCCGAACCGGACGAAAACAACCTTTCCGGCACCACCTATTCCTATAAAAAAAGTTATCCGGAACTGCCGGGACAGCCTTTTGGTCCTTTTTTCCAGAACAGTTTCCAGACCTTACAATACAGCGGCCCGATTGCCATTACAGACCGTTCCCCGCTGCCCAACAAACTGGCCAACATATCCACGACTTTTGATTTCGCGCCCGATTATTTTCCCGACGGCCCTGTTTTTAAAGGAACCGTTGTGCGGGCCAAAGCCGTAAAAGCCGGTGCCCTTTCCAGTAAAACGGTTACCAAAAATTATTTTATTACTCCATTAGGGGCCAACCGTTTCACCATTCCGGTCATATCGCTGAGTTTTGACGAAAATGATTTTTACGATTATACCGACGGGATTTCCGTTGCCGGAGTGGATTTCGACAACTGGCGAATGGCCCACCCAACCGAAGAAGTAAACGAAAATTTAGGTAATTTTAACCGCTCGGGTGAGGCTTATGAACGGGAGGCCAATCTGAACTATTTTGTAAACGGCAATGAGGTGGTGAATCAGAAAGTCGGATTGCGCATTCACGGCGATTATTCCAGACTCTATCCCAGCAAATCGATGCGGGTGTATGCCCGGTCTTCCTATGGGGCAGACAAACTGGAATTTCCTTTTTTCGCTGACGAACCTTATACTTCCTACGAGCGTTTTGTGATTAAAAATTCCGGCAGCGATTTTGCCAATACGATGTTCCGGGACGCACTCTGTAACGAGCTGGTGAAAGATTTACGCATGGAAACAGAAGCCAGTCAACAGGTGATTACCTTCATCAACGGGGAATATTGGGGGATTTTAGCCTTGCGGGAACGCTATGACAACAATTACTTTAAACAGGTCTACAACATCGATGCGGTAGATTTACTCGAAAACGAAGGAGAAGTAAAAGAAGGTGATGCTGCCGATTACCTCAACTTCTTCAGCTATTTTGAAAACAACGATTTATCCGATCCGGCCAATTATGCCTACATACAAACCCGTATGGATGTGGATAATTTTATGGATTACTTCATAAGCAACATCTATCTTCAGAATGACGACTGGCTGGATAACAATGTGGTCTATTGGCGAAAAAAAACTTCCGGTTACCAGCCCAATGCAGCGACAGGACACGACGGCCGATGGCGTTGGGCGTATCACGATGTAACCAGTACTTTCGGGGAAGCGGATTACAACACTCTTTCAGATGCCACTACCACAGACGAAAACATCAAACCGCTCTGGTCGACCTTGCTGCTTCGGAAATTATTGACCAACGATACCTTCCGGGTGAATTTTATCAACCGGTTTGCCGATCTGATGAACACCAATTTTCTTCCCGCCCGCATCATTTCACAAATCGATCAGATGGCTGCGGTGATTGCGCCGGAAATGAACGATCAGTATTTCCGGTGGAAAGCGCCGGAAGACAATGGTGACTGGCAATACCATCTCAATGAAGAGAAGGATTTTGCCAACCAGCGTCCGGCTTTTCAACAGTTGCATATTCGTAACCAATTCGGCATTCCCGGCAACATCAATGTTACTTTAGATGTCTCGGATGCGGCTCACGGTTATATCAAAATGAATACCATTAACATTCTGGACGGAACGCCCGGTATTACCGGAAATCCTTATCCGTGGACGGGAGTTTATTTTCACAACATTCCGGTAACGGTAAAAGCCATCCCGATCAGCGGATATCAATTCAGTCACTGGAGCGGCGCCTCCAACAGTACCGATGCAGAAATCACCCTGACTCCAACAACTGATTTCTCACTTACGGCACATTTTACCCCATTAGGCAGCGGGGAGACGCCGGAAGTTGTCTATTTCTGGATGATGGATACCAATATTGCCAACGATACCCCGCTTACGTCGATTAATTCCACTTTTGAAGCCTCCCAAAACGGTGTTTTGGAATACCAGTCGTGCCTTCCGGGCTATCCTTTTACCAGCACAGATCCCAACTGGCGCAAAGCGTCTATGGAGCGCCGCAACAGTCCGACAGTCCTGAATTACATTCCGCAGGCCAATGGTGGTCTTGATTTCGCCAGTTCCAACATGAGAGGGTTACAAATCAAACAACCGTTCCAGAACGGAAGCAATGAAAACGCCCTGATTTTTAATTTCTCAACCGCCGGGTTTCAGGATTTGAAATTTGCTTTTGCCGTGAAAGACGAAGGAGCCGCAACCGGAATCACAATAGAATACGCCACCAACCAAGGGTCTCCGGCCTGGACCACTACCGGTTTGCCGGCAGCTGCTTTTCCGATAACGGGAAATTATCAGCGTCTGGAAGTCGATTTTTCGGGCATCCCCGCGGTGAATAACAATCCCGACTTTAAAGTTCGCCTTCGCTTTACGGGGCCCAACATGACCGCAGACAACGGCGACCGCGTTACCTTTAATAATTTTAGTGTGGAAGGCAAAGTCGTTACTTTAAGTACTCCGGAAAATGCGACGCAAAACTTTTTGGTGTATCCGAATCCGGCGACTACGCTCCTGAACATCGTCCATTCGTTTGATGTTTTGGAATATCAGTTGTATTCTGTGGAGGGAAAAAAAGTGGAAAAAGGTCAGATTAAAGACAAACAAATCGACGTAAGTCACCTGCCTTCCGGGATTTACCTGCTTCATTTAGCGGCTGAAGGAAAAAAAGAAGTGAAAAAGTTTATCAAATTCTAAACAACCACCCTTTTTTAAGATGGGAACGGCTGCAAAGCTTCTTCCCATTTTTTTATGACCAACCCAAACGTGTTTTTGATTTTGCTTTTGTCCAATACACTGTAAGCCGGACGCTTAGCCGGTGTGGGATAGGCCGCAGTAGGAATCGGATGTACCGGAAAGGCGACGTTGTTTATTCTAAAGATTTCTTGGGCAAAATCGTACCAGCTGCACTGTCCTTCGTTGCTGAAGTTGTAAATTCCAAAAGCGTCTTTTTTACTGGAAATAATCGTTAGCAATGCTGCCGCCAAATCGACCGCATGGGTAGGTGTCCCGATCTGATCGTTCACCACGGAAAGGGAATCCCGCTCCGAAGCCAGACGCAGCATCGTTTTCATAAAATTGTGTCCGAATTGGGAATACACCCAGGAAGTCCGGATGATAAAATGCTTCTCCCAAATCGACTGAAGTGCTTTTTCGCCGTCCAGTTTTGTCTGTCCGTACACGCCGGATGGATGGGGAACATCGGTTTCGGTATATGGTGCGGTTTTGCTTCCGTCAAAAATAAAATCGGTGGAAAGATGCAGTAAAACAGTGTGGTGTCTTTGGCAAACCTCAGCCAAATTTTGGGCACCTGTAACATTAATCGCCTTTGCTTTTTCCGGTTCGATTTCGGCTTTATCCACAGCGGTGTAAGCAGCGGTATTGATGCAATATTCCGGTTGATAGCGGTCGAAAACGCGTTCACACTGGGTCTTGTCGGTAATGTCTAATTCCGAACTGGTGCAAAAGACAAATGAAAATTCCGGATGTTGGGGTGCGAGGTAACGCAGTGCCTGCCCCAGTTGTCCTCCGGCTCCGGTCACTAAAACTACCATACTTTTTTGGCGTTGGCTAAGGTTGGTAAAACGGCGTCTTTTTCAGACACCAGCAATTCCTGATCGTTCAGTTGCCAGTCGATGTGTAAGGCTGCATCGTTATAGATGATGCCGCCTTCGGATGCCTTGTTGTAGAAATTGTCGCACTTGTAGAAGAACGTAGCGGTCTCGCTCAGCACGACAAATCCGTGTGCAAAACCCCTCGGGATAAACAATTGTTTTTGGTTTTCTCCGGACAAAATCTCTGCCACGTACTGCCCATAGGTTTCCGACTCCGGACGAATGTCCACAGCTACATCCAGCACTTCTCCGTTTAACACGCGAACCAGCTTGGCCTGTGCGTGTTCCCCGCATTGGTAATGCAACCCGCGCAACACCCCTTTGGTGGAATACGACTGGTTGTCCTGCACAAAATGTACGGCCTGCCCGGTTCCCTGCTGAAAAGTCTGTTCGTTAAAACTCTCCATAAAATAGCCTCGTGCATCCCCAAAAACCGTTGGTTCCAGCAGCCAGCAGCCTTTTATTTTTGTTTCCGTAAATTTCATATCCCGTTACAGTAGGCTTAGTAAATGTTTGCCATAACCGCTTTTCAGCAAAGGTTCGGCTAAAGCTCTTAACTGGTTGGCATCGATAAAGCCCATTTTATAGGCCGCTTCTTCAATGGCGCCAATTTTCAGCCCCTGACGTTCTTCGATAACCTCCACAAACTGTCCGGCCTGCATTAACGACTGGAAGGTTCCGGTGTCTAACCAGGCAGTTCCTCTATCTAAAATACTCACCTGCAATTTACCGCGTTGTAAGTATTCTTTATTCACGTCGGTAATTTCCAGTTCCCCGCGAGGACTGGGTTGTATGTTGGCGGCAATCTCCAGCACGTCGTTGTCGTAAAAATAGATCCCGGGAACGGCATAATTCGATTTCGGCTGCACCGGTTTTTCTTCAATGGAAAGCACTTTGCCGTCTTTGTCGAAATCTACCACGCCGTAACGTTCCGGATCGTGTACGTGGTAGGCATAAATGATACCACCGTCCGGGTTGTTGTTGGCCTGCAGCAATTCGGCAAGACCGGTTCCGTAGAAAATATTATCACCTAAAATCAAGGCGACTTTATCATTTCCTACGAATTCTTTTCCGATAATGAAGGCTTCGGCTAACCCGTTCGGATGCTCCTGCACGGCATATTCGAAACGACAGCCTAACTTACTGCCGTCGCCCAGCAACTGCCGGAACAAAGGCAAATCGTGCGGGGTCGAGATAATCAAAATTTCACGGATTCCGGCCCACATCAATGTCGACAATGGGTAGTAAATCATGGGTTTGTCGTAAATCGGCATTAACTGTTTGCTCACGGCTAAGGTAAGTGGGTGCAAACGGGTTCCCGATCCTCCGGCTAATATTATTCCTTTCATTCTATTGACAGTAAAATGATGCTTTAATTAAATTTTGTTAAATACCAATCGATGGTTTTCTCAATTCCGGTTTCGAAATTTTCATCGGCTTTCCAACCCAATTCGGTTTCGATTTTTGTGGCATCAATAGCATAACGCAAATCGTGTCCCGGACGGTCTTTTACAAAAGTAATCTGTTCTTTGTAACTTCCGGAAGCTTTTGGTTTTTTGGCATCGAGCAGGGCACACACCTTATCGACGATATACAGGTTGTTGCGCTCGTTTCGGCCACCGATGTTGTAGGTTTCTCCGGCCTTTCCTTTTTTGAAGGCCAGTTCAATGCCTTTGCAATGATCCAACACATACAACCAGTCGCGTACGTTTTTCCCGTCGCCGTAAATCGGAATGTTTTCTCCCGATAAGGCTTTGCGGATGATGGTCGGAATCAGTTTTTCGTTATGCTGTTTCGGCCCGTAATTGTTGGAACAATTCGTGGTCACCACATTCATTCCATAGGTATGGAAATAACTGCGCACAATCATATCGGAACCTGCTTTTGAGGCGGAATACGGACTGTTCGGCGCATACGGCGTGGTTTCTTCAAACAGACCGGTTTCACCCAAAGTACCGTACACCTCATCGGTGGAAACATGATGAAAACGGGACGTTTTAAAAGCTTCTTTATAGTCGTTCGGACCGTTCATCCAGCGTTTTCTGGCAGTGTCTAATAAGTTAAAAGTTCCTAACACATTGGTTCTGATAAACGCTTCCGGCCCTGAAATAGAGTTGTCGACATGGCTTTCTGCTGCAAAATGGAGAACGTCGTGAAACTGGTATTGCGCAAACAATTGTTCAATAAAAGCTCTGTCGCAAATATCTCCCTGCACAAACGTATATCTCGGATGTTCTGCTACTTCTTTAACATTGTCAAGGTTTCCGGCATAGGTTAACAAATCCAGATTAACCAGATGATAATCCGGATTGTTTTCGATAAAATACGGCACAAAGTTGGCTCCGATAAAACCGGCACCACCGGTAACTAATATATTTTTCATTAAGCTAAATTTCTTTTGGCTAGCTGGTTTCTGTAAAATCTTCTGAACATACCGAATAAAACGAACAACCCGACAAGTACTAACGGTAAAATTAATTTCATTTTGCCGTTGGTCAGGCTTTTGCTTTCCAGATTCAACGTAAAACTGCTGTCTTTAACGATACGGTCGGAGTTAACCAAATCCACACGGTGTTGTCCTTGCTCTTTGATCAATTCATCCTTGGTCTTGATTACGTCGTTGAGTTGGGTGTTTTCATTGTAATACACCAGTTTATCGCTTCTTTGGCTGTTGCTTAAAGTGTTGGAAAACTGATTCATTAAATCATTTATCTGACTTATGGTAAGTTCATTGGCCTGAATTTTTGTTTTAATATTACTGATATATTCCTTCTGTATTTTGGAAAAATAATCGCTCTGGTTCAAAAAATGCAAGATAGGATTCAGGGTTTTGTCCTTAGTGGTCTTTCCTTTTGTTCTATAGGTAATCAAATGATACATATAATTCTTACTGGTAAGATTGTCCTCCACAATTTTCTTCACGTCCCCATCTTCGGCCATCAGTTTCAGTAATTCGAAATTTTGCTGGCTGTTGTTTACAAAACGATATACATCCAATATAGGCTCGATTTCAATTTCTGAGATTTCCTTAGGTTCTTGAATTCCCAATTGCTTTAAAAAAACAGTATCCGCTTCTTTAATTTTAGCATTGATAAGATCAACTTTGGAATACAGGTAATCGGTACTTCCAAAATTAGGCGTTACAATAACCTGATTGTCATATTGTTTTCTTCTCGAATCCAAATAAAACCCTAAAGCAAAGCCCACCACAAGAAGCAGACCAATACTGTATTTATGGCGAATCAGAAACAGGATTCCGTCAAAAAATTTGTCAATTAAGGACTGGAAAAAATCTCCGATGCGTTTCGATAATTGACTTAAATCAATTTCCTGATCGTTTGGGTTGGTTTGAGGACTTGTGCTCATAAAGTTGTGTGCTTATTTTACGTTAAAGATTTGTTCTAAGATCTTAATGGTAATCAGGTACGTTGGTTTCACCCCGGTAGTTCCCAGACCTCCCGAAGCCAACGTACTTCCGGTTTCCAGCGGGTTGTCCGAAGCATAATACGCATAACGCACCTTCACATTCGGATTGATGCTCTTGCGGATTTTGGACGCCGACTGTATCGCCTTCTGATAATATGCTCCTTCCATTTCCAGACCAATGGCACCCCATGTCGATTCATGGAAAAACTTCAGTAAATCTTTATTCTGAAGCGAGGTTCCCAATACGGTTACCATCGGTCCGGCAAATACCGGAATATCGTTTCCGTCAAAGAGTTCCTTAGTTAGTTCGTTATCAAACGGATAGTTGTCTGCGGTTCCTTCGTTGATGTGGGCATTCGGAATCATGATGTCGCCTTTGCCGCCTTCCAGAATTCCGGCTTTCCCCATGATGGAAACGGATTCCACATTCAGGAAAATTTTACCCTTTCCGGATTTGTACGGTTTCAGCAATTCGTCGATGGTTTCGAAAGCCTGTTCCCCGAAGGCATAATCCATCACAATTAATACCGATTTGTCTTTACCTAAATTCGCTTTAGGGAACGCCGATTTTTTAAGATCGATTTTGGCGGTGTCAAAAATTTGCACATCGATATTGGTTCCTGACGTATCCGGCAGTGAAATCATCCCGTGTACTAACGCGAAATCTTCTACTTTCTTGCGTAAAACATCGTTTCCGGATTTGCTCAAATCTTCAAAAATCTGAAACTCGTCGCTGCCTTTGTATTTGCTGCCTAAAACCGGTTCCGCAAAAATCGAGTTCATCACACTGTGCATGTTCGCACTGATGATGTGAATCGGACGCGCCAGCAAATCGTTTTTCTCCAAAACTTCCTTGATGTTGTTCGCCCAAATCTCACCGTAAATGTGATGGCCCAAACGCTCTCTCAGAATCGGGCTGAAGGTAATGGTGCGCTTGTTGTTGTCGACTACTTCTTCAATAGCCAGTTTTCCCAGCCAGTAAATAACATGTAAGAAACGGTCCGGTTTTTCTTTGGTGCCGAAACCGTCATAAATCTCCAGTACTTCCGCAAAAGTTCGTCCCAAAATATTGGAAACGTGAGAGATAGCCTGCTCTCTGTCGACTAACGTAAGTTTTTTGTTCTGCAGCACCACCTGCTCCAGTTTTTCCCAGTCGCGGGTCAAACGGCCGTCTTCATCAATCAAAACGCGGTCTTTAATTTTGTGCGATTCAATGAAGATAAAGGTCAAGTGGGTTAAGATATCGTAAATGTCCGAGCGGCCTCTGGTGATTTCCACATTCATCTGCTCGTCGTCGATGCGGTAACAGTTTCTTCTTCGTTTTGGCGGCACAATCGGTTTGAAATGCGATTTGGAATAGCCTTCATCGGAGGTTAAATTGATGTAACGGCATTCTTCAATCCCAACCGGTAAACGCTCAATAACATACAACAAGCCGTTCAGTTCCACCTTTTCTTCGGCTATGGAACCGTAAATTTCAGGGCGAAGCGACAATAACGCCTCGCGTAAGGTTTCCCCTGAAACACCCATCGGTTTGTAGAAACCTCTGTTAAACAAATGTCGCATGGTAATGTACAGTCGCTCGATAGCTGCCGAGGACTCTTGCGCTCTGGAGCGCGAAATGTTCTTTAATTCTTTCATTAAATTTCTATTTACTAACCCGCAAATATAGTCTTTTTATTTTTTAGTTGCTTAATATAAGATTTATAGCGGGTTCGTAGCTTTTTTTTGGTAAAGACGCATCGCGTGACATCACCTCTTTCTTAACCCATTTCCCTCCGGCATATTCCAACGTAAACTCTTTGGGAACGCGGTTGTACAGCACCAAGGGGTAAAACCGGCCGCCAACACTGTGGTTCTCTTCAATCATGAGTTTTTCGAAACCAACGTAAATCCCGTTTTTAGGCATGGTTAACCCCAGACTCGAAATGTTGAAACTGCTTTTGCCGACACCTTTTTTCACCATTACCCGATATTCGTCCTTCAGGAGTTCTTCTCCCGGATTTCCATCGGCATCCACCGCGTAAAAATGCAGTTTTAAAATGGCCTTAGGAAGGCGGCAATCGGTATAAATAACCACTTTTTTAATGAATTTCGTCTTCTTATAACTCTCCTGATACGGGAAATATTTCAAATCAAAACTGGGCGCGCTGTCGAAAGCCTCGCTGAAGCTGTTCCCCGTATCTCCGATTTCCCGGAACTTGGTTTCTTTCTTCGGCACTACAACCAGCTCCTCCAGATCTGTGCTTTTGGGTGTCATAAAAAACACTTTGCTTTGGGAAGCCGAAATCCGTTTCTTCTCATACCCTAAAGCGGTAAAAATGAGCATTTTGCTTTTATCGGTTGGCAGATGAAAAGTACCGTTTTCCTCCGAAGTGGTTCCAACAGTTTCATTTTCCACCCATATACTGACATAAGGAATCGGATTTCCGGTAAGGCTGTCTTTTACAACGCCATTAATTTGTCCCCAAACCGCGGTCTGAAGAAACATAAGGAGGATACATCCTTTTTTGTGAAACATTTGCAATTATTTTAGAGGTAACGCGTCAGCTATTTTTCGGTCGTTGGACAAACGGGGCAGTTTGTTCTGTCCGCCCAGTTTACCGATGCTTTTCATGTACTCCTGAAAACCGTTTTGCGACACTCTGGTAACCACAAGGGTTCGCAATACGTGTCCGGTGATTAAATCGTCGTAATAGACATTTTGCTTGCGCATCGCGCGGTCAATTTTCAGGGCGAATTCCTCCAGATTATCGGGTTCGTTTTCAAATTCGATATACCACTGATGATATGGCAAGCCTTCATCCGGATTGATTTGCGGGGCTACGGTAAATTCGTTTACGCGGATGTCGGTTCCTTCCATCGCTTCCTGTAAAGCGGCTTCCACTTCTTTGCCAATAACGTGTTCACCAAAGGCCGAAATGTAATGTTTGATTCTTCCCGATACAATCACGCGATACGGTTTCATACTGGTAAATTGTACGGTGTCACCAATATTGTACGCCCAAAGCCCCGCGTTAGTAGAGATGATTAAAACGTAATTGATGCCCAATTCGACCTCACCGATGGTATAGCGTTTCGGGTTTTCGGTGAAAAATTCTTCCGCTTTGACAAATTCGTAGAAGATGCCGGAATTCAGCAACAACAGCATCCCTTTTTCCTGCTGCGAGTCCTGATAGGCAAAAAAACCTTCCGAAGCAGGGAACAACTCAATCGAATCGACTTTTCGTCCGATAAGGTTTTCAAACTTGGCGCGGTACGGTTCGTAATTCACACCACCATAAATAAACAGGTTGAAGTTTTTAAAAAGTTCTCCAACGGGCTTGTTGGCTTTTTCTTTAAGTTTCTCGAAATACATCTGCACCCAACTCGGAATGCCGGAGATCACCGCCATGTTTTCGTTAAAGGTTTCTTCCACAATGGCATCCACTTTGGTTTCCCAATCGTCAATGCAATTGGTTTCCCAGGACGGCATGCGGTTTTGCTGTAAATATTTCGGTACATAATGCGCCACAATGCCCGAGAGTCGTCCCAGTTTGATACCGTTTTTCTCTTCTAAAATCGGGCTTCCCTGTAAAAAGATCATCTTTCCGTTTACAAAATCGGCCTTTCCGGTTTCGTGGATGTAACTTAAAATTGCGTTTCGGGCTGCTTCAATGTGATACGGCATCGATTCTTTGGTAAGCGGAATGTATTTGGCGCCAGAAGTGGTTCCGGAAGTTTTGGCGAAATAAATCGGTTTGCCTTTCCAAAGGATGTTCTCCTCGCCTTTGACCACGCGGTCTACATACGGGCGCAACGCCTCATAATCGCGGATCGGCACATTCCGGACGAAATCATCATGGTTGTTAATCTGATTAAAATGATGATCTTTCCCAAATTGTGTCGTTTCCGCCTGACGAATCAGGTACTGAAACACTTTTTGCTGGGTAGCCACAGGGTTTTGCGCCCATTTTTGGGTTTTCGCATGAATGATGGCGGCAAATTGCCTGGCAAAAAAAGATTTTAGAGACATTTTTAAGACTTCTTTTTATTCTTAAGGGCATTTTCGGTGGTCACCAGCACAAAAAAGACCGCGCCCAATACCAACCCTAATTCAACCAATCGTTTAGCGACATCCTGTAAGGCAGACAAGTCTAGAAAGCCTCCAATCAGGAGTAGAATTATTCCGGCTGTCAGCAACTTACGGCCCGAATACTTTTGGGCGAAATCCCAGTTTTCCTGTGACTGCATCGATGCCGATGTGCGATAACCGTATACAGCATTACTGTTTTTAGGCGGAAAAACCATTTGAACGATTCCCAAAAGGGCAAAAACAATGCCGCCCAGAAAAGGTACTTCAAAAAATGGGGTAAATCCTTCCATCCTTATTTTTGGTCTTTATTTCGAGATTCAACTTCTTTCCGCAGTTCCACTTCCCTTTCGGAAGGTTCCAGTTCGATGGTTTCCGGATCGATTTTTTCGGCGGCTACGATGGAATCAATGTTTAACTTCGCGTATTCCAGATCGCCGTTCAGTACTTTTTTGATGGATTCCACGTAGAGGTTGTTGCGCTTCATTGCCTGTTCCAGCGAATCGGATTTGATTGCAAGTTCCACGGCTTTGCGTTTCAGATCCGTGGAAGCATAACCCGGAATGTATTCCCGCAACGGCGTAAAGGCAATGATATAAGTGGTCACGAAAATAATCAGAACGGCACCCAAAGTGGCCACGACAAAAACGTTCATCAGCGTTAAGCGAAGGGAAAAAACTTCGGCAAACGTGTCTTCGTTCAATACCACCAAACGGTTTTTACTGAAGAGTTTTTTCTTAATTTTCTGGCGTTTCAGTCGTTTTTCGGACATTGTTCGGGTTTGATTCACAAATATAAAAAATATCGCTTTGGAACACCGCAACTTTCGGCAAAGCTTTTGGGTTTTTGGTTAAAGAAAAGCTAAATTTGAGCTACTTTCTTTAAAAACAAAGCAATAGTTGTTTGCAAAATGGATTTTATGGCTACCTTTGTCACATCACAATTGAATCAGAAAACATAATTATAAAATATCATGGGAAAATTAGGGGCAACCGAAATAATCTTAATTGTAGTGGTAATCGTTTTACTTTTCGGCGGTAAAAAAATTCCGGAACTGATGAAAGGTTTAGGAACCGGTATCAAGGAATTTAAAGACGCGGCGAAAGGTGAAGATCAGGCTGCTGCCACCAAAAAAGACGAGGAAGAGAAAAAATAAACTTGTTTTTACAAATGAAAAATCCCAAACGCCTTTCCGGTATTTGGGATTTTTGTTTTTACAGCACCATCGTCAGCTGAATGCGTTTGCGGGCTTCGTCCACTTCCACCACTTTTACCTGAACGTGCTGATGGAGTTTCACCACTTCGTTCACATCGCTCACAAAACCGGCTTTGAGTTGCGAAATGTGTACCAAACCGCTTTCCTTGATGCCGACATCCACAAAACAACCGAAAGCCGTAATGTTATTCACAATGCCCGGCAAGACCATACCGGCTCTCAAATCGCTGATGGTTTTTACATTCGGGTCGAATTCAAACACTTTCGCGGCTTTGCGCGGATCGAGTCCTGGTTTTTCCAACTCTTTCAGAATGTCTTTTAAGGTTAGGATTCCGATGTCGTTGGTAATGTATTTTTCGGGTTGGATAGCTGCAATTTTTTCCTTGTTGGCGATTAACTCGTGGGTTTTGATACCCAAATCTTTCGCCATTTTTTCCACGATGCCGTACGCTTCCGGATGCACCGCCGAATTGTCCAACGGGTTTTTTCCGTCTTTGATGCGGATGAACGCCGCCGCCTGTTGGAACGCTTTTTCGCCCAGACGCGGTACTTTTTTCAGTTGCTTGCGGTCTTCAAACGGCCCGTTTTCGGAGCGGTAGGTCACAATGTTTTCCGCCATCTTCTCCCCGATTCCGGACACGTAACTCAACAAGGCTTTACTCGCCGTATTGATGTTAATCCCCACCGAGTTCACACAACGGATTACGGTGGTATCCAGTTCTTCTTTTAATTTCGTCTGATCCACATCGTGTTGGTACTGGCCTACGCCGATGGATTTCGGATCGATTTTCACCAGTTCCGCCAACGGATCGGACAAACGTCTTCCGATAGACACCGCACCACGTACCGTTACGTCGTAATTCGGAAATTCTTCTCTTGCTATTTTCGAAGCGGAATACACCGAGGCACCGGCTTCCGACACCACAAACACCTGTACCGGTTTGTCAAAGGCAATTTTCTTGATGAAGAATTCGGTTTCGCGACTCGCCGTTCCGTTCCCGATGGAAATCGCTTCGATGTTGTAGGCGTTGACCATCGACTTAATTTTCTTCATCGCCATGGTCGTTTCGTTTTGCGGCGCATGCGGAAAAATCGTTTCGTTGTATAATAAATCGCCTTTTTCGTCCAGACACACGACTTTACAACCGGTTCTAAATCCCGGATCGATTGCTAAAATGCGCTTTTCCCCTAACGGAGAGGCCAATAGCAGCTGGCTCAGGTTCGCCGCAAAAACCTGAATGGAATTCACATCGGCTTTGGCTTTGGCTTCCTGCAGCGTTTCGTTGGATATCGCAGGTTCCAACAAACGCTTGTAGCTGTCTTTGATGGCCAATCGCAGATGATCGGCTGTTTCCTTATTGTTTTTGATGAGGTTGTCTTCGATAAAACGGAGCGCTTCTTCTTTTTCCACTTCCACGGAAAGCTTCACGAAACCTTCGTTTTCCGCACGGAGCATGGCCAGTAATCGGTGTGCTGGAGCTTTTGTGATGGGTTCGCTCCAGTCGAAATACTGTTCGAATTTTTGGGCAGCTTCGTCGTCTTTTTTCGCTTTCACCACTTTGGTCGCAATGACCGCCTGACGCTGAAACATTCGGCGCAGGTTTTTACGGATGAAAAGGTTTTCGTTAATCCACTCAGCGATGATGTCGCGCGCGCCCTGCAAAGCCTCGTCTTCATTGGCTACTCTGTCGTTCAGGTATTTTGAGGCGTGGTAGTCCACCTCATCCGAATTTTGCGCCATGATAATTTTGGCCAACGGTTCCAAACCATTTTCGCGGGCGGTATCAGCTTTGGTTTTCTTTTTCTTTTTGTACGGCAAATACAAATCTTCCAGTTCCTGCAAGTCAAAACTGCTTTGTAATTTTTGTTTTAACTCCGGAGAAAGGGCGTTTTGTTCTTCAACCGATTTCAAAATACTTTCTTTTCGCTTGACGATTTCTTCAAACTGCTTGTGGTATTTGGCGATGTTTTCAATCTGTACCTCATCCAGGTTGCCGGTTTTGTCTTTCCGGTAACGGGCAATAAAAGGAATGGTGCAGTCTTCGGCCAGTAATTCTAACGTCGCCTCTATGTTTTTGGAAGCCGTCGGAACATACTTCAGGATGTATTCGGTAGTTGTCATTTTAAAAAAATAAGGATGCTAAAATACGGTTTTGCGATTAATATTCCGTTAGTTTCACTACTACTTTTCATCTGAATTATTGTACCAATAAAAGAAAAACTGCTTTGAGAAAAGGTTGCTCTGCCGCTTTTTTAGTAAATTTATAACTGCTTCATTACAAACGTGTTAACCTGCTTTCGTGGTTTCTTAGTATTCACCAATTCGTTAACGCATGAAAACAACTACCTTTAAAATTATTGTACTGCTTGCCCTTGCCGTTTTTCTGATTTCTTTTGAAATGCCGGCCGGTTGGTTTAAGGCCGGAAGCAAAGCGGACAGTTACGAAATGGGCATCGACAAAGGCTCCGGGTTGGATGGTAAAAATGCCGCCAGTATCAGATCGGTCGACAAAGTAATCGACGGTTACGGTACCTTAATGCAAAGCGCCAACGCGGAAAAATTTATCGGAAAAAGAATCCGGTTAAGCGGCTACATCAAAAGTCAGAATGTAACGGAAAAAGCCGGCTTTTGGCTGCGGGTCGGTCAGGCCAATTCGCAGAGTTTTTTAGCCTTCGACAACATGATGGACCGCGCAGTGACAGGCTCTACCGACTGGAAAAAATACGATATCGTGCTCGATGTTCCGGAAGGTGCTTCGCAAATTTCCTATGGGGCTTTGCTTCGCGGCACCGGACAGATCTGGTTTGATAAGCTTGCCTTTGAGGTTGTAGACGCCAATACACCAACCACCGGCAAAAAAGCCGACCGCGTAAAAGTAAAAGACGAACCAATGAATCTGGATTTTGAAGAATAATCCTGTACTTACGGTTCGACGTCCAGCGTCTGCAGCAAATCGTTGCATTCATGCATCCGGATGGCCTTCCAAACACAATTCTGTCCTATTCCGATACTGAACACGGTTAGGGTCAGTTTATAAAGATTGGATGGTGGTGTGTTATGTTCCAGATTTCTTAGCAAGTTCAGACCGTCCGAAAAATTGAAGTTTGCAAACAATCGGTAGCCGGAATCCAAAAAACCAGGAAATCTGAACCGCTAGTTACTGACAGGCAATTTTAGATACACGGTTGGCGTGTCTGCCGCCCTCAAAATCGGTAGTTAAAAACGTTTCCACCATTTCGACCGCTTGCTTGATGTTGGTATAACGCGCCGGTATGCTGATGACGTTCGCATCGTTGTGCTGACGCGCTAAAGCCGCAATTTCATTGATCCAGCAAAGCGCGGCACGCACGCCCTGATGTTTGTTGGCGGTGATGGCAATTCCGTTTCCGCTGCCGCAGATGATGATGCCGAAGTTCGCTTTCCCGCTTTCCACATCATTGGCTACCGCGTGTCCGAAATCCGGGTAATCCACGCTGTCGAACGTGTCGGTTCCGTGGTTGATTACGGTGTGCCCTTTTTCCTCTAAGTGTTTAACAATGGCGTTTTTGTAGTCGGGACCGGCGTGGTCGTTTCCTATGGAGATAATCATGGTGTTGTGTTTGTTTAGTTTGCTGCAAAGGTAATTCAAACGATTTTTAAATTCGATTCATCATTCAATTTTTTTAGAATTTCCCGAACCGTTTCCGCATCTTCCGGATGCACTTTCAATCTGATTCCGCCTAAGGCCTGCGAATACATGGGCGCTATGTTCATCATCGTTTCATTTTCAAAGAAATAATCGATTTCCGCCTGATCCAAAAGATGCTTCAGCACGGTAATTTCATGCGGATAATCAAAAACGGCCACGGTTACAAAATCGTTCATCTGAAAAGCTTTCGTTAAAGATACGAAAGTTATTTTTTCCATAAATCTAATGCGTAAATTCTGATTTCTGATTTGTTATTCGTAATTTTCAGCAATAATAGAATGAACAAATGAGCAAGAAGTTTCACAAAGCCGGAAAAAAACAAAAAGATTTTTCCGCAAAGATTTTTAAGATTTTATCCCAAGACCCTAATAAAACCTTCAATTACAAACAAATAGCCGCCGCTTTAGAAGTAACCGATACCAAAAGCCGCAATGAAATCATCAAAGAGCTGGGCCATCTGGCGTCCAAAGAAAAAATTCAGGAAGTGGAGCGCGGCAAGTACAAAATCATTTCCAAAACCGAATATTACGAAGGTATTGTCGACATGACCAGCCGCAAAACCGGTTATCTGGTGTGTCCGGATCTGGAACACGATGTTTTCATTCCGTTCCACAACCTCAACCATGCTTTGGACGGCGATAAGGTAAAAGCCTATGTTTACAACCGGAGAACCTCGCGCAGGCCGGAAGCCGAAGTCGTGGAAATCCTCGAGCGTGCCAAAACGGAATTCGTAGGGGTCATCGACATCCAGAAAAACTTTGCGTTTGTAACCACGGCCAACGCCAAAATGTATACCGATATCTTCATTCCGAAAGACAAAATCGGCGAAGCACAAAACGGCGATGTGGTGTTGGTGAAGATGCAGGACTGGCCGAAAAAAGCCGACAGTCCGTTTGGAGAAGTCATCAAAGTATTGGGTAAACCAGGCGAACACGATACCGAAATGCATGCGATTTTAGCCGAATACGGTTTGCCGTACGATTTCCCGATTGAAGTGGAAACTTATGCTAAAAAATTAGACACCTCGATTACCGAAGAAGAAATTGCCAAACGCCGCGACATGCGCGATACGCTAACCTTCACCATCGACCCGAAAGATGCCAAAGATTTTGACGACGCACTTTCCTTCAAAGTATTGGAAAACGGCAACTACGAAATCGGAATCCACATTGCCGACGTATCGCATTATGTACAGGAAGGCACCATTTTAGAAGAAGAAGCATACAAACGCGCGACTTCGGTATATTTAGTAGACAGGGTGGTGCCGATGTTACCGGAAGTACTGAGTAATTTCGCCTGTTCCCTACGTCCGCATGAAGAAAAATATACATTTTCCGCGGTTTTTGAGCTGAACGACAAAGCGGAATTGCTGAACCAGTGGTTTGGACGAACCGTAATCTATTCCGACCAGCGTTTTGCGTACGAAGAAGCGCAGCACATCATCGAAACCAAAGAAGATAAAATCCCTGCCGAAATTTCCTTAACCGGAGCAGAATATCAGGTGCCTGCCCCTATTGTAGAAGCCACCCTGAAACTGGACGAACTCGCCAAAATCATGCGAAGAAAACGTATGGCCAACGGTGCAATTTCCTTCGACAAAGTGGAAGTGAAATTTAAGTTGGACGAAAATGACGAACCGGTTGGTGTGTACTTCAAAGTAGCGAAAGACGCGAATCACCTTATCGAAGAATTCATGCTCTTGGCCAATAGAAAAGTGGCGGAATTCGTCGGAAAACAGAAAAAAACCTTTGTCTACCGCATTCACGACGAACCAAACGAAGACAAATTAATCAACCTGCAAACCGTTATTTCGAAATTCGGCTACAGCCTGAACTTTAAATCGCGTGACAGCATTTCCAAATCGTTAAACACCTTATTGGAAGACGTTAACGGGAAAAAAGAACAGAATTTAGTAGATACACTGGCTATCCGAAGCATGAGCAAAGCGGTTTATTCAACCGAAAATATCGGCCATTACGGACTGGCTTTTGATTACTATTCGCATTTTACTTCCCCAATCCGTCGTTATCCCGATGTCATGGCACACCGTTTGCTGCAGCATTATTTAGACGGCGGCAAAAGCGTAAGCGAAGAAGAATACGAAGAAAAATGCGTGCATTCTTCCCAAATGGAAAACATGGCAGCCAATGCCGAACGCGATTCTGTGAAATACATGCAGGTGAAATACATGCAGGATCATAAAGACCAGGAGTTTTTGGGCGTGATTTCCGGGGTGACCGAATGGGGGATTTATGTGGAAATCATCGAAAACAAATGCGAAGGCATGGTGCGCATCCGTGAAATAAAAGACGACTATTACACGTTTGATGAAAAACAATACGCGTTGGTAGGCGAGATGGCCCACAACATTTTACAGCTGGGCGACGAAGTGTATGTGAAAGTAAAAAACGCCGATTTGGTTAAAAAACAACTGGATTTTCATTTTATCCGAAGAAACGAACAATAAATTAATACCGTATGAAACAAATAGTGATTGCTTTGCTTTTAGTAGCACAATTAGGTTTTTCACAAAAGAAAAGTACCCGAAACGTGGGCGATTTTACCGTGGTAAAAGCCTTTGATAAGATTTCCGTCCAACTCATCCAGAGCACCGAAACCAAAGTGGAATTGTCGGGCGACCGCAGCGATGAAGTGGAACTGGTCAATAAAAACGGGGAATTAAAAATCCGCATGCCGTTAAAAGGATTGCTGAAAGGCGAAGAAGTAACCGCCATCGTTTACTTTAAAAGACTGGAAGGCGTGGAAGCCAGCGAAGGCGCTTATGTTTCCAGCCCGGCGGTTTTCAATGCCGTGGATTTCAACGTCAACGCCAAAGAAGGGGCCGAAATCCGTCTGACTTTGGATGCCAAAAGAGTTACCGTGAAAGCGTCTTCCGGAGCGATGGTGCGTTTAAACGGTAAGGCCCAGAATCAGGATATTGTGGTGTCCGGCGGCGGAACGGTTAAAGCGAGCAGTCTGGAAGGAGAACAAACCGTTGTAGTTATAAACGCCGGTGGAGAAGCCGATGTAACCGCGTCCGAATTGGTCGATGCCAAAACAAGAGCCGGCGGAACCATTACGATTTACGGCAATCCGCGTCAGATCAATCAGAAAACGGTGGCCGGCGGAAACATCCGTCAGCACAACCTGCCTAAAAACGACAATTAAATTTAAAATTCTATATTTGTAAGCATAACTTCTGCTGCATGATTGAAGACATCCTCACCGGAATTCCGCTCGGGTTTTTCCTGAGTTTTATGATAGGCCCCGTTTTTTTCGTACTCATTGAAACCAGTATCACCAAAGGTTTCCGTGCGGCCATGTCGTTTGATTTCGGAGTGGTTCTGGCTGATATTTTCTTTATTGCGGTGGCCTATTTCAGTAGTTACCGGCTGATTCAGAGCATTAAGGATGATCCGGCCCTGTTCATTTTCGGCGGGATTATTATGTTTACCTACGGGCTGATTACCTTTCTGAAACTACGAAAAGCCCACAGAAACATAGACACGGACGAAGAAGTGGCCGAGTTGATTAAAAAAGATTATCTGAGCCTCTTCATCAAAGGTTTTTTACTGAATTTCATCAACATCGGGGTATTGGGTTTCTGGCTGGCGATTATCATTGCCTTCGGACCGAAACTCGACATGGAAACCTCCCGTATGGCGGTTTTCTTTTCGGCAGTTTTGGGAGCCTATCTGTTTACGGACATCGGAAAAGTACTGTTAGCCAAGCAATTGCGACGTAAACTTACGCCCACCAACATCCTCAAAGTCAAAAAAGTAAGCAGTATTTTGTTGGTTATTTTCGGGCTGGTGCTGATGTTACAGGGCTGGTTTCCGAAAGAGAAAGAGTTTGTAAAAGAAACCCTGGAAAAAATAGAAGAAAAAGCACAATAACAGAAGCAGCCTTTACGGTTGCTTTTTTTATGGAGAACCGGAAGGCCTGAAACCCAGACTGCTTAAAAACAAAAAAACCTCCAGGTTTCCCTGAAGGTTTCTGAGGCATCGAGCGGATTCGAACCGCTGTAGACGGTTTTGCAGACCGCTTCCTAGCCACTCGGACACGATGCCGTTGTTATGGACGGCAAATATAACAATAAATTTCAAATTCCAAATCGGAAATGCCAAATTAACTGCGGTATTCTTCGATTTGCACGGTAACTGCTTCAACATCACCACCTATAGGCGGATTCAGTTTGGAAACCCCAACAACAATTCGCGAAACCGCCGGAATCTCTTTAAAAATACGGGCAACAATGCGCTGTGCCACGTGCTCGAGTAATTTGGAACGGATGGCCATTTCTTCCACCACGATTTTGTTGAGATGGACGTAATCTACCGTGTCTGCCAATTTATCGGAAAAGGAAGATTTGCGCAAATCGGCTTTGATTTCCAGATCTACGGAATAATCGGAACCGATTTTGCTTTCCTCCACCAGACAACCGTGAAAGGAAAAGGTCCGGATGTTTTTTAATTTAATAACTCCCATGCTGTATGGATTCGTTTACATTTTACCCGATAAATGTACAAAAATTGCGCAGAACCCCATCGGCAATAACCGAAATAATCAACAAATTTGATACCTTTGCTTTCTCAATTTTTAGCAGCATGTCTACGAAAGAAAGATCCTTGAATTTTATAGAACAAATCATTGAAGAAGATTTAAAAAATGGTTTGTCCAACGATAAATTGCGTTTTCGTTTTCCGCCGGAACCAAACGGCTATCTGCACATCGGTCACGCCAGTGCAATCTGTCTGAATTTCGGTTTGGGCATCGATTACAACGCTCCCGTTAACCTGCGTTTTGACGACACTAATCCTGCCAAAGAAGAGCAGGAATACGTAGATGCCATCAAACGCGATGTGGAATGGCTGGGCTTCAAGTGGGCTAACGAATGTTACGCCTCCGATTATTTCCAGCAGTTGTACGACTGGGCCGTAGAACTCATCAAAAAAGGAAAAGCGTATGTAGACAGCCAGACTTCGGAAGAAATGGCCCAACAAAAAGGAACGCCAACCCAGGCCGGAACCGAAAGTCCGTACCGCAACAGATCCGTAGCAGAAAACTTAGACCTGTTCGAACGCATGAAAAACGGCGAATTCGAAGAAGGTACCCATATTTTGCGCGCTAAAATCGACATGGCTTCCCCAAATATGATCATGCGGGATCCGATCATGTACCGTATTTTACACAAACACCATCACAGAACCGGCGACAAATGGTGCGTCTATCCGATGTACGACTGGGCGCACGGGGAAAGTGATTATTTAGAGCAGGTTTCCCACTCGTTCTGTACGCTGGAGTTTTTACCGCACCGCGAACTGTACGACTGGTTTTTGGATAACATTTACGACGATAAAAAAGTGCGTCCGAAACAGCGCGAGTTTGCCCGTAGAAATTTATCGCATACGGTAGTTTCCAAACGCAAATTGCTGCAACTGGTTCAGGAAGGGCACGTTAACGGTTGGGACGATCCGAGAATGAGTACGATTTCCGGAATGCGTCGTCGCGGGTATACGCCGATGGCCATCCGAAATTTTGCCGAAACCATCGGGATTGCGAAACGCGACAACCTGATTGATGTTTCCCTGCTGGAATTCTGCGTGCGCGAAGATCTTAATAAAATTACACCGCGCGTGATGGCGGTAATCGATCCGGTGAAACTGGTGATTACCAATTATCCGGAAAGCAAAACCGAATGGCTCGAAGCGGAAAACAATCCGGAAGAAGAAGTGATGACCTACCGTCAGGTGCCGTTTTCCAAAGAATTGTACATCGAAAGAGAAGACTTTCTGGAAGAGGCGAGCAGCAAGTTTTTCCGTTTGACCTTAGGGAAAGAAGTGCGTTTGAAAAATGCGTACATCATCAAAGGGGAAAGCGTGATTAAAGACGCGGAAGGAAAAATTACCGAAATCCACGCGACCTACGACGAAGACAGCCGAAGTGGAAGCGGAAGTGAAGCCAGCAACCGCAAAGTGTCCGGAACCATTCACTGGGTATCGGCCGCACATGCGGTAAAAGCGGAAATCCGTCTGTACGACCGTTTGTTCCTGGACGAATCGCCGGATACGCACAAGGATAAAAACTTCCTGGATTTCGTGAATCCAAATTCCTTAAAAGTGGTTACCGGATTTGTGGAACCCAGCCTGACAACGGCTAAAGAAGGCGATAAATTCCAGTTTCAGCGCGTGGGCTATTTCTGTGTGGACCGCGACAGTACGCCGGAACATCTGGTCTTCAACAAAACCGTGGATCTGAAAGATTCCTGGGAAGAAAAAGGAAAAAAAGAGGAAAATACCATCAACAATTCGTTGAAGGAAATCAATAAATATTTCAAAGTTACCACAGACGAAGAAAGAGCCGCTATTGAAAAAACGATCGGAGAGAACCTTAAAACCGTTTCGAATTACAGCTTGCTGCAAAATTCGCTGAAGAAAAACATCAACAACAACAAGGCGTCGTTGCTGTTTTCCAATTGGGTGCTGAAATATTCGGACACTCTTAAAGCGTCGGATGTGGAAACGGAACTGTTGCACAAATTGTACAACATGTCGCTGAAAAGTGAATCGCCGTTTGTGCGTTTGGAAGTGCTTCAGAATCTGAAAAAGGACAACGTTAATTCTGAACTGTTCAAAACCCAGTTTTCCGAAATGAAAACAACCGAAAAAAACGAAGCGGTTTTAAAAACACTTTCCGAATTGGCGTAAAGAATACGTATAGTTTTTAGTAATACAAAATCCGCTTCACCGCGGATTTTTTTATTATTTATATTTCTTATTTTGTTTGTAATTACAATAATTTATATCTATTAAGATTGGCTTTTATATTTTACTTTATTTTTGTTTACTTTTTTAAACAACCTAATCGTGTGGTACTATAAAAAATCTTGCTTTAAATCGCTTTAAAATCAATTTTAAGATTTTTAAGCGTTTTATTAACTAGAAATTAACGGGAAGACGTTTTTGGAATTCGTAAGTTTATAATTATGAATCCCAAAAAACTAAAATCATGGCAAGCAACGCAGAAAAAACACTGTTGACACTTTTAGCCGGTGCAGCAGTAGGAGCAGGCTTAGGAATTTTGTTTGCTCCGGATAAAGGATCGGTAACCCGAAAAAGAATCAAAGACGGTTTCGAACACGAAAAAGAACGCTTAGGCGAAATCGCCGATAATATCAAAAATAAATTTTCACGACACAAACACGATATCGAATCGGAGTTTGAAGACATGTTGTCGCACACCCATTCCAAAAGAGAAGAAGTCATCGCCACCTTAGAGAAAAAACTGGCCGAATTAAAACGTCAGGCCACCACCGCTAAAAATTAAGTATGCCTTTGGAAAAGCTAAAAGAAAACGCGGCAGCAATCCAGGAAAACGTAAAAGCAGCCGCAGAAAGCACCATTGCGTATTACAAACTCTGGGGCTTCAAAATAGCCACAAAAGCAACCTTTATGCTCTTTAAAATGCTTTTGTTGGCCGTTTTCTTTATGATGGCCGTCTTGTTCTTTTCCCTTGCTTTAGCACTGTATTTAGGGGAACAGTATCAGAATACGGCGCTGGGTTTTTTGATCGTGGGAGGAATTTACTTTGTCTTCGGAATCCTTGTCTGGCTGCTGAAAGACAAAATTGGAGAGCGCACTGTTTTAAAGAAATTTTCGGAGGTATTTTTTAATGACGACTGATATGGGTGCAAAAGTGTATTCCTCGTACAAGGAAATAGACCGGGATCTGGAAATTCTGAAACTCCAGAAAGAACTTGATTATGAAAAATTATCACTATCGGTAGAAAAAACCGTAGACGATGTAACGCCGGGAAGCATGCTGCAGCACGTTTTAGGGAATGTGGGTACCCTTGCGAACAAATACGATTTGCTTCAGAAGATTATCATTCCCTTCCTGATACGACGGTTTATGAAATAAAAAAGAGGTCTTTAAGACCTCTTTTGCTGTATTATGCATTAGTGCTGTCGTCAATTCCAAAATCCTCATTAGCCTGTTGGGATTTATTCGATTTTTTGGACGCTCCCGCTTTTTTCATGGCTTCGCCCACCTGATTGCTCGCGGCAAACGAAACTACCATATTGTTTAACATATCGCTGGCCGCCTGGGGCGAGTTCGGCAATAAAATCAAGTTCGAATTCGCATCGGCACCTACGGCCTGTAAGGTATCATAATGTTGGGTTACCACAATTAAAGCCGAAGCTTCCTGAGAGTTGATCCCCACCTCGTTCAACTGATTTACGGATTCTACCAAACCGCGTGCAATTTCGCGACGCTGATCGGCTATACCTTGTCCTTGTAAACGTTTGCTTTCCGCTTCGGCTTTCGCTTTGGCTACAATTCGGATGCGTTGGGCTTCCGCTTCATATTCGGCAGCCGTTTTTTCACGGTCGGCGGCATTAATTCGGTTCATGGCGTGTTTTACCTGCGTGTCCGGATCGATGTCGGTTACCAGGGTATTGATAATGTCGTAGCCGTAGGTCATCATCGCTTCATTTAATTCGCGTTTTACGGCGATGGCGATATCGTCTTTACGAACGAAAACGTCGTCCAGAATCAATTTCGGCACTTCGGCACGCACCACGTCAAAGACATAGGAAGTAATCTGGTCGTGCGGGTATTCCAGTTTGTAAAAAGCATCGTACACTTTTTCCTGAATCACTTTAAACTGTACGGAAACTTTCATCTTTACGAAAACGTTGTCTTTGGTTTTGGTTTCAATCACCACATCCAACTGTTGAATGCGCAAATTTACCCGGCCGGCAATACGATCAAACACCGGAATTTTTAACTGAAGGCCCGATTGACGAATGCTGTTAAATTTCCCGAAACGCTCTACTACCACAGCCGTTTGCTGTTTCACGGTAAAAAAAGAGGCGAACAAAAGAAAAAGTCCTAAGACAATAAAAATTGGAAAAGTGATCATAGAAAATAGTTTAATGATTTTATAAGATTATACGGAAGTTGTTACAAATTGTTACATTTTTTTTGAAATTAAGTTTACATTTGCGCAAATTTTACAGCACTCATGAAAAAATTAACACTGGTAATCGTTAGCTTATGGTCGTTACTTTCCTCAGCACAACACGGTTACAGAGACGGCAACCGCATCGGAATATACGCCGGCGTCAACCAAACTTCATTGTTCACCTCCGATTTTAATACCAAACCGGAATTAGGGTGGTCTGCCGGGATGCAGGTACGCGGGAATTACTACAATAACTTCAGCATGATTTTCGGGATGCAGTTTTCGGAAAACAATTTTTCAGTGGAAACTACATCTCCGCTTTTACAAAAACAAGAAGTAAAACACAAAATCATGGGGGCACAAATTCGTTTGTTGCTCAGTTATAATGTGGTGAAAGACCATGTTTCCATCGATTTCGGACCCGTGCTTCAGGTAAACGACAAACTGAAAACCGACAGCAAATACAAAGACAATCTGGTTACCGGAACCCTTTTAACGGTGGATCAAATCAAAGATGTGACCAAACTGAACGGTAATCTTTATTTTGGCATTTCTGCCGGAAGCAAAAGAGTACGCGCACTGCTTAATTACCAATACGGTGTGAACAACTTCTTAAACAACTTGAATAAAAAAGACGAATTGAAAACCTTAAACGGAGGCGAATTCAAAGGCAATCTAGGGATTCTGACCGGTCAGGTTTTATTTAATTTGTAAAAATAATTTTATAAAAAAATATAAAAAGCCAAAATAATAAAATTATTTTGGCTTTTTAATTTATAACCTATTTATTAGTCTGTTTATGAAAAAACTTACTACTTTTTTACTACTGTTTATGACAATTTCGGCATTGGCACAAATTAAACTGCCTAAGAAAAAAGATTGGGAAATTGCCAATACCAAACCAATTATTGTATTGCAGTTACCTGATACTGATCCAAATGCTTCAGTATTTAACCCAAGTGTGAAAAAATATGTGGAACAGTATTTTGGAGCCTCCCGAATATCCCAATACTTACAACCTAAAGAATTTGACAAGGCCACCAAGAAAAATAAAGAAGATTTTATCTTTATTGGTTATAAATACAATAAAGCTGGATCTAATTGGTTCACACAAATTTTTTTAGGAATAACAGATGTCGCTTTTATGGTAAATGGAGGTTATTTAGCAACTGTAAATTATAGTGATAAGTCAAAATTTTTGAATTCTGAAGTTAAACAATTTACCGAAGCCGATGTGAAATTTGCCATTGCTTCCTTTAAAAACCAAATTGACTATGGCGTTTCTCAAGAAGATTTATCCTTTAAAGAAATGAGAGAAAATGCCGGTAAAACTCCTGTTGAATTGAATCCTAAAGTAAAAGAACTGAAAGATTTAACGTTACTAATTGATAAAAATCTTGTAAAAGAAAAATTTATCAACGCTTTTTCAGCTTCTTACAAATACAAATTTGAATTTGTGGAAAGCAGCCGAATTGAACAAGCAATTTTAAACCATGAAAAAAATATAGCTTTTGTTTATGAGTATTCTCAACCTACAGCCAGAGGAGGTTATGTAACCTCACTTTATATTTACAAAGGGGATGATTTATCAAACCTGTTTACCTATCTGCCTGATAAATCTACGGGAATTGGTTTTATAGACTTAGTAAAAGGTTTAAGTTCCAATGAAGGTAAAGAATATGCTACCACTTTAAATGAATCCATAAAATAACAAAAAAACGTCTCAAATTAGTTTTTGATACGACTTCTTTTAAAATTTGACTATTTTTTCTATGAAAAAACTACTGTATTCATTTTTTTTTATGTTTATGGGGATAAACTCATATTCTCAAAACGAATATATTATTGACAAAAAAGGAGAAAAAATCATTATTGACAATGGATCTACACAAATGAGTTCAATTGGAAGTGATAAAACTAATAGTTTATTTACTCTCATTTATTATGAACAAAATGGTAAGAAAAAAAATATTAATTTTTTAGATGTAAAGGAAGCTAGGTATGGAGATTATAAGATTGATACTTATAAATTAGCCTTTGATAAAGAATTTCCATACTTTACTCTTATGGAACTTAATGGTCTAAAATTAGTTCATTTTTCGAAATCAAAGTTAAATAATTTTGTATACATCATTGACAATAATAATAATGTTATTGAAGATTTAAGTTTCAACAAAAGAAAACATAAAGGTGAAGCGCTTGATAATAAAAAAAGAGTTGATACTATCTTAAGAAAATATTTTGGACAATGTGATGAATTCATAAGAAGATTAGATCGTTACAAATACAACAATGCTGTTGCAGAATATAAATCAAAATTTCTTCAAAAAATTTATAAACCAAATGAAACTGACACCAATGAAGAATATAACAATTTAGATAATTTTTTCGATAATCCTCTTTTACAAGAATGCATAAATTAATTTACTATGAAAAATAAAATTTTACTATTTATTCTTCCATTTTTATTTAGTGTTAGCTCTTTTTCACAAGAATATAAAATTGAAAGTGCATTCTATAAAGGTGAAGGCAGAGAATTAATTTTTCCATATGAAGGAACTATTAAAATAACTGAAAATAAATTCATTATGGATACCAATGTTCTATTTTTAGACGCTGTTATTTTTAAAGATGTTAAAGGAAATTCAAAAATTCAATATCAAAATTTAGAATATACAATAGAGGTCATTGAAGAGTCTGGCGTTTTTGATAAAAAAAAATATGATGTGAAAATTATCACAAAAACAAAAGATATAATTGGAGGTACTAAATGTGAATACTATTGTACTAGATAAAAAGAAAAACGCTCCTGTTACGGAGCGTTTTTCTTTTTATAAACTGCTGATCGCCTGCTGCAATCGCTTAATTGTTTCCTCTTTTCCAAGCATTTCCACGATATCAAAAAGGTGTGGACCTTTCAAAGCACCCACCAGACTCAAACGGAACGGCTGCATCACTTTGCCCATGCCTATTTCGTTTTTCGTCATCCAGTCTTTTACAACCGTTTCGATGTTTAAAGACGTGAAATCGCCTATGTTTTCCAAGACGGAAATCAGTTCCTGCATTAAGTGCGGTGTTTCTTCTTTCCAGTTTTTAGCTGCTTTTTCATCGTAAGCCGTTGGTGCTGTGAAGAAGAAATCGGATAACTCGTAAAAATCGGTTACGAAAGTGGCGCGTTCTTTGACCAAACTTACTACTTTGGTAACATAGGTTTTATCGGCTGTAATCCCTTTTTCCGCTAATATCGGAAGGAATTTCTCCGCTAACGATGCATTAGATTGCAATTTAAGATAATGCTGGTTGAACCATTTGTTTTTCTCCGGGTCAAATTTCGCTCCGGCTTTGTGCACGCGGTTCAAATCGAATTTCTGTACCAATTCATCCAACGAAAACAATTCCTGATCGGTGCCATCGTTCCAGCCCAATAAAGCTAAAAAGTTAACAACCGCTTCCGGAAAGAACCCTTTTTCGCGGTAGCCGGAAGATTTTTCACCCGAAACCGGATCCGTCCAATCTAGCGGAAACACCGGGAATCCTAATTTATCGCCGTCGCGTTTGGAGAGTTTTCCGTTGCCCACCGGTTTTAAAATTAACGGCAAATGCGCAAATTCCGGTGCTTCCCAACCGAAAGCTTTGTACAGCAATTCGTGAAGCGGAAGCGAAGGCAACCATTCTTCCCCGCGGATAACATGAGACGTTTCCATTAAATGGTCGTCTACGATATTCGCCAGGTGATAGGTGGGCATGCCGTCACTTTTGAACAATACTTTATCATCTAATAAATTAGTGTCGAATTTGATCTCGCCGCGGATGATGTCTTTCAGATGCAGGGTTTCGTTCACCGGCGTTTTGAAACGAATTACGTATTCTTCGCCGTTGGCAATGCGTTCGGCTACTTTTTCCGCGGATACTGTTAGCGAATTGTCCAACTGTTCGCGAACGCTGTGGTTGTAAATAAAGGTTTTTCCGGTTTCTTCCGCATTTTTGCGCAACTGATCCAAATCTTCTGCCGTATCAAACGCATAGTACGCCCAACCGGACCGAAGCAACTGATCGGCGTACTGTTTGTACAACGCTTTGCGCTCACTCTGACGGTACGGTCCGAATTTTTCGTTTTTTCCTACGGTTTCATCGGGTGCAATTCCCAGCCATTCCAGAGCTTCCATGATATACGCTTCGGCACCGGGCACAAAGCGGTTTTGGTCGGTATCTTCGATGCGTACATAAAAAACACCGTTATTTTTTTTGGCAAACAGATAATTAAACAAAGCGGTACGGACACCGCCTATATGTAAAGGTCCTGTCGGACTGGGTGCAAAACGCACGCGAACCGGTTTTGACATAGTGCTAAAATTTTTTGCAAAGATACTTTTAAGTTTACAGATTTCCGGTTTGCCGGGTTCAGTTTTTTACGTTTCTTTTTACACTATTGACAATTGTTGATAACGTTAAGCTTTCTGTAAACACTTTAATTTAAGAACATTACAGGAACTTTAGCCCTGTCATCATTTTTAATTTGTTAATAAAAAACCACTCACTAATAGGAACTTTTTAAAGATTTAACAGTAAAATTTTAGGTTGTTGATGAAATTTTAATTATCGTTGAAAAACAGGCTTTTACCGATTAACAACTTCTGTTGATAACTTTGAATAGAATGTGATAACTGTTTTGAGGTTCTTTCTAAAAAAAGTATAATCCAAAACCGGGATGAAAAATGCAAGCAAAGTTTTTAGTTTTTCTTTAAAAATTATCAAAAGCAAAACCGTACTTATTAACAGCACTCTTACTGGTGAATTATTAAAAGTTTTTAGTAAAAAATAGCTATCCACAATTGTTGATAACCTTAAACTATCCTTTGATTTCTAAATTTTTAGCCTTTAAAAAGCCTGTTGATAACTCAGGATAAAAAAAGATAACTCCAAATCAAAAGCCTCTTTCAAAAACTTATACCTACAATTAACACCCTATAATAACCATCAAAAAATTAAATTTTTTAAAAATCTTTTTTTTCTTTTTATAACAATTGTTGAAAACCCTTTTTCATCGAATTGAATTTTTAAAGGATTCTTCCGGTACAATGAAAATTCTTTTTAACGAATTTTAAAGTTTTTAGTCTTGTTTAAAATTGTAATTTTATCGGTTATAAGTAAAATTGCAGATTTTGGATACCAAAAATGTCATCTTTCAGAAGCTGGAAGCCTTTATCAAAAAGTACTATACCAATGAACTGCTCAAAGGTACGATACTTTTTATCGGGTTGGGCTTGCTGTATTTTATAGGCACGTTGCTCGTGGAACATTTCCTGTGGCTGCCACCCCAAGGAAGAACCGTGCTTTTTTGGTTGTTTGTAACCGTAGAAGTTTTTCTGCTGCTGCGGTTCATTTTGTTTCCGGTTTTCAGACTTTTTAAATTACAGAAAGGTATCGATTATACCGAAGCCTCCCAAATCATCGGGAACCATTTTTCGGAAGTAAGCGACAAACTGACCAATTTTCTGCAGTTGAACAATCAGGTCAATCCTTCGGAACTGTTACTGGCTTCGATTGAACAAAAAGCGAAAAACTTACAGCCGATTCCTTTCAGCAAGGCCGTCAATTTTAAAAAGAACGTAAAATATTTGCCGTATGCCGCAGTGCCTTTATTGCTGCTTTTGGTGTTTATGATCAGCGGAAATTCCGCTATCATTACCCAGAGTTTCAGTAGGGTAGTGCATTATCAGACCCGGTACACGCCACCAGCACCTTTTAGTTTTCAGCTCCTAAATCCAAAGTTAGTTTCGGAACAAGGCCAGGATTTCGTGTTGCAGTTAAAAACAGTCGGAAATGTCATTCCGGAAAACGCCGTGATTAGGATTGGTGAGGAAAGCTATTTTCTTGAAACCCTTAAACCCGGTGAATTCCTGTACCGTTTTGAGAAACCCATGAAGACTGTGGTGTTTCATTTTGAGGCCAACAACGTGGTTTCCCAAGAGTATGAATTGGAAATTGTGGCTGTTCCGACCCTGTTGAATTTTTCTATGATGCTGCAGTTTCCATCGTACTTAGGAAAAAAAGCAGAAGTGATTCAAGGTACCGGAAATGCCGTGGTACCCGAAGGCACGAAAGTGATTTGGAATGTTCATGCACTAGCCACAACTTCAGTTGATTTTGAAGCAGTTGGTACCCGACAAGCTTTTCAGCGAGCTGCAACCACTTTTACTTTTGCTAAAACCATTTCAAATAATACAGAGTATCAGATAGTTACTTCCAATCAGAAGGTAAAGGATTACGAAAAACTGAGCTATCAGATCACTACGGTGAAAGATCAGTACCCTTCGATTTCCGTACAAACCGCACCCGACAGTTTAAAACTGAAGAAAAATGTCATTTTAGGTCAGGTTTCAGACGATTACGGCTTAACCAAACTGCAGGTAGTTTTCTATCCGAATGACCAACCGAATCTGGCGCGTAAAGCTGTGCTCCCGGTTAAAAAAGCTGCTTTTGATCAGTTCGTGTATTCCTTTCCGGACGGTTTAGTCATTGAACCGGGCATTTCCTACGACTATTATTTTGAAGTGTTTGACAACGATGCGGTGCATCATTTTAAAAGTTCTAAATCTGCTGTGTTTTCGCACCGTGAATTGACTTCAGAAGAAAAAGAAGAACAGGTTTTACAGGAACAGTATTCCAACATCAACAGTCTGGAAAAGTCGATTAAGAATCAGGACAAGCAATTGTCGGAACTTGATAAGCTGCAAAAGTTAGGCAAAGAGAAGAACAATCTCGATTTTAAAGATCAGAAGAAGGTGGAGGATTTTATCAAACGTCAGCAACAACAGGACGAAATGATGAAAGAATTCTCTAAAAAACTGGAAGAAAATCTGGAACAGTTTCAGCCGGAGAAGAAAGACGAATTCAAGGAAGAACTGTTAAAACGTCTTGACAAAAACGAAAAGGAAATTGAGAAAAACGAAAAGCTTTTAAAAGAACTTGAAGAATTAACCAAGAAGTTAAAAGATGAAGAGTTGTTTGAAAAAGTGGATAAACTCAAGCAAAACACTAAAGACCAAACCAAAAGCTTAGAACAACTGGTAGAACTGACCAAGCGTTTTTACGTGGAAAAAAAAGCCGAACAAATAGCTTCGAAATTGGAAGAACTTTCTAAAAAAGAAGAAAAACTATCCGAAAGCAAAGACAATAATGCCAAGCAACAAGACAACATCACTAAAGAATTTGATAAAATCCAGGAGGAACTGAAGGAACTCGAAAAGCAAAACGAGGAACTGAAAGCACCGATGGACATACCAAACGATACAAACGAGCAGAAAAGCATAGACGAAGATTTACAAAAAGCTACTGAGGAACTGCAAAAACAGAACCAATCCAAAGCCAAACCTAAACAAAAATCTGCCGCTCAAAAAATGCAGCAGATGAGTCAGAAAATGAAACAAGCGATGGACATGGGCGGTATGGAACAACTCGAAGAAGATGCTAAAATGCTTCGCCAAATTTTAGACAATTTGTTAGCCTTTTCTTTTTCGCAGGAGGACCTGATGAAGCATTTTAAATCGAGTTCCACGCGAACTTTAGGTTTTAACAAGTTACTGAAAAAGCAGCAGGACCTTAAAAACCAGTTCAAACATATAGATGACAGTCTTTTTGCGATGTCCCTGCGCAACCCAAGAATTTCTGAAATGATTACCAAAGAAGTGGGTAATGTGCAGTATAACGTTGATAAATCGCTCGATAATTTAGCCGATAACAACATTGGAAAAGGAGTTTCGCACCAGCAATACACGGTTACTTCTGCCAATAAATTAGCGGATTTTCTCAGTGATGTAATGAATCAGATGCAGTCTGAAATGATGATGCAGATGCAAGGTGAAGGAACCGGAAAAGGCAAGCCAAAACCAGGTCAGGGACAAGGTATGCAGTTGCCGGACATCATAAAAAAGCAAGAAGGATTAGCCCAAAAGATGAAAGAAGGGATGAAACCCGGAGAACAGCAGGGACAAAAAGCCGGAGAGGGCAAACATGATAAAAACGGACAGCAAAACGGGCAGCAAGGAGGAAACGGTGAAGATGGTGAAGGAGATGCCGGGCGCTTATTGGAAATACTGAAAGAACAGCAGCAGTTGCGCGATGCCTTGCAAAAAGCAATGGAAAAAAACGGTATGGGTGGTAATAGCCAAAACGCGTTACAACAGATGAAGGATATTGAAAAACAATTGCTGAACAAAGGTTTCAAAAACGAAACCCTGCAAAAGATGCTGAATCTGAAACACGAACTTTTAAAACTGGAAAAAGCGATGCAGCAGCAAGGAGAGGATAACAAGCGTCAGTCGCAAAGCAATAAGAAAGAGTTTAGCGGACAGGGCAACCCGATTTCACCGGCTTTAAAAGAATATTTGAACAGTGTTGAAATATTAAACCGACAAAGCTTACCTTTGCGCCCGAATTTCAACCAAAAGGTACAAACCTATTTTAAATCAAATGATTAGTTTTAATTACGAAACCGATTTTATACTGGAAGACGAAGCCGCGTTCGAAAATTGGATTTCGCGCGTAATTGCTTCTGAAAGCAAAGAGTTGGGCGAGATAAGTTATATCTTTTGCGACGATGAATATTTGCACAAAATCAACGTAGAGTACCTTAATCACGACACTTTGACCGATATCATTAGTTTCGATTATTCTGAGGGAAAAATATTACAGGGAGATATTTTTATTTCGATTGAACGGGTGCGTGACAATGCGAAGGATTTCAGTGTTTCTTTTGAAGAGGAACTGAAAAGAGTAATGATTCACGGCGTATTACACTACTGTGGTTACAAGGATAAATCCGAAGCAGACGAAAAAAGAATGCGCGCTAAAGAAGATGAAAAAGTATTAATGTTCCACGTGGAACATTAATTAATTAATATTAAATTAATTTTGAAACAGTAAAATGTTTCACGTGGAACAATGAGTTTATTTCAAGAGGTATATGATGTAATTGTGGTGGGTGCAGGACATGCCGGTTCAGAAGCTGCGGCTGCGGCTGCTAACATAGGTTCAAAAACGCTGTTGGTTACCATGAGTCTGCAGAACATTGCACAGATGTCGTGCAATCCTGCGATGGGAGGAATAGCCAAAGGACAAATTGTACGCGAAATTGATGCGTTGGGTGGGTACTCCGGAATTGTGTCCGACAGAACCGCCATCCAATTCAAGATGCTGAATAAATCTAAAGGGCCTGCCATGTGGTCGCCGCGGGTACAATCCGACCGGATGCGTTTCGCGGAAGAATGGCGCAACATGTTGGAGCAAACTCCAAATCTCGATTTCTATCAGGAAATGGTTTCCGGGATTTTAACCGAGAACGGCAGAGTAACCGGAATCCGTACCGCTTTAGGAATTGAAATTAAAGCGAAATCGGTGGTATTAACCAACGGAACGTTCCTGAACGGTTTGATTCATATCGGGGAAAAACAATTCGGTGGAGGAAGAGCTGGTGAAAGTGCTGCCCACGGCATAACCGAAGATTTGGTAAAATTAGGATTTGAAGCCGGACGGATGAAAACCGGAACACCGCCTAGAGTAGACGGCCGTTCGTTGGATTATTCTAAAATGGAACCGCAACCCGGAGATGCGAAGCCTAATAAATTCTCGTATTTGGGAATTACCAAACCGCTTTCGGTACAGCGTGATTGCCACATGACCTATACGTCGGAACTGGTACACGATTTATTGCGCGAAGGTTTTGACCGATCGCCGATGTTCAACGGACGTATTAAAAGTTTAGGACCACGTTATTGTCCGTCCATCGAAGATAAAATTAACCGTTTTGCAGATAAAGACCGTCACCAATTGTTTGTAGAACCGGAAGGCTGGAATACGGTGGAAGTGTATGTAAACGGATTTTCCACTTCCTTACCGGAAGAGGTACAGTTCAAAGCGCTGCGTTCGGTAGCCGGATTTGAAAAGGTAAAATTCTTCCGTCCCGGTTATGCCATTGAATACGATTATTTTCCGCCGACCCAATTGCAACACACTTTGGAAACCAAATTAGTGGAAGGTTTGTATTTCGCCGGACAGATTAACGGAACCACCGGTTATGAAGAAGCGGCTTCGCAAGGTTTAATGGCCGGCATCAACGCTTCACTAAAAGTACAAGGTCGCGATCCATTTATCTTAAAACGAAACGAAGCCTACATTGGCGTATTGATCGACGACCTAATTACCAAAGGAACCGAAGAGCCGTACCGCATGTTTACCTCACGTGCGGAATATAGAACCTTGCTTCGTCAGGACAATGCGGATTTCCGTCTTACACCTAAATCGTATGAAATCGGTTTGGCAAAAGAAGATCGTCTGCGTACGATGGAGAAAAAAAGAGACGCTTCGGAAGCTTTCGTATCGTTCTTTAAAGAAACCAGTGTGAACCCGAAAGAAGCCAATCCTATTCTGGAAGCCAAAGGTTCCTCGCCGATGGTGCAGCCCGATAAAATGTTTAAAGTATTTTCCCGACCGCAATTAGAACTGGAAGATATTTTGCGTTTCGAAGACGTTCAAAAATACATCGAGGAAAACCAGCTGGATGAAGAAGTGATTGAACAGGCCGAAATTCAGGTAAAGTATTCCGGGTATATCGAAAAAGAAAAAAACAATGCCGACAAATTAAACCGTCTGGAAGATTTAAAAATCCGACCGGACTTCGATTATGATTTGGTAAAATCTATTTCGCACGAAGCCCGCGAGAAACTAAAAAAAATCCGACCGGTTACGATTTCCCAGGCGTCCCGTATTTCCGGAGTGTCGCCGGCTGATATTTCGATATTATTAATTCACATGGGAAGATAAATCACTCAACGGTTTCAGTTCCGGTTTTTAGTTACATCTGCATCAAGTAAGTCGTTAACTGCCACTGTTAACTGCGACCTCGAAAAATGTTCCACGTGAAACTACGGCGCGAAGCCTTATAAACAAAGCGATTAGTAAAAAAAAAAATATAAATGCAGTTTTCAACCGACAACGTTTTTATCCGCGTTCAGGATTATTCCGTATCCGGAGAAAGTTTTGATTTGCTTTTGGATGAAGAATTACAACTTCTGAAAACCCATCCGCAGCCTTCTTTGGAAAAGTTACCGCGCTACTACGAAAGTGAGGATTACATTTCCCATACCGATGGCCAACGGTCGCTGTTTGAAAAACTGTACCAGCTTATCAAACGAAAAGCCATTCGCGATAAAGTAAAACTGATTACAAAGTTGCAACCTCAAAAGGGAGCCCTTTTAGATATCGGAACCGGAACCGGCGATTTTCTTTCTGAAGCTACAAACCAAAACTGGAACTGCATCGGAATTGAACCGAGTAAAAAAGCCAAAACCATT
The DNA here is from genome assembly GCF_000430025.1 of Flavobacterium suncheonense GH29-5 = DSM 17707. Lineage (GTDB taxonomy): Bacteria > Bacteroidota > Bacteroidia > Flavobacteriales > Flavobacteriaceae > Flavobacterium > Flavobacterium suncheonense. The sequence goes on from NZ_AUCZ01000010.1 coordinate 86,710, forward strand.
GCAATTTCAAAAAGAGTTCGTTTTGCAGAAAGTTTAGAAGTTTTAGAAAATCACAGTTTTGATGTGATTACGATGTGGCACGTTTTGGAACACGTTCCGGATCTGGAACAACAAATCCAGGAATTAAAACGGTTACTGAAACCAACCGGAACCATTATTATTGCCGTTCCGAATTACAAATCGTTCGACGCGCAGCATTACGGAAAATTTTGGGCTGCTTATGATGTACCGCGCCATTTATGGCATTTTTCAAAAACGTCTGTTGAAAAACTTTTTGCGAGAGAAAACATCAAATTAGTAAAAGTACTTCCAATGGTTTTTGACAGTTTTTACGTGTCGCTCTTATCGGAAAAATACAAAACCGGAAAAATGAATTTTATAAAAGGATTTTTTACCGGATTGCGTTCCAATTGGAAAGCGCAGCAAAATTTGGAGTTTTCGTCGCATATTTACGTACTTGAAAACGCCAAAAACTAAAATAAAGCGTTTTTTTAAACGAATTCCCGTAAAAACAGGCTTTACCCTGTCAGATCTCTGAAGCACGCTTAAATCGTTTTATATGAATTCAGTTTTAATAACTGATTTTTATACTTAAATAAATAAGAATAGGTATTATTGATACTTTAAAATAAAGGAAAAAATTGTGATTTTCTGCTGAAAATTACCATCTTTGAAACCTTATCCGAAATTGAACCTTACACAATAAATTTAGAACAGAAAAAATGAAAAAATTGATTTTACTTTCGGTTGCGGCCTTAGCAATCATCTCCTGTAATAAAGAAACGCCAACGGCGGAAAAAATTAAAACCGCTTATATAGATACGTCCAAATTGTTGGAAGAAAACAATGAGGCCAAAGACATCGAGGAAAAATATAAAGTAAAATCCGAAGAAATGGGCCGCGAATTGCGTGCTGAAGCCAGCAAATTTCAAAGTGAAGCCGCTTCGTTTCAGCAAAATGCCATGGCAAAAGGTCAGGCGTGGGCACAGGCTAAAGGAGCCGAATTGCAAAAACGCGAACAGGAATTAGGCATAAAACAACAGGCAATGATGCAGACGTTGCAGCAGGAAAGCGGTAAAGAAATGGACAGCCTTGTAAAACGCATCAAAGATTATATCAAAGACTACGGCAAGAAAAACGGGTACGATTACATATACGGTACCGGAGACGCGGCTACTGTTTTGTATGCCAAAGATGCTTACGATATCACGGCAGCCATCAGTAAAGAGCTGAACGACAAGTACAAAGGTTCTGAAAAGAAAGAAGAGCCTAAAGCTGAAGAAAAAAAATAAGTCAAGAGCCTTCCCAACCGGAGGGCTTTTTTTATACTTTTACTTTTCAAATTTATACGCCACGTGGAACACCTTTCAAAAGCCGCCGAATACACGCTTCGGTTCATTAACCAAACCAACAGATCCGTTTTTCTGACCGGAAAAGCAGGGACCGGTAAGACCACTCTGCTTCGGGAAATTATTACAACTACACATAAAAATACGGTTGTTGTGGCGCCAACAGGAATTGCCGCCCTGAATGCCGGCGGGGTTACGATTCATTCGATGTTTCAGTTGCCCTTTGCTGCTTTTATTCCGGATACTAAGGAACTTCCGTATTTTTCGGAGACCGTGAAATTCGAGAATCAGGTTTCGCTGACACGACATTTCCATATGAATGCCACCAAAAAAGCGGTCATTCACAACATGGAACTTCTGGTGATTGATGAAGTCAGTATGCTGCGCGCCGATATTCTGGATGCCATGGATTTTATGATGCGGAAAGTACGCCGTAACGAATTGCCCTTTGGTGGCGTGCAGGTTTTATATATAGGAGATTTATTACAATTACCGCCAGTTGTCAAAAATGAAGAATGGCAACTGCTCAGGAAATACTACCGCGGTATGTTTTTCTTCCATTCGCATGTGGTACAGCAATTTCCGCCTTTGTACATCGAATTGGAAAAAATTTACCGTCAGACGGACGACAGCTTTATCACCGTTTTAAACAACCTGAGAAACAATACGATAACGGAAAACGATATCCGGCTTTTAAACCGTTTCGTACAACCGGATTTCGATTTCAAAGCGAATGGAGGCTATATTACCCTTACTACGCACAATGCCAAAGCGGATGCACTCAACACCGATGCTTTAGCAGAATTAAAAGGCAAATCCTTCACGTTTCTGCCCGAAGTGGTGGACGATTTTCCAGAAAAAATTTATCCGGTAGAAGAAAAACTAGTGTTGAAAGTTGGTGCACAGGTCATGTTCGTTAAAAATGACCTGTCGTTTGAAAAACGGTTTTTCAACGGAAAAATGGGCATCGTGAAATCACTGTCCGAAAACGAAATCATCGTTCATTTTCCCGAGGAAAACAAATCCATCGAAGTGGAACGGTATGAATGGCAGAACATCCGGTACAAAGTCAATGAAAACACCAAGGAAATAGAGGAAGAACTGCTGGGTAAGTTTGCCCATTATCCCATCAAATTAGCGTGGGCGATTACCGTGCATAAAAGTCAGGGCTTGACCTTTGACAAAGCTGTGCTCGATGTATCGAACGTTTTTGCTCCCGGACAGGCCTATGTAACTCTTTCGCGTTTGCGTTCCTTAAACGGGCTTATTTTGCTGTCTCCGTTTAAAATGAACGGCATTGCGTCGGACGAAGAGGTGCTGGAATATGCCACCAACAAAGCGTCGAGTGAAATTTTACAGCAGTCCTTGTCGCAGGAAACCCAAAATTACCTGTGTAAATCCCTGATAACCAGTTTCGATTTCCGCAATCTGATTCAGGAATGGCGCAACCATTATTTCAGTTACCATCAGGAAGCGCCAAAATCCCCGAAACGTAGCCATCTGGCCTGGGCGAAACAGCAGGCCGATAAGATAGCCGAATTGGCCGAAGCTTCCGTAAAATTTCAGACGCAGCTTTTGAAACTGTTTGCGGTGGAACCGGTTGATTTTGAGTTTATCCGGCAACGGGTCGAGGCGGCCTATGCTTATTTTTTCAAACCTTTGGACGTCATCGAAGAGGAGCTGTTGCTGAAAATAGAAGAAATAAAGCGCACCAAAAAAGTCAAAACGCTTTATGACGAATTGCTGGAACTGGAAGAACTTCAGACGAAAACGGTGCTGCAACTGAAGAAAATCCGCCAGCTGTTGCAAGTGGCTTCGGAAGGCAGGGAACTTTCCAAAGCAACGCTGCGTTCGGAAGAAGCGGAGCACTACAAAATTAACAAACTAGTGGCCGTTGCGGAACGGTTCCGAGCCGAACACGCTGTCCTGGCAGAAGACGAAGAAAACGTTTCATACTATGAAACACCTAAGAAAAAAACGAAAGAACCCAAAAAATCCACCATCGAGGAAACCCTGGAACTCTGGAGACAAAACCTGACGATTCACGAAATTGCCAAACAGCGCAAACTCACCCCGGGCACGATTTTCAGCCATTTTACCAAACTGATTCAGCTGGAAGCGCTGCAGCTTTCCGATATTTTACCGGACGACAAAATCGAGGAATTGCGCTTGGTTTTTAAAGAATACAAAGGGGAAAGCTTAGGGGAACTCAAAGAAATTCACGGGGATAAATTCACTTGGGACGAGTTGCGGTTGTATAAGGCAACCTTATAAAAAAAACGCATACAAACTGCATGCGTTTTCTGTATCGCAAAGCCGTATTTTACAGCCAGTATACCGCCAAAATGGCCGGGATAAAATAAATCACAATCGTTCGGGCGCCGTCGTAATCTTTGGCAATCCGCTGACCGAACAACAAAAACAAAAGCGTAATGCACGACAGGATAGCTCCATACAAACCAAAATCACTGCGATGACCGTCAGTAATTAAAATCTGCAGGGCACCTACCACACAAAACACGCCTGAAAGTACTTCCGTAACTAAAATCAGCGCCAAAGAAGCCGGTACCTGATTGCGGATAAAAGTTTGCGAAAAATGCCCTTTTAACCATTCCACATTGCCTTTCCAGTCGGCAATTTTATCGTAACCGGATTGTAAAAAGGTGATGGCTAAAAAGATCAGAATAATGGACACGGCATAAATTTGATTGGGTAGCATAGTATTTATTTTTTATGAATTAATCGGGTTAGTTTTATGGATAAATCGGTTAAAATAATTTTCGCATTGCCGTTGCGTTCGATATGGTAAATGGCATCGGACAATTCCTGAAAAATTTCATTGATGTTGTTGCCGTTCACAAAAGGCGCAAAGTTTTCCAGTTTGAATTTATCCACAGTCGGTTCGATGTACACCAACGAAGGCGACTGATAATTCAGCAGCAAGGCCTGTCGGAACATTTCCACGCAAAAATGCAGAAACTGTTTTTGGGCTTCCCGGCCAATTCCGGCAATTTCTTCGCTCCAGGAAGTCAGATCCAAAATGGCAGCGGCATTTCCTTTGGCCCGGAACGCGGCGCGCACCCATTGTACAAACCACTCTTCAAACGGAAATTCGGTTTCGTCTTTGTGCAGCAGCTGTAACGCCCGGTTGTAATTGCCCTGTGCCTGATGTGCCAGCTTCATCGCCAGTTTTTCATCAAGGTTTTCACGGGAAACCAAGGCTTCGGCAATCACACTTTCCGGCAAACCTTTGAAATCCAGTACCTGACAACGCGATAAAATGGTCTGCATGATGTCGTCCTGGTTTTCGGTAATCAGCAGGAAAACGGTTTTATGCGGCGGTTCTTCCAAAAGTTTCAGCAGTTTGTTGGAAGTGGCGAGGTTCATTTTGTCGGCCATCCAGATAATCATCACTTTGTAGCCGCCTTCGTAGGCTTTCAGCGAAAGTTTTTTGACGATTTCCTGCGCTTCGTCCACTCCAATCTGGCCCTGTTTGTTTTCAATGCCGATGTGTTTCAGCCATTCAAAAAGACTGCCGTACACATTCTTCGCGATAAATTCCCGCCATTGCGGCAAAAAATTGTCACTCACCGGATGCGATTTTACTTCGCTGTTCGTGGCCACCGGATACACGAAATGCAGATCCGGATGGGAAAAATGCTCGAATTTCAGGTTGCAGGCTTCGTTCCCGCCGGTATTTTCTCCTGAAAAGTTGGAACACAGCAGATAGCGCGCATAAGCAATCGCCATAGCCAATGTTCCCGAACCTTCCGGCCCCACAAACAGCTGTGCATGCGGAATACGGCCCGAATCGGCACTCTTGGTTAAATGGCTCTTGAGGTGGTGTTGTCCTAAAATTTCCTGAAATAGCATGCAACAAAGATAACAGAAAGTTCCAAAGATTAAAACCGCCTTCCATTGACTGCCTTGCCAAAAAAAGGAAGAAAAAATCCCAAAAAAAGAAAAATGTTATATTTGCGGATTACAACCATAAACAAACAACAAAATAATACACACATGAAAACCCTGAACGACTTTAATTTTTCCGGTAAAAAAGCCATCATTCGCGTAGACTTTAACGTTCCTTTGGATGAAAATTTCAAGGTAACCGATGCCACCCGAATCGAAGCGGCCCAACCTACTATCGACAAAATTTTAAAAGACGGCGGGAGTGTAATTTTAATGTCCCACTTGGGGCGACCGAAAGGGGTGGAGGAAAAATATTCCTTACAACACATTGTATCTAAAACTTCTGAAATACTGGGTGTTCCCGTGAAATTCGCTGCAGATTGTATCGGTGCAATCGCCGAAGAAGCTGCGGCAGCTTTACAACCGGGAGAAGTGTTACTTTTGGAAAACCTGCGTTTTTACGCCGAAGAAGAAAAAGGCGATGTGGCCTTTGCGGAAAAATTAGCCAAATTAGGCGATATTTATGTGAACGACGCTTTCGGAACCGCACACCGCGCCCATGCTTCGACTACAATTATTGCACAGTTTTTCCCGAGCGCTAAGTGTTTTGGAGCGCTTTTGGCCAAAGAAATCGAAAGCTTAAATAAAGTGCTGAATCATTCCGAAAAACCGGTGTTAGCCGTGTTGGGCGGATCGAAAGTTTCGTCGAAAATCACGGTGATTGAGAACGTTTTGGATAAAATCGATCATATGATTATTGGCGGCGGGATGACTTTTACGTTCATCAAAGCCTTGGGCGGGAAAATCGGAAATTCCATCTGCGAAGACGATAAAATGGAACTGGCCCTGGAAATTTTAGCCAAAGCCAAAGCCAAAAACGTGCAGATTCATTTGCCGGTGGATGTAGTGGCAGCCGATGCTTTTTCCAACGAAGCCAACACGCAAATCGTGGAGGTGAACAACATTCCGGACGGTTGGCAGGGCTTGGATGTAGGACCGAAAACGCTGGAAGCCTTAAAATCCGTCGTGAAAGATTCCAAAACGATTTTGTGGAACGGACCGCTGGGCGTATTCGAACTGGAAAAATTTGCTGAAGGCACCATCACGTTAGGGAATTTTATAGCCGAAGCGACTAAAAACGGCGCATTTTCCTTAGTGGGAGGTGGCGACTCTGTGGCGGCCGTAAAACAGTTCGGGCTGGAGCCAAGAATGAGCTACGTTTCGACCGGAGGTGGCGCCATGCTGGAAATGTTGGAAGGGAAAACCTTACCGGGCATTGCGGCTATTTTAAGTTAAAATTTTACTTTTTAACAATATTTTTAGAAATTATCAGTTATTAGCTATTATGTTTGTGGCCAACGTAAGCGATTGAATGATAACGGATTAAACAACAAAGCATGAACAAAAACAAAGTATTTACCTTCCTTTTCGGCGTTTTTTCGCTCCTGAGCCAGGCACAGGACTCGGCCGAAAATCAAGTGCAAATCAAAGAGCTCCCAAAGCTATCGTATCTGGATTCTATTAAAGCGACTTTCGTACATCACGAAACGAGTAACTGCATCGATGAACGCTGGATGAAAGAACTCAGCAATCAGGAACTTTTTGATGACATGCAGGCGGACATCGCCAAAGTTGATCAAGGCGAAACCGTGGCTTACGATTTAAGCACCGAACTTTTAAAGGAACGTCTGGAAAAATTAAACCAGAAATCGCCGTTCAACGTAGAGTACAATCCTACAGTGGAAAGCGTGATCAAATCGTTTCTGAAAAACAGGCCGCGTGCTTTCGAGCGCCTGATGGCTTTGTCGGAATATTACTTCCCGATGTTCGAAGCCAAGCTTTCCAAATATGATCTTCCGTTAGAAATCAAATATTTAGCCATCGTGGAATCGGCTTTGAATCCGTTGGCAAAATCCCGTGTGGGAGCAAGCGGGTTATGGCAGTTCATGTACGAAACCGGGAAACAGTACAATCTGGAGGTGAATTCCTATGTAGACGAGCGTTACGATCCGTTAAAAGCTACGGAAGCGGCCTGTCAGTATTTTACCAATATGTATAAAATTTTCGGAGACTGGGATTTGGTGCTGGCATCTTACAACACCGGACCGGGTAATATTTCCAAAGCAATCCGCCGTTCCGGAGGACACACGAATTACTGGAACATCCGCAAGTACATGCATCCGGAAACCCAAGGGTATTTACCGGCATTTTATGCGACAATGTACATCTACGAATACAAAAAAGAACACGGCATCATTCCGAAACGCGCTTCATTGACTTATTTTGAAACCGATACGGTAATGGTGAAAAGACAGTTGTCTTTCAAACAAATCTCCGATTTGCTGAACATACCGGAAGAACAATTGCGTTTCCTGAACCCGATTTACAAACGCAGTGTGGTGCCCTATGTTTCGGACAAACCGCATTACCTTCGTCTGCCGAAAGATAAACTGGCCATTTTCGCCTCCAACGAAGATAAAGTGTATGCTTATATCGCTTATGAAGACAGCAAGCGCGAAAAACAATTCTTCAGAGAGCCCAAACCAAAAACAGCTTTAGATTCTGCACAGACCGCAATTGCTTCCAATGAGGCGGAAACAGCTTTTGATGAAGGTACCGTGACCCGTTCGGTAAAAAAACTGAAAACGAAATTTTATACCGTTAAACGCGGCGACAACCTTTCTGAAATTGCGGAAAAAAACAAGGTTTCCATGGCCGAGCTGAAAAAATGGAACAAAATCAAAGGTTCGGCAATCAACGCGGGGCAGAAACTGAAAATTCAGTACGAAACCACGGTAACCATAGCCGATCGCGTGGTGAAGAAAAAGAAATCCGATACGCTGAAAGTAGCACAGCCAGTCGTTAAACTGGATGAAATCAAAGAAAAACAGGAGGCCAAAGAAGCGGTTGTGGAAGCGACCTATATCGTGGCAAAAGGCGATAACCTTACCCAAATCGCCCTAAAACACAACCTGACAGTGGCCCAACTGAAAGAACTGAACAAACTGGAGAGCGAAAACTTGCAGTTAGGACAGAAGCTAATCGTTAAAGAAAGTGACCATCAGGCTGTAGCAGAAGCGGAAACCGTTCAGGAATCGGCCAAAAAAGAACAGCGCCAGAAAGAATACGCCAAAATCAAAGAGTATGTGGTACAGAAAGGCGATTCGCTGCTGAGCATCTCTAAAAAGCATCCGGGCAGTTCGGTAGCCGAGATTAAAAGACTCAACAACATTAAGAGCGATAACATCCAACCGGGAATGAAGCTCAAAATTCAAGGATAAATTAGTAAATTCGCTTTTCAAACGGTTATGGTGAGAAAAGCGAATTTTTTTTTCGGCCTGTTGGCACTACTGTTCCTGATTTCCTGTAACAAGGAGAAACAGCAGCACGACGCGGTCCTGCCTGCCGCGACCGGTAAAATCAATACCATTTCCGTTATTATCGACGATGTCTTGTGGAACGGGGAAATCGGGGATACGCTTCGCAAAAAACTCGCCGCTCCCGTAGACGGACTTCAGGAAGAAGAACCGTTGTTTACCATCAACCAGTTTTCGCCTAAAATTTTCGATCAGACCGTAAAACTCAGCCGGAACATCATTGTAATATCAAAGGGTCACGAGAATGAATTCAAACACGTGGAAAACCAGTATGCTTCACCACAGAATGTTTTTTATTTCAAAGGACCGACGCTTTCCGAAATCATTGCCACCATCGAACTCCACGCCAATACATTGGTGAGCAGCCTTAAGTTTTATGAATTAATCGAACAGCAACGACGGGCTGCTTCCGGGGCTTTTTTTGATGACAAACGCCTTAAGGAGAAATTCGGCATCACACTCCAGATCCCTGCTGCGTTTTCGTATGCAGTAGTCAAAAAGCAGTTTGTATGGCTCAAGAAAGACATTCCTTCCGGGAATTCAAGTCTTTTGATTTACAGGGTTCCGTTTTCCCGTATCGACCCCAAAAAGGAGTTGGTGAGCAGCATTGTAAGTCTTCGCGATTCGATTGGGCGTTTGTACATCAAAGGGTTAGCAGACCAGGCGAGTATGATTACGGAAGAGAGTTATGCACCGTATTTTAACGTAACAAAAATCGATCAGCGAAAAGCATTAGAAACGCGCGGTACCTGGGAACTGGAAAACAGTTTTATGAACGGTCCGTTTATCAATTATATTATTCAGGACGACAAGACCCAAAGTTATATAGTAATCGAAGGATTTGTGTACAATCCGTCTACCGCCAAGCGGGATATGATGTTTGAACTGGAGGCGATTATCAAATCCGTACAATTTTTAAAATAAACGATGCAGCCGGAATTTAAAATAAAGCCGTTTAAGGCACTTTCTCTGTCTGAACTATACCAAGTACTACAATTGCGCTCCGAAGTGTTTGTGGTGGAACAAAATTGCGTGTATCAGGACATTGACGGGAAAGATGAGAAAGCTTTACACGTTTTAGGGATGTCGGGCGGTGTTCTGGTGGCTTATGCACGTCTGTTTAAACCGGGAGATTACTTCCGGCAGGCTTCCATTGGCAGAGTGATTGTGCATCCGGCCTACCGCGATAAAAAATGGGGTCACACCCTGATGATAACAGCCATCAAAGCCATAGCGGAACATTTTGGCGAAACCCACATCACCATATCGGCACAGTTATACCTGAAGCGTTTTTACGAAAGCCACGGGTTTGTACAAACCAGCGACACCTATCTGGAAGACGATATTCCGCACATCGAAATGCAACGGAACTGATTAATAGATTTCCTTAATGCAGATTTCCACGCGTTTGTTGTTGCGCTCTTTTTCCCCTTGCAGCGGGAAATCACGACCGTAGCCTTTGTAGCTCATGCGCTCTTCCGGGATGCCGTTTGCTTTTAAATAGGCAAAAATTGCCTTGGCCCGTGCTTCGGAAAGGTTGCTGATACCGGTATCTTCGTCTACCGCATCACGGAAATAATCCGTATCGATGCAACACACATGGCCCTGAATTTCAAATTTAAAGTTTGGATTACTGCGCAATTCGTTCAGCAGTTTCTCCAACTGTTTTTCGGATTTGCGCAATAAAACGGCACGACCGCCTTCAAAATACAAATCTTTCAGTTTGATGATGTCGCCTACTTTCAGAGGCTTGTCTTCAAAGGTTTTTAAGCGTAAACTGCGGTTGGCCAATTCGAGTTTGGTAGGCAGCGAATCTTTCGGTTTGCTTAAATCGATATAATCGTTGTGAAAGTATTCCAGATAGATGTCCACACGGCGGTTTAAGGTTCTGGTGGCATCCAGTTCGTCGGCACTTAATTCGGTGATGCGCAGGTCTATTTTACCTTTACCTTCAACGTTTTTTTGCTTGGAAGCGATTTCCTGCAGAATGTCTTCCACGGTTTTGGCACGGCGTTGGGACAGGGCACGGTTGTATTCCACAGAACCGCGGTCGTCACAAAAGCCTTCCAGGCCTATGGAAAGTATCACAATGTTTCCGAGGCTTTTTACATAATCTTTCAGTTTCTGATCTTCCACATCGGTCAGTTTGTGTTTATCGAAGTCGAAGTATACCGAATATTTATCGGTTTTCACCTGGGTCAGTTCCTGCGAATAACCGGTGCTCACCAAGAAAAGCAGCAAAAAAGTAAAGAGTTGCTTCATACGTTTTTTTAAATCTTTGTAATCAGAAATTCCACGCGTCTGTCCTGTTCCGAACCATTGCCTAAAGGTTGGGTGTTGCCGTAACCCTTAAATGTCATACGCTTTTTTTCAATTCTTTTCGCCACAAGATATTTGTATACCGCCTGGGCACGGTTGTGTGATAAGGCACGTTTTTTAGTGTCTTTATCAATAGCTTCTCTCTGAAAGGTGGGCGTACAGCAGATATGTCCCTGAATTTCAAAATGAATGTTTTTGTGTTTGTGCAGAAAACGGGCGATACGGTCTAATTCCAGCCGCGCTTTATTGGTCAGAACACTGCGTCCCCGATCAAATAAAATTTTATCAAAACAAATGCGGTCGCCCACCACCATATCCTGTTTTAAATCGGTATAAACGCCCGGAATTGGTTTCATTGGCACCGGTTTGAAGTTCATCACCACGTCTACGCGGCGGTTTTTCTGACGCACTTCGGGCAGGTTTTCGATGATGTCATCTTCAATCAGCACACGGCCTTTGCCCTCGATGGTAACGATAATTTTATTTTTAATGCCTTTCTCAATCAGCTTGTTTTTGATGGTGTTGGCGCGGTTGTTTGACAGTTTGTAGTTGTAGGCGTCTTTTCCGCGGTCGTCGCAGTAGCCGTAAATCTGGATGCTTTCAATACGCGTGGTGTCGATGGCTTTCACGAAAGCAACTACGTCATTTGCCTGTTTTTCATCGAGCGTAAACTTGTCGAATTCAAAATACACGGAATGTACCACCTCTTCTTGTGCGGCAGCCAAGTTGAAAATAAACAACAGCAGTAAGCCTATTTTTTTCATGTTATTGATGTGATTTGCGTTCGTTGATACGGTGCAGGTTGATTTCGTCCGGCGGATGGATCACAATCGGATATTGTTCCACCTTTACCGAACTGCTGTCCAAACCAAAAGCCGCTTCTTCCGACAAACTGATTTTTTTCAGCAGGTAGTAAAGATCTAAAATAATTCTTTCGTACCAAGGAAAATCATTGTCGTAAGATAAGAATTTTTCAATCAAAACAAATTTGAAATCGCCAATTACGTTGTTTCGGTTTAACGATTCGTAGCGGCTGGTAATATCCACTTCGCCGTTTTTCACCATATCCTGAACCACTTTTTTAAACAACAGGTTGATGCGCGGCGCCACGCGGAAGCCCAGATAAAAATCCACACGGATGATGTCGTCTTTAACCACTTCCCGCACGCGGTATTCCATTTCATACGGTTCGTCGGTTACATTTACGTGTACGAACCAGTAAATATCGGCTCTTTTCGGACGTTTCTGAAGGATGGAATACACGATTTTCGATTCGATTTCGTCCCCGTGGCTGGCATTGGTCATGTACACCAGGTGCGTGGCGTATTTGGGAATCGACAGGTCGTTGCTCAATTCGGAAATAACGGTTTTGAAAGCGTCCAGTTTGACGAATTCGGTGTAATCTTTCCGGATTTTTTTGGCGGTAAACCAAATGACCATCACAAAAGCCAGAAAGCCCGCAATGAAAACGGAAACGTATCCACCATGGGAGAATTTCTCAATATTCGCCAGAAAGAACGATATTTCGATAGAGAGGTACAGCAAGAGTACAAAAACAATCAAAACCGGATTGTAACGCTTTAAAACCATAAAAAAGCCCAACAGGATGGTGGTCATAATCATACACAAAACGATAGCCAAACCATAGGCCGCTTCCATGTTTCCGGATTCTTCAAAATGCAGGACAATAAACACACAGCCGATGAACAGCAACCAGTTAATCGACGGGATGTACAATTGTCCTTTGAGCTCGGTCGGGTATTTGACGCGTACTTTCGGCCAGAAATTCAGACGCATCGCCTCGGAAATCAGGGTAAACGAACCGCTGATTAACGCCTGGGAAGCAATAACGGCTGAGGCCGTTGCAATGGCAATTCCGAAGGGTAAAAACCATTCCGGCATGACCAGATAGAAAGGGTTTCCGGGATTTCCCGGGTTTCCGCTCAAATCGGTTAGGGTACTGCCCTGATGCGAAATTAAATAGGCGCCCTGTCCGAAGTAATTAAGCACCAGCATCGCCTTTACAAAAATCCAGCTGATGCGGATGTTCTTGATCCCGCAGTGTCCTAAATCACTGTACAAAGCTTCTGCCCCGGTGGTACACAGGAACACGTAACCCAACACGTAAAATCCTTCGTGATGCACCTGCAGCAAATGAAAGGCATAGTAAGGGTTGAAGGCTTTTAAAATCTCAAGATTGCCAATCAGATGCGCTCCTCCGAGTATCCCGAGCATCCCAAACCATAACAGCATCATCGGACCGAAAAACTTTCCGATAAACTTGGTGCCAAAGCGCTGGATGAAAAACAACAAGAATAAAATCCCAATCACAATCGGGATGGTGTTCAGTTCCGGGTTGTAGGTTTTTAACCCCTCGACCGCAGAGGAAACGGAAATCGGAGGGGTGATAATGCCGTCGGCTAAAAGGGCACTCCCCCCAATAATCGCAGGGACAATGAGCCACTTTTTCTTCAGTTTTTTGACTAAGGTGTACAGCGAAAAAATACCACCTTCCCCTTTGTTGTCTGCCCGAAGCGTTAAAATCACATATTTGAAAGTGGTCTGTAAGGTAAGGGTCCAGAAAATACAGGAAATAGCGCCGAGAACAACATCATGATCAATAGCCTGTTTGCCGACGATCGCTTTCATTACGTAAAGCGGAGAAGTACCGATATCTCCGTAAATAATTCCTAGGGTAACAATTAAACCGCCTAACGTAACTTTGTTGAGGTGGCTGTGATGTGTTGAACTCACTTCTGAAAGATTTTAAATCACAAAATTATCATAAAATCATATCCCGACGGAAAAAACGGAACAAATTATTTTTTTAATATCTTATTGTACTCCAAAGCATTGCCTAAGATACTGACAGCTTTTGTGATTTCGGGATTGTTTTTCGAGTAATGCAGGTACAAACCTTCGCGATATTGATAACGTTTGATGATTTCGTCTAACAGCAGTGTTTTGATTTCCGCTTTATTTTTTTCCAGTTCTTTTTCCTCGCTTCGCTGCAGTGCGGCTAAAAGCTGCTGGTATTCTGCAGTAATACTTTCGTCGATTCGCTCTTTTTTGGCAGCTTCCAGTGTTTTCTTCAGGGCGATTTCGGTTTCGGTATCGAGCTGAAAATTTTCTTTTTTCAGAAATGCCTTGAAGTTGGCAAACTCGGCATCCGTGAGGGTTGGAATCGTCGTACCCAGATTCGGATTTTTATAATAGTAATCGGTAACAAAGTTAAAAATGCCGTCGCTTTTCTGTAAAGCAGCCGCAATGGTGCTCTGCTTGGATTCCGGCAATTCCAGATCGGGCTGGATACCGCCGCCGTCGTAAACGGTTCGGCCATGACGGGTTTTAAACGCGTTGTAATTTTTTGAATCCGTACGGATGGCTTTCCCGTCTTTGTCTTTATGCGCGTAATCAAGCGCCTGAATGCAGCGTCCGGATGGCGTGTAATATCTCGAAATGGTTACCTTTACCTGTGTTCCGTAGGACAAATCCAAAGGGCGTTGTACCAGTCCTTTTCCGAAACTGCGCGTTCCGATTACCACGGCCCGGTCCAAATCCTGTAACGCACCCGCCACAATTTCGGAGGCCGAAGCACTTTTCCCGTCCACCAAAACGGCCAGCGGAATGTCTAAATCGACCGGTTGTTTCAGGGTTTTGTAGGTGTTGTTGTGTTTTTCGTTTTTCGATTTTGTCGTTACGATAATTTCGTCCTGCGGCACAAAAAGATTGCAGATGTTTACCGCTTCGTGCAGCAAACCGCCGGGATTGCCGCGTAAATCCAGAATGATTTTGGTAGCGCCTTCGGCTTTCAGTTTCAGCAATGCGTCTTTGGTTTCGGAAGAGGCTTTGCTGTTAAACTGCGACAGGACAATGTAGCCGGTGGTTTTATCCGCGAGTAAGGTATAAAACGGAACGGCTTTAACTTCTACCTCATCCAAAACGATTTGCGTGGACAGCATTTTGCCCTGGCGTTTGTACTTGATGTCGATTTTGGTGTTTTTGGCCCCGCGCAACAGTGTTCCGGCATCTTCTTTGAAATCGACCAGGTTGACGTCGCCTATTTGTACGATTTCGTCCCCGGCTTTTAATCCTGCCTTGTCGGCCGGGAAGTTTTTATACGGCTCCACGATAATCAGACGGCCTTCTTTTCGGTTGATCATCGCCCCGATTCCGGTATATTCGCCCGTGGAATTGATTTTGAAGCGCACCACATCCTGTTCGTTGAAATAATTCGTATACGGATCCAGATCGTTCAGCATGCTTTTGATGGCTTTGTCCATCATTTCGCCCGGGTTCACTTCGTCCACGTAATTTTGGTTAACGGTTTTGAACAAAGTGGTAAAAATTTCGAGCTGTTTGGCAATTTCAAAGAAATCCTGCTGAAAGCTCACGCCCACAAACAGAAATCCGCCCGCAAGTACCGGGACAATGTATCTTTTTTTGATTGATGACAACATTTTCAGGTCGTTTTTTTCTTAAATCTTCTTCGGATGAATCCAATCACCACTACGAAAATAAGAATAAAAGGCCAAACGTGGAGTAAACGGATAAAGAAAGTTGCAATGTTGTTGAAGCCTTCCTGCAGCGCATTCCACATTTTGCCGAAATAGGAAACCGTGGCGCCGCTTTCGGAAGCGTTGTTGGTGTACATTTCCAGTCTTACCGTGCTCATCGCCACCTGGCTTTGCAGGTATTTAAGGCGGCCTTCTTTGGCTTCGATTTCTTCCCGTATGTTGGACAGTTCGCGTTCAATTTCCAGCATTTCGGAAACCTTAGCGGCTTTGCTGAGCAGTTCGAGATAGCGTTGTTCCAAAAGGCGTTTCGCTTTGAGGCGGGCTTCCACATCTACATATTCTTCGGTAACATCTTCGGCCGAAATTTCCTTGCGGTCGAAATGTTTCACGCCTTTGCTGATATCGGCTATAAAGGCATCAAACGAAGTATTGGGCACCCGAACGGTGATGTTGCGGAAACTGTGGTTGTAATTTTTTCCCGATTCGTCGTTTTGTACGGTCGCTTTGTGCTTCATTACGGCCTGTTGTACGGCTGCAAAAGACTGATCGAGGTTGTCGCTTTCAAAACGCAGGGTTCCGGTTTTGATGATTTTGGGTTGCAGGGTCGTTTCAGTGGTTTCTGACACAACCGCTGCTGCGGAATCGTACACTTCCATAGCTACTTCTCTTGGTGGTGGAGGAAGCAGCGAGGTTTCGACTACGGCGTCGGTTTTTTCTTCTGTGGTTTCTTCTTTGCATCCCGCCGGTAAGGTCAGGAGAATGGCAGACAGGAATAAAAATCTCATAAGCTTTTGGTTTTTAAAGCTATAACGCAAAAGCGGTTTTAAAAAGTGTAGTTTATTCAGAATTTATGGGTTAACAACTTTCGTGGTTTCCGCAAACTTCTGAAAGAGCTGTACAGTTTTTTCCTGAATTTCCGGAAACGAAAGCCGTTCTTTGGTCTGGTAAAAAAACATCATCGCATAGGGCTGTGCCATGTTTTCCGTCAGGAGGTGTTTGTTCAGCCGGTAGCATTCCCGCAGCACGCGTTTGAAATAATTCCGGTCGACGGCTTTTTTGAAGTATTTTTTAGAGACGGAAACCCCAAACTTTAGTCCGGCATCTGAATTTTCAAGGGGAACATACACCAATCGCAACGGATATTTCGACACCGATTTTCCTTCCGAAAAAAGAAGGTCGATGGTCGTTTTGCTTTTCAGCTTTTCGTGTTTTGGGTAAGTGTTTTTCATCGTTGGCGCAAAGGTACGAAGTTTTGCGGGAATGCCGTCAGGGCAATTGCAAGGTGAGATTAAAAAGAAAGCTGCCTTTTCAGACAGCTTTTCCGTTATTTCTGGTACACGTTATTTGCTTTGTTGATGTCGGCCATGAGTTCCGACGGGTCAATCACAATCGCTTTGATGTCGGTTTTAGGTTTTCCGATGCTGATGTCAAACGTCGGATAGGCCCAATCCCAGCCTTCGGTTACTGTGCGTTTTACGTTCGGATACGGGTTGTCTTTGGTCCAGCGCATCAGGGTTTGCGGCACGTAAAACGTTTCAGCTGTATCGTCGTTGTAAACCACCAGGATTTCCAAAGGCATCGGCATTCTTCCGATGCGCTCTAAGGTTAGTTTGGTATTGGCGCCGTTTTCTTCCACGGTTTTGATGCCGTAGTCAATGGTGTTGGTGGTTTGGGTCCATTCGGTTAAATACCAGTCCAGATTAGCGCCCGTTACACGTTCTGCCGTTTTTTTGATATCGTTCGGTGTCGGATGGGTGAATTTGAAATCGCTGTAATAGCGTTTCAGTGTTTTTAAAAGATTTTCTTGGCCAATCAGGTATTCCAGTTGGGAAAGGAAAATATTCCCCTTGCTGTACGCCTGGATGCTGTACGGACGGTTTTCGTCGTAACGGTCGGCGTGAGTGGTTTGCGGTTGCTCTTTTCCGGATTTTACCAGGGAATAGTAACCCGCATAGGAATCCGCATGTGGATTCTCTACTTTTTTCTCGGCGATTTCATTCAAACCGTAGTTTTCCAGCCAAGTGGTGAAACCTTCGTCCATCCAGCTGTGTTTGGCTTCGTTGGTGGCCAGAACGTGCTGGAACCACGAGTGAGCCATTTCGTGCGCGGTTACGCCCAACAAACCGTCAAACGTACCTTCGCCTAAAATCAGCGTACACATCGCGTATTCCATACCGCCGTCGCCGCCCTGAATAACGGAGTATTGTTTGTACGGATACTGACCTACGGTTTTATTGTAAATCGCCATCAGCGCTGCGGTTTTCGGCTGTAATTTTTTCCAGTTGTCGATAATTTTCGGATTGTTTTTATACAGGAAATGCAGGGTTACGCCGTCTTCGGTCTGCCATTTGTCGTGGAGGTAATTTTTGTCGGCCGCCCAGGTAAAATCGTGTACGTTCGGCGCCACAAAATGCCAGGTTAAGGTTTTCTGTTTTTTGGGAATCGTCACGGTTACGCCGGCATCCTGATAGTTGTACCCGATTTGGTTGCCGTTCTGCAGGTAACCGGAACCACCTATAATATAGTTTTTGTCGATGGTGATTTTCACATCGAAATTACCCCAAACGCCGTGGAATTCTCTTCCGATGTACGGATCGGCCTGCCAGCCTTCGAAATCGTATTCTGCCAATTTCGGATACCATTGCGCCATCGACAGTTCCACGCCCTCTTTGTTGTTGCGTCCGGAACGGCGGATTTGTACCGGAACCTGTCCGTCGAAATCTAAAGTAAGGGTAGTGGAAGTCTTTGGTAATAAAGGTTTTGCCAAGGTTACTTCCAAAATCGTTCCCACGGTTTTATTGGTCGCGGGTACGCCGTCCTGTTTGAAATTGTTAATTTTCAGATACCCGATTTCGTTTGGTTTTAAGGCAGAAATACGACTTTCTTTCACTTCTTTATCGCCTATTTTTACTTTGGTAACCATGCGGCCGTCCGGATCTTTGATGGTCTTTAAACGGGCATCCATCGCACTGTTCGGCTGAAAAGCATTGTTGAACAAATGGTAGTACACACGGCGCAGGGTGTCCGGCGAATTGTTGGTGTACACCAGGGTTTGTTTTCCTTTGTATTGGTACGTTTTCACGTCCATGGTGACTTCCATTTTGTAATCGGCGTGCTGTTGCCAGTAACCGGGGTTTGGGTTGTTTTGGGCGAATAATCCGCAAGGGATAAAAAGTGCCAGTAAAAGCTGTTTTCTCATGCGTTGTCAAATAAAAAGGAAGGGAAAAATCCCTTCCGAATTATACAATATCTGTCAAAGATACTTATTTTTTTGCCATTTGCTCTGCCATTAACAAAGCGTTGTAAGCATTCACGATTTTTCCGGATTTAGACGTTTCGTTAAACGGTTTTACTTCTTTCGCTTCGCCTACCGTAACTTTTTGGGTTAAAGTAGTTCCGGAGTCCATGATGATTTTTTTCACCTGTGCCGCCGTTAAGCCAGGGTAGTACGAACGGATCAACGCGGCCACACCGGCTGCATTTGGAGAAGCCATTGACGTTCCCTGCAAGTATGCATACGTATTACTTGGCGTAGTTGCATAAATTTTCTCACCCGGCGCATAGATGTCTACATTCCTTTTTCCGTAGTTAGAAAAACCGGCCACCATTTCGGAACCGTAGTTCGGGGTAATTGCTCCAATGATTAGTACATTATCTGAAATTTCAGGTTGGTTGTTGTACGAATCGGTTGGGTATTTGTTGATGACATCCAAATCATACGAATCGTTCCCTGCGGCGAAAATTACCAAAACATCTTTGGAAGCCGCATATTTGATGGCATCGTGTACCCATTCCGGATGGGTGGAATAGTATTTTCCGAAACTTCCGTTGATGACTTTCGCACCATTGTCCGCAGCATAGCGAATCGCTAAAGCAATGTCTTTGTCGTATTCGTCTCCGTCCGGCACGGCACGTACCGCCATGATTTTCACGTTGTTGCTGGCCACCCCGTCGCCGCCTTTATTGTTGTTGCGGGTTTGTGCAATAATTCCGGCTACGTGGGTTCCGTGTTTGGCGCCTTTTTTCTCAGGGCCGATTACGTTGTTGTTGCCGTATTTTCTGTCGTTGAGGTCGTTCGGATTGTCGCCTACCGCTTTTCTTCCGTCAAACTCTAAATTCAAATGATAGTTTAACTGGCCGTAAATGTGATCTTTATACTCCTGGATTTCTTTGTCGAATTCTTCTTTTGATGTTTGCGATAAAATCTGCATCATCATCCCTTTGTACTGTACCAAAGTGGGATCGGTGGTTTCGATTTTTTTTACGTCGTCCAGGGTGTAGTTTTTCTTTTTCAGATAATCGGCTATGGCTTTGTCCCCGGCTAAAATAAAATCTACAGTCTGTTTGCCTTGGTTGGCTTCAGCCAAATCTTTTTCGTGCTCGGCTTTAGCGCGCTGATAGGTAGCGGAACCGTCGTTGCCTTTTTTCAGGATGCGCACGTATTCCATGTTTTCATGGTCGGAATCGCCTAAGAAATTCCACCCGTGAATATCGTCGATATAACCGTTGTTGTCGTCGTCTTTTCCGTTCCCCGCAATTTCTTTCGGATTGGTCCAGATGGCCGGTTTTAAGTCTTCGTGTTCGATATCGATACCTGAATCGATAACCCCGACAATCACCGTATTGCCTTTTTTGCCTTTCAACAGTTGGCTGTACGCTTTGTCTACGCTCATGCCCGGAATGGTGTCTTTGCCCAAATCCAGATGACTCCAGCGTTTCAGGTCGTTTTCAGCAATTTTACCAACCTTGATTGGCATTTTGTCGATGTTTTCAACGGGAGTGGTAACCATTTTCTGGGTACCGCAACTTGCTAAAGCCAAAGCTAAAGCCGCACATAAATAGTGAGTTTTTAAGATATTCATAATCCGCTACATTTTTAGAATAAATAGGTCTGACAATTGTTCAAAATGTTACAGTTGGGCAACTAATTAACAATTAGGCGATAAAACAGCAAGATACAATTTTTAACCGGAAGATTAAAAACAAAAGAAAAGCTATACTTTAAATAAAAATATAGCTGATGGCTGTGATTACCAGAGTAATTAAAAATAAAACAAGTTTAATCATAACCGTTCGTTTTTTGATTGATGATCTTTTGACTGATGATATTATTTGCAATTAGCAATTATTTTCTGCAAAACCGCATCGGCTGTTTCCAAATCTTTGGCTGCGATGCCTTTCAGCGCTTTGCTGCGGTTCTGTAACACAATTTCCTGAACGTTTTTTATAATGTCTTCTCCGGATTTTGTTACGTGAAGGATAAACTTCCGCCGGTCTTCCGGATTGATTTCTTTTTCCAGATATTTGGCTTTGATCAGCAAATCGACAATTCGGGTAACCGAGGCATTGTCTTTAAAAACCAATTCACTCAACTCGTGCTGGGTAATCGTCGGATTCTCCAGAATGCATTTAATAACCAACCACTGATCAATCGTTATCTTAAAACCGTGTTCCCGAAGTTGTTTTTGTGCGTACATACGGTACAGTCGGATGCTATGGTCGATGTTGTAAAAAATAATGTTATTGAGTTTCTCCACGAACAAATTCTTTAGTCAAATGTACAAAGGATTTTGAAATAATTGACATATCAATTAAAAATTAATAGAAAATTAACAGCTTTCGGGTCAAGACGTTAGAAAGCTGTTAAAAGGTTACAAAACGTCTTCGCAACGCAGCACGTCTTTTAAACGAACGCCTTTTTCGGTGTGTTCCACGGTGACAATCTGGTTGTGGGCATCGTGCTCCAGCCACAAATAGTAGTTGTTTTCCGCTGCTGCATTCAGGAATTTTGTTTTTTCCGGCATGGTTAGCAACGGTCGCGTATCGTAGCCCATCACATACGGAATCGGAACGTGTCCGGCTGTGGCTAACAAATCGGCACAGAAGACAATGGTCTTTCCGTTATAGTTGATGTGCGGAATCATTTGCTTTTCGGTATGGCCGTCCACATAAAAAATGTCAAAATTCAGTTCTTTGGAAAAGCCAAAATCCGCTTCCGGTCGGTCGATAAATTTGAGCTGCCCGCTTTCCTGCATCGGCAAAATATTTTCCGACAGAAAAGATGCTTTTTCTCTTGGATTGGGTTTTGTGGCCCATTCCCAGTGGTTGCCGTTGCTCCAGTACACAGCATTTTTAAACGCCACTTCGTAGCCGGTGCGGTCTTTGTTCCAGATTACGCTGCCGCCGCAATGGTCGAAATGCAGGTGTGTCATGAATACATCGGTTACATCATCGCGGTGAAAACCGTGTTTCGCCAACGATTTATCCAACGAATGATCGCCCCAAAGCGAATAATAGCCGAAAAACTTCTCGGACTGTTTGTCGCCCATGCCGGTATCGATTAAAATCAGGCGGTTGCCGTCTTCAATCAGCATGCAGCGTGCGGCGATATCGATTAAATTGTTGTTGTCGGCCGGATTCGTTTTGCTCCAGATGGTTTTCGGAACCACGCCAAACATGGCGCCACCGTCCAATTTGAAATTTCCGGCTTCTATCGGGTAAATTTTCATGAGTTTGCTGCTTAAAATTGTGTCTGCAAAGTAAGAAATCTTGCGGAAATCGGCAATTTAAATCGCCGGATAAAAAAAGACTATCCCAGAATAAGTTATAAAAATGTTAGCAGTTAGGTAATAATGGTTTTATGTAATATCTTTGCAGTAAATTAGAATTAATCTGTTTTAATATTATGATTAAAGTTTCAGAAAGCGCAAAAAAACGCATCGCACTTTTAATGGAGGATGACGGGTTTAGCACGACTACGGACTACGTTCGCGTGGGCGTAAAAAGTGGCGGTTGCTCCGGTCTGTCGTATGAATTAAAGTTTGACAAAACTTTAAGCGAAGACGATAAGGTGTTCGAAGACAACGATATAAAAATTGCCGTAGACAAAAAAAGTTTCCTGTACTTGGTAGGAACCACTTTGGAATATTCCGGAGGACTGAACGGAAAAGGATTCGTGTTCAACAACCCGAATGCGCAAAGAACCTGCGGATGCGGCGAGAGTTTTTCGCTGTAAATCATTAAAAGATTAAAAAATTTAATGATTTAAAGATTATGACAAAATCGTTTGAAGAATTTGAGGTTCATAAAAAAGGAGTTGTATTAACAAAACAGGTTTTTAGAATTTTGAACCAATCTTCAATCGAAAAGGAATTTGGTTTTAAAGACCAAATGAAAAGAGCGGTTATTTCAATAACAAATAATATTGCCGAAGGATCTGAATATAATAACAACAAGCAATTTGTCCGTTTTTTGAAAATTGCAAAAGGAAGTTGTGCTGAAGTCAGAAACATGTTGATTTTAGCAAGAGAATTAGAGTTTTGTACGCAGGCTGAAATTCAGGAAAGTTTGCAGTTAAGCGTTGAAATTTCTCAGAACATTTCCAATTTTATTAAGTATCTGGATTCGAAGACAGAAAATAAAAAATTAGAAGGTTTAAAGCGTTAAAAAATCTTTCAATCTTTCAATCTTTCAATTTTTCAATTTTTAAATTTTAAAAATGAGTAAATACACAGAAGACGACTTAAAAGTCGAACTCGAAAATAAAGAATACGAATACGGTTTTTATACCGACATCGAATCGGAAACGTTTCCTGCGGGACTGAACGAAGACATTGTTCGTGCCATTTCCAAAAAGAAAAACGAACCCGAATGGATGACCGAATGGCGTCTGGAAGCTTTCCGCGCCTGGACCGAAATGGAGGAACCTAACTGGGCGAACGTGCATTACGAAAAACCCGATTTCCAAGCCATTTCCTATTATTCGGCACCGAAGAAAAAAGACAAATACCAAAGTCTGGATGAGGTCGATCCGGAATTGCTGGAAACCTTCAAAAAACTGGGTATTTCGATAGACGAGCAAAAGAAACTGGCGGGCGTTGCGGTGGATATCGTAATGGACTCGGTTTCCGTAGCGACGACTTTCAAAAAAACCCTGGCGGAAAAAGGCATCATTTTCTGTTCGATTTCCGAGGCGATTCAGGAACATCCGGAATTGGTTCAGAAATACATCGGATCGGTGGTACCGCAACGCGATAATTTCTATGCCGCGTTGAACTCGGCGGTTTTCTCGGACGGATCATTTTGTTACATTCCGAAAGGCGTTCGTTGTCCGATGGAATTGTCTACCTATTTCCGTATCAATCAGGGCGGAACCGGACAGTTTGAAAGAACGCTGGTCATTGCCGATGAAGGCAGTTATGTGTCTTACCTTGAAGGCTGTACCGCGCCAAGCCGTGACGAAAACCAATTGCACGCAGCCGTTGTCGAGCTAATTGCTTTAGACGATGCCGAAATCAAATATTCGACTGTTCAGAACTGGTATCCGGGGAATAAAGAAGGAAAAGGCGGGGTGTTCAACTTTGTGACCAAGCGAGGTTTGTGCGAGAAAAATGCCAAAATCTCCTGGACACAGGTGGAAACCGGTTCTGCCGTAACCTGGAAATATCCGTCTTGTGTACTGAAAGGCGACAACTCCATCGGGGAATTCTACTCGATTGCGGTAACCAACAACTTTCAGCAGGCCGATACCGGAACCAAAATGGTACACTTGGGGAAAAACACCAAATCGACGATCATTTCCAAAGGAATTTCTGCCGGAAAATCGCAAAACAGTTACCGCGGTCTGGTTCAGATTTCCTCCAGAGCCGAAAACGCGCGGAACTTCTCGCAATGTGACTCGTTACTGATGGGGAACAATTGTGGGGCGCACACGTTTCCGTACATCGAATCCAAAAACACCACTGCAAGAATTGAGCATGAGGCAACCACTTCCAAAATCGGGGAAGATCAGGTGTTTTATTGCAACCAACGCGGTATTCCGACCGAAAAAGCCATTGCGCTGATCGTAAACGGATTCAGCAGAGATGTTTTGAACAAACTGCCGATGGAATTTGCTGTGGAAGCGCAGAAACTGTTGGAGATTTCGTTGGAAGGAAGTGTGGGATAATCAATTTTTAAAAATCAATAAGATAGCTATAGCATGTTAACTATAAAAAATTTGCATGCCTCAGTAGAGGACAAAGAAATATTAAGAGGAATTAATCTTGAAGTAAAAGCCGGAGAAGTACACGCGATTATGGGACCGAACGGTGCCGGAAAATCCACGTTGTCTTCCATCATTGCCGGAAACGAAACCTACGAAGTAACCGACGGGGAAATCATCTTAGACGGCGAAGACATCTCGGAACTGGCTCCGGAAGAACGCGCGCACAAAGGCGTATTTCTATCGTTCCAGTATCCGGTGGAAATACCAGGGGTTTCGGTAACGAACTTCATCAAAACCGCCATCAACGAAAGCCGTAAAGCCAACGGTCAGGAAGAAATGCCGGCCAACGAAATGCTGAAATTGATCCGCGAAAAATCGGAATTATTGGAAATGGACCGTAAATTCTTGTCGCGTTCGTTAAACGAAGGGTTTTCCGGAGGCGAGAAGAAACGGAACGAAATCTTCCAAATGGCGATGCTGAACCCGAAACTGGCCATTCTGGACGAAACCGATTCCGGACTGGACATCGACGCGCTTCGCATCGTGGCCAACGGGGTGAACAAACTGAAAAGCAAAGACAATGCCGTGGTGGTGATTACGCACTACCAACGTTTGTTAGACTATATCGTTCCGGATTTCGTACACGTGTTGATGGACGGAAAAATTATCAAATCGGGCGGTGCAGATTTGGCATTGGAGTTAGAAGAAAAAGGGTACGACTGGTTAAAAAGCTAAACAATGGAATTGAAAGAAAAACTAATTTCATCGTTCATGGCTTTTGAGGAGAAGGTGGATGTAGGTACCGAACTACACGATCTTCGCACATCAGCCTTAAAGAATTTTGAAACAAAAGGATTCCCGACCAAAAAAGAGGAAGCCTGGAAATATACCTCGCTGAATGCGGTCTTGAAAAACGATTTCAGCCTCTTCCCGAAAAAGGAAAACAACATCGAGGTGAGCGATGTAAAAAAATACTTCCTGAACGATTTGGATACCTACAAAGTGATCTTTATCGACGGGGTTTTCAGTACGTTTTTGTCGTCCACCACGCATGACGGCCTGGACGTTTGCTTAATGTCGTCGGCACTGACCAAACCGAAATACAAGATGATTATCGACACGTATTTCAATCAAGTAGCGAGTAAAGAAGAGAGCCTGACATCGTTGAATACCGCTTTCGCGTATGAAGGCGCATACATCAACATCCCGAAAAGCAAAGTGGTGGAAAAACCGATTGAAATCATCTATTTCTCTACCGGGAAAGAAGATGCGTTGATGGTACAGCCGCGAAATCTGGTAATTGTTGGTGAAAATGCTCATGTACAGATTGTGGAGCGTCACCAGAGTCTGAATGAAAATCCGGTACTGACCAATTCGGTAACGGAGATTTTCGCTCAAAAACGCGCGATCGTGGATTACTACAAAGTACAAAACGACGAGCAGACTGCGAATTTAATTGATAATACATACATCTCCCAGAAACAGGAAAGCCGCGTTTCGGTACACACGTTCTCTTTCGGAGGAAACCTGACTCGTAACAACCTGAATTTCTACCATCACGGGGAACGCATTGATTCTACGCTGAAAGGCATTACCATCATCGGCGACAAACAACACGTCGATCATTATACTTTGGTGAACCACGAACAGCCGAACTGCGAAAGCCACCAGAACTACAAAACGATACTGGATGGTCAATCTACCGGCGTGTTCAACGGTAAAATCTATGTGGAAAAAGAAGCGCAGAAAACCGACGCCTTCCAGCAGAACAACAACATTTTGTTAAGCGATAAAGCGACCATCAACGCGAAACCGCAATTGGAAATTTTCGCCGACGATGTGAAATGTTCCCACGGATGTACCATCGGTCAGCTGGATGAAAATGCCATGTTCTACATGCAACAACGCGGCATTCCGAAAAAAGAGGCTAAAGCGCTGCTGATGTACGCGTTTACCAGCGAAGTGACCTCGAGTATCAAAATACCGGAATTGAAGGCTAAAATCGCCAAAATCATCGCTACGAAGCTGAAGGTAAACATGGGCTTTGATTTGTAAGCACAAAACCAATTTAGAGATAAAGAAAACCGCTGTAACAGGCGGTTTTTATTTTAAGGATTTTCGCATCCGTTCAATTTCCCTATATTTGAGTAAATCAAAACTAATCCGATGGAACAATTTCCAGAACATCAACTCCAAAAACTTGTCGATAAAGGGTTCATTTCCGAAGCGCAACATCAGGAAGTACAACAATACAAAGCGCTCGGTCTTTTTTCCCTGAATACGGAACTTTTGTTTCTGTTGTATCTATCAGTGCTGCTCTTTACCGGCGGCGTGGGAACTTTGATCTACAAAAACATCGACAGTATCGGACATATTGCGATTTTGGCGGTGAATTTTGTGTTGATGCTGGTGTGCTTTTATTTCAGTTTCAAAAAAGCCAAAGGATTTTCCAGAACAGAAGTGCTTTTCGACAACCCGGTTTACGATTATGTAGTCCTGACCGGAAGTCTGCTGGCCACTATTTTCACCGGTTATCTTCAGTTTCAGTACGGCATTTTCGGGGAAGATTTTAGTCTGGTTTCGCTGTTTTCGGCTATCTTGTGTTTCGCGGTGGCGTATTATTTCGATAACCGAACCGTGCTGTCTATGGCGATAACGTCCCTGATTGCTTTTGCCGGCATCACCTTAACGCCGAAAACGGTTTTTGAAAACGAGATGTATTCCAATCCGAACTTGGTGTATTTCGGGATTCTTATCGGGATTCTACTGATTCTCTGGGTTATATACAGTCTGAAGGAAAATCTGAAAGCCCATTTTTACTTTGTGTATTACACGTTCGCGCAGCATTTGTTAGGCATTTGCACCATCGCCGGATTGATTGAAGACTATTGGTTTGGCTTTTTGCCGGTTTTAGCGGGAAGCACTTGGTTTTTTTACAGGGAAAGTCATAAACACAAGGCTACTTCGCTGTTTGTGTTTTCGTTGCTTTACGGATTTATAGGCGCCAATATTTTCTTTATCCGAACCTTGGATGCTATAGACATTACGGATTTTGTCGTACCGCTTATCTACATTTCCCCGGGTTATGTGATATTTTGTATTGTGATGTTTATCAGAGCAGTACGTAATTTTAACAAAGAGAAACATGCTGGCATATCATAAAGAAACTTTAGAAAATGAAGCTTTGGTCACTCAGGCTAAAGAACTGTATCGAATGAAATTCATTCCGAAAACCCAATTGCAGGACATTACTTCGCGCTTGACGTTGTTTCATTCGAGCAGCAATTTACTGATTCGGATTGGCTTTTTCCTTTTGGGCTGTTTGCTGTTATCGGCTGTGGCAGGTTTTCTGGCGTTGTTTTTCGGGATTTTGCTGAATAGTGATTTTGAAAATATCGTCTTTGTATACGCGATTATCGGCATTCTCGGTGCGGAATTTTTAGCGCGGCAGGGCTATTTCAATCACGGACTGGATGATGCTTTTGTACTGTCTATTCCATTCTTTTTCTGCATAGCCATCAGTATAACTACCGATTCCTCGACGTTAACTTTTGTGACCATGATGGTGTTGGGGTTTGTCTGTTGTATACGGTATGTTCATACGCTGTCCGTTTTGGTTGGTGTGATTGGTTTAGTTGGATTGGTGTTCGATTTGATTGTAAATCACGCGCTTCTTGATAAATTATTCCTGCCTTTCATTGGATTTCTTTTGGCTTGCGGTTTGTATTTCATCAGTAGAAAACTTGAAAAGAACGAGCGTTTCTATTTGTATTCCAACGTAATTTGGGTAGTGAAAGGTTTTGCTTTGCTTTTAGCTTATTTTTCCGTCAATTACATGGTGGTTCGGGAACTCTCCGAAGATTTGATGAACATTACAGTCACCCCGGAAAAGGATATTCCTCTGGCGTTCCTTTTTTACGGATTGACCTTTGTGATTCCGCTTTGCTACATCGGCTATGCGTTAAAAACCAAAGACCGGCTGATGTTGCTCCTCGGTTTGTTTGCATTGGGCTATTCGATTTTTACCATTCGCTACTACTATCAGGTAATACCTTTGGAAATTGCGTTGATTTTGGGCGGAATACTTCTTTTTGGCATCAGTTTTTGGGCTATCAGGAAATTGCAGGACAAAGCGACCGGCATCACCTTCCAACCCGACCGGAGTGCCGACAGCAGTTTGCTCTTAAATGCCCAGGCCCTAATTGTCACGTCGCAAATCCAAACCAAAGCGATAACGCCGACTGAAGATAAGATGCCTTTTGGCGGCGGTGGTTTCAGCGGTGGCGGTGCCGGGGAAACTTTCTGATATTTTATCATTTATTTATATCAATTTAAAATAACAAGCCGTAAATTTGTGTCAAATTAGAATTAACATGTTTGATGTTCAAAAAGTAAGAGCACAATTCCCAATATTGTCCCAAACCGTAAACGGAAAACCATTGGTGTATTTTGACAATGGTGCCACAACCCAAAAACCTGAGGTGGTTATCGATGCGATTGCCCAATATTATACCGAGTTTAACGCCAACATCCATCGCGGGGTGCATACCCTCAGCCAGTTGGCTACAGATGCTTATGAGCAAGCGCGAAACACAATTCAAAACCATCTCAATGCAAAATACAACCACGAAATTATTTTCACTTCCGGAACGACGGCGGGGATTAATCTCGTAGCCAACGGTTTTGCGAAATTCGTAAAAGAAGGTGACGAGGTGATGGTATCGGCTTTGGAGCACCACAGCAATATCGTGCCGTGGCAGTTTTTGTGCGAGAAAACCGGTGCGAAACTGGTTGTAATTCCAATGAACGAGCAAGGGGAATTGCGGATGGACAAATTCGAAAAACTGCTTTCTTCCAAAACGAAAATCGTGGCGGTCAATCATATTTCCAATGCGTTGGGAACCATTAATCCGATTAAACAGATTATTGACAAAGCACATAAAGTTGGCGCGGCGGTATTAATTGACGGCGCGCAGGCAACTCCGCATTTGCGCCCGGACGTGCAGGAACTCGATTGCGATTTCTACGTGTTTTCCGGTCATAAAGTGTGCGGTCCGACCGGAGTTGGAATCCTTTACGGAAAAGAAAACTGGCTGAATGCCTTACCCCCGTATCAGGGCGGCGGCGAAATGATCAAAGAAGTAACGTTTGAGAAAACCACCTACGCGGAGTTACCGCATAAATTCGAAGCCGGAACGCCAAACATTGAAGCCGGAATCGTATTGGGAACTGCCATCGACTACCTGAACGGCATCGGTTTCGACAACATAGCAAAATACGAACAGGAATTGCTGGATTATGCCACCCGGAAATTACTGGAAATTGACGGTTTGAAAATCTACGGAACCAGCGAAAATAAGGCTTCCGTGATTTCGTTCAACATTGAAGGGATTCATCCGTACGACATTGGCACAATTATCGATAAGTTAGGAGTAGCGGTACGTACCGGCCATCATTGCGCCCAACCGATCATGCAGTATTTCGATATTCCGGGAACGATACGGGCGAGTTTTGCGTTCTACAATACCAGGGAAGAAATTGATATCTTTGTGGAAGCGGTAAAAAAAGCGCAGATGATGTTAACTTAAATACAAAAAGTATGAAACTGATTACTCTTTTAACGTTGACAGTGGTAACACTAACCAGTTGTAATTGCCAGAAAACAGCAGCTGAAAAAAGTGATTTGGCGGCAAAAACAGCGATGCAGGAAAAAGCTATCCCAACTTTAGAATATGAAGCCAACACACGCGGCTATTACCGAAAAATAACCATTTCTGATAAGAAAGCCTGGGTGGTCCCTGAACGTAACGGAAAAACGGTTACACTAAACATCAGTGATGCCGACTGGAATGAGTTGGTTACATTGTACCAATCGGTTAATAAGGAAGGTCTGAAAGATTTAAAAGCACCAACCGAAAAGCGTTTTTACGACGGGGCACCGATGGCCAACTTTAGGGTAATCACCAAAGAAATGACATATCAATCAGCAACGTTCGATGGAGGCTATCCACCTGCGGAGATTGAAAAAATTGTAACTAAAATCATTGCGATAGGCGATAAAGTAGAATAACATGACCATTAAAGCCATACAGGAAGAAATTGTAGACGAGTTTTCCATGTTCGACGACTGGATGCAGCGTTACGAATACATTATCGAATTGGGGAAATTGCTTCCGCTGATAGACGAGCAGTACAAAACAGAGGACAACCTTATCAAAGGCTGCCAGTCCAAAGTGTGGGTGCATGCCGAAGAAAAAGACGGAAACGTAGTATTCACCGCCGACAGTGACGCGATTTTAACCAAAGGAATCATCGCAATTTTAGTGCGTGCCTTTTCCAATCAGTCACCGAAAGCGATTCTGGATGCCGATACGGATTTTATCGACGAAATCGGATTAAAAGAGCATCTGTCGCCCACGCGTGCCAACGGGTTGGTGTCGATGATCAAGCAAATTAAAATGTATGCGTTGGCGTTTCAGGCCAAGAATTAATTTTCACCATATAAGTCATATAAATTAAGTGGGTTATATGTTTAAAAACAATAAAAATGGAAGAATTTAACGATACCATCAATTTAGGGGAAGACGTTGTAAAAGTGCTGAAAGGCATTTACGACCCGGAAATCCCGGTAGACATTTACGAATTAGGATTGATTTACGACGTGATGATCAACGAAGACAACGATGTAAAAATACTGATGACCTTAACTTCTCCGAACTGTCCGGTGGCGGAAACCCTGCCGCAGGAAGTAGAGGAAAAAATCAAATCCATCGACGCCGTGAAATCCTGTGAAGTGGAAATCACTTTCGATCCGCCTTGGAGCAAAGATTTAATGAGTGAAGAAGCCAAACTGGAATTAGGAATGCTTTAAGTAGTAAGCAGCTTACAGTCTCGGTTTACAGTATCTTTAACTGAAAACTGCGACTGCGACTGCGACTGAACTATGGACGAAATCATCAACAGAGTCGCCAACAGTGCGCTGCAGGTATTCGATCTGGAAGACTATTTTCCGAAGCAACCCATCGTGGAACTGGACATTTCGCAATGGCTGTTCGGTGGCTTTATTCTGAAGGAAGCCGAATTCCGCGAGCAGCTCAAAGCACACGACTGGACGCAATATAAAGAGGCCTACGTGGCGCTTCATTGTTCCGAGGACGCCATACTTCCGGCCTGGGCCTATGCTTTGGTGTCGGTTTACCTGCAGCCTTACGCCTTAAAAGTGGTGAACGGCTCCGGAAAAGACCTATTGCTTTCCGTATACCAGCAAACCCTTGACCAATTGGACTATTCCGGGTTTAAGGACAAACCGGTTATTTTAAAAGGTTGTTCCAATAAGCCGGTGCCGCAGGAATTGTATGTTCTGGCGGTTCAAAAATTAGTGCCTGTTGCCAAAAGCCTTATGTTTGGCGAAGCCTGTTCTTCTGTACCGCTTTACAAGAAAAAATAGCCGTATAAACGATTTTATCCTATTTTTCTGAAGAATTTTCGTTACTTTGTAGAAACATAAAATTCTGACTATGAGAAAAATAGCACTACTTGCCTTTTGCGTTTTCGGAATGATGAGCGTAAATGCGCAAAATACGGAAAAAGAAAACCTCAAAAAAAACGAAGAGGCCTTAAAAACAGCTGCTGAGGAAAGATCCAAAGGGTGGGTTAAAAAAGGAGTTATAACCGCTTTGGCGAGTCAGTCTTCGTTTAACAACTGGTTGGCAGGAGGCCAGAACAATTTCTCTGGAAATGCCAGTCTGAATTACGACTTCAACTTCAAAGATTCCCTCTGGACCTGGGACAACAAATTTTTAGCAGCATACGGTGTCAATAAGGTTAAAGGAGTTGAAACCCAAAAAACCGATGACCGAGTGGAGTTTAATTCGTTGGCGGGACGGAAAGCTTTTGGCGAGCATTGGTACTACTCGATGTTTTTCAATTTCAAGACCCAGATGGATACGGGGCTCGATCCGGAAACCCACACCATGCGGATTTCCCATTTCTTTTCTCCGGCCTATTTTCAGTTTGGGCCGGGTTTTTTGTGGAAGAAAAGCGATAACCTGAAGGTAAACATTGCACCGGCAACATCCAAAATGATTGTGGTACACAGCCATTTTACTGACGGATTATCCGACGGTGTCACGTACTTTGGTGTTGATGGCGGTAAAACGACTCGGTATGAGTTTGGAGCAGCTCTAAATGCGTATTACAAATATGAAATTATGGCTAATGTATCGGCGGAAAACATCCTTAACCTGTATTCCAATTACCTTGAAGACCCGCAAAACGTCGATCTGGATTACCAACTGAATATCGTGATGAAAATCAACAAATATTTAACCACCAATTTTTCATTCCAGGCGATTTATGACGATAATGCCTTTGAGGGTTTTCAGACGCGACAGGTTTTAGGCGTAGGAGCCACTTACGGCTTTCAATAAGGTTTGGAGCAAAGATGTTGCGGAAGTGGTTTATTCTTCCACGGCATCTTTATAATCCGGATACAGAAATTTGTTGTACGGGAAACGCGTAATGTGAATTTCACGCACGGCTTCATAGACTTTCTCGCGGAACTCTTCAAAATTTTGTTTGTTAGTCGCCGAAATAAACAGGGTATGATTGGCCCCTACTTTCGACATCCAGGTATTCTTCCAATCGTCTAAAGTATAGTGTTTCGTGGTTTTTTCCTCGGGAATTTCGTCCGACAGGGTAAGGTGCTTGTAGGCGTCAATTTTATTGAACACCATAATGGTCGGCTTGTCGGCACTTTTAATATCCTGCAGAATGGTGTTTACCGATTCAATATGGTCTTCGAAATCCGGATGCGAAATGTCGACAACGTGCAGCAGCAAATCGGCTTCGCGCACTTCATCCAGAGTACTTTTAAAAGATTCCACCAATTGTGTCGGCAATTTACGGATGAATCCTACCGTATCGGAAAGTAAAAACGGAAGGTTCTTGATGACCACTTTCCGAACTGTCGTGTCTAAAGTTGCAAAGAGTTTATTTTCCACAAATACGTCGCTTTTACCGATGGCGTTCATCAGAGTAGATTTGCCCACATTGGTATAACCAACCAGAGCCACCCGAACCATAGCCCCGCGGTTACTGCGCTGTACAGCCATTTGCTTGTCGATGGTTTTGATTTTTTCTTTCAGTAAGGCGATGCGGTCGCGTACGATACGACGGTCGGTTTCAATTTCCGTTTCCCCCGGACCGCGCATCCCGATTCCCCCACGCTGGCGTTCCAGGTGCGTCCACATTCCCGTTAGTCTTGGCAACAAATACTGACATTGGGCCAATTCCACCTGCGTACGCGCATAGGAAGTCTCGGCGCGTTGGGCAAAAATGTCCAGGATGAGGTTGGTGCGGTCCAAAACTTTACAATCCAGTTCCCGCGTGATATTTTTTTGTTGCGCCGGAGAAAGTTCGTCGTCGAAGATGACCGTTGTAACGTCATGTTCTTTAATATACAGGTTGATTTCCTCCAGTTTTCCGGTTCCGACAAAGGTCTTCGGATTGGGTTTGTCCATTTTTTGGAAAAAACGCTTCACGACCTCACCACCTGCGGTAAACGTAAGGAACTCTAACTCATCGAGATATTCGTTGAGTTTGTCCTCGTTTTGTTGTTGGGTAACAATACCTACGATTACGGTTTTTTCAAAATTATGGGATACTTTTTCTAACATCTTAATCTATTGAAATGCAAAAATAGGAATAAATTATAAGTAAAAAATTATAAAATACAGCGGTTTTGGTGGTGAAAATTGAAACAAATGGTCGACTTTTTGTGAATTTTCAACAGGGAATATCAGGCAATCGCTAAATTTATTTTATATTTGACAATTAAACATACAGCAAACCTAAATAATAATTATGAAAAAAATTACATTGTTAATTTTGATGTCATTGTTTTCCATGCTTGGGTATTCTCAGGTGTTTTCGGAAAATTTTGATGCGACAGCTGCCATTCCGGCCGGCTGGACCGTGACAAACAATGGACTTGGAACAGGACAACAGTGGACCTACACTGGTGTTGCCACTCAGGTAAACTCAGCGCCCGGTGCGATGAGGGTTTTGGCACAGAATACCGGAGGGACGCAGACTTTCGAGGACTGGTTAATCACACCGGCCATCAACCTGACGGCAGTTTCCAATCCGCAGCTTCGCTTCCAGGCGAAAACCTCTTTGGGAAACAACCAGAACAGTAAGATTAAGGTAATGGTTTCGACCACCAATACAACCT
>NZ_AUCZ01000011.1 GCF_000430025.1 Flavobacterium suncheonense GH29-5 = DSM 17707
CTACGGGTTGTAATTATATGAAAACGGTAACGGTAACCGAATCGAATCCGGCAGTGGATGTTCAGGCGGTGGTGAGCAATTATTTTGCAGATACGCAAACCATCACGGTAACGGTAATTGGAGGAACAGGACCATTCGTGTACAGTTTAGACGGTGGCGAATTCCAGAGCAGCAATGTCTTCCCGTATGTCTTACCGGGTGAGCACACGGTAGTGGTTCAGGATGAAGGACAAACCGGATGTACCGATGAAACCCGCGTGGTGAACACGGTAAGTTATCCTAATTTCTTCACGCCAAACGGAGACGGAATTAACGATACTTGGAATATTTGGTCTTTACGTACCATTGATCAGGCAGCGGAGATTCACATCTATGACCGTTACGGAAAACTGATTAAACAGATTACACCAATGGGCAACGGATGGGACGGAACGTACAACGGACAATTGTTGCCATCGACAGACTATTGGTTTACGGTGAAGTTTGATGAGAATGGTGCAGGACGCATCTTCAAATCGCACTTCTCTATGAAACGATAAACATCTTAGCATATAGAAACACAAAAGCCACTCATTCGAGTGGCTTTTGTGTTTTTAGAGGAAACGCTCATTAAAGCAAGGAACGTTATTATAGCCCTGATAGGAGCGGCATCTTTTTATACCTGACAGGTATAAAAAATACAGCGGATAGCAGGAGCCGGTTTTGTTATGAATTGGAAATCGTCCTGCTCCTAAAATAAAAAAGCCTCTGTAGTAAGAGGCCTTGTGATTTTAACTGTTGTAAGCTTTTAGTGCTTCGTTTAATATTTGAACCGATTTTATTAAATCTTCTTTCTTGAGCACGTAAGCGATTCGGACTTCGTCTAAACCAACGCCCGGAGTCGAATAGAAACCGGCAGCAGGAGCGACCATAACCGTTTCTCCGTTGAAATCGTATTCTTCCAGCAGCCATTGTGCAAAATCATCGGCATTTTTAACCGGTAGTTTGGCAATGCAATAGAAAGCTCCTTTTGGAGTAGCAACGGTTACGCCTTCAATTTTGTTTAACTCGGCGATTAAGGTGTCGCGACGGTCTTTGTATTCGGTAATAACGTCATCGAAATAACTTTGCGGTGTGTCTAAAGCGGCTTCGCTTGCAATTTGTGCATAGGTTGGTGGGCTTAAACGGGCCTGTGCGAATTTCATAGCCGTAGCCATTACTTCTTTGTTTTTGGAAACGATGCATCCGATACGGGCGCCGCACATGCTGTAACGTTTGGAAACCGAGTCAATCATGATGGCGTGTTCTTCCAAGCCCGGAACATTCATCACGGAATGGTGTGTGTAACCGTCATACGTAAATTCGCGGTATACTTCGTCTGCAATCAGGAACAAATCGTGTTTTTTTACCAATTCGGCTAATTGCAGGATTTCTTCTTGGGAATATAAATAACCGGTTGGATTTCCGGGGTTACAGATTAAGATAGCCTTTGTTTTTGGGGTGATGAGTTTCTCAAAATCGGAGATTGGAGGCAACGCAAATCCGGTTTCGATACCAGAAATTACCGGTACCACTTTTACGCCTGATGCCGTTGAAAAACCGTTGTAATTCGCATAAAACGGTTCCGGGATGATGATTTCATCGCCTTGATCCATAGTGCTTCCCATGGCGAAAAGCAACGCTTCGGAACCACCGGTAGTAATGATGATATCGGCGGTGTTGATTGGTAAGCCGTGTTTTTGGTAGTAGGCGGCCAATTTATTTCGGTAACTTTCAAAACCGGCAGAGTGGCTGTATTCCAAAACTTCGATGTTAGCATTTTTAACAGCGTTAAGCGCAACTTCAGGCGTTTTGATATCCGGCTGACCGATGTTTAAGTGATATACTTTGTGACCTTTCTTTTTGGCCATTTCAGAATACGGAACCAGCTTTCTGATAGGCGATTCCGGCATTTGTTTTCCTTTGTTTGAAACTTTTGGCATGGTTTGTTTTTTTGTCCTGCAAATTTGCGATTATTTTTAGGATTTTGGAAAAATGAACTGTTATAAATTTTTAAAAATGATAGGAATTTTTGATTTAATGTAGTAATTTTCAGAAAAAGAGAGTTTATGCGAATTGTTTATTTCCTGTGGTTCTTTTTTATATCGGTATTTGCATACGGACAGAAAGGCTTTCAGTGGGAATCAGAAAAAGATAAGATTGTGATTCCCTTCACCTTTGTGGACAACCTTATTATCATTCCGATGGAAATAAACAATACAAAACTGAACATGTTACTGGATTCAGGTTCAGAGCCTTCGCTTTTGTTCAGCTTTCCGGAAAATGATTCCATACAATTATTTAACACCCGAAAAATTAAAATATCAGGTTTGGGTAATGAGGAAATTGCCGAAGGTATTTTTTCGGAAAATAACGTTGCTAAAGTTGGCGGGGATTATGTACAAAAAGGCTTTAATTTGCTTATCATTCTCGATGAAAACCTGAATTTTTCTTCAAGAATCGGAATTCCGGTTAACGGAATCTTAGGCTATTCTTTCTTTACGAATCATGTAGTTCAGATTGATTATGTCCGAAAAAAAATTACGTTGTACAGGGATAAAAAAGTGCTGGAATCAAAAAAAATGAAATCCTTCACCCGTTTTCCAATCACCATTGTAAAAGATCGGCCTTATCTGGATGTAAAGACAAAATTAGATCAAAAGGAGCATAATCTCAAATTGCTGATTGACACCGGATTGGGTGATGGGTTGTGGTTGTTCGAAAACGATTCGATAAAAGCGAATGATAAGTATTTTAATGATGTTTTGGGGGAAGGAATTGGCGGTACTGTTTTGGGTAAAAAATCGCGTTTGGATGAAATAGAGTTTTCAAAATTTAAATTGAATTCCCCTTTAGTATCTTATCCCGATACAGCTTCATACAAGCAGTTGAGACTGATAAATAAGCGAAACGGTTCTATCGGAGGCGGAATTTTAAAAAGATTTACAATTTTTTTAGACTTTCAGGGCAGTCAGGTTTTCCTGAAAAAGAACAGTTACTACGATGATCCGTTCAATTACAACATGAGTGGTCTGGAAATTCATCACGCCGGTGTGCAATGGGTCAGAGGTGAATTAAACAGGGATCCAAGTGCCAAAAATGCGCTCAATGTTAACGATATAATTTTTGATAAAAGTAGTTTGCGGTATCAATTCACCTTAAAACCAATTTTTGAAATTGGAACCATCCGGAAAGATTCACCAGCCGATAAAGCCGGTTTGCTTGTTGGAGATGTTGTACTTAGAATTGACGGGAAAAACATTTCCAATCTCTCCAAACAGCGCATTGATCAGATGCTGCAGGCCGAAGACGGAAAATTCATTACGCTTGATATCGAACGTAAGGGCGTTGAAAAGAAAGTAAAATTTCAACTTAAGAAGATCCTCTAAATAAAAAAGTCCGCATTTGCGGACTTTTCCAGATTTTATGAAGTAAAGTGGTTACGATTGCGGACCAACTTTAGCTTTTTCCAATACATTTTTCTCTTCTTTTACGATAACTTCACCTTTAATTCGCAAAGCAACTTTACCACCTTCCACATTCACAGCGTTAGATTCCACTGTAATGGTTTTGGAGATTTTTCCTGGGTTCATGTTGTATTTTACGTCAATTTTACCGGTTTTACCTGGCATAATCGGCTCAGTTGGTTTAGAAGGAACTGTACAACCGCAAGTAGACTGAACATTAGTGATAATCAAAGGAGCATCACCGGTGTTAGTAAACTCGAAAGTTCTGATTCCGTTGTCTGAATCTTTAGTTACAGTACCATAATCAATGGTGTTATCTTTTGCTTTGAACTCAATTTTAGGTCCTTTTTGCGCATAAGAAGCAACACTGAAAGCTAAGATGGCTACTAATCCTAATAATTTTTTCATTTCAATACGTTTTTAATTGTTATTTGTAAAATTACATTGTTTTAAACAACGAACAAATATTTTAACGTACTTTTTTTATTTGTCCGTTATCGTTATTTTTGCAGATAAATTACAAAAAGTGTACCAAAGTTTATTTCATATCAATCTTTTTTTGGAGCGAGTCAACGGCTTGTGTCTGTGAACCTTATTCCCGCTGTACGCACTACAAGGTAGTTGCTGCCATCGGGGCTAATGAGGAAGCGAATTGAATTTTTGTAATCTTTTTTCAAGTTTAAAATCACGTTTAAACTTTCAAATCTTAATTTTATAACAAAACATGATACCAGCTCAATTTGAAGCCAAACTCGTAGAAAAAAAGTGGTACGACTACTGGATGCAGAACAAGTATTTTCATTCCACGCCAGACCACAGAACTCCTTATACCATTGTAATTCCGCCGCCAAACGTAACCGGAGTGTTGCACATGGGGCACATGCTGAACAACACCATTCAGGACGTATTAATCCGTCGCGCCCGTTTAAAAGGCTTCAACGCGTGTTGGGTACCGGGAACGGATCACGCTTCCATTGCCACTGAGGCAAAAGTGGTAGCCAAATTAAAAGCGGAAGGTATCAACAAAAACGATTTAACCCGCGAAGAATTCTTAAAACACGCCTGGGAATGGACAGAAAAGTACGGCGGAACCATCTTAGAGCAATTAAAACAATTGGGTTGTTCCTGCGATTGGGACCGTACCAAATTCACCATGGATCCGGATATGACCGCTTCGGTAATCCGTTCATTTGTGGATTTGTACAACAAAGGCTTGATTTACCGTGGGTATCGCATGGTAAACTGGGATCCGGAAGCGAAAACCACCCTGTCCGACGAAGAAGTAATCTACGAAGAACGACAAGGAAAATTATACCATTTAAAATATCAGATTGAAGGTTCAAACGAGTTCGTAACCATCGCCACCACGCGTCCGGAAACAATTTTGGGTGATACGGCAATTTGTATCCACCCGGAAGACGAGCGCTACCAGCATCTGAAAGGCAAAAAAGCCATCGTTCCCATCTGCAATCGCGTTATTCCTATCATTTTCGACGAATACGTAGACATGGAATTCGGAACCGGCTGTCTGAAAGTAACACCGGCTCACGACGTAAATGACAAAGAATTAGGCGATAAGCACAATTTGGAAATCATCGATATTTTCAACGAAGACGCTACCTTGAATTCCTTCGGCTTGCATTATCAGGGGAAAGACCGTTTCGTGGTTCGCGAAGAAATTTCCAAAGAATTGGAAGCGATTGGCGCTTTGGCAAAAGTGGAAAATCACTTAAACAAAGTAGGTACTTCTGAGAGAACCAAAGCCGTAATCGAACCGCGTTTGTCCGACCAGTGGTTCCTGAAAATGGAAGATTTGGTAAAACCGGCCATCAAAGCAGTACTGGAATCCGAAGAAGTAAAATTATACCCTTCACGATTCAACAATACCTACCGTCACTGGATGGAGAACATCCGCGACTGGAACATTTCCCGTCAGTTGTGGTGGGGCCAGCAAATCCCGGCCTACTATTACGGAGAAGGCAAAGAGGACTTCGTAGTAGCCGAAACTCCGGCGGAAGCTTTGGAATTGGCTAAGCAAAGAACAGGGAATGCAGCTCTTCAGGCTTCGGATTTAAAACAAGATGCCGATGCATTAGACACCTGGTTTTCTTCCTGGTTATGGCCAATGGCGGTTTTCGGAGGCATTATGAATCCTGACAACGAAGACTTTAAATATTATTATCCGACAAATGATTTGGTTACCGGACCGGACATTTTGTTCTTCTGGGTAGCCCGTATGATCATTGCCGGTTACGAATATGCCGATGCAAAACCATTCAGTAATGTATATTTAACTGGTTTGGTACGTGACAAGCAAGGCCGAAAAATGTCAAAATCATTAGGAAACTCACCGGATCCTTTGGATTTGATTGAGAAATTCGGTGCCGATGGCGTTCGTTGTGGTTTGTTGTTGAGTGCTTCGGCCGGAAACGATATTTTGTTCGACGAAGAATTGTGCAACCAGGGAAAAGCGTTTGCCAATAAAATCTGGAATGCGTTTCGTCTGATCAAAGGATGGGAAGTAGCTGACATCGACCAACCGGAATCGTCTAAAGTGGCGATTGAATGGTACGAAGCAAAATTGCAGAAAACCTTAGCGGAAATCGAAGACAATTTCGACAAATACCGAATTTCCGATGCTTTAATGGCGATTTACAAACTGGTTTGGGACGATTTCTGTTCTTGGTTCCTGGAA
Source organism: Flavobacterium suncheonense GH29-5 = DSM 17707 (assembly GCF_000430025.1). Taxonomy (GTDB): domain Bacteria; phylum Bacteroidota; class Bacteroidia; order Flavobacteriales; family Flavobacteriaceae; genus Flavobacterium; species Flavobacterium suncheonense. Next base: position 6,181 of record NZ_AUCZ01000011.1, read on the forward strand.
ATGATTAAACCGGGTTACCAACAGCCAATCGACCGTACCACCTTCAACAAAGCGATTGAAATGTTAGAGGCTAACCTGAAATTGTTGCACCCGTTCATGCCGTTCTTAACGGAAGAAATCTGGCAGCACATTGCGGAACGAACTCCGGAGCAGGCCTTAATCGTTGCAGAATGGCCGAAAGTAACATCAGCAAACGAAAAACTGATTGCCGATTTCGATTTTGCCACAGAGGTAATTTCCGGAATCAGAACCATCCGAAAAGACAAGAACATTCCGTTTAAAGATGCCATCGAGCTGAAAGTGGTAAACCATGAGAACGCTTCGGTTTTCTTCGATTCTATTATCAGGAAATTGTGTAACGTATCAAATCTTGAGTATGTTTCGGAAAAAGTAGACGGTGCATTGTCGTATCGCGTAAAATCGAACGAATATTTTATTCCGATTACCGGAAACATCGATATCGAGGCTGAAATTGCGAAACTGACCGAAGAGCTGAATTACACCAAAGGATTCTTAAAATCGGTACAGGCGAAATTGTCCAACGAGAAATTCGTGGGCGGAGCACCGGAGAAAGTAATCGAAATGGAACGCAAAAAAGAAGCCGACGCTTTAGCAAAAATCGCTACGATTGAGCAGAGTTTAGTTAGCCTGAAATAAGAAGTGAAAAATTAAAAAGTCCCGAGTTCAGTTGAAGTTGGGACTTTTTTTATGTTATGTCAAATTACGGTTTTACGACATGTTTAAGCGCTTCCACATATTTCTTTTCCACCGCCGTCCAATTGACCACATTAAAAAATGAGGAAATGTATTCGCCGCGTCGGTTCTGAAATTTCAGATAGTAAGCGTGTTCCCAAACATCCAGACACAGAATGGGTGTGCCTTTTACCGGCATTTCCGGCATCAGTGGATTGTCTTGGTTTGGGGTGCTTCCCACAACAAGTTTACCGGTTTTATCTACAACCAGCCAGGCCCAACCGGAGCCGAACTGTTTTCCCGCTGCTGTAACAAATTGATTTTTAAAACTGTCATAACTGCCAAAATCCCTGTTGATGGCAGCAGCAAGGGTATCTTTAGGCTGTCCTCCCGTTTTCGGAGCCATAATTTCCCAAAAAAGATTGTGGTTATAATAGCCTCCTGCATTATTGCGAACTTCCGCATTATTTGGGTCTCCGTTTTTCAGAATTTGCTCTAACGTCCAGTTTTCCAAATCGGTACCTTTAATGGCTTTGTTTAAATTGTTACAATAGCTCAGGTGATGACGGGAATAATGAATTTCCATGGTACGGGCATCCAAATAAGGTTCCAAAGCGGTGTAAGCATACGGTAAGCCGTGCATTTTGAATTTTCCTTTTTCCGCTTTAACATCGGCAGGATTACCGTAAACGGATTGGGTTTCCTGTGCTTCTGGTTCCGGAATCTGAACCACTTCTTCCAGATTGCTTTTATTGCGACAGGAAGCAAGAGTGATTACTGCCAGACCTAAAAGGAAAAGTTTGTGCAACTTCATATTGATATTTGATTTAAAAGAAAAAAACGAAATCCGGTTACAAATTTCGTTCTTTCATTAGATTATTGATAATGTCGATGTATTGTTTTTTTGCTTCTGCCGCTGTAAGGTTGTTTACCTGCATCCAGGCGTTTAATTTGAAAGCACTTCGGATGTTATGGGAATCCTGTCGGAAAAAAAACTGCTCGGAATCGTCTGATGTAGCCTGTTTGTATAAGCCATACAACACCAACTGCTGGTCTATCGGAACCGAAGCCTGCGGTATTAATTGGGCATTTTTAAAAGCCTCATCGAATAATCTGTCCAGTTCTTTAGAATCCATTACTTTTTAATTGCAATGATAGTTTTTCCGCCTACAGCTTTTTGGTTCAGTTTTACATTGATTTCGGTTCCCAGTGGAAGGTATAAATCCACTCTCGAACCAAATTTAATGAAACCGGCATCGGTACCCTGAACAACCTGCATGCCTTCTTTAGCGTAATTAACGATACGGCGTGCCAAAGCTCCGGCGATCTGTCGGTATAAAATTTCCCCGAATATTCGGTTTTCAATTACTACTGTTGTTCTTTCGTTTTCTTCGCTCGCTTTTGGATGCCAGGCAACTAAATATTTTCCCGGATGGTATTTGCTGAATTTTACCAAACCGTTTACTGCATAACGCGTAACGTGTACGTTAATCGGCGACATAAAGATGGAAACCATCATTCGTTTGTCTTTAAAATATTCGGGTTCAAACACTTCTTCGATTACCACAACTTTTCCGTCTACAGGTGCAATAATATGGTGGTCATTTATCGTGGTTATCCGTTTCGGGTTTCTGAAAAACTGAAGTATCATCACTAACATGAACAAGGTGAATACCTGAACAGCCATCCGAATCCAATTGCTCGAAATAAACCCGTCTGCTAAGAAAATAATAGCAGTTGCTGTGAATGTGGCTCCCAGAATAATTTTTGCTCCTTCTTTATGAAACTGTATGAACATAATTTAAAATTTGATAAAATAAATATAGAAACGGTACTACAAATATAACACTATCTAAGCGATCTAAGACACCTCCGTGGCCAGGCATTATTTTTCCGCTGTCTTTAACGCCGGCAGTTCGTTTGAATTTTGATTCAATGAGATCCCCGACAGTGCCTAACAATCCGATTATGAGGCCGGTAACAATCCAGGTTGAATGCGAAAAAAAAGTAAAAAAACAACTGAGGATATAACTTCCAATCATGGTGAAGACAAGACCGCCGATAAAGCCTTCAATAGTCTTTTTAGGAGAGATGCGCTCCAATAATTTATGTTTGCCCATCGATTTTCCGACAATGTAGGCAAAAGTGTCGTTAGTCCAGATTAAAATAAAAATACCGATTACGATTTTTGGGTTAAAATCTCCGTCTACAAAAGGGATTTTCATCAGTAAAACAAACGGTAAAATGATATAGCCAAAGAGCTTGACAAATTTTGCAATTTTATCTTCCTTCCGACGCATTTTTTCAACGAATAAATCAAGGATTAAATTTGCTGAAATGAATAGGGTAGCCAACGTTAACAGCATGTCTGTTTTAGTATTTACGGTGTTGAAGAAAACAAAGATGATGTAACTCGCTAAAGCTAAAAGGATGGGAACCGAACTTTTTAAATGAATCAGTTTGCAGAATTCCACGACGCAAATCAGCATGAAAATGCCGAAAAGCAACGAAAAACTATATTGGGAATATAAAGTTGCAGACAACAAGAGCAGTATGTACACTACTCCAGAAAGTGTTCTTGTTACGCTTTCCTGCATGCTATAAATCTTCTAAAAGCAGTAAATACAAGTTTTTAGGACAACTTCCGTATTGCAGGAAATCTTCCTCTTTGGCTTTTTCGAAATATTTAAAAGTGGTGATGTTCGTAGGGTATTCCTTGTCGTATTTCTTTTTGATTTCACGCAAGCCGTCGCTCTTGTTTCCGGTAATCTGGCTTGTGGTGGCCAAAATAATGATGTTTGCCGGTAAATCGTTAGGTTTAAACTGTCTGATCTGGTTAGATGAAAAAAGAATGGAACCTTCGTCTGCAATCAGGCTTTCACAAGAGGCTAAAAGAAACACAGGGTTTTGAGGATTAGTATAATTCAGTTTGTTTTCATCCAGAAGGCTGTACAGTTTTGGTTCTAAACACATGGCTTCTTTTTCGAACCAGTCGTTTTCCTCTAAAATACTTTCGAAATTATCATGGACTTCGTTCAGATTTTCGCAATACAAAAATTTACCGCCGTTTTTTTTGAACTTATAGGTAAATAATTCGTCGATAGGCATCACAGGATCCGGTAGATAAGGACTTGTTTTCTCCTTGTCTTTTTCTTCATTCGAATCTTCGGATGAGGCGCCAAAAAACTTTCTGAAAAGACTCATAAATTATATAAAATCTCGAAATTTTAAACTTTGATAACAACCAAAGATAAAAAAATCTTAATTCAATCGAGCAATTGAATTAAGATTTTTCTAAAAAAAAAGTTAACAGGATTATTCTGTTTCCGTAACTGCTTCTGTTTCTGATTTTTCAAAAGGTCTTTTTCCGAAAATAGTTTCCAGATCATCTTTGAAAATCACTTCTTTTTCAATAAGAATATCGGCTAATTGAACCAGTTTGTCGCGGTTTTCGTTTAAAATTGAAATCGCCCGCTGGTATTCTTTCTCGATTAAATCGGAGATTTCCTTATCGATAATTTTTGCGGTTTCTTCCGAATAGGGTTTCGAGAAGTTATAATCCGTTTGCCCAGAAGAATCGTAATAGGTAATATTTCCTAATTTATCGTTTAATCCGTAAACCGTAACCATGGCGCGCGCCTGTTTGGTAACTTTCTCCAAGTCGCTTAAAGCGCCGGTGGAAATTTTATCGAAAATCACTTTTTCGGCCGCACGTCCGCCCATGGTGGCACACATTTCGTCCAGCATTTGTTCCGGTCTTACGATTAGACGTTCCTCCGGTAAATACCAGGCCGCTCCCAAACTTTGTCCACGCGGAACAATGGTTACTTTTACCAACGGAGCAGCGTGTTCCAGCATCCAGCTTACCGTTGCATGACCGGCTTCGTGAATGGCGATAGCGCGTTTTTCCTCCGGGGTAACGATTTTGTTTTTCTTTTCTAAACCGCCAATAATACGGTCTACCGCATCAAGGAAGTCTTGTTTACCCACCGATTTTTTGTTTTTTCGGGCCGCGATTAACGCCGCTTCATTACATACATTGGCAATATCGGCTCCTGAAAAACCAGGGGTTTGTTTGGCTAAGAAATCTGTATCCAGAGCCTCTTCTTTTTTAAGCGGCTTCAGGTGCACTTCAAAAATTTCTTTTCTTTCACGAATGTCCGGTAAATCCACGTAAATCTGACGGTCGAAACGTCCGGCACGCATTAAGGCTTTATCCAGAATATCAGCGCGGTTGGTGGCGGCCAACACGATAACGTGGGTGTTGGTTCCAAAACCGTCCATTTCTGTAAGTAACTGGTTTAAAGTGTTTTCGCGTTCGTCATTCGATCCGGAGAAATTGTTTTTTCCGCGGGCACGTCCGACAGCATCAATCTCATCGATGAAAATAATGGCAGGCGCTTTTTCTTTGGCTTGTTTGAACAAATCCCGCACACGTGATGCTCCGACGCCTACAAACATTTCCACGAAATCCGATCCGGAAAGAGAGAAGAATGGTACTTTGGCTTCTCCTGCCACAGCTTTGGCTAATAAGGTTTTTCCGGTTCCCGGAGGTCCTACAAGTAAAGCTCCTTTCGGGATTTTACCACCTAATTCGGTATATTTTTCCGGGTTTTTAAGGAATTCTACAATTTCCTGAATTTCTTCTTTTGCACCTTCTAAACCGGCTACATCCTTAAAAGTAACTTTTACGTCGTTTTTCTCATCAAACAGTTTTGCTTTCGATTTACCAATGGAGAAAATCTGACCGCCACCACCACCGCCGCCACCGCCGGACATGCGTCGCATCATATAAATCCAAAAACCGATAATGATGATTAAAGGCAAGTAGGTAATAAGGATTTCTCCCCAGTTACTGTCCGGTTCGGATGCGTAATCGTTTAATTTTCCGGATTGTCTGGCTTCCTCAAGTTTTTTCTGAAAAAGTTCATTGTTTGTTCCGATATCAAACGAGTAGTGAGGTCCTGTATTTTCTTTTCCCAGTAAGGTTTCCTTTTGTATTTTACTGTGCGTTTTACTGGCCAGCGCTTCTTTTTTCAGATATACCTGAGCTGTAGTTTTGTTGTAAACGACTTTGTTTACCTGACCGGAATCCAAAAACTGATAAAATTTGGAAATACTGGTTGGTTTTACTTCCTGAAAATTGGATCCGCTGGATACAATCTGTATGGCAATCAAAATCAAAAGAGCAGCACCGTATAATAACCACGGACTGATTTTAATCTTATTCGGAGTAGGTTTCTTATCTTTTGACATGTAATAATGTGGTTGTTAGTATTTGTTTTCGATGGACGTGATTTTGGCATCACCCCAAAGGCTTTCAATGTTGTAATATTCGCGAATCTGTTTCTGGAATACGTGAACGACAATGCTCACATAGTCCATAAGAATCCACTCGGCATTTTCGGAACCTTCCACATGCCAAGGTTTGTCTTTCAGTTCTTTGGATACTACTTTCTGAACAGAATTGGCAATAGCATTTACTTGAGTGTTGGAGTTACCGTTGCAAATCACGAAATAATCGCACACGGTGTTATCTATTGCTCTTAAATCTAAAATATCTATATCGTTTCCTTTTACGTCTTCAATCCCTTTGATGATATTCGCTAGTAATTCATCGTTGTTAATCTCTTTTACCGCCATTTATATTTTCTGTGTTTTTCGCAAAGTTACCATTTTTGTAGTTAATTTTGACATCTTAACATAAGATTAAACTACTTAACGGGTAATAATTTTTATGAATATAATCAAACTCGATGCCATACCTTCCACGAACGACTTTTTAAAAGAAAAGCTGTCAAGGCAGTATCTCGAAAATTTTACGGTTGTCGTGGCGGAAAACCAGACCGGGGGTAAAGGTCAGATGGGCTCGATTTGGGAAGTGCAATCTGGTAAAAACCTTACTTTCAGCGTGTTGGTAAGGGATTTGCTGTTGGATATTCAATCGGTTTTTCATTTGAATGTTGCCGTTGCGGTTAGTATTGCAGAGGCGTTAAAATTATTTTCAATTCCGGATTTAGCTATTAAATGGCCTAACGACATTTTGGCAGAAAACCGAAAAATTGGCGGTATTTTAATTGAAAACATCCTGAAAAGCGATGGCGAAATTTTTTCCATAGTCGGCATTGGTCTGAATGTCAACCAAGTTGAATTTACGGATTTGCCTAAAGCTGGATCTTTGTTCAGCATCACAGGAAAGGTTTTTGACAAGGAAGCTGTTTTAACTTCGGTTCTTGAAAAATTAAAACTCAATCTGGCTTTACTTCAGAGCGGGAATCACGAACAATTCTGGAAGATTTACGATGCCATGCTCTTCCGAAAAGGAGTTCCCGTATCCTTTGAAGATACCAGCGGTTTGCGTTTCATGGGGATTATTCAGGGCGTAAACTGCAACGGAAAACTCGAAGTTTTACTCGAAAACGATTTGATAACCGAATATGGAATTAAAGAAGTAATATTGTTGTATTAAAAGAAAGTCATGAGCAAATTGATTTTAGAAGTGGAAGGGAAGAAGTACCCTTTAATTAACAGTACGTTCAATTCGTATAACAGAGGAGCAGGGCTGGAAGCCTATCCGACAGACAATACCTTTACCGTTCAGATTAAAATAACAAAGCTGGATAAGGTGCTTAACGATTGGTTTTACAATGTGGCCGGCCAAACGAAGAACGGAAGAATTGTTTTTATCAATGATGAGGATGAACCGGTATATGAAATTTGTTTTCTCGAAGGCCAAACGTCAAGCATTAACGGAAATCTGAATGTGGCGCAGGGCGATTACGGTAACGATCTGATGGTAACGCTAACGGCAGAAACGATTTTTACAAACGTATTATAAAAAGAAAACCTCTCGAAACGGAGAGGTTTTTTTATAAGGAACAGGTTTTTTACAGTTTGTTCATGTTTTGTGCCAGTGTTTCAATAAATTTTGAAATGGGACCTTTAATCATCATGGCCATCATCGGGTTGAAGTCGCCGTTGAAAAGTAACTGTACTTCCGAAGTAGTTGCTGTTAAAGCATTGATGTTAGCCGTTAACGTGAAAGGCAATTTGTCGCTGGCAGCTCCTAAAACCACTTTGTTTGGTGCCACTTTGTCTTTCATTTTCAATTTGATTTCCGGCATGCCTTTTAATCCGAAGATAAAGGCGTTTTCATCCAAAACCTCAAATTTGGCAATGGAATCCGGCATTAATTTTTCAAAATTCTTTACATCGGTTAGCGCCTCGAACAAATACTCCGGAGATTTTTCAACGCTAACTTTTGGACTTTCTAAATTCATTATTTTAAGATTTTCAAATTATGTATTCTTGTATGGAAAAATGTTATTTTTCAGCTTTTCTTCCGATGGCAAACTGCAGAAACAAAACTAAAAGTTACACTTCAACATTCCAGGTTGAAGGACTTTTGCGCCATTCTTTAAGCGTTTCGTGCTCTTCTTCCGTAATGTACTGTCGGGCTACAGCTTCTTCCAAAAGCGTGTCGTAATTCCCTAAAGTAAACACTTCCAGATTGGCCTCCCTGCAATTTTCTTCGGCTACATCAAAACCGTAAGTGAAAATGGCCACCATGCCTTTTACCACAGCTCCGGCTTCACGTAAGGCTTCAATGGCCTGTAAACTGCTTTTTCCGGTACTAATCAAATCTTCCACTACCACAACGGTTTGCCCTTTTTGCAGAAAACCTTCCACCTGATTCTGACGGCCGTGTTTTTTAGGTTCCGGACGTACATATACAAACGGAAGCCCCATAATTTCCGCAACAAGCATGCCAATTCCGATGGCTCCTGTGGCAACTCCCGCAATTACATCGGGTTTACCAAATTGTTTTTCAATATTTTTGGCAAATTCCTCTCGAAGATAATTTCGGATGGGTGGAAATGAGAGTGTTATGCGGTTGTCGCAATAAATCGGAGACTTCCAGCCTGAAGCCCACGTAAAAGGATTTTTAGGATTTAATTTAATTGCGTTTATTTGTAAAAGCAATTCGGCTGTTTTTTTAGCTGTGTCTGTGTTAAAAATCATACTACAAATGTATAAAGTTTTTGTAAACGATAAGCCACTTTTCCTAACAAATCAAGTTGTTAAGGAAACCGATTTTCAGCTTTTTCTTCTGGAAAGTGTTGATATCAAGCAGATTATTGTAAAAATGTTTCAGAATAAAATTGACAAGGCATTTTTATACCATCCCGACGAAAGAGAAATCATGACCAAGCTGAAAGAGAAGATTCCCGTGGTAAAAGCAGGAGGCGGATTGGTTTACAATAAGAACGGCGAAGTGCTTTTTATCTTCCGTAACGGAAAATGGGATTTACCCAAAGGCGGAATTGAAAAAGGAGAATCCATCGAGGAAACTGCTATTCGGGAAGTAGAAGAAGAAACCGGAGTTACAGGTTTGAAAATAACCGGAAAACTGCAGAAAACCTATCACGTTTTTAAACGCAATGGGCAATACAAACTAAAAATAACGCACTGGTTTGAAATGAAAACCGATTTTTCCGGAACACCAAAAGGTCAGGCGGACGAAGGCATTGAAGAAGTAGTCTGGATGCAGCCCAAGCAAATAAGGGAAGCCTTGGAGAATTCCTATGAAAATATTAAGTTACTCTTTGAAGAAGAAAAGCTCCTGATTTAGGAGCTTTTTTTAGTATTGGATTCTGTAAATCGGATAGTGCAGATAGGCCTTTTCGAAATATTTGGAGTTTTTGTATACCCAATCCAGCTGAGCGGCTCCGTTATCGGCGAAAGCGTTGTCTTCTTTGCGTTTCTTTTCCAGTTCGGCTTTTATTTTTGGATTTTCATCTAAAATTTTCTTGGCTAAATCTTCAAAAACATAAGGAGAATAGTATTCTTTCTGTTGTAAAATGGCATCGAAGAAATTCCAGTTAAAAAACGAATCGGTAGCTTCCGGTTCTAACGTTTCCAGAAGGTATTTTACGTTGCGCTGCTGCGTCTTTACAATGATATCGCCTTTGTTGAATTTGATTTTTTCCGTTGAAGCGGCTACCGAAGTATTGTAATGCGGATAGTGTCCTTCAAACGGTTCTTTTCCGGTTTTGTAATCGGTAATTTTATAACTTTCCACCGTTATGGTTGTGTCGTTTTTAATTGTGCTCATTTCGATTTTGTTGATTTTCAGCAAATCGATTACTTCCCATTGTTCTTTCGGAATTACATAGGCCTGCGGAATCACAATTTCTTTCTTCGGCTTGTACACTTCGTAGAACGGAATTTGTTTTTTGAAAGGCTTGCTGCGATCGTAATACAATCTCGGTTTTTTGGAAACATCGCTGGGTTTGTAATTGCCTTCGTATCCCAAAAAAGGAATTTCAGTCACTTTGGCAGAATCAATTTCCCATTGAACGGTGTATTTGGTATTGGGTTTAAAATAGGTCCAGTTGTCTTTTCGCTGTTTTTTGATAACCAGATTGTTCTTGTCCATATAATCTAAAGTGGAATGCATGAATTCATAGGTAGCTCTTACGCGTTCGTGATAAGGTTTCAGCATGTGTGTTTCCACCATAAAGCCCATCGTGTTAAACATCGAAGCGTAACCGGTTGAAAAACGCGGACTGTCCATATTTTTGGCAAAACCGTGTTCCGGAGTATCGTTGTAAATGTTTACATAAGGTACAGATTCTATGGCTTTGGATTTCAGATCCTTTAAAATAGCCGGTACCATCATGCCGTTGAAAAAAATACTCAGATATCCGCCTAATTTCTGGTAATGTGTGCTGATATACGTTAGAGTGTACTGATAATCTGCACCATTACTCACATGGTTGTCGATAAAAACTTCCGGATTCACCATCTGGAACAACACCTGAAAACTTCTCGAATTCTTAGTATCCGATTTGATGAAATCACGGTTTAAGTCAAAATTTCGCGCATTGCCTCTAAAACCATACGCTTCCGGGCCGTTTTGGTTTACTCTTGAGGTCGAATTTCGGTTCAGAGCGCCTCCGATATTATAAACGGGGATAGCCACCACTACGGTGTTTTCCGGAGCTGTCAGTTTTCCGGTCGCCAAATCTTTCAGGAAAAGCATGGTGGCATCAATTCCGTCAGTTTCGCCGGGATGGATTCCGTTGTTGATTAACAGTACATTTTTTTTTGAAGAATGTATCGAAAGAAAATCGAAATTCTTGTCCGGATTGTACGTTACGATATGCAAAGGCTCGCCGCTGTCGGTTATGCCCATGGTTTTCATGGAAACGGTTTCAAAAGCCTTGTCGAGTTTCTGATAGTAGTCAATCACTTCCTGATAGGTTGCAGACTGGTTGCCGTTTCCTTTTTCGTAAGGCGTTTTTAAATCGGTTTGTTGTGCAAATGCGGAACTTACTGCTAACAAAAGAAAGCCGAAAAATGATTTCATGGTTATTTTACTTTAACAGATTCGGGAACTAAAATGGTATAATCACCGCCGTTTCGGATAACATCACGGACAATACTCGAACTGATGTGCGAGGTATCGATAGCGGTAAGAAGGAAAATGGTTTCAATGTCCGACAGTTGGCGGTTGGTGTGGGCGATGGCTTTTTCAAATTCAAAATCGGCCGGGTTGCGCAAACCTCTGAGAATGAACTGAGCACCTAATTTATGGCACAAATCAATGGTTAATCCTTCATAAGTAACGACAGAAACTTTCGGTTCGTTTTTAAAAGAATTTTCGATAAAAGCTTTGCGGTCTTCCAGCGAAAACATATATTTCTTTTCGGCATTGATACCAATGGCAACGACAATTTCGTCAAACAGGGGCAAAGCTCTTTTGATGATGTCATAATGTCCTAAAGTGATCGGATCGAAGGAACCGGGGAAGATTGCTTTTCTCATCAGATTATGGTTTTAATGCCAATTCAATAGCATTGCTAAACAATTCCGTTAATGAAATCCCGGCTTCTTTAGCCTGTTGCGGCAGAATACTTTCGGTAGTTAAACCCGGAATGGTGTTCATTTCCAGCATATAAGGTTCGCCATTTACGATGATGAATTCGCTTCTTGAAAACCCTTTCATTTTTAAAACTTCGTACGCTTTTTTGGCTACCGCTTCCACTTTTACGCGAACATCGTCCGACAATCGGGCAGGAGTGATTTCCTGGGATTTTCCTAAATACTTCGCTTCGTAATCGAAAAAGTCGTTTTCGGAAACAATTTCGGTAATCGGTAAAACGGTTGTTGCGCCTTTATAATTGATGACGCCCACCGAAACTTCCGTTCCGTCCAAAAAACTTTCGATGATGATTTCGCTGTCTTCTTTATAGGCATTTTCAATCGCAGGAAGTAGTTCTTCTTTTGATTTTACTTTGGAAATACCAAAACTGGAACCCGATTTATTTGGTTTCACGAACAAAGGCAGTCCTAAGGTTTTGATGATTTCGTCCTCATTTATTTCATCGCCTTTGTCCAGATAAAAAGAAGTGGCCGTTTTGATTCCGTAAGGTTTTAAAACCGACAGCAAATCGCGTTTGTTGAACGTTAAAGCCGCCTGATAGTAATCGCAGGAAGTTTGCGGAATGCCCAACAGTTCGAAGTAAGCCTGCATTAAGCCGTCTTCTCCGGGCGTGCCGTGAATCGCATTGAAAACCACGTCAAACGTTACTTTAACACCGGCATAATTCACTGAAAAATCGTGGCGGTTTACCGGGAATTCGTTTTCGTTTTCATCCACCATTACCCATTTTTCTTTAAAAATATGGATGCGGTAGGCTTTATAACTGGATTTGTCCAGAAAGTTGTACACTACATTTCCGCTTTTCAGCGATATCTGATACTCACTGGAATAGCCTCCCATGATGATGGCAACATTTTTCATATATTGTTCGTTATTTGATAAGTACTAGTTCCTACAAAATTATTACTATTTGTTGAAACCCGCATCAAAAAATATTTTTCTAACGATAAAAATCAAAATGTGTATTCCAGACGACCTTTGGCAAACAATTACTTTTTTCGGAAGAAACAAAAATGTGTAGTATTTTATATCTTTGCCCAAAACCCAAAACCATGAGTTGGAAAAAATTCTTAACGAGCCCGGTATTTTTTAAACATTTAGCGTTAGCCTTACTGATTACGTTAGCCTTTGTATTTGGTGTAATGAAATTTTTAAGCGTGGCGACCAACCACGGCGAAGAAATTCCCGTGCCGAATTTAGCTAAAATGAGCGTTGAAAAAGCCGAAGAACGTTTGGATGATATTGGTTTGGAATTTCACCTGTTGGATACAGTAGATTACAATCCGGCCTTTCCTCCTTATTCGGTAGTAGAACAAGATCCACTGGCTGGAGTTACCGTGAAAGACGGCAGAAAAGTGTATGTTAAAATCAATTCCGGAGGTTATGCAAAAGTAACCATGCCAGATCTGGTGCAGAAAACCTACCGTCAGGCTTTGTCTACCTTAAGAGCTTTAGGGGTGCAGGAAGGCGATGTGAAATATGTGGAATACATGGCCAAAGACGTTGTTCTGGAAGTAAAACAGGGCGGGAAAAAGATAAAAGCAGGCGACCGAATCCTGAAAAATTCTAAAATTGACTTTGTTTTGGGAGACGGAAAAACAGGTTTTAACGACGAGGAACTGGACAGCGTTAATACCCATGAAATTTTAGTACCAACGGAGGAAGATCTTAATAATGCAGAATAATATCGATACAGAACAGGACGATTTTGATGACGATGACGTGCTGTTTGAACACCATCGGTTTGAAGTCTCAAAAGGACAGCAGGCGCTTCGCATCGATAAGTTTCTGATGAACCTTATCGAGAATACAACACGCAACAAAATTCAGAAAGCTGCCGATTCCGGAAATATTTTTGTGAATGACGTTCCGGTAAAATCCAATTACAAAGTAAAGCCCAACGATATTGTAACAGTTCGGTTAGAACATCCGCCTTATGAACACCTGTTAAAAGGGGAGAATATTCCGTTGGATATTGTTTACGAAGACGATCAGTTAATTGTAGTCAACAAGCCCGCCGGTATGGTGGTGCATCCCGGTCACGGCAATTATTCCGGAACTTTGGTGAATGCTTTGGCGTATCATTTTGACAATCTGCCGATGAACAGCAGTGAACGCCCCGGATTGGTACACCGTATCGATAAAGATACTTCAGGACTTTTGGTAGTGGCTAAAACAGAACTGGCTATGGATTATCTTTCCAGACAATTTGCCGAAAAAACCTCCGAAAGAGAATATGTAGCCTTGGTTTGGGGAAATATCGACAACGAAGAGGGAACCATAGAAGGTAACATCGACCGTCATCCCGTAAACCGTATGCAAATGGCTGTTTTTACGGACGAAGACAAAGGTAAACCGGCCATAACACACTATAAAGTTTTAGAACGATTTGGTTATGTTACCTTAGTTTCCTGTAAGCTGGAAACCGGCCGGACGCACCAGATTCGCGTGCATATGAAACACATCGGGCACACCTTATTTAACGACGAACGTTACGGAGGTGATGCAATTTTGAAGGGTACGACTTTTACCAAATACAAACAGTTTGTAGAGAATTGTTTCAAAATACTGCCGCGACAGGCACTACATGCCAAGACTTTGGGTTTTGAACATCCGGTTACCAAAGAATTCATGCGTTTTGATTCTGAAATTCCGAACGATATTGTGGAATGTATCGAAAAATGGCGTACCTATTCCAAATCGCATACGCCTGACGAAGAAAATTAAATGAAGAATCCCTTGCAAGAGGGATTTTTTAGTTTAAGACTAAATCGCGTTTCCCGATCCAGACGTTATTGACTTTCTGAACAGCAACGATTCCGGAGCCGCCTTGGTAGGAAAATCGGTTTTGTTCCGCTTTTGGCAGTAAAGGATCATCTTTAAACATAAAATCAGTAATGTAAAACGGATTGGGGTTATCCGGCAGTTTAACCGCTGCATGAATATGAGCGGGTGTAGTGTTTCCGGGATAGGAGGCCGGCCGGATGGTTTCAATCCGGTACTTTCCGTTTGCATCGGTTTTACACCAGCCGTGATGGGAACCGTGCCATTTCTGCACACCTTTTTCAGTTCCTTTTTTGGAATATTCGCCTTTGGTATTCGTGTGGTAAGCATAAAGAATAACACCCGGAATAGGAGTTTTGCCGTCTTTTTTATAGATGGTTCCGCTGATAATCAGTTTTTCGGCTCCGGCATCGGAATTGGGAATATTCATTACAGAAGTCAACAGATTCGGCATATTGGCAAAACAACAATGAATATCGGCATCCGGATTGTCGCAGGCATCACTTTGGCGGGTCGTTATTGTCTGAGTAATCGCTCTTTCGGCTTCTTTCAGCTGACAAGAAAAAAGCAACCCGACGAAACTCATCATTCCGATAAAATGTAACGAAGCTGACATGGTATAGTTTTTGAAAAACAGGTTGTTATGTCAAATTTACAAAATTATAACCGCTTGATTACCTTACAAAAAGTTAAGATCTGTCAGGATGGTAATCTTGTTTCAGCAATGCAAAAAAGAACGAATCTTCCATGATGTTGTTTTTGTAATAATGCTGACGTAAATGCCCTTCTTTTACAAAGCCTAATTTCTGTACCAATCGTAGTGATGGTTCGTTATGAGGCGCGATAAGAGCTTCAATTCGGTTCAGTTTCATTTCTTCAAAACCATATCGGACAATTGCTTTTAAAGCTTCCGTCATAACTCCTTTCCCTTTGTATTGATCGCCGTTCAGATTATAGCCGATTTCTGCCCGGGCATGTTCGGTGTACCAGGTGTGAAATCCGCAGGTGCCTATTATTTTGTTGGTTTTCTTATCTATTATCTGAAAATTCACGAAACTTCTGTTGTAGGTTGTCATGCCTTTGGAATATTTCTCTTTTTCTTTTGCGAATTGCCCGTCGGTTTCCAATCCCAAAAACGTTTTTATTTCGGCCTCGGAAAGCGAACGAAACAGAAAATCGTAAACTTCCGGAGTGATTTTTCGTAAGATTAGGTTTTCGGTTTCAAGTACCTGAAAAGTCATGCCATTCGATTATTGGTTCCTAGTTGCAATATATCTAAATTTTGAACAGATTTTGTATTTTTGAACACCATTAAAGCAAAACCATGAAAATCGTTATATCGCCGGCTAAATCGTTAGATTTCGAAAAACCGCTACCAACACAACTGTATTCTGAATTTTCTTTTGTTAAAGAAGCCAACGCCATCCATAAAATGCTGAAAAAAAAGAAGCCGAACCAATTGATGGAGCTGATGGACATTTCTGAAAAACTAGCCGATTTAAACTGGCAGCGCAATCAGCAATGGGCGACACCATTTACACCTGAAAATGCCCGTCCGGCGGTGTATACTTTCAATGGAGATGTTTATATCGGTTTGGATGTTTACACATTGCCAACAGAAAAACTGGAAGTGTTGCAGGATAAGTTGCGCATACTTTCCGGTTTGTATGGTTTGCTGAAACCGCTGGATTTGATTCAGCCGTACCGCCTGGAGATGGGAACACAGTTGCCTGTCGGAAAAAATAAAAACCTCTACGAATTCTGGAAAGCAAAAATCACGAAAGCACTTAACCAAGAGCTGAAAAAAGGCGATTTATTCGTGAATCTGGCCAGTAACGAGTATTTTTCCGCCGTCGATGTGAAAGCGCTTAAAGTCCCCGTAATCACGCCGGAATTTAAAGATTACAAAGACGGCAAACTGAAAATGATTAGTTTTTTTGCCAAAAAGGCGAGAGGGATGATGGTGCGTTACATTATCGATACCAACGCAGAAACCCTCGAAGACTTGAAAGGTTTCAACTACGAGGGTTATACATTTGACGCGTCATTATCTAAAGGTAATACACTGGTTTTTACGCGATAATTTACCGAAACTGAAGATAATCTTCATAGTCCCGAAGTGTTTCTCTTGTAATTTTGTGCTGGTCGCGGGAAAGTTCGCGCAGGGCTTCCACACCTTTTCGGGCGCAACGGCGCACTCTTAACAATCGGTTGGTAAAGTCCATAAGTCTTTTGGCATCGGCCGGAGGCAGTTTTTCGCGAAGATCGTCAACTAATTCGTTGAACTCATTAACCACATAGCTGTTTTCTTCATATTCAGATTGTAAATCCACTAAAAACTCATCAATTTCCTTTTCGATGTCGTGAAGGTTATGTTCACTTTTTTTGTAAAATTCCTGGAGCATTTTTTTGGTGTTACTAGTAAAGATACCCATAATGAAGAATGTTTTAGATTGATAATTAACTATCTATATATCAATCAAATATATTTTAAATTTGGGTTAAGTTTTGCGTACCGTTTCCGAAAATCGATTAACTGTTAAAATGCCCGTTCAATTGAAAACAATGCAGGAAAATTTTCTATAAAAAGGAATTTTTGGTAATCGGGTAACGTTTACTGCTTAGGAAAGGTTCATTTCCTTTTGACTAAACATTTTTCAGAAGACACAAAATGGGCTGTTTACCCACAAAAAAAGCCCCGAAATTACTCCGGAGCTTTCAAATTGAATATTAAATAACTAAAGATTCTGATTAATGTACATTTGACATATCTACCTTTCCTGAACCTTTTTTAATCAAAAGCATGAACGGAATACAAATCAGGAACATGATGCCTAAATATAAAAACACGTCCATATAGGAAAGTACGGTACTTTGTTTGATTACAGAACCTTCTAAAGCTTTGTGTGCTTTGTCAAGCGATTCGCTTGCGCTGAAACCTTTCGACATGAACATCATCTGCATTTGCTGAATGCGTTGCTGTACTTCAAATTTAGCGGAATCCAAATGTGAAATCAAATCGACACGGTGTTGCTGGCTGAATCGTGAAATGAAAGTCGTAATAATCGCAATTCCGAAGGAACCGCCCAGCTGACGCATCATTCCGGTAAACGCAGCTCCTTCACCAATTTGTTTCCCTTGTAAAGTAGACAACGCCAAAGTGGTAATCGGAACAAATAAAAACCCTAAACCGATCCCTCTTAAAATAAGCGGCCAGAACATGTGTTCGGTTCCGGTATCCGGTGTCATTACGTTGTGCATCCAGAAAGTAAATCCGAAGAAAACCAGGAATCCTATGGAAACCAAATAGGCCTGAGGAATTCCTTTCTGAATCAATTTACCGATAACCGGCATCAGCAGGGCAGTGGTAATCGAACTCGGAATCAGTAATAATCCTGTATCGGTAGCAGTCCAGCCTAAAATCGATTGGGTGTAAATCGGAACAATAAACGTGGTGCCGTATAAACCAAAACCTAAAATGAAACACATAATGGTTCCGATGCGCAGGTTTTTGTCCTTCAAAACCCTCAGGTTTACAATCGGATACTGATAGGTTAACTGGCGCCAGATGAAAAAGATCAGGCCTAAAAACGATAAAACGCTTAAAGTGATAATGGTGGAATTTTCAAACCAATCATCCTGTTGTCCGTGTTCCAGTACATATTGCAACGAACCGATGAACGCAGCCAGAAAAACAATGCCCCACCAATCCACCTGATTGGCTTTCAGTTTTTCACCGTATTTCGGACTTCTTACAAACGACAGGGTTAGTACTGTAGCAATGATCCCCAACGGAATGTTGATGTAAAAAATGTACGGCCATGAAAAATTATCCACTAAATATCCTCCAAGCGGCGGTCCTAAAGTGGGTCCTACAATTACCCCCATACCGTAAATTGCCTGTGCCATGCCTCGTTTTGCTGCCGGATAACTCTCTGTGATAATCGTCTGAGCGGTTACCAAAAGTGCGCCACCGCCCATTCCCTGAATGAACCGGAAAAACACAAGTTCCCAGATGTTGGTTGCGTTTCCGCACAAAAAGGAAGAAACGGTAAAGATGATGATGGAAGCGGCAAAATAGTTTCTGCGCCCGAATTGCTGTGACAACCAGCTTGTCATCGGAATAATGATAACGTTCGCAATGGCATACGCCGTAATCACCCAGGCGATGTCTGTAAGTGTGGCACCTAAGGTACCGCGCATGTCGTTAAGCGCAACGTTTACGATGGTAGTATCGACAATTTCAAGCAGTGCACACAGTACGGCCGTTATTGTGATAATGACTCTCCGAAAGCCATATTCTACTAAATCTTCTGCTTGTGTTGCCATGATTATTTTACGTGTACATCTACTTCTACGTTCATTCCCGGACGCAATAATTTTACTTTTTCGGCATCATTGCTGGCAGTTAATTTTATTTTAACCGGCAAACGCTGAATGGTTTTTACGAAGTTTCCGGTTGCATTATCCGGAGGAAGGATTGAAAAACGGGCACCTGTAGCCGGAGAGAACGAGTTTACTTCGCCTTCAAATTCGGTATCAGGGTAAGCGTCAACCGTTAAGGTTACTTTTTGGCCGGCGCGCATTTTGTTCAATTGTGTTTCTTTAAAGTTTGCCACTACCCAAAGGTCAGTATTGTTTACGATGTAAAACAAAGATTGACCCGGTTGAACCATTTGGCCTTCCTGAATATCAATGCTGGAAACCTGTCCGTCAATCGCAGCCGTAACTACTGTGTAGCCTAAATTAATCTGAGCCGCTTCTAAAACTGCCTGAGCGCGTTTAATATTGGCAGCCGCTACTTCTGTCTGTTTACTGGCAACGGTTGTTTTCGACGCCACCGCTTCACGTTGGTGAATGTTGGCCTGACGTTGTTGTTGCAGGATTTCCACTTGTTTCTGTGCTTCCTGTTTCGCTGCTAAAGCCTGCTCGTATTGTTGTTTGGTGATGGAGTGGTTCTGATACAGGTTCGCATAACGCTCAAAATCGTTGCTGGCTCTTTCCAGACGGATTTTGGCAGCTTCGATACTTCCGGCATTCGATTGAATCGTTGCGCTTGAAATGGAAATGTTGGCCGCAGCGGCACCTACATCGGCTTTGGATACTTCGTATGAGTTTTCGGCAGCGGCCAGAGCGGCTTTGGCTTCTTCCACTTTTACCAGATAATCTTTGTTGTCGATGACGAAAAGCGTGTCACCTTTTTTAACGAAATCGTTGTCTTTTACATACACTTTAGCCACATAACCGGAAACTCTCGGAATAATCGGGTTCATGTTTCCTTCAATTTGCGCGTCGTCGGTTTCTTCGTGTGCCTGTGCGTGTAAGTATTTAAAAATTCCGTAAGCCGCTCCCAGAATGACCAAAGTGCTGATTATGAGGATGAATTTTTTATTGGACGGTCTCTTTTCCATGATTAAAGAAATTAGATTAGTTTTTGGTTAATGATGAGGTTAGTTTTCCGGCGGCGGCCAGAACTTCGTACTGTTTCTGAACAATATCCGCTTTGGAATACGCTTCGTTGATTTTGGATTGCAGTTGCTGCACATCGGCGTCCAGCAAATCGTTGGTATCGGCTAAACCGTTGTCGTATTTGTCTTTTACGATGCGGTAATTTTCATTGGCCTGTTCCACAGCTTGTTGGTAAACCACGTTTTGTTTTTGGGCCAAAAGATAATTTTCGTTGGCGGTCTGCATCTGGATTTTTGCCTTATCGGTTAGAATGTCCAGCGATTGTTCCGCTTCTTTGGCTTTGCTTTTGGCGGCTTTTACGTCTTTGCCGTTTTTGAAGATGGACGTCAGATCATACGATAATCCCACTCCGAAATTCATTGCGTTGGTTACGGTCATTACATTTTGCAGATCCAAAGCGACATAACCGCCCATCAGACTTAAAGCCGGATAATAATTTCCTTGTGCGATTTTTACATTGGCTTCTGCTGCTTTTTGTTGCGCACGGATTGCATTTAAATCGTTTCTGGAAGAAATATCGGTTGAAGCAGTACTCAGTTCTGTTTTTTGGGCAAAAAGGGCAGAATTTGGCGTTATTTGAGTTTCTTCCGGCAATTTCAAAAGCGTTGCCAGCTGAAAATTGATGATGTTGCTGTTTTTTCGGGCTTCTTCCAAAGCAATCTGATAATTGGAAACCTGTAATTGGGCTTTCAGCAAATCGTTTCTTGCAATCAGGCCGTTTTGTTCCATGGCTTTGAAATCTTTTACGCGTTGCTCGGCACGTTTGATGTTTTCCTGAATCAGTTTTTCGCTTTCCTGGGCTTTGTATAAACTCACATACAGTTTTACGGTTTCCAGCGCCAGTTGTTCCTTGGTGTCTTTCGCCTGATATTGTTCCGCTTCGAGTAAACTTTCGGAAGCTTTGATGCTGTTCTGGATTTTAAAACCGGCAAACAACGGTACGGAAGCCGTAGCATTTCCCAACAGCAATTGGTTTACTTTGGGAGCAGCGCCGCCGGATGCTCCGCCAAGTTTAAAATCGACGTCGGCATTGGTTAACCGCTGATACTGTCCGCTGATTTTTAAATCGGGGTATTGTTTGTTTTTAACGGTTTGCATCTCGAATTCTTTGGTGGCGACTTTCGTGTCGGCCAACCTGGATTCGGTGCTTTGTGTAACTGCAAGCTGAATAGCTTCTTCGAGCGTGAGGTTTTTCTTTTCCTGTGCAGCGACAGCAAAAGTCCCGAGCAAGAACAAGATTCCCAGCTTTAGTGAATTACTTGTCATAGGATAAAAGGGCTTTAATGGTTTTCTTGATGTGATCGGTAAGTTCGGTAAGAACATAGTGGTTGATGTCTTCCTCGGTTTTCAAATTCAGAATGTCTTTGAAGAACGGTTTGTTCATCTGAAAATGGAAGTACGTTCCCATAATTGTCGTAGGAAGCAGCACCACGTTTATGTCTCTGCGGAAAAGGCCTTTGTCCTGACCTTCGGCAACGATGCTTTTCAGTATGTCCAGATTGTGTTTTTTCATTTCGTTGAACGCCTCACAATTGATGATTCGTTTTCCGGAAGAAATTTCAAAATGGATAATCTGATACATGCCTTTGTTCTGATTGATGCGTTTGATGTACAACTCAATCAGGCGGTCAATTTTTTCAAAAGGCGTAAGGTCTTCGCGGTACAGGTTTTCCATTTGTAAACGCAAGCCTGAAATGCGATACATAATTAACGCTTCGAGCAGCTTTTCTTTGGAGCCGAAATAGTACGAAATCATCGCGATGTTCACGTTGGCGATTTTGGCAATGTCGCGCACCGAAGTTCCATCAAAACCGTGTTCGGCAAACAGCGTTTCGGCGGCTTGCAAAATTTCGATTTGTTTATCGTTAAAATCAGTCATTGTAATTTGATTTTAAATTCGGGTACAAAATTAAACACTTGTTTAAATTAAACGTTTGTTTAAATTTTATTTAACATTTTTTTAACAGTGAATAATTTCGATTTCAGAGCTCAGAAAAAGTAGAGTGGGTGAGTGATTTTTTCTGAAAAATAATGCCTGTTTTTAAAATAAAATTTCCTAATTTTATACTGTTGAATTTCCGGGTCCGATCCCCGGGTTCAATGGAAGAAAAAGGCTGTTTTTAGTGATAAAAGCAGCCTTTTTTAGTATATAGACAAAATCTATTATTGATATCTATAAAATTGAATACCAAATAATTAGAACTATTTATTTAAATAAATTCTTTTATAATATTTTCAATTTCTGAAATTTCGTTATTTTGAACAAAATTGAGGAATGAACTTCCGACAATGGTTCCTTTTTGATGTTTTGGCGGCCTGTAAAAAGGCTTTCATTTTTTTAAATTTAAGCACCAATAAATTGCGTATTTTTTAGAGGTTTCTTACTGTTTTTTGAAGTGGTTTTGCTGCAGATTTCCAAACGAATTTTGACTTCTGATTGCATCTGTACAGCTCACAAAACTGATAAAATTGTTGCTGATTTTGTTAATTTTCAGGAGGTGATTTTCTGAAATTAAGGTTGAGGTCAGGAAGTTTTTTGAGCATATTGTGTTCCAAAATGGATGAAAATTTGGCTGGAAAAACGACTGTAAAAAGGTTCGGAATGAGCTGGTTTTTTAATGCCGATTTGGATAAATTTTCGACCAGAATTCTCTGTTTTTAAACTTCAAAAACCGGATTTAATTTCCAGAAACAGGTGAGAAATTTGGATGGTTTTTTGGTTGTTTTTTTAGTGTTTTTTGTTTGCGTTAGGGATGGAAACGGCATCCTTTTTTGTGGCTTTTTCAGACGCAAAAAAGATATAGTGTACAGCCCGACCCTTGTGGTAACGCCCATAAAATTGCAGCGAAAAAAGTGCCTGTGATTAGCTGTTTATCCAGTTTTCAAGAATCTTCTTTCCGTGGGGTGTGAGCACGCTTTCGGGATGATATTGCACGCCGCGGACATCGTAAATTTTATGACGGAGCGACATGATTTCACCGTTTTCATCCACGGAAGTGATTTCCAGAATCTCCGGGAAATTCGCGTTGGAAACCACCCAGGAATGGTAGCGCCCGACTTCGATTTTTTCGGCTAAATCCTTGAAAAGCAGTTCGTCCGTAACGGTGATTTT
This sequence comes from Flavobacterium suncheonense GH29-5 = DSM 17707, assembly GCF_000430025.1. Taxonomy (GTDB): domain Bacteria; phylum Bacteroidota; class Bacteroidia; order Flavobacteriales; family Flavobacteriaceae; genus Flavobacterium; species Flavobacterium suncheonense. The sequence goes on from NZ_AUCZ01000011.1 coordinate 29,187, forward strand.
TACCTGAGTTGCCACGCCGTGATACACTTTTTCAAGATTGGTTAAACTTCCGCCAAAAACTTCTCCAATGGCTTGCTGGCCAAGGCAAATGCCCAGAATACTTTTGGTAGACGCATAGGTTTTGATGACTTCTTTGAGCAACCCAGCTTCGTCCGGAATTCCTGGTCCCGGAGAAAGCAGTATTTTGTTAAACGGCTGTACTTCGTCGATGGTGAATTCGTCGTTGCGGAACACGGTTACTTCGCAGTTCAAATCTTCCAGATAATGCACTAAATTGTAGGTGAAACTGTCGTAATTGTCTATAACTAAGATCTTTTTCATGAAGTATGAGTTTCGTATTCTGGTAACTCCGTTTTTTTAGCTGTTATTGTGACTGCAAAATAGCGCGGTTAAAGTTAGTATCAAAATCTGTAAAAAAGGCACTTTGTTGCAATTTCTGTTGCTGAAACTTGTAGCAACTATTTTTTAAATCATTTTTGGGCATAAAAAAATCCTGAACGTTGTAATTCAGGATTTTAAAAAGATTGTATGTGCTTGGGATTAGTATGCCAAGTTTACGTTCAATTCGAATTCGTCGTTGATAGCTTTGTCTCCAATGCTTTCAAAGAACGATTTTGATCCGTATTTAATATCGTATTTTGTTCTGTCAATCATTAATTTGGCCGTAGCTACGTTTTTGCCTACCACCAAGTCAAAAGTAATTGGGTGTGTGATATCTTTAATGGTTAAATCAGCAGTAATTGCGTAAGTATTGTTGGATTTTGTTCCGATTGTTTTGAATACCAATTTAGAAGTCGGGAATTTTTCAACACCGAAGAAATCGTCTGCTTTTAAGTGACCGTCTAATTTTTCTTTTCCTTTTCCTTCTAAATCTGTACTGTTGATAGTGGTCATGTCTACGGTAAAGTTACCACCGGCAATTTTTTTTCCTTTGAACACTAAAGCACCTTCTTTTAAGGTAATGGTTCCGTCGTGTTGTCCGGTAACTTTTTTACCTACCCAAGTAAGTTTACTTTTGGCTACATCTACTTTTTTTGTGGTTTGAGCGGAAGCAGTCATGGTTCCTAAAGCTACTACTAACGCTAATGCAATTGATTTTAATTGTTTCATGATTATTAATTGAGTTTTAAAGGTTATAAATTTATAAATAATTCCTGTTTTGATTTACGGACTTTAACATTGTGCTGATTGGCATCATCTTGATGACGATAACCCACCGTTGCAATTAACGCTGCATTTAGGCCAAGTTCGTTAAGACCTAAAATTTCGTTTACTTTTTCCGGTTCAAAACCTTCCATTGGTGTGGCGTCGATTTGAAGCTCGGCAGCGGCATTCAACAGGTTACCTAAGGCTAAATAGGTTTGTTTTGCGGTCCAGTTGTTTTTTACGTCTTCCGGCAGCGAAGTGATTTTCGACTTCATAAAATCGCCGTATCCACTAATATTTTCCACCGGAATGCCTCTTGTTTCTGCGATGTTTTTGATGTATTTGTCTATTTCCTTGTCGCTTAAGTTTACTATGTTAGCAAAAACAAATAGGTGTGAGGCCTCAATAATTTGGCTTTGTCCCCAAGCTACAGGCTGTAATTTGGCTCTCAATTCTGGATTTTCTACAATTAGTACTTTATAAGGTTGTAAACCGTAAGACGAAGAACTTAGACGTATCGCTTCTTTTAAAATCTCTAAATCTTCGGTGGATATTTTTTTGGTCGCGTCGAACTTTTTGGTTGCGTAGCGCCAGTTTTGGTGTTTTATGAAATTGCTCATTTTAAATGGTTCGGAATTTCTCCAGTAAATTGTTTAATTGTTCTAATTCGTCCTGCGTAAGGTTTTGTCCAAAAAGCGCTTCGTGTTGTTCTACCTGCGGATCCAATTCAGCTAACAAATCAAGTCCTTTTTGGGTAATAGTGATTTCCATTTTTCTGCGGTTTTGGGCGCAAATTTCTCTTGTAACCAAATCTTTTAGGAGTAATTTGTCAACCAATCGGGTAGTGTTACTGGTTTTGGCCAGCATCCGCTCCTGAATGGCACACATATTGGTAGGTTTGCTGTTCTGACCTCTTAAAATGCGCAGTACATTATATTGTTCGCTAGACAAATCGTAAGGTTTTAAAACTTCGGCGAATTTCTCCGAAACAATATTTTGCGTGTAAAGAATATTTAGCACCGTTTTTTTGGACGGTGACAATGCTTTAGTCGATTTTATGATTTCTTCGATTTTCATTTCATTATTAAATTTGTCGATACAAATGTAGTAATGTTTTTAATTGTATATACAAGTATTGTATTAAAAGTTTGTTAAAAATTGAAGCGAAATTATTAGAAATCAAATTTTGTTTGTGTTGTAAGCATTTGTTAGTCAATAAATTATTTTTTGAAATATAAAATTTTATGTGTTTTGTGTTAATTTTTCATTAATATTGCTGTCTGACTAACTTAACTAAAAACAAAAAGCTAATGAAAAAGAATTATTTCTTTATTGCTTGTATGTTGTTAGCCTTTACTTACGAAGGAATAGCGCAACATAATAAGTATGATGAAGATGTTGCTTATCAGAAAACCCTAGTCTTGGATGTGCCATCTTCAAAGGATTTTGCAATTTCAAAATTTGAGAAATTGTATAAACTGGACAAAAACTATTCCTATCAGACTATCCGAACCACCACCGATGTTACCGGAATGAGTCATGAAAGACTGCAACAATATTATAAAGGAATTAAAATTGAATTTGGAGTATTTATTGTTCACTCAAAAGACGGAAAGGCCGTTTCTGTAAATGGTGAATTGTATAATGCTTCTGCTACCAACCTAAATTCTGTCCTAACAAAAGAATCTGCATTTTCAATTGCAGTTAATGAAACCAATGCAACCAAGTATTTGTGGGACGATCCGGATCAGGCTAAGTTGATGGAGTATGCAAAACCTTCAGGAGAATTGGTACTTTTCCCAATCGTTAAAACAGGAGAGGTTCGTTTAGCATACAAATACGACATTTACGCCGTTGAACCTATTTTGCGTGAAGAAGTCTTTGTTGATGCAATTTCGGGAGCAATACTGTTTAGAAATCCTATCATTAAACATGCCCACGGATTGATTTCTGATAAAGACATTAAGCAGTATTCCGAACAAATTGAAGCCATTACAGTAGGGAGTAGTTCTGCTTTAGTAGCCGCTTCTGCAGACACGCGATACAGTGGTAACAGGTCTATAGAAACTACTTTTAATACTACTTTAAATAAATATGTCTTAGAAGATACTACAAGAGGAAACGGTATTGTAACCTATAACAGTGCCGGTACTAACACAATGCCTTCAACCCATTTTGAAGACAATGATAACAACTGGACCGCTGCCGAATATAACAATGCAGCAAAAGATAACGCCGCTTTGGATGCGCATTGGGGAGCCATGAAAACCTTTGATTTCTGGAAAAATATTTTTAACAGAGACAGTTACGACGACAACAATGGTCAGATTAGAAGCTATGTTCATTACGATGATGTTCCGGGTGGAGCCGGATGGTTTAACGCACAATGGACAGGAAGTGTAATGCGTTACGGAGACGGAAATGGAAGCCCGCTTACATCCGTAGATGTTCTTGGGCATGAAATTGGTCATGCGGTGTGTCAGTACACGGCTAATTTAGCTTACCAAAACCAATCGGGAGCTATGAATGAAGGCTTCTCAGATATTTGGGGAGCATGTATTGAACAATATGCTAAATTCGGGAATCTTAATGCAGGTCAGGATACTGCTTCACCAGGTACATTGGCCGTTTGGAAAATAGGAGAACAGTTGTCAACCAATCCTTTGCGTTCAATGAGTTATCCGTTAACAAGAGGGAATCCGGATACCTTTAGAGGAACATATTATACAACAACTGCCAATGATGGTAATTGCAGTCCATCATCCGGTAATGATTACTGCGGAGTACACAACAACAGTGGAGTATTTAATCATTGGTTTTATATTTTAACAGCAGGAAAAGCCGGAACTAACAATGCGCCGATAGCTCAAAGAGATACCTATGATGTTACCGGGATTGGTATGGCAAAATCCTCACAGATTGCCTACTATGCAGAGCGAGATTATTTAACACCAAATGCTACTTTTTCCGATGCGCGTATTGCAACTTTAGCAGTAGCCAATTCATTATATTGTGCAAGCAGTCCTGAAGTTATCGCTGTTACAGATGCCTGGATGGCTGTTAATATTGGTAACGGATATGCAGCACAAACTAATGATGTTTCTTTAAAATCGATTACGGGATCATCCAGTATTACTTGTGGAGCGCCTTATTCGGCTTCTATTGTTTTTGAAAATGCGGGTTCTAACCCTATTTCTTCAGTTTCTATTTCTTATAACATTGATGGTGGCGTTAACACGAACCTAGTATGGAACGGAACCCTTGCAAATTGTGCAACTGTAAATTACCCAATTGCTGTTTCGGGTTTGACAAGAGGTACACATGCCCTAAATGTAACCACTACGATAACCAATGATGGAATTGCTGCAAATAACTCCAAAACCATATTGTTAACAGTAAATGATAATGGTACGGTAAATACAGTAAACACATTCAATGCTGTTTCTGATAATTTGGTTTCCATAGACGAATCCGGAACGACCAATACAGTTTGGCAAAGAGGAACTTCTACTAAAACGGTGTTAAGCAATACTGTTGCAGGTTCTCAGGTTTATGCCACTAAGTTATCCGGGAATTATCCGGATAATACAACTTCGTATCTGGTATCACAGTGTTACAATTTGACAAATGTTTCGAATCCAACGGTGAGTTTTGACATGGCTTTTGATTTCGAAGAAAATTGGGATTTAATGTATTTTGAATATTCTACCGACAACGGAACAACCTGGGATGTGCTGGGAACGGCAGCAGATCCAAACTGGTACAACAGTTCCAGAATGCCTAACGGAGTAGATTGCTTTAACTGTGTCGGAAAACAGTGGACAGGAAGTTACAATACGGCTCCTTCGGGAGGGAATGGCATGAACGGTAATAAGAGAAATTATACCCATAGTTTGGCTCCTTTTGGTCAGGGAGGTGCTACACCGGCTTCTAATATTATCTTCCGATTTACTTTTGTTTCCGATGAGGCGGTTAATCAGGAAGGCGCCATCATTGACAACTTTGTGGTTACCGGAACTTTAGCAACTGCTGAAAACAATTTCGAAACCTTCAACGTATGGCCTAACCCGTCCAACGGAAACGTAAACATCCAATTGGCAACTTCCGATAAAGTAAATGTTGTTTTATACGACATGAGAGGAAGAAATGTTTACAATAATGTATTTAATTCAACAGGAGCCATGTTTAATCAGGAGCTGAATTTTAACGGCTTAGAGAAAGGAATTTACATGCTGTCTGTTGAATCTGAAGGTAAAAAAGCCACTAAAAAGTTAATTCTTAACTAATCAGGAATAACAAAAACAGCTAAGCGGGCAGGAGCAATTCTGTCCGCTTTTTTTATTTGTTTCTGCCGATTAAATTTTTGTTAATTAACAGGTTGGGAAAATTCAGAATACTTAATTTTAAATTCTTAAATCCGGAAAATGAGATTACTGCCTTTGTTGCTGTTGCTTGTTAATTTTTCATTTGCCCAGCAAAGTAAAACTACCGCTACGGAAGGCTTAACGCCTTTAAAAGTGTATCAGGATGAGTCTGTAAAAATCCCGTCCTGCGATTTCAAAGGACTGGAACCGATTTTCAGCCAATCCGATGCCACCACTTATGTTATCAATTTCTGGGCGACCTGGTGCTTACCGTGTGTAAAAGAATTGCCTTATTTCGAACAACTCAACGAAAAATATAAAGACAAAAACGTGAAAGTCATTTTAGTAAGCATGGATATGCCGAAAAAAGTGGAAACCAGCCTGCTTCCTTTTGTGAAGAAGAAAAACCTGCAATCCGAAGTAATCCATCTGGACGACCCCGATGCCAATGCCTGGATTGAAAAAGTCGATAAAGACTGGAGCGGCGCAATACCGGCAACAGTCATCTATAACCGTAAAGAGCGAAAATTTTATGAACGCTCTTTCACTTACGAAGAACTGGAAAAAGAAGTACTATCAATCATCAATAATTAAATTATGAAAACACTTAAAATTACTGCCGTCTTTGCCCTTGTTTGTCTAATTAGTGCGTTTACTTTGGTAAAATCCGATTCCGGTTATCAGATTGGCGATGTAGCCACCGATTTCAGTCTGAAAAATGTAAACGACAAAAAAGTTTCCTTAGCCGATTTCAAGGAAGCCAAAGGATTTATCGTGATTTTCACCTGCAATCACTGTCCGTATGCCAAAGCGTATGAAGACCGTATTATCGCCTTAGACAAAAAATACAAAAAACTGGGTTATCCGGTAATTGCCATCAATCCGAACAATCCGGAAGTACAGCCGGCGGACAGCTTTGAATTAATGAAAGAACGCGCCAAAGAAAAAGGTTTCACCTTCCCGTATTTATTCGACGAAGGACAGAAAATTTATCCGCAGTACGGAGCAACTAAAACACCTCACGTATACGTTTTACAAAAAACAAAAGCAGGTAATGTGGTACAATATATCGGAGCCATCGACGATAATTATTCCGATGAAGAAGCCGTAAAAACCAAATATGTGGAAAATGCCGTAGATGCATTATTAAAAAATCAGGAAGTGCCTGTAAAAACTACGAAAGCTATTGGTTGTTCCATCAAAGCATAGTATTTTTGACAAAAAAGCAACATGGACATTTTACAAGAACAATGGTGGCAAGGTGCACAGGAAGATGAAAACGCCGTAATCCTGGACGTACGAACCGAAGGCGAATGGAACGAAGGCATCATTCCCGGCGCCATGCACATCGATATTTACAAAGGACAAGGTTTTATTTATCAGGTAGATGAACTGGATAAAACCAAAAATTATTACATCTATTGCCGTTCCGGCGGAAGAAGCGGACAGGCCTGCAGCATCATGCAGCAAATGGGCTTCGCGAATACTTACAATCTGGTAGGCGGCATCATGGAGTGGAACGGTCCCATTGTAATGCCGGAATAATTTAAATACAGATTTTAAATAAAAAGCCACGAATTCGCGAATTTAGTACTGTAAAAACAGGAGCAATTTGTGAATTCGTGGCTTACTATTTTGATAAGCAGCTGAAAGGAAGTGCTATACTATTCGGCTAACTTTCTCAGTTCTTTTTTGTCTTTCAGGATAATTTTCTTACCGCTGAGTTCAATCAGACCACTTTTGTTGAATTCGGATAACAATCGGATACAACTTTCGGTCGCGGTTCCTATGATACTGGAAATTTCTTCGCGGGATAAATGCAGTTTTAACGATCCGTCTTCGTTCACGCCAAAAGAATCGTGCAGGTACAGCAGTGTGGCCGCCAAACGCTCTTTTACGTTTTTCTGAGCCAGATTTACCAGAACGTTGTCGGCTTCTTTCAAATCGTGACAAACGTTTTTCATCATGCCCAGCGAAAATTTGTTGTTTTCATTGAAAAAATCCATTACCTGGCTTTTCGGCACAAAACAAACCGTCATGTCTTCCAGCGCTACGGCACTTAAATTAGTAGGTTCTTCACTAATAAGCGAGCGTTGTCCCAACAATTCTCCGCGGGCCACCAGTTTTACAATTTGGTCTTTTCCGTTGGAACTTAGTTTGGTGAGTTTGCAGACACCGTCTTTTACACAAAAGATTCCGTCAAGATGATCGCCTTCGTCAAAAATGACTTCACCTTTTTTTACTACGTAAGAGGTCTTACAATCGGCAAGTTTAAGCAATTCGTCTTTGTTCAGCGCCTTTAAAGCACTGAATTCCCGAACGATGCATTGTTCACACTTACTCATAAAATTCAATTGTTTATGCAAAGATACTAAACTATGACAAAAATCATATTTTAATATGTTAAACTGGCGGAATTTTGTGTCAGGTAAAATGAGCAAATTATGAACACACAAAATTGTTTCCATTGCGGCAACAATATTGTAAAAGCGGAAGAAATTCAGTTTGACGAAAAATCGTTCTGTTGTACCGGATGCAAAACGGTGTACGAGATATTCAGTCTGAACGATTTAACCTGCTATTACGATTTTGAAACCGCGCCCGGAGCCACTCCGCAGGACATTAAAGGGAAATACGACTTCCTGGATAATGCCGACATCGCAGAAAAACTACTCGATTTCAACGAAGAGCATACCCAAATCGCCACGCTTTATATTCCGCATATTCATTGCAGTTCCTGTATCTGGATTCTGGAAAATCTCAATAAGCTGAATCAGGGTATTGCCGCTTCTCAGGTTAATTTTCACGAGAAAAAAGTCCGTATTACATTCAATTCTGGCAACGTTTCATTAAAAGAAATTGTTTTGCTTTTGAGTTCCATTGGATACGAACCTTACATAAGTCTGGAGAATTACGAAAACAAGAAAAAAGAAGTCGACCGCAGTTTATACTATAAAATCGGGGTGGCGTTTTTCAGTTTCGGAAACATCATGCTTTTGTCGTTTCCGGAATATTTTGAAGTGGGCGAGTTCTGGATTGAACAGTATAAAGGGTTTTTCCGCTGGCTGATTTTCGCGCTGGCTTTGCCGCCGTTTTTCTACTCGGCTTGGGGCTATTACGTTTCGGCCTGGAAAAGCATCAAATCCAAGATGTTAAATATCGACATTCCGATTGCTTTGGGGATTGTGGTGATGTTTGTCCGAAGCACCGTTGATATTGCGATGGGCTACGGACAAGGTTTCTTCGACAGCATGTGCGGCCTTATTTTCTTCATGCTTTTAGGAAAGATGTTTCAGCAGAAAACCTACAATTTCCTTTCGTTTGAGCGCGATTATAAGTCTTATTTCCCAATTGCCGTTACCAAGATTTTAAGCGATAAATCCGAAGAGGCGATTCAGGTGTATGACATTCAGAAAGGTGACCGATTGTTAATCCGCAATCAGGAACTCATTCCGGTTGATGGTATTCTGATATCTGAAAAAACCGCCATCGATTACAGTTTTGTAACCGGAGAAGCCGTTGCTATTGAAAAAAAATCAGGTGACAAAATCTACGCCGGCGGCAAACAGATTGGAAACGTCATCGAAATGGAAGTGCTGCATTCGGTTTCCCAAAGTTATTTAACACAATTGTGGAGCAACGACGTTTTCCAGAAACATTTCGACCGAAAATACAAAACCATAACCGATACCATCAGTCGTTATTTTACTCCGGCTTTGTTGTTATTGGCCTTTGTTTCCTTCGGATTCTGGATTTTCAGGGATGTAACCACCGCTTTTAATGTTTTTACCGCGATTCTGATTGTGGCTTGTCCTTGTGCTTTGGCCTTAACAGCGCCTTTTACGTTAGGAAATGTACTCCGACTGATGGGTTACCGAAAAATTTACCTGAAAAACGCCACGGTTATTGAGCAATTGGCCAAAGTTGACACCGTTGTTTTCGATAAAACCGGAACCATCACTACCAATAAAAAAACATCCATTATTTACGAAGGAACACCTTTAAACGATTACGAACTAAAACTACTTAAAAATGCGTTACGCGGTTCCAACCATCCGCTAAGCCGAAGATTGTATGATTTCATCCCGAATCAGGAAAAATCAGAAACGTCTCATTTTGAAGAGATTATTGGGAAAGGCATTTTCGCCACTGCTGACGCGCATACGATAAAGTTGGGTTCGTCCCAATTTTTACAGCACCTGAGCGAGAACACTCATAAAAAAACCAAAGTTCACGTAGAAATCGACGGCGTTTACAAAGGAAGTTATGTGTTCAACAATCAATATCGGGAAGGGCTGGAGCCATTGTTTGACAAGCTTTCAAAAAAATACAATCTGGTTGTTCTATCCGGAGATAATGACGGGGAACGAAAGATTTTAGAAAAAATGCTGCCATCCAAAACCACGTTAGTGTTCAATCAGAAACCGGAGCAAAAACTTCAGTTTATCGAAAACCTCCAAAAAGAAGGGCAAAACGTCATGATGGTAGGCGATGGCTTAAACGATGCCGGAGCTTTGGCACAAGCCAATGTCGGAATTTCCATCTCCGAAAACGTCAACGTCTTTTCCCCAGCCTGCGACGGGATTCTGGATGCGACACAGTTTTCCAAAATCGGTTATTTCCTGAAACTCTCCAAAAATGCCATGAAAACGATTTACATGAGTTTCGCCCTGTCACTGCTTTATAATATCGTTGGACTGAGTTTTGCAGTTAGCGGAAACCTGTCACCGTTGGTAGCGGCCATCATTATGCCGTTAAGCACCGTAACCATTGTGAGTTTCGTAACTATCATGAGTAATTATTTCGCAAGAAAATAAATAAGGCGGTATGATAAAAGTCATGTTTTATCCGCAACCGCTAAAGTAATTTTGAACTATAAATTTTTAGGTATGAGTGTTATTTATTTATTAATCTCCATCAGTATCGTTGTGGCGCTGACGTTTTTATACATTTTCATAAAAGCGGTAAAAAGCGGTCAGTTTGACGACGATTACACGCCATCGGTTCGCATGTTGTTCGAAGATGAGCTGAAAACAAAAAACAGTAAAAAATCCAAAACACAAATAGAAAAACAAAACTAATTATGGAAGTGCAACAATTTTATTATGACAACAAAATTGTAAAGAAGTTCCTGTATGCTTCAATTGTTTTTGGAGTAGTAGGGATGCTTGTGGGACTTTTAATTGCCACGATGTATCTGTTCCCGAACATGACCGACGGAATTTCATGGCTAAGTTATGGTCGTTTACGTCCTTTACATACCAATGCGGTAATTTTTGCTTTCGTCGGGAACGCCATTTTTGCCGGAATTTATTATTCTTTACAGCGCTTATTAAAAACCCGTATGTGGAGTGATGTGCTCAGTAACATCAATTTCTGGGGCTGGCAGCTCATCATCGTAGCGGCGGCCATTTCGTTACCGTTAGGTTACACCACTTCAAAAGAATATGCCGAGCTGGAATGGCCAATCGATATTGCCATCGCCATCATTTGGGTAACTTTCGGTATCAACATGATTATGACGATTTTAAACCGAAGAGAGCGCCATTTGTACGTAGCGATTTGGTTTTACATCGCCACTTTCGTTACCGTAGCCGTGCTTCACATTTTCAACAGTTTGGCTTTGCCGGTGGACGGTTTGAAAAGTTACTCCGTTTACGCCGGGGTTCAGGATGCTTTGGTGCAATGGTGGTACGGTCACAATGCCGTAGCGTTCTTCCTGACGACACCATTCTTAGGATTGATGTACTACTTCATTCCGAAAGCGGCAAATCGCCCGGTTTATTCGTATAGATTATCCATCATTCACTTCTGGTCGTTGATTTTCCTATATATTTGGGCAGGTCCGCACCACTTATTGTACACTGCTTTACCGGATTGGGCACAAAACTTAGGAGTTGTTTTCTCCGTAATGCTGATTGCACCGTCTTGGGGTGGTATGATTAACGGATTATTGACTTTAAGAGGTGTTTGGGACAAAGTAAGAACCGAACCGATTTTGAAATTCTTCGTTGTTGCTATTACCGGTTATGGTATGGCCACTTTTGAAGGCCCGATGCTTTCGCTGAAAAACGTGAACGCCATTGCACACTTTACCGATTGGATCGTAGCACACGTACACGTAGGTGCCTTAGCTTGGAACGGATTCCTTACTTTCGGTATGATTTACTGGTTAATTCCAAGAATGACCAAAACCGAATTGTACTCTAAAAAATTAGCCAACTTCCATTTCTGGATTGGAACTTTGGGAATCATTTTATATGCCTTACCTATGTATGTGGCCGGATTCGTTCAGGCGCAGATGTGGAAACAGTTCAATCCTGACGGTTCTTTAGTTTACGGAAACTTCCTTGAAACCGTAAAAGAAATCATGCCGATGTATGCGATGCGTGCAGCAGGAGGAACCATGTTCATTATCGGGATGTTGGTATTGGTGTATAACATCATCATGACGGTTAAAAAAGGTAAACCGGTAGAAGATGAATTAGCCGAAGCACCAGCCTTAGCCAAAATTTCTCCAAACCGATTAAAAGGCGAGAGATTCCACGGCTGGTTAGAAAGAAAACCAATTCAGTTGACTGTTTTGGCAACCATAGCGATTTTAATCGGAGGAATTATCCAGATTGTACCGACTTTGGTCGTAAAATCCAATATTCCGACCATTACCAGTGTAAAACCATATACACCACTGGAATTGGAAGGCCGTGACTTGTACATTCGTGAAGGTTGTGTGGGCTGTCACTCGCAAATGGTGCGTCCGTTCCGTTCTGAAGTGTCCCGTTACGGAGAATATTCAAAATCAGGTGAATATGTGTACGATCACCCGTTCTTATGGGGTTCTAAACGTACCGGTCCGGATTTGATGCGCGTGGGTGGAAAATACAACGACAACTGGCATTTCAACCACATGTGGGATCCGCAAAGTACATCAGCCGGTTCCATCATGCCGGGCTACAAATGGCTGTTCGACAACAAACCGATGGATTATTCCAAAACCGAAGCCAAAATGCGGGTTATGGTAAAACTGGGCGTGCCTTATACCGATGAAGATATTGCCAACGCACAGAAAAGCATTGCCACACAATCTGCCAAAATTGAGGAAAACCTTAAAAACGATCCGGATTTCGTGAAAAGTTATGAGGAAAGCATGAAAAACGCCAAAGTAAGAGGCGAAAACTTCGTACCGATGAAAGATCGTGAAATCACAGCCTTAATCGCTTATTTACAGCGCTTAGGAACCGATATTAAAGTAAAACAAGCGGAATAATAAAACTAAGAAGTCATGTTAAAATTCATCAAACACAATATGGAAACCATCTCAGGGATTGAGATTTATCCGATCATATCGTTACTTATTTTCTTCTTGTTCTTTGTAGGGTTGTACGCCTGGGTGTTTACCTATAAGAAAGAGAAAATTACCGAAATGAGTAATATTCCGTTTCAAAATGATAATTCAGTAGAGCTTTAAATCAGACAGTTATGAAAAAGTATTTTCCAGTATATGTCCGAGTTCCGTTGTTGTTTTCGATTTTCTTTTTCGCAATGGAATTCTTTATCGATTCAGGCGACAAACCGGCCTTTGTTAAGTACCCGATTGTTATTCTGATTCTGTTCTTATTCCTTTTTGTACTGATTGCCATGGAAATCGTATTGAAAGCAACTAATAACATCCTAAACAGTTTGCTAACGGAAGAACAGCGCAAGCAGAAGGAGATCGAAGACAATCTGCCGTTTACCCAAACGCCGTTTTATCAGAATCTGATGCAGAAATTAGTGCGTTCCCGTAAAATTGAGGAAGAAGACGAATTAATCATGGATCACGATTACGACGGTATTAAAGAGTTAGACAATGTATTGCCGCCGTGGTGGGTGTATTTATTCTATGGATGTATTGCGTTCGCTTTCATCTACTTAGTGCGTTTCCATATTCTGGGCCATGATGACCAAACCACAGAATTCGAAAAAGAAATGGCTGAAGCCAAAATCGCGGTGGAAGAATACAAGAAAACCGCTCCCGATGTAATGGACAAAGAAAAAGTAACGCTGTTAACCGATGCTGCAGACTTAGCTGCCGGTAAAGCGATTTTTGAAACCAATTGTGTCGCTTGTCACCGTGCCGATGCTGGTGGTGCCATCGGACCCAACCTAACCGATAACCAGTGGATTTTAGGAGGAGGCGTTAAAAATGTTTTCAATACCATCATGGAAGGTGGTCGTGCCGGAAAAGGAATGGTGTCTTGGAAAGAAATCATTAAACCGTCTGATATTCAGAAAGTGGCCAGCTATGTGTTAAGTCTTCAGGGAACCAATCCGGCAGATGCCAAAGCGCCGGAAGGTGAAGTATGGGAAGAACCGGCAAATTAAATCAGATTACAAACTGTGCCTGTTAAAGGGTATAAAAACAAAAAAACATGTCTAATTTACCAGACGAAAGTTTTAGAGATACCATCGCCACCATCGACAAAGAAGGAAAACGCGCTTGGATATTTCCTAAAATTCCCAAAGGAAGGTTTTATGATAAAAGAAAATGGGTCAGTTATTTTTTGTTGATCTTTCTGTTTGCGGCACCTTTCATAAAAATCAACGGGAATCAGTTCTTGCTGTTTAACATTATGGAGCGGAAGTTCTCTATTTTCGGGTTTCCGTTCTGGCCGCAGGATTTTCATCTGGTGGTTATTTCGATGATTATCGGCGTAGTGGGGCTGGCCTTGTTTACGGTAGCTTTCGGACGCATTTTCTGCGGATGGTTTTGCCCGCAAACGATTTTCATGGAAATGGTCTTCCGAAGAATCGAATTCTGGATTGAAGGCGACCGCGGCTCACAGATAAAACTGAACAAACAGGAATGGAATGCCGAGAAAATCAGAAAGAAAGCGACCAAATGGTTTTTGTTCTTTGTGGTGTCCTTTATGATAGCCAATGTGTTTTTAGCCTATTTGGTAGGCAGCGACCAGGTACTGGATATGGTACGACAAGGGCCGTTACACAATGTAACCACGTTCATTGCCTTATTGATTTTTACTGCGGTTTTCTATTTCATTTTTGCCTGGTTCCGCGAGCAGGTGTGTATCATCGCCTGTCCGTACGGAAGAATGCAGGGTGTTTTGCTCGACAATAAAACCATCAATGTGGCGTATGACCATGTTCGTGGTGAGGGTACAACCGGAAGAGCAAAATTCAAGAAAAACGAAGACCGTAAATTATTAGGAAAAGGCGATTGTATCGATTGCCGCCAGTGTGTAAACGTTTGTCCGACAGGAATTGATATCCGCAACGGGGTGCAGCTCGAATGTATCAACTGTACGGCCTGTATCGACGAATGCGACCACATCATGGAAAGTATAAACCTTCCGAAAGGGTTGATTCGCTATGCTTCCGAAGATGAAATCGTGAAAAAAGAAAAATTCGTTTTCACTACCCGAATGAAAGGCTATGCAGCGGTTTTAACCATTTTGGTCGGTATTTTAATCGGGATGCTGTTCTTGAGAAACGATGTGGAAGCTACGGTTTTACGACTTCCAGGACAGTTGTTCCAGCACAAAGGTGAGAACATCAGCAACGTGTTTACCTACAAAGTGGTCAATAAAACGGTGCGCGATTTTGACGATATCCATTTCAAATTGGTCAATCCGAAAGGAACCATCAAAATGGTCGGAAAAGAAAGTTTTAAAGTGGATAAAGAAGGCATGGCACAAGGAACGCTTTTTGTGGAAATCCATCCGGCCTTCTTAAAAGGCGATAAAACAAAAATTACGATTGAAGTATATAATGATCAGGAACTTCTGGAGACTACGACGACGAATTTTTTAGGACCGAGAAGTTTTAATTAGTGGGAAGTGAGAAGGGAAAAGGGAAAAGGGAAAAGGGAAAAGGGAAAAGGTTTTTGTTACTGTTCTTATCCCTTGTCACTTCTCCCTTATCCCTCAAAAAAATAAAAACTATGAGAGTAAATTGGGGAACAGGAATAGTCATAGCTTTTGCATTGTTTATGACGTTTATTTTGTACTTCGTGTTTAAAGTACAATCCGATTCGCAGTACGACCACGAAATGGTTACTGAGGAATATTACAAGAAAGAATTAGGATTTCAGCAGCAATTGGATAAATCGCAACACGCTACCGATTTAAAGGAAAAATTGATTGTTACTCCTCAAGACGGAGGTGTGTTAATCAGTTTTCCGAAATCGTTCGATCCTACTAAAATTAAAGGTAAAGTGTCCTTTTACAGACCGTCTAACCAAAAGTTGGATTTTGAGAAAACACTCTCATTATCCGATTCAAATTTGCTCATACCTAAAACAGATTTGGTGGACGGTCTTTGGGACATTACTGTAGATTGGGAATACGAAGGCGTAGGATATCTGAATAAAGAGAGTGTAAATTTGTAGAAATAAGGGAAAAGGGAAAAGGAAAAAGGGAAAGCTTCTTGTTACGGTTCTTATCCCTTATTACTCTTCCCTTATCTTTCAAAAATAAAAATGGTATACTCAGGATTCATATTAGGCTTAATCAGTAGTTTGCATTGCATTGGGATGTGTGGGCCCATTGCGATGATGCTGCCGCTTGACCATAAGAATCCGGCTAAAAAAACAGTACAGCTTTTAACGTATCACTCCGGGAGAATCGTAGCCTATATGACTTTCGGGTTGGTTTTTGGTTTGTTGGGCAAAGGGCTTTTTCTGGCGGGAATGCAGCAACAATTGTCTGTTGTCATTGGCGTTTTGATGATTGCGTTCGTATTGGTTCCGGAGAAAGTCCTCGCCCAAAATAATTTCTCCAAACCGGTTTACCGTTTGATTTCAAAAGTAAAAACGGCTTTAGGAAGTCAGTTCAAAAAGCGTAGCTACAAAGCCTTGTTTACCATTGGTCTGTTAAACGGATTTTTACCTTGCGGATTGGTGTATGTCGCTTTATTCGGGGCAATTGCCATGCAGAATGAACTACTTGGTGTAAGTTACATGTTCCTTTACGGATTGGGAACGATTCCGATGATGAGTGCGGTGGTTTATGCATCCACCCTGATTACCGTTCCGATGCGCAACAGGATTCAGAAAGTCATTCCTATAGTGACGGTTTTTATTGGAATGCTGTTCATCATGCGCGGGTTAGGATTGGGCATTCCGTATGTGTCTCCAAGTGATATGAGCCTGTTTGTGCAAAACAATCCGGTTTGCCGCTAATTATTTTCTAAGCGCTTCCCGAACAATTCTTCTGAGTTCCGGAACCACTTCCTCTTCAAACCAAGGATTTTTCTTCTGCCATATTTTATTTCTCGGCGAAGGATGCACCAACGGCAAAAACTTCATCGGCAGAAATTCCTGATAATGCAGTACGTTTTCCGTTAAAGTAGGATAGGCTTTGTCTTTCAGATAGTATTTGTGCGCATAATTTCCGATGAGCAGAATGAGTTTTACCTCGTCTACCTGTTCCAAAAGAAGCTGATGCCATAGCGGCGCACATTCCGGTCTTGGCGGCAAATCCCCCGATTTTCCTTTTCCCGGATAGCAGAATCCCATCGGCATAATCCCAAAAATTGAAGTATCGTAAAACTGATTTCGGTCTACATTCAGCCAACGTCGCAGTTCTTCGCCACTGGCATCGTTCCACGGAATACCACTTTCATGTACTTTTCTTCCGGGAGCCTGACCGATAATAATGATTTTCGATTCTCTGCTCATTGACAAAATTGGTTTCGGCTCATTGGGCAGAAATTCCTGGCAGACGGTACATAGCGCTATTTTGCGAAGTAATGCTTCCATGATTTAAAAAATAAGGTTTCTTAAATTTAAGCAAATACTTAACAATATAAAATAACGAATGCACGAATTATTGTCTAAGCTATTCGTGCATTCGAAGAAAAAGATGATAAATATATAAACGAGTCTGCTTTACATGTGTTTACACCGTCATTGAGAACAACTGCGTTTGAGGAGCTTTGCGTTTTAGGCGTAAATCAAAAGCCATGCAAACGTTGCGCACAAAAGGTTTTCCTTTTTCGGTTATAGTGATGGCATTCTTCTGTATGATGAGCAAACCGTCGTTTTCCATTTCCCGTAACTGTGCCAGGACTTCTGGTAATTCTTCAAAATACTGATGCTTTTCATCCCATGAAGTCGTAAACTGGCACATTAA
The DNA here is from genome assembly GCF_000430025.1 of Flavobacterium suncheonense GH29-5 = DSM 17707. Classification (GTDB taxonomy): domain Bacteria; phylum Bacteroidota; class Bacteroidia; order Flavobacteriales; family Flavobacteriaceae; genus Flavobacterium; species Flavobacterium suncheonense. The sequence goes on from NZ_AUCZ01000011.1 coordinate 46,828, forward strand.
ATTTAAAATGTGTTTGCGGATAATCAGATCTTCCTCATTCAGAATATGCCCTTTGCTAACCGGGATTTCGTTCTTTTCCAATCGGGCGTAATAGTCTTCCAGTACCTTTTCGTTTTGCGCAAAACCATACCAGCTGTCACTGATGGATGAAACGCCTAAGCCAATCATTAACTGGGTTTTAGATGAGGTATAGCCCATAAAGTTGCGGTGCAGTTTGCCTTGCTGGAACGCATCGTACATGCTGTCTTTTTTCAAGGCGAAATGGTCCATCCCAATTTCGTGATAGCCTTTTTTGGCCAGCAACTGTTTTCCCACTTCATACAATTGGCGTTTTTCATCGTCTTTCGGAACGTCTTCGTCTTTAAAACCACGCTGCCCGTTACCTTTAATCCAGGGAACGTGTGCGTAGCTGTAAAAAGCCAGACGATCGGGAGAAAGCGATTTTGTTTTCTCAATTGTATCAACTATATTTTCAAGTGTCTGGAATGGTAAGCCGAATATTAAATCGTGTGAAATAGAGGTGTAACCAATCTCTTTGGCCCAAAACGTAACCTTAGCCACATTGTGAAACGGTTGAATGCGGTGAATGGCCTTCTGAACTTTTTCCGAATAATCCTGAACCCCGAAACTCACTCTTCTGAAGCCTAAATCGTATAGTTTCTGAAGATGTTCCCGCGTGGTATTGTTCGGATGTCCTTCAAAGCTGAATTCGTGGCTGGGCGCTTTTTCGGCACGTTTAAAAATCCCGTTGATGAGGTGCTCAAGATTTTCAGGAGAGAAAAAGGTTGGTGTTCCCCCTCCTAAATGGATTTCCCTTATGAGCGGTTTTTCCGGAAACACATCGCAGTACAAATTCCATTCTTTCAGAACCGCCTCGATGTATGGGTTTTCTACCTCATGGCGTTTGGTAATGCGTTTATGACAGCCGCAAAACGTACACAAACTTTCGCAAAACGGCAAGTGAATATACAAACTGATGCCTTCAGAAGCATTGCTTTCGGAAAGCGATTTTATATAACTTTTTTTCCATCCTTCCGCTGAAAAACTGTCATCATCCCAATAAGGAACCGTTGGGTAACTGGTGTAACGCGGCCCCGGTACATTGTATTTCTGAATTAATGTAGTGCTCATAACAATGATTTTATAAGGTCAAAATTACTGCGGCAAACTTTTATTTAAAATGACATTTGTCATATAGACTACTGTCAGAATAAATATTCTTCCGATAATCTTTATTTCCTTTTTTATTACTAATATTGATGTCTGTAAGCGCTAAGTACCAACCGCTTGGTTTTGCTATGAAAAAATACAGAAACGGTTTCTTTTACTTCGGCATTATTGGCGTTACCACGGCAATCATGTACTGGACCGTACAGAACGGAAAAGCCTTGGAAAAAGGCAGAAATGTTGTTGCGGTTGCTTCTCAAAACAGCCAATGGCAGGAATTTCTCATTTCTCTGGAACACAATCTTACCCATCCGTTAGCCATACTGTTAGCGCAAATTGTTACGATTGTTTTTGTGGCAAGATTGTTCGGTACCCTTTTTAAGCGCATTGGTCAGCCAACCGTTATCGGGGAAATTTTGGCAGGAATTGTATTAGGGCCTTCGGTTATCGGAAGTTATTTTCCGGAATTTTCAACCGCTTTGTTTCCTTTGGAGTCTTTGGGAAATCTTCAGTTTCTCAGCCAGATAGGGTTGATTCTGTTTATGTTTGTGGTAGGAATGGAGCTCGATTTGAAAGTCCTGCAAAACAAAGCCAAAGAAGCTGTTGTAATCAGTCACGCCAGTATTGTCATTCCGTTTACCCTGGGAATGTTTCTGGCTTATTTTATTTATACCGATTTTGCTCCCGAAGGCACTGAGTTTTTATCTTTCGCCCTGTTTACCGGGATTGCGATGAGTATCACGGCCTTTCCGGTGTTAGCGCGAATCGTTCAGGAACGAGGATTGCACAAAACCAAATTGGGTGCGATGGTTATTACCTGCGCTGCTGCAGACGATATCACTGCTTGGTGTATTCTGGCTGCCGTAATTGCCATCGTAAAAGCCGGCTCTTTCCTGAGTTCGCTTTACATTATCGCCTTAGCTGTCATCTATGTTTTGCTGATGCTGAAAGTGGTAAAACCGTTCTTAAAACGCATCGGGGAACTGTATGACAATCCGGACAGCATAACCAAACCCGTGGTGGCCATTTTCTTTTTAACCTTACTGATTTCCTCTTATGCTACCGAAATCATTGGTATTCACGCCTTATTCGGAGCGTTTATGGCCGGGGTAATTATGCCGGTAAGCATGCATTTCCGCAATGTTTTCATCGAAAAAGTGGAAGACGTTTCACAGGTGATGTTATTGCCGTTGTTCTTTGTGTTTACAGGTCTTCGCACGCAAATCGGTTTGTTGGATGATATTTATTTGTGGCAAGTTTGCGGCTACATCATTTTAGTGGCCGTGATTGGTAAATTTGTCGGAAGTGCTTTAACGGCGAGATATGTGGGCCAAACCTGGAAAGACAGTTTAACCATCGGTGCTTTAATGAACACCCGTGGTTTGATGGAACTTGTGGTGCTCAACATCGGTTACGACTTAGGCGTTCTGAGACCGGAAATTTTTGCGATGATGGTAATCATGGCCTTGGTTACCACTTTTATGACCGGCCCGGCACTGGACATCATCAACTTTGTTTTTAAATCGAAAACGGAAATTCTTCCTAAGGAAATTATTCAAAATAATAAATTCAAGATTCTTTTCTCGTTCCAAAATGCAGAAGAAAGTAAGTCGTTATTGCGTTTGGCGAACAATTTCGTTAAGAAAATGAACAACAATTCCGTGGTAACCGCGATGCATATCCTGCCGAGTAATGAGTTGAATCCTTACAGTGTCGATCAGTATGAAGAAGAGAGCTTTAAACCGGTCTTACAAGCATCCGAAGAGCTCAACCAGAAAGTCACCACGCTTTTTAAAAGTTCCATTGAAGTGGAGAATGATGTTGTTGAAGCATCAAATCAAGGCGATTTTGATTTGGTGCTGATGAGTTTAAGCCAGTCGATATTTGACGGAACATTTTTAGGTCGTGTTCTCGGTTTTACAACACGTATCATAAGTCCGGAAAGTTTAATCAACAAATTTACCGGAAAGGAAAAATTATTTGATAATGCTCATTTTGACGAAAGAACCTCAATGATTTTATCCAAAACGGAAGTTCCGGTGGGGATTTTGGTGGATAAAAATTTTCAAAATGCAAACCGTGTTTTTGTCTTGTTGTTGGATGAAAGCGATTTATTCTTACTGGATTATGCGAAACAATTGATTGAAAATTCGAACGCAACCGTAACGATATTAGACAAAGCCGGCCATTTGAAAGGCAGTTCCGTATTTAACGAACAGATTGATAAAATTGGTAAAAAATATCCGAAGCACGTTAAATTAGCCGTGGAACGAAAGATAGAGAAAGCACTTTTAGACGAGCAGGATTTAATGATAATCAGTGTGGAAACCTGGAAATTGCTTTTAGAAAAACAAAGTTCCTGGTTGAACAAAACGCCTTCGTTATTAATTATGAAACCATAAAAAAAAGTCCCGATTTCGGGACTTTTTAATTTCTACTCTGTATATTTTACCATTCGCTGGAATTCGCATTGGCTTTGCTCATTTCCTTTTTAATGTTCGATTTGATATTTTCGATTTCAGCATTGATAGCTCCGTAGTAAGCCGTTAAAGTTTCCATTGCTTTTGGTTTTTGTGCTGCTTTTTCGGCTGCGGTTTTGTCGAATAATTTTTCCAAAGGCGTTTCGGAAACTTCGGTTTTAGTCAGAATGTTTTTGATTTCGTATTTGTATTTGTTGTCTTTTGATAAGATTGAAATCGTGTAAAATAACTTCACTTTTACATCACTTCCGTTGATTTTAACCGTCATAATGGAATACTGACTGTCTGTAACGGAAGAAGCTTCGTTGTTGATTTTTAATTTGTCGGCAGTTACTTTGTACGTATTAACAAAGAACATTTTGGAATTGGTAAACAAATCGGCTTTTGCTTTTCCGTCTACAGCTACCACTTCGCTAAAAATAATCTGTCCGTTTTCGTTTAAAGGGAAGTCAAATTTTGCCTGCTGCGCCTGAATACCAAAGGAAACAAAAAGCAGGGCGAATAACAATTTTTTCATTTTTTGGGTTGGTTAATAGGTTAATAGGTTAATAGGATTACAATATTAGCATAATTTTTAAAATAAAAAAGCCTTTAAATTAAGTTTTAAAGGCCTTTAGTGGAGTCGGAGAGAATCGAACTCCTTGTAATTTTCCTGCTATTTAAAGGCTTCATTGAATTCTGAATTTTAAGGTAACCGAATTTGTATCCTAAAATTCTATTCAAATTATTGTCAAATCGTATAGTGTAAATTTAGTCTTTTGATTACTTTTTTACAAATAATCGGTTCAAAAATTAAACAAGTTATTTACTTAATCATATTCTGAACTTCGGAGAGATTTAATCCAGTACTTTCACAAAATTCTGTAATGCTTAAAAAGTGATTTTCGGGCTTATTTAGGTAGTTTTTTATTTTTTGATACAATCTTGTGCTTTGACGATAACTCTTGCCTGTAATACGCTGTATATCCTTTGTGTATATACAAATTCTATTTAACTCCTTACTCATACAATACAAATATATTTATACTTTATCTATGCCTTTGATTGGCTTTTGATATACTTTTCGTTTGTATAAAATTATTTAAAAAATGGTTTCCTTTTTAAAGGTCAAATGGTTCTTATTTGTGACAAATTGTTTGCAAATGGACACTCTGTATAGGTGCTCATAAGATTCAGTCTAAAATGTGTGCAAATTTGCTTCTGAATCAATCGGGAAATGTTGCAACGTGATGATGATTGAAAGAGTGTGAATCTATTTTTTGAATTTAATTTTTGAAGTTATGGCTAGACAGAAAGGCATAATTAAACTGAAAGGTACTATCGGAGATATTACCTTTTACAAGACACAGGACGGGCATTTGGCCCGTGAAAAAGGCGGTATTGATGCGAGTAGAATAGCGAGTGATCCCGCTTTCCAAAGAACACGTGAGAACGGTTCCGAATTTGGTAGAGCTGGTAAAGCCGGAAAGGTTTTAAGAACAGCTTTACGACCATTATTGTTAAATTCTGCGGACAGCAGAATGGTAAGCCGCCTTACTCAGACAATGGTAAAAGTTATCCAGGCGGATACGGTTTCGGAAAGAGGTTTGCGAAATGTAATCGATGGGGAGATTGAATTAACTTTAGGGTTTGAATTCAATATTCGCGGTAAATTAGGAACGAGCTTGTTTGCTCCTTTTACTTCAACGATTGATCGTGTTGCGGGTACTTTGGTAGCCAATATCCCCTCTTTCATTCCGGCGAATATGATTGCAGCTCCTACCGGAACCACGCATTTTAAAGTTATTTCCGGCGGTGCGGAAATCGATTTTGAAAACGAAACGTATGTTGTGGAAACTTCCGAAACGGCAATCTTGCCTTGGGACACTACTGCAACCGCTGTAATTAACCTCAGCAATGCAGTTACGCCTAACTCTACGCATCCGCTTGTTTTGGCGTTGGGAATTGAGTTTTACCAACAGATTAACGGACAAATGTACCCGCTTAAAAATGGTGCTTTTAACCCGTTATCGATTGTGAGTGTGGACGGTGGTGTTTAATTTTTAGCAAAGAGAGGAGGTTTAATATGAATGTAGTGGAAAGAGCGAAAGCACCAACTCCGAAGTTTTTTAAGGTCTTGAGAACCGTTGGTTTGGCTTTATCAGCCGTTAGTCAGGTGACAGTGGATGAAGATGCCAAAATGGAAAAAGAGCTTGTAAAGCGCTTGCAGGAGGATAATAAAAATCTTCCCCGCGATGGCATCAAATAATGTTATTCCGTTGGGAACTGCTGCCGGAACTTTTTTAAGCATCCTACCGAACATTACGTCCGAAGATATTATAAAAACCATTATCTTAGCGGTAGTCGGAGCGATTGTAAGTTTTTCGGTATCGATGCTTTTAAAAAAGTTCACAAAATCTAAAAATAAATAGTCCGGTTTTGATTGGTAACCTTTTCCGGATTAAGTAAGAAAGCCTAGTCGCAAGACCAGGCTTTTTTTTATTTACGGGTGTACCTATGTAAAATAGAGCGTTTCAGGTCGTTTAACAGGTTAATGTTGGCGTAAAACTGTTCTTCTTTAAGCTGCAGCAAGCGGATTGCTTTTACTGCTTTTTCATGCGCTTCAAAATCCTGCATTAATTCCCTTGATTTACTGTTGAATTCTTTCTTAAAATCATCCGAAGTAATAAACGGAACTACGGAACCTTTTAAGAATTGGTGCCAGAATTTGGACTGCCAAAGGCTGTAGGCTATCCAGTAGAAGTTTTCGCAGTCTTCAGAGGTGGCAAACTGGATTACAAAACTGTTTGCAAAAGCCGTTTTTTGCGGTTTTCCGCTGTTTAGACCTTTGTTTAATACGAAAAAATGCGGTTTAGCATAAACCGTTCCGGGTTTGTGTGTTTTCACAATGTAATTTGTCATGGCTTTCATGTTTTAAAGGTTAACTCCGTTGTCGCTTTGCATAAAATTTTTTCAAAAGAAAAAACGGAAAAAAATAAAGCCATCATCTCTTTGGAGGGTTTCAGTAAAACCGGTTTTTTTCGAAAAATACTACCCGGAGGGTGGAGATTTTTTGAAAAACCCGAAGGGCTTGAATCGGTTTTTCTGATAACCCGGAAAAATAAATTTGCCTTCTTTTTTTCTGTTTTTTGTTTTTAAAGAATTGAACCTGATTTTGAAATCAGAAATAAAAAGGGATGATTGATGGTTTGGTCGTGATGAAAGGGTTTTGAATTTTTGGAATGTTTGAATTGGAAGTACGTTCAGCTTAACGATTGGATGTTTCAAACAGTACGGAAATTTAAAACGCTTTCTTGGTGTTGATTTTTGGGGATGCCGGGAGGTGTTTTATAATGCTTACTACTACCAACAACATACTGGCTATGAAAAACGTGAGGCATCTTCAAAAAACAATGCAAATACTGCGTAGTGCGGTGGCAGTAGCGGAAGCAAGGGTATGGTTGTAGCAGTTGTGAACTACCCAATTTGTGATTGCTTTGTGCCGGCTTGATGCGTTGACTAGTGAAACGGGAAAAGTGAGAAGTAAATAGTTGTTTGTTTTATGAAATGTTTTGCATTAAGACGGTAGCGAAGCAATGAAGAAAAAACGCCTGACAACTGCTATTACCATACTCTTGCGGGAAATTTTTGGCTTTGTGGGTGCTGCATACTTGAGTTTCTACGACAAGCTCAGAATGACAACAAATTATGTTATGAAAAGGAACAGCACGTACAAAGGCAATGCAAAGACTACCGCTTTAAACACAAAGTACTTAAAAACAGTGAAGACAATTATGTTTTGGTGGAGTGATGACACGATGTTTCTGTTGAAAAACTAAACGTGTTTAGGCGCGAGCGAAATGCCGGTATTTTGGCGGCTGGGTGGTGCGATGGAAAGCTGCCAAAATGTTGGCGTTGAGTGAGGGCTCGCGCGCAATGGCCGAGGGGCTGTTTTACATAATGGCATCTTATAGTTCTTGGCTTTCCAAAATGACAATAACTAGCTCTGACATGAACTATAAGATGCCATTATGTAACACAGCTTTGGGGAAAAAATTACTGGCACAAGTTGCCTGCATACGGGTTTTTGCTCCAAAAACTGTGACAGTAATTTTTTTAGTAGCGGAGGGAAGTGTGGGGAAATTATCAGTTTAGTTTTTTGATAAATCTAAATAATTGTCCAAAGGATTTTTATAATCATCCGTTCTCTGAATTTTTAAAGAGCATAAACTTAACTGTTCCTTGGCATATTGATTTTCCGGAAAGATTTTTAAAATTTCCTTGTAATTGGTAATGGCTTTATACCATAACTTATGCTGAACACAGGCTAACGCAAATAATTTTAATTTTAAAGTAAGTTGTTTTTTTTCAGAGTCATAATTAGAACCCAAGCGATACATCAATTTATCCTTACCGGTTTTAAGCACTGTATAGTTAGTGTCTAAATCAATTATTTTTGTATAAATCTGAATGACTCTATTATAATTTTCATTGTTATCATTTTTATAACACAGAGTATGCTTTTTATAATATAAAAACCACTCTACATAAGCTTCATGGGCTTCCAGTGAGTTTGGTTTTAGAAAAATGGCTTTTAATAAATCAATTTCCGGATCGCCTTCTAAATAGCGCATTTTAAATTCTGCTACACTCATTAAACGGCGATATTCCCATTCGTTTTTCTCAAGCAGTTCAATTTTCATAATATGAATATTTTATCCCTTAAATTTAGGAATAATATATCTTATCAGGGATAAAAAACACTAAAATTATTAATAACGCAACGTAATTGACATCTCTTATATGACTAATTCCCAAACAAATCTTTAGCGAAATGAAGCAAACAAAGAAGCAGCTTTAGGAATACCTGGACTAAAGATGTTTTTTGTGCCGCTGAATGAGATAAGGATTTGTTTAAAGGTTAAATGCAACCCGCAACTGTTGGTATATTGCTTCTACATTTACATTACCGGCTCCCATTTCTTTAAATATCAGCCTGTCCGGAAGATCTTCCTTAACTGCTTCGGCAAATTCAATAATATCTTTCTTTATACTGTCCGGCACCGTAAATTTATCTTCAGGTGTTAAGAATAACATTAATCGGAAGACATCCAGCTTGTGTTTTCGCAATTGTCTGTCATCTATTTTTTCACCGTTTTCTTTTCTTGTTTTATAATCCAGAAACGCTCTTGCTTTCAAGGCTATTAATGCTTCGGTATTTGCTAAATGAACGCCTTCTTCCAACTGACTGTTCCGGGTGGTGTAATTGTAATAGTCGTCATCCATGAGTATGGCTGATAAACTGGAAATTTCGGTATCTACCGGAACAGGTGTTAAATGAGTGCCTTCTTCTAAATCCAACAGATCCGGAATGCGGGAGAATAATTCTATCTGGAAAGGATAGTCCTCTTGTTGCGGTTTCAGAAAGCGGTAATATTTCCGGCCTTCCTCACTTTTTTCTTTTACCTCGTAATTTCCGGATTTAATAAATTCCCAAAAGTGTTTTACAAATTCCGGACTGAGTGCTTCTATAACCAAAATAATGTCTATGTCTTTGGTTGCTCTTGGTGTAAAACCTTCCCGGTTAATAATGATATCGCAGGCGGTTCCACCGATGATTATATAATTGTTGCTGAATTCTTTGAAATGCTCTTTAAAAATTCCCAATCCTCTTACCATATGTATTTTTCTATTATCTGGTCTAACGCCATATCTATTCGTTCGTCTGCAAATTTATCTTTTAAACTTAAGTATAATGATAACGGATCTACATTATTGTTCCTGGAAATACCGTCTGTGAGCAGTTTCGGATTGTATTTCCATACTTCTAACGCATAAAAACCATTTTCCTCGTTAAGGTTAAATAATTTATTGTTTTTCTCTAATTCGTAGAACTCATTTTTCTCAATGGCATAGTATTCCTTGCTACCCGGATTCATGTTAGTATACTCTTCTAATGCTGTTACATTACATTTGTAAAGACCTTCGGGTTTTTCATCCACATAAACCGTTTTAAGCACCGGATTTACCAAGCTGTTTTCTATCTCTTTCCACAATTTAGGAATATCTTTCTCTAATTCTATTCGTTTTTCCTTTGTACCCGTCACATTGGCAAATGCTACGTTTTTGAGGTTATTTACGGCTTTGGTTATGGCCATTTGGGAATATCCGGTTTTCTCGGCCAATTCTTTGAAAGTATAGTTACTGACAGCGTCTTCTTTATGCAGTATATGATACAACAGAATTAGCTGAGCAGAAGGCAGCAGACTAAACGATTTTTCAAAACTTTTAGCTTTTTTGAACTCTCTGATGTCTATGTACATTTCTGCCAGGTACATTTGTTTTCCGGGAACTATGAAATTTATTCTTTGCTCTATAAGTCTTTTTCTTGTGACTGCGGAGATATCGTTCAGCACTACAATTATTTTTTTATCAAGTGCCTGTTGTATTGCAATAATTTGTTTTCTGAATTGAGCGGCTTCGAATGCATCTTCCTTATGCACCTCCATTAAAAGGTATTTATCTTCGAAATAATTGGTTTCGTAAAAATTGTATTTGTTGGCATATACAAACGGAAGCTTGCCTAAATCTTCTTTAGTTGCCGGTTTGCATTTGAGTTCAAAGCCCAATATTTCCTTGAAATAGTCTTCTACATTACGCATAATAAACCTTTTTTACAATAATAAACCTGATTGGTTTATTGTGCAAATATAGGTTTATTATGCTAAATATCAATTAAATACAATTATTATTTATACTACTATACATTTAGTGTCATTATAATCCTGATTTTCACCGTATTTGATATACCCCAGCTGATTGGTATGCATAACCGTATTCCCGATTGAAAAATCCGGTACATTACTATGATGATGGCCAAAGATCCAATGGTTTATTTTGTGGTTTTCTATTAAACCCGACTGTTCAGAGGCAAAAGCGGCATTAATTTTACTATTGTTATACTGTTGCGGATAATTTAAAAAGGTAGGGACGTGGTGGGATACCACAATGGATTGTTTATCTGTTTGCTGTTTAAGCTCCTTTTCTAAAAACGACACACTTTCCTGATGCAGTTTGTTATAATCGTCTGCCAGTAATAAAGAGCCATTGGGTTTGATTACTTTAAAATCGGACAAGGAATTTTGAATCAGCCATTGCTTATCCGGCGGTATGGAGGACCATAAGGTTGAAAACAGCAGTTTTACGTTTTCGGTTTCTTTGACAATGTTATTCACCAAAAAAACATTCTCACGAATTTTGATATCGATAGTTCCAAATTTATCAGAACTTTCATAGTAGTAATATTCATGGTTCCCGGGAATCCAGTATGTTATTTTGAAGTGATCAGAAACAAAATCGAAAAAATCCTGATGTTTGTACATTACTGCAAAAGGGACAATATCTCCGGCCAGAATAAGAATGTCACCTACCGGTGGAATCGGATTTTCCAATATGTACTTTTTGTTTTCCGGAAATTCGAGGTGTAAATCGGAGCAGTATTGGAGTTTCATTTTCTTAATTCGGTTTATTTATAATGTCATGAAGGAAATGCTCATAAATCATTACCATGGCCAAAGTATCAAGCTCACAATATTTTAGTAAACCTTTGGTTATTTCGTCACGTTCATTTGGAGTCATGTCGACATATTGTAATTTAGCATAAGCGGTTAAAGCAGCTCCGCCATCTGCTATGTTTTCCATATCAGAAACATTTTCTTCTAAATCTGTTTCTTCCCAATTGTCAAATAAAGGTGGTAATGTTTTGTATGGATTGATAACACTTTCTTCTTCTAATTGTAACCAAACATGATTGGCTGGAAAATTATGACTGCTCAAATTGATATTACCAATTGGCTGGCTGTATTTTGCTTTTAAAAATTCACTTGTATTTAAACTGGCAGGCAAAACTGCTTTAATAGAGTTCGAACCTTTAGTAAGCGGATTGTAATAATAGTCTTTAACCACTTTACATAAATCGACCATATTTCTATCTCCTTCCCAAGGTTGAGCATGATTTTTATTTGCAATACTGATTGTTTTCAGAAAAGTAATTAATTCGTTTTTATCTGTTTCATTACTTTCTTCCAATTGTGAAATGATTGCATTGATAATGGTATTCTCATGTGTTGCAAATTTAAAAATGGTCCCGTTATCCTTTCCTATAGCAGCTTGTAAAGCTCTAGCAAATATAAAATTAGGAAACTCACCAGGTGTATTGTTGATGTATTGGCTTTGGTGTTCAATAGTTCCATCTTCATTGTACGTGTGATGTGAAAATTGGAAAGCGACTTGTTCATATGGTTTTCTCCCAGCTGTGAATGGTAATGCAACAGTACTGGTTTCGAAATCGATAAAATGCAAAGGAAATTTCCATTTATCCATTTCTTGTTTTAATGACTCTTTTTCTACATAAATTGAAGTGTCCTTGTTTATTGCTTTTTCCACTTGTATCCATTGTCTTTCGGATGGAGACATTCTGCCAGCTTCTGGTTTTATATTGATATCTTCTTCCGTTATTTGTTCCATCAATAAACGGTTTTCCTCCATAAGATTTTTACCTCTGAAATTCCAAATTTGCATGGCATTTGGTTTATTGAACTCGTTTTCTGTCCAATTTAATTGTTTGGAAAAACAATGTTTAAAACCAGATAACATTCCTTCTTTTTCCTGCTCGGGTGTTGCTTTGAATTCACAGTTTTTACACGCACTGAATTGTATTGGCCAATTCAGATACCTGTCTTCCTGATATGCGTTTTTGAAAGTAGTTATTGCTTCTTCAAAATTGAGGTTTTCGTAATATTTGTATTTATCTCTGATAATATCATTTACTATATTGTCTACATTGGTTTCAGACAAAACCGAATTACCAATTTCATTAATGGAATTTACTCTCTTAATAATATCCGTCCTTGGATTACCATTGTTTGGAATACGAAACAGTTGATTTAAACCATCGATGGCTGCTTTCTTGGTTTTATCTGCCATTAATAAATAGGCTTCAAATTTGAAATCAGGGAATGCTTTTTGAGCGACATACTTTTGAAAAGCCAAATCAAACAAATAGGACTTCCATGAGCTGACCAAACCACCACGAGCCCCCACAAAATTATGATCTTCATTGGGATTAAATGATTTTGCTTTTACTTCAATAAGTTTTATTGTATTTCCTGTTTTGACAATAATATCTGTTCTAATGAAAAGACCTTCGAATTGAAAAGCAGCTTCATAGATTACCACATTTTCCTGTTTTAAAGCTTCTTGAGTCAGTTGAACCGCTTTTTCGTATTCGTAATTCTCAGTATCTATAAAAATACCATTTGGATAATGTAAACGTGCCAATGCTTCAACCTGAAAACCACCACTTGCTAATGCCTGTAAAAAAGGGTCTTCACTCTTATTGTTGGCATATTCTTTTTTTGATGTAAAGAAGAGTTTATTTGGGCACTCTAAGGCTGTTTTAAATCGGGATTTTGTTAGTGGTTTCATGTTGATTTAAGTTTTGGAATATTATAGTACACTTCAAAATCGATAGGTCTAATTGATGTGCTGTTTCTTAAAGCTTTAAATTCAGAAACTCTTTCTTCGTCTAAGAAAAAGTCTTCTATAAAATAAATATCATGACTATTCACTAGTGCTAAATGATAATTATCTTTATTTTCAATTCCTACAGAAACCTCGTTGTTACTGATGATAAAACTATTACCAGCACTGGATTTTACTTCTAAATATTTCCATTGGTCATCTGTTTTATTTTTTTTGTAACTTATATCATATCCTTTGGTGTCATCTAATGTAATGCTATTATCTTCTGAATTTCCTGACACCCATCGGATTTCCCCATCAGGGTATAATTCTTTTAGTCTATAGAAAACTAATTTTTCAGCCCTTTTTCCAGCCTTTTGTTTTTGCTTTTCCTTTTTAGAAGAATGAACCCCACCTTTTTTGTTTCCAAAATTATTATTCAGTTTTTGTGTTGGTGCAGTTCCTGCCTCAATAGAGGTTATTATTGAATTCATTTCAGTACCTTCAGTTTGAGGAGAAATTGGACTCACGGTATCTTCTAATTCTTTTTTTACTATTTCAGTAAATATGTTTTTTAGTTCTTCATCATGTCCTTCAAAAAAGAGTAAACTCTTTATTTCAAGACCTAAATCTTCTATAGCAATGTTATATTTTTCAATAAGATGTTTGTACTTATTTTCAATTTTAATATTTTCTATATTGTCTTTTGTAATAGCTATTTTATAGTCTAAAGAGAGCTTATTTAATAATTTTTGTTCATAATCTATTTCAATAGTCAAAGCACATTCTTTAGCTAATTTTATAATTATTTCATCACGTTTTTGAAGATATAAATTTCTTTTGTTTTCAAATGTTTTTTGCTCCTCTGCCGATTTATTGGAAAAATAAAGCCACCATGCTTTGTTCCATAGAATTTCAACATTAAGAGCTGCTTGTTTAAATCTTTCTAAGTGCCAATAATATAACCCGGTAAAATTTTCTAGACGAGACTTTATTTCTTCTAATGTATAATTCAATGTAGCACAAATTGCCTTGATAAAATTATAGGATTGTATATTATTAAAAGCATCAAAATCTACTAAATGGTAATCAACAGGTAAATTATAATTTATAGTTTTTTTGAGAATTACTTGTAAATCATCTGTATTTGAAAGTGTTTCAGGGAAATCATTAATTTTACCATCTGTTATTGCTTTCCAAAAAAGCATTTCATTTTTAGATAGCCCAAGCAATAGACAGGCTTCTTCATATTTATCCAAAAGCATTTTGGTTTCAACAAGATACTTAGAGTCTTTCAAATGTTCTTTATCTTTGAAAATAGCTCTGAAATCATCCTTGTTTTCATTAACTTCAAACAATACGCATAGAATTTCAGAAAAAGCTTCGCAAAAGGCAGGTGTATCTTTTAATTGCTCTAAATTTAGATTTGAATCTGCTCCAATATAAAATGTATGTTTATCATTGTTAACAAATTCATTTGATAATAATGCTTTTGGCTCACCATTATTAATTATATATTCTAAAGATGAAACAATTTTTATATTGCTGCTTTTAATATCATGCACAGTTGTTTTAGCTAATGTTTCCGAATTAATGTTATTTAAACGATACGTTAATAAGAATGGTTTTATCTTATTGAACCAATTGTTGAACTCCTCTTTTTTTGGATGATCTAAAATTTTATCTTTAAGAATTTCGATAGAAATGTCTTTAAAAGTTTTAATACCAAAATAATCTGCTATTTGTTTTTCACCACTTCTTTTTGGGAAATCAAATATCCAGAAATCTTCAATGATTTTTGATGGAAGAGTAGTATTATCACTATAATAAATTTCTTGTGTGAGTTTATATTCTTTTTGACCATTTTTTACCGCTACCAAATGTGTTTGTTTTGGATAACTAGAAAAGTCTTGTTGTTTATGATTTTTAAAGTAATTAAATGCTTGTTGGTATATTTTACGAGCATTCTTGAACTCTGTATTTTTTATTTTTAAACCATTCAGTAAGCCATAAACAACATCGATTGTTAAATCCTTAAAAGACATTTTGGCTCCTATTTTTTTTAATGTATCCAAAACTGCAGTATCGGATATTCCTAATTCTAAAAATATTGGATGCTTAGGATTTATTGATTTCAATCCTAAAATATCAGCAAGTTCAAAATCTACGAATAGATTATCTATTACTTTCGATTTAGCAATTTGATACAGAAAATATGATGGTTTTAAATTAATAGTTCTTAATGTATTACTATAAGAATAGGTAAAGGTTTCTCCATTTGTTTCATCATCGATTTTGGACAACAATTTTTTATCTAAAATTATCCATGCTAGCATTTTCTCGATTACCATTTTCTTCGAAATAAACATATCAAAATATTCTATTTGCTCTATATCATATGACACAGAAGTATACAAATCTGGTGTGCCAACTTTATTGAAAACATATTTTGTATACTCATTCAAACCATTATACTGATACACTGTCTGTTTAGTGTTTTTAATTTTGGAATATTTATTTACACCTAACCAAATAAAAAAACTATCTAAATAATCAGGACTTTGATTTTCAAAATCTAAATTCCAAAATTCGTTTCCTATCAGATATTGATCTTCTTCGAAAACACCTTCAAATATTTTCTCAGTAGCTTTACCATAATAATATTCTTTTCCTAAAAAAACATCTGACGCTAAAACTAAGTTGCCACTTCTGTTTATAATCTTAATATTATCTACAGCCGTCTTTTCTCCTTCTTTTTTTTGTTTGAAAATTTGATATAAAGAATTAATAAATGGTTTTATTAATTCTTGACTTTTAGAAGTATCTTCTTCAACTTTGCTATTAAAAGATCTTGTGATGTTTCTAACTACATCTGTAATATCGTTTGAACCAAGGTTAACAATTTTAGCAATAATTTTTTTTAATGCTCTTGATTTATGTTCAGTTGGACTATTTTTTAATTTTTCAATTTCTTCGGAGAAAACATTTTCTAATTTAAAATAGAGTGAATCATTAATAAAGGATATGTTAACATAATCAGGAATTTGATATATATCTGTTGAACCTTTTCTTAATGTAAAAACTTCGATATCACTTTTTACAATATTTCCATCTTGGTCTAATAATAGCGGGAAAGAAGTACCATGCAATTCTTTGAATTTGTCATTTTCCAAAAGTTTTATAAGGTGAACTCTTTCGTCAATATTTATTATTTTATGTGTAACGGTATCTAATATTGATTTCCATTCTTCACGTTTATATTTTGAAGCAATTTTACTTGTTAAAGCAATTTTGTTTGGTGGGATTGGGAGTAATAAATTTGGGAAAAAAGCTTCTATCTTATTGCGTATTACCCATTCTGAAAAATCATTTCCATAAAATTTCACCTCATCTATTTTTTTATAAAAACCATCTAGGGTTGGGTAAATTGGTAATTCTGATTTTGCCCTCTCAATGTTTTCAAAGAATGTTTCTAGAAGTTTGTTTTCACTTTTACCATTTACCGTTAAAAATTCTAAAGCTCTCCAATCTGGGTTGTCATTGTTTACTATACTAGTGATCGCAATTTCTCTGATTGTTGTAGCAATTTGATTTAGAATATGCTCATTATCGTCACTTTTATTCAAATGATTACGTGAGGGATCTAAATCGAAGGTGGCATGTATTAAATAAGGTAAATGCGTTGCAACTTGGGTTGGAAAATAAGTGGCAAAATATGCTTCATTATCACTTAAATCGTTTTGCCATGCGATTTTATACTTAAAAAACTTTTCTACATTGTTTGGTAAACCTTGTTCACCGCTGTCGAAAAGGTTCCAAGTAGTGTTGTTTACTGTTATTATTTTTTCTATTTTATCTCTTGAAGGTGAAAGTATTAGTTCTTTATCAATATTACCGGCTCCAGAAATCTTAATGTAAATTGTATGATTTAGGAACAATAGAACTTCGGGTGTAATCTTTTCAAGTTGTTCGAGGATTTTGTTTTCTTCACTTTTCTTATATTTAAGTTCAATTATCGTTTCCCAATCTTGAACTTCTGTGTTTTCTTTAAAATCTGGTATTGCTAAAACAGCAAATGGAACATCTCCGTTAGATAAATCTTTTTCGTTATCTATAATTTGTTGTCTTATTGTAACATCTGGAATTAATTTTTCAAATTCCTTTTTAGCAATAGATGACGAAAATTCTAAAATACATTCTCTAGTTTTGATTTTTACAACATTCACCCAGTTTAATATAGATCTAAATCCTAAACCTTTATTGCCGATAAAATCTCTTTTATTTTTAGGGCTATTATTGGCCAACATCAAAGAACCCAATCCCTTAATGTCGAAAGGAATTCCATTGTTAGCTATTGTTAAAGTTGTGTTTTCAGTATCTAAATGCAAATGAACTTTGTCTGTTTGAGCATCATCCGCATTTTGAAGCATCTCTAACAATTGACGACCATTATAGGCTTCGGTTAAACCTTTTTCTCCCCGATAATCACTGATTATTCTGCTGTGGCTTTTATAAGTATTATAATTTTCAGCAATTAAGTTTTCAACTGTTTGTTTGTTCAGTAATGTATCGTTACTCATTTACTCAAATATTGTTTGTTTTTTAAAGCTTTATTTTATTTCCTTTTTTATTTCATTTCCTTTTTCTGTCAACAAATATTTCTGTCTTGGATGATTTGGACTATCCGGGTATTTCATTTCGATAACTCCATTTTCTATTGCCGGCTCCAAATAATTTTCTCTAAAATTACCTTCGTGTTTTAATTCCAGAGCTTGTTGTATCTCTTTTCTACTCATTTCACCTTCTAAAACTTTCAATAAGTTTTTAACTTCTACGGAAGTACTACGGAACTCCTGCGGAACTCCTGCGGAAGTACTACGGAGCTTGGTCGGAGCTTGGTCGGAACTTGGTCGGTAGAGGATCGTTTTAAACTCTTCCTCTTGTATAAAATCAGGCTCTTGCAGGTTGTTATCTTTGGCAATACGGATCATATCTGCTGTTCCTGTACCTAGTCGTTCTATATACCCTTTCAAATACATAGGTTCAGCTAATAATGGATTGGCCGGAACAGAAGTGTGTAAACCTTTCAATTTTTCAATTGTCCAACCTAAAGGTAAAGCACCTGGGTTCACCACTTCAAGGCGATCACTGAATAACATTACTTGTACGCTACCATTATTGGTATAATCTCTGTGTGCAATGGCATTTACTATGGCTTCAGCTACTATTTCTTTTGGAATTTCGTATTTTCCTGGAATTTCAATATTTTCTGCACGAGTTCCTACGGAGTAATCCAATTTGGACAAAACGAAATCTACCGCTTGATCTACCAATTCAAAAACATCGCCTTTGAATACTTTGTAAGACGGAATGGGTTTTTCTACAATGGTGCCGTGAAAATGCACACAACGTACTTCGGAATTGATGAAAAAACGTTGGGGTTCTTTACCAAAAAGTAATAAAGCCGCATGCGTTAGTTTGTGGTCTTTTAACAAATTGAGATGTACTAAAATTTCTTCGACCGAAGCTGTTTCCTGTAATCTAAACCCTCTTTTAGCTCTTGCCACCTGAACAAATTCACGTACTTTATTTTCGTCTATATCTGCTAAAGTTGCCGATGCATGTGTTGTAGCATCGAACGGACCGGTGCGAATCAGTTCTTTTTCGATGAGGTAATTAACTAATGCTGCATACACCGATGCCTTTAATTCATCAATGGTTGAAAAGCGTTTTCTGATAAGCACCTGTTGCGCTTTATGTATAAAAACATTTTGTTTTTCATTTCGTTCTTGAGCACTATGGCTGGTTAAGAAAATTAATCTGGTTTTGTGGTGTAACGTTGCGTGATCGAATTCACGCTCGGTAGGAGAAATGCCTTCAGCATCTTCAAAACCGTATTGCGTGCCTAATAAACCTAAATAGATGTCGCATTGTTGTACTTCATTTAGATAAATGGCATCTGTTTTTTGATCAATTGCGGGTAGCCTTTCAAACAAAAAGGGTTCGAAAAATTTACCTAATAAAGGATCGGACAAAATGTACTCGAAGAGCATTTGTCTTTCCTCAGCAAATTCTGCTTGTACGCTACTTATGAATAGTCTTGTTTTTGGCATAAACTATAAATTAACCAATTATATCAAAACTTGAACTATCATGGACAAAAGAACCTACTTGTAAAAGATTATTATTAGAACAATACTGTTGATGCTTAACAATAACTTTTCCATTAGATATTAAACAATTTGATTTTATACTTGGCAAGAGATTAAATTTTATATCTGTTGATGATGCATTATTAGTTTGTAAGTCATTAATCATTGTTATAAATTCTCGGATTGTACCTATACTAAACTTAGTATCTCGGTCTGTTTTAAATTTTGCATCCATGATTAATTCTACATCATTCTCATCAGGATCACTACTGCTATTAATATTTTGGAAAGATATATCCGGAGCGCAAGTTGTATCTGGCGAACTACTTATTTTAATATTTGTTCCAAAACAAACTTGGTAATGTGTTGAAGTTCTATCTTTAGGTTCTATTTTAAAATATGCCCAACCATTTTTTGAAGCTGGACTTTCTGGAAATATTGATTTTCCCAAGGTACTAGGAATTAATTCTACATCATAATGTTGCTGCAAATCTTTCATTATTCTCATACAACAATAAAACTCATAGATGTTATACCCTTTTGGTTTTGATTTGATATTATCAAAATGCCCAAAAGCTTGGCCAGTAGATTCCCATTTTGTCAACTTTTCAGTAGCTATTTTTAGCTTTTTTATATCCTCTAAATTCATATTAGTTAAGATTTAATGGTAATCGTGAATTTCTAAATAAGGTTCTGAATTTATTATTTCCAAATAAAGTATTTATTGTTGTATCCCTTTCAGGCTCTGAAAATAATGGTAAAAATTCAACATATTGTTCAATTAAATCAATTTGTGGTTTTACCATTTTTACATTTTCCATACTCTCTATATCTTCAGCAAAACCTAAATTGGTAAATTCTTCCTGTCCAAAAATGCTGCTGAATAATTCGCCTGAACTTTTAAGGTACTTTATAGGTTCAATAATATTTGACTCTACATACTTATATAAATAATTTAAAACTTTGTCAACATCTGTTTTATTGGTCAATAATATAGGTTCTTCACTTGCTAAAAATTCAATAAATGCCTTTTGATGATCAGGATGTAAAGCATTTAAAATAGTCCCTAATATTGTGCGGTTGGTGTAAATTTTATCATTTACGATTGCCTCAAACTCTACATCTTCAATTCGGTTATAAACTCTTTTGTTATAATGTTTCGAAGGATTTTTAAAATCTGTCACTCTAAGCAAACTATAACTATAGTCTTCAATTAATTTATCTTCTTTGAAAATGTCTTTTAGTGTTATAGCAATCGTAATTTTATTATAATCATCTTCAATTTTTTCTTGATCAATGCCTACTATTTCATAATATCTAGTAAATACCCAATTTCTGCTTTTTTCTTCAAGTATAATTATGTTTTCACCAACTTCTCCAGAAAATTTTCTCTTTTGAGTAAATGAAATTTTTTGGGTTTCCTCATTGTTTAACTTTTTGTTTAGACTATTTGCATTAAATATCCAATTCATACTATTCATTTTTAATTTTAACACCTCTCAACTTTTTACCTCCATAATTAAACGAAAACAATTTATCTTTTGAATCTGATTTCTCAATTATATGTGGCCAAACTCTTAAAACAGTCATAGCGAATTCAAAACGGTCAATCTTTTCATCCATTACTCTACAAACTATTGTTTTGTATCCTTCTTCAGATTGTTTAATTATAGGAATTGAAATTCCCTTTTTTTGAAAATCTACAACAAGAAAAATTGAGTCTTTTAAATCATTTTCATTTATTTCATTGTCTTCCCAACGTTCAATTTCATATTTTTTTTGTTTTTGAAGATTATGCACATCTTCTAATATTTTCAACACTGGACGTGGGTAATTGGAATCAATATATATTTTCATCATACTTATGATTGATAGGCTAATACTGCTTCTATGTCTTCCTTGCTTATTTCATAATCTTCAATGATTTCCTCAATTGATTCGGGTCCCGAATAGAAACGTAAAATTGTTTCTACATTTACTCCTTTTTGACTGATTATTGAAGGTTTTCCACCTCCAACTTTAGGTGTAATTTCAATTCGTTTCAAGCCTTTTGCAGGTGTAATTCTTTGTGCAATACCTGACGTATCGAATTCAATATCTCTGAAAAATTCTCTAACGATATCCAGATTAAATTGGTTTTTACCATTTAGTGTAACGTTACCGTCTTCAAAGTCCCAAGTGATGTCACTACCTGATACTCTTAATTTTTTATTTACATTATTTGTTGCAAAAGGAAATGACTTTCCAGTTTTATCTGCTAAGTCTTGTCTTGCTTTAAAAATGGCTCTTATGTTAAATTTATTTTCAATTAATTCACCAATAACCACCAATTCAATTAATCCATGGAAGCTAATACGACGATTATCTATATCTGTTTTTACGGAACCATCTAAACCTTCATAGTCTATTTCTGCCAATTTATTAAACCAACGTCTTACTCTTTCTGTTGGTTTATTTATTATTCGAGCTACATCGGCAATAGTATAAATCCCGTCTGTATTAGTAAACTCTTTCATAATTGTATCATTTGATGTGTCAAACATTGACACCTGATTGGTTTCTTGTTTTTGTACTTTGATCTTCTTCTCCTTCACCACCTTCTCCTTCTTCACCGCCTTCTTTTTATCCCACAACCCAGCCGCCACTTCCTCTTCGTGGATTTTATGGTTAAGTTCTAACAGGCGCTTTAATACCTCTTTGCGGGCTTCTGGGTGAATGGTGTAACGAACACGGTCGTTTTCTGGTAAATACTCTACCTCATAAAAATCATGACGTAAGGCTATATCTTGCCAACCATAGGCTTTAGTTAATTCTCCATCTATCAAAGTAATTAAATTTCTAATCTGATAAATATTATCATTTTGAATATTAGGATTATTTAAATCATTGCCATAGGAGGTTAGCCCCTTTTTATTTTCAATACAATATTGTCTTCTTTTTAAATCAAAATCTAAAGAATAGTTAATAAATGCCTCATCTAATATATCTAAGTTTGGAAAAGGAAATGTTTGAAATGTATCCGTAGGATTGTATCTTGGAGTGCCACCCTGAGAAGTTGAAAATTTCCGTGACCATTCAAGATGTATCATAGAATGTAATATTCCAAAAATTCTTATATCATCTATTCCTATTACAGTTAGACTTTGATCTAAAACTATTTCTTTATTTTCGGTAATTATAAAATTGAGATGTTTTGATGTTTTAGCTGTAACATAATATTTTTTTAAGGTTTTTATCCTATCATAAAGAGCTACAGCTCTTCGGCCATAAATCCACCACTTTTCTCTATATCCTTTATCTTTCTTCTTTTGCCTTTCGGGATATACTCTCTCTTCTACAATTTTAAAAGCATCATTATACTTTTTCGCTTTTTCTAATTGGAAGTCATAAAAATTAATAATTTGTCGAGACGCTTTCATTTCAAAATTACTTGTCAAATCATCACCAATTAAATATGGTTTTATGATGTTTTCTAAGCCATTATTAGTAGCAATTAATTTCCCCGCTTCTTCAATAGTTAATATAAAGCCATCACCATTTACCACAGTTCCTTGAAATGCAAATTCATTAATTCCTCCTAAAATTAGAGGAGATTTTGATTCAGAATCGTCATCTAAAAAAGAATTAATATGTGTAACAATTTTATCATTTAAATAAAAAATATTTGAAGATTTTTTTGTTAACGAGATTAAATCAACAATCGTTGCAGCCTCTCCTGGCCACACAATATTTTTTTTAGCCATGTTAATTAAATACCCAATTTCAACTAAGAATTCTAATCCTGCAACTCTTGTTGCACCTTCTTTTATACTTTGAGTTGTTATTATTGCTAAAAAACCTTCATTTAAAATCAAATTGCTAACCCTCCTTAAAAAATAAGCAACCAAGTCAACACTTCCAGCAGTGCCTTCATACACGCTTTTTATATAATTGTTAAAATAATCCCCATAAGCTCCACTTATTTTTTTTCCTCCTAAATAAGGTGGATTCCCCAAAATACAATCAAATCCACCACTCTGAAATACTTGTGGAAATTCTAAAAACCAATGAAAAAAACGTTTTTCTTGTGCTAATGCCATACTGGCACCTCGGTCAATAATCTGTGCGTTGGTTTTTAAGTAACTTACATATTGGCTGTGGGTGGTTAATTTTTCTTTGTTATCCTCTGTTTTAGGAATAAAGAATTGGGCTACTTGTATGTCGGCTATTTGTTTTAATCTAAACCATTTTTTGCCTTGTGTTAAATCGTGATAGGCTTTTTCCTTTTTAGCAATTTGTTCCGGGGTATTTTCTGGTAACTGCGTAAACGTAGTAAAGTCTTTTTGCAAGTCTTTTAAATCGTCATCGGCAGATGCTACATCAAAAGTGGTTAATTGCCCTTTGGTTTTGCGTTCTAAGTCGTTTCGCTTTTTAAAGGCACTTGCAATGTCTTTGTCATCACCTGGTAAGGTTTTAAATGCTTCGCTGGCAATACCGTTTTCTAGTTCTTCAAAATGCGCCAAACCTACAATGGCATTTCCGTTTTTAATGTGGTGGTCTAAAAAGTTAAGTGGTTGTCCTGGTTCATGCGCTTCTAACCATAGCGCTACTTTACACAATTCTACCGCTAATGGGTTTAAATCTACCCCATAAATACAGTTTTTAATCACATCGCGAACAGCTATCCGTAAAACCGATGGTGTGGGTTGGTCTTCGTTACTGCGTACTCTTGCCAACTCAAAACCAATTCTGCGCGCCGCAGATAATAAAATATGACCGCTACCACATGCCACATCACAAACCGTAATACTTAATAATCCTTGTTCAGGATCGGCTTCTTTTAGTTTATCGGCAATGATGTAATCTAAAGAGTGTACGATTAATGGTTTTACCAATTCCTCTGGCGTGTAATGCGAACCCGAAGATGAACGCTCGTCTCCTTGTTTGAAATAAAACTCCCCGTTTTCTACTACGGGTTCAAACTCTAATAAACCTTCGTACACCGAACCGAATTCTTCTACATCTAGATCGGCGTAGTTTACACGTATGGTTTGCTTGTTTTCGTTTTCAAAAGTAACCAAGTATTTGAATACTTCTAAAACCGTTTTGTTGTTTAAAACCGTATCGTTTAGGCTTTGAATAGCGTTGTAACTAAATATTCCAGAACCCAGCGCATCTATTCCTAAGACTTTCCCTGTATTGGCGTCTTCAAACAAACGGAAGGTCATTAATAACGATTGCCAAAGATCGGTTTTCTTAGGATCGATGTACACCGCTTTGTTTACCAAATAGGTTAAGCGTTGGATGCTGTAAAACTTATAGTAGATGTCTTTTAGTTTCTTTTCTTCTTCGGTTAGATTTTCTTTGTAAATCAAGTTACGTTCCTCAATAACCAATAAGAACAACACGCGATATACTGATCTTAGAATATGCAGATAGTACTGCTTCGCATGGATCTTATTATCTTCAAAAGATTGTTGTAACTCTCTGTTTTCTGGTTGTTTTAATAAACCATTAGCCAAAGAAAGGATTGATTTTTCTACCGCTTGACTCAAACGCTCGCGAATACGAGAACCTGATGCCAAAGCTTCGTTATGGTAATACTCTAAAATAGCATCTTTTGCTTCTTCTTTGGTGTCTTTTAAACGTGAAGCATGCAATAAACGGTAGAAAATAGCAAATTCGGCATAATGGCCTTCTTCTACCATTTGCTCTAAGTTGAACTCCAAATAACTTAAACGTGATAAACGAGTGGCATCACGCAATACTCGAAAATGGATTCCATTGGTTACAAAACCATAAATGTGCTCTGTAGAATTGATGTATTCCTGCATTAACGCATGAGGCGATAATCTAGGGCCGCTTTCTGCTTTTTTATCTAACGATTGTTCTGAACCTACAATATGAATGGGAAAACCATCTTTATTGCTAGCTCTATGGGAAATAGCGTAGGATTTACCGTTTACTATTTCAGCATTAGTCAGTGCTACTTCATAACCTAATTGATTTAGTAGGGGTAATATCCAATACCTGCGGGTTTCGGTTACGCCATTGTCGGTAGGTTGAAAAGCATTTCGTTTTTGTTTGAAAATTTGCCAATGCGTATTGATCAAACTCCAAGCATTGCTAATTTCATCACGCACTAATTCATTGGGTTTTAACCCAAAGTCTTGTGGCTTTTGATGGCTGATGTTATCTTGACGAATGCGATCTAGAATTTCACTTGTGAAAATGTTACCTTGTATGTTGATTGTAGAGAACTTCATGGCTTAAAAAATTGCTTTAGGTTTTGGTAATAAAATATAAACGCCCATTACATCTGGTGGTAATACTGGAGTCGATTTTTCATAACTTCTTCCACCAATTAAAGCTTTAAATCTTCCGTGTGCTTCTACTAATTTATCAGCACGTTCTGCTGCAATAGCTATGAAAGCATCTTTTTTGTTTTCAAAAGAATGTAATTCTTGATCTAGCAATTGTTGTTGTCTTTCTAAAGGTAAATTGCTCAATGGAATTGCCTTAGCTACTAAATTTTGTGCTTCTTTAAAATCGATAGCCTGTAAATCTCCATTCTGCTCTGAATAACCCCATAAACACATTTCTTCTGCCACGGATTCGTTTTTAGAACGAACTTCTTTTACTACATTTCGTACTCGGAACATCACAAGAGTAGTCTTGTTTGTTACACTTTCGGTTTGAATGACACTAGTACGCGCTAAATTATAATTATTGCCTTCTTCTTCAAAGGCATTACTGATTACATAATGACACAATTGTTCGATAAATCGGTGGTTACGACCAATGTATTGATATCCTTTAGGAGTGGGAGAATTGAATGCGATTTTTGTTTCTGTTTTCCCTTTTGCTTGTTCGGTTGCTGTTAATAAAGCCACTTGTAAATGTTTAGGCAAGTTGGTGACTTGTATTCTATAACCATCAAAATCTTGTGTTACTGAAGCTCCTAATAAGGACAATGCATAAGTAGCGAAACTTTCTACCACTTGTGGATCTCCGATGGCTTCATCTACTTCTTCTAAATCTTTTTTGATGGCTTCTGCATCTACTGATTCTTGAGCAAAAATAGAACGTAAGTTTTCTCCTTTTTTTCTAGCCAATTCTAGTTCGTTATCAATCTTAATTTTATCCTCTTGGAACAGTGTTAATTGATCTGCTTCTGAACTAGTTTTTAAGATTTTCTGCGTTAATTCCGCCATTAGTGATTTGTTGTTTTCACCAATAGGAATAGTAACTCCAATACTTCTTTGAATTTCACGCACTTTACGAATTAACACTTCCAAAATGAATTTATCCATTGGATTGTTTTCTCCGTAGAGCATATAGGTTTTGATTTCCTTTGAAGTTTGTCCGAAACGATCGACACGTCCTTCACGTTGTTCAATACGGTTTGGATTCCAAGGTAAATCATAATGCAACACCGCATTGAAAAGATCCTGTAAATTGATTCCTTCACTCAAACAGTCAGTTGCAATCAACACCCGTTTTTCGTGTTCGCCCATTCTTTGGATTTCTTCTTTTCTTTGTTCATCGGCTAATTCCGATGTGATGGCTTGCACTAGAACATTTTTTGGAAGCGCTTGTCTTAATTTTTCTTCTACATATTTAGCCGTAGCAATGTAATGACAGAAAATGATAGGCTGAAATCCTGTTTTTAACCATTTTTGAATGATATCAACCGTATGTTTTATTTTTAAATCGGTATCCGGATTTTCAATTAGTAGTTCTGCTTTACTTAATAGGTTGGTTAAACCTTGTAATTCATTAGCCTTGTAGTCTACAGCATTTAACAAATCGTTTCTAGAGAAATCTACTCCAAAGTCATTTTCTTCGAATAAGGTATTTTCAACAGCTTCTGTTCCAATTTCAACTTCTTCTTCCTCAGAAGTTACTTTAGCATGGCGCTTTTCTAACATTTCTTTTGCCATCACTGGACTTGACATAGCCCCTTTGATTAAAGCAATAGCTGCCCATGAACGTAATAATTTGGTGTTTTCATTATCGGTTTCCACTTCCGAAATACCACGAGCAAATGTCACTAAATCATTATAAAAAGCCTTTGTTGTTTCTGATAAGGTAAAACCAACTTCTTTGGAATCTCTATCAGGAAACAAAGTATCTTCATTCAACCATCTGCGAATGTTTTCTCTTTTTCTTTGAATGAAATATTTGGCAATGTTCTTTCTTTCCGCTTGGCTTAACTTTTCAAAATCTAATTCTCTGAATGATGGTTTTAACAAGCCTAATAACGATAAAAAC
This sequence comes from Flavobacterium suncheonense GH29-5 = DSM 17707, assembly GCF_000430025.1. Taxonomy (GTDB): domain Bacteria; phylum Bacteroidota; class Bacteroidia; order Flavobacteriales; family Flavobacteriaceae; genus Flavobacterium; species Flavobacterium suncheonense. Next base: position 74,381 of record NZ_AUCZ01000011.1, read on the forward strand.
TCCTCGTCTTTACCACTATGCGGTGTAGCCGTTAATAAGACTAAATGTCTTTTTTCTTGTTCTGCAATATCATGAATTAAATTGTATCGCTGTTGTTGGTTTTTAGAAGTGGAACCTTTTGGTAATGTGCAAGTATGCGCTTCATCTACCACTACTAATTCAGGGCAATCGTTTAAAAAGATTCCTCTTCGTTTGTCTGTTTTAATGTAATCTACAGAGATTACTTGATAAGGTAAATGATGGAAAACAGAACGATCATCTGGTACCAATCTATCTAATCTTGAAGCCGTACTAGAACGAATGATTTCAGCATCGATGTCTAATTTATCCTTTAATTCTTGTTGCCATTGTTCGCAAAGATGTGGAGGACAAATCACAGCAAATCTTTTGATTTCGCCGCGTTCCATTAATTCTTTAATAATTAATAATGCTTCAATGGTTTTTCCAATACCCACATCATCAGCAATTAAAAGACGTGTTATGTCTTGTTTTAAAGCCATTACTAAAGGAACCACTTGATACGATCTCGGTCTAAAAGATAGTTTTCCCATACTTCTAAATGGTCCAGCTGCATTTCTTAATGAAAGACGGGATGCATTGTACAACAATTTAGCTGTTTCAAAATTTCCTATTTGATTGGGTGTTGGTTCTTTGAAAGTTGCTTTATCAATTTTCTCAAAATCTTTAGCTAATGGCAAAAAAATACCGGTAATTTCTTCATCAGATCCGCCAAGAGGTTTTACTAAAACCACTTGTTCCTCATTAGAAGGTAAAACCATCCAATCGCGATTTCTGTAGCGGACTAAATTACCCGGTGTATATTTTGTATTCATTACAATCTTTATTTTACTTTTCTAAAAATGTCTTTTCTTCTATTCATCAAATCTTCAATTGGCTCTGCATAATGCCAACGAATAACGTCAATTGCTCCTTCTTGCAATATTTTGTTGATCATTTCATCTCTTTTCTTTACCTCATCTTTATCATGAACTGAGCCGTCACAAAATAGTAATGTAGGACCAAAACCAGTATTAAAAACAAAATCGGCACTGATATAATAGTCCTTTAAATTCACCTGCGCTTTATCTGGTAAAACATAGTCGTTTTCGTAAAGATATTTTATCAATTTTAGTTCTGTGCTACTGTTTTTATCATAAGCATCCAATAAATATTTGTATTGCTCTTCACGGTCATTATCACTTCCTTGAACCAATTCCACTTCGCAATCCATCAAATTCTCCAAAGTTTCTTTAATATCATAACGATTTAATACTTGGTGGTGAATTTGGTTATAATAACTTAATAAATCTTGATAAGTTGCATGCGGTAACGATTTTCCTATTTCTGTTTCCTCTCTTGATTCAGCATCAAAATGAAGAATTTCATAACTGGCAATGAACCATTCTTTCATTTTAACAGGATCTGAAATCAACTGAGATAAGATCCCTAGTGAGCCTTCAGAAGCTTCATTTATTAGAATATTTGGTTTTTCTTGATCTCCCATAATACTCACAGCAATTTCACTTTCTTCTACTAAAAATAATTTTTCAATACCGCGTTTTAAAGCATAACTCAATGAAATCACTTGATTTGGTGTAGCGCCAATATTCCCTAAGGGTTGAATGTACAATACATCTGAAGTGTCTTTAGTGTAAAGCGTTATATCTTTTGAATTCTCTTGTAATTCAGGATTATTTTGAATGTTTCTTTCTTGCACCCAAACTCCATTTCTTTGGTCTATTTTAAACCCTTCTTTTTGAGATCTTCTGGCTTTTTTATTGACTTTAACGAGATTGGCTGTTTTGCTAAAATAGAGTTGTAATAGTTTTTCTCCGCCTTTTTTTAAAACTACTGATTCTGTATTTTCAATTCCTTGTGGAAAATTAAAGTAGGATACAATCTCATATCCAGATCTACTTCTTTCTTCTTCGATACAAGAAATTTTTTGCAGCGGGATTCCTTCACATTCTGAAAATTCTATTACGTTTGAAAAATTGCTAATAGCATCCCCTTTTAATTGACTTTTGCTAATAGGGTCGATATTTGCTGTTTTAATTTCATCATTAAAATAGGCATATCCTGTTTTATTGGATACCATTATTTTTTCAGTTGCATTTTCCAAATCAGAAATCATCATTCTGTTTATTCTAAACTTACTTCCCGAATGATATACTGTGTTAGCTGGTCCAAATTCAGATAGTGCTAAGTTTCTAGGGCGAGAAAGTACTTCAACGTCGTCTCTGTAACTTTTTCCTAGTACCGCTCTGACAGGTAGTCTAGTGAAATTATAACCTGGCAAGAAACCTTCTGCTGCTAAATATCGGAACACATAAAACTCTGAATTACTAGAATTTTGTTGTGCCTCATTTTTCAACAAAGCAATTTGTTTTCTGGCAAATCTTTCTTGTTTTGAAGCTTCTTTTCTTTCTTCACTATCCGCCTTATAGGTATGATTGTCTAATATGGCTTGTGCTTTATTTCTAAGTGTACAAGCATTTTGAAACATTCGGATCCATCGTGTAAATGCATTTGAAAATTGCGTTGGAAATTTTTCAATTTTAGAGTCAATCCAACGTTTCGTAAACCAGTTTGTGTTTTTTAATTCTGGTAACATTGACCATGTTATTTTTTCAAATTCTTCCAACAGGGATGCTTTATTGATAGCACACAAATGTTCTATTCTTTCTTGAATATCATTTTTAACAAATATCTTTTGTTCGTTGTTAAGATCTAAAACTTCTGCAGCAGAACTTTTCAATTCACTTATTTCTAAATTCATTAACAAAAAGGCATTCAAGTGAGAGGTAATTAATTCTTCATTAATTAGATCAATTCTTGGAGGCTGAACTGTTCCTGCCACCATCTCTGTTGCATTCTTAAAATAATTTACATCATGTGGTGACATGGTTGAACAATAAGTGAACACTAATGCTGTTTGTCCTCCACGTCCAGCACGACCACTTCTTTGAGCATAATTTGCTGCATTAGGAGGTACGTTTCTCATGTGCACAATATTTAAATTGGCAATATCGATACCTAACTCCATTGTAGGTGAACAAAACATTGTAGATATTTCACCTTTTCTAAAAGCATCTTCTCTTTCAATTCTTTGTGCAGAATTAATTTGACCAGTATGCTCTTTTGCAATTAGTTCTTTATTAAATTTTGTAAAATCTGTTTTATATAAATTTTGAAAATAGTTGTTGGGGTTCAAATCATTTAAATCTGATTGGAAATTAAATCTAGTGTGATCCAATCGAATCGTTTTTTCATCTCCTTTTAGCCATAACAATTGATCCGCTCTAAGTTTAAAATAACTTAATTCAGGATTTCTTCTGTCTTGTTCTACAGTTATTAGGTTTGTAATATGTAATAAATTTAAAATACTTTGCATGAAAGTATCATAATTGTCTCTATTAAGCTTATCTAATCCTTCTTCTACTAGACAACGATTTATGTATTTTCCAAGATTAGAACGATGTCCCATCGAAATTATAAATTTTCCCTTTGGTCTAGGGGAAGGAATAGACAATACCATTTCTGTAGGTTTGTCGATTTTTTCGTTATAATCTAACGACCATAATGAATCTGGATGAAGTCTATCTCTCATCAGGGATTCATTATTTGCTATATCTTTAAAAAACTTATGATCTAAAGCAAAATTAGTTCTAAAATAATCCAAAATATTTCTAAGAAATTCTTTTCGTTTTTCAACCGATATACGTGTTAGATATTCAATGTTTTGAAAACGATCTTCAAGGCTTACTAATTTATCAAGATTTTTATAGTCGATTTCTAAAAGAGCTACTTGTTCTAGGTTTGGTAAGGTATAACGCCAACCTCTTTTTAAGTCTTGAAAAATTCTATACTTTAAATATTCTTTTAAGGCTTCAATATTTCTTTCATCAGGAAAATCAGGATCATTAGATGGATATAATGCATATTGTACTTCTTTCAAATTTAAACTTTGAAATAAAGATTCGGCTATTTCATAAATTTCTATTGGCTTACTAGAATTCTGTAACGCATTAAATAATGCAGCTCTCAATCTAATCGTTGTGTAAAAATCATTGAAGTGTCCTGCTTGCAATGAAGCATCTTGTCTATTATCTGTGAAACTCAGTAGTTTTTGATCTTGCAATGCTTCGCCTTGGTCTACCAAACTTTTTACAACAGCATATGAAATTACAGATGTAGCAGTACTTCTTCCTTCAGAACCTAATCTTGATAACTTAGTAAAATCACTTGTCTTACTATCTTCATAAATAATTTGAGCCGTTGGATCGATTCTTAATTTGGCAGGTATAAAATATCCTTTAATTGGAAAATTAGGTTCAAATGAAAATTGACCATCACTATTAAAATAGATTTCGTGTGGCATTAACATTTTGTAGTATGGAAGTAAATCTGATCCTTGTTTGTTTAACCATTGTGAAGGAACTAAATCAATGTAATCAAGATTCCAAAATTCCTCCCCTTCATCAAGAACAATATATCCATTTTTAAAATCTCTAATATCTGGATTTTTTTGATTAATTTCCTCTTTCTTCTTATTTACGAATTCTTTATTTGGTATGATGGGTATTAAATTACCCTCATCAACATTTAATTCTACACAAATAAAATCATAACCAGAATATCTAGAAAACAATAGAGGATATAGTTTTTTTTCTTTTCCATCAATTTTTAAAAAAGGTTCATCAGATGACGCAATTGTTCTTGTTTTTCTTGGCTCTAACGTAACAGAAATTGAACCCGTTTGAGAAATAAATTGATGAAAACGAAATGGTAAAAACGACTTTCTAGTTCCAGCTATTCTGTTTTCTTCATTTATTTTTTCAGCCCATTTTAGTAAATCAACAATGCAGCTTTTAATTTCCTCTTTAGGTAGAGATGTAACTTTATGAATTTCTTCTGTTATTTGATCAATATTCAAAGGTTTACCTCTTTCTAATGTTCCAAAATTAGATTTTAAAGCTACATTCATTTCAAGCCAATTGGCAAGATCATTCAAAACAAAATCATCTTCATTACCATTGACATCTATACCTTTTTTAATAGCATTAGCCAGCATAAAAGAATTTACCTCTTTTGCTTGTGTACAAGGTTCTAAGTATTCATTAATTATAGCTTCAGAACTAAATTGTTTACCAAATATTTGAGTTGCAACTTCTGCTACTTTTTTCTTTTTTTCTTCAGGTGAACCATGAGAAGCCATTGTAGCTGATGTTCCAATGAATATAATTTTGTTCATAGCTAAAGCCTGAACTCTTCGATTTAATATACTCACATCTGCCCCTTGTCTACCTCTGTAGGTATGCAACTCGTCATATACCAAATACTTAAGATTTTCTTTTATTGAATCTCTTAACCATTTTTCGGACTGACGTGTCATTATCAATTCTAACATCATGTAGTTTGTCAAAATGATATCAGGTTGATCTGTTTTAATTTTTTCTCTTACATCACCACCTTCTTGACCTGTATATTGTGCAAAGGTTATTGGAAAATCTTCCCCATAAGCATTAGCATATTTTTTAATTTCTTCAAACTGAGAATTAATTAAAGCATTCATTGGGTAAACCAAAATTGCTTTTACACCCTTCTTTTTTTCAAATCCTCTGTTGAATAATTCATTAAAAATTGTAGCTAAAAAAGTTAAAGACTTACCAGACCCTGTTCCTGAGGTAACAACAAAACCACGATCTTTGACTCCTAGTTCTATAGCTTCAACTTGATGTTTATATAATCTATAAGACCCTAATGCTTTAGAAAGGTTTGGATGAACAGTTGCCTCTTTAATTAATTCTTCAAATGATTTCCCTTTTTCAAATGAAGGATTAAATTGAATTAAAGGCTCAGGTATAATGTTTTTTACTAAAGTTTCATTCTGAATATAGTCTAAAATCTTTGAATCATTAATGTTGATAAAAGACTGAAGGTATTCTTTGTAATCGGATATAACTTGATTGTGCGTAATGAATGCGTCCATTGATGTTCTTCCTGTTTATTTAGAAATATGTAAATCCGTAAATCTAAATAATTTTATAAGAAAAACCTATTCAATTTTTGAACTTATTAATTCATTTTTTCAACTATTTTACATATTGATAGACAATAACTTAATTGTTTTTTTTTTACAACTATTTCCATTCCCAATCAGTTCATTTATTAGCGAAAATACCGTTTCTTATTAAATCCCTTATTCACTTTAAGCTTCGCAAAGCTACCGATAGGGATTTTTAGAATATATTTTACGCTTCAGATCTAACTCACTCAGATTTATCATATCCTGATAACTAACTTCTTTCAACTCAATAGCTCTATCCTTCATAAATTGCCAATACTGATTATACTGACCAATACCGAGTATGAAATAAATATTTTGTGTGACACCATCAAATTCATGTCGAATATCTTCTACATAAAAATAACTGATATCAAGACTTGCCGTAACGAATGGAAGACTTATTCCTTCACCAACTCGTGGTAAATGTTCTAAATGACCCATAGTAAAGTAGCATAATTTATCATAGAACTTTATGTGAAAATGATACAAGACTTTTTTAAAGCTTAGTTTATAACAACCTGTATAATTAAATATTTGACCATGCATCTCAAGCAATAACTTTCGGAGCGTGTGTGGCTTTAGCCCGGTTTCCAATTCCACATCTTTTAATTTTGGAAATGGAATATCCTGCTCTTCATCCAGGTAATCCTTGGCGTGTAGGAATTCTATAATTGGCTGGTATTCTTTTTTGTCTTTAAAGAATTCCTTTAATTGCTCCCTGATGTACATAAAATCTATGACAATTCTTTTTATTGATATTGGGGTTTTCATATTTATTTTTTCTTTTAAAAATATAGAATAAACAAGAAAAACTCGCCATTAAATATTCATTTACAATGTTTTACAAACCTATATCGCATATCGCGATATGCGATATGGTTTTATTAATCATCTTTTATCTTTTGTTTCGCTATCAAAAGCGATGAGGTTAAATATTTGTCTCAGTCTTGAGCGAACACGATTTCCGTAACAGTTTTCCAGTTCTGAAGCTGACAATTTTGTGGTGATGTGGGTGACTGTTTTGTTTTCAATAAATTGTTCATAACGACTAATAAGAATTTCCGCCATTACATTTCAATTGTTCCCGAAATGTTTGATTTGTTGTTCGGCTCCTAAATCGTCGAAGCAATAACCGGATTTGACATACAGCTTTTTGCTTAAGATTTACAATGTAATTAAGCATGATTTCTAAGCCTTGATTAATAAACTTGACTTCGCTTTTGTCTCAGATTTTTATTTCGCGGTTGTGTTTGTGTTATTAAAACGGCTAAATTAGGTATTTACAGCTATTTTCTGACAATATTGTAGTGTTAATAACAAAGTATACCGCCGAAGATATTAAGTTGTTTTATTTGTCTTTATTTTGCTTCTGTTAAGAAATCAATTAATAGGCAGTTTTAGTGCATAATTTTGAATTTGAATCGAGTTTTTTTTCGGCATGCTCAGATTGTTTTTTCATTGTATCGGGTTTTGAGATTGGAATGCTTTACCTTTTTTTTCGCGCAACTTTTTTTTGGTTTGATTAGGTTTTAATTTCTGAAAAATGTTTCATTTTTTTTTTTTTTTTTTTTGAGTTTAGGATGTGTGTTTACCCATGTTTGAAATTTTTATATAGTTTATAATGTTTATATAGTTTATAGAAGGTACTAGAGCTTGTACAGTACCTGTCCCACTACTAGTACAGTACCTGTCCCGCTACTAGTACAGTACTTGTCCCACTACTAGTACAGTAGTTGTTCAATAGCATGTTCACTTTTGTATCGATTTTTTTATGTTTTTAAGAAGGTTCCAGCTAACCAAAAAAAATATCAACTTTCTAAGATAAGCTGAAGGTTCGTTAACTGTTTAGTTTCAAATAATGATTGACTGACTTAACGGTTAACTTGTTTTTTTAGACTGACTTGATTTTATGTTACTTACAGCGAATTTCTGTTTTAGAATCGCCATATCATTACTAATCTTGTTATCCAGGATTTTCGCATAATGTTGTGTCGTTTTTAAATTTGTGTGCCCAAGCATCTTACTAACCGTTTCCAAAGGAACGCCATTGGAAAGGGTTACAGTCGTTGCAAAAGTATGTCGGGCAATGTGGAAGGTTAGGTCTTTTTTAATGCCGCAAACGTCGGCTATTTCTTTTAAATAGGCATTCATTTTCTGATTGGATAATATGGGTAATAAACAGCCTTCGTTTTTGCAGGTTGGGTGATTTTTGTACTTATCCAGGATTGCCTGTGCTGTTGGTAATAATGGTATTTTAGAGGTTGTGTCTGTTTTTTGACGGTTTTTGAATAACCATTTGTCGCCATCGATTCCGATAGTTAAGTTATGATTTGTAAGTTGTTTAACGTCGATGTAAGCAAGGCCGGTAAAGCAGCTGAATATGAAAATGTCGCGGACTAGGGTTAGGCGATCAGTTACAAATGATTTTGTCATAATATCTTCTATTTCCTGTTCTGTTAAAAAGTCTCGTTCTTTTTCTTTTACTTTTCCACGATATTTTACAAATGGGTCTTTTTCAATCCATCCATTTGTATAAGCCTGTTTGACTATTTTACCGAAGTTTCTAATGTATTTGATTGTCGAGTTATTATTGCATTTTTTGACTTTTCTTAAGTAGAAATCAAAATCATTTAGAAATGCAAGGTCGATGTTTTTTAAAGGGATATCACTAACATTATATTGATACTGTAAAAACTCTTTCGTATGACTTAAAGATGTTTCGTACTTTTTATAGGTGTTGTTTGAATACTCAAAGCCAATTAATTCTTTCATCCTTTTATTGTGTTCCTCGAACAAAATAATAAGCTTATGACTTCGTTCTTCAATACCCAAGAATTTGTTTTTGAATGTCTGAGAATTTATGTCTATATTATTATTGATCATATTTTTCTCGGTTTCATATACCTTGTTCCGGAGGATGTCAAGGTAACTGTTTATTGTTCTGGCTTCTTCAGAATTACCTTTTATTTTACCGGATTGCGAGTTCCATTTTGATTTCTCGATGAACTTTGAAGTACTTAATTCGATTCTTTTACCGTCAATGGTAATTCTTAAGTAAATTGGAATTAACCCGTTTTTTGTCTCTTTTACAGATTTCGCGTAAAAGAGAATTGAAATTTTGTTTTTCATGTTGGTAGCCTTTATTTGTTATTCAATTTATTTATAATCATTTCTTCATACAAGATGTTCATTCTTTGAACTGGTTGTATTTACTGGGGTTTACAAGAAATTCGGTTACCTTATTTTCTAATTTTTCGGGTAACCGATTTAGTGTTAATCCTTTTACGATTTATTGAATAATTTGAATAGCTGAAAAACAAAAAAGCCCGTAAATCATACGATTTACAGGCTTTTGCATTTAAATAGTTTTGTTCTAGTGGAGTCGGAGAGAATCGAACTCTCGTCCAAACAGGCAATCAAAGAGCTTTCTACACGTTTAGTTTCCGCTTGGGTTTTCGACAGGAAGCAAGGCCGGAAACCGCCACTTTCTGCTTAGCTTTATCAGTGTCAGAACGGATTTAAAGCATTACCGTTCCTAGGTTTACTTTTACGGTTCCCCTGTACCAGACGCCATAAACCAAGGCTTCTGAGGAGAATCTAGCTTTCCTACCTGGTAGGAACTAGGCAAATCTTACTATGATTCAGATTAAGCAGCTAAAGCGTAATTATTTTCGCCGTTTAAAAGTCGTATAGCAGAGATTTACGAGCCTACCATACTTGGCTCGACGTGCTTACTAATCAATTCCACCCGCTGTCAAAACCAGTCGACCCCGATGAAATACGATTTGTGTTGTACAAAAATCAGACCGCAAAGTTAAAGTATTTAATTTTCTTCCGAAAGTCTTTCGTTGTTTTTTAGGGGTTCGGAACCTCAAAACACATTTTAACAGCAGAAAATTATTTTTTTGTTGGAGTTTCGGGTAAAAAGTATTGCACCGCTACGCTTTAAATGTTACATTTGGGCGAAAATTATTAAAAACAAACCGAACTAAAGTGTAAAATTTAAATAATTGTTATAAAAATCAGACATTCATTTAGAATTTTACAAAGATTGCCTTACAATGAAATTTGGAATAATTAAAGAAAGAAAAAATCCGCCGGACCGTCGTGTGGTGTTTACTCCATCGGAACTGGTGAAGCTTAAAGAACTGTACCCTCAGGCAGGAATTGAGGTAGAGTCGTCTGATATTCGTGTTTTTAAAGACGAGGAATATACCAATTTAGGTTTTGAAGTTACAGAAGACGTATCCGATTGCGATGTCTTAATTGGCGTTAAAGAAGTGCCCGTTGAGGCGTTGATTCCGAACAAAAAATATTTTTTCTTTTCCCACACGATTAAAAAACAGGCCTATAACCGAAAATTACTTGTTGCTTGCTTAGAGAAAAACATTGAATTATACGATCACGAAACCATCGTAGACCATACCAATCACCGTTTAATCGGATTCGGGCGTTATGCCGGGATTGTGGGGGCTTACAACGGTTTCAGAGCTTTCGGAATCAAGTACGAGCTGTTCAATTTGCCGAAAGCGGAAACCTTGCACGACAAAGCAGCTTTAGTAGAGCGTTTGCGCCGTCCGATGTTACCGCCTATCAAAATTGTTTTAACCGGTCACGGAAAAGTGGGCATGGGAGCGAAAGAGATTTTAGATGCGATGAAAATCAAGCAGGTTTCGGCGGAAGATTTTTTAAATAAAACGTTCGACAAGCCTGTTTATACGCAAATTGATGTACTCGATTACAACAGGCGAAAAGACGGTGAAGCCGCTTCAAAATTAGATTTCTATGAAAATCCAGGTGATTATGAGTCTGATTTTGAAAGATTTACAAAAGTAGCGGACATTTTTATGGCCGGACACTTTTACGGCAACGGTGCACCGGTTATTTTAACCCGTGAAATGTTAAATGCACCCGACAATAAAATCAAAGTCATTGCCGATATTTCCTGTGATGTTAACGGTCCGATAGAATCGACTTTGCGCGCTTCCACGATTGCGGAACCTTTGTACGGGTATTATCCGAGCCAGGGAACCGAAGTGGATATCAACCATCCCGGAGCAATTGTGGTAATGGCGGTAGATAATCTGCCTTGCGAATTACCAAAAGACGCGAGTGAAGGTTTCGGCGAAATGTTTTTAACCCACGTTATTCCGGCGTTCTTCAATGACGATAAAGACGGAATTCTAGCAAGAGCCAAAATCACCGAGAATGGAAAACTAACCGAAAGATTCCAATATCTGCAGGATTATGTAGATGGGAAATAGTGAGAAGTGAATAGTGAGAAGTAAAAAACTATAAATATAAGCCCCGATTAAATATCGGGGCTTTTTGTTTTAAGCATTGCCGTTATTCCAGTCAATTTTTCGGGAGAAGTACATCACCAGACCAAGGATGATAAACAAGCCGATGCTGCCGACCAAAAGCGCATAATTTTCAAGCTGGATAATCACATAAATGAAGGAATACAAGCCGCCAAGCGCCAATCCTATAAACATTGGGAATTTCTTCGTTTTCAGGAAGGAAATCGAGTAGAGGACAATCATTGCGATAACGGCTACCGAAGCAATTAAATACGCCAAAGAAAAGCTGGAATGTTCGGTAATCGAAATCAGCAACGTGTAGAACATAATCAGTGCAAGCCCCAACATCGTATACTGAAAGATGTGAATGTTGATTTTATTCACCGACTGAATCAGAAAGAAAATCAGAAAGGTCAGGCCGATGACTAAAAAACCATATTTTACGGCGCGCTCGTTCTGTTGGTATTCGTCTACGGTTTCAATCAGTTTTACGCCGAAGGAATAACTGTTTAAATTCGGTACTTTGCTTACATATTGTTGTGAAAACGAACGGTTGATGTCCAAGATCTTCCAATCGGCGTGAAATCCTTTGTCGTTAACGGATTTTGTGGTGTCATTCGCGGCAAACATGCCTTCAAAACTTGGCGATTCCCAGTCGGAATTCAGGTTGATTTGCGTTGTCTTTCCCACCGGAATAAATTTGACACTGTTGCTGCCGTTGTATTGCATCGTAAAGTTGAAAGCGAGTTTGTTGTTGACAGCCAGTGTTTTGTAATCGAATCGGTTGGTTTCCAGAGTGCCGTAAAAAGTATCGTCTTCCGCCTTCGATTCAAAATTGAACGTTTGGTTGTTCAGTTTGATGTTCAAATCACTTTTGATGCTTTTCAGATTTGTCGTTTTAACCATCAAAGCCGCTTTATCCCAAAGCAAATCTTCTTCTTTGATGCCCAGTTTTTCGAAATTCAGTTTGCCGAAACTTCCGTGGAATTTCATATCGGCCGTGAACACGACATTGTTGTAAATACCGCGTTTTAAAGACGTATTCTTTTTAATGTTTGACGTATTCCGCAATTGGTCAGGAAAGAAATAGGCATAATCAATCGTGGCTTTTCGTTCGATAATGGTTTGTTTTGTATTGGGATCAATTACAGAAGTTTCGGAATACGATTTGTACGGAACTCTTAAAACAGGACCATAGAAAAAGACATCTTCACCCCAAAGTTGCGCGACTTCCTTGACCACTTCTTTTTGCGTTGGGCTCTTTCAAAAATGAGTTCTTCCACAAAAGAAAGCGGTATTAAAAGAACCAGTGTGAGAAAGCCGACCATAATCATTTTAGCGGTATTCGATTGTAAAAAGGATGTTTTTACCGCAATGTTTGCCACCGGTTGGTCGTTTTGTGCTGTTTTTTGATTTTCGTTTTCCATGATTTCAGTTTTTGATTTATGATTAAAAAGTACTTTGTGTTTCAAAGTTTTAAGATAAAAAAATAGCTAGCTTTTGCTGATTAATTTTTCAAGCGCTTCAATATGTTCCTGAAAGGCTTTTTTTCCTTCCGGTGTGGCACGGTAACTCGTATTTGGCTTTTTGCCGATGAACTGTTTTTCAACGCTGATGTAGTTTTCGGCTTCGAGGGCTTTGGCGTGGCTGGCTAAATTCCCGTCGGTGATACCCAAAAGTTCTTTCAATGTGGAAAAATCGGCAGATTCGTTTACCATCAATATCGACATAATACCCAAACGGATACGATTGTCAAAAGCTTTGTTGATATTTTGGATGATGTTTTTCAAGTTATTTTCGGTCGTATTTATAATGCATCACGCTGCCATAGATAATATGACAAATCCCAAATCCGAGCACCCAAAAGTACAAACCATAACCGGAAAATTCAACGGCCAGTAAACCAATAATGATTTCGGTAATTCCTAAATAACGTACATCTCGGAAGGTGTATTTACTCGCGTTTACACAAGCCAATCCGTAGAAAATTAAGGTGATAGGGGCAACCAAGCCGTAATGCCCGTTTTTTAGTAATAAAACCGCGAAAATTCCTCCGGTAATTAAAGGGATAAAGAAATTTACCAACAAACGTTTTGAGGAAGGATTCCACACTTTTTCACCCACTTTTTTGGCTTTGTTTACCGTCAGCAGGTAAGAGGTTATTAGCGAGGCGATTAATACGCACACCGCTGTTAAAATAATCAGTTTGAAGGTTCTGCTTTCTAAGGTAATGTAATACTCGGTATGATTCTCTATTAGGAAATAGGCAATACCCGCTCCGATAAGCGCATAAATACCTGCCAGTATTCCGGACAATCCACTTAAAGAAATGAATTGTGTCGATTTACTCATCATCTCTTTAATTTCCTTCAGATCCTGCAAATAGTCTTGTGTTTCCATATAAAGTACTTTGAAAAACAAAGTAATGTATTTATTTTAACCTGTGCAATTATTTTAGACTATTTTTTTAGTTTTTTTCAAGTGTATTTTGCCAGAATGAGAAAATTAAGGCATAAAAAAGGCTCTCAAATTGAAAGCCTTTATATAATTATGGGAATCGGGTTAAATTCTGAAGATTCCGCCAAACGCAATAACTCTTTGCAGGAAGAAAAACTCCTGTGAGGCTCTGTCTGCAGCATTGTGAGTCGTACGGATATCGTTCATATTGATATAACCGCCCTTCAGTTCTGTCTGAAGAAAGAAATATTTGAAGAAGGTAAAATTCAGGCCAACCTTAGCCGAAACGCCATAACCGGAAATGTGAAAATCGTCGTGACGCTGCATTCCCAAAACTTTAGCATTGGTTTTAGGGTATAATATTCCGGCCCCGACACCTTCGGTCAGGTTAATCTGAAATTTATCGGTATTACCGATTGTGAAAAGTTTTGAGATGTCGTCAACTCTTGAAAACTCAGTGTTTACGTAGTTTAGACCGTCTGTGTGTTCGAACGTCAGAAAGTCCTCGGTTAATAAAACCTGTCCGTTGGGTAAGGTTTCTCCGTAAGTTCCCTGATTTTGATAATAACCAGTGTAATCAACGGCTCTGTCCTGATACATCACATATTTCATATGATCTACACCTATCGAAATATTGTATTTGTCCGTGATGAAATAACCAATTCGCAGGTTTGTTTGCGGAATGGTCATTCTTGCGGGATTGATGTAGTCGACATGCCAACCTTTTGGCTTATCATGAGCTTCAACATCGTGAAGAGTGAAATTATAATCTTCTCCTTTAAAAGTGATATCCGATTTGGAATAACTTTCACGGTTTCCTCCCCAAAAAATGTAAAATTTTCCTTTATTATGCGCGGTGTATTTTTCTGGAGTAACATCGGCTTCCTGCGCCATGCTGTGCTGAGAAAAAACACTAAAAAGAAGCACAACCATTAAAAACGGATGTCTCATTAGTAGGTTACAATGTATTGATTAAAAGTTGTTTATGGTTTGTCTGATGGCTACTAATTTGTTCATTAAGCCTTCGAAAAGATCTAAATGTAACATGTTGGCGCCGTCACTTTTGGCATTGGCCGGATCAAAATGGGTTTCGATAAAAATACCGTCAACACCAACAGCAATTCCGGCTTTGGCAATAGTTTCAATCATTTCGGGACGTCCACCGGTTACCCCAACCATCTGATTAGGCTGTTGCAGCGAATGCGTAACGTCCAAAACCGTTGAGGCAAACTGTTGCATTGTCGGGATTCCTCTGAAATCCACAATCATATCCTGATATCCGAACATGGTTCCGCGATCGGTTACCATCACATTTTGATTGTTGCAGTCCAAAACTTTCTGAACCGCGTGTTTCATACTTTCCGGACTCATAAACTGACCTTTTTTCAGGTTTACGGTTTTTCCGGTGTTGGCTGCCGCTACCACCAAATCTGTCTGACGCACTAAAAAGGCCGGAATCTGAAGCATATCTACATATTCCGCAGCCATAGCTGCATCTTCGTTCGTATGAATATCGGTTACAGTCGGTACTCCGAATTCTTTGGAAACTTTTTCAAGGATTCTTAATGCTTTTTCATCACCAATTCCTGTAAAACTGTCAATTCTCGAACGGTTAGCTTTTTTGAAAGAACCTTTAAAAACATAAGGAATTTTTAATTTATCGGTTACCGCTACGGTTTTTTCGGCAATTCGCATCGCCATTTCTTCGCCTTCGATAGCACAAGGACCAGCTAACAGGAAGAAGTTTCCGCTGTCGGTATGTTTAATTTGTGGGATATTCTGTAAATTCATAATCGTGTCTAAATGTGGTGCAAAGATATAATAAAAAAACCTTCTAATGAACACGTTAGAAGGTTTCGATTCTTATAAAATTCTTAAAATTAAGGCTTAGTTGCTGCGTAGTTTTTAATGGTAAGACCTTTTGGGCACAAAATTCTTCCTCTTTCATAAATGTTGAAGTAAAGTATCAGCGGTTTTCTTACACCAGGCCAGCGCACTTCATAAATGGAAAGCATTCCCACACCAACCTTATTGTTTTTTGTAGGGAAAGGGCAGCAGGATTCCACTTTTTTATAGGTTAAGGTTTCTCCTTCAGGCCCCTGAAGCCCTTTAAAGAAATAGCCGATGAACTTTTCTTCGCTGGATTCCATAATAAACCCAATGTTTATCGGGTAATCCTGATCGAATCCGTATTTATCGTCATCAGCGTATTGTTTTATCTGAAAGGCATTGTCTTTAACTGCTGGTTTTACAGCAGTGTCATCAATATTTTTAATGGTCGATTTGGTGCTGGTGCACGAAATCATAACAACCAAAACCAAAAGTATACTGCAAATTCGTTTTGTCATAACTAATTGTTTTTAGATTTAAGCAGATAAGAAACAATACCCGATATTATTACACCAAACGACAGCATCATGGACACCGATTGGGTGATGTAACTGTTCAGGTTAAAATAAGCCTCCGCATCGGTTTGTGTCATTCGTTTGGAATTTACAGTGTAAGTAATAGCCTTTTCAAAAAAATCAGGAGCAATAAAATTATGCGAGAGGTATTGGCATAACGGACTGGAAATCATAATGAAGAAAGTCATGATAAGTCCGGTAAAAAAACCTTGTTTCCAGGTAATTATGCCATTGTAAAAGTTCTTTTTCTTATCACGGATTGCCAAATAATACAACGGAATTACCACAAAACCAATCAGCATACTGAATAACGGCTGCCACTTTAGGTTAGCATCGTATAAACCAAGACTTTTCTCCAAAAAAATCCAAAGTAAAGAAAGCACAGTGGCTGCGATAGCCCATTTGATTTCAATAGCAAAATTTTTCATGTTCTGAAATGAATTTATTACAGTCAAAAGTAACAGAATATTCCCATGTAACGAAAAATAAGTAATGATTGTTACAGAAAATATTTTGATGATGGTTATTTTTGCTGAAAACTAATTTACTATGTATTCATTTTACGGAACATGGCCCTGGTATATTTCAGGGTTTTTAATAGGAGCAGTAATGCTGACGCTCATTTTTTTCGGAAAACAGTTCGGAATGTCGTCCAATTTGCGAACCCTTTGTACCATGGCAGGCGCCGGGAAAAACGTTGATTTTTTCAAATTCGACTGGCGGGAACAAAAATGGAATTTAGCTGTTGTACTGGGAGCGATTTTAGGCGGATTTGCAGCCGTTCATTTTTTAAGCGACGGAAGCGGGGTACACCTGAATCCGAAAACTGTTGAGCAGTTGGCAGCCATGCATATTGAAGCACCAAACGGCAAATTAGGACCGGATTCTTTATTCAGTTGGGAAGCGGTTAAAACACCCAAAACGGTACTGATTTTATTTTTCGGTGGATTGTTGATTGGTTTCGGAACTCGCTATGCCGGAGGTTGTACGTCCGGTCACGCAATTTCAGGTTTGAGTAATTTACAGAAGCCTTCGTTAATTGCCGTTGTCGGATTTTTTATTGGCGGACTGATTATGGCGCATTTCCTTTTACCCTTAATTTTTTAAACCTTGATTATGAGATTTTTAGACTTGATAAAATTCCTTTTGGTTGGATTTGTTTTCGGTATTGTCCTGACAAAATCCGAAGCGGTTTCCTGGTACAGAATTTACGAAATGTTTCATTTTCAGTCGTTTCACATGTACGGAATTATTGGCGTGGCCGTCGTAACCGGTGTAATCGGAGTGCAGCTGATTAAAAGAAACCAGATGAAAGACATCAAGGGCCTTCCGATTGAAATTGCCGATAAAGAAAAAGGATTTCTGCGTTATATCATCGGAGGAACCCTTTTCGGATTGGGTTGGGGATTGGTTGGTTCTTGTCCCGGACCGATTTTTATTCTTTTGGGAGCAGGATTCTACGGAATTGTCATTGTACTGATTGGTGCATTATTAGGAACTTACCTGTATGGTGTTTTTAAAAATAAACTGCCACATTAATTAAAAAAGTCCCGAATTATCGGGACTTTTTTATTGTATCTCAGCACTTAAACCAGCCTCGAGTAAAGCCGAACACTGCGGCTCCAATTCTTTGTATGAACCGGTTTTAACACCGCATTTTCCGGTGTAGTGTACCAAAAGGGCACATTGTTCCGCTTGTAAGGGATCGTGGTCGCAAACTTCAATTAAGGTGTCAATCACGTGGTCGAATGTATTCACATCGTCATTGAACAAAATAATTTCGTAGTTGCTGGCGAGTAATTCCTTTACGGAAACCTGTTCTTTTATTTTTTCTTTTACACTCATAATCAAATACTTGCGTTAAATTTTATGCTAATTTACGTATTTTAAGGCTACCCAATTGTTCTTTTGGAACTTTTTAACATAGGTTAGCCCTTTTTCGGTGCAGGAAGCATCGATATAAGGGATATCTTCGTTGTAAAATCCGCTTAACAGTAAAATTCCGCCTTTGTTTAAGCAGTTTACATAGGTTTGCATATCGTTCAGCAGAATGTTGCGGTTGATGTTTGCAATAATCAAATCATATTTCTGTCCTTGGTTTAACAAGGAAGCGTCGCCTTCATAAACCGAAATGTGCTTACAGTTGTTGCGTTCCGCATTTTCAATCGAATTCAGGTAACACCAATTGTCGATATCAATGGCGTCGATGGGTTGGGCGCCTTTCATTTCGGCTAAAATGGCTAAAATGGCCGTTCCACAGCCCATGTCGAGCGTTTTCATATCGGTTACATCCATTTCCAGCAGATGCTGAATCATCATGTAGGTCGTTTCATGGTGCCCGGTTCCGAAGCTCATTTTCGGTTCGATTACGATGTCGTATTTTGCATCGGTTTTCTCGTGAAAAGGCGCTCTTACGTGGCAGATGCCGTCTACATCAATTGGTTCGAAATTCTTTTCCCATTCCTCGTTCCAGTTTACCTGGGCGATTTCTTCAATGGTGTATGAAATTTTAAATTCCTCATTCTCTAGGATATAAATGTCATTTAGAATATCTTCGTTCCATAATGCCTTTTGAACATAGGCGGAAATTCCGTTTTCTGTTTCAATGAAGCTTTCAAAAGCTCTTTCGCCCAATTCGGCAATTAGAATTTCGGATCCCGGTTCTTTAGGTTCAATCGTGAAATGATAACCGATATAGCTGTTTTCCATAACGCAAAATTTCCGCAAAGGTAACAATTCCTTAATATGGACTGAAATTAATAGCAGTAGTTTTGCACTCAAATAACATCCAACTTGCTTTTTCTTAACATGAAAAAACTAATTACATATTTGTCTTTATGTTTTGTGACGGCTTTACAGGCACAAGATATAAAGCTGTCCACTAAAGACAACGATTTGAAATTGGCCGCATTGCCGTATTACAGTTACGGAAAAGGATTGGGTATTACCTCGGCAGACAGTTTATTTCAGTTGAATATCCGTTTCCGGATGCAGAACCGTATTGGCTACATTCAGAATGAAGGGGAAGATGCTGCTTATGACGGTCAGATTCGACGTTTACGTTTGCGTTTTGACGGTTATGTGGGCAATCCGAAGTATTTGTATGTGCTGCAATTGTCGTTTGCGCCCGGTGATGTAGGGGAAATTCACGAAGGAAACAATATCAACATCATTCGGGATGCTGCGGTGATTTACAGACCGGATAAAAACTGGAGTTTCACTTTCGGACAAACCAAGATTCCCGGAAACCGTCAGCGGGTAAATTCTTCCGGCGCTTTGCAGCTTACAGACCGCTCCCTCAACAACAGCAAATTTAATATTGACCGTGATTTCGGTATTCAGGCGTATTATCTGCACGAGGAAAAGGATAGGTTTTCCTATAATTTAAAAACCGCTATTACCACCGGAGAAGGCCGAAACTGGACCAAAAGCCCTGATAATGGCGTAGCGTTTACCGGAAAAATTGAATTGTTTCCGTTAGGTTCATTCAAAAAAAACGGTTCCAATTTCGAAGGCGATTTGGCGCGCGAAGAAAGTCCGAAAATTTTAGTGTCCGGAGCAGCGCATCAAAACAATCATGCCCGAAGAACACAAGGCGAAACCGGAAGCGATTTGTATGAACAGCGCACCATGTCGTCGCTTTTCGGAGATTTTATGCTGAAATACAACGGCTGGTCCGGAATGGTAACGTACATGAAACGGATGGCTAAAAATCCGATTACCGTAAATCCGCTTGACGCTGCCCAGACAAACTATGTTTACACGGGAGAAGGAATGGATTATCAGTTGAGTTATGTTTTTCCGTCGATGTATGAAATTATCGGGAGGTATTCGTTTCAGAATGTTCATAAAGATATTCAGGCCTTGACACCCAACACAAGAGAATACACGCTCGGACTTACCAAATATGTCTGGGAACACGCATTCAAAGTACAGACCGAGTTTGCTTACGATCAGTTAAGTTTTGGTGATGGTTCCGCAAAAGACAACTGGTACATCCGTTTCCAGATAGAATTCGGAATTTAAAACTCAGGCCCGGCTGTAATTTCAGTCGGGCTTTTTTATTTCTTAAAATTAGTTAAAGAGCACTTACAAAAGTTTGTTTTTAAGTATCTTCGCAACAATTTGAAAAATACGATTCCGTCATGGATAAAAAAATATTCTCCTTCCTGTTTTCCACGCGTTTAATGGCCGTTTTGTTTATTGTTTTTGCTGTTGCTATGGCAGCCGGAACGTTTATCGAAAATGATTACAACACGGATACTGCCCGAATTTTAATCTACAATGCCCGCTGGTTTGAAGTTATCATGGTACTTTTCGTGATTAACTTCATCGGGAATATTAAGCGTTACAATCTTTTAAGCAAAGAAAAATGGGCTTCATTGCTGCTGCATTTGTCGTTTATTCTGATTATTGGCGGTGCTTTTATCACCCGTTACATCAGTTTTGAAGGAATGATGCCTATCCGCGAAGGCGAATCGACAAACCAGATTTTTTCTGATAAAACCTATCTTACAGTATTGGTTGACGGTGAGTATCAGGGCGAAATGAAACGTCGTACAATTGAAAAACAGGTATTGCTGTCTCCAATAACCAACAACGATTTCTCTATTTCCGAAAAGTTTGACGAGATTCCGTTTGAAATCCGCTATAAAGATTTTATCATGGGTGCGGAACAAGCGGTAAAGGAAGACGCTAACGGAGAATTCTATTTAAAATTGGTTGAATCGGGCGAAGGAACCCGCCATGAACACTACCTCAAAGAAGGCGAAGTGCAGAACATTCACAACGTACTTTTTGCTTTCAACAAGTTTACCGAAGGCGCGGTGAATATTACCAAAATAAGTGAAGCTTACACGATTCAGTCGCCGTTTGAGGGCGATTTTATGCGCATGGCAGACCAATTGAAAGGAACAGTCGAGAAAGATAAAATTCAGCCGTTAATGTTGCGTTCGCTTTACAATATGGGCGGCACACAATTCGTATTTCCGGAACCGGCGATGAAAGGAAAAATCGTCATGGAATCCAACGGCGATTTCAAAGACAAAGACACCGACGATGCTTTAGTACTTACCGTCAGCAATGAAGGCAAAGAAAAAGAAGTAACCCTTGTGGGCTCGAAAGGTAAAATGGGAGAACCACAGTCTTTCAAATTAGGAAATTTGGAATATACACTTCAGTACGGAAGTAAAGTATACGAAACGCCGTTCTCCGTAAAACTGAACGACTTTATTGCATCCAAATATCCCGGAACGGAAAAGAGTTATTCCGCTTTTGAAAGTAGGGTAACCATCGACGATAAAGAGCAAAACAACAAATTCGACGCCAGAATTTATATGAATAATATTCTGGATTACAGAGGATACCGTTTCTTTCAGGCTTCTTTTGATCCGGATGAAAAAGGAACGATTCTTTCCGTAAACCACGATTCGGCAGGAACCTGGACGACTTATATCGGTTATACGCTTTTATATATCGGTTTGTTAGGCATTCTGTTTACAAAAGGCTCAAGATTTGGCGATTTAACCCGAAAACTGAAAAAAGTAAAAGATAAAAAAGCAACGCTTACCACTGTAATTGCATTATTTTTCAGCTTTGGCATGGTGGCGCAGCACGATACGCATCAGCCGAAAATGCCGACTGAAGAGCAAATAGATTCGTTGCTGTTCCGGTATAAAGTTTCTCAGGAACACGCAGATAAGTTCGGTCGTTTAATCGTTCAGGATCAGGGCGGACGGATGAAACCGGTAAATACGTTTTCCTCCGAATTATTGCGAAAAGTAAGCAAAAGCGATACCTACAAAGGCATGGATTCCGATCAGGTGTTCTTGTCCATGACACAGTTTCCGCAGCTTTGGTACAATGTTCCGATTATTTACATCAAAAAAGGCAACGACAGTATCCACAACTTAATTGGTGCGGAAAAAGGAGCAAAATATGTTTCCCTGATGAAATTTTTCGACGAAAGAGGAAATTACAAATTGTCGCCGTACTTGGAGGAAGCCTATAAAGCGGCCGTACCGAATCAGTTTCAGAAAGATTTTATCGAAACTGATAAGAAAGTAAACCTGTTGTATTCGGCTTTGAGCGGTCAGATTTTGAAGGTTTTCCCGATTCCGTATGACAAAAACAACAAATGGGTTTCGCATTTAGAACTGAACGAAGCGAAGTTAACCGGAATGGATTCCCTGTTCACTAAAAACGCCATTCCGTTGTATTTGCAGGCTTTGGATGAAGTTCCTGAAAAGAAAGATTATAAAAGTGCCGAAATATTCCTGGACGGTTTAATCAAATTCCAGAAAAAATACGGTAAAGAAGTTTATCCGAGCGAAGAAAAAATCGATTCGGAAATTCTGTATAACAAATACGATATTTTCAAGAAATTGTTCTCGTGGTATATGTATGCAGGCGTTTTGATGTTGATTTTAGCCATTGTGAACATATTTAGCGAGAAAAAATGGCTTCAATTTTTACTGAAAGCTCTTAATGGGGTTGTTACATTATTGTTTATGTTGCATACTCTTGGTTTAATTGTCCGTTGGTATATTTCCGGTCACGCGCCTTGGAGTGATGCTTACGAATCGATGATTTACGTGGGATGGGCGACGATGCTTTTCACTTTGACTTTAGGATTTGGTAACCCTTTATGGTTATTTTTACTAACAAAGAGCAGATTGATTAATAAATCCCCATTGACAGTTGCTGCCGGGACTTTTGTTACTTCCATGATTTTAATGATTGCTCACTGGAACTGGATGGATCCGGCCATTGCGAACCTGCAGCCGGTTTTAAATTCGTATTGGTTAATGATTCACGTAGCGGTAATCGTAGCGAGTTACGGTCCGTTTACGTTGGGGATGATTTTAGGAGTCGTATCGTTGTTACTGATGTTGTTAACCACCGAAAAGAACAAGAAGAAAATGGAACTGAACATCCGCGAAATCACCATTATTAACGAAATGGCTTTAACCGTTGGATTAGTGATGTTAACTATCGGAAACTTCCTTGGTGGCCAATGGGCTAATGAAAGCTGGGGCCGTTACTGGGGCTGGGATCCGAAGGAAACCTGGGCGTTAATCAGTATCATGGTGTATGCATTTGTAATTCACGCCCGATTTGTACCGGCATTAAGAGGGAAATGGGCTTTCAATTTGATGAGTGTTTTTGCTTTCTATTCGATTCTGATGACCTACTTTGGGGTGAATTTCTATTTGTCCGGATTGCATTCCTATGCGAAGGGCGATAAAGTGGTAACTCCTAATTTCGTATACATTTCGGTTGCCTTAGTGGTACTTCTGGGAATAGCGTCTTATTTTCAATATCGAAAACATTACAAAAAATGATAAAGAAACCCATAATCGCAAGGTTGTGGGTTTTTTGTTTAACAAAATTTTAAACGTATCGGTACGCTTAAAACTTCCAAATTGAGTAATTTTATAAAAAGAATAAGAATGAAAAATATAATTTTAGCTTTTGGTTTGTTACTTGTTTTAAGTTGCCAGGGGCAAAAACAAAATAAAAAAAACATGGAAACAACACAGAAAGAAAGAACCGTTAAATCGGGAACGATTTATCAGTTTAAGGTAAAAGATATTGAAGGCAACGATTTTGATTTTGCCACTTTGAAAGGCAAAAAAGTAATGATTGTCAATACGGCTTCCGAATGCGGTTTAACGCCGCAATACGAACAATTGCAAAAAGTGTATTCGGAATATAAAGACAAAAACTTTGTAATCGTTGGCTTTCCGGCGAATAACTTCGGCGCACAGGAACCCGGAAGCAATGCCGAAATCAAAACCTTTTGCACTAAAAACTACGGTGTAACCTTTCCAATGATGGAAAAAATTTCAGTTAAAGGTGACGATATGCATCCGTTGTATCATTTCTTAACCGAAAAAGCGAAAAATGGTCTGGAAGACAATCAGGTGGAATGGAACTTTCAAAAATATCTGATTAACGAAAAAGGCGAATTGGAACACGTAATTAACCCAAGAATTTTGCCCGACGATAAGGAAATTACCGATTGGATAAAGGGGTAGTGAACAGAAAGCAGTTAAAAACTCAACATAAAAAAAACTAAAATTGGATTTTCAATTTTAGTTTTTTTTTACTGTCTACTGAACACTGCCAACTGTTTACTCCAAAAGAATCTGCACAAAAACCGAATCCAGCCAGCGGTCAAATTTATAGCCGGTTTCTTTAATGTGGCCAACGCGTTTAAAGCCCATGCGTTCGTGAAACGCAATGCTTCCGATGTTTTCCGCATCGATAACACCAATCATGGTATGACGTTTTTGCAGTTTGGCAATGGCAATCAATTCACTCAGGAGTAACGAACCAATACCGTTCCCGGTATAATCATGATGCACATAAACGGAATGTTCCACCGTAAACTTATAACCTTCCTTGAACCGAAACGGGCCATACGTGCCAAATCCTACAACGGTATCATTTTTTTCTGCCACAAGAAAGGGAAAGCCTTTTTCGTTTTTTTCGTTGAAAATCTCGGTTTGCTGCGGTAATGTCCGAAGGTCGTAATCCCAAATTGCCGTAGTGTTCAGGATTTCGTAGTTAACAATTTCGAGTACTGCGATCATGTCTTTGGCAGTGGCTTGTCGGATTATTACAGACATAAGGTTTAAGTATGGATTTAATTTAGTAAATTTATATGATATATCAATTATTTCAAGTCGTAAGGGCACCATGAAGTTACTGAATTTTTCCAAGATATTAATCATACTTTACTTTATAAATCTTGTTTTATATAGTTTATTTTCACTTTTGGATAACGAAGAAAGCAGTAAATATTTCTGGTTTGCACGAATCCCGATTTTGGCGGTTTTGTATTTTATCAGTTCGAAGGAAAAGAAGCTTATCTATTTTGCAGGGCTTCTGTTTTATCAGTTGGCATCCGTTTTCTTTTTTACGGGTAATCCGAATTATTTCCTTTTCGGAACCTTGTCATCCGTACTTTTTAAAGTTTGCCTTGTTTTATTGATTTTTACGTTGGTTACTGTTAAGAATCGTACGGCCATCGGTTTGGCAATACTGCCTTTTTTTGTATTGTATCTCTATGTGATTGAATTAGTGGTAGATTCGTTAGGCGACACGTATTACATCTGGATTATTAACGCTTTACTGACGTCCTTTATCGGAGGTGTTGCCATTGTTTATTACCTGAATGATTCCGATGAAAAAGGCGCTTGGCTGTTAATCAGTGCCATTTTGTTTATTGTTCAGATTGCTGCATTTTTCATTAATAAATTCTATGTGAAAAATGAAGGCATTTATCAGATGATTATTCTGTCGTACGGAATTTCACATTTTACCTTCTATAAGTTTTTGATTTTGAAGGAAAATGAACTGTTTTGAAAATGTAAAAAATTGATTTTTAGCGATGTAAAGCTAAATAATCTCAGAAAAAAGCCATAACTTTAAGCATGGTTTTCCAGGGGAAATATAGAATTGTACTCAATTTAACCTTATTGTACTTCACGGTTATAGTACTTTACAACATTTGTATTTACTGTGAATATCAGACATTAAGAGAAATTTTTGGTTTCATAAGAATACCGATTCTGATGGTCTTGTATTATTTTTCCTCAGTAAAGAAGGATATGTTGTATTTTCTGGCTTTGCTGATTTTTCAGGCCGCCTACATTTTCTTTGGTCAGAAAACCGATGCAGGTATGTTTAACGGTGCGGTTGCATCGGTTGCCTATCGGTTTATCTCAATTGTCATTATTTTAAAAGCAACTCAGGACAAACGTTGGCATATGATTTTTTTAACATCTTTGCCGATTTTTTTCATTTATCTGTATCTCGTCAATTTAATCAGAGACAGTATTGCCAATAGCTATTATGTATGGATAGCTAACGGATTTTTGACAGCATTTCTGAGCGGTTTGGCCGTAACCAATTATTGCTACAAAGAAGATCAGAAAAGCTTTTGGCTGCTACTCAGCGCCTTACTTTTTGTCATTCAGATTGGACTGTTTTTCGTAAACAAATTTTATCTCAAGCAGGACATTTTTCTCCACATGGTTGTTGTTTTTTACGGAATTTCGCATTATACCTTTTACAAGTTTATGATTTTCAAGGACAGCGAAAAAAGTTAAGTCATTTTGCGGGCAACTTTGTATCTTTGTTTCTTACCGAATAAGAAAAATGATTTACCCAAAAATACCTTTAGCCCAAAGTGTTATCGAAATCTGTAAAGCTAAAGACCTTCACGAGATTGTAATTTCCCCGGGTTCCCGGAATGCGCCGTTAACCATTGGTTTTGCCAGCAATCCTGCATTTAATTGTTTCAGTATAGCCGATGAACGTTGCGCTGCTTTTTTTGCTTTGGGAATAGCCCAGCAGAAGCGTAAACCTGTTGCCTTGGTCTGTACCTCCGGTTCCGCACTGCTTAATTATTATCCGGCGATTGCCGAAGCCTTTTACAGTCAGATTCCGTTAGTTATAATTTCCGCAGACCGGCCGAAAGCTAAAATTGATATCGGCGACGGGCAAACCATCCGTCAGGAAAACGTATTTGCCAATCATATTCTTTACACCGCAAACCTGTACGAAGAGGCTTCCGAAGCAAACGATTTGAAAATCAATGAAGCCATCCATACCGCGATAACCCAAAAAGGTCCGGTTCACATTAATGTGCCGTTTGAAGAACCTTTGTATGAAACGGTAACAGAACTTTCCGTAAACCCTTCCGTTGTGGAATTGTCCAACGAAGCAAAAGCATTACCGAACCTCGATATTTTTGCGGAAAAATGGAATGCTGTTAAAAAGAAACTCATCTTAATCGGTGTAAATTATCCGAATGCCATCAACGCGGAAATCATCAGTCAATTAGCGACAGACGGTTCGGTAGTGGTCATGACGGAAACGACGTCCAACGTGCATCATCCGAATTTTATCAGCAGTATCGATACGCTTATCACACCATTTACCGAAGACGATTTCAAAGCATTACAACCCGAAATTTTAATTACGATAGGAGGCATGATTGTGTCGAAACGCATCAAAGCCTTCTTACGAAAATACCAGCCTCAAGAGCATTGGCACATAGACGAATTGCGGGCGTACAATACATTTGGCTGTCTGACACAACATTTTGAGGTCACACCCAATGTGTTCTTCAAAGCATTATTGAGCTGTTCCGTAAAAAATGAAAGCAGTTATTTTGAGCAAATTGACGCCATAAAAGCACTTCGGAAGGAAAAGCATGCACAATACCTGCAAACGGTTTCGTATTCCGATTTTAAAGTTTTCGGAACCATTTTGCCGATGTTACCGAAACATTCCCAACTGCAAATCAGCAACAGTTCGCCAATTCGTTATGCACAATTGTTTTCGATTGATCCGGGCATTGAGGTTTTTTGCAACCGGGGTACCAGCGGCATCGACGGCAGTACCACCACAGCCATAGGAGCGGCATTGGCTTCCGGAAAACCAACCCTGATGATTACGGGCGATGTAAGCTTTTTTTACGACAGTAACGCGCTTTGGAACAGTTATATCCCGAAAGATTTCAAAATCATTTTAATCAACAACAGAGGCGGAGGAATTTTCAGGATTTTACCGGGACATCAGGAAACGCCTGTGTTTAATACGTTTTTTGAAACCTCACATCAGTTAACCGCAGAACATCTGGCCAAAATGTACAATTTCGATTATTTTGCAGTAAATGGTGAATCTGAATTAAATACAGAAATGGCGGCATTCCTGAAGGCTGATAAACCTTCTATAATCGAAATATTCACACCAACCGAAGTAAATGATGCCGTTTTGAAAAACTATTTTAAAAGTTTAACATAAATATAATTTTTCAGCCGTAAGAAAATGGCTTTCTTTTCCGTTCTATTGCTTATATTTGAAAGGATTGAATCAGTATAAATTTAAAAATTTCGCAATATGAGTAAAAGAGACGAATTGATTGCCAAATACGCCGCCGATTTAAAAGACAAGTGTGGTGTAACCCCAAACATGGATTTGCTGACCAAAGTAACCATCGGTTGCGGACCGTCCATCTACAATCAGGATGCTTCCACAGTTTCCGGCTCTTCTGAAAAAGAACTTGAAACCGTAAAGAACAATTTCCTGATTAAAAAATTAGGATTAAAAGACAGTCCGGATCTGATGAAAGGCATTAACGCGGTAATTGAAAAATACGGAAAATCCAATAAGAACAAGTATCGTGCGGTGGTGTATTATCTGCTGACGCTTCACTTCAAAAAAGAAAGTGTTTACAAATAAAAAACCGAAGAGTTACAAGATAGCGTCCGAATTGGGCGCTTTTTTGTTGAAACCACTTTGAAACTTTGTAACTTTGCCGCTTTGACTGGAGCCGTAAAGGAGAACAGATATAATAAACGCAAGATATGATTGAAATTGGCAAATACAATACTCTGAAAATAGCACGGGACACCAAAGTAGGTTTATATTTATCCGATGGGGAAACCGATATTTTACTGCCCAACAAATATGTACCGGAGAACTTTCAGATTGGAGATGAGATCACCGTTTTTGTGTATCTGGATCATGAAGAACGTCCGGTAGCCACCACTTTGGAGCCGTATATTTTTCTGAATGAATTTGCCTTACTGCGCGTAAATTACACCAACAAATTCGGCGCCTTCCTGAATTGGGGCATGGAGAAGGATTTGTTTGTACCGTTCAAAGAACAGGCACGCCCGATGGAACAGGGAAAACGTTATCTGGTTTACATGTACATCGATGAAAAAACCAAGCGTTTGGTAGCATCCAGTAAAACCAATCAGTTTTTGAATAACGACAAAATTACCGTGGAAGTAGGTGAGGAAGTGGATTTAATCGTTTCCCATATCACCGAAGTTGGCATCAATGTCATCATCAACGAAAAACACAAAGGACTGCTGTATAAAAATGAAGTTTTTGAAGATTTGCGAACCGGTGACCGCATCATCGGCTACATCAAAAACATCCGCCCGGACGGAAAAATTGACGTTTCCAGACAACCTTTCGGAATGGAACGCATCGATGCTTCGGCTCAAAGCATTCTGGACGAATTAAAAGCCAGTCGCGGTTTCCTGCGCTTAAATGACGATTCCCATCCTGAAGACATCAAAACCGTGCTTCAGATGAGTAAAAAAACGTTCAAGAAAGCCATCGGAACGCTTTACAAACAAAAACTTATCGACATTAAGGAAGACGGAATTTATCTGTTGTAAATCAATTCTATACTGTTAAAATATTCTAATTTAATTTTTAGTATTTGATTTATTATTACATTTGTATATACAATTGTTGTATAGGAATGAAAAGAAGTGATTTTATAAAAACAATTTTGGGAGGAACCGTTATGGCAAGTTTACATCCGTTTTACAATTGGACACGGGATTTACAAGAAGAAGACGTAAAGCTTCCGGTTCTGTTTATTGGGCATGGTTCACCCATGAACGGTATCGAAGACAATGAATTTTCGCAAAACTGGGCCAAAATGGGACTTGAAATTCCGAAACCCAAAGCGGTATTGGTGATTTCCGCGCATTGGTTAACCCGTGGCACACATATCACTGCGATGAACAATCCTAAAACGATTCACGATTTTGGTGGTTTTCCCCAGGAATTGTTTGAGGTACAATATCCAGCGCCCGGAAGTCCTGAATTAGCACTGGCTACCAAACAATTAATCACTTCTACAGATGTTGGTTTAGACCACGATTGGGGCTTAGATCACGGCACCTGGACAGTAGTACGCCACATGTATCCTGATGCCGATATCCCGGTTTTACAGTTAAGCATCGATTACAGCAAACCGCCGCAATACCATTATGATTTGGCAAAACAATTGGCTTCCCTGCGCAAAAAAGGCGTTTTAATCATCGGAAGCGGGAACATGGTGCACAACCTGAGAATGGTAGCGTGGGATAAGCTGAATGAATCGGAATACGGCTACGATTGGGCGACCGAAATGAATACGGTTTTCAAAAGCAAAATTGCAGACGGGAACCACAAAGCGCTAATCGACTATGAAACCCTGAATAAAGCAGCCAAATTAGCCATTCCGACACCGGACCATTATTACCCGATGCTCTACAATTTAGCGTTGCAGGATTCGAAAGACGAGATTAGCTTCTTTAACGACAAAGCGGTTGGCGGTTCGTTAACGATGACTTCGGTGAAAATCGGATAAATGGAACACAGATAATACGGATGTTAGCAACGCGGATTTTTACGGATTTTGGAATGTCGTAAAAAAGTAAATCTTAAAAGATTGTCGAATAAATTGTTGCAAACTTCACGTAAACCTTTACGAACTTTACATAAACCATCTTTGCCACCTTTTGCATAAATCGTTGCGAACTTTGCGGTTAAGTTAACTGAATATTCGGATTGATTTTGAGCAATTCTGCCACAAATTCCGATTTGCGTTTGGGTGAAAGGTAAATTTCATCAAACTTGTTATAAGTGATGCTCAAACCGTATGAGCCTAAAGCCGGTTTCAGGGTAATCCCTACGAACCAGGTTTTTACATTCTCAATTTTACGAATCTGAAGGATGTCTATTTTCCCACGAATAGGACCGCAGAAATAAAGCAAATCATTTCCTTTAATCTGGTATTTGGTATCGAAAAGCATCCAAACGATAAACAGGGAAATTACGCTCAGGAAAATGGAAACGGCAACCGGCATTTCTTCCCCTTCATTTTCCACAAAAAAGGAAGCAACCGAACCAAAAACAACCATTACCAAAAACGGTACTATAATTGGATTCAGGGTAGAACGATAGGTTTTCATAGCAATTAAAATCAATAATGAAAGTTGGCAACAATCCAACAATCTAACAGTCCGAACTATTCTGCTCCGATTTCTTCGTCTTTAAATTTAAACGGATAATCGCCGAAATGAGGCGCCAATTTCTTGGTTTTGTAGGTTTTGTGCGTGTATTTGTTGGAAAGCGCTATAATGGTAACTTTTTCTTTTCGTAAAGTCACCAATGAGGAAGTGTTTCCGTGCCACCAGCCGTTATGGAAGAAATATTTCTGTCCGGTTTCAAATTCCAGCATACGGATTCCTAAACCGTAATTGCGCTGTCCTTTGGTTTCATAGCTGTAACCTTTAAACATTTCTGTTTTCATCTCCGGACTTAAGAATTCATCCGAATACGTCGCGATATCAAATTTCAGCAGATCTCTCGGTGTAGAATAGATGTTTTTATCGCCATACACCTGATCCAGAAATTCAAAAGCAAGTCGTAAATAATTGTTTTTGTACGACTGACTTACTTCGTCTTTCTTTTCCAGATTGTCGAAAACAAAAGTGTTTTTCATGCCCAGAGGTTCGAAAATCATTTCTTTCATGGCTTCGGGATACGATTTTCCGGTAGCTTTTTCAATGATTAACGCCAACAGTGCATAATTGGTGTTGCAGTAACCGAATCGCGTTCCGGGTTTCGATTCCAGTCCAATGGGTTTCGTAGCCAATAAGTCCAGAACATCCTGATTGGTAAGGGTATTCTTTTTGTCCCAAACACCTTTGTCATCCGTAAAATAGGCGTAGTTGCGCAAGCCGCTTCTGTGGTTTAAAAGCATACGTACGGTTGTCGCTTCATGAGGAAATGTAGGCAAATACGTTTGTACACTTTTGTCCAGTTCAATATCGCCTTCGTCAACCAACTTTAAAACACAAACCGCCGTAAAAACTTTACTGACCGATGCGATGTGAAGCGGCGTTTCCGCATCAATTTTCCAGCCTTTTTCCTTGTAGGCAAAGCCGCTGTAATTTTCGTAAATCACCTGGCCGTTCTTCGCGACTAAAAAGCCACCGCTGTAATCTTTCGGATTATAATACTTGTTGTAGAAGTTTTCCGCGTAGTTTTTGTTTTCCGTTAAATACTTTTTACTGAGTTTGGGTAAACTCACTTCGTATTTGTCGGCTAACAGTAAGGTGTCGTTGGTTTTTCCGTCTTTTCCTGATTTGTCTTTGTTGCAGCTTAGAAATAGTGAAATTGAAATAAGGGTAATATATCTTGAAAGTCTCATTGTAATTTTAGGTAAAAAGCAAATATAACCAACTGCGATAATTTTCAAAATGGAAGGAGGGAATTATTTCTGTTAAAATTTTGCAGTGTTTCATCTGGCAGGTTACAATAAAAAAGGCTGTCTTTTTCGAGACAGCCTTCCTTGTTTATTTTTTTTAAAAAAATAAATTCTGACGAATTCTCTCAGCCGAAAAATAGTACTGAACAGAATTGTCTTAAAATTTCTTTGTCTTTTAAATGGATAGTCGAAACTTCATCTCATTAATCCGACATTCACTTCGTTACCCGTGGTTTTTAAAATAACTTAAAAGAAATTGACTTTATTTTTTTGTCAATGTGTCCTTCTCAACTCCCATAGGTGCTACTTCATCGGCCTTAATGCTGTCAGTTGCAACTGAATCCATTTGCTCTTCCATGATTGTTTCGGTGGTTGTTTCTTCCGGCTTCACATCCGCAGAGTTTTTACAACTAACAAAAAACATCCCAGCTAAAAGAGCGACAAAAATTACAGATTTTTTCAAAGAATAACTTTTTAATTAATAAATCAGTGAACTAACTTCTTGTGAAAGAAGTAGTTAAAATTACGAAAAAATCAAATGAAAGTAAAGCGACAGGAAAAACTTTTGTGTTAAAATTTTTAGTGGTATTTCTTAGCCCCAAACCGCTCAAATTGTATTATTTTTACGGTAAAATTTTAATAGTATGAGTACAATAAACTGGCAAACCGTAAAGGAGTTTGAAGATATCACGTATAAGAAATGCAACGGAGTGGCGCGTATTGCGTTCAACCGTCCGGAGGTGCGTAATGCATTCCGTCCCAAAACCACAAAAGAGCTTTTAGAGGCTTTTCACGATGCCCACGAAGATACTTCCATCGGTGTGGTTTTATTGTCTGCGGAAGGTCCTTCACCGAAAGACGGAATCTGGTCATTCTGCAGCGGTGGCGACCAGAAAGCACGCGGTCATCAGGGTTATGTTGGAGAAGACGGTTATCACAGACTGAATATATTGGAAGTACAACGCTTAATCCGCTTCATGCCGAAAGTGGTAATAGCGGTAGTTCCGGGATGGGCCGTTGGCGGCGGACACAGTTTGCACGTAGTTTGCGATTTAACGTTAGCCAGTAAAGAACACGCCATTTTCAAGCAAACCGACGCCGATGTAACCAGTTTTGACGGCGGTTACGGTTCGGCTTATTTAGCCAAAATGGTAGGACAGAAAAAAGCCCGTGAAATCTTCTTTTTGGGAAGAAATTATTCCGCTCAGGACGCTTATGAGATGGGTATGGTGAACGCTGTTGTTCCTCATGCGGAATTAGAAGACACCGCGTATCAGTGGGCGCAGGAAATTCTTGAAAAATCGCCGATTTCCATCAAAATGCTGAAGTTTGCCATGAATTTAACCGATGACGGCATGGTAGGACAACAGGTTTTCGCCGGGGAAGCCACCCGTTTAGCTTATATGTCCGACGAAGCGATTGAAGGAAGAAACGCATTCCTTGAAAAACGCAAGCCGAATTTTGAGAAAAAATATATTCCATAGTGAGAAGTGAAAAGTGAGAAGTGAAAAGGGAAAAGTTGAATTACATCTTATCCCTTATCCCTTTATTGCTTATCCCTCATAACTAAAAAAGAAAAACCGTGAATTTCACCAACGAAACCCTAAACATAGACGAACTGCCAAAGTATCAGGAAGTTCCGTTGCAGCCGTTGCATCCGGATTACTGGAAAGTAATGCTTATCAGCAGGATTATTTTCTTTGTGATTCTTGGCATTGTAACCGGAATTGTGTTGTTTTTTAATGACGAAATCCGTGAATTTTGGGGTTATTTTATGGTAATCCTGTTGGTTTTGTTTGGGATTTCCGTAGTATTGGGAAAGCTTGGTTTTAAGAAAAAAGGTTACGCCTTTCGGAAGCACGATGTGCTGTACAAAAGTGGCATCATTTCCGAAACCACGACCATAATTCCGTTTAGCCGAATTCAGCACGTAGCGATGCATGAAGGCGTTTTTGCCCGCATGTTTGGTTTGGCATCCATCGGAATTTTTACAGCAGGCGGTGGCGACAGCGATATCGAAATTCCGGGCATTGAAAAAGAAAAAGCCTTACAGATTAAGCAATTGCTGATGTCAAAACTCAGCGAAGAACCCGAAAATCCGATTGTTGACCATGACGGAGAAAGCGAACTTTAATCAGCCGCAGCGACAGTCTCTGATAGGTGTTTTGGTCATGTTTACCGATACCTTTCAGAAGATTATCCGTGCGATGTGGCCGTTGCTGGTGGTTTGGTTGTTCAAATTCAACCAGATGAACAAGCTGTACCTTGGTTTGGGTTTGCTTGTCGTAATCGCTTTGGTCGGAATTATTGCGTATCTGCAATATCTGAATTTTACCTTTTACATTGATGAAGAAAGCGACGAGTTCATCATCAGCAAAGGCGTTTTAAACAAGACGAAAATTGCTATTCAACTGCATAAAATCCAGCAGGTTAACATCAATCAGACGTTAGTTCAGAAAATTATCGGCGTGCATGCGCTGGATGTGGATACGGCCGGAAGCAATAAAAAAGAAGTTTCCATCCGCGCGATTTCCCACAATCTGGCGGTTGCGCTGAAAACGAAATTGTTGAGTGAGGCTAAGAAAGAGCAGCTAAACAATCAATCGACTGAAATTCCGCTAACTGATAAAGAGGAACCGTTTATTAAAATCAGTTTCGTCAGTTTACTGAAAATCGGGGTTACGTCCAATTACGTGCGTAGTTTCGGTGTTTTGATGGCATTTTTCATCACCATTTACGAAAATGTCAAACAGATTCTGCAAAGTGCCGATGCTGGTGATGCTGCGAATGCCGTAGATGAAAAAATCGACAGTTATCTGAATTTCGACATGGCCGTTTATTCGGCGTTTCTCTTTATTCTGGTTTTATTTGTTTTAATTCTGATAGTCAATCTGGTACGAACGATTATACGCTATTTCGACTTTAAAATGGCCAAACAAAACCATTCCTTATTGTTGTCCTACGGATTGCTGAACACCAAAAATACGATCATCAAACCCGAAAAAGTACAAATTGTAGCCTTAAGTCAAAACTGGCTGCAAAAGAAAATGGACGTCCTGAACATCAAAATCAAGCAGGCTTCGGGCAATGAAACCGATAAGGAAAACAAAAAATCAGCCCTTGAAATTCCGGGTTGCAATGCGGTGGAGAAAGATGAGATTTTGAAGTTGCTTTTCAGTCAGATTCCGCAACAAGGAGCAAAACTGCAACCGAATTGGCGTTATTTGCTCTTTCCGGTGTTATTTTACGTCGTAATTCCGGTTTCCGTGTTGTTGCTTTATGTGTTCAACAGCGAAGAAGCAACGTTAAATTATCTGGTTTTTCTCCCGTTTTATTTGGCTTTTGTGGCAATCATGCTGTATTTCAGTTACCGACACTACCGCTTGTTTGTTAATGAACAATACATCATCCGACAAAGCGGAGCCTGGGATATTGACCGGGAAATCATTGAACCGCATAAAATCCAGTCGGTTAAAGTAAGTCAGTTGTTTTGGCACAAACGGGCAAATATCGGAAGCATTACGATAGCAACGGCAGGCGGTAGTTTATCGTTCCGACTGGGGAATTTTGATAGGGTAAAAGAATTGGCGAACCTTTGGTTGTATCAGGTGGAAACTACGGAGAAAAACTGGATGTAAAATGAGGAGTGAGAAGTGAGAAGTGAAAAGATTCAAAATGATTATGTTATGACAAAAATTTTCGATTTTTTTGAGCGAGTAGCTAAATTGCTTTTCCTGTTAAGTGTTTTACTTTTAGCGTTTTGGGTAATTTTCGGTTCAATTGATGTTTACCAATATGCTGTAGTGGGAGCTGTTTACGAAATATTGTGGTTCCCGTTTCTGTTGCTGTTTTTTACATTACCAATAATCAATCTGGTGATGTATGTTAAAAATAAATTTAGTTTTAAAACGATTTGGCTTTACGCCTTATTGATAAATGGCCTGACCGTTTTTTACTTGTATAAAAGCGTCGGGTATTAGAAAAAGAATATGAAAAAATGGATTGAAGCCGCGAGGCTCAGAACGTTACCGCTATCGGTGTCGGGGATAATTGTGGGAAGCAGTTACGCTTATTTTAAAGGACATGACAACTGGAAAATTGTGGTTTTGGCTTTGCTGACCACGCTTTTCTTTCAAATCCTGTCCAATTTTGCCAACGATTACGGCGATGGCGTAAAAGGAACCGACAACGAAGACCGCGTAGGCCCGAAACGCGCCATTCAAAGCGGAATCATTTCCGTTTCGCAGATGAAAAAAGGCATCATTATTACGTCTTTGTTGTCGTTACTATCCGCAGTAGCGTTGATTTACGTAGCTTTTGGTAAGAAAGATTTCGGCTATTCGCTGTTGTTTTTCTTTTTGGGAATCGCTTCCATTGTTGCCGCCATCAAATACACCGTTGGAAAAGGCGCTTACGGTTACAGCGGTTTTGGTGATGTTTTCGTGTTCATTTTCTTCGGGCTGGTGAGCGTTTTGGGAAGTAATTTTCTGTTCACCAAACAATTCGACTGGCTGTTGGTTTTACCGGCTATTTCCATTGGCTTGTTAAGTGTGGCGGTACTGAATCTCAACAACATGCGCGACATCGAAAACGATAAAAAATCCGGGAAGAACACGTTGGTTGTAAAAATGGGGCTGGAAAATGCAAAGCACTATCATAACTTTCTGGTTTTCATGCCTATGCCGTGTATGTTGACTTTTTGTATGTTAACCAAAACGTCTATTGTCCCGGTTATTATCGTTTTTTTCCTTTTAATACGACACATAAAAGTGGTTAACCGCGCGCAAACCTACAAAGATTTCGATCCCGAACTTAAAAAAGTAGCCTTAAGCACGTTTTTACTGTCCTTATTGTTTTATGTTTTTTTAGTACTTTTAAAGAAATATCTGTAAAATACAATCTTATGAAAATTACATTTTATGGTCACGCCTGCATCGGCATTGAAGTAAGCGGAAAACACATTTTGGTGGATCCGTTTATCAGTGGTAATCCGTTGGCATCCCACATCGACATCAATACCTTAAAAGCGGATTATATTTTAGTAACCCATGCTCATCAGGATCACGTTCTGGATGTGGAAGCCATTGGAAAAAGAACCGGAGCAGTAGTTGTTTCCAACTATGAAATCGCGATGCATTTTGCCGGAAAAGGCCTGAATTACCACCCGATGAACCACGGCGGAAGCTGGAAATTCGATTTCGGAACCGTAAAATACGTAACTGCCCATCATACCAGCTCTTTCGCAGACGGCACTTACGGCGGAAACCCCGGAGGTTTTGTAATCGAAGGCGAACACAAAAACATCTACATCGCCGGCGACACCGCCTTAACCCTGGACATGAAACTCATTCCGATGCGTACCAAACTCGATTTGGCCATCCTTCCCATCGGCAGTAATTTCACGATGGATATCAACGATGCCATCATCGCTTCTGACTTTTTGGAGTGCGACAAAGTGCTTGGTTATCATTACGATACGTTCGGTTTTATTAAAATCAACCACGAAGAAGCCATCAAGAAATTTTTCGACAAAGGCAAAGATTTGATGCTTTTGGAGATTGGCGGTTCCATCGATTTATAATTTTGGGAGCGAATGGTTCAGGCTTTTTTGGAAACCTTTTTCCCGCTTTCCGTTTTACTTCGTGCCACTGCAATCGGGGCTAGGAAGTAATCCGTTTTTGTACCAGTAAACATACCATGATTCACGCATCGTATAAAAAATATATTCTCCATTTCAAACGGCCTTCGGGAACGTCACGCGGCGTTTTAACCGAGAAAGAAACCTGGTTTATCCTTTTGGAGCAAAACGGCAAAAAAGGAATAGGCGAGTGCGGTATCCTACGAACCTTAAGCATCGACGACCGCCCAGATTATGAAGAAAAATTAAAATGGGTTTGTGAAAATATCAATTTAGAAAAGGAAAAACTTTGGGAAGCCTTACGGGAATTTCCTTCTATACAATTTGGAGTGGAGCAGGCTTTTTTATCGTTGGAAAGTGACAATCCATTTTTGCTATTTCCTTCTGAATTCACTTCTGGAAAACAAAGCATTCCCATCAACGGCTTAGTCTGGATGGGCGACGAAGTTTTCATGAAACAGCAAATCGAAGAAAAACTTGCGGTGGGTTTCAACTGCATCAAATTGAAAATCGGCGCCATAGATTTTCAGCAGGAACTCGATTTACTCCAATTCATCCGGAATAACTTCGACGAAAAAACCATCGAAATCCGCGTAGACGCCAACGGAGCATTTCCTCTCGAAGAAGCGTTATCCAAACTGCAAAAATTATCGGAATTCAAATTACACAGCATCGAACAGCCCATAAAAGCCGGAAATTGGAGCGAAATGGCGGTTCTGTGTCAAAAAACACCAATACCCATCGCGCTGGACGAAGAGCTAATCGGAATTTTCACTTACGAAGAAAAAGAACGATTGCTGCAAACCATCAAACCGCAGTATATTATTTTAAAGCCAAGTTTGGTTGGTGGTTTCAAAGGCTCTCAGGAGTGGATCGAACTGGCTGAAAAATACCAAATCGGCTGGTGGATTACTTCCGCTTTAGAATCCAACATCGGTTTGAACGCCATTGCGCAATGGACTTACACATTAAACAATCCGATGCCGCAGGGATTAGGAACCGGAGCACTTTACACCAACAACTTCGATTGTCCTCTTGAAGTTAGCAAGGGAGAATTAAATTATATTCCTGAATATCAATGGGATATTGTGAAAGGAGCGTTCTAAAATACCTAAAGCTGCGTTATGCGGCTTTTTTTATTCCTTTTGTCGAAAATTTCAATTAATGTTAAGCTTACTTGGTTTCATGTTATAATTTAGTGTTCAGAAATACATCGGATTATCTACTTAGTTTAAGAAGCGAAATACCACACAAGCCTTAAACTCCTAAAAACAATTTACCTCATTTTTATGAATAAATGAGCAACTTGACGCTTTAGTTAAGTTGTTAAGCATATCTATTGTTTAAGTAAATCTCTACCCTATGGAAACACAAATACACAAAAAAGGATTTTGGGGTTGTTTCACGATTTTGCTGATGTTGTTAGCGACTATCGCAGTGTTTGGTCACGACCATCATCCCTCAACTAAGAAAAAAATATCCTTCAGAAAATCCTCGGCATCAATCGCTTCGGACAGGCCGGATTATCAACCCGGAGACACCTTACGTCTTTACGGCTCCGGATGGCAGCCTGGAGAAACGGTTCAGCTGCATTTTGATGAAACACCAGCTGTTTGTACCAATGGTCATAACCGCTATACGGTGGCAGATTCCAACGGGAATATTTTTTATGACCAGTTCTATTTTAACACCTATCATTTAGGGGTAACTTTTGTTGTGACGGCTACCGGACAATCTTCCGGCTTAATGGCTCAGACGACTTTTACAGATGCGTTGCTGTTTTCGGCTTCAATCGTATCAACGCCTTCCATTATATGTGCCGGAGCAAACACGAGTTTCTCAATGACAGTTACTAATTTAACATTTGGAGGATCTCCACCAGGAAACAACGCAAGATGCGGATCGATGAGAATTGCGGTTCCGCCCGAATTTACTTCTGTTTCAGATTGGACGACAAGCTTGCCAACTAGGTTTGCAATCAGTTATACTTCCGGAAACATTAATGTCAGTAGGACGGGAGGAGCTTCAAACGCATTAGGAATAGGTGAATCAATAGTAATAAATTTTACGGCAACTGCACCTGTTTTAGTTTCTAATCCTTATACGTTTACTACATCAGCATGGGTTGGAAATGATTTTTCCACGACAAAATTTCCGGATTTAGCCACACAGCCACAAGTTAATGTGAATTCCGGGCCATCGATTACAGCTGCAGAAGATATATTTGTTCCAAATGATGGTGGAGTTTGCTCCGCTTCAGTAAGTTTAGGCAGTACTATTTCCTTTTCAGGTAATCCGGCACCAACACTGAGTTACAGTCTCAGTAATTTTGGGCCAACCATACCCAACCCGTATGTATTTCCGGTAGGAGAAACGACAGTTTATGTAAAGGCTTCAAACAGCTGTGGCGATACAATCAGTTCTTTTAAAGTAAAAGTTACGGATAATCAGCCTCCTAATGCTCTATCCTTATCAGATGTGCTGGAACAATGCTCGGTAATTTCAATCGATGCGCCAACCGCTGTGGATAATTGCGCCGGAAGTATCGTTGGAACGACTTCAACCGTTTTCCCAATCACCGC
>NZ_KE387022.1:0-18068 GCF_000430025.1 Flavobacterium suncheonense GH29-5 = DSM 17707
CAATTCAATATGTCTATGAACGTATTCTTCTTTTTTATTCTCGCTATCATTTCCGATTGCGGGTGCAAAAGTAAAACTTCTTTTTAAACCTGCAAAACTTTTTGAAACTTTTTTTTGAAAAAATTTTCATTCCGTTTTAACCGGTATTTCAAATGAACTTCCCTTATTTTGCGGGTTGCAAAAGTAGAACCTCTTTTTAAATCTCGCAAGCTTTTTTTGAAATTTTTTTTCGATTTATTTCTAAACCGTTTTTCAAAAATCACTGCTCAATATTTTTAAGAACTTCCCTTATTTTGCGGGCTGCAAAGATAGTTGCTTTATTCTTTACAATCCAAATCTTTTTCAACTTTTTTTTCAAAAATCTTTTTGACTCGGTTTGTTTCAAAATGTCAGATGAACTAGTACTTTAATGCGGGTGCAAAAGTAGCACTCTTTTCTCCACTTCCAAACTTTTATGCTTCTTTTTTGCGAAGTTTTTTTAAGGTTTTTTGTAACTTACTGATAACCATTTTGTAACCCTGGGAAGTTTTTTTTCAATTTTTAAAGGACTACGAAGTGAATTGAGGTTTGGGCTGACTTTGTCATACTATATATAGATAAGAAGCGGTTTTAACCATACTATATACAAGTTGAGATTTCTATTTTACTATACTATACATATAAGGAGTAGCTTAAAATCTTTCCAATAAACCAAAAAGCCACTCTCCTAGCCCCGATTGCAGCGGAAATCCCGAAGCAACGCGAAGGAATTGCAGCGGAAAGCGGGAATTGCGCTTCCAAAAATGCCCAGACCTTTCGCTCCTAATCGTTTTTATTGGTTGATGCTGCCGCTTTTTCTTTGGCTAAACGCTCTTCTCTGGATTTTTTGGACTGATTGATTCTTTCTTTCCAGGTTGCTGCGAGTTCTGCCAAATCTATCGGCTTGGCCGGATTTTGCTTTTGAAGGCGGTTGGTGTTAAAGGCTTTTATCAAAATGCTTTCGATATAAAAGTCTTCTAAATCTGTGAAGGGTTCGTATTCGTCCTTCATATTCAGGTCGAATAACTTCGCGGTGTTGTTAGACCAGAATGCTTTCCAGCCGCTTTTTAAATCTTTCACCAATGCATAAGTAGTCTTGCCGGTCTGACGGTTGATTAATTTAATCAGGATCTGACCGTCTTTTCGGGAGAATTTTTTCAACCGATCACCAAATTCGTTCTCTAAATAGTTTTCCGCAATTTTAAAGTATTTCTTTTTTTCGCGCTCGGTTTTCAGTTTCGCCATATTGGCATTAAGGATTACCAGATTATCGGCGGCTAATTTTGCATACGGATACACTTTAAGTACTCTTCGCTCCAGAATACGCATTTTACGCTGCTCTTCTTCGAATGCCTTGTCTTTGGAAATGATTAGTTCATCCATCTCTGATGAGAACACAATAGTGGTATCGTTTTCTGTTTTCACGGAATCTTTAACGACTACCTGTGCCTGAAGAGAAACGGTAAATAAAACAACTATCGGTAAAAAGGCGGTTATTCTCATAGAAGTATTAAGAGTTTAGTCAAATTTATACAAAAAATGCGGTGCAACTATAATACCAAATCATTATTTTAGCGAAAAATAATTTTATGGCTACAAAATCTATATTATCAAAATCGTCTGTTTCATTTCTGGAAAAATACCTAAACAACGCTTCTCCAACAGGTTACGAGGAAAGCGGCCAGAAAATCTGGATGGAATACTTAAAACCCTATGTGGATACTTTTATTACGGATACTTACGGAAGCGCTGTCGGCGTTATCAATCCTGATGCTAAATATAAGGTTGTAATTGAAGGACACGCGGACGAAATCTCCTGGTATGTAAACTATATTACTGATGACGGACTTATTTACGTTATCCGAAACGGCGGAAGCGATCATATGATTGCGCCTTCCAAACGCGTAAACATTCATACGAAAAAAGGAATCGTGAAAGGAGTTTTCGGCTGGCCGGCTATTCACACCAGAGGCAGAAGCGGTAAGGAAGAACCAGCGAAAATCGAAAACATTTTCATCGACTGCGGTTGTTCCAACAAAGAGGAAGTTGAAAAATTAGGCGTTCACGTGGGTTGTGTGATTACCTATCCGGATGAATTCATGATTTTAAACAACGATAAATTCGTGTGCCGCGCCATTGACAACCGCATGGGTGGTTTCATGATTGCCGAAGTGGCGCGTTTATTAAAGGAGAACAAAAAGAAATTGCCGTTTGGTTTGTATATCGTGAATTCCGTTCAGGAAGAAATCGGATTGCGCGGTGCAGAAATGATTACGCAAACCATCAAACCAAATGTGGCCATTGTAACCGATGTTTGCCACGATACCACTACGCCGATGATCGACAAAAAAATCGAAGGCGATTTAAAAATGGGGAAAGGTCCGGTTATCGCGTATGCTCCGGCTGTTCAGAATAAATTGCGCGAATTGATTGTGAATACCGCTGAAGAAAAGAAAATTCCGTTCCAGCGTCATGCTTCCTCGAGAGTTACCGGAACGGATACGGATGCTTTCGCATACAGTAACGGAGGCGTAGCTTCGGCGCTAATTTCATTGCCGTTGCGCTATATGCACACTACTGTGGAAATGGTTCACAGAGACGATGTGGAAAATGTAATCAAACTGATTTACGAGAGTTTGCTCAAAATTGAGAACAACGAGACGTTTTCATATTTCAAGTAACATAAATAATAGCCACGAATTCACGAATTTTCGCTAATTAATTCATGTAATTCGTGGCTTTAAAAATAATAATCATGCCCTCATTTCGCAATCAAATACTTTATTCGCTTTTTGCTGTAACCCTTGTTTTATCGTTAAACAGTTGTGGTTCTTCGGGTTCTAAAATCCGGACGACCAGCGACTCGGAATCGTCTAAAAAAGGCAAACTGTATAAAAGTAAAGGCGTAGCTTCCTATTATCACGACAAGTTTAACGGACGTAAAACTGCCAGTGGCGAACGCTTTGATAATTCAGATTACACGGCAGCGCATCGGGAATTGGCTTTCGGAACCAAGGTTCGCGTTACCAATCTGGCCAACAATAAATCGGTGGTGGTAAAAATTAACGACCGCGGGCCTTTTTCCAAAGGACGTGAAATCGACTTATCGAAAAAAGCCTTCATGGAAATAACCGACAACAAAAATCACGGGGAATTAACCGTAAAAATTGAAATTTTAAACTAACTCATTGTTTGGGGTTAAACTGTGTTAATTATATTTTCAGATCTTACCTTATTACACAAAACAAAAAAACCACACTTGCGTGTGGTTTTTTACTTAATTAAACTTACCCAAACCTTATTTTTGTTTGAATGATTTTAAAACTTCGATTACCTGAGTAGCTTTTCCTGCTTCAGCATGTTTCAGCGCGGTAAAATTGTTGTTGTCTTTGGCGTCAATGTCGGCTCCGTTTTCAAGCAATATTTTTGCTATTTCGGCATTGTTGTATCGGGCTGCAAACATTAGCGGTGTCATGCCGTTTTTTCTTTCGTTTACGTCCATGCCGTATTCGATGAATTTCTTAACGGCAACAACATCTCCTTTACTGATAGCAACACATAACGGCGTCGCATCGTATTTTACAATTTCCACTTTGTTTGAAGTTGTGGTTGCAACATTCGAAGCCAAAGCAACGTTCGCAGTTGCTACTAAAGCTAATCCTAATAAACTGATTGTTTTTTTCATGATGATTGATTGTTATGATTAATGTTTAAAATTTATTTACTATTTAAGGTTTTTACAAGATGTTCCCTTTATTACATTTACCGGAATTTGATTTGGCTGGTACGGCTTCCACAACAGGTCTTTCGGTTATTTTACGATCTTCGTCGATTATTTCTTCAGGGGTTTTAACACTATAACGCGGATAAACCTGAGCTAAAAGAAGCTCGTCCAGACTTTTGTTTTCCTCAACAGTAGTTAGTGCTGCTGAAAAATCTGCTTCCTTTACAATCGCATTCTCGATAATTAAATTATCTTCTGCAATAATTTCCTGCATGCTTTTTTTGTAAGGATTAAACACCACTAAATCCTGATGAAATTGTGAAGTTTTTTCACTTTCGTTTCCTTTGCCCCT
Organism: Flavobacterium suncheonense GH29-5 = DSM 17707; assembly: GCF_000430025.1. Taxonomy (GTDB): domain Bacteria; phylum Bacteroidota; class Bacteroidia; order Flavobacteriales; family Flavobacteriaceae; genus Flavobacterium; species Flavobacterium suncheonense. Next base: position 4,095 of record NZ_KE387022.1, read on the forward strand.
TTCTCTGGAATGATCTTCCGTTGTTACAGCCGTTAAATTCTCTTTTGATTGTTGTGTTTGACCGGAAACAAGCTCTTCATTTAAACTTACCTGTTGAAACTCTAATGCTAAAGCAACATTGGTAAATGCCGTTAAAGCGATTCCTAAATAAATGATTGATGATTTACTCGTAGGTAAAATAAAGTTCTTTTTGAACTCGTGAAACTTCGTTTTCATGATGATTGATTTTTTTTGATTTTACCGAAACGTTCCAAATTAATTCGTTCGCTCCGGCTGATGATTGATTTACTGAATAGACGTTTTAAAAATAAAATCGTTACTCCAAAAACTTTATTATAACAAAAATTTAACAACCGTTTACTGATAATCGATATTTTAATGCAGATGGTCGATGTTTTTAACTTTTCTTTTTCCTCTCCACAAAGAACAAAAAAACCACGCAAAGCGTGGTTAGTATAATTTTAAGATTCGATTATCTTATTTATTCAGGAAAGCCAGAACGTTTTTCTCGATACGCTCGTTGATATTGGAGATATCCGCTTTTACGAATTGTTCGCCTAAAATGTTTTCGTATAATTCGATGTATCTTTCGGAAACCGTTGCGATGTATTCATCGGTCATTTCAGGAATCTGCTGCCCTTCTTTGCCTTGGAAACCGTTAGCAATTAACCACTGACGTACAAATTCTTTCGACAATTGTTTCTGTGGCTCGTTTTTATCCTGACGCTCCTGATAGCCTTCCGCATAGAAATAACGGGAAGAATCCGGCGTGTGAATTTCGTCAATCAAAACGATTTTACCGTCTTTGGTTTTTCCGAATTCGTATTTCGTATCAACCAAGATTAAACCACGGGAAGCTGCAATTTCAGTTCCTCTCTGAAATAATGCTCTTGTATAGTTTTCCAAAACGATGTAATCTTCTTCGGAAACGATTCCTTTGGCTAAAATGTCTTCTCTTGAAATATCTTCGTCGTGTTCGCCATTATCGGCTTTTGTAGAGGGCGTGATGATTGGTGTCGGGAATTTGTCGTTCTCTTTTAACCCTTCCGGAAGTGCAACCCCGCACAACATTCTTTTTCCGGCGGCATACTCACGGGCCGCATGACCGGATAAGTACCCGCGAATCACCATTTCCACTTTAAAAGGTGTACACAAATGACCAACGGCTACATTCGGATCGGGAGTTGCAATTAACCAGTTCGGAACGATGTCTTCTGTCAGTTGCATGAATTTGGTAGCAATCTGATTCAGGATTTGTCCTTTGTACGGAATTCCTTTTGGCATCACCACATCAAATGCGGAAAGACGGTCGGTGGCCACCATGACCAAAAGTTCGTCGTTAATGTTATACACTTCTCTTACTTTACCGCGATATACGGATTGCTGACCCGGAAAGTTAAAATTGGTCGTTGTGATTGTGTTCATGGAGTTGTTGTGTTGTTGTTTAAAGGCGCAAATTTAAGTGGTTTACCAATGCCAAACAACAGCTAAACAAAAAAGGAGAAAACTAATTTCCTCCTTTCTTTTACACATCATACCTATTTAAACCTAATATTATACGTAACACCCAAACCAACACTCTGCAATTTAAAATCGTTTTCCGTATTGGAATGCTGGTAATAGCCGTAAATGTTCCAGTCATCGTTATGATAGCCAATTTGCGGGCTCAGATACAAACCTCCGCTGTTATTATCCACATTGGTTAAAAAGCCGTACCCTACATCACCCCCAAAAAACAATCCGCTGGGTGTAAAATAATAACGAACATATCCGGCTAACGGAATCATCCCGAAATCATCAAAATCATCTTTCGCAAAATAATGATTGTATCCTGATGCAATACCGATTGCAAAATTCGGATTAACCATATACTGTGCTCTCACGTCCAACCCTGCATTAAAGGAAGCTACATCGTTGGCATCTCCAACCGGAACTCCGGCAGTCAGTCCTAATTTAAACCATGAATTACCAGGCGTTGGCTTAATTTCAATTTCCTGATCCTGAGCCTTTGCCGTTTGTAACGACAACAACCCTATTCCTAAAATTAAAAATAACTTTTTCATACTGTCTTTTTTAGGTTAACACTACAAAGTACTTACATATTACCCAAAAAGAGATTACAGTATTTTTTTTAATTCTTACAGAATTTCCACACAGTACTTTTAATCGTGATTCTCAATGCTCTTATACGCATCAATAATTTTCTTAACCAAACGGTGACGCACAATATCCTTATCATCCAGATAAATAATACCGATACCGTCCACATCTTTTAAAACCAGTAATGCTTCTTTCAAGCCGGAAATCGTTCTGCGCGGCAAATCCACCTGACCGGGATCTCCGGTGATGATGAACTTGGCGTTTTTCCCCATACGTGTTAAGAACATTTTCATTTGCGAGTGCGTCGTGTTTTGCGCTTCATCCAAAATTACGAAAGCATTGTCGAGCGTACGCCCGCGCATGAACGCCAACGGTGCAATCTGAATAATACCTTTTAAAATGTAATCGTCCAGCGTTTGCGGCGGCAACATATCGCGCAGTGCATCGTATAACGGCTGCATGTACGGATCGAGCTTTTCTTTCATATCACCCGGAAGAAACCCTAAGTTCTCCCCTGCTTCCACAGCCGGACGGGTTAAAATGATTCGCTTTACCTGTTTTTCTTTCAGGGCTTTAACGGCCAATGCTACTCCGGTATAGGTTTTTCCGGTTCCGGCAGGTCCGACAGCGAAAACCATATCGTTTTTCTGAACGTAATCTACCAGTTTCTGTTGGTTGGGAGTCATTGCTTTAATTAGCTTTCCTCCGATTCCGTGCACTAAAATTTTATCGTGGTCAGGCATTCTTTGTTCGTCCTGACTGTTAGTTTGAACAATACGTTCGATCACATTGTCGTCAATGGAATTAAAACGCGTGAAATGGGTCATCAGGCGATTGAAGCGCACTTCAAACTCATCCAAAATTTCCTTTTCTCCGTAGGCTTTCACCAACGTGCCCCGGGCTACAATCTTTAATTTTGGGTATAATTTTTTAATTAGCTCTAAATGAGCATCTTGCGTACCCCAGAAATCTTTAGGGGTAATGTCGGTCAATTCAATGGTTCTTTCGTTCAAAAGCAACAAGGATTTAATTAAAAAATAAGTTAGCTTTGCATTATCTCAAATCTAATGAATTTTAGAAAATCTTTCTGTAATAGTTATAAACAAAATGATGTCAATAATTACGCTAACTACCGATTTTGGCTTGAAAGACCACTTTGTGGGCGCGCTGAAAGGCAAGCTAATTACAGAACATCCTCAGGCACAGATTATTGATATTTCTCACGACATCGATCTGTTTAATATTTCCCAGGCGAGTTACATCATAAACGCTGCTTACAACAGCTTTCCGAAAGGCACAGTGCACCTGATTGGCGTGGATTCTGAGCGCACATTGGAGAACAAACACATCGCAATGCAGTGGAACGACCACTATTTCATTTGTGCCGATAACGGAATTTTAAGCATCCTTACCCAGAAAATCGTTCCGCAGCAAATTGTGGAAATCAACATTCACGACCGTTTGCCGGAAGGTTCATCAGACATGGACGTATTTGTAAAAGTGGCTTGTCATCTGGCTAAAGGAGGCACCTTAAGCGTCATCGGAAAGGAAATTTCACAGATTAAAGAGATGAGCGAGCTTCAGGCAACTGCAGCGTCAGACTTCAATTCGATTAAAGGTTATGTAGTGTACATCGATCATTTCGGGAATTGCGTGACCAATATTTCCAAAAAATTTATTGCCGAAATCGGAAAAGGACGTCCTTTCGAAGTGCGTTTCGGAACCAAAAACATAAAAAACATTCACCGAAGTTATTCCGATTTTAAAATATCCGAAAAATTCACGCTGAAAGATTACGAAGGCGAACGGCTGGCACTTTTCAACGAAGCGGATTTTCTGGAAATTGCGATTTACAAAAGCAATCCGTCCACGGTTGGCTCGGCAACATCTTTGTTGGGACTGAAATTCAGGGATACTGTTACCATTCAATTCAAATAACCGAATAACCAAATCAACAAATAACAAAAAAATAGTATGTTTGTACGCATTGTAAAACTGAGTTTTCACAAGGAAAATATACCGGCTTTTCTGGAAAATTTCGAACAGATGAAAGAGAAAATACGAAATGCGCCCGGAAACCGTTTCTTAGAATTGTATCAGGACAGGAACAATCCGTGTATCTTTTTCACGTACAGTTATTGGGAAACGGAGCAGGATTTGGAAAATTACCGCAATTCGGAATTGTTTTACGACGTTTGGACGTTTACCAAAAAGCTGTTCAACGACAAACCGGAAGCCTGGAGTGTGGATAAACTGGTAACTTTAGAGTAATCAGTCACAGTTTACAGATAAAAAAATAAGTTTAAAAAGGTAATCAAATAACCAAATTACCGAATAAACAAATAAACACAAAGAATGAAAGCATTATTATTAAGAGAAATCAAATCGTTTTTCGGTTCGCCGATCGGGTATTTGGTTATCGCTATTTTTCTTTTGCTCAACGGATTGTTCCTTTGGGTTTTTGAAGGAGAATTCAATATTTTAAAAAGCGGTTTTGCCGATTTAAGCCCGTTTTTCACCTTAGCGCCCTGGATTTTAATTTTCCTGATTCCTGCCGTAACCATGCGCAGTTTTTCGGATGAAAAAAAACAGGGAACCATCGAACTGATGTTAACCAAACCGTTAAGTACCTGGGAAATCGTAAACGGCAAGTTTTTAGGGGCACTCTTATTAATTGTAATTGCCATCATTCCAACATTAATCTATGTTTTCGTCATTTCCGATTTAGGCAATCCTGCCGGAAATCTGGATATGGGAAGCACGATGGGTTCGTATTTCGGACTTTTGTTTCTGATTGCCGCTTATTCCGCGATTGGAATTTTCACTTCCACCCTTTCCGACAACCAGATTGTAGCCTTTATTATCGCTGTATTTTTATGCTTTGTTTTCTACTACGGATTTGAGGGCATGGCAGGTTTTATGGGCAGTTTCGGCGATTTGTTCTCCAGTTTTGGTTTTGAATATCACTTTAAAAGCATGAGCCGCGGCGTTTTGGACACCCGTGACATTTTATATTTCGTTAGCGTTACCCTTGCTTTTCTGGCAGGAACGGTTTATCAACTTAAATCTTTGAAATGGTAATATGACACCGACATGCTTTAAATAATCATTTTATTTTCCTTAAAATGATTATTTAAACATCAAAGGTTGCATCTGTCCAATTAAGACAATAAAAAAATCAGATGAAAGACGCTAAAAAACACGCATTAAAACAGTTAGGTATTTTAATCGTCGGATTAATTGCCCTGAACATTTTCGGAAATTACTTTTTCAAGCGTTTCGATTTAACGGCAGACAAACGCTATACCTTATCCGAAACCTCGTTAAACCTTATCAAACAGGTTGACAGTCCGTTGTACATCGATGTGTATCTGGAGGGACAATTTCCCGGAGAATTCAAACGATTGCAAAGCGAAACCCGTCAGACGTTGGAGGAATTTAAAGCCTACAATTCCAACATCATCTTCCAGTTTGTGAATCCTCTTGAAAAGGAAGAAGAGCGTGAAGCCAACATGAAAATGCTGTACCAAAGAGGTTTAACTCCTATCAGCATTACCGTTGACGATAAAGGAAAACAGTCGCAGGAAGTGGTTTTCCCATGGGCGGTGGCTACTTACAACGGTAAAGTAACGAAAGTGCAGTTGCTGAAAAACATGATGGGTGCTACTACGGAAGAAAAAGTAGTGAGCTCTGTCCAGCATTTGGAATACGCTTTTGCAGACGCTTTCAATAAAATAACCAAAGAAAAAGAGAAGAAAATCGCGGTAATCAAAGGAATTGGCGAATTACACGATTTACAGATTGCCGATTTCCTGAAATCCGTACGCGAAAGCTACTACATCGGTCCTTTCACCATGGATTCTGTGGCCAAAAGCCCGCAACGTTCATTGGAAGCGCTTAAAAAATACGATTTGGCTATCATCGCAAAACCTTCCAAACGTTTTACCGAAGAAGAAAAAGAAGTACTGGATCAGTTCATCATCAACGGCGGAAAAACCCTTTGGCTGGTGGATAACGTTCAGGCGGAAATGGACAGTCTGTACAACGAAACCGGAACCATTTTAGCCTATCCGAAGGACCTGAACCTTACTGATATGTTCTTCAAATACGGTGTTCGCATCAATCCGCTGTTAGTAAAAGACGAACAGGCTACCCCAATCAAATTAGCCACCGGCGAACCGGGAAGCCAGACGCAATACGAACAGTATTTCTGGAAATATGCGCCGTTTGTGTATCCGCAGTCGCAACATCCGATTGTTAAGAATATTGAAGGCGTGAAATTTGAATTCGCCAACCCGATTGAACTGCTGAAAAACGACATCAAAAAGACCGTTTTGATGGAATCTTCCCAATATTCCAAGGCCATCGGAACACCTACACAGGTAAGTCTGGAAATGGTTACCGAGGAAACCAGTCCGAAGGATTATCCGGGCGGCGGGCGTCTTCCTCTTTCGGTCTTGCTGGAAGGAAAATTTCATTCCATGTTTGAAAACCGTGTGCTGCCGTTTAAAGATGCTTCTTACCAAACGGTCGGAAAAGAAAACAAAATGATTCTGATTTCCGACGGCGATGTAGTTAAAAACCAACTCGATCAGGCCTATCAGCCTTTAGAATTAGGGTATGACAAATGGACCAACAGCCTTTTCGGAAACAAAGAATTCCTGCTTAACTGCGTAAATTATCTTTTAGACGACAACGGACTTATTAACATCCGCAGCAAAGATGTCGATTTACCGTTACTGGACAAAGAGAAAGTGTATGAGAATTACACCTTTACACAAGTCCTAACTGTCGGATTACCAATAGTTGTGCTGGCAATTTTCGGATTCCTTTTTACCTTCCTGAGAAAGCGTAAATATGCCCGGTAGTTGTTAATAAAATTGTTTTTGCCGTTAATTAGATTAGAATATATTTGTGAATTGTAAAATATAAATGCAATTTTACACACCTTAAAAAGAAAGACGATGAAGTTTATAGTATCCAGTTCGTATTTGTTAAAGCAATTGCAAGTATTAGGTAGCGTGATTAACAGCAGTAACACCCTGCCTATTTTGGATAATTTCTTGTTTGAATTAGACAACAACCAGTTAAAAGTTTCCGCTTCCGATTTAGAAACCACCATGTCTTCTACTTTGGAAATCGATTCTACAAGTCAGGGAAGTGTGGCAGTTCCGGCAAAATTATTGTTGGAAATCCTTAAAACTTTTCCGGAGCAACCTTTAACATTCACGGTTGAAGACAATAATACGATTGAAATCAGTTCCAACTCGGGTAAATATGCCTTGGCGTATGCTCCGGGTGAAGAATTCCCTAAAGCGGTGGTTTTAGACGAACCTTCTTCTACTCTGGTTCCTGCCGAAGTATTGGCAACGGCAATCAGCAAAACTATCTTTGCGGCCGGAAACGACGATTTACGTCCGGTAATGTCCGGAGTATTCTTCCAATTTTCAACAGAAGGTCTGATTTTCGTGGCAACAGATGCTCACAAATTGGTAAAATATGCAAGAACCGATGTAAAAGCATCTCAGGCTGCCGATTTCATCATGCCGAAGAAACCGTTAAACATCTTAAAAGGAATTTTAGCCACTTCAGACGCGGAAGTTAAAATCGAATACAACGATTCAAATGCGACTTTCACTTTCGACAATTACACCTTAACCTGTCGTTTGATTGACGGTAAATATCCTAACTACGAAGCGGTAATCCCGAAAGAAAACCCGAATAAATTGTTGATGGACAGAAGCCAGTTTTTAAGTTCTGTACGTCGTGTGGCCATCTTCGCGAACAAAACCACACACCAAATCCGTTTGAAAATTGCCGGTGCGGAGTTGAACATTTCTGCCGAAGACATCGACTATTCAAACAAAGCGGAAGAGCGTTTAACCTGTGATTATCAAGGTGATGACATGCAAATCGGATTCAACTCAAGATTCTTAACAGAGATGTTAACGAATTTACAGTCCGACGAAATCCAGCTGGAAATGTCCTTACCAAACAGAGCCGGAATCCTTACCCCGGTTGACGGATTAGACGAAGGCGAAACCGTTACCATGCTGGTAATGCCGGTAATGCTGAATAATTAATTTAGAATTCAGAATTTAGAGTTTTGCTTTTCTGAATTCTAACTTCTAAATTCTAAATTCAAAAACGCTATAACCAACCCTTTATACCAAAAAACCGCAAGACCTTTATTGGAATTGCGGTTTTTTATTTTTTCAGATTCTTACGCATCAGGTATTTCGGGTTCGACCAGTCTGATTAGCTTATCCAGCGAATCCTGCCAGCCTAAGTAGCACATTTCTGCCGGAATCGCAGCCGGAATGCCTTCTTGAACAATTTTCAATTCGGTTCCTACGGAAAGCTTTCGCAACCAGACTGTTGTTACCATTTCTCCCGGAAGGTTCGGGTCGTCAAACCTGTCGGAAAACTTCAAAAATTCATTGGGTTTTAATTCCAGATACTTGCCGCCAAAGGAATGACTGTTACCCGTAGAAAAGTTTGTAAAGGACATTTTATAGGTTCCGCCTTCTTTTACTTCCATTTGATGCACCGTGCAGACAAAACCGTATGGCGGAAACCAAGCAGCTAGTGCATCGGGCGTTGTAAAAGCACGATATACCTTCTCCGGTGGTGCTTTAAGAACTCTGTGAAAAGAAACACTGTTATCTGCCATAGGATAATTGATTTAAATTAATAATTAAGTGTATTCCGCTTATTGCTTCGTTTAATCTTCATGAAAAGCCATTATCGGCTTCTCGCTGTGGTACGACAGTTTTTGAGTTAAACTATGCGTGAACAGTTCCTCAAAGAAATTGCGCTTGTGGGTTACCATAGCCAATACATCAATCTCCTGACCTTCCACAAAATCTATAATGGTTTCTTTCACATTGTCATGCGGAATCATAAAGAACGTTACCGGTTCGTTTTTAAACTCAGACTTCCAGTATTCCATCCCTTCTTCGCTTACATCGAAACCGTGCGTTTTTACAGTAAGGCATTTAACTTCCGCATGAAACTTTTTGGCAATGGCAATTACTTTGTGCAATGCCATCCGGTCTGCGTCATCAAACTTTGTGGTAAAACCGAAATATTTTATGCGCTCAAATTTTGCTTTGTTCGGCACACTTAAAACCGTTACCGGAATATTCACAATGGCATTTCCGGTGTTGGAACCTAAGAACATTTCCTGAAAGCCGGAAGCGCCGTTGGTTCCCATAACAATCATATCGATATGCTCTTCGGCACACATTTCTTTCATGATGCGAACCAAATCACCGTGGCGGAGAACATGGCTCATTTTTACATCATCCAACTGATGCTTTTCGGCTATTTTGCGCAAGTGCGGAATCTGGTCTTTGAAATTCTCGAAATTATTCAGCTCGATGGAATCGTATATTTCCACTAAAGTTACCGGAACTTCACCAAAGGAAACCGTAGGTAAATCATAGACATGAAGAACAATAACTTCTGCATCAATGGATTTGGCCATCTCTAATGCATACACAAAAGCATTATTCGCAGTTTCCGAGAAATCGGTAGGAAAGAGTATCTTTTTCATGGCTATTATTTTTAAAATTCTTACATAAAGTTACTAAATGTAACGCAGATTAAAAGTGATAATTGTCAGTTTTACAATTATTTAACCGAAAATGTGAGAAGGGAGATGGGAAAAGAGAGAAATGTAGCTGAAATAAACAGGCTTCGAATGCTAAACCGCAAATAGTAAAAACTTTGTAACTTTGCGGCTCAGTAATTCAGCAGTTTAAAAATGATTTCAAACGATACTATTGTTGCCTTAGCCACGCCATCGGGAGCGGGTGCCATTGCGGTGATCCGTATATCGGGGAAAGAGGCGATTACGATTGCTTCTTCTGTCTTTCAGTCGGTTTCCGGTAAGGACATTACGAAACAGCGTACCCATACCTTGCATCTGGGGCATATTGTGGACGATAACAAAGTATTGGATCAGGTGTTGCTGTCGCTTTTTAAAGGCACGAATTCGTATACCGGTGAAAATACGGTGGAGATTTCCTGCCACGGTTCGACGTACATTCAGCAGCAGATTATTCAGTTGTTACTTCGTAAGGGATGCCGAATGGCTCAGGCAGGAGAATTTACCCTTCGCTCCTTTTTAAACGGGAAAATGGACTTATCGCAGGCAGAGGCCGTAGCCGATTTGATTGCGTCGGATAACGAAGCCAGTCATCAGATTGCCATGCAGCAAATGCGTGGTGGATTCAGCAATGAGATTGCCAAACTGCGGGAAGAGCTGCTCAATTTTGCTTCCTTAATCGAACTGGAACTGGATTTTGCGGAAGAAGACGTGGAATTTGCTGACCGAACCGCATTTCACGAATTAGTAAACCGTATCGAGTTTGTGCTGAAACGTTTAATCGATTCTTTTGCCGTTGGAAATGTCATCAAAAACGGAATTCCGGTAGCGATTGTTGGTGAGCCGAATGTTGGGAAATCCACATTACTGAATGCATTGCTGAATGAGGAACGCGCCATTGTGTCCGACATTGCCGGAACGACACGCGACACCATTGAGGACGAACTGGTTATTGACGGCATAGGTTTCCGATTCATCGACACAGCCGGTATTCGCGATACGCAGGATGTGGTGGAAAGCATCGGTATCAAGAAAACTTTTGAAAAGATGGAGCAGGCACAAGTTGTGGTGTACCTTTTCGACAGCTCGGAATACAAAGCACTGGGCTCGCAACTGCAAACCGAAATCCAGAAGATTAAAAACCAGTTCCCGTTAAAACCTTTGGTTATCATCGGAAACAAAGCGGATAAACTGACTGATACGGAAGTTGCCGAACTGAAAACCCTCATTCCCGAAATCCTTTTAATAAGCGCGAAAGAAAAACTCGGCGTGGACGAACTGAAGAAAGAACTACTTTCTTTTGTCAATACCGGAGCGCTGCGCAACAACGAAACGATTGTAACCAATACCCGTCATTACGATTCGCTGCTTAAAGCTTTAGAAGAAATCCAAAAGGTAAAATGGGGCTTGCAGAATAACTTATCGTCCGATTTAATGGCGATTGACATCCGTCAGGCTTTGTATTATTTCGGGGAAATTACCGGACAGGTTACCAATGATGAGCTGTTGGGGAATATTTTTGCTAATTTCTGTATCGGGAAATAGCAGGCGCAAAACACCGCAAAACAACACAAACAAAACCAGTTAAATTGTTATAAAACAGCAATTTAACTGGTTTTTCATTTTTAACCACTTTATCTTTATTTGGTGATGTTGGGTTAAAGTTTGTACCCTATTTGTACCTCGTTCGGAAAATGATCTCCAGGAATCAATTTTGGACGAAATAATGGCACACAGAAACACACTTAGACACAGCAAGGCACAAAATTTTGGGAGAATGAAAATTAACTGACCTTGTTGCATTAAGGTCTTGAATCCGCCGCCGAAAATTTACAAAAAAAAAGCAATTATGGCTGAGTTGGATATCGGTCGAGATACTCGCCACCTGCGCTTTCCTGTATGTAACAGCCTCAACTATAGTCAGCCTAATGCTCATTTTTTTCTACAGATCATCAAAAATATGAAGTCATATATCACCTAATGGTGACTTTTCATATATTTGTAAGCAAACATTGCCATGAAACAACTACTGTCACTCCTGCTGGTATTTATATCCGCTAAAAGCATAGCCCAGAATAGTATAACGTTCAGGATAAACTATTCCGACCTTTATGCGACATACGACTTCCTGATGAAGATTTCGGACAGCTACCCCGATAACGAACTGAAAACGATATTCAGGGCATCACCGTATAATACAGCCGAATATACAGACCGGGTTACTGCGTATGAGCGGCTCGTTATGGATTATAACTACTCATTTGGTCAATACCCTGCCCCGCTGAAATTAAACATGATGTCCCGCGACCTGCTCGAGCGCAACCTTGTCCTGAGTGAAAATGTGGATGCCTTCGTAAGCAGGTCGCTTGGCATCATCCCCCAGGAAGACCTTACGGCCATGGCATCCCTACTGGAGCGTTTCCTGCCCGTGTACAGAAACCTTGTTAGTGAGCCTTACAAAACGGCTTATGAAGAGCAGAAGCAAAATCTTTTGAAGTATCTAAACGACGACAGTTTTTCCCGCTACTTCCAAACTGGATTGGACTTTTATGGGACAGCCTGGGACAGCAGCATCCCGATAGAACTTAACCTACTCCTGTCGCTCGACAAGGGCAACCTGGGTGCCAGGGCCTTTGGCAACGTTGCGGTGTGTGAAGCATCGGCCGGCCTGCAAGACCATGTGTCATTCTTTAGCGTTGCCATCCATGAGATCTACCACATTATCTATGATAACCAGTCCCTGCAAACAAAGCACGATATACAGCATTGGTTTAATACTACCAAATCGCCCAACAGCCAGTATGCCCTGCTCCTGCTGAATGAAGTACTGGCTACCGCGCTTGGCAACGGCTATGTTATCGAACAGCTAAACGGCAAAACCGATGCACACGAATGGTACGGGAACAGGTACATCTCACAAATGGCCAAAGCCATATACCCGGTAGTTAAAGATTATATAAAGGACAAAAAGCCAATGGATGAAGCTTTCGTTCAGGTCTATGTAAAAATGTACGACACGCAGTTCCCGCAGTGGGCAAACGAATTGAACCACCTGTTCACTTACCGCTACATTGTTGCCGATACGACTGAAGACTGGCTGTACCTGCGCAAAACGTACAGGTACCATTCCTATAGCCGATTTGGCGCCCCGATTTCTCCGGCGGAAATCGAAAAAGTAAAGGCCACGCCCATCACTAAACTATTCATTATTTTCCAAAACCACCACGCGGCCATCAGCCTGCTAAAGGACGGCTTTACAGAATTGAAAGATAAAAAGATGAATGCCAATAAAGAGTTTATAAATATTTTCAGGCTTAAGGACAATACCCGGTTATTTATTATAAACCGCCACCAGTCGACCGTAGAACAGCTGATGGACAGCCATTTTCCAAAACAGATTATAGAATAACCATACACCAACCTATTAACACTCTATATGAAATCGAATTTACATCCCTGGGCTACGAAATTATTTACAACACCTACGAACTTTCATCTCTACATTCAATACCAGCCTCAACTCCTATCTTTATCAAAATTTTACAATTATAGCAAGAATAATAAAGCTTAAAAAGCAAAACCAATTAACCAATTATTAATAACAATTATGAAGAACCTATTAGTAATACTTGCCCTACTTGGCGGTACAGCATTATTACAGGCACAAACCATAGAAAACAGCAGCCGCAGCACAGCAGGCTACATTAAGAGCGATGGCACAATAGAGAACAGCAGCCACTCCACAGTAGGGTATATTAAGAGCGACGGCACCATTGAAGATAAAAGCCACAGCACGATAGGCTATATTAAAAGCGATGGCACCATTGAGAACAGGGGTCATTCCACTGTAGGCTATGTAAAAAGTGACGGCACGGTAGAGAACAGCAGCCACAGCACTATAGGTTATATAAAAAGTGACGGCACCGTAGAAAACTCAAGCCACAGTACTATTGGCCGTGCCGTAGGGGTAAAAAAAGAATGGACAGCCGTAGCATTCTTCTTCTTTAAGCTTTATGAATGAAGTGCAAAATTGTTATCTGTTGAACGTATCAAGGAGCCTGTGGATGATGTCTGGAGCATGGAACAATACAATAAAAAAATTTAACCAAAAACAATGGAAATAATCAACAAGGTGTTGGATTTCATGGCCTATTTCAAATCTAAACTTGGCTTCTACACCGTTACCGAAAACCTCGAAACCAAACTGAATTTCACCGATAAAAAGTTCAATTTCACCGCCGATTATACCAAGGAAGATTTTA
>NZ_KE387022.1:20473-106636 GCF_000430025.1 Flavobacterium suncheonense GH29-5 = DSM 17707
TTGGATAATGGTCGCTTTTTTAAGACTGACTTTAGCTTAGAAAGTTATTATCAAGCTATGATAGACAGTATGGCGGTGTGTGGTTGGCAATATTTTTATTTGGATTTTGAAGAAATAAAATCTAAATGTGCCGACTTCAAAGTAGGATATTGGCTATTATATCCATATAGTGAAGGTTTGATAGAATCACCGTTAGGAAGGGATGTAACTCATGATACAAGCCGTTTGGCTGCAGTAGTTCATCACATGGAAGTTTGTGTGTATTTGCTACCAAAAATTTTCCCGAATAAAGATTTCAGTTATCATAAACAACGTCTGGAAGATTTTAAAATGTTTTTGAGCCAATAAGTACAAATTTAATTTAGGACATGAACATTCTACAGAAGATATTGAGCCGGATGTGGCCAGATAAGCCTATTAATGAAACTAAAACGGAAATGGTATCAGAGCCTGAGGCAATAGAACAAATTCAGGGTAATGCCGGTAAACTTTGGCCTCAACTCTGCCGGGAAACCATTGACTATTACAAAAAACTAGGCTGTCCGTGTGCGTTTCCGCGCTTCATCCAGTATACAAGCATTGACTGTGTTGACTCAGGTGCTTCTTTTTCCATGAGGGAAACCGAAAGCTTTATTCAGGCATCTGATGACTGTTTTGACACCAATGAAATCGACAAAGGCAATGAATGCTATAGAGCCATTTTAACCTGCAAGACATGTGGTTCAACGTTCATGAAGGCCTGGAGCGACTTTAGCATAGCCATAAACAGGACTTATTTAAAGCCTTTAGAGCTTAAAGCGCCACAGATAGGTGCCGACGCAGAAAGGCCGATTCCCTTTATGGCTGGTCTGTGCGGATATAGCTTGCCGGACAAAGCAGGCTTTAAGCATGTAGACCATGACACTTTTAGGGCTTACCTCCGGGCCATGAAGGATTGTGCGAAATTTTCTGTAACAAAAATTTTAAATAATAATCGCGAACTGCTATATGATGGTAACCAGGACCGTTTTTATGATAACCATTCCCTTGTTTTTAATAAGCAGCGCTACAATTTCAGGATCTCTGATGTTATCTCACTGGAAAACCTTCAACACATATTGAATGAGGCTTTCTTTAAGGATGTAATCAATAATATGAATTTTAAATCGTCCGCTTTTGACAGCAAAGTATATTACCGTTCTAAAGAAGGTCTTTCCTCCGGTTATTTAAAACAAGATGAACTCATTATAATAGTTTCATTTGGCGAATCTCAGCCCTGCCGATATAAAATTTTCTTTGAAGGTATAGTAGAATTACAAAGCTGCAAACAAAATACCGGTTAAAGATGCTTCAGCCAGTTATGAGAATTTTGCCAAATCA
The DNA here is from genome assembly GCF_000430025.1 of Flavobacterium suncheonense GH29-5 = DSM 17707. Lineage (GTDB taxonomy): Bacteria > Bacteroidota > Bacteroidia > Flavobacteriales > Flavobacteriaceae > Flavobacterium > Flavobacterium suncheonense. Next base: position 21,833 of record NZ_KE387022.1, read on the forward strand.
ATATGGAAAAAACAAAACACCAATTTATAACACCATCATGATAACAGAAAAATACTTACAATGTTTAAAAGAACTGCAGGATAATCCGAACATTGAGATTGGAAAATATTCAAGTGAAACCAATTATTATGACTGCGAAGCACCATCTGAAAGATTTTTAAAAAGTGTAAAAAACGACTTAGAAGAAGAAAATATTTTAATTTCTGATAATGATCTAGAATATTTTAATCTGGTGAGCATCGTCCTCAATTGGGATGATAAATTAAAAGTACCCACAAACCTGAAAATTTTAAGAGGAGGTTTTGTATTTAATGATGTTTCCGATGCTTTAACTTTTCCAACTGATTACTTTGAAAACACGGTCAATGTAAAAGATGATGGGGAATATTCAGAAAAATTAGGTTGGTTTGAAAGGTTACCTATGGGGGTTGATGATAGTATGAGAGGATGTTTTATTAAAGAAGAAGGCAATTTTCCGCCGCCGATAGCTTTTTGTAACGCAGGAGCAGGATGGTATGTAAAACTAGACTTTGATTATCATAGATACATGGAACTTTTGTTTGAGAACTATGGCTTTAAAGGATGGCAATATTTCTATATAGATATCGTGAAGGAAATTCCCATGCTGGAAAAGGTTTTAGAGGATATGCAAACAGCAGTTCAGGTATTGCCATTGTTATTCCCTGATAAAGACTGGTCATACCATCAAAAAAAATATCAGGAGGTTTTAGAGAACTTGGGCAGAACTGAATATTCTAATAGCTAAAATAATATCTATGAGACTAAATAAAATACACCAGGATTTAAAAGAATTGTATAAAAACAAGGAACAGTTAAGCACAATCTTAGGTGTCGAATTCAGCCATAAGGAAGAAACTGAACTATATACTAAAATATTACAGGTAGGACAATGGTATGTAGCACCTTTTTGCTTCGAGAAATTTGACAGTTATGCCATTAAATTAACACCGAATAAAAAATTGGCAGATTCTCCCGTTTGTTTAAGAAGCGGATGGGATCACTATTCATTCTCTAACAGCTTGATCACCTTTTTATCCTTCAGGCAGTTAAAAATGTTGAATACCCCCAATTTTGCCCAATATATTTTAGATGATTGGCAGATATTGGAGGAGCTATCAATCCCGTTTAGAGAATATACAAATGGTTTAGATACATTGGAATTTTTAAATGAATACCTGCACAATAAGGATAAGCAGAAATATCTTTCAAATCCTGCAGAATTTTATACCAATGTATATCTGGATTTTTGGAACCACTATTACCCTGCCCGGCAGCAAAAGGAATATGTCCAGTTAATGCATTCAATGATAAAAGATGAATCTTATTTTCCTGACTTCAAGGTAGAAGATTACGGAATATGGAACACAAGGGCATATAATGCTATAGGGCAAAGAGCATATACCTTAATTAATATTAAAACAGAAGAAAAAGAGAATCAATTGTGGCAAAGCTTTATCCAGCCACATGGATTTGATGCCGTAGAATTTGATTTTGGTTTTATACCATATACTACATCATCATCTTTTCAACTGGATCCTATAATAAGCAAATTTAACCCTGAACTGGGCTATTTCTCTAAATGGCGCAGCCATCCCTTATATGAAGCAGGCCAAATTCTTAACAAAAATAAAAGTGCATATAATGGACATGCCCATATAAAAGCAGCTAAAGTAATAGATGAAGAACTAAAAGATCCGGTTACGGCATGGAATGCTTTAGTTAGTGCAGGATACTGGAGTGGAGTAAACTTTGGGCGCCCTAATATAGAGGCATGGAATGCAGCTATCGATTTATCTGGAAAGCATGGCTGGACAGAGATTTATGAAGTGCTGACAGACCAATTAGAATTTTATAATTATTATAAAGACAAAATTTAAGCTACTTATATTCAACAACTGGCAGTTACAACTTGTTTTTATTGTTGCTGTAATAAAAGAGGAACTAAAAATTACGGCTCAGTTTAACCCTGATACATTAAAGAAATTTGATAAAGCTATTTATCTTTTACATAAGTAATTATAGAATCTTACTTAGAACCCATAGACAAAATTTTAATAATATATGATAAATGAAGTATTAGATTTTGTAGCAGATATAAAATTCAGATCAGGTTTTTATACTGTTACAGATAATTTAGATGACACATTAAACTTTTCTGACAGAGCATTCAATTTTATAGCAGTTAATACAAAAGAAGATTTTCTATATAAATGGGAGAGGGAGATTACGGATGAAGATTTAAAATGGGAAAGAATAGGAAATTTAAAGTTGGATTGGGAACTTACTTTAGATAATATCTATCTGTATGGAGGGTTTAGAAACTGGGGATTTTCTGATTCTTTAGTATCACCAGCTCAACCGGATTATAAATCTATTGCCTGCCAGCATGAATATTTTAGTGAAGAAGAAGAACGTTTTTTAAAAGAAGAAACCAATTTATTCTGCAAATCGGCCCACGGGATGGGTAACGGAACCTATGGGATTTTCCATCGCACTAAAGACAAGTATCCCTTTGACATTCTATACTTAGACAGAGGGCGATTTTTCAAAACTAATTTTACATTAGAGAGCTATTTCCAGGCGATGATAGACAGCATGGCTGTGTGCGGATGGCAATATTTCTATCTGGATTTTGATGAAATTAAAAACAAGTGCGCCGATTTTAAAGTAGGACAGCGCTGGCTGACGATATATCCTTATGGTGAAGGATTGGCTCCTTCCCCACTTGGGCACAACGTAACCAAGGAAACCAGCCGTTTGGATGCCGTGCTCCATCACATGGAAGTCTGCGCGTATATGTTGCCGAAGATTTTCCCCGACAAAGATTTCAGTTATCACAAACAACGGCTGGAAGATTTCAAGGCATCCCTACAACAATAAATGAGTTAATCATAAAAAACCGCGATTCATACCCTCGAAATGGAAAAAGTAAAAAAATTTATATCCGACTTGGTTCAGGCGGAACAAAACGCACACATCGAGTATCGGAAACGGGACAACATGTCGGGTTACAACGACGCGTTCGATTATTTGATGTCGTTCACACATGATATATCCGACCAGGATTCCGGCATCGGGTTCGGCATCGGAAGAATGAACAAACCACACGATGAAGTTTTCTTCGAGGAGCTGTTTCTGATGTCGGAATTACGCCCACGCCACCTGTACAAAATCAGTCATTACAAAAACAGCAAATACGGCGATTTGTGGGCTTGCTATGTATCGGTTCCAAATTCATATATGAATACGAAGAGAATAAATGATTGCTTTATCGTATCTGAGATAAATGGAGAACTAAAAATCGTGGCAAATTTCGGCCCCGATATCGACCAGCCCAAATGGAAATACTATGGCGGGGACAGAGAACTGAAAATGAATAAGCTGGGGAAATTGTTATCTGTTGAGCGCATTATGGAGCCTGTGGACGATTCCTGGAGTATGGAACAATACAATAAAGAGATATGAGTTTTCAGGCAACACAATTACTCAAGGATAATAGAACAATTAAAAAACTTTAATCATTAAATATCAATGATCCAAAAAGTATTAGATTTCGTAGCAGACATAAAATCCAGATCAGGTTTTTATTCAGTTGAAGATAATTTAAATGTAATAGGTAAAGTTGATTTTTTTGTCTACGTTGCCATATACTTTAACTTCGCGTGTATCGTCCCCAATGGTAAGCACAGTTGTGAATAATGGTTCTTGTTTCATGATTTAAAGGAGGAGACTATCCCCGTTAAAATGTTATAATCGGACTAACGTCTATCAGCCTGATTTAAGCGATTTTTTTATTAAAGTTGATTTATTGGAGGCTAATATACAAATTTACAGATTAAATCACCGATTGGTGATATTTAAAATGTTTAGACTTTCAACATTCTTTTAACAAATGAGCTCTCATAAATTGATGCGATTGAAATAATTATGTTTTTAAAGATGTTTAGGAACATTGATTGTCTTATTTTTGCTGTTAGCCAAAAAAGGAAAAATGAAAGACGGAATTTCGAAAACCCCAAGCAGGAATAAAGAGAACACCAGGCAACGGCTACTGGATGCCGTTGGGGAGATACTGAGAAGCGAAGGTTACCAGGCACTAAAAGTTAACCAGATTGCGGCTACGGCCGGGCTCGATAAAAAGCTTATCTATAATTACTTTGGCAGTAAAGATAACCTGGTGGGCGAATACATCAACTCGAAAGACTTTTGGAGCAACGTAAAGGCAGACAGCATTCCAGCCGACTTTTCCGATGGCGGAAAGAATTTTACTATCGAAGTGCTACTTCAACAATTTGATTTTGTCAGGACTAGCGCAGAACTGCAAAAGGTGCTTTTGTGGCGCCTGTCTGAAGAACAACCGTTCCTGCGGCTCATGACACAGAACCAGGAGAACGTAGGTGAAGAACTGTTTAAGCACGTCATGGACCCCTACTTTGGCAAAAATGCACAGGATTACAGAGCTATAACAGCCATACTGGTAGCCGGGATTTATTACCTTAACCTTTATGCATCGCACAACGGAAGCATCTTTTGCGGAATAGACCTGGGCGAGACGGCTGGCCGGGAGAAAATACGACAGGCATTGTCCTTCCTGATCCATAAGACCTATGAGGGCTTACAGGACGAGCCTAAGTGATCAGGCTTGCCCCTGTCACCTCCATGAATTCATTTTATAATTATAGAAGTTTGCTTTCATGTCTTCTATCCTATCCTCAAGTACTGAAATACCTGCCTGTAAATACTTTTCTTTTTCAGTTTCCGACAAAACATGAATAACGTCAAATCCCGGGGCTGGATCAGGAATCGGCACAGATAGTTATATAGTATTATCTTCCCCATAAACATAATATTCCCATTTTTTTTTCTAAAAGTTTCAAATTTTCAAACCGTTGTGTGTTTTTGAATTCCATGTTTTATAGATATGCAGCCGGGTTGCTACTCTTGATTTAATGCGAACTTAGTACACTATTCCAAATTCTGCCAAATCAGGTTCTAAATGAGGAAAGATCACAGGAAAAAAACGTTTCATCAGTTCGTGACTTGGAGATTTCTCTTTTAAACAATAAGTTAAGTTCCAATAATTGAAACATTTAGCTTTATAAGCTAATTCTAAATATTGTTCAAATGTAACTTTCATATCATGCAATGCTTCCGGAAAACCGCCAAAACCTGTATACAAATAAATATTGTCTATTAACTTCCCGTTTTCAACCTTCATACAGGCAACAGCAAATTCATTAGTATCAATAGGTCGTAAATCTCCTCCGTTTAATCCTAAACTTATTGCAGCATCATACATTCCGGTTGATTTTACATTCTCTAAATCTATAACATTTTTAAGTTGTGTTATATTTAGATTACCACTAAGCAGTATCTTTACAGCTTCCCAGCTATATCCGTTCTCTAAATACTCTTTCTTTATCCATGGATCTTCTTTGAATATTGATTCTTTTTCTTTACCATTTTGAAAACTTTCATCGATGATTCTCCATACAAAATTAAGTTTAGCGGCTTGACTATAAAAATTTATTAAACTTTCAGGAAAAATTATTTTTTTTTCATTTAATATTATTTCTAGGTCTTCTTGTGGTATAGCCTCGTTTGGCATATATACTGCACCTGACGAGACTAAGTAATCTGAATCATAAACTTCTTTGGACAAACTACTTTTCCTATCTCTAAACTTTTTTTCAATATTTATCATATGTAATTATTTTCAATATATTAGTCTATTATTCTTTTCTAAAGTTTCTAATTTATCAATATGGTCTTCTTTAGCAATACTATTCATACGCCTTTCAACCTCATTTATATCTCTAAAATTACCATTATTTTCTCTTTCTTTAACTAAATTTTTAAAGAATCCTGTCATTCCGCTAACATCATTAGCTTTAGCAACCTGCTGTAAACGTGCCGCACTTGCCGTATTAATGTTTACAGTATAAGGTTCTGGAATTTTAATTGCTTTATAATAACTATTAACCGCTTTCTTACGGTTGCCCGATTCCTTCCAAATAAAACACATAACGGTCCGGTTGAATCTCTCCTGATGATGTTAAAATCGCGACCCGGTCTTTCATAGTATACCGAACGTTAAGGTTTTCTTTGGAGCGATAAAAAACGTGGTTACCAAATGGGCTCGGTTTAAATTTGAAGGTGCGTAAAAGTGCCTTAAACGCCCCCTCGGAAATTTATGTGCTTATTTCATCCAGATTTTTTTCATGATTTGGTAACCTGTTTGTTAATAGATTGATTAAATCACTAAATGGTGACAAAATAAACTATTATTCTGAAAAATTTATTGCATAGAGCTAAAATTTTCTGAAAAAAATCCTGGTAACCCTTTGTTCAGCAAACAATCTGGGCGGGGCAGAATTAGCATCAGGAAAAAGTCGCAAATTTAGCGTTTTTCTTTATGAAAAAGTTATATCTTACAGTTCAACTACCCTCAAGTTCCTATACATCTCTGATATACAAACTACTGGTTTGTTTGTGATGTTTATCGTTATTTCGATTAAAGTTGTATCCATATTGTACCGTATCAGTATGAAATACAGCACGATAACTGATTGCTAATTTCTGTATCGGGAAATAACGCATCGAAAATTAGAATTTATAGTGCGTTTTCGATAAAGCATTTTATGGTCATTAATCCGAAAAGTTTTTACGCGGATAGATAAAAAACAAACTTTCAAACACTTCAGTCAACTTCAAACCTTTGGATTTCAATTCCTTTATTGCGACAATAAATTACAGTCCGACCACTTTTCCGGTATTTCATATCCCTAAAATTAGTGAGGTGTTAATCATTAAAAATAGTGATTGTTTTACTTTGCAATTTGAGATACGTTTGTCCTCTGCAATAGAGACAGTCTTTATTGTGAATTTATAATCTTACTATAATACAATTATGAAAAAGAAACTTTTGTTAGCGTTTGTAAGTTTAGGAATTTTATCATCGTGTAATAATGATGATAACGATGGCGGAAGTTCTTCCGGAAGTATCACAGGAACCTACAAACTGACAGCATATAACATTTCCGAACCTCAGGATTTGAACAATGACGGAACTCCTTCAGTAAATCAAATGAATGAAACAGCTTGTTTTAACGATTCATTTATGACTTTAAATGCCGATAATACTTTTGTTTATGATGACAAAGGACTGGATATTGTTACCGATGGCGTAAATGAATCCATAGAGTGTTATGATGACGGGCAAGTTACCGGAACATGGTCTTTATCCGGCAATGTGTTAACCCTTACCTATACTTTTGACGGAGACACATATAGTGATGATTATACCGTTTCAGGGACCACCATTACTTTAATGGTTGAAAGTGGTTCTGTTGTAGGTACTACTTCGGCCGGAGATCCTGTTTATGTTACAGCAGATTTTTCAGCAGTTTATACAAAACAATAATTGGGTTACACTAAAAATTCAGCAAAGCCATCTCAGCGAGGGATGGCTTTTAATATTTAATTAAATTGAAAATGAAAAGAATGTTAATTGGTTTGTTGATGCTACTGTCTGTATCGGCTTTCGCACAAAAGAAAAAAGTTGCTGTTGTTACTTTTTACGCCAATAAAATGGTGGAGTTTAATGATTTGGGTGCCGGATATGATTTTTTACTTCAGGACATTTTAAAGTTAAGAGACGATCCGAATTTTAATCTTGCACCAATGTTACAAAATTATCACGATAATTTTTTTAACGATTATTCCAAAGCCTTTCCCTTTGAATTGTTACCGGAAACTGAGATTTTAAATAGTGAAGCCTATCAAAATTTCACGCCAAAGTATGATGTAAAAAACTATGATGCCGCTAATTATCTCGTTTATGACGGGTATAAATACATTTACGAAGGCTTCATGGGAAAAGATAACGAAGTTGCAATGGCTAAAATGTTTGCCGATAAAGCAGATGGCGTAATGTTTGTTACCATCAATTTCGCTTTTGAGAAAGGATTTGGAATTGGCGGGACGGCAACGGTAAAAATGCGCGCAAGCACCCGCATAGCTTTGTACGACAAAAATGGCGAAAAGGTTTTGGCATTTACCGAAAATGAACGTTCTAAAAAAACAGGTGTTATGGTAGGTGGTGTTCCTGTAGTAAAACCGGAAAAGATTTTGCCAATGTGTGAAAGTGCCTTAACAGAATTAATGGGCGACCTGAAAAAGCGCATTGCCAAAATCGTTTTAAAATCCGATAAAAAACTATAATAATTTAAAAAAACACTTTATCATGAAAAAATTATCTTATATTCTTTTTGCTTTATTTTCTTTAAGCTTTATAGCCTGTTCCTCAGACGACAGTTCATCAAGTAGTGAGGATGACAACAGCCTTTACGTCCGGTTTACCGCAAACGGGCAGCAATATAATTTTGAAGCCGAAACAATTACTTCACTTCAGCGACTTGTTATGGGAGACGAAGACGTGAATGATGTTTACACTCGCATTTCGTTGTGGATGCCTGTTACACCTACAACAGGAAACCACACCATTACAGACGATTTACCTTCCGATGACAATCTGGAAACGCTTTATAATGCTGAATTGTGGATTGGAGATGCTACCTATACCGGCACTGTCGGTACACTTACTATTACAGATTTAAGCGAGGAATATGTGAAAGGAACTTTCACTTTTACAGGAGAAGATGAGAACGGTGTTACTATCGCTGTAACGAATGGTAGTTTCAGAGCATACAGATAAAATTTTATTCTCTATATACTCGAATGTATAAAAAAACAATAAGTTCATCTTTTCAGATGGACTTATTGTTTTAATAACGAAATGGAAGTTTTATAAAAATACCTATTGTGAAAGCATCTGTTTACTATACTTTCCCCATCGAAATTATTCTAATTCTTTAACCATGTTATTAGTGTTAAGCTGTTTTTATTGATTACAGGCTTTCCTTTTCACAAAATCAAGATGGTAGAAATTAGAAGTATCTTACTCTTTCACAATCTTAAATTCCTTACTGTTCCCTTGGCTATCCGAGCACTTTAACATATAAATCCCTTTGGTTAAAGAACTGATGTTGATTTGATTTTGACCAGCTTCAATCTTCCCTTCCGCGACTTTCTGACCTAAAACCGAGTACATTTCATAGTTTGTCCAGCCGGTTTCACCCTGCCAATGCAACTTGTCTTTTACCGGATTAGGATATACTTTGATTTCGTTTAAATTAAACTCTTCATTGCTTAATGGCGAACAAACTGAAGTAGCAAACTTTGCTAAGAAAAAATCGGTTTGGGAACCCGCATTGCTTAAAGTATTACCATTGATGGTTAATTGCCCGCCAAAACCTCCGCCTAAAATATAATCGCCGGAAGCGTCTACGGTTAGGGCGGTGCCATAATCGTCATAGTTCACATTACCGGGAATTTTGTGTAAGCCTAAACAGGCACCCGTGTCTTTGTTAAAACGGGCCAACATGACTTCTGTGCCTTCGTTGGCATTGGAGGCGAAAATGGTTTGGGAACCCCAGGTAAATGTTGGGCCAAAACAATAACCCGCCAAACCTACTTCGTTGCCGTTTAAGGCTATTGCACCGTATGAGTATGCCCCATTTTCATTATAGTAGGTACTCCATAATAAATTATCGGCTGTTGAATCTGTTTTTAATATAAAAGAAGACGCATAAGGCGATGGAACCGAAACCCCTAAAAAAGAATCTGCACCACAACAGTTTCTACCGCTCACATAAATATTATTAGAAGGATCGAATTGCAGATTATAAAATTTTATAGCTCCTGCAGTAGTACCAGTACTTTCCTTTTTCCATTGAAATTGACCCAATTCGTTAAAACAGGCTATAAATGCCGGGTGCGTTATCGTTTGTCCTCCAACTACTGCTGTTGCAGATGCATCTTTATTACTTGAAATATAAAAACTTCCGTTATATGGATTACGATAAAATTTTAAATTTAAACCAAATGTACTTGTCAATTGAGCATCAAAATAAGTTGCATTCAAAAAATTACCATTTGCATCGTACTTTAATATAAATAAATTAGTTCCCGACATATTATTCACAAAAGCTCCGTCAGCATAAGTACCGGTTGGCAAATAACATAACCAATAGCTGTTACCTAAGTCATCCATTACTAAACCTCTTGAAAGGGTTTGCCCGGTGGCCACCGCCTGCGTCACCAAAGCTTGTGGCTGTTTGAACCACAATAGATTTCCATTAGTATCGTACTTTGCAATAAACAAGGTCTTGCAACCTGCAGAAGTATAGGCATTAAGAATTACATCGCTATCAATACGGGCATAATATGGTGAAGAGCAGCTCTTAAAAGTTCCAGAAACATAAACATTATCCTGACTGTCTACTTCGATTCCATCAATATCTTCAATACCCCCCCCAATAATTTTTGACCAGCGATACGTTCCATCACAACTAAAACTGCTCAAAGCATAATCCGTTTTAGAGCTACTGTCTCCATAATTGGTTTTGGGATTACCGTCAATATTTAAAAGTGTCTGACCAACTGGAGCCAGTATGTAAATATTTTTCTGACTATCTGTAACCATATCAATTATTTCTTCCTTTCTACTACTTGTGACTGACAAATTATCCGTGCTACCTCCTCGTTTGCCCCATTGCCAAGTTTGAGAGTGGGATGAAAATGCTAGTAATAGCAATAATATTGTGTGTAGTTGTTTTTTCATAGGTTGTAGGTTTTGTTTTGTGCTTTATTTCGCTAAATCTTTTGTTTGTTCCCTTCGACAGGCTCAGGGACCAGAAATTTCAAAAAGTATGTATGCTAAAAATAGTAAAAAATGCAGACGCACTCAAAGCGCGTCTGCATAAAAAATTAATGCTGAATGAGTAAACGGGCTTTTTTAATAACCGCATCGTTCTCTTTCATCACAATGAAATACTGACCACCGGCATAGCGGGTGCAGTCAACTTCTATGGTTCCTGTTTGGTTTTTCACCTCCCAAACATTTAAGAATCTGCCCTGCATGTCGCGAATTTCGATGGTTTTTGCAGCGTCTTTATTCTTGTAATTGTAAAGTACTTTTGTAGTTTCTATAGCCGGATTAGGGGCTACTATCAATACATTATCCTCTACAACCAGCATGTCTTCATTAACCGTACGGCCGGTACCACAAGATGGAAACTGAATTTCTATTTCTTTATAACAACTCTTGTTTCCTTTCAAAGTTCCGTTTCATTTGTTGAAGACAACTCTCCCCAGGCACCAAACCCCCAGCCCCATAAGGTGCCGTCTGCTTTTTTGGCTGTGGTATGGGCTCCTCCAAAGGTTAAACTTTCATAACATTGGGCGGTGACTGTTAGGGATAAGGTCAAGAATAAAATACTAAGTATATTTTTCTTCATAAGCTAATGATTATTTTATTAATAGATTTGAAACATAGCTATGTTTTGTAAAAATATTTTTATTTTTACAAAAACTTGTAATACAATACCTGTTATTTTTTAAGGTTTTAATTATAATTTGTTATTTTTTTTTTTACATTCTATCAAAATCCGCATTATTTACTTTAGCGCTTTTCATTAAAAAATAGTTACATGGCGTTTTTTGATTGACTTATCAGTTTTTACAATCATAACTTTCTCATATTAAGGTTTATACGTAACTTTATTGTTTACATTTCTTACTGTTTTGTTAACTGCTGTATAACTAAAAAACAAGATTATGAAAGCAACTATTCAGAAAACGGTATTACTTGTACTGTTAACCATCATTTGTGTGCCGGTTTATTCTAACATCAGTAATGACACTATTCCGGCTAATACAGAAGCGCAAAGGGCCGAAAGACTAATAAACCGCCTGGAGGAAATTAAAAATATGGATCGCAGTACTTTAACTCCTGCGGAAAAACGCGAGCTTCGCAAGGAAGTAAAAACCATTAAGACAGAGCTGAAAGCGGCTAAAGGCGGAGTATACCTTTCAGTGGGAGCAATTATTATCATTATTCTGTTACTGATACTATTGCTGTAGTTTCCCTTTTGTTGCGCGGATGCTGCCGCATAAACTTATCTCTTTATACTAAAAAAGCCCTGCTTTTTAAGGCAGGGCTTTTTCCAAACTACAAAAAACTAAAAAACGATCGTGAGTTATTTTTTAATCACTTTCTCACTTATAACCTTACCATTATCCAGCGTGATTTCTGCTAAATAAATACCTTTTGGCAAGGACGAAATATCAATGGTATTCTGATGGGTATTAGTGCAGATCAACTGGCCAACTAATGAATAAATTTTGATGCTTTCGATTTGTAAATCAGTTGCAACGGTCAGGGTGTTAGCTGTCGGATTTGGATAGATGCTTACCAGCTTGTCAAAACTATCCGAACTCATAGTCGGTTGCGTGTAGGTAAACGTCAAATAAGGTTTGTCATAATCCCAGCCGTCTACCGCTATCAGTTCTCCTGCATAAAAATCTCCCTGAGGCATGAATCCTATCGAGAAATAGTTGTTTACTAAGCCATTGGCGATATCATTCTGAATTGCTGCCGAAGTAATGGTATGGGCTTTCCACCCTACTGAATTAATGGCTGCCGTAACAAACGGACCGTAACCAAACTGCTCGATGGCATTGTATAAAGTACTTCCGGAAGCTGTTACGGGGTTTAAGTTAAGTTGTGAAAACACCAATTCATGTCCGTAGGCTGGGCTGTAATCAGGAGAAGCGTAATATACATAGTAGTTAATCGTTACTCCGTTGGAAACAATAGCGTCATCCGGTACAGAGGCAGTGTTGAATTTAGCCCACCCTCTAAGAAAGTCTTCTACTGCTCCATTATCTTCGTCTCTTCCGAATCCGATATCTGCGGTAAGTTTATAGTAATCAGAGGAGTATACAGAACCTGTGTTATAATTAGCCATATCCGGATATACCGTTACGGTAGGATCTACGGTTACCGGGAATACTCTGTTGGTATTTAACAGCCAGCTGGTTTTAACTTTAGTTGCTATGGTTAGTACATTACCTTCTGCTGCTATGGCCATTTCGGTATTGTTGCTGCGCAGTTTTTTACCGTTGGCATCGAAAGAATACGGTTTGTTGTACAGGTAAATGTTTTCCTGTTTTTCGTTTCGGATAACCAAGCCTTCTTCGGTATTGGCATACGACCAGTTCGTTGGAATAGTTACTTTTTCGGTAAATACCAAATAGGTTGCGTTAGCCGGCATAGCTGCCAGCGCTTCGGCATTCGGGATGATGTAGTTTAGTTTACGCTTTCCGTTTAACGCGACAAACTCTGCGTTGATTGAACCGTATAAATTGTTGTAATAAGCCTTGTTGTCTACTATAACTATCGCAGCGTTTGTGCTTTGCTGTTCACCGGCTTTCTGGCCCGCTACTTCCCAATACATGGTGGTATTCTGAAATTCCAGAACTTCTCCTTCTTTGGTTTTGTTTTTTATTCCGGTGTGGGCTGTTGCACCAAAATAGGATTCTAAAAGGTTTTCTGTGTTGGCGTAGGTGTAGGATGTGGAGGAAAAAGGGCGAATAGTGTTATCGATGTTTAAAAAAGCACCGTTCTTTTCGTAATGGATAGGACCGGAAGCAATGGCTGCGGTATAAGAACCGTCCGGATTAAGGAAATGCTTGGCAAACAGGTCTCTTTTTGCAACAACTTCGTCTCCTTTTAGGTCGTAAACAGGATTCTTGGCTGCTGTTTGTGCAAAACTCATACCGCCCGATAGTAGGATTGAGGCAAAGCATAAGTGCTGCAACTTAAATAGTTGTGTAATTTTTCTGATCATTCTTTGTTGGTTTTAGGGGTTATAGTGGTTTTATTTTTGGGTTTCTAATTTTCTGCTTTCCTGAATTGGCACATTGTTATCCTGCAATAATTGCAATTCTTCTGTATTGCTTTCTATTGTCATGAAGCGTTTCGGGGCATTAAACTCCTGAAGGCTTCCGTTTTTGGCGGTAACTTTCTGAGGGGCTCTGCTGGCAATGATGGAGTACGAAAACGCCACATCTGATGTTCCGTTGGCTAATTCTACCACTTCGAAGCCTGTGGCAGATTTGTTGGTTACGTATACACCGTTGCAGTCGCCTTCCAATTGTACGAATACTTTCAGCGGATGCTCTTTATCTACCAGTATGTTTTCGCTCAAAATCGGATGCAGGGTAATAATGGCACGACCGTTTACCAGTTTACCGGTACCGGAATCCTGGAACAGACTTTCAGGAGCTGATACGGCAGGCATTATTATTGTTTTATCGTCTTTCACTACAGTAGTGGCATTCATGCCCGGTCCTACCACGTTTAACATCACTTTGTTTTCTGCCTTTGGCTGTGCAGATCTGTAGTAATCGTAGTAGCTTCCTCCGGTTACTAAAGCATAGCCTGTCCAAATGCTGTAATTGCTTGAGTATCCTATATAGGCTGCTCCACTTGCAGAAGTAAAATTAGAATACGTTCCCACCGGGTTACCCTGCGCAATTATTCCGTATCGGTTGTTACCTGAAAAAACATTGTTTGCCGAAAGAGCGCCTGTCCCTGCTCCGTTAAACTGGGCGGCTGTCCCCTGTGTTGCGTTCAGATAGCCGGCAAAGGCCGAACCTGCGGCAGTTTGACTGGTACTGCGGGTTCCTATGGCGCCGATAACGTCTAAACCTGCTCCTGCTGCTGTTCTGAAATTGCGGATGGTCATGGCATTGGCAGCATTAGAGGTAGCTGAAGCTTCTACCGATATAGCCGTTCCTGCGGCATTGGTAGTAGAAAGTATCGCAGAACCTACTGTGGAATAATTCGTGGCCTGTAAACCTGAGTATGGATTATTCGTGTCATTATGATCAATCAGAACCCCTACGCCGTCTGCGGTAACGTTAGCCACTACCCCAATTGTGTTATTGTTCACTACATTGGTACGTTGTCCTGAAATACCTGTAGTAGTAGAATTGTTATTGATTATTAGCCCCGAAGTTCCCGCATTGGTATTGTTGATGGTTACTGCTCCGGCATCGGCTGTAATGGTGCGGCCTGCTCCTGCTCCTCCTTCGTCGTAGGCTTTGTCTAAGGTATTGTGAGGTGTGGAGGCTGCTCCTCCTTCCATGCGCACCCAAATAGTTCCGTTCCAGTAATAGTAGCCCGGGGTGACGTCGTTAACCGTTGCCGTGTTATAGACTATGGTTCCGGCCAATAAAGCTCCTCCGGCCGGGTTTACAACCGGCGCACTTACCGCAGTGTTACTTAAAGCAATCTGAGGCGCTACGAAACCTGTTGTTGCCGAATTAACTTCTAAAGCTCCTCTGGGAGTTGTTGTACCTACTCCCACCTGAGAAAAAACCAAAGGAGAGCTCATCAACAAAACAAATACAAATACAAATCTTTTCTTCATTTTCACTTTTACTTTGAATTTTTAAACTTAAAAGGGGCTTTTAAAACAAGTAGTACTACGTTACTTATTTCGGTGCAAAGAACAAAAGTTACAGTCATTAACAAAGTGTTTGCATATCCGTTTTCTGTAATTTGGAAAACAACGTGTCGCTCTACCCACTGCCAATCAGCGAGTTACAAAAAGAATCACATTTTGTTCTTTGGGCCTAAGGTTGTCTGATAAAGTAAAAAAAGTGCTTAAGGACAGCACGATAAAGATGTTG
Source organism: Flavobacterium suncheonense GH29-5 = DSM 17707 (assembly GCF_000430025.1). Classification (GTDB taxonomy): domain Bacteria; phylum Bacteroidota; class Bacteroidia; order Flavobacteriales; family Flavobacteriaceae; genus Flavobacterium; species Flavobacterium suncheonense. The sequence goes on from NZ_KE387022.1 coordinate 37,457, forward strand.
TTGCAACCGACAGACCGGTAAAAAGTGCTGTCTGTTCAGAATTAAAAATAGTGCTGCAATAAAAAAAGAGGCTTAACTCGCCTCTTTTTTATCTCTTTCGTTGTCCTGATAGTATTTGATAAACTCGGATGGAGAAACGCCAACGGTGCTTTTAAACACAGTAGCGAATTTGGAATGGGAAGAAAAGCCGGTTTCTTCTGCCAATACGTTGATTTTATACTGCCGGTACACCGGATTGTCGTTGATTTTCTGAACGATGTAGTTGATTCTTAAATCGTTAATGTATTTATTAAAGTCTTTGCCTTTGTGCTTTTTGATGATGTACGACAGGTACTTGGTATTGGTTTCCACCTGCGCCGCCACGTATGACAGGGAAACTTTTCTTTCGAGGTAAAGCTGCTTCTGTTCAAAATCGTGGAGTTTTTCCAGTAGCTTTTCTTCGGCTTCCGGAGACATGAGGGCTATTACTTCTTCTTTGTCGTCTTCTGTTTCCTCTGCCTCCTCTGTTTTACTGCTTTCCGTTGCTGTTAGTGGTATGGTTTCAGGTTGGTTTTGTCTTGCTTTTAATTGTTCTAAAACGCTTTCTATTTTCTGTATCTGGATTTGCTTTTGCTTTTTATAACGCAGGAAAAGCACTATACCGAGTACTGCCAGAGCCAGAAAAGAGAGTATGTAAATGACGGTTTGTTTGCTGCTGCTGGCAAGATATTGCTTTTTCTGTTTGGATATCGTGCTTCTTAAAGCGGTATCGACTGCCTTTTTTTCGCTGTTGTTAATACTGTCGTTTAAGGCGGTAAACAAACTGAGATATTTTTTGGACGCTTCGGTTTGGTGCAATTCCAGATAGGCTTTAGACAACGTTTCAAACAAATCTCTTCTTAACTGTGGGAAACTTGCTTCTTTCTCTAATTTAATACCTGATTCTGCATATTTTACAGCTTTATCGTAGGCTTTCTGATCGGTATAGAAATAGCCCAGTTCGCTCAACAGCACTACTTTCTCTACCAGCGGAACCGGTTTAGTTTCGTGGATTGCAAGGGCTTTCAGGTAATACTCTCCGGCGGTTGGCACGTTTCCCGCTTTGGCATATTCGTTGGCCAGAATGATATACGAATACGCGATAAGGCTGTACTTTTTAGAAATATAGGAGTTATCAGATTCGTTTATTTTCTCGGCTTCGGCTATGCTTTTGTTGATGCTGGCAAAAATGGCGTCCTGAGGCGCACCGCTTTTGATAAGATGACTGGCACGGTTGCCGTAAATAACCCCCAGGGCGTGCTGTTTGTTGTTGCCGGCCTTAATTTTTTGGGCGTATTCTAAAGCGAGGTCGTATTCTTCATCGCCTTTGTTAAGCAGTCCTAATTCGGAATAGGCACAACCTTTTAGGCGGTGAATGTGTGAGAGCTTTTCATAATCCTGTATTTCCTCACCTGTTTTCAGGTAGTCTTCGCTAAGGCTGATAACTTTGTTGTAATCGGAACTGTTGAAGTAGATAATGGCTAAAGTGTGCCCTACTCTGGTAATGCCCTGTTTGTAGTTGATGCTTTCACACTCTTTCTTTATTTTATCCAAAATGGGTATTGCTTTTTCCGGATTACCGGAATGGGCATACTTTGTTGCGGTATCGAATTCTTTGTTTATGCTTTCAATAGTGGACGTTTGCGCATATAAGGCACAGGAGAATAAAAGAAATAAAAGATGAATTTTGCTTACGATACCGTAATATAAATTCTTTCTTAATGGGGCATTCATACTTTGTGTTTTTTATATAAAAACTTACTATTGTTGCAATACTTTAACAAGTTTTTAAGCAGAACACAAGTTATACAAACATTTTCAATATCCCAAAACTTACTGCACTAAATTAGAATTTTATATTTTTCTTTTATCTTGACACAAACCGAAGGTTCAACGACCCGAGCGTTAGCGAACTGGCAAAGCAATACCAAAACAAAATAGTACTTTATGAATTAAAAGAAACAAAAAATACTCAAATGCTATTTTGCCCAAGGATTTCGTGAACCTAAAGATTTCAAGATTCGAACACTTCACCTAAAAATTTAAAGCGCTTCCTAAAACATCCGAACTCCCTTCGGTCAGACAGCTACCACTTCTTAACGGTCTTGGGTTTATTTTTCTTAACGGTTACACATCCTTAGGTCGAAGGGCTAGAGAGGATGCTTTTGGAACTGTTAGCTAGATTTAGGGGATGTGTAAAGCTAGAAGCTTTCTTCTCACTTCCCCCTTTTCCCTTTTCCCTTTTCCCTTCTCCCTTCTCCCTTCTCCCTTTCCCCCCACTCAATAATACATCCTAAACCCCATACTGTTAGCCAAAGCATATTGTTTATGAAACAGTTCTTCGGTAAGTTCGGTTACATCGTCGTATTCTTCGTTTAGGGAGAAATAGAGGTTGTCGAGTACCATGCTTAATATCGGTACTCGGTTGGCATAGCCGGAAATGGCTTTGGCGCCGGTTACGTCGAGGAAGTACTGGAAGGTTTCTTCGTCTAAATCTAATTGTAAGGTGTTGGCGAAGTGAACGATTTTGCCTTTCAGCCTGCCTTCAAAAAACTCGGCGATTTCTTCAAAAGTATAGTAGTAGTCGGCGATTTTCAGTTCGTTGCTTCGGCCTTCAAATACCAAATAGATGATGGCGTAGTCTTTAAAATGCCGGTCTTCATACAACAACGTGCTGATGCTTTCCTCGAAGCCTTCTATGCTGTCGCAGGTTTTGTATACATTGGTAATGCCGTACTGCGCCGCCAATGTTTCCAGGGATGGGAGAATTGGGGTTTTATTGGGTGCCTCGGTGTCTGCTACGGATTCGAGGCAGTAGATGTAGTGGTGGTCGGGCATTGCTTTTTTTACAAAGTTCGGGATTTTATTTTTTGTCTTTTTATAAGATGGTTATTGCTTTAAAAAAGGTTCTTCTTTTGTTGGGGATTTAGTTGCAGACTGTGACTACTCCTAACCTCTCATTCCTCCTGATACGCTGCCACTACTTCTTCGTCAAATTCCATGTGGTCTTCGTCTTCTGTGGTTATGGAGGGTTTGGAAGCTTTTAGGGCGTTGAATTTTTCTATTTGTTCGAGTCCGTCTTCTTCTCCGCTGAAATATGGAAATACGTCCATAATTGGGGATTCGGAAATGGCCGGGATGGTGTAGTCGCCCATGGTGTTTTTCATGGCAGTCATGGTGTTGTCAAACGCTTCTTTTACGTCGTTTGCCTGTACTAACAGGTACATATTGGTTTTGCGCTCCTTCCCGCTTTCTTCGTCGTAGGCGGTTAAGGCTACTTTAGACCGGAACCAACGGTCTGCGTTTTCAAAGGGGTGTATTTCGGCATAGTTGGCTACTTTTATGTTCGTGATTTTAAACTCTTCACTAATGTAACGCATCATCTCCTGTGTGATTCTGGACTCGGCCTCGGTATAGGATAAGGCGTCTACCAAATAGGGTTCTGTGGTTACTTTTTGTACTCCGTTTTCGTCGGTTTTTCTGAATTTTACTTTGCATTCATACCAGGTTGCGCTCATAGTTTTTCTTTTTTTGGAGGGCAAATGTAGTTTTTAATTTGGGGATATTTTTTTTGTTTTTTATCTATTTTTTTTCACTTTCTTTTGTCTTGACACAAAAGAAACAAAAGGTCAAGACGGAGAACGCTGCACCTAAAAATTTAAAGGGATTCCTAAAATCTCCGAACTCCCTACGGTCAAACAGCGGATATTTCTTAACGGAATCCCTTTAAATTTTCTTAACGGTTACGCGTTCTTAGGTCGGGAGGCATTAATTGATGTTTTGGCTTGTATTGACACTTGGCCGTGCTGTAATGAAGTTACTGGTTTTTCTGTGTCGTTTTTAATCCCTTGGTATTTTGGCGGTCCAGGTTATGCCGCTGATGTCGGTTAGTTTTAGGGTATGCGCCTCTTTCTCCAGCTTTTGGCTTAACGGGATTGTGATGTCAGCTTTGGCACCTAATGGGAGTATCAGGCTGTGCTTGCCGGGTTTTATTTTGGCTATATAATGGTTTTGTATTTGTGTGGCGTGAAATTTGGAAAGAGCTTCCTGATTTATTGTTTGGACGGTTTCTTTTTTACTGTTGAGAATTTCTATGCCTATCAGAAACGAGCCGTATACGTCTGCGCCTTCGGTTCGGTAGAGTTGAAAGGTTAGGCTGTTGGGGCTTGTCTTTAAATTGGTTATCTCAACTTTGGGTTTTACGGATTTGTTGTGTAACGGGCCATAAACACCTCCGTGAAAGTACTGGTTGGTGTACAGGGTTAATCCGAATAGTAATACGGACAGAGTTACCACTACCGACTGAAGGTACTTTGCTGGAAGGTTCCCGGTTCCGAGATAGTGAAACCACTTACGGGTGGTGAACGGGATTTTTTTTCGGATTAAATAGTGGTCCAGACTATAGGCACTGCTTCCGCTCAGGAAAAGAGTGAGCCCTCCTGCTATGCCTAGTACGCCGATTTGCCATTCGTCCAGGCAGGTGGTGCCCAGCCAACCGGAACCTAAGAGTATCCCTAAGGCGAGCAGGAAAACACCTATGCTCATTAATCGGGTAAATAATCCCAGTAACAAAAAGAGGCCTACCACGGCTTCTACCAGGGTAAAGGCAACCATTGCAATGTAAAGCGCATCGGGATGGGTAACCAAATATTCAATAAGGGGTTTGATGCCTAAGGCGTTGGGTAAAAAGTGGTTGAACTTCTCCCCTATGTAACCGGCTTCGTCTGGGGTTAATTTGTTTTCTAAGACAAGTCTACGCCAAAATGCGGAAAAATAAGTCCAGCCTATAACCCATCTGAGGGATAAGGTGATTAGGCCAGCGGGATGCGCAGCGCCTTCAAGAATGTTGTTTTTCATGAGTAAGTATTTTATTAAACGTTGTTGAATTGTTGGTGTGCTTTGTTGCGACTATACCAATGCAATTTTCAATCGTTTGAATAAAATGTATTTGGGAGGACTGTTGCCGCCGAAAACGGTTTCGTTTAAAGTTTTGTATGGTACTACCGGCGGATAGTTGCCGACAAAAGAGGCAACGCAATTAGTTGTGTGTTTCTTTTGAGCAATACGGGATTGACTTGCGGTTTGTTTGTGCTGCGTTTCAAGAAAGGAGATACACTGCCCGCCCAATGTGGTAGTTTTAGCGGCATTGAGGGTTTTGGCTCCGGTAATACCGGCCGGAAGTAACAGGCTTTCTTTTACGGTACAAGGCGCCAATGCGAACAAAATCAGGAGTACCCAAATGGTGCGTTTGCTGCTTTGGTAGTATGATTTTAGTTGCCTCATGGGGTAAATTTACAATTTTAGATCAGGTACTTTGCAAGTTTAACTTTATGTTTAGAGGTTTTTATTTTTAAGATTGACGCAAAATCCAGCTTTACGTTGCGCTTAAATGCCCGAATGCAATTGAGACCGATTTTTTTTAAAAATCACTAAATTTAGTGATTGTGTAAGTGTTTATTTATGGTTAAGTTTGGACAATTAAGCTAACTCTGTCCCGATAAATGAAATTCAACGAAGATTCCAGGGTAAAAATCCCTACCATACTGCATTTGATGCGATTAGGTTATGAATATATTTCATTAGCTTCTCAAAAATGGGATGAATCCACCAATATTTTTCATGATATATTTCATGATTCTGTGAAACGATTAAATCCAGAGTTGAATGATGGTGATTTACATCGCTTGTATGATGAAGTGGCTTTGTGTTTAGAAAATGAAGATTTAGGAAAAGCTTTTTATGAAAAAATTATTGATCAGTCCGGAGTTCGTTTAATTGATTTTGAAGATTTCAATAATAACTCTTTTCACGTTGTTACGGAACTGACTTATAAAAAAGATGATGAGGAATTCCGCCCGGATATTGTTTTACTAATTAACGGAATGCCTTTGGTTTTTATTGAAGTTAAAAAACCGAACAATCAAGACGGTATTTTAGCAGAACACAAGCGTATACAAACACGATTCCAAAATAAGAAATTCCGACCGTTTGTTAATATTACCCAGTTAATGGTTTTTTCTAATAACATGGAATATGACAATAGCTCGCCGTTACCAATTGAAGGAGCTTTTTATGCGACTACCTCATATTACAAACCGATTTTTAACTATTTCAGAGAAGAGGCAACTTTCGATTTGAATCAGATACTTTCAGAAGTTGATGATACAACAGAAACTGTCGTTTTAAAAGATAATAACTTAGTTGGTATTAAACATTCGGATGAATTTATAACCAATAAAAATCCGAATACTCCAACCAATCGAATTTGTACTTCCTTGTTTCAAAAAGAACGTTTGGCTTTTGTTTTGCAATACGGAATTGCCTACGTGAAAGAATCAAGCGGTTTGCAAAAACACATTATGCGTTATCCGCAACTGTTTGCTACTAAAGCTATTGAAGCTAAGCTTGATGCCGGTGAAAAAAAAGGGATTATCTGGCATACACAAGGAAGTGGAAAAACAGCACTAACGTTTTACAATGTAAAATATTTGACGAACTATTTTCAGAAGAAAAATATCGTACCGAAGTTTTACTTTATAGTGGATCGTTTGGATTTATTGATTCAGGCCGGAAAAGAATTTAAAAGCCGTGGTTTGGTGGTTCATAATATCAATTCGCGAGAAGAATTCTCTAAGGACATAAAATCTACGAGTGTTATTCATAACAATTCCGGAAAGCCTGAAATTACAGTGGTTAATATCCAAAAATTTCAGGATGATCCGAATGTAGTTCGTAATACCGATTATAACCTGAACATTCAGCGGGTGTATTTTATGGATGAAGTGCACCGAAGTTATAATCCGAAAGGAAGCTTTTTAGCCAACCTGAACGAATCGGATAGGAATGCGATTAAAATTGGATTGACCGGAACACCTTTATTGGGTACGGATTACAATTCGAAATCGCTTTTTGGCGGTTATATTCACAAGTATTATTACAATTCGTCTATAGCTGATGGTTATACCTTACGTTTAATTCGCGAAGAAATCGAAACAAATTACCGTTTGGCTTTAAAGCAAACTCTTGAGGAAATCGATATTTTAAAAGGGAATACAGACAAAAAACTGGTGTACGCCCATCCGAAGTTTGTAGAGCCGATGCTGGATTACATCGTGCAGGATTTTGAAAAAGCCCGAATTACCATGAATGACAATACAATTGGTGGTATGGTGGTTTGTGATTCTTCGGAACAGGCTAAAATGCTGTATGAAATTTTCCAAGCAAAATATGCGGTTCAAAAGGACGAAACGGAAGGACTTTTAATGGCCGCAGAACCGAACCAAAGCTACGGCGATAAAAAGAAAAATGAAAGCCGTGTAACTAAGGCTGCCGTTATTTTGCATGATATAGGAACCAAAGACGATCGTAAAAGCGAGGTGGATCAATTTAAAGAGGGTCATATCGATTTATTGTTTGTGTATAACATGCTTTTGACCGGTTTTGATGCACCTAGATTGAAGAAATTATATATCGGGCGTGTAATTAAAGCACACAATCTGCTGCAAACATTAACCCGCGTTAACCGAACCTATAAAGATTTCCGATATGGTTATGTAGTGGATTTTGCTGATATTCAGAAAGAGTTTGATAAAACCAATCAGGATTACTTTAACGAACTGCAATCAGAGTTGGGAGATGAGATGCAGCACTACTCGGATTTGTTTAAATCGCAGGAAGAAATCAATCAGGAAATTCAGGAAATAAAAGATGTCCTGTTTCATTACAATATACAGAATGCCGAAATCTTTTCGCAGCAAATCTCACAGATTAAAGACCGTGGCATTATGTTGCAAATTACCAAAGCTTTAAACAATGCCAAGAGTTTGTATAACCTGATTCGCTTATCGGGAAATTATGAATTACTGGAGCAACTGGATTTTCATAAGCTTACGGTATTAGCGAGAGAGGCTAATAATCATTTGACGTTAATTAACACCAAAGAAGCTTTAGAAAGTAATGTAGATACTTCAAATTTGCTTAACATTGCACTCGAAGACGTACTGTTTGCTTTTGTAAAAGTAAAAGAAGAAGAAATGGTTTTGGCCGATGAACTGAAAACCACTTTGCAAAAGACCAGAGAAATGCTCGGTGGAAATTTTGATCAAAAAGATCCGGTTTTTATTTCATTGAAAGAAGAATTGGAACGTCTGTTTAAAAAGAAAAATTTGAGCGAGGTTTCCAAAGAAGAAATGGAAGCCAATATTAAAGCGTTGGAAGCCATTTACAACCAAGCCAAAGAACTCGAGCGCAAAAACCAATTGTTGCGTGCCAAATACGACAATGACGAAAAATATGCCCGACTGCACAAACGCCTGATGGAAAAAGATCCGTTAACGGATAGCGAAAGCAAGTTGTTTGAAGCCTTGCAAGGGTTGAAAAAAGAAGTCGACCAACAAATTCTTCAAAATTCAAAAATGTTGGAAAACGAAAGTTTTGTAGAACGTATGATGATGCGCTTGGTGATCGATCAGTTTAAAAACAAACAACACATTCCATTGGATGCCGCTACTACTAAGCGTATCAACGGAATGATTGTTAAAGAATATATGAATGAATTTTACGGCAGAGTAGCATAATGGAGCAGCAAATAGAAATTTTTAAAACTAAAGACAATCAAACAGAAGTAAAAGTACGGTTTGAACAAGATACAGTTTGGCTGGATGGCCATACCATTGCTTCATTGTTTACAGTAAACAGGCCGGCAATTGTAAAGCATATTCAAAATATCTATAAAGCAGAAGAATTACAAGAAACTTCAACTTGTTCCATTTTGGAACAGGTTGCTGCTGATGGTAAATTTCGAGAATAAAACCGTTTGGCTATCTCAGGAACAGTTAGTACTACTGTTTCAAAGAGGTCAATCTGTAATTTCAAGACATATTCGAAATGTTTTTGATGAAGGAGAATTTGAAGAAAAAGCAATATGCAAAAAATGCATATTACAATTAACAATAAAAATTAAACACTTATAAATATAGAATGACTACTGCATTACAATTTGAAAAGCAAACCAAAGCCTTAATTGACGACCTGAAAAGCGTTTGTGCCAATTACGGATTGGGAAATGACGGCAATGAATTTAAGATTATCACCCAAGTCTTTTTATATAAATTCCTGAATGACAAATTTGTTCACGAAGTAAAACAACTGGACCCCAAAATAGCCGAAGCCAAGGATTGGGAAAAAGCCTTACGCGCCTATAGCCCCGAAGACTATGAAATGCTAACGATGCAAATGAGCGAAAGCACCGCAAACCTGCATCCCGATCAGTTGATTTCGAGCTTATTTGACAGACAAAACGAAGCAAAATTTGCGGATATATTTGACGCAACTTTATTAGATATCGCCAAACAGAACAGCAGCATCTTCTCGGTAGTAACCGAAGGCGGCGAAAAGATTGTTTTGTTTGAAAACATCAGCAAATATGTAACCGATAAGCGTGACGAGTTTTGCAAAGCCATTATTAACAAGCTGGTGCATTTTAGCTTTGAGAACATCTTTCATCAGAAGTTTGATTTTTATGCGACCATCTTCGAATATTTAATTAAAGATTACAACACCAACAGTGGCGGAAAATATGCCGAATACTTTACTCCGCATGCTGTAGCGAAAATCATGGCGCGTTGTTTGGTACATGGCGAAGTAAGTGATGTGATCTGTTACGATCCTTCGGCCGGATCGGGAACGTTGTTGATGAATCTTGCCCACGAAATTGGCGAAGACAAGTGTACTGTATACTCTCAGGACATTTCACAAAAATCCTCAAACTTATTGCGCTTGAATTTGATTCTGAACGATTTGGTACATTCGATTCCCAATATTGTAAAGGGAAACACCATTTTAGAACCGTACCATAAAGACAAAAACGGACGCTTGCAACAGTTTGACTATATCGTAAGCAATCCGCCGTTTAAATTGGATTTCTCTGATTTTAGTGCCGATTTAGATACCAAAGAAAACCACGATCGCTTTTTTGCCGGAGTACCCAATGTGCCGAAAACCAAAAAAGAAAGCATGGCAATTTACCTGATGTTTTTACAACACATCATGTATTCGTTAAAAGATACCGGAAAAGCCGCTATTGTAGTGCCTACAGGATTTATCACCGCCCAAAGTGGTATTGACAAGAAAATTAGAGAGCGTATGGTGGAAAGCAAAATGTTAGCCGGTGTGGTGAGCATGCCAAGTAACATCTTTGCAACTACCGGAACCAACGTATCAGTAATTTTCTTAGACAAACAAAACAAAGGCGATGTAGTCTTAATTGACGCCTCCAAATTGGGAACCACCGTAAAAGATGGCAAAAACCAAAAAACGGTATTGAGTCATGAGGAAGAAGACCATATCATTAATACGTTTAATAATAAAATAGCCGTTGATGATTTCTCGGTTGTGGTTTCGTATGATGAAATTAAAGCTAAAAATTACAGTTTGAGTGCCGGACAGTATTTTGAAGTGAAGATTGAATATACGGATATTACTCCAGAGGAATTTGCGGATAAAATGAAATCATTTGAAAGTAATTTAGCCAATTTGTTTGCTGATAGTAAAACTTTGGAAACGGAAATTCAGAATAATTTGAAGGGATTGAAGTATGAGTAATATTTTAAATGATGTTGTATTTTACTCAAATGAAAGAGTTTCATTGAAAGAGTTAACAATTGAGAATTACGTTACTACAGACAATTTACTGCAAAATAAATTAGGGAAAGTCAATGCTGAAAAATTACCTTCACAAGAAGGAAAGGTAACTAAATTTTCAAAAGGAGATATCCTTATTTCAAATATTCGTCCATATTTAAAAAAAATTTGGTTAGCAAAATATGATGGAGGAAGTTCTGCCGATGTTTTGACATTAAAAGTGAGACCAGAATTTGATTCTACCTTTATTTACTATTCCTTATTTAGAGATGATTTTTTCGATTATGTGATGAATGGTGCAAAAGGCACAAAAATGCCCAGAGGTGACAAAAACCAAATTTTAGAATTTCATATTCCAAATTTTGAAAAATCAGAGCAAAAAAGAATAGCCAAAGTCCTTTCCGATTTAGATGCTAAAATTGAGTTGAACAATAAAATCAATTCCGAGTTAGAAGCTATGGCTAAGACTTTGTATGATTATTGGTTTGTGCAGTTTGATTTTCCTGATAAGGATGGAAAACCTTATAAATCTTCTGGTGGTAAAATGGTTTGGAATGAGGAGTTGAAGAGGGAAATTCCTGAGGGGTGGGGAGTGGAAGAATTAGCTTGGTTTATTAATAACGATAAAAGCGGAGATTGGGGTAAAGACCAAGTAGAAGGAAACTATAATCAAAAAGCATATTGTGTTAGAGGTGCAGACATCAATGGATTAAATGGAAAGGGAGAACTAAAAACACCTGAGCGCTATATTTTAGAAAAGAATTTATTTAAAACGTTAGATCCTCACGATTTAATTGTTGAAATATCTGGAGGAAGTCCTACTCAATCAACGGGTAGATTAGCGTATATAACAGAGCAGACTTTAGAGCGTTTCGATGCTCCTATTATTTGTTCTAATTTCTGTAAAGCCGTTACTTTAAAAGAAGATAAGTATTTCTACAATTTCGTTTTTCAATGGAATTCGATTTATGATGCCGGAATTTTATTTGGCTTTGAAGGCAAAACCAGCGGTATTAAAAATCTTTTATTCGAGTCATTCGTAACAAGTTATAAAACGGTTGTTCCTCCTATTGAATTGGCTGATAAATTTTATGATTTTATGACACCAATTCAAATCAAAAAAGAGAAGAATTTAAAAGAAAACCAAGAACTTGCTTCGCTTCGTGATTGGTTGTTGCCTATGTTGATGAATGGGCAGGTTATGGTTGGGGGTGTTGAAGAGGAAATGGGGATGGTTGCTGAGGAGACAACAGAATATGGTAAATAAAGAAAGTCATCCAATAATTAAACTTACCCTTCAAAGTGGCGGAAGTATTGATTTTGAGAAAACAGGAGTTTTACCAGAGTTTTTGATTTTCAATTCTCCTGATTTACGCAGAACTTGGCGTGTAAAATTGAAAGAGAATAAACAACAAGGTATGCTTAAAGTACACGGCCAAGTTGCCTTCTATTATATTTTTGATGGTTTGGTGTGTAAAATGCAAAGCGTAAATAATGGCGTTGTCACTTCTGAATGGGATATTGAAGAGTATGTAATGGAAATGAGGGATTAAATGTTGCTGTGATTGTTGAAAAACTATAATGGACAAAAATATATTTTAATAAACTAAATAATCAATGGGTTTAAATAACTTTTATAAACTAAGAGAAGACTTTATTATTCTTGGCTTGACAGGTAAAATGCAAGCAGGTGCTGATAAGTTTTCAGATATTCTTTCCCAAGATAAATTAACATCTGAAAATATAGATTTCATGAGCAATTTTATTTCAAGTTATCATGAGATAAGTGCTAGTGAGACTAGAAAATTTAGGAGAATAAAAGACTTTTTTGAATATAGTGATAACTGGAAAAAATTTGAAGTTATAGAATACAAAAAAGTAGTGCTTCTGTTTATACTGCATGAATGTTATTCAGAAAATTCAGAAAATTATGTGAATAATATTTGTGATTGGATTGTAAAGCTTGGAAGTACTAAAAACATGTCTCCTTGGTTTGGGAATGAAATTGGTATTGCAAAAGATAGTACCGATTTTGTTAATGGTGATTTTAAGGAATTGGTTACTAGTAATATAAATAAGGTTGTCTCGATAAAGTTTAATATAAATGTAGATTTAAAAGAAAATTTTAAATCGGCTGTATTTCAATCTGATTTTTTCTTTAATGATTCTTTTAATGAATTCGCAAATGTTTTTTTTGAGCAATTAGATTTATTTAGCATTTATTTAAGACATAAACTTATTCATGTCTCCTCATATTATTTACGAAGATTTGGAACTTTAAAAATTGAAAAATTAGATGAAAATTCAAATAATTTAAGCTTAGATAATATTTATACTATTGCTGAAATAATAAATCAGATTATTAAAGTTCATCGAAATAAAAATCATAAGAAGGCACATATTATTATTGATAGATTAAAGAATTCTTATGAAATGATGTACTTCAGAGAGAAATACTCTGGTTTTTATATGATTGCCAATAATCGAGAAGATCAACAACGTAAAGAAAGTATCAAGAGTAAGATAAAAAGTATAGATTCAAAAACTGACCAAGAAGAAAATATCAGATTAATATTTAGATTAGACGAAACTGAATATAAAGTTGACGACTTTAAAGACGGGGATTTTGAAAGTTTTGATATTGAGAATTGTGTGCAAAAATCAGATTATCATATTTGGTATGAAAAAAAATATAGTGATATAAACACATATACTGAATTACTTAGAAAAAATGTTAATGGATATTCTGTGCTAAGTTCTTTACCAAAAACTAATGAGTATTATATATATCAACCTTTTTTAGTTCAAGTACTAAAATTAATAGCTTTGATTCAACAACCGGGTTTAATTACCCCTACTTATATTGAAAGAATTATGCAGATAGCATTTAATACAAAATTAAATTCTGGCTGTATTTCACGTCAAGTAGGTGCTGTGGTGACAGATAAAAGCTTTTCTGTTAAAGGAATTGGTTGGAATGAAGTTCCACATGGTCAAGTACCTTGTTCAAGTCGTGATTTAAGAGACATTGATAAAATAGGAAATGATTTAACTCCTTTTGAACGTGGGGAAACGGATCATAGATACAAGGATGGACAATCTTTTAATGAAAAATTAAAAAATGATTTTCATAAACATTCTGCAACTTTAAATTTACAAGGAAGGCCATGCTCATTCTGTTTTAAGTCTTATCATAATGCTTATGAGGCGAAGGATAATCAAGTTCATACAAGATCATTGCATGCTGAAGAAAATGCCATGCTTCAAATTTCGAAATATGGTGGTCAACCTTTAAAAGGGGGGAATTTATTTACTACGGCGAGTCCATGTGAATTATGTTCCAAGAAAGCTTATCAATTAGGTATAGAAAATATATTTTATATTGACCTATACCCGGGTATTTCTCAAAAACAAGTTTTAGAAGGCGGTAAAACTAACCCAAATGTATTTCAATTTCAAGGTGCAATTGGAAGAAGTTTTTATAAGTTTTATGAGCCTTTTATTTCGCAAAAAGATGAAACTTTTTTAAGATCGCAAATAAAACCTACTGTATCAGAAAAAGAGAAAGCATCTCAATTACAAAAACTTATCTCAACTGAATTTAAAGCTAATCCACAATATGATTTTTCATATTTGGATAATTTTAAAGATGACCCAAATTTGATGAAAGAAATTGCGGAATTAATTGATTTAGGGATTAAAGCAAAGCAGAATAACTAGTTTAATAATGAAATTAAACGAAGTAATTAAAAATATTGACGTTTGGTCAACATGGGTTGATTCCTATAAAAAATATGTTCCTCAATTTATTGAAGAAGCCAAAACTAAAACCAATTGGCAAGATTGGGATAAAGATGTGTTTAGGGAATATTTTGAGCGATCAAACGACCAATGTGTATCGTCATTGAAGCAAGGCTATTATACCAACATTGAAAAAGAATCAATTAAAAAGAATTGGAGCGAATTAGCTATTCTATTAAAAAAAATAGCTGATCAACAAGACCAAGTTGATTTGGTAACTTACGATGAAGTAAAAAAATGGTTTCGAAAGCACACTTCTCAAAACAGAAAAGCTGCCGCTAATCGTTTGATTGCAAGTTTACAACCCAATTTATTATGTACTATCGTTAATGAAGATTCCCTGCGTGCATTAATGCAACGAATCAATAATTTGGATGCTACTGCTGAACTAAAAATTAGCTGGAACTGGTTTGAAAACAGTAATAGTATTCTAAATTATTTTAAAGAGAAAGTCCCTCATGATAATGTTTATGATATTATGACTTATCCTTGGCAAACTTTTGAAATTTTGTCACAAAAAGAAACGGCTATTAATTCCAATGAAATGAGTGAAATAGAAGATAATACATCGAAGATAAAATCTCTTTTAGAATACAAAAAACAAATCATTTTGCAAGGACCTCCAGGAACTGGAAAAACGAAGTTAGCAAAAGAGATTGCTGAAATAGTAATAAAACCTACTACGTTAAAGAGTAAACCAAAAACGATAAATAATGCGGATATTAAACGATTATTGTTAATTGGGCAAGAAATTAATAGCGTAAAAAACAGATCTAAATACACTATCAATGAGGTCACAGAAAATAATGTACGTTTAGGTTTAAATACAGGCTCCGAAAATTCACCTAGTTTTTCAGAAATAATTAATTGGTACGCCGATAAGCGTTGGGATAAAAAAGGAGAACAAGAAAATGGTCTAGATTCTTATGGAGCTGCTGTGGCAAAATATATTTATGAAAATATTGAAGAGTCTGATATTGTGTTTGATTTAAAAAATTGCGATCAATTCAAACTAATCCAATTCCACCCAAGTTACACTTATGAAGATTTTGTGCGTGGAATCGTTGCAAAACCCAATCCTGATGGAGATGGTATTATATATGAAGCAGAGAACAAAACTTTAGGAGCTTTTGCAAAAAAGGCATTAGAAAATTTTGTTGATAGTAACAAAGATGTTGAAGCAATTTCGAAAGAAGCTAAAATAAAGGAACTTTTTGAAAACTTTGTTGAGTATCTCAATGATGAAATTGAAAATGCAAATGGATTTTATGCGTTAACTGAAAATGTTGGACTCATTTCGTCTGATGACGAACATGCATTTCGTTATAAAGGTTTAAAAGATGGTTGGTTGAAAAATGGGAACAGAATTCTATTTAAGGATATATTACAATCATATTTTGAAGGAGATTCTGTTAGAAAGGATATTAAAAACAATCCGAAAATTTCTGGACTAGCAAGACAACATGCGAGTTATTTTGTTCGAGTCCTAAATCTTTTCCAGAAGTTTATTAAAAATAAGAACTTAGAAAAAGACACAACAGTTCCTGTAAAAAAAGTTGATTTAAAAAACTACGTTCTCATCATCGACGAAATCAACCGTGCCAATCTCTCTTCGGTTTTAGGAGAACTAATTTATGCCCTAGAATATCGTGAAGAAGCAGTTGAAAGCATGTATAATGTTGACGGTCATCAGTTAATTCTTCCTCCCAATCTTTATATTATTGGTACTATGAACACCGCAGACCGCTCTGTAGGTCATATTGATTATGCAATCCGAAGACGATTTGCTTTTGTGGATGTCCCAGCGGAAAATCTTAAAGAAACTAAAGGTTTAGATAATTTTGATGATGTTCTTTTCAAAAAGGTTAGCACTTTATTTGATACCAACTTATCTCCTGAATTTGAAAAGAAAGACGTACAGCTAGGACATTCCTATTTTATTGATAAAACAGACGAAGGTGGTTCCATGTCTATCCGTTTCGAATATGAAATCAAACCTATTTTATTGGAATATGTAAAGGATGGTGTTTTAATTGGCACTGACATTATACAAAAAATTGAAGATTTAATGCCTTCTATCTAATGGGATTTCGTCTGTCCGAACATAAAAGTATTCATATCCAATTTGAGGAGATACAAAACAATACCTTGAATTTGGATTCCGTTACTTTATTTGAAACAGTAAAATCCAAACGCTTCAATCAGAGTAGCCATTGTTTCATTGTCTCTCATTCGGAAACAGGTTTACATCTTCAAGCTGATTATTGTATTGGGCTTGATTGGTTGGGTAATACGGGTAGATCCTTGTATATCGAACCTAAAATAAACGCTACATCCGCACAACTCTTCAATCTAAAAATAGAAGATGAATCGGAAGAAGTACAGGGAGAACCAGAGATTTTCAATTCAAAAGAATTCGAACTAGATTATCTGAAAATGTTGTTGCAAGTAACGGGTATTCCCGAAAGCAATGCTGTAATTAATGGGTTAATTCAAATTGACTGGGAAGCAAAGCCAATAGCAATTGAGCAACAAAACGATAAACTAACGCCATTTTTAGTTGTTCGTTTTCTTCAAACCTTAAAATCAATTGTACGTAAAGGTTTAAAGAAAAGCTATTACAAAGTTCAGGAAAACCTAACGAATCGGGTAAAAGGTAAAATTTTAGTTGGACAACATATCAAACAGAATGTGTTCAGAAATCGTTTTATCTCTACTTATTGCGAGTACCAACAATTTGGTGAAAACCATGTTGAAAATCGTTTTTTAAAGAAGGTCATGTTGTTTGCCAGTAGTTATGTTGAAAATCACAAAGATCTTTTTGGTAGCAATTATTCGGATATTCAACATACTATTAATTTTTGTCATCCTGCTTTTGAGTTGATTTCGGATCAAGTAGAAGAATATCAATTAAAACATATTAAACACAACCCATTTTACAAAGATTACGCAACTGCTTTGCAAATAGGCAGCTATATCCTAAAGAAATTTGCATACAACATTACCCAAACCACTACAGAGAAAGTAACTACACCTCCGTTTTGGATCGATATGCCAAGATTGTTTGAGTTGTATGTTTATAGTAAGATGATAGAAGCCAATCCAGCGGATAGAAAAACAATTCATTATCAGTTTTCTACGTTTGGAAATGCATTGGATATTTTGGTGTCAAAGCCTGATTTTCAAATGGTAATTGATGCGAAGTATAAGTTGAAATACAACAATGAGAACGGAACTATACACGAAGATATTCGTCAGGTTGCCGGTTATGCGCGTTTGAAGAAAGTTCGAGAGAAATTAAATGTCACTGATGATAGTACAATTGATTGCTTGATTATTTATCCGGATATGGAAAATGGAATTAATATTCTAAGTTTTGAAAATATCATGAAGGAAGAAAATAGAAAAGAGATTAAAGCTTATTACAAAGTTTATAAATTAGGGGTTAAACTACCATATATTGAAAGAAATTATTTATGATAATTTAGATTCGACAATTCATACATCGAAAGCCTACCCGAACCTCAGAAAGTGTAGTCGTTAAGAAAATAAAGTCAACATAAAAACTCTTTACTCGCAAACAAAAAAGGAGACTACTTTCACAATCTCCTTTTTAATTTTATTTTTCCTTAGTTAACCTCTCCAAATAAGCAACCTTATCTTTTTCAGCCTGTAATAACCTCTCGTAAAGTTCAATCATTTTATCAACAGTATTGAAAGTAGGTTGATAATTTAAGGAACTCGCTATTAAAGTCGAATTATCACTACTTGTATTGTGATAAGTGTTAGATATAATATTAAAAACCGCTTCCTCAGAAAAATTCCTAATCCCCTCAGCAGTAACCCCCAAAACCTTAGCAATCTCCTGAAGTTTCTCCTCTTCAACAGTCTCGCTATTCTCAATATTAGAAATCGTTTGCTGGCTCACACCAAGGGCGGCGGCTAACGCTTCCTGTTTCATGTCGCGCAATTCTCGTATGCGGCTTATCTTTCTTCCTATGTGGTTTTTGGCTACTGTGCTCATGGTTCAAAAATAAGGTTTCGTTCGTAATCCTCAAAAGTTCTTTATGGGTAATATACAAGCAGGTGTTGGTAGTATACCAATCGTTTTGGTTCGGTACGCCATCCCCTATTCCTTACTTGCAGTCTCTTAGCAAATATAAGATTTTTCGCGAATGTTCAACCAAAAAAAATATCGTTATGGATAATCACGCTTCCCTTCACCCTTACACCGTGTCCCAAAACGAGGCACTGGAATATGTTACTACTTTTCTAAAAGAAAACCTCAAACTCTCAGGTTTGTATTGCTTTGGTGTACAGCACACCACTAAATCCAAGCATTGTTATTTATCAGGTAATGTGTTTAACCAAAGTAACTACCACTTTTACTTGTTAGCCTTTTGCCCGGAATTTAAAGAAAATGCCGTTGGCGAATTGGCTGATGTGCTCAAAACCAAAAGCAATGGGCACTATACAATGACGCTACTGCTGCACAAAGCCAGTGCGGTAAGGCAATTAACGGCACAGCAAAGCTATTTCTTTCAAAAAGTAATGCAATCTGGTTTGTTGTATAAGCATCCTGTAGTTCCTCCGGTGGTAACTGTAGAACGTTATCCAAAACGCAATATCGAAAGTATCAGGGCATATTGGCACAACCGCAACCGCATTGCGGAAACGTTTTTAGAATCGCAAAACCAGATAGAAGGTTTTGATACCCAACCCATTCAGGAATCAATGCTGCACATGGCTATAGAGAACATTACCTTAGCGCTAATCCATACGTTTCTGGGCTACCGCCCGATGCATTTCTCATTGGGATATCTGTTCGATTTATGCAATTTGTTTTGCTCACTGCCAGACGAAATTTTCCCAAGGCACACGTCCGAAGAACTGAAAATTTTCCAACTTTTATCGCAACACCTAAGTAAACTGCGCACAATTAAATTAAAACCTACCGATTTCGTTCTTACAGAACTACTGCAAAGACGTTGTTATCAATTCCACGAAAAAGCAACGCTGCTAATAGAAGCCGAAATCAAACGTTTGGAGGAAACCAACTAACCTAAAACCAATAATCATGAAAACAAATGAAATGCAATCCTTAACGGAACTCCATGAGTACATTAAAGCCAGACGGTATTTCACGCTTCTAAAACCGTGTGAGCATCGAAAGGAATCCTACAACGTTCCTTTACAGTTTTCCGGTCATGCCGATGTGATTTTTACCGTTATGGACATCATAAAGGTTGCTATTCTGGCTTTAGAAGCAGACGAACCCTACGACTCAAATCATATCGTAAATTCCAGAATAAACATCCGCAACCTCCTCGAAATAGCATTGCAACTAATCCCTATGGAAGAAATGCAGCTGCTCGACGAAATACACCAACTGCACGAACAACACAAAGCCACCCAATCACAAAAACAAGAAACAAAACCACAGGATAAAACATAACAAGGCATAGACTCCCGCTGGCGCAAGCATCTTGCTCATGTCGTCAATAGTCATTCAGGTAGTTAATCAATGCCAATAGCATGAAAACACGAGCAGGATCCTCGCATTAGTGTTAGAATACATATAAAAACTAAAAAGAGTATACAAAACTAATTGCACACTCTTTAAAGACCTACTAACCAGAAGTTATTGGCTTCCAATTATTTAGTCCAGTAAAGATACGAAAAAATATCATATCAAATAATTATTTATGCGAAAAAATATCTTCAAAACAAGAACTTCCCGCTAGCACGAGTATATTGCTCGTGCTGCAAAAGAAAAAAATATTACAATCAAACTAAAACTTGTACAGTAAAAGGGCAAGCTCTTCTTTTGATACTCGCATTATTTTTCGAATTCTTTCAAACATTTCTTCTTTTTTACCATCAATAAACAGCAAATCGGTTTCCTTTAAAGCAGCAAATTTCTCCAGCAACTGTTCTTTTTGGTCTTCCCAATTCTCATTTAATGATTCTGAGGTGCTGTTTAATAATTTAACAAGAGAGGCAATTGTAATGCGTTTGTGTGCAGGAGTTGTTTCCTTATAAGCGTTCATTTGAGAAATCAACTCCTCCAGATAATGTATCAGGTCGGTATCTTCAATTTCGTGGGTCTCGTATGCTTCCAATGAAAAGGGTGTTTCGTCGAGATGCTCATAAAGCCCCGGAAAATTTTGCTGAATATTGGCTGTAACAGCGAATATTTTTTCAGACAGTATGTTGTGCAGTGTTTTCATGGTATAGTATTTTAGAGTTATTGCTCCCTGTAAGGAGAATAAGTAACGTAATGCAACGTATCAGGCTTTGTTTAAAAGTTTCATGATTCCGATAAAATCGTAAACCAAAATGGCTGCAATAGGAAATAACAATAAATGAATTGATAAACCTATGCTGCTAAAAAAGAAGCCGATACCCCACAGAACAACAAGTGCAATGGCAATAGTGTTGAATAAAGTTTTCATGATGTTTGTTTTTAAAGTTATTTGCCTGCTGTTTAAACATTGGAACTCCAATGTAGTGCATCTTTACCATCAAAAAACTTTCAGCTAAACGCTATGAAAAGGAGATTATCTATTGAAGTAATGGTGTTTTATATAAAACTCTGCTGTAAAGGTACGCTTATTTTAAGGACAAACACTTAAAAAAACAATCTTATTTCACTGTAATTCAGTTATTTACATTTCAATCCTTTAGATTTTACCATTAATTAGTTGTAACTTTGAGAACATTGTACAGAAAACCGTAACGTTTGTTTAATTCCCGTAAAATAAAACAGATAATTAAAATTCATATTTACAACCAATAAATTGTACCCGATAACTTCATAAAACCATTCACCATGAAACAACAGGAAGTCATAACCATTTTTACAAACATTCCAGACGTAGTGAAAAAAAAGCGCCCCGCTGTAAGCACCTATCCGGAACTCGACAAGTTTTTTGAAAAAGGAATGTATATTGAAAGCATCGTACAAAGTTGTGTTGCAGATGGACGATGTGCAATAACATTTGTATTAAGATATTACAGTTAATTGTTACTTTAATTGTTATTTTAATTGTTATTTTAAAACCAGCCTGAATTTAACAGTTGTCTTAGGCGCTCATAGATTTCCCGTTAAAGCATAATAGCTTTGAAACAAATAACTTCAACGCTTCAAGGTTTTAAGGGCCAATTAATTGATACGTGCTAAAAACAAAAAATTGCAAAAGCCTAATTATCAGGAATATGCAAAAAAACAAAGCATTACCTTTGTACCAATAACCCTCACTACATTACCCTCCTACTGCATGCTGTATCAAAATGAACTGTCATGGATACTGCAGAACTTGAAAAAGAAAAATCGCATATAATAGTTGAAATTATTCAATACATACCCAATGCGGTTTTAAGCAAAACAATTATTAAGAAAACTACCGGAAACATTACCGCTTCTTCTTTCGATGCCGGCGAAGAATTAGCGGAAAAAACGTCTCCGTATGATAATTACATCCAAATTATTGACGGTTCGGCAGAAATTACCATTAACGATAAAACCCACTTTTTAAAATTAGGCGAAGGCATAATTATTCCGGCTCATGCCAAACATGGCTTTAATGCGAATGTGCAGTTTAAAATGATTTCCACAATTATTAAGAGTGGTTATGAAGACTTATAACAGTACACAAGGTACCGAATTAAAAACTACAAAGGCGTGTAAATGAAGCTCTACATAAAATACATGGTTAGCATTCGTTGCAAAATGGTTGTAAAATCCGAACTGGAAAAAATGGGTATAGACTATAAGACGCTGGATTTGGGCTATGTGGAAACTGTTAACGATTTGAATGCCAATACCCTTTTACAACTAAAAAAAGCATTGCAACAGGCCGGTCTGGAGCTAATGGATGATCAAAAAGCCATCCTGATTGAAAAAATAAAAAAAGTAATTATTGAAATGGTGCATTATTCTGATGCACTTCCTAAAGTAAAATATTCCGATTACATTGGTGAAAAATTAGGGCAGGATTACACGCATTTGGCTAAAATTTTCTCGGAGGTTAAAGGGATCACGATTGAACATTACATTATTGCCCATAAAATTGAACGGGTGAAAGAATTGTTACTGTATGATGAGCTTAATCTCACGCAAATATCCTACATGCTTAACTATAGTAGTGTTTCGCATCTCTCACAGCAGTTTAAAAAAGTTACCGGGCTTACTCCTTCGTTTTTCAAACAACTGAAATCTAAAAAGCGTATTGCGCTGGAACAGATCTGAATTATACAACTCCTTTTCATAATTATATAACAATCAAAACGTTACAAGTCTTATCTTTAGCTAAATCGGTTACAAGTAAGATTTTGAAACTTTATATTAAAAATATGGTTAGTAACAGTTGTAAAATGGCTGTTGAGGCCGAGTTGAGTAAACTTGGCTTGCATGCTGTATCTGTTAATTTAGGAGAAATAGACGTAAAGGGAATAATGCCGCCGGCAGAGAAACAAAAACTAAGCAAAGTACTACAACGCCATGGTTTTGAACTTATGGATGATAAAAAGGCTATTTTAATGGAGAAGATAAAAAATACTATTATAGAGATGGTACATTATTCGAATAAGAAAATGACTCTGAATTTTTCGGATTATTTAAGCCGCAAGCTTAAGCTCAATTATACGTATATGGCCAATCTTTTTTCAGAATCTCAGGGTACCACTATTGAACAGTTTATTATTTCGCATAAAATTGAGCGCGCAAAAGAGTTGCTGTTGTACAAAGAACTGAACATTAGTGAAATTGCGCAAAAACTGCACTATTGCAGCGTAGCACACCTGTCTAATCAGTTTAAGAAACTAACCGGTGTTTCTCCGTCGGGTTTTAGAAAACAAACAATAAGAAAACGAAGCCCTATCGAGGATATAGGAAATATGCATCACCCAGCGGCATGATACCACTACTGCTTTCATCGCTACCGGAAAAGCACCTTTAAAGTAAAGATTTTTAAAGCCTTTGTAAGGCAAGAACTCCAAAGTTATGTTATTCTATTGCTAAGCATCTCCGGATTCGAACCGTTTTTAAGACTAATACCTTCATAAAAAAGATGTATAACACAACCTCACTTTCATGACGATTACTAATACATCCATACTGAAAAAGTTATTGCTGCTGCTTCTTGTTTTTACAGGAATTTATTTTTCAAAAGCCTTTCTGATGCCGCTGCTTTTTGCCGGCATTTTGGCTACGCTATTTTTACCGCTCTGCAATTGGCTGGAAAAAAAGAGGCTGCCAAAGAGTATGGCTGTTCTCGTTTGTTTTTTATCTCTTACGGCTTTTTTTTCCGGGTTAATTATGCTTGTATCGTGGAAGATTTCAGAACTGATTAATGATGTGGCGCTGATAAAACAAACTGCAATTGAAACGGGGGTGATCATTCAGGACTACATTTTTAATCATCTTAACATTACAGCCGAAGAGCAGTTTAAAATCCTTAAAGAAGAACAACCTTCTTATACCAGCATTATGCAGGTTGTAGTTGGCTCGTTTGTTTACGTTCTCAGCACTATTATTATTATACTGGTCTATTTCATTTTTCTGTTGTACTACCACAACCACATAAAAGAATTCATGCTTAAACTTGTTAGTACTTCCCAGCGAAACGAGATGGAAAAAGTTATTTACGGTGCTTCTAACATAGCACAACAGTATTTAACCGGGCTTTCTAAAATGATTGTGTGTTTATGGGTTATGTACGGGATTGGTTTTAGTGCTATTGGCGTAAAAAATGCCCTTTTCTTTGCCCTGTTGTGCGGCTTGCTGGAAATTATTCCTTATTTGGGAAATATTTTTGGTGTCTCGATTACTATTCTGGTAAGTGCCTTACACGGCATACCATTTCCTGTTTTATTGGGCATTGTGGTTATTTACGGCAGCGTTCAGTTTATCCAGGGTTTTATACTCGAGCCGCTGTTGTTAGGCCCTCAGGTAAAAATTAATTCATTATTCACCGTTATTGCCCTAACGTTGGGGGCGTTGCTTTGGGGGATATCGGGTATCATTCTGGCTATTCCGGCTACTGCTATTTTAAAAATAATCTGCGATAATATTGACACTTTAAAGCCTTATGGTTTCTTAATGGGAGAACCGTATGGAAAAGGTAAAGAAATAGGATGGGTTGAAAAAATAAAAAACAGGCTACTCCATCTTAGTAAAGAAAGTAAAAATAACTAATTACCCATTTTAAGATTTTATCACTCTGCTTACTAAGAAATTATTCTTCTGAATCCGATAACCGATAAAGTAAGAATTATACAACTTAAATAAAAAATTATACAACGATATATGTTGAAAAATAACCAACTTTACTACTGCCAATAATGCCAGGCGGACTACTAACGAAATACTTTATAATACATATCAATTTATTTTGTTCGATTTTGATTGGTTTGTTATTTAAATAGGGGCTGTTGATTTCAATGGCCCTGTTTTTTTTTAATCATAAAAATGGATGACTACCGGCCTTTTTCAAAAACTAGGAATTATGCAAATCATCTGAAGAATTATACAACAATTAGTGCTGATAATTAAGGAACTTTACACTAGATATAGAGATATAAACGAACGTTCATAAACTTTTAGAAGAGATTGTCTGAAACATGATTCAACCGCAATTAAACAAAATTATTAATGCATTATGCAAGTTGTGAAAAAACGAACGTAATTCCTTAACGATTAAACTGTCTGATTTGTGCTTCGATTTTTGTTAAGGCAATTTCTTCTTTTTTTTTTTTTTTTGATACTAATGAAAAAGGAATCCATTGAAAGTCAGTTATCGGATGAGCGAATGCATCTGGATAAATTACATAAAATTGTAAAGGACACGCTTGATGCCGAAGAACTCATTATTCACAATCTTTTACATCCGCCCTTAGAGATTGTTACGCCCGGCCAAAGGGTGTCCGACAAAGTGGCGCGGTTTGGAGGAAGCTGGAAATTCATCATCACGTTTTTTATAGTCCTGATGCTTTGGATACTCTTTAATGTTCTGGCAATCGGGCACTTTAAATTTGACCCCTACCCGTTTATTCTGCTCAATTTACTGCTTTCCTGCATTGCCGCTTTACAGGCTCCCGTTATTATGATGAGTCAAAACCGTCTTGAAGAAAAAGACCGGAAAAGAAATGAAAACGACTACCTCATCAATCTAAAAGCCGAAATGCAGATACGAAGCTTAAACCAAAAACTCGATGTATTACTGGAAGAACAAATAAAGACATTGTTTGAAACTCAGGAAAAACAATTTGAATTGCTCAAAGAAATTAACCGCAAAATAAATAGTCAAAATCAAAAAACAGGAATACCGTAAAAAGGCATTCTTAAATATTAGGTTAAAATGATTTGTCACATAGTAATGATCACATAAAATTTAAAATCATGGAAACAGCAAAAAAAATTGGTATTTGTATGGATGCCGCCAGTGCTCATGTCATCCGGTTCCTTATGGAACCTTCAGAAATAGTTACGGTGAAATCTGAATTTACAAAAGAGGAAGAGGAAAATGCCATGCGCAAAGGGGAAAGTCATATGCACAACAAAGAACAGCACATGCAAAAGGAATATTATAAAGAATTAGGGGATATTATCCTGAACTATAATGAGGTTATATTGTTTGGTCCTACGAATGCTAAAGCAGAACTGTTTAATCTTTTAAAAGAAGACAATCGCTTCAGCAAGATTAAAATTGAGATGAAAGAAACCGACAAGATGAACCACGATCAGCAGCTTTCCTATGTGCAAAGCTATTTTTCGAACACTCGTCCAACGGCCTGATAACAGGAGAAAACAACAATAAAACAATTAGTAATTTCCTCTTAAAAATAATTTTCAAAATAGTAAGCTAGGAATATTGCAAGTATTAAACGGAAAGCTATAACGAATTAGTCGGTCTATTGATGACCTTTACATAGCAGCAATAATGCGGCACTTAAATAAAACGTTATGGAACAAAACAAAGTAATTCCAACACCGGTTAAAACGAACTGGGTGGATCAGAAAAAGAAATTAAAAGAACAATTTCCAACTTTAACAGATGCCGACTTGAATTTTGAAGAAGGTAAAAGAGACGAAATGTTAAAAAAAGTTCAGGCCAAATTAGGTAAAACCAAAACAGAATTTGATGCCATAATTTCAAGGCTTTAACCGCTTTTAGATTAAGAATCGTTAAGTTTTGAATTTAACGATTCTTTTTTTAATGCTTTAACAAAGCGATTGAGCTTCCTAAAACAAAAGATAACCACCAAACTACAAACACACAAAAACGGTACGTACAAATATGCTTTAACACCGTTAAAATTACCACCGAAAATTAAACAGTATAAACGATATACCGGTTATACACAAATTAAATACAATAAATTAAATACAATTATCATGGGCAATCTACTTTATACAATAGCAGTGATACTACTGATTATTTGGGCAGTAGGCTTTTTCGGGTACAGTGCCGGAAATCTTATTCACATTCTGCTGGTTATTGCAATTATAGCAATATTACTACGACTCATACAGGGAAAAAAAGTATAAATAATTAAATAAAAACATCATGGAATCAGGTAAAGTTATGTTGGGAATATTAGGAGGCTTGGCCGCCGGTGCCTTGTTAGGCGTTTTATTTGCTCCAGCTAAAGGATCAAAAACAAGAAAAAAAATACTCAAAAAGGGTAAAGACTATAGCGATAGCCTCAAACACAATATTGAAGAAGTCTATAAAGATGGTATAACGAAATATGATGGGTTACTTTCTGATGGAAAGGAAAAAATTGCTGAACGTGACGTTTAACTTTTCAAACTACAACAACTGGTTTCAAAAATATGTTTTGCTGAGTAATGAAAATAAAAAATCGTATTTATTACGATTTTTTTATTGATACGGCACCAGTAACGGTTTGGCTATTTCAAATTGCTGCAATACAAAATCGTAGGTTCTTATGGTGTTGGTTTTAAATTCAGATCCTGCATCCACGGGAAGATTCGGATAGTAAGAGAAAGAAAACTGAAAGGCATTAAAAACAAGATAGTCATTGCTGATGATGAATCCTGCTCCCAGTTGTGAATAAATTCTACTGTTTTTAAAACCACTGTGCGCCTGCCCCAGTGCGCCTGCAGTGAAACTCAGATAAGGGTTTAACCGGAATCCTAAAAGCTGCCAAGGGGAATACCCTTGTGTTTGAAAGGTTAGCAGGAAACGTTTGGTCCCGAAAAGCGTTTCGTTATTAAAACCTCGTATTCCCGGATTTTCATTTAAAGTAAGCCTGTCCGAATTGGAATCTAAACGATTGGCACCAAGAATAAGCTGGGGTTTTATAAAAAGCCGGAACCTCCAGTTTCTCATTTTATATAAATTAGTAAAATATACCGAGTTGAAATTCAGCGCACCTTGTATGGTTTTCGATTCTTTAAAAAATGTTCCGTATTCCATGCTGCCGCTTAAATATCCGAATTTATAATACTTGCCCATTGCGAACCGGGCCCCGCAATAGAATTTATAAACACCATTCTTCCGCTGATAGCCCGACGTGATATTGTACAGTATGCCCGAGGCAACATCTTCAATAATATTGTAATTGAATATGAATTTGTCCTGGGTGAATTTACGGGATGAAATTCCTATACTGATCAGGTATAAATTTTCATTGGAAAAAATGCCTAAGCTGTCACTAAATACTTCGGGTTTCTCCAGATAATTTTTGGTATGGTACCGAACACTTGTAATCAAATTGGTAACTCTTTCCAATTCGGCATCGCCTTTAAAGATTCGGAATGCATGTCCGGCCCAGTAATCCTGAGATATGTATTTAAAATTCTGATCCTGTGCCCCCAGATTCGTATCAAATACGGTTTCTTTTATGTACTGTTTGTCTAAATACACGCCCGCTCCCCAACGGGCATAGGGTGAAAAAAACGGGCGCTCAATATTCACGGACTTTTCGTAATAGCCTTCCAAATCAACTTTGTATACAAATGTGGATCGGATAAACGTATTGAAAATACTGGGGATGGTGTAACTGGCATTGTAGCCGTTTCTGCTGCTGTTATGGGCATTTTGGTATTCATTTGAAAACTCATGTCCCATTCCTAAAACATTTCTTTCCGTTATATCAAAAGTAGTTTTTGAGGAGGACACTGAAAGAACCGGAATTAAACTCCACGAGTCTAAAACCCGTACGTAAACATCAACCGAATCCGGATGCTCCGAGAGTAATTCGGTAGTAATCTTTACCGCTCTCACATAACGCTGGCTTCTGATTAACCGCTCGGATTCTTTCGCTAACAAGGAGTCTAAGCGGGTGTTCTCTTTTAGTAAAAGTATATTCCTAACAGTCCAGCTACGGGTTTTCATATGCAATGAATTACCTGCTCTGGCGACATATGGTTTGGGCCGTGCAGTGCTGTCTGTTTCGGAATAACCAAAGGGATCGAGGGTTATAATGTTAATCTTCCGTATTACTTTCCCTGCACTTTGTGCATATTCCTGTTTTTTGATTTTATGCAGGGCAATGTTCCTTAGCTCCTGCTTGGCAACCGGTTCAAAAATTAATTTATGCAAAAAATTACTGAACTTTCTTTTCTTGGAATATTGCTCAATATCACGATACATTTTAGAGCTGTCACTAACTTTCGGATTGTCTTGAGCAGGCAGGGTATGATAACTGAAAAGTACCAGAAAAATCAATATCAGATTATTTTTTAAAAACATTGCCTTTTTAAGTATCAAAATTACAAAATAAACATATAAAATACTGTATATCTGTGAATTATGAAAAATATACTTCGCATTCTATAACTTAATATACCTACATTTATAGTGTACTAATATTAAAAAACAGCAACTATGAAAACTACCTGTATACTAGCAATGGCCTTTTTATTTTCATTAAATTTTCAGGCACAAAATGTAAACGTTCAAGAAACGAACAAGACTACAGTTACCACTGTAAAAAATTCTGAAGGGGATAAAAAATTCACGAAAAATGAAAAAATCCGGGAAGTGCAGAATATAGAATTAAACGAAGTGAAACCAAATACCCGAAACACAGATATGAAGGAATCACCCACTACGACCTCCGATGGAAAAGAAAACCCCGTGGGCAAAACCGGTTACAATTCGCGCGATAACCAAAGTAGCGAAACTTGGCGCTACGGAAGCCAGTCCGTTCCCTACTATGAACAACAACATTAAATAAATAAGAAGTTTTTTTCTGGGAATGCGGCTGGTTAAAGCGGTTAAAACAGGCGCTCCGATGGCAACCCCGATGGCATATAAACTGACTAATAATCCAGCTGACGGAATACTGATGTTTAAATCGGAAGCTACGGTGGGTAAAAGGCCAACGATAACAAATTCGGTAGTTCCAATTCCGAAAGCACTGATGGTTAAGGCTAATAAAGCGGCCGGTATCTTTTTGGTTGTACTGCTTGCGGTGGCAGTAGGTGCATACGCTGTCGATTTCATATTTGTATTGCTTAAAATTAACAGTACAAAGTTCCGTCGTCCAGCCTTTGCAGACGATGAGGTACATCAACATTTTAGTGTGAGGTAGATCACACTTTTGGGCTGGTTTTAGAATCGGCTTAAGGTTTCCCGGGTTACGCCAAGATAAGCAGCCAGTAGTTTTTTGGGTACGCGCTGAATGAGTTTCGGCATTTTCTTGATGAGGTTGTTGTAGCGTTCTTCGGCGGTTTCGGTAAGCAGGGATAGGATGCGTTGCTGCAAGGCGATGTACCCGTAATGCGATTTAATACGGAAGAAATGGTTCAGCTTCGGGATTTCATGACACAGGTACTCGCGGTCTTCCCATTTCAGACAAAAAAATTCGGAATCTTCGATGCAGTCAATGATAATGGTAGCGGGCACTTTATTCTGAAAGGCGTTGAAATCGCTGGTCCAGTACTGTTCCATGGCAAACTGCAGGATGTGTTCTTTACCGTTGGAATCTATTGCATAGGCTTTGGTCAGTCCTTTGATAATCCAGTATTCACAAGGCACTAACTGATCTTTCTGGATTAAAAACTGATGTTTTTTCAAAGACTTGTACGTGAAGCGCTGAGCCACCACGTCCCATTCCTCATCGGTTAAGACGCAGATTTCTTCTATGTGTTTACGGAGTAATTGGTAATGCTGTTCCATAGTTTAAAAGTATTTCAAAAACTGCGGGTTTACAAGTTTCCTGAAGAAAAATTGTTTTAGCTCTAATGGAATTCATCTAATAAATAACACCAAAAAAGAACAACTAAAAACAAAACGTTCATCAAAGCACCACGCGACCTAGAACGCGCAACCGTTAAGAAAATTTCAAAGGTTTACGTTAAGAATAATCCGTTGTCTGACCGAAGGGAGTTCGGATAATTTAGGAAACCTTTGAAATTTTTAGGTGGAGCGTTCAAGTCTTGATCTTTTGTTTCTTTTGTATCAAGACAAAAGAAAGATATAATATAAAAAAGATATAATATGAAATTATAAACATATGCAAGTAACCGTTCAGCTTAAAATCAAAAAAACTACATTGAAATTCACAATCAGAAGTCAAAAAAACACCCTCCTTTATACGCTGAGCCTTCCGTTTTCCGTTATAGTATAATAGCGCAACCGAACAATGACAAATTGTATTGAACAGTTGCAACTTCAAGGAGTAAGACAAAATCTAAAAACTTGACAAGATGAGACGTTTGATAAGAGAAGAGTTAGTCAGAAAAGGAGTCCGCAGTATCTTTGACGAAGGAGAAATCTATTATTTTGTTACAGACATTAGAGAAAAAATGCCGGAATGCAAAATAGATTCCGATAAGATCGTCAGAATTCCCGGAGGAGAATTAGTCGTAGAAGCCCAATACGTCACCTATCTTACCGATTTTGACAAAAACAGGAGATAAAGTACCGATAAGGCATAGATAAAGCATAGATAAAGCATGGATAGTGTATGGATAAAGCATGAAAAAAGTTGTTTTGCAAATGTATGCGTCCTAAGCAGAAAAAGATTACTTAAATAACGTTAATCCAAACACTTCCCTCATGCCGGGTTGTTTCTTTTCCTTAACTTTGTATTTTCCAGAAATGTGTTTATGCAAAATCTGTATTCCATAGCAATTTCACCACCGGAAGAAGTAATCGCGACTGTTAAAAACATGAAGGAGGATTTAAACAAAGAGGTGGGCTGGTTCAACAGTAAGAACTCGTTGGCGCATATTACCATAAATGAGTTTAAAACGTCGGAATTACAGTTGGAGAACATTAAAAAACAGCTTACCTACATCTGCAACGGCTTCGAACCGATAAAAGTGCATCTGAACCATTTTGGCAGTTACGACAACGGCGCATTCTACATTGCCCCGGATGCCTGTTCGAAAATGGGACTGAAAGCCATCATGAAGCACTTAAACAATTCGCTGTGTATAGCCGATAAAAAAACCAGCAGCGATCCGCATATGTCGGTGGCGCGGCGTCTGTCTCCGGAGGCTTTGGGAAAAGCTAAAGAGCTGTTTGATGAAGTAGACCTCAACTTTACCTGCGACCATGTGGTCATCCGACAGTTTAACCCTAACATTAAACAGTTTGAGATTATAGACCGGATACCTTTTAACAACAAACCTGCTTATTCACAAGGAAGATTCTTTTAACAACCAATCCCATTATGTTTACTATTGATCAGATTAAAGCGGCTCATTCCAAAGTAAAAAGCGGTGCTGATTTCCCGAATTATGTACAAGACCTAATCAGGCTGGGCGTAACTTCCTATGATACTTATGTGAAGGACGGTCATGCCGATTATTACGGGAAAAATGATTACACGACCTCTTCGGAACCAAAATATGAAGCGTTAAGCATTTCAGAGGAAAGCAATGTAAATCAATTTATTAGTGATCTGAAAGCCCACCAGCAAGGCAAAACCGATTATCCGACTTTCTGCAGTGACTGTGCAAAATCAGGTGTAGCCAAATGGATTGTAAACATGGAAAAAATGACCTGTACTTATTACGATACATCAGGTAAGGAAGTATTAGTGGAAAACATTCCGCAGTAAATCGGGTTTAAACGATTAGTACCATTTCCCGTCTACATAATACCACTGCTCCCCTGCTTTTTTAAAAGTAGATTTCTCATGGTGCGTGTGCGGCTGTAAGTTGCGGTCAAGATAGTACGCTTTAAATTCCACTATGTTTTCGGTGGCTTCCACTATTTCCAGTTTTACCCAATGGTTTTCGGTGGCAAACGCCAGTATGTCTTTTCGGTTATGGTACTTTCGGGTGGAAAGATGGGTAGTTGCCAACAGATAATCGGCATTTTGAACACAATAAGCAGCATAACGCGAACGCATTAAAGCTTCGGCAGTTGGTGCTTTTGCTTTCCCCAGAATGTAAGGTTCACAACATTCGGCAAAAGCCTTTCCGGAATTGCAGTAACAGGAAACACTCATTATCCGTTAATCTTCTGATGCAACTGGTTTAACAATACCTGATATTTGCTTACTTCGATTAGCTGTTCGTCTTCTTCGGCATGATCTAACAGTTCGTCTAATAATTCACTAGCATCAACCAATTTGTTGTTCGCAGCTTTAAGGTCTTTGGCGGCTATTAAATCGATTACCTGTTGTACGGTTATTTGGAGTTCGGTGAAGTTGATGCCCATAGCTAAGTATTTTCTGCAAAACTACAAAGATAATACCTATTCCGATAACGCGGATTTGCAATCCGTGGATAATATTTTCTTCTTTAATTCTTTTCTTTTGTCTTGATACAAAAGAACAAGACGGAGAACACTACATCTAAAAATTTAAAGCACTGCCTAAAATCTCCGAACTCCCTACGGTCAACAGCAGATATTTCTTAACGAAATCCCTCATCCCTTATCCCTTATCCCTTATCCCTTATCCCTTATCCCTCATCCCTCATCCATCATCCATCATCCCTTATCCCTTATCCATCATCCATCATCCCTTATCCCTCACCTCTCACTTTCCAACAAATCTCACTACATTTACACCATGGATTCACTAACCCAAATAGTTTTAGGAATAGCCGTTGCCGAAGTATGTGCCGGAAAGGAACTAAAAAACCGTACCTTCCTTTACGGAGCTATTTTGGGAACCATTCCGGATCTGGATGTAATGGTCGGGAAATTCCTGAACCCGGTAGACAGTGTGATGATTCACCGGGGGCTGAGCCATTCGTTGTTGTTTCATATATTGCTCTCCTTTCCGTTGGGCTGGCTGATTACGCGGTTTGAGAACAGTAAAGTCGGATTCCGAAAAGCGGCTTTGATGTCATTTTGCTGCCTGTTCACGCACGCACTGTTGGATTGGTTTACCACCTGGGGGACACAATTGCTTTGGCCGTTGCCGCATCGTTTTTCTTTGAAAACCATTTTTGTAATCGATCCGCTTTATACGCTGCCGTTCATTTACTTTTTAATCCGGGTATGGAATGCGAAGGAAACAGCGCTTCGTTATAAATTTGCTATGAAAGGATTAATCGTAAGCAGTAGTTACCTGCTGTTGTCCTGTGTCATTAAACTGTATGCCTTGCATCAATTCAAAGAAGCTGCCACCGCACAAAAAATTGACTATACTGAAATTATTGTAAAACCGAGTCCGTTCAACCTGATTTTGTGGAACGCTAATATCGATACTAAAGACGCTTATCTGATGGGCGATTATTCTCTTTTCGATAGTAAACCGATAACCTTTCAGCAGTACACTAAAAAACCAGAACTGGAAGCCCAATTACAAGACAACCCCGATTTTGAAAAGCTGAAAAAAATAAGTGAAGGCTGGTATCTTGTAACCGAAACCAACGGAACGCTGTCCTTAAACGATTTACGCTTCGGTCTGATAGACGAAAACCCGAAAGCTCCCCGGTTCGCGTTCAGTTACCAGTTCGTAAAAGGAAAACAAGGGTTGCACGCCGTTGAAGCGCCAAGAGAACGCGGCGATGCTAAAATGCTGCTTTCCAAAATGGTTACGCGATTGAAAGGGAACTAAATTATCCTCTCAATAAATTAATACTCACCGTGGCATAATCGGTATGCGGATATTTTTTAAAATACTGCATATCAGGGAATAATCCGGCTTCTGCAGCTACTTTGTGCATAACGTCTATCTCCACGATGTATTGGTCTGAAAAACCGTGTGTGGCGTCGTAAGCGGTTGCGGCCGTACTGCCTAAATTGGCGGCGGTTAATTCCGGTGCTACGGTGTGCAGTTCAATCATCAGCAACCCGAATTTCTGTACGTAAGGCGACCATTTTTTAAAGTGTTCGAGTAAGTTGTCTTCCACTTCGTTATTGGTTAAATGTTTGCCGCGATTGGCAAAGGCGCCGGTGGAAGTACTCACCCTGCCCGGAGTTCGGGTTTTGGGTTCTTCCCAAATACGGTTATGGTCTAAGAAGGTACGTACGTTGAGCAGGTCTTTTAAATCGATGTTGTAGTTCTCTTCCAAATCCTGCGCCAGTCCGTCAGGGTTACCGATGTCGCCCCAGATGACTTTCGCCCAGATATCGGCCTTAATTAAATTGGCGCGGGTTACTTTTAAAGCGGCCTGGTTGTAATCAGCTCCAACCAAAAACAACGGATGGGCGTCAAGAAATTTTCCGCGTAACGTTTGCCGTTCAATGACGTTAAAAATATGTTCCAGAAAGGCACCGTTTCCGCAGCCCATGTCGAGAATGCCTTTGGGTTGCTCGTGAATCGGTTTGTTGAACAATTCGATGATGATGTCGTCGATTACTTTAAAATAAGTAGCATGTGCGCCGCCACTGCCCCAAACATTCATTTCCCGGTTCACATGGATTTCGTCCTGATTGGGAGCCAAATCCCGCATTTCATTCGGATTGCCGAACAAAAGACTTTCCATATGCTTGAACATCGGCAGATAGGAAACGGTTACGCCATAAGCAGAGGCTCTTTTGGCAAAAAACAGTCCGTCTTCGGTAAACTGATACGTACCTTTTTTCTCGGTAAACCAGCCCAAATAGGTAAAGAAATTGAGCATTACCGCAAAAGCTTCGGGTTCTTTGTGGAATTCTTCGGCACGAAAGGAGGTTTCCATGAAGTATTTGTGAAACATGCCGCTCATTCCCAAACTCACAATCAGCGGGGCTACCAGATAGCCTTCGATATGCATTAAAATTTGTTCTTGGATAGCTTTCAGACTTTCATCGGTTTCAAATGTTATCCCACAGTTCTTTTCATAGTGCTGAAAAAGCGGCTGTAATTTCTCAATACTTTCCGCCGTTATGGTGTTTGAAGTAAAAACATCGGTTGTGTTTAAAAGAGTAACTACGTCTTTATACAGCGGAAACAACGAAAAGGCGTATTCAGTTTTGCTGTTAGCGGCAACGGTAACCGCATTGGTCTCATTGTCTACATGATATTCCAGAAATCCCTGTGATGCCAACAAGCGAAGTGCTACGTTCATATAACCTTCGTTTGCTTTAAACTGCGAGGTTACTTCTGCTAACGTTGTTTTCTTCTCTTTCAGGAGATAATCCAAAACACCTTTGTCTTTTAAATTGATGGCTACTGGTGCTATGGTAATGCCGTCTAAATGTCTGAATATGGATTCGCGGAGTTTGGTTGTTGGTATCATGTTGAGAATGTGTATATTCTCAAATTTAAGTATTTTTTTATTATTTTTCTTTTGTCTTGATACAAACCTTTAGCTTCAACAAAAACAAAAATTTACCCTATAAATTAAAAGTAGTATTAAGGTCCAGACGGAGAACGCTACTTTTCGCCGTCTTTCTGTTCTTCGTTGAACTTTCGGGTGATGGCTTTTAGTTTTTCCTTGCGGAGCTGATCGGCTTCTTTTTCCCGGTTTTTCTTCTGGTCGACTTTCTTTTTGTGAGCCAGTCTATTGGTTTCGTTACGGCGTCCCATCAGTTGGTGAATTTGCGTTTGATTTCGATAAAGGAGGTATTGGTTGTAATCAACTGATGCACCACTTCGCTTCGTAACGCATCAAGATCTTCAAAGTTAAGGTATTTCGCCCAGTTGTCTGTGGTTAAGACTTCGTTCAGAGTTCGGATTACTTTGGCGGTTTCCGAAGCGTTACGCAATTGTGCTTTCCCATCATATTTCGGATTGTTTTTGTGCTGAAAGCTGACTTCCCGGGTTTGTTCATCCACTTCGATGTAAAACAGGTTTTCCTGTTCGTTGTTCGGATAGAAATCCGTCCAGTTGGCATAGCCTGCTTTCGTGCTCTGGTTAACATTTTTATGGTCTGATTCCAGTCGCCAGCGGCAATTGGCAGCTCTTCCCCAATGGTTGGAAACACGGTACACACCGGCTTCCGTAAAATAATAGGTACTTCCGGAACTACTTTTGTGACTGGGCTGAAGGTTTTTCACCACCTCGGCATTCACTTCTTTAAAAACACAGAACGTATGTTTGTGAAAATTAAATTTGTTGTAGTTTTTTGCCATGATTAATGGTTTGAAGCCGCTGTGTTCATCAGATATGACGTAAGCTGTTTGATTTTGCCGTTTTGCAGGTGAAAAACATCGCAGAACACTAAATGCAGCATCTCACCTGCTTTCAACTGACAGCCTACGGTGCCTTCGGCTATTACGATGTCGTTTTCCTCCACCATTCGTATTACTTCAATAACTGGTTTTCCCGTGAAATTTTCGTTTTCAA
Source organism: Flavobacterium suncheonense GH29-5 = DSM 17707 (assembly GCF_000430025.1). Lineage (GTDB taxonomy): Bacteria > Bacteroidota > Bacteroidia > Flavobacteriales > Flavobacteriaceae > Flavobacterium > Flavobacterium suncheonense. Next base: position 74,573 of record NZ_KE387022.1, read on the forward strand.
TTTCCTTATCGAAAGCTTCCTTTCCTGTTATGGTGAAAGAACCCGGAATGTGCCAGACCACATCGTCGGTTAGGCATTCTAAAACTGCTTCATGATCCAGAATCCTGAAAGCTTCCATGTAATTGTGAACGGTGGTTTTGTTTGGTGACATTGTAAATCGATTTTCTGATAATCAAAATTACTACTTTTATTTGTTATGTACTTTGTTCTAATATGAAGTTAAGTTCTTCCCCCTTTTCCCTTTTCCCTTTTCCCTTTTCCCTTTTCCCTTTTCCCTTTTCCCTTTTCCTTTTCCTTTTCCTTTTCCCTTTCCCTTTCCCTTTCCCTTTCCCTTTCCCTTCTCACTTCTCCCTTCTCACTCATAACTTAAATCCCTATCTTTGAAAAAATTGATTCTATGAAAGAAATCGTACTCACTTTTGGAGCTTTATACGGAGGCTTGGCCGTGATTTTCGGAGCATTTGGCGCGCATGCCTTAAAAAAGAGAATGAGCGAAGATTTACTGAAAAGCTTTGAAACCGGCGTGAAATATCAAATGTATCACGCTTTGGCGTTGCTTTTAGCAGGTTTACTGCTGCCTTTTGAAAATACAATGCAAAATGCTGTGGGTTGGTGCTTTATTATCGGAATCTTTCTGTTTTCCTTCAGTATCTACGGTTTGTGTATCACTACGATGAACGGCAACAAATGGCGTTTTCTGGGGCCAGTTACGCCGCTTGGTGGTTTATTGCTCGTGGCCGGTTGGCTGTTGCTCATGCTTTCCGTGTAACAAATCCCTTTGTTTACTTACTAATTTAATCTGTTCAAACTTTAACCAAAATACATATTATGAAAACAAACGCAATTGCTTTGTCGTTGTGCCTTTCCGCTACATTGCTGGTAAGCTGCAAAAAGGACGGCAAGGAAAATTTAGCCGAATTGAATGACCCGCTGGTAACCAATCGCGATACCACGGTAAATCCGGCAGATGACTTTTTTAATTATGCCAACGGCGGATGGTTCAAGAAAAACCCAATTCCGGCTTCGGAGAGAAGTAACGGTATTTTCAGAACGATTGCCGATACCATCAACTCGCAAATCAAACAAATCTGTATTAAATCTTCAGAAGATACAAACGCTGAAAAAGGCAGCAACCAACAAAAAATTGGAGATTTCTACGCTTCGGGGATGGATGAAGCCGCTATCGAGAAAGCAGGTCTATCACCATTACAGCCCACGATGCAGAAAATTGAGGCTGTTAAGGATATCAACTCTTTAATGACTACGATCGGTTATTTGCACACACAGGGTGCAGGCCCGGCTTTTGGTTTTTATGTGGGTCAGGACGATAAAAACAGTACACAATATGCCGTGTTTTTGTATCAGGGCGGCTTAGGCATGGGCAACCGTGATTATTATTTCAATACCGATGCGGAAACCGTTAAAGTAAGAACGGAATACGTAAAACATCTGGAAGCCATGCAGAAACTTACCGGAGCCGATGATGCTTCCGCTAAAAAGAATGCGGCTTTAATCATGAAAATGGAAACCGAGTTAGCCAAAGCCTCAAGAAAACTGGAAGACTTACGCGATCCTATTCTCAACTACAACAAAATGAAAGTAGCCGATTTGGATAAAGCGACACCAGCGGTAAAATGGCAACCGGTTTTACAGGCGATGGGTATTAAAAACGCTAACGAAGTAATTGTCGGGCAACCGGAATTCTTCAAAGCATTGAACACAATGGTCGGAAATTATTCCATCGAAGACTGGAAAACATACCTGAAATGGGATTTGGTGAATTCCTACGCTTCCTATCTGAACAAAGCCATCGACAAACAGAACTTCTACTTCTACTCGACCGTGATGAACGGCGTGAAAGAGCAAAAACCAAGATGGAAACGCGTGGTGGAACAAACCGACGGTTCTTTAGGCGAATTAATCGGTCAGATTTATGTAGCGGAATACCTTCCGAAAGGTTCTAAGGAAAAACTGCTGGAAATCGGTAACAACATCCGCGATGTATACGCCAACCGCATTAAACAATTAGACTGGATGAGCGAAGCTACCAAACAAAAAGCGCTGAACAAACTGTCTAAAATAGTAATGAAAGTTGGCTATCCGGACAAATGGAAAGACATGAGTTCGTTAACCATCGACAGAAGTTCCTACTGCACAAACGTGATGAATGCCAACATTTGGGAGCATAATTACATGGTTAACAAATTCGGAAAACCGGTAGACCGCAACGAATGGCAAATGTATCCGCAAACGTATAATGCGTATTACAACCCGAGTAACAATGAAATTGTGGTACCAGCCTGTAACATTATCGTTCCCGGATTTGAAGGCCGCATGCCGGACGATGCGATTTTATACGGTATTATCGGCGGTTCGACTTTCGGACATGAAATTACGCACGGTTTCGATGACCAAGGCGCGCAATACGACGAAAACGGAAACCTGAACAACTGGTGGACAGCGGAAGATCTGAAAAAATTCCAGGCCAAAACCAAACTGATTGTGGAACAGTTTAACAACTATACGGTTTTAGGCACCAAACACTTAAACGGTGATGCCACACAAGGCGAAAATATTGCCGATTTAGGTGGTATCGTAATGGGTTACGAAGCGTTCAAGAAAACCGAGCAATACAAATCGCAACAGAAAATAAGCGGTTTAACACCAGACCAACGTTTCTTCTTGGCTTATGGTTATGCCTGGATGGTGAACATGAAAGATGAATCGCTTGCGAATCAAATTATGGTAGATGTTCACGCGCCGGCACAATGGAGAATTAACGGGCCTTTAAGCAATATGCCGGAGTTTTATAAGACTTTTGGCGTGAAAGAAGGTAATAAGATGTTTCTTCCGGAAAACAAACGTGTTAAGATTTGGTAACAATCAAACATAAAAAAGCCGCTCAATTGAGCGGCTTTTTTATTTCTGAAAGGTTCTACCCGATTAAGGGAAAATACCTCTTTGTTTGTATGCCATTTCAATACGAACCAAAGCCTGAATGTAAGCCGCAGTTCTCCAGTCGGTTTTGTACTGACCTCCTGTGATTACTACACGGTTGAACGCATCTTCTACTTTCTTTCTCAATTTAATGATTACGTCGTCCATAGTCCAGATTTCTCCGTTACGGTTTTGTAACCACTCAAAGTAAGAACCGATTACCCCTCCTGAGTTACATAAAATGTCCGGAATGATTTCGATTCCTTTTTTCAATAAGATAGCTTCTCCTTCTGTATCGATTGGTCCGTTAGCTCCTTCTGCAATTACCTGAGCTTTTACAGAATCTGCATTGGCTTCCGTAATCTGATTTCCTAAAGCAGCCGGGATTACGATGTCACAGTCAATTCCGAAGAATTCCGCACCGTTGTAATCCTGAGTGTTTTTGAAACCTGAGATGGTTGCATTATCCGCCTGGAAACGCAATAACGCTTCAGGATCGATTCCTTCCGGATTGTAGATAGTTCCGGTAGCATCCTGAACACCAACTAAAATAGCTCCGTTTTTGTTCATGAAATGCGCTGCCCAGTATCCTACGTTTCCGAAACCTTGAACGATATATCTTTTACCTTCTAAAGTAGTGTTTCTTAATTTTGCCCAAGACTCTAAAGTAGCAACTACTCCAAATCCTGTTGCACGGTCACGGCCTTCCAAACCACCTGAACCTACCGGTTTACCGGTAACTACGTGTTGGTTTTTAGAACGGTCTGCCGGTGATTTTGTAGACATGTACGTGTCGGCAATCCAAGCCATCATTTGTGCGTTGGTGTTCACGTCCGGTGCCGGGATATCGTATTCCGGTCCGATGTTATCTCCTAATGCATACGCAAAACGACGGGTGATACGCTCTAATTCTCCCTGAGAATATTTTTTAGGATCCAATTGGATTCCTCCTTTACCACCTCCGTAAGGAAGTCCGGCCAAAGAAGTTTTCCAGGTCATCCAGGTAGCCAATGCTCTTGCCGCATCGATATCTACCGTTGGGTGGTAACGCAAACCTCCTTTGTAAGGTCCTAATACGTTGTTATGCTGAACACGGTATCCGGTGAATACTTCTACTGATCCGTTGTCCATTTTCACCGGGAAGTGAACAATAATTTCATTGTTTGTTGTGGAAAGGATTTTTCTAACGGTTTCATCCAATCCCATTACATTAGCTGCCTTTTCGAACTGATTTTTTACGTTCTCATACATGCTAGGCTGTTGCTTTACTGCTGTTGCCATAGTTTCAATTATTTACAACTTAATTTTGTTTGTTTGTTTGTTTTTTTGAGGCTTTAAAAAAGCAAGCAAATATATGGTTTTAAAATAAATCCAAAACCTTTTTTCACAATAAAATACTTTCCGAAACGACAATTTAACACTCCTTTTTGATTAACTTGTGGCAGGATATATTTTTGGGTAACAAAAGTTACTGCTCTGTCTTTTTTAAAAAGCTACATTTGTAAAAAACAAAACGATGTATCAACTGCTCAAAGAATCGTACAGTTACTTATTTGAAGACGCATTACTGGAAGAAATCGCCAAAGTCGGAAAATACAGAACGTTTGCCGCGGATGAGATTCTGATGGAAATCGGCGAAACCATAAAATTCATGCCTATTCTCTTAAACGGCGCCATCAAAATCATGCGCGAAGACGAAAACGGCGATGAACTGCTGCTTTATTTTTTAGAACGCGGCGATACCTGCGCCATGACCTTAACCTGCTGTTTGGGCAATAACAAAAGTAAAATTCAGGCGATTTCGGAAACAGCCGGCGAACTGATCATGATTCCCATCGAAAAAATGGAAGAATGGATTGTGAAATACAAATCCTGGCGCAATTTCGTTTTCGAAAGTTACAACACAAGATTGATGGAAATGCTCGAAGCTATCGACACTTTGGCTTTTATGAAAATGGACGAACGCCTCTACAAGTTTCTGACCGATAAGGCGAAAGTTTTAGGTACTACCGAAATTACCAATACGCATCAGGAAATTGCCACTGAAATGCACACGTCCCGCGTAGTGATTTCTCGTTTACTGAAAACACTCGAACAGGAAGGCAAAATAAAGATGAACCGCAACAAAATAGAAATTTTACAGTTTTAATGGAGGCTTTCGGGTATTTTGGCGCTTTGATTATCGGGTTGATTTTAGGACTGACCGGCGGCGGCGGTTCGATACTAACCGTTCCGCTTTTAGTGTATGCTTTGGGATTCAATCCGGTGACGGCTACGGCGTATTCGCTTTTTATCGTGGGAACCACTTCGGCATTTGGTGCCATGCAAAATTACCGCAAGGGATTTGTAGAAGTGAAGAAAGGGATTTTATTCGCCATTCCGTCGTTTACCGCAGTTTATTTTACCCGGAAATATATTGTGCCGGCCATTCCTGATGTTATCCTTAAAACGGCTTATTTCAACCTGACTAAAGAAATGTTTCTAATGGTACTCTTCGCGGTAATCATGTTTTTTGCAGCTTTGTCAATGCTGAAAAAGAGGAGACCAACCGTTTCGGAAGAATCGCCTTCAACTTTAATATTTATCATCCAAACCATTATTGTAGGTTTGCTGATTGGTCTGGTGGGTGCCGGCGGAGGATTTTTAATTATCCCGTCCTTAGTTTTTTTTGCTAAATTGCCCATCCGGAAAGCGGTGGCCACTTCCCTGCTGATTATTGCCTTAAATTCCTTAATCGGATTTACCGGAGACATTCAGAATCTGGACATTGACTGGCATTTTTTACTGGTTTTTACATCAATTTCGGTGGTTGGCATTTTTATCGGAATCTATCTTAATAAGTTCCTAAATGATGCCCAACTTAAGAAAGGATTTGGTTACTTTGTGCTTTTAATGGCACTGTTTATTTTGTCGAAAGAACTATTAGGACTGTAACTTGTGTTACGTCAGGTTTTTACATATTGAATTACCTTTACAAAAAAATTACAACGCATATGAAAATAGAACAAATTTATACCGGATGTATCGCTCACGCCGCCTATTATATCGAAAATAACGGAGAAGCGGCTATATTCGACCCTTTACGCGAAGTTCAGCCTTATATTGACAAAGCGACTAAAGACAATGCGGTGATCAAATACATTTTTGAAACGCATTTTCACGCCGATTTCGTTTCCGGGCACTTGGATTTAGCAAAAAAAACCGGAGCTAAAATTGTATATGGTCCAACCGCAAAACCGAATTTCGAAGCGATTATAGCCGAAGACAATCAGGAGTTTAAAATCGGGAATGTTACGATTAAAGCGATTCACACTCCCGGACATACCTTGGAAAGCACAACATATCTTGTTACCGATGAAAACGGAAAAGAACACGGCATTATCACGGGCGATACTTTATTTATCGGTGATGTAGGAAGACCGGATTTGGCCCAGAAAATTGCTTCCGATTTAACACAAGAGAAATTAGCCGGATTGCTGTACGATTCACTTCGCACGAAAATTATGCCGTTATCCGACGATTTAATCGTGTATCCGAACCACGGAGCCGGAAGTGCCTGCGGAAAAAACATGAGTAAAGAAACCACCGATACTTTGGGCAACCAGAAAAAGGTGAATTACGCTTTACGTGCCGATATGACCAAAGAAGAATTCATTACCGAATTATTGGACGGATTGGGAGCTCCACCAGCCTATTTCCCTCAGAATGTGATGATGAACATTCAGGGATACGAAAGTCTGGACACGGTTTTAGACAAAGGAAAAAAAGCACTGGAACCAAAAGAATTTGAAACGGTTGCCAACGAAGCCGAAGCTTTGGTTTTGGATGTTCGCCATCAGGATGCATATGTAAAAGAACACGTTCCGGGTTCGATTTTCATCGGATTGGACGGTAACTTCGCTCCTTGGGTAGGCGCTTTGATTATGGATGTTAAACAACCTATTTTATTAATTACCGCCGAAGGTCGTGAAGAAGAAACCATTACCCGTTTAGCGCGCGTAGGATTCGACAATTGCTTAGGTTATTTAAAAGGCGGAATCGACGCCTGGAAAGCAGCCGGTTTTGAAGTTGACAGTATAAAATCGATTTCTCCGGAGCAATTTGCAGCCGAAAAAGACCAGACCCAACTCCCTGTTGTAGATTCCAGAAAGCCTGGTGAATTTTCAGCAGAACACGTTGAGAATGCCATCAATATTCCTTTGGATTTTGTAAACAGTCAGCTTTCGGAAGTTCCTAAAAATGATGATTTTTACATTCACTGTGCCGGCGGTTACCGTTCGGTAATTATGGCTTCCATCTTAAAAGCCCGAGGCTATCACAACATGATTAATGTGGAAAAAGGAATTGCCGGAATCCGAAACGCCGGAGTACCGCTTACGAAGTTCGTCTGTCCGTCTACAGCAAAATAATTAAAATCAGGCCTTAGCGCCTGATTTTTTATTAATAAACACTAACAAAAAATTAGCAGCCGGCTTTTCAAATAGATGATTATTTTTAAATACTTTTGCACGACAAACAAATAAACTTAAAATGAAATCGAAAATTCACAAATACCAAAACAAATTCTTAACAATGAGTAATAAATTTCTTGTATTGGCCGCATTATCTGTTTTAGCCTCTTGCAGCAAAATCGGCGATAATGAATTCGTAATTAACGGAACTGCCGAAGGTGTTGAAAACGGAAAAATGGCTATTCTTCAGGTTCAGGACGAGATGGGAGTTTTACCAAAAGACACTGTAAAAATTGAAAACGGTAAATTCGAATTAAAAGGCAGTTATCCTGATGGTCCTGAGATTGCTTTTATAATGATTGAAGGAGTTAACAACGGAATGGTTCCGTTTATTTTTGAGAATGGTGAAATTAATATCATCGTAGATAAAGACACTATCCAAAAATCAAAAATTGGAGGAACAGAAAACAATGAAAAATTTCAGAAATACAACGAAGAAACCAGTCCGATATTTAAAAGAATGGTTGCTTTTCAAAAAGCCAATCAACAAAAATTCATCGATGCCAGCAAATCAGGCGACATGAAAACGGTTGAAGCATTAAGAGAAGAAAATGCTGTTTTTCAAAAAGAAATGGACAAACTATCTGAAAAATTTATTGAGCAAAATCCAAATGCCTTCCTGTCTGCTTTATTACTTGAAAATTTTATCGGCAGACAAAGCTTAGACCCTAAAAAAGTTAAAGATTACTTTAACACACTTACCACCGACATCCAAAAAACCAAAAGCGGAAAACGTGTTGGAGAATTTGTAAAAGCACTAAATAGCGTCGCTACAATCGGAAATAATGCTCCGGACTTCTCAGCACCAAACCCTGAAGGAAAAACAGTTTCCTTAAAAGAATCCCTGGGAAAAGTAACCATTATCGATTTCTGGGCTTCCTGGTGTGGTCCTTGCCGTGCTGAAAACCCTAATGTAGTTGCTCTTTACAACGAGTTCCAAGCAAAAGGATTAAACATTATCGGTGTTTCTTTAGATAAAGACGCTGCAAAATGGAAAGAAGCCATTGCTAAAGATCAATTAACCTGGACACATATCTCCAATTTAAAACACTGGGAAGATCCGATTGCAAAACAATATGGTGTACAATCCATTCCGGCTACTTTCATTTTGGATGCGAGCGGAAAAATCGTTGCAAAAGACTTAAGAGGTGCAGAATTGAAAGCAAAAGTGGCCGAATTATTAGCCAAATAAGCTTCAAAACAAACCATAGCTTATAAAATCTCCTTCGGGGGATTTTTTTATTTTATTCACTTCCAAGGCGTTAAAAAAAACTTTCAAATTATCTTTATTTTACACTTGCATAACGAAAAAACAGTTCTATATTTGCAACCGCAATAAGCAATTATGCGTTGGGGAGATACTCAAGCGGCCAACGAGGGCAGACTGTAAATCTGCTGACTAAGTCTTCGCAGGTTCGAATCCTGCTCTCCCCACAAATAAAATGAATATGGAAAAAGCACCAAGTTTTACTTGAGTGCTTTTTTTGTTTCATTTTATTTGAGTAAGGTTCACCTTACTCAGGATCTCGGAGCGAAGCGGAGAAATCCTTATTCACAAATTAAAGACGATTCCATCAGTTTTACTTGAGTGCTTTTTTGTTTTTATAAACCTGAGTAAAATTCCCTTGCTCAGAATCATGAAATAATCCTGCTCTAAGCATAAAAAAAGCCCTTAACCTGGTTAAGAGCTTTTTCATTCATCAAACAATCTATTAACTATTCTAAGGCAAAGTTAATCGTCACATTCGCGGTTACTTCAATTTCCCCGACTGCTAAAGTTTCTCTTGGCATACCTGCATCAATTTCCACTTTCATGGCCGCATACATCGGTCTTGGATAATAGGTGGATGAGTTATCGGTAACCAAAAGTGTTTTGCCTACTTTCTGGTTAAGTGCTCCGGCGTAATCCAAGGCTTTGGCTTTAGCATTCTGAACCGCATTTACTCGCGCTTCCGATTCGTATTGTGCTAATTTTGAGGTTTTGAATTCCACTCCGTGAATCGTATTCACTCCGGCATCTACCAACCCCATCATAACCGCATCGTACTTTGACAGATCTTTCAAAGTAATCGAAACCATTTGGGAAGCCTGGTAATAATGCTTCTTCTTCTCATAATCGTAATTCTTAAACAAACTTACCTGCTTGGTCTGATAATCTGAGGCTGGGATTTTGGCTCCTTTTAAGTATTTAAGAATGGCGTCGATGGCGACATCGTTTTTCTTCTTCACTTCTGCGGCATCGTTACCGGTATTTTCAACGCCCACATTGATAATGGCCTGATCGGGCGTTACTTTGATTTTTCCCTCTCCGGAAACAACAATCTGCTGTACTGTTTTCATTTCTTGTGCGTTTGAAAATGTTGTCATAAACAAGGTTACGGCTATTAAAATTACTTTTCTCATATTTTAAAGTATTAAGTTGTCAGGTACAAATCAAAAGGAATGCCAAACTTACAGTTTCCCTGATTTTTCAAGAATAAAAAGCAAAATAATGGGTATGGCCAGCAAAATCACCATCAGCGTATTTTCATATAGCATCGAAGGAACCTGAGCCAACGTAATTGCATATCCGCCGATTGCGCCGCCGAAATGTGCGGTATGCCCGATATTATCCGTTCTTGTCCGCATCCCGTAAATCGAATACAACAAATAGCCAATTCCAAACAAATAAGCCGGAACCGGAATAATGAAATACAATCCTAAAGTCATATCCGGGCGCAATAAAATGGCAGAATACAATACTCCTGTCACCGCTCCGGAAGCACCAATGGCCCGGTAGTAATATTCATTTTTATGTATGTATAACGAGAGTAAACTTCCACACAAAAGACTGCCCAGATAAATTATCAGAAAGTGCAACACCCCCAAATAAGCAATCACCACAGGCGCAAAGAAATAGAGCGTCAGCATGTTGAAAATCAAATGCGTAAAATCGGCGTGCAAAAATCCCGAGCTAATCATTCTCAGATGCTCTCCGGCACGGATACTTCCGATATGAAACTCGTATTTTCTGAAAAATGCCTCATCTCTAAATCCACGGTAACTAAAAATAGCAGTAACGGCAATGATAAACAATAAAATCGGATTCATAGTTAGAATTTTCTGACTGTAAATTTACCAATTGTTTCTGTTATCAATGTTAATTTAATAGCCAAATAATCGCTTTAAAAAGTATATTTGTAAAAAATTAAAGTAATGCAGTTCATTATATACCTATTGGTCTACCCTATTTTGTGGCTGGTTTCAATACTTCCTTTTCCCATATTCTATTTCCTTTCCGATTGTATTTACATACTGGTTTATTATGTAATCGGCTACCGAAAAAAAGTAGTTCGTAAAAATCTGGAATTAACGCTTCCCCATCTGTCTGAAGCAGAGCGTCTGCAAGTGGAAAAGAAATTCTACAAACACATGTGCGATATGTTTCTGGAGATGATCAAAACCCTTACCATTTCAAAAAAAGAAATGCAGAAACGATTTACGTTTTCCAACATTGAATTGTTTCATGAATACGAAAAGAAAAACAAGAGTATTATTCTTTTTTATGCACATTACGCCAGTTGGGAATGGTCTATTACGCTGGGCACACACGTTAATTTTAAAGGATACGGTATTTACAAAAAAATCCAAAACAAATATTTCGACAAATTGGTCAAAGACATTCGTTCGAAATTTGATGCTGTTTTAATTGACACCAAAAGCACCATTAAAACCGTAACTGAAAATCAGCAGGCCGGGATTCTTGGTTTGTATGGTTTTATCAGTGATCAGAACCCTGTACCACACCGCACGAAATACTGGGATACTTTTATGGGATATACCGTACCGATTCACACTGGCGGTGAGAGCTTAGCCAAAAACCTGAACATGAATGTACTTTATATGAAAGTGGAAAAAGTAAAACGCGGTCATTACAATGCTACCTTCATTCCAATTACCGATGATGCAGCTGCAATGCCGGAACACGAAATAAGCCGTCGTTTCATTAAAGAAGTGGAAAAACAAATCTACGAAGCACCGGAATACTATTTCTGGACGCATAAGCGCTGGAAACACAGAAAAGAAAAAGCTCAGTAATCACTGAGCTTTTTCTTTATAATTTAAACCAATCGGTTACCATTTCTTTTTCCCTGTGCAAAGCATTTTTATGCAAAAACTCATTCGAAGCCTTGTTGTATTCATAGTCTTTGGCCCATTCCTGATGATGTTCCGCTAAGGCTTTGATGCTGTTGCAAACGTATTCGATTTCCGCAGAAGTAGTCGTAGGGTGAATCGACATTCGGATCCATCCCGGCTTTTCGATTAAATCTCCGGCTGTAATTTTATCGGTTAAATAATGTGACTGTTCCTGATCTACGTGCAACAGATAATGTCCGTAGGTTCCGGCACAACTGCATCCGCCGCGGGTTTGGATTCCGAAACGGTCGTTCAGCAGTTTTACGCCTAAATTGAAATGCAAATCGTCTATATAAAACGAAATCACGCCCAAACGGTTTTCGTGCTGACCGGCCAGAATGTTTAAATTCGGAATGGTTTTCAGTTGTTCAAAAACGTATTCCACGATTTCGTGTTCGCGTTTCAGAATATTCTCCACGCCCATCTGCTCTTTCAGGCGAATGGCCAAAGCAGTTTTAATTACCTGAAGAAAGCCCGGTGTACCGCCGTCTTCACGCTCTTCGATATTGTCCAGATATTTGTGCTCGCCCCAAGGATTCGTCCAGCTAACCGTTCCGCCTCCCGGATGATCGGGCACCATGTTTTTGTACAGCTTTTTATTGAAAATCAGCACGCCCGAAGTTCCCGGACCGCCTAAAAATTTGTGTGGAGAAAAGAAAATCGCATCCAGATAGCCTTCCGAATTGTCTGCAGGATGCATATCGATTTTAATATACGGCGCCGAACAGGCAAAATCCACAAAACAAACTCCGTTATACTGATGGATTAACTTCGCAATTTCGTGATATGGCGTCCGAATTCCGGTTACGTTGGAACAACCTGTTATAGAAGCTATTTTCAACGTTCGGTCTTTGTATTTTTCCAGTAAGGCTTTAAAACTCTCTAAGCAAATCAAACCTTTTTCGCAGGCCGGAATGACTTCAACTTTGGCAATGGTTTCCAGCCAGGAAGTGTGATTGGAATGATGCTCCATGTGGGAAATGAACACCACCGGTTTTTTCTCTTCCGGCACTTGGGTGTATTTCTGAAGGTTTTCAGGCACTTTCAATCCTAAAATACGCTGAAATTTGTTGACTACACCAGTCATTCCCGAACCGTCAACAATCAACACATCGTCTTCATTACTGTTAACGTGATTTTTAATGATATGACGCGCTTCGTGATACGCCATGGTCATCGCGGTTCCGGAAACGGTGGTTTCGGTATGCGTATTGGCAACGAACGGGCCGAAGTCGTTAATCATTTTTTCTTCAATCGGGCGGTACAAACGACCCGAAGCCGTCCAGTCGGTATAAATGATTTTCTTGGTTCCGAAAGGCGATTCAAAATCCTGATCAATTCCGATGATATTCTTTCTGAACTGCTGAAAATACTGTTCCAGTTGCGTGGTTTTGGCAGTGATAGTCATGTCATTGTGCATTTGCGGTCAAAGATACGGTTTTTTGGAAATTTGAATTAGCGATTAACTTGATTTTAAAATCTTTCCTCAATTTTTAACACTCATGCGGTTCCATAAAAAACCCTGAGTTGAGGCTCAGGGTTTTGATAAAATTAAATTCCGGCTATCTGTTTCAGTTCGCTTACAAAACGTTCCGCTAAAACATCGGCTGCATTTTGCGTTGGTGCTTCCGTGTAAATGCGGATGATAGGTTCCGTGTTGGATTTTCTCAAATGTACCCATTCCATTGGGAAATCGATTTTTACACCATCAATGGTTGAAAGGTTTTCCGAAGCGTATTTTTCTGCAATCTGCTTCATTACATTATCGACATCAATCTGTGGCGTCAGTTCGATTTTATTTTTGCTCATAAAATACTGCGGATAAGCAGCTCTCATTTCTGCAACAGTTTGCGCTTGATTCGCTAAATGTGTCAGGAACAAAGCCACGCCTACTAACGCGTCACGACCGTAATGGATTTCCGGATAGATAATTCCGCCGTTTCCTTCCCCACCGATGATGGCGTTGGTTGCTTTCATCAATTCCACAACATTCACCTCACCTACCGCGCTTGCCTGATAGCTTCCGTGGTGTTTTTCGGTAATGTCACGCAAAGCTCTTGAAGATGACATATTGGAAACCGTATTCCCCGGTGTTTTGCTCAATACATAATCGGCAACGGCCACCAAAGTATATTCTTCCCCGAACATTTCTCCGTCGTTGGAAATAAAGGCCAAACGGTCTACATCCGGATCGACTACGATTCCGAAATCGGCTTTTTCATCAACCACCAATTTGCAGATATCGCCCAAGTGTTCTTTCAATGGCTCCGGATTGTGCGGGAAATGTCCGTTAGGTTCGCAGTATAATTTTACGACTTCCACGCCCATTTGTTCCAACAATTTCGGGATAATGATACCTCCTGAAGAATTCACGCCGTCCACAACTACTTTGAATTTTCTTTTAGCCACTGCTTCAGCATCCACCAAAGGTAAATTCAGTACTTCGTCGATGTGGATGTCCATGTAAGCATCGTTTTCGGTAACTGTTCCCAAACTATCCACATCGGAAAAATCAAAAGCTTCCGCTTCGGCAATTTCGAGGATTTTGGCACCGTCGGCTCCGCTTAAAAACTCGCCTTTTGCGTTCAGCAATTTCAGTGCGTTCCATTGTTTCGGATTGTGGGATGCGGTTAAAATGATTCCGCCATCGGCTTTTTCCAAAGGAACAGCAACTTCTACGGTTGGCGTGGTGGATAAGCCTAAATCGATTACATCAATCCCTAAACCGATTAACGTATTGACTACCAGATTGTGAATCATCGGTCCGGAAATACGCGCATCACGACCGATTACAACAGTTAACTTATCCTTGCTGATATTCTGTTTTAGAAAAGTTCCGTAAGCAGAAGCGAATTTCACGGCATCGACAGGAGTAAGATTATCTCCTACTTTCCCTCCGATAGTTCCGCGAATTCCTGAAATGGATTTTATTAAAGTCATAAAAAGTTTATTCTGAATTTTAAATGTTAAATTATAAATGCAGTGACAAATATAACGAATTGTGGTTTCGAGAAAATCATTTAAAATTTAAAATTCATCAATTAAAATTATTAAATTAGTCTGATGAACTTTTTAGCACACATCTATCTTTCCGGAGAAAACGATTTGATTAAAATCGGGAATTTTATGGCGGACGGCATCCGCGGTCACGATTATGAACAATTTCCCGTTGATGTGCAAAAAGGCATTTTACTGCATCGCGCCATTGATACATTTACCGACGCACATCCAGTTTTCAGGCAGAGCAAACATCGGCTACATGAAAAATACGGACATTATTCCGGAGTGATTATGGATATCATTTACGATCATTTTCTGGCGAAGAACTGGGCAAAATATTCCAATGAAAAACTGGAACATTACGCAGAACGTTTTTACAATTCCCTGAGAGAAAATTACGACTGGCTTACTCCAAAAACACAGGGGATGATGCCGTATATGATTGGCCGAAACTGGCTGGTTTCCTACGGAACTGTGGAAGGCATCGAGAAGATTTTATTCCAGATGGACCACCGCACAAAAAACCGCGCCCACATGCAAAACGCCGTAAAAGAACTACGGGAATATTACACCGAATTTGAAGAAGAATTCACCGCTTTTTTTGAAGATTTACGCCAGCACGCCCAACAAAAACTTGCCATTTTATAATGTCTTTTATTGCCGAACTTGAAAAAGTCTTCCGCGAAAATGCCGCAGCCGAATTGGCCGCACCGATGGAAGCGTACATGAAAAACAACTTTTCCTTTTTAGGAATCAAAACCACACCCAGACGAATTTTATTTAAGGAAATCTGGAGGCTTCACAAGGGCGAAGTCAAGCAGAATGCCCGTGAAATTGCTTTGGAATTGTACCAAAAGAAAGAACGCGAATTTCATTACTGTGCGATTGAAATCCTGATAAAAGAACTCAAAAATAAATATCAAAAAGATGATATTCAACTCCTTGAAAAACTGATCATTACACATTCATGGTGGGACAGTGTGGATACGATAGCGAAATACCTGTTAGGCAATTATCTCGTTCAGTTTCCGGATGAAGTACAAAATGTTGTGCACAAATTTTCAAATTCCGATAACATGTGGCTGAACCGTTCCGCCATTCTGTTTCAATTGGATTACAAAGCCAAAACCGATGCGGAATTATTGTTTTCCGTATGCGAAAAACACGCTGCTTCCAAAGAATTTTTCATTCAGAAAGCTATTGGTTGGGCGTTGCGGGATTACAGTCGTTTCAACCCGAAAGACGTAACCGAGTTTGTCGGCAAAACCAATTTAAAACCCTTAAGCCAACGCGAAGCGCTGCGAAATTTATAATTTCCTTAAAATGCTGTTCTGATAAAAATGACGTATTTTAGCGTTTTAATTCAATCAGAAAGCAAAAAATCAAATGCCAAACCGGAAAGCTTCATTTTTTACTTTATTCATACGCAAGCAGTTAAAGCGATTTGAAGCCTTTTTATTCCTGCTGAAATCGATGCTGAGCAATCGCCAGTTTTTATATGTTTCCTGTGTTTTGGTAGGGATTTCTTCGGCTTTGGCGGTAATTGTGCTGAAAACTTTCGCACATTCAGTGTTCCGGTTTGCCAATTATATTGACCGTATTTTTCATTTGCCGTATTCGAACAGTTTACTTCCGGTAATCGGGATTTTGCTGACCGCTTGGGTGGTGAAAAAGTTCCTTGACGGGAGCATCGAAAAAGGCACCTCACAAATCATGATTGCTGTGGCTAAAAATTCGGGCATCATGCCGAGAAAACAAATGTATGCGCAAATCATCACGAGTTCCTTAACCGTGGGCATGGGTGGTTCCGCGGGATTGGAGTCACCGATTACGATTACGGGCGCGGCTTTCGGTTCGAATTACGCCCAAAAATACCGTCTGAATTACAAAGACCGGACTTTACTGTTGGCCTGTGGTGTCGCAGCCGGAATTGGTGCCGCTTTTAACGCCCCAATCGCAGGAGTTTTGTTTGCCATCGAAGTGATTTTGGCGGATATGAGTGTCACCGCTTTCATCCCGATTATGATTTCCGCAGCAACTGGCGCTTTGGTATCGACTATAGTTTTAAAAGAAGACATTCTGCTCTCTTTCCGAAACGAGTTAACCTTTGATTATCACAACATTCCGTACTATATCATTCTTGGGATTCTGGCGGGTTTAGTGTCCGTTTATCACGCCCGAAACTTCCGGAAAGTAGAACATTTTTTTAGCCGATTCAAATCTTCCACCTATAAAAAAGCCTTAGTCGGAGCCGGAATGCTGGCCGTGCTGATTTTCTTTTTCCCGACACTTTTCGGGGAAGGTTATGAAAGTATTAAAGCCTTGTCTTCCACAAATCCGGGAATTTTACTGGAAAATACCATTCTTGAAAAATTCAAATCCAACGAATGGATTTTACTGGCTTTTATCGGCGTAACGATGATGATTAAATCCGTGGCAACCGGTTTGACTTTGGGAAGCGGCGGAAACGGCGGTAACTTTGCGCCTTCGCTTTTTGTAGGCTCTTATCTCGGCTATTTTGTTTCGAAATTTTTCCTTTTGACAGGAATTGATAAAGATTTGCCCATCAGTAATTTTTCCATCGTGGGAATGGCGGGTTTGTTAAGCGGATTATTTCACGCGCCTTTAACCGCAATCTTCCTTATTGCCGAAATAACAGGCGGTTACGGATTATTTGTTCCGCTGATGATTGTTTCCTCGATTAGTTTCATCATTTCCAAAAAAATGGAAGAACATTCGATGGACATTAAAAATTTAGCCGATACCGGAACTGTTTTCACCAGCGACAAAGACCGCAACATCCTTTCTACCATTGAGTTATCCAAACACATCAAAGCCAATTTTGCTACCATTCCCGATACGGCAAAACTGGAAGATGTAACTGCTGTCCTTTCACAAACCAGACAAACGATTTTTCCGGTTACCAACGAAAAAGAAGAATTTGTCGGCATCATCAATTTCGACACTATTCGTCCGATAATTTTCAATTCCTTTCAGACGAAATATACTGCGTTACAAGACGTTATCGAACAACCGAAAGACACCATCAGTTACGACGAAATCATGGAAACCGTCATGGAAAAATTTGAAGCAACCGGTTATGACATCCTGTTTGTGCTCAAAAACAACCATTGCCTGGGCTACATCGAAAAATCAGACATTCTTACCACGTACCGCGAAAAACTGAAATCGCTTCGTATTGAATAATTTACTGAGCCACGAATACACGAATTTTAAAAACTATTCATTAAAATAATCATTCGTACATTCGTGGCAACTCCTTCCAAAAAACAAATAAAAACATCATTTTCTTTACACCTCTACCACTGAAAATTAGTCACAAAACTGTACCTTTGCGTTTTTGCACAACTACACAACTTATTTATGTTCAATACAGAAGAAACGATTGAAGTTTTAGGCGCCCGCGCGCACAATCTCAAGAATATTGACGTAGTCATTCCGCGTGAAAAACTGGTGGTGATTACCGGGCTTTCGGGGTCGGGAAAATCGTCTTTGGCGTTCGATACGATTTATGCCGAAGGACAACGTCGTTACATTGAAACCTTTTCCGCATACGCCCGTCAGTTCTTAGGTGGGTTGGAACGTCCCGATGTGGATAAAATCGACGGTCTTTCTCCCGTAATTGCCATCGAGCAGAAAACCACCAGCAAAAGCCCGCGTTCCACCGTGGGAACCATTACCGAAATTTATGACTTCCTGCGTCTGTTATTCGCCAGAGCAGGAGAAGCGTACAGTTACAACACGGGCGAAAAAATGGTTTCGTATTCGGATGATCAGATTAAGGAATTGATTTTTGAGCATTTCAACGGCAAACGCATCAACATTTTAGCACCGATTATCCGTTCCCGAAAAGGACATTACCGCGAATTGTTCGAGCAGATTTCCAAACAAGGTTTTGTAAAAGTCCGTGTGGATGGTGAAATCCGTGATTTGGAATACGGAATGAAAGTTGATCGGTACAAAACTCACGACATTGAAACCGTAATCGACCGCATGGCGATTGAAAAAACGGAAGATTTAGACAAACGCCTTACCGAGAGCATCAAAACCGCGATGTACCACGGCGACGGCATTATGATGATTATAGAGCAGGAAAGTCAGGAAGTGCGCTATTTTAGCAGAAACCTGATGTGTCCAACCACCGGAATTTCCTATCCGAATCCGGAACCGAACAACTTCTCGTTCAACTCGCCAAAAGGTGCGTGCGAACACTGTAACGGCTTGGGAACGGTAAATGAAATCAACCTGAACAAAATCATCCCAAACCCAAAACTTTCCATCAAACAAGGTGGATTTGCGCCGCTTGGCGAACAAAAAAGTTCGTGGATTTTCAAACAGCTGGAAATCATCGGGGAAAAATTCGGCTTTAAACTGACAGATTCCATCGAAAACATTCCGGCTGAAGCCATGGACATGATTTTAAACGGCGGAAATGAGAAATTCTCAGTGGTTTCCAAAGTAATGGGCATCACCAAAGATTACAAAATTGATTTTGAAGGGATTTCGAATTTCATCAAAAACCAATACGAGGAAAGCGGATCGGCTTCCATTAAACGCTGGGCCAAAGAATTCATGGACGAAATCGAATGTCCGGAATGTCACGGCACCCGTTTGAAAAAAGAATCGTTATACTTCAAAATCAACGGAAAAAACATTGGCGAATTATCAGCGATGGACATTGATGAACTGTGTGAATGGTTCAACGATTTAGACAAGCATCTTACGGAAAAACAACGCGCCATTGCGGTGGAAGTGGTGAAAGAAATCAAAGCGCGGTTAAGCTTTCTGGTCGATGTGGGACTGAATTATTTAGCCCTGAACCGAAGTTCAAAATCACTGTCCGGCGGTGAAGCACAACGCATTCGTCTGGCAACCCAAATCGGTTCGCAATTGGTTGGCGTATTGTATATTTTAGACGAACCCAGCATCGGATTGCACCAGCGCGACAATGAAAAACTGATTCATTCGCTGGAACAATTACGCGATATCGGAAACTCGGTAATTGTAGTGGAACACGACAAAGACATGATCGAACGTGCGGATTATGTAATTGATATCGGACCAAAAGCAGGTCGTTTCGGCGGTGAAATCATCAGCAAAGGCACACCGAAAGAATTACTGAAAGAAAATACAATAACCGCTCAATACCTGAACGGAAAAATGGAAATTGCCGTTCCGAAAACGCGTCGCGAAGGCAATGGAAATGTTCTTAAATTATCGGGAGCCACCGGAAACAACCTGAAAAATGTTACCGTAGAATTCCCATTGGGTAAACTGATTTGCGTGACCGGAGTTTCAGGAAGCGGAAAATCAACCCTGATTAATGAGACGCTCTACCCTATTTTAAATGCGCATTTCTTCAACGCGGTAAAAAAACCGCAGCCGTATAAAAAAATTGAAGGTTTAGAACATATTGATAAAGTAATCGACATCGATCAAAGCCCGATTGGCCGTACACCGCGCTCGAATCCGGCGACGTATACCGATGTGTTTTCGGAAATCCGAACGTTGTTCACCCAAACGCCTGAAGCGCAAATTCGCGGCTACAAACCGGGACGTTTCAGTTTCAATGTTTCCGGCGGACGTTGTGAAACTTGTGAAGGTTCCGGAGTTCGAACCATCGAAATGAGTTTCTTACCTGATGTTTATGTGGAATGTGAAACCTGTCAGGGCAAACGTTTTAACCGCGAAACGCTGGAAATCCGTTACAAAGGAAAATCGATTTCGGATATCTTGGAAATGACGGTGGACGAAGCTGTGGATTTCTTCGAAAACATACCAAAAATCTACAGAAAAGTAAAAACGATTCAGGATGTTGGTTTGGGCTATATCACGCTTGGTCAGCAAAGTACAACGTTGTCCGGTGGTGAAGCACAACGCATCAAACTGGCTACGGAATTATCCAAAAAAGATACCGGAAACACGTTTTACATTTTAGACGAACCAACCACAGGACTGCATTTCGAAGACATTCGCGTGCTGATGGAAGTCATCAACAAATTAGTCGACAAAGGCAACACGGTTTTAATTATCGAACACAATTTAGACGTTATAAAACTCGCCGATTACATCATCGACATTGGTTACGAAGGCGGAAAAGGCGGCGGACAACTCGTGGCCAAAGGAACACCGGAGGAAGTCATCAAAAATAAAAATAGCTACACCGCGCAGTTTTTGAAAAAAGAATTACATTAGCAGGCTATTTAATTTTTAACGAAACGAAAAATGATGAAAGAAGAATTTTTGAGTGACGACGACAAAATCCAGGAAAAGTTCAAACAGAAAACCTGGAACGAAATAAGAGCCAACGACTCTTGGGCAATTTTTAAAATCATGTCTGAGTTTGTGAACGGTTATGAAACCATGGGACGAATCGGCCCTTGTGTTTCGATTTTCGGATCAGCTCGTACTAAACCGGACAACAAATATTATTTACTGGCGGAAAAGATTGCTTATAAAATTTCTCAGGCCGGATACGGTGTTATTACCGGCGGTGGTCCCGGAATTATGGAAGCCGGTAACAAAGGCGCCCATTTAGGCAACGGAACTTCCGTAGGTTTGAACATCGAATTGCCATTTGAGCAACATTTCAATCCGTATATCGACAAGGACAAAAACCTGAATTTCGATTATTTCTTCGTGCGTAAGGTTATGTTCGTAAAATATTCTCAGGGCTTTGTGGTAATGCCGGGCGGTTTCGGAACTTTGGACGAATTGTTTGAAGCGGTTACCTTAATCCAAACGAAAAAAATTGGTAAATTTCCGATTATTTTGGTGGGAAGAGATTTCTGGAGCGGATTATTAGACTGGGTAAAAACAGTCATGATTGATCAGGAAAAGAACGCTAATCCTGAAGATTTAAACCTAATCAAAGTAGTGGATACGGAAGACGAAGTACTTGAAGTATTAGACACTTTCTATAAAAAATACAATCTTAGTCCTAACTTCTAAGAGACAAAAAAGCTTCCACACCGGAAGCTTTTTTTTATGTTTTCAGCCTCTGCAATTCTACATTCCGGGCCAATACAATACGTTAAATTTATGACCGTCCGGATCGGCAAACCCAAACGTGTAGCCTTTCTCAAAGTTTTGCGGATTGGAAAAGATGGTTCCGCCGGCCGCTTTAACGTTTTCTACCCATTGGTCTACTTCTTCTCTGCTTGTTGCCGACAAAGAAAAGATTACTTCATTACTCGTTTGCGTATCAGTTACTTCACCATTAATACTGACTTCCATGCGCTCTTTTCTGAAGAAATTAATCACAAACCTGCTGTTTCCGAAAACCAGACTGGTTAACTCGGGGGAAGTATTGTTGTCGTTTTCCTTAAATCCCAGTTTTGTATAGAATTCCGTTGTGCGGTTTAAATCAGCTGAGCATAAATTCGCCCATATCATCTTAGTTTCCATAGTTTTAGATTTTAAGATTCGATTGTGCTTCCTCAAAGCAAACCACTTATAATTCCGGTACTTACTTAACAATCAGTCTTCTGGTTGTCGATTGGTTTCCGGATGTGATTTTCACCATATACAAACCAGCCTGCAAGTCAAGTCGGATTGTTGTCTGACCACTGAATTCCACTTCTTTAACTTTCTGCCCGGTCATGTTGTAAAACACCGCTACCGCTTCTTCCTGAACTCCTGCAATCGTAATGCTTTCGGAAGCCGGATTTGGATACAAAGACAGTTTCAGCTCCGCAAATTCGCCGGTACTTAACGTGGCCGACCACGGTTGCCCCACATTCGGTCCCCAGATATAATCCGCAAGGTTCGGATAATCGATAAACGGGTTGCGGTTCATCTGCCAGGTATAAATGTAATTGTTGCGATTCATTTCGAAATCGTCGCGCGGGTCTGTGTGGTTCCAGGTTAATAAGGTGGCTAAATCGCCCATTATCTGATTTCCTGATGTATCGGGCGGATTACCGTTTACCAGACTCAAGGCATTATACCGGACAGCCATATAAAACAGCGCTCTGGCAATATCGCCTTTCCATTTTCCCTGCGTTCCGGCCGGACCATTGTAGGCATCCAGACCAAAATCTTTGTTGCTTTTTATCCCGTTCTCAACGCCATCTTCGGCATGTAGATGATGTGCATCTGCGTGAGCCGCCAAAATGTCATCTGCATTGGTTGGTAACCAAACGTTTATTCCGTCAGGTGTGGAAGAAGTTCCTCCTGAAAATCCGCCTCTTGCCTGAGCAAAAACGTGTTCTCTTACCCATTTCCCAACACCGCTGCTTTCGGTTTGTCGGTCTAATTTTGCTCTTGGTGCTTCAACATAGTACATCCAGACCTGATTACTGTTTTCTGGGTTAACATCGGCACTTTGCAGTATTTCCCAGATATCACCATAATTATGTGCCCGAACTACCGCAGGATTAGCAATAATGTCCTGAAGGGCTTGTTTTAAAGCATCCCCAGACAATCCTTCCAATGAATCATAATATCCCGGCGGAATCGTTGGAGTAACCAATCCGTACGTTGGATTAATCGGTGTTCCGTATGGCTGTACCACATAATTTGCATCGTATACTCTGTAAATAATGTTGTTATTGTTGGCCACATATCCAAACGGCAAAGGCTGGAAAACTAATTTCATTTCCTCGTCGCCTTCGTCTAAACCGTCGTTGGCTATAATTATTCCGGTCTGACCAGTTGTTTCTCCAACAGGAATCATAACCGTCAATCCTCCTGAAAAATCAGACATGTTGAAATTGCCGTTATTCAGGGTAAAATTGAAAATCAAATTCTCATTTTGAACAGGCTGACTGGTCGTAAAAACGAAATTAAAACTATCGCCCTCGTGAATTACCGGAATGGACGGAGCAACCGAAATATAATTCAACACCACTCCGCTTCCGTCATTATTAGCGCCCGGCGTAGGTGCTTTTACTTCGTAAGTACCGTCATTTTTTCGTTGTATGGATTGTGAGGTACCTAAACCATTAGCGTTTTCATTACTACAAACCGTAATCCCTAAGATGCTCATTAAATTCGCGGGTACAGTTGTTGTATTGTTATGAGCGACCGCATCAATCAGATTGGTTGCCGTTGCTGGTGTTCCCGGCTGAACCGCAAATTGGAAATCGGATGCGTTGCCAAGATACAAGGCTACAACATCCGGCCCGTTTTGTATGGTATTGTTTGGGAAAATTCCCATTGGCGATGGCGTTACCTGATTGTTTCCGAAATGTGCGATTCCGTTGACATCGGTTGTATAGCCATCCAAATCAAAAGCATAGTAACAGGACGTACCGGAATATGGTGCAGAACTGCCTCCATTAAAAAAAACCAAAACATAGCCGTCTAAGGGGAAATTAGGCGTCTCGGATTTTAATTCAACGAATTCCAGTTGGTCTGTGCCGGGTGTATCCGAGTCAATCTCGTTAATAACAACCTGACCATACGTTGCCTGATAAACCAAAGCAACAAAAAGTAATAGTAGTTTTTTAATCATCGTTTTGAAATTGGGGCAACTAAGTTACAGATAACTTCTTCATTTTCACCATGCAGCTCCTTAAATTTTCGTTATTCTTTGCTTTATAAAGAAAAGTTTTACAGATAAAAATACAGTTGAGAAAAAAATTATGAAAAATGCGTTTTTTACCTATATTTACGAACCTGATTCAGATTGATATTTACATGCGCAACCGATTTCTTTTTTCTATAAAAATTCACCTGATTTTATTGTCAACGCTGATTTTTCAAAACGCTGGTGCGCAACACAGTAACAGCCTAAAAGCAACGCTGCATTCAGAGTCTAAAACCATTACGGTAGCACAGGAAATCCAGTTTACGAATACGTCTGATGTGGTTTTGAAAGAAATACTCCTGAACGACTGGAACAATGCGTATTCCGACAAAAAATCTCCGTTAGGCAAACGGTTTTCCGATGAATTTGTGCGCAGTTTTCATTTGGCAAAAGAGGAAGACCGCGGCAATACAACGCTACATGAGGCAACTACTAACGGGCAAACGGTTGAGTTTATCCGACCTGAAAATCATCCGGATTTGCTTTCCGTCAAATTAGCAAACGCCCTGCTTCCTAACGAAACAGTTACCCTGAAACTCAACTATCAGGTTAAAATTCCGAATGAACGTTTTACCCGCTTCGGATTTAAGAACGACGGCTCCTTCATCCTGAAAAACTGGTTCCTCACGCCTGCCCGACTGGAAAAGAACGGCTTTGTACAATACAGCAATGAAAACCTCGACGATATTGCCAATGCAAACTGCAACTACCAGATTACCTTCACCTTAGACAGCAAACTCCATCTTTTTTCCGATTTAAATACCGTAGGTACAACCGAATCAGAAACGGTCAAAACCTACCAGCTTTCCGGTAACAACCGTAACGATTTTGATATTTACATTGAAACCAAACCAACTTTCTACAGCTACAAAAATGGCATCAATGAGGTGGTTACCAATCTGAAAGACAGACGGTTGAATGAAATTCAGAAAGCACTGGTTATCGACAAAATCACAAATTATGTGGCGGAAGAATTCGGAAGTTTGAAACACGAAAAAATCCTGATTTCCCAAGCCGATTATGACCGCAATCCGTTTTATGGTTTGAACCAGCTGCCGGCTTTTATCAGCCCGTTTCCGGACAGTTTTTTGTATGAAATTAAGTTTCTGAAAGTCTATCTCGATAAATACCTGAAAACCAATTTACAGCTCAATCCCCGAAAAGACACCTGGATTTACGACGGTTTGCAGGCTTATCTGTCGATGAAATACATCCGCGACAACTATCCGGATATGAAAATGATGGGAAATTTATCCGAATTGGGAATCCTGAAAGGCTACAATCTTTTTAAAGCCGATTTCAACGACCAGTACAGTTATGTGTACCTGTTAATGGCGCGAAAAAATCTCGATCAGGCAATTGGAGACGACAAAAGCACCTTTATCAAATTCAACGAGCAGATTGCCGGACGATACCGTGCCGGGCTGAGCATAAATTATCTTGATGATTTTGTCGGGGAAAACAAAGTTCCTCTGGCTATTAAAGAATTCATTGCCGCAAACAAAACGAACCAAACCGACGAGAAAGATTTTGAAAACCTGCTGAAAAGCAAAACCGGTAAAAACATCGACTGGTTTTTCAGGAAAGTGGTGGAAAGCAGGGATTTGATTGATTTTAAGATCACAAAAGTCAAAAAGAACGATAATTCATTAGACGTTACCATCAAAAACAAAACCCACACCAATGTACCGGTTTCACTCTATGCCGTGAAAAATGACAGCGTAGTGTATAAGCAATGGTTTGAAAACATTACCAAAGATTCCACGGTAACACTTCCAAAAACCGATGCCGAAAAATTAGTCCTGAATTACCACAACGAAATTCCCGAGTACAATTCGAGAAACAACTGGAAATCGCTGCATAGTTTTTTAGGGAATGACCGTCCGTTTAAATTCACCTTTGTCAAAGATCTGGAAGATTCGAAAAACAATCAGATTTTCTATGTCCCGGAGTTTTCGTACAACTTATACGACGGAGTGTCTCCCGGTTTGAGTTTTCATAACAAATCCCTGCTCGACAAACCGTTTATTTTTGATGTGACACCGATTTATTCTTCTAAAACCAAACAATTAATAGGCGGTGCTTTCCTGACTTTCAACCAGAATATTCGCGAAGACCGATTATACAACATCCGATATGCGCTGGCAGCCAACACTTATCATTATGCACCTGAGGCTGCCTATGTAAAAGTAATGCCATCTATCAGTTTCAGTTTCAGAGATTTAGATTACCGCTCCAACAGAAAAGAAAACATCCTTTTCAGACACGTTTTTGTAGACCGGGAAGCTTCCGCATTTGCCACCAGCAAAGACGAGAATTATTCCGTATTCAACATCCGTTACCTGAAATTGGATTCGGAAATTATCAACTATTACAAACTGGTGACCGATGTACAGGTCGCCAACAACTTTGGGAAACTTTCAGGAGAAATCCAATACCGGAAATTGTTTGACAGCAACCGCCAGATTAACCTGCGCCTGTTTACCGGAATGTTTATGTTCCGAAGTACCAATTCCGATTTTTTCAGCTTCGGACTAGATCGCCCTACCGATTATTTGTTTGATTACGGATTATTAGGTCGTTCGGAAAGTACCGGGCTGTTCAGCCAACAGTTCATTATGGCGGAAGGCGGATTCAAATCTAAATTTAATACCCGTTTTGCCAACCAATGGATGACCACACTCAACGGAAGTTTTAACATTTGGAATTGGATAGAAGTATATGGTGATGCAGGTGCTTACAAAAACAAATTCCAAAGCCCGGAATTCGTGTACGACAGTGGCATACGCCTGAATTTTGTACCGGATTATTTTGAATTGTACTTCCCGGTTTATTCGAAAAACGGCTGGGAAATCGGTCAGGACAACTATGATGAAAAAATCCGCTTTGTCATTACCATTAGTCCGAAAACCCTTATTTCATTGTTTACCAGAAAGTGGTTTTAACCTGTTGGGGCAATAATTTTGAATACTTTTTAATACATATTTTACAATAAAAAACACAAATCATCAAAAAATAATTAATCAACTGCTCAATTTTAGCTGTATTATTATCAAAAATGAAATTACATATTATACAACACGTTGCTTTGTATTGTGTAAATCGTTAAATTTGTCGCATAACATACTATTCTATGAACCAAACTGCCTCTAAAGAAACATTATCGTTCGAAGACTTCAAAACCGAAGTGATTAACGATTATAAAATAGCCGTTGTAAGCCGCGAATGCAGCCTTTTAGGACGTCGTGAAGTGCTTACGGGAAAAGCGAAATTCGGAATTTTCGGAGACGGAAAAGAAGTGCCGCAATTAGCCATGGCAAAAGCTTTTAAAAACGGTGATTTCCGTTCGGGATATTATCGCGACCAGACCTTTATGATGGCAATCGGTCAGATGACTGTGCAACAGTTTTTCGCCGGATTATACGGTCATACCGATTTAAACCACGATCCGATGAGTGCCGGACGTCAGATGGGCGGCCACTTTGCTACCCATTCGTTAGATGAAAATGGCAACTGGAAAAACTTAACCCAACAGAAAAACTCAAGTGCCGACATCTCTCCTACTGCCGGGCAAATGCCGCGTTTGTTAGGATTGGCTCAGGCCTCGAAAATATACCGAAATGTAACCGGAATCGACCAAACCAATTTTTCCGACAAAGGAAATGAAGTGGCTTGGGGAACCATCGGAAACGCTTCAACTTCCGAAGGATTGTTCTTTGAAACCATCAACGCTGCCGGTGTTTTACAGGTGCCGATGGTGATGAGCGTTTGGGACGACGAATACGGAATTTCGGTACACGCCCGTTACCAGACCACCAAAGAAGACATTTCAGAAATTCTGAAAGGCTTCCAGCGTGATGAAGAAAACAAAGGGTATGAAATTATGGACGTAAAAGGCTGGGATTATCCGGCTTTGGTGGAAACCTATCAGCGTGCTTCGAAAATTGCGCGTGAAGAGCACGTTCCGGTTTTAATCCACGTGTACGAACTGACGCAACCGCAAGGTCACTCGACTTCCGGTTCGCACGAGCGTTACAAAAATGCAGACCGCTTAGCCTGGGAAGCCGAATACGACTGTTTGGCCCAAATGCGCAAATGGTTAATTGAAAACAACATCGCCACTGCGGAAGAAATCGAAGCCATTGATGCGCAAGCTAAAAAAGATGTTCTGGAAGGCAAAAAAGCCGCCTGGAATGCTTTTGTAGAGCCTATTAAAGCTGAACAACAGGAATTAGTAGCTCTACTGAATTCGATTGCTGCTTCTAGCGAAAATAAAGTTTTCATCGAGAAATACGCCAACGATTTAGCTTCGTTAAAAGAGCCGATTCGTAAAGATATTATCACTACAGCCCGTAAAGTTTTACGTTTAATCGTTAAGGAAAACGGAAGAGCGCAATTAGCTGCCTGGATTACCGCGTATACGGAAAAAATCCAGCCGAAATTCAGTTCGCATCTGTTCTCACAATCCGATAAAAATGTAACTACGGTTAAAGAAGTGTTGCCTGCCTACGACGAAACTTCCGAAGAAGTGGATGCTCGTTTGGTTTTGCGCAACAACTTCGACGCCATTTTCGAAAAACATCCTGAAACTTTGATTTTCGGTGAAGACTCCGGAAATATCGGAGACGTGAACCAAGGTTTGGAAGGCATGCAGGAAAAATACGGCGAATTGCGTGTAGCCGACGCCGGAATTCGTGAAGCAACGATTTTAGGACAAGGTATCGGCATGGCAATGAGAGGTTTACGTCCGATTGCTGAAATTCAGTATCTGGATTACCTTTTGTATGCGATTCAGATTATGAGTGATGATTTGGCTACGTTGCAATACAGGACGGCCGGTCGTCAGAAAGCGCCGTTAATCGTGAGAACACGCGGACACCGTTTGGAAGGTATCTGGCATTCCGGTTCGCCTATGGGAATGATTATCAATGCGATTCGCGGTATTCACGTTTTGGTTCCGAGAAACATGACTAAGGCTGCCGGATTCTACAATACTTTACTGGAAACTGACGAACCTGCTTTAATCGTAGAATGTCTAAACGGTTACCGCTTAAAAGAAAAAATGCCGACCAACTTAGGAGAATTCAGAACACCGATTGGTGTGGTGGAAACCATCAAACAAGGAAGCGACATTACGTTAGTTTCTTACGGTTCAACCCTGCGTTTGGTGGAACAGGCTGCCAAAGAATTGTTAGAAGTTGGCATTGATGCGGAAATTATTGATATACAATCGTTATTGCCTTTCGATATCAATCACGACATTGTAAAATCGTTAGCGAAAACAAACCGTTTACTGGTAATCGACGAAGACGTTCCGGGCGGTGCATCGGCATTCATTTTACAACAGATTATCGACGAACAGAAAGGGTACAGACATTTAGACAGCAATCCGGAAACGCTTGCTTCCAAAGCACACAGACCGGCTTACGGAACGGATGGTGATTACTTCTCAAAACCTTCCGTAGAAGATATTTTTGAAAAAGTATACGGCATAATGCACGAAGTTAATCCTTCAAAATATCCTAGTTTGTATTAAATTCAAGTATTTTTATAGTACAAGCCAGACAATTGTCTGGCTTTTTTTGTGTGGCTTTTCTGAAAACATTTTCGTAAATTTATAGTTATTCTAAAATCCATCACATGGAAAATTCACACGTTGTTAAAGTACTGCAATCGCAATTTGTTACGCATGATGTAAAATCCATAAAAGTAGAGCGTCCGGAAAATTATGATTTTATCCCGGGGCAGGCTACTGAATTAGCCATCAACAAACCGGAATGGAAAGACCAGAAACGACCTTTCACATTTACCAGCCTGGTAGAATCCAACTATCTGGAATTCATGATTAAAATCTACAAAGACCGAAAAGGCGTAACCAACGAAATGGGTAAAATAAATGCCGGCGACGAATTAATCCTGCACGATGTTTTCGGAACGATTAACTATAAAGGTCCCGGTGTGTTTATTGCGGCAGGATCCGGCATCACTCCTTTTCTTTCCATTTTCAGAGAATTGTACAAATACAACAAAATTCGGGGTAACCGACTGATTTATGTGAACAAAACCTCGGAAGACGTTATCATGGGACAGGAATTGTTCCACATGCTGAAAAATGATTTTGTAAACGTGTATACCCGTGAAAAAGTAATCGGATTTCACGAAAAACGCATTGACCGCAACTTCCTGATTGAGAACATTGTAGATTTCAGTCAGAATTTTTACGTGTGTGGACCGGAAGATTTCGTAAAAACCGTTAAAAATTTACTCTTAGATTTAGGAGCAGACCCGGAAACGATTGTATTTGAAGAATAATTAAAAAGAATCTCTATATGAAAAAAGTAATTGCAGCCGCAGGATTTTCATTGCTGATTTTAGCAGCCTGCAAGGATAAGGAAAAACAAATTGAACCGGAAACCGAAACCGCAATTGAATCCGTAAAAGAAGAAGGCCCAACGCATGCGGAAGCTGTTACAGATTCTACTGCTGCTGACGGAACCTCTGTAAGTGTAAGTTCGGAAGGTGTAAAAATCAGCGACAAGGAAGGTGATAAAAAAGTAGAAGTAAAAGCCACAAAAGAAGGTGCTTCCGTTGAAGTGAAAAAATAATGCAATATTTGGTTATAGCAAAAAAGCTCCGTAAAATTTACGGAGCTTTTTGTTTTAATTATAAATTTTACTCTTTGACTACTCTAATCGTTTTATTGTTCTCTCCCTGTTGTACATTCACTAAATAAACACCTCTCGGAAATTCTTCCCCGAAAGCAATGGCAGGAGTATCAGTTATGTTTAACTGTTTGATTCTTCTGCCTGAAATATCGAATATTTCTATGATAACTTTTGCATCGGAACCATTTTCAATCTCTAAATTAAAGATCGAATTGCTGGGATTCGGATAAACTTTCACATTGAAGCCAGCTCCTTCTACAATTCTTACTCCATTTGGATCCATACAGTTTGAGGTACATTTTCCGAGGAAATCACCATGTGCAATATGTTCTGCCACTGCGTTGTCGTCTACACAAATACTTGTACAAGGGTTTTTAGTGTTTCCGGTTTTGTGGCAAATAGCAATTTTAGCTCTTCCACTATTGCCGGCAAAACAACGGACATCATCTGCCAGAATATGTTTAGAAGTCGTTACAACACAACCATCGGCATCCGTAACAGTAGCTGTTATCTCAGCATCATCCATTAAATTCACGGTTACAGAATAGGATCCGGAGGAAATTGTTTTAGTTGATTTTGGAATACCGGACACCGTTGACGGAAAAGCTAAACAACCATTATTGATTGTAACTCCTCCAGCTCCTCCTACCCAACTTTCATCGCCACTGTCATTTACCTGATTGCATTTCAAAGCACGATTCATTGTAATTTCAATCGCATAAGGCGCTTTTCCTCCTGAAGGTGTAACCGTAAACACTGAGGATTGATCGCTTGAATAACCATAATACAACTCACTATTAGTATTAACTGATTCAGCTGTTAACGCTGGTGCTCTGGTAACTGTAAAAGAACAATTGGCTGTGTTTCCTCCCGCATCTGTTACCTGATAACTTATTGCAGTTGATCCAAAAGCAAAGTCTGAACCCGAAACAGGTCCTTCAGTCTGTATAATCTGATATCCTGAGCAATTATCCTGAACCGTTGGAACACTCCATGAAGCAGTACTCTGACAGGCACTCAGATAAATATCCTGTGGACAGGTAATTGTCGGGGCTATTGTATCGTCAATGAAAACCCTTTGTACCGATTGGCTCTGATTGCCGTTGCCGTCGTCAAAAATCCAGGTTACCAACGTTTCACCCTGAGCGGTGATTGGGAAAACGGTTGAAGTCGTTCCAACGATACTTCCGGCGCAATTATCCAAAGCGGTTGGCGCATCGAT
>NZ_AUCZ01000014.1 GCF_000430025.1 Flavobacterium suncheonense GH29-5 = DSM 17707
CAATTCAATATGTCTATGAACGTATTCTTCTTTTTTATTCTCGCTATCATTTCCGATTGCGGGTGCAAAAGTAAAACTTCTTTTTAAACCTGCAAAACTTTTTGAAACTTTTTTTTGAAAAAATTTTCATTCCGTTTTAACCGGTATTTCAAATGAACTTCCCTTATTTTGCGGGTTGCAAAAGTAGAACCTCTTTTTAAATCTCGCAAGCTTTTTTTGAAATTTTTTTTCGATTTATTTCTAAACCGTTTTTCAAAAATCACTGCTCAATATTTTTAAGAACTTCCCTTATTTTGCGGGCTGCAAAGATAGTTGCTTTATTCTTTACAATCCAAATCTTTTTCAACTTTTTTTTCAAAAATCTTTTTGACTCGGTTTGTTTCAAAATGTCAGATGAACTAGTACTTTAATGCGGGTGCAAAAGTAGCACTCTTTTCTCCACTTCCAAACTTTTATGCTTCTTTTTTGCGAAGTTTTTTTAAGGTTTTTTGTAACTTACTGATAACCATTTTGTAACCCTGGGAAGTTTTTTTTCAATTTTTAAAGGACTACGAAGTGAATTGAGGTTTGGGCTGACTTTGTCATACTATATATAGATAAGAAGCGGTTTTAACCATACTATATACAAGTTGAGATTTCTATTTTACTATACTATACATATAAGGAGTAGCTTAAAATCTTTCCAATAAACCAAAAAGCCACTCTCCTAGCCCCGATTGCAGCGGAAATCCCGAAGCAACGCGAAGGAATTGCAGCGGAAAGCGGGAATTGCGCTTCCAAAAATGCCCAGACCTTTCGCTCCTAATCGAAACGAATGGCTTTCACCGGGGAAATTTTGGTGATTATATAGGACGGAATAATTAAAACCAACAGGCAAACCAGCACGGTTCCTAAATTTAAAGCCAGAATATGAAATATGTTTAAGGTAACAGGTGCTTCGGTTACGTAATAGTTTTCCGG
Source organism: Flavobacterium suncheonense GH29-5 = DSM 17707 (assembly GCF_000430025.1). GTDB lineage: Bacteria > Bacteroidota > Bacteroidia > Flavobacteriales > Flavobacteriaceae > Flavobacterium > Flavobacterium suncheonense. Next base: position 961 of record NZ_AUCZ01000014.1, read on the forward strand.
ATTCAACTTGATTATACCAAAATATTTCTGGACAAGCAACAGCCCGATGCCGATAAGATTACCCCAAAACAAACCTCGAAGGATCAAATACGAAGCATTGTACAAAAATATTTTCCGGATGGTCCAGTTGTTCGCACCGATGGCTTTGAGAATTCCGATCATCTGGGTGCGCTCCAGAATTAAAACCAGCAAAGCCACCACCATATTAATCGTAGCCACCACGATCATAATAATAAGGATAACCAGAATGTTAAAATCGAAAAGTTTGAGCCATTCGAAAATGTTGAAGTATTTTTCCTCAATGGTCACACTGTTATAGGTGGACGGGATTTCGGCGTAGACTTCTTCGCCTTTTTCTTTGATTTGGGTAAAATCATCGATAAACACTTCAAAAGCCCCCACTTCATCTTTACTCCATTTGTTAATGCGCTGAATATGACGAATGTCTCCTATTATATAGGTGGCATCAAATTCCTGAAACCCGGAATTGTAAATCCCTACGATTTGAAAATTGCGAAGGTTGGGCAGTTTCCCGTCATCCTTCATAAAATAAGTATTGAATTTATCGCCAACTTTTAACCGCAGGCGATTGGCTAAATATTCCGAGATGATAACTTCCGGATTCAGATTGTCTTTCAGGTTCGGAATGCGGCCCTGAATAATGTATTCCTGAATGTTGTCCCACTGGTAGTCTTTCCCTACGCCTTTAAATACGATGCCTTCAAAAGCGGTTTCGGTGCGGATGATTCCGGCTTTGCTGGCCACGGCCTGAATATGACTGATGCCGTCTACGTTTTTAAACTCGGGATAAAAGTCCTGTTGCAGGGAAATCGGTTCGACGCTTACCTCGGATTGGTTGTCATCGTAATTAGAAATAATAATATGCCCGTTGAAAGCCGAAACTTTTTGGCGTATTTTTTGCTGCAAACCAACACCGGTAGCGACTGAGGCAATCATCATAATCATCCCGATGGCAATAGCCACAATCGCGATTTTTATAATTGGTGCAGATATACTACTTTTATGGTGTTTTGTTGTAGTGAGCCGTTTCGCTATAAAATATTCTAATTTCAAAAGATGATGATTTCAAATTCGATGTTCAAAAATACAGTTTTATTCTTGGTTTTGGCGATTGTTTCGTGCGGAAATTCGATTAAGACGCAAGAGAAAAGGGAAAAGGAAGAAGAAAAAAGCAGTACTTCCGAAAACAAAACCCCGCAAAACAATCAGGACTCTTTTTTCAAAACAGGAGCCCAAAACTCTGATGCCTATTTACCTTTGCTGAAAAACAAGAAAGTCGGAATTGTTACCAATCAGACGGGAATTCTGTCGAACAGTGTTCATCTGGTTGATTTTTTACTGCTGAAACAAGTCGCTCTGAAGAAAATATATGCGCCGGAACACGGTTTTCGAGGTACAGCCGACGCCGGAGAACTGATCAAAGACGGAAAAGACACCAAAACCGGTCTACCCATTATTTCCTTATACGGCAACAACAAAAAACCGAAACCGGAACAATTAGCCGGAATTGATATTATGGTTTTTGATTTGCAAGATGTGGGCGCGCGCTTTTACACTTATATTTCTTCCTTGCATTATGTGATGGAAGCCTGTGCTGAAAACAACATTCCTTTGATTGTTTTAGACCGACCTAACCCGAATGGCGGTATCGTAGACGGTCCGATTCTGGAAAAAGAATTCACCAGTTTTGTGGGCATGCATCAAATTCCGGTATTGCACGGGATGACGATTGGCGAATATGCTAAAATGATAAATGGAGAAAAATGGTTAAAAAATGGCGTACAGTGCCAACTAACGGTGATTCCGTGTTTGAACTACAAACGTGAGATGCCTTATAGCTTACCGGTTAAACCGTCACCGAATTTACCGAATGACCAGGCTATTAATTTGTACGCGAGTTTGTGTTTGTTTGAAGGCACCAACGTAAGCATGGGCCGCGGAACAGAAAAACAATTCCAGATTTACGGTTCTCCTTTTTTACCAAAAAGCGATTTCAGCTTTACACCAGGACCGAATGCTGGAGCAAAAGATCCGACACATAACGGCAAACTGTGTTACGGGGAAGATTTGTCAAAAATTGAAAAAGTAAATCGACTGGAAATCAAATGGCTGATCAAAGCGTATCAGACGACTTCCGATAAGACGAAATTCTTCAACGATTTCTTTACGAAATTGGCAGGAACTAAAAAATTACAGCAACAGATTGAATCCGGTGTTTCCGAAAAGGAAATCCGAAAAAGCTGGGAGAAAGGTTTGGCAGATTTTAAAGCGATGCGAAAAGCTTACCTGATTTACAACTAACAAAGGTGTTCTGCAACAGAAGCCAAATACCTTTCCATAAAACGCATTGATTTCACAACATGTGGTTGGATACTTGAATTTTCGGCAGGAGTTATAATTTCACTTCAATCGCCGGATTCCGTTTCAGCAGTTCTTTTACAAAATCCTCTTTTTCTTTGGGGGAAATGACTACTTTTTGGTCGTTTACGTACACAATTTCAATCCTGTCGGTAAGGGAACCGGCCGGAGCACTCCATAAACTGTCGGTTTGTTGTACCGAATGAATCGTGGCGATGTCAATTTTCTTATTCACTAAAAAACCGGAACGAACTCTTAAGCGGCCCGCGGTAATGGTGTAATCGGTGGTGTAAAAAAGATAGCCCGAAAAAAGCACCGTACCCAAAATGATCCCTAAGCCTATCCAATCCTGTTCGCTTACAAACATGACCAAAGGCGCTATCATTCCCGATAAAATCAAAACCGGCAAGGCAATATCAATTTTTGACTTGTATACTTTTCTCATAAAGGCAATTTCTTTTTCATTTCTTCCACAATGTTGTACGCGGCCGGGCAAATCGCAACATTTTTTAAAGTGAGATTTGAAATCTGCTGGAACTTTTTACGGTCAGTATGCGGAAATTCCCGGCAGGCTTTCGGACGCACATCGTAGATAAAACATTTGTTGTCGTGGTCTAAAAACGTACACGGCACACTTTGCAACACATAATCGTTGTCTTCGTCGATGCTAAGGTACTGTTCGATGAACTGTTGCGGTTTCAAGCGAAGATGTTTGGCGATGCGTTCAATATCGGCCGAAGTGAAAAGCGGACCGGTCGTTTTACAGCAATTGGCGCATTCCAGACAGTCCGTACGTCTGAATTCGGCCTCGTGCAATTCCTGCATTGCATAGTCCAGATTCTTGGGCGGCTTCTTTTTCAGCTTATCGAAATATTTTTTGGTTTCGTTATGCTTATCTTTGGCTAGTTTTTGAATTTCCTGTAAAGTCGGTTTCAGCATGCTTTTGTAAATATCTGCAAAAATACCAACTTTACGCATTCGACTTCCCAACTTTAAGCTAAAAAAAATGAAAGACCTTTTCGGAAAAGCCATTTTAGATTATCAGACGAACAACTCTCCGGAAGACCTGATTACGGAAACTTCGATTTCGGAACCGGATGAAATGAGTGTGGCGTATTTGTTTCGCGATTTTAAAGCGATGCCTAAACTGGAGCAAAAAGCCTTACAACTGGCAAAAGGAAAAATTTTAGATGTGGGCTGCGGTGCCGGAAGTCATGCGTTGTATCTGCAGGAAAAAGGATTGGATGTTACCGCCATAGATATTTCAGAAAATGCCATTAAAGCTTGTAAATTGCGAGGAGTACAAAACTGTAAGGTTTCTAATGTTTTAGATCTGGATGTTTCGGAAAAATTCGAAACGATTTTACTTTTGATGAACGGCACCGGAATTTTCGGAACCTTAAAAGAAATTTCCAGACACCTTCAGAAGCTGAAAGCGCTGCTTGCCGAAAACGGACAAATCCTAATCGATTCCTCCGACCTGATTTATATGTACGACCAGGACGAAGACGGCGCTTATGAAGTGCCCGCAACGGGTTATTACGGCGAGCTAACCTTTACCGTTCACTACAAAGGGGAAACCGAAGACACTTTTCCGTGGCTATACCTTGACTACAACACCTTACAAAATGCGGCCCATGCCAACGGTTTAAGCTGCGAACTGGTTTTGGAAGACGAACATTTTGATTATCTGGCAAAACTCACCCTTTTATAAAAACAAAAAATCCCAAACTAATGCTTGGGATTTTTTTATTGTCTACAGTTAATTACTGCATGTATTTCATCATCATGCCTTGTAAGCCCATCGCCCACTCCTGAGTTGCAGTCATATTTTTCTCTGCCAAAACACCTGCTTTTTCAGTCATTTTTTTACCTACCGGTGTTTCATAGAATTTTAAGATGGCTTTTACATCGTCGTGTGTGTACTCGGTCATCATCACGTCGGCCATTTTATCGTATAAAGCCGGCAAGGTGGATTCGAACTCTACCAAAAAGGCGGCGTGTTTTTCCTGAGGAATCATTTTCAGGATTTGGTCTTTGGCCATTTTCATCTGACCGGCCGATCCTGTTAATTGAATCATTTTTAATACATCGGCTTTAAAGGCATCTTTGTTTTGTGCCATGCCCAAATTCGCTACCAATAGGAACGCGAACGCTAAAATCAGTTTTTTCATGGTTTTGGTTGTTGTTAATAATTATTAATTTCTTTTACGTTTAAAAGTAAACGGTATTGTATAAGTCGTTGCAACAGGCTTTCCGTTACGGGTTGCCGGTTGCCATTTTGGGGAAAGCTGTAAAACCCTAATCATTTCGAACGCTGAAGCACTTCCCAAATCTTTTACAATTCTAATATTTTTAAGGCTTCCTTCCTCGTTCACGGTAAAACTGCAGAGTAACTGCCCTTCTTTTTCGATTTTGGTTTTGTTCAGATTTTTCATAACAAATTCGTAAAAGGTATTCAAATCGCCACCCTGAAACTTAGCTTCGATTTTATCCCCGTCCAAATACACTTCATCTTCACCCATAATTTGCGCATGGCTAAAACTAACCGCAAACAGGAACAGTAAAAGAAAAAAAGCATTCTTCATTTTTAAGGAATATTCAGATATTTGTGCGTTTGTAAAGATATGCGCCATTTTGGATTATTCATAACATAATCGATAATTAATGGTGTCATTTCTTCTTTTTTGCTCCATTCCGGCTGTAAAAAAAGAATGGCTTTGCCGTTTACTTTGGCAGCCTGTTCCTCAGCGAAGATAAAATCGTGTTTATTGTAGATGATGACTTTTAACTCATGCGCCATATCGTAGGCTTGCTGCACCGGTAATTTTGTCTTTTTAGGCGACAGACAAAACCAGTCCCAATGCCCTGTTACGGGATAAGCCCCAGAGGTTTCGATATGAACTCTTAAATCCGCAGCTTTGAGTTTTCCGGTTAAGGCGGTCATGTCCCAGGTTAAGGGCTCGCCTCCGGTGACCACAACGGTTTCTGCGTATTTTTTGGCGTTGTTTACAATAACATCGGTACTGGTTGGGGGATGCAGTTCGGCGTTCCAGCTTTCTTTTACATCACACCAGTGACAGCCGACATCGCAACCGCCGATTCGGATAAAATAGGCCGCCGTTCCGGTATGGTATCCTTCGCCCTGTATGGTATAAAACTCCTCCATTAAAGGCAGCATTTCGCCTTTTTCCACCGCTATTTGTATTTCTTTTTGTAACATTTTTATTTTGAAATAGTCTGCAAAGGTACAAATTTGTACCGATTTAAAATCCTAAAACCCTCCAAAGAAAATGACGCTTTTCCCTTAGCCCCGATTGGACCGGCAGCTTGGCCGTGGTACTTGCGCTGGCCGCCAACTTGAGGGGAAAGCGGGAACAGGGTTGCCAAATACTCCCGAACCTTTCGCTCCAAAAAAAAACCGACAACTTTCGTTATCGGCTTTTTTATCTTGTATTTTTTATGCTTTTAAGGCTTTAAGGGTTTTGGTGGCGTATTCGTTTGCAGGATCAACGGTTAAGAGTTTCTGCAAATTTTCAACCGCTTTGGCTTTATCGCCTGAATTTGCATAGTGTGCACCTACAAACGTTAAGGCTTCCACCAGACCTTTTTTGTTAGCCGGTTTTGCTTTTTCGGCTTCGTCTTTAGCTTCCAGCACTTTTACATACTGTTCGTAGCTGCTTAATGCCGCCATTTTGGATTCCGGTGTGGCCATTTGCTCGTTTACACGGGCTTTGAACAAATACGCTTCCTGAGAGGTCGGCCATGCTTCGATAACTTTTGAAAAAGCTTCATCGGCTTTTACCAATTGTTCTTTGGGCGATGTTTTCTCGTTATAATCGAAATACAAAGCATATCCCAAATAAAAATAGTCGTATACGTAGTTTTTCGATTTAGGATTTTTTACCGCTACTTCAAATAACCTGGCTGCATTTTTATACAGTTTTTCCTTGAACATTTTGGTTCCGATCGGATTTAACTCGGTGGCAATTACCGGGTCTTTTTCCACAGCTTTGTTCAGTTCTACCACGCCTTCGTTGAAGATTTTCTCGTCGTAGGTGCCGTCTGCTTTTTTCGCTTCGGCCATTTTGGTTAACCCTAAATACAGGTAATCACGGGCGATGATTCGTTTTGGCTCTACTTTGGCAAAAAACTCTGTCAATGCTTTGGAACTTTCGGCAAAGTTTCCGTTTTCGTATGCCGCATAGCCCAAATAACGGTAAATACGAGGGTTTACGTTATCGAGTTTTTTCATTTCATTGGCCTCTTTTTCCAATGCTTTGTAATCTTTGGCAAGGATTAGGAAGTCTGCATGACGCATACGGGATTCTATGGAATAATCAGTCAGGCTCATGTATTTTTCATAATTCGCAAGCGCTTTCTGGATGTATTCATTGTACTTAGCCGGTTCACTGGTTGCCCAGAAATAATAAGTTTCAGCCAGCTCTCTGTACACCGGACCGAATGACGGGTTCAACTTCACGATTTCATCAAAGGATTTAATCGCCACATCAAAAGCTTTCGCGTTTTTGGTGATTTTCGCCATGTTCATTTTAGCCAACAACAGGGAATTATCCGCATCATAGGCATTGCGATAAGCACTGTATGCCTCGTTAACATTGTTGTTTCCGTATTGCGCATCTCCTAAAAGAAGATAAGCCTGAGCATTTTTATCGTCTATCAACAAGGCCTTATTGATGGTTTCAATAGCTTTTTTATAGTTTGGATTTTCCGATTTGATGTAGGCTTTGGCAATCAGCAATAACTCGTCCACATCTTTTTTCTTGATGCCGGAAGCTGCTTTATCAAAATTAGCCGACGCTCCTACCGCATTCTTAGCATCCAGATCCAACTGTCCTAAACCAATGTAATTTAACGTTCCTTTATCTTTGGCCGTCAATCCTTTTTGGAAAAACATTTTGGCTGAATCTGCTTCATTTTGCGCTAAATAAACATCGCCCAAATAGAAAAAGTTTTTACCGTTATCCGGATTAGACTGCACTAACCCTTTGAGTATTTTTTTGGCTTTATCAAATTGTTCTGCCGCAATCGCTTTTTTAGCTTGATCTAAATCCTGCGCAAACACAGATGTTGACAATCCAAGCAACAACAGACTTAAAACTTTTGCATTCTTCATTTCTAAATCTTTTATAGGTTAAATTATTTTTCGACTTTGTTACGAACGGCTATTTCTCTTGAAGGAAAGCGCTTTGGCACCAAACCCGACTTCAGAATTATTCGTTGTCCTTTGTCTCCTGCAATATAGGAAGCAAATCCCATGCCTAAACCAGCCGAACCCTGAAAATTTATTAAAAATATTTTACGGGTTACCGGATAACTTCCATCTGCAATATTAGTTTGATTCGGTTTAATATACTTGTTTTTTTCCTTAATTTTAACGTTTTCAACCCCTAAAACCTTCACTTTACCGATATAAGGCAGTAAATCGTCTGAAGGTTGCAACAGCCAGTTCACTCCAATTACTCCAATAGCTCCTTCATTTTCGGTTACGTATTTTACCACTTCTTTATTGGAATTCATGGAGAAAACTCCTTGCTTTGGCAATTGCGTTACATTGGCCATTTTCTTTAGATCCCGCAAGTTACTCGAATTTGGATTATCAAAAACCAAAGTTTTTATTTTCCCGGTCGTTTTCCCCTGCAAAACCGCCACGATATCCTGTAGTTTCAAAACAGAATCCTGTACACTTTTATTAGCGATGAACGTAATGGCATCTACCGCAAATTCCGTTCTTCTGGGATACACCTGCCTTTCTGTATTGTAAAACGCAACTTCGGCGGTATCCAAATCTCGGGCTAAAATGGCAATTCGGGCTTCATCCTTATTGATCATGTTCAGGATTTCGGTTTCCGATTTGCCGATCAGTTTTATTTTGGCTCTTTTGTATTCACTTTCAAAGACCATGGCCAGATCTTCCACTACCGGAAAAACGGTTTCATCTACTAGAATGGTTGTAGCGCCAGCAACCGACGTTTCCTTTATTAATTCCGGATTAGTACTTTCCGCTTTTTTACAAGCTGACAAACCTACCAATACCAAGAATGTAAAAATACTTTTTTTCACCTATTGATTATCTGTTTGATTCTGCGTTTAATAATCTTGAAAAACGAAAAGCCGCATACACTAACAACAATACGCCCAATATAACACGTCGGTTATACGGGATTTCCACCGGCATCGATTTCCATACAAACAAAGTTAGGGCTAAAAACACATATAATCCTAAAAAGACCAGCCCTAAAACAAACAGAAATCGCTGTTGTGGCGATTTCTGTTTAAAATTATCAAATAAATTCATCCTTAGTTGGCAACTTGAATAGTAATTGGCAAAGTAAACTGAGAACGAACGGAACGTCCGTTTTGTACGGCAGGTTTCCATTTTGGCATACTGCGCAACACTTTTTCTGCAATTTTACCTACTCCATAACCCGGATCTCTCAACACCTTAATATCTGTTAAGCTACCGTCTTTTTCCACAACGAAACCTAACATTACTCGGATTTGAGTAACTCCTTCATCAACTTCAGGAATTTGAGATTGCAATTTACTCCCGAAAGCTTGTCTGAATTTTGTCATCCCTCCTTCAGGATCTGCCAACACTTCAACAGCTACATAAACCTTGTTGTCTTCTACAACCTGATTTCCTTTATCGCCGTCTCCAGGAGGAGCTACTTGCACGATTTCTCCGTCTTTGTCCCCTTTTTTGGTTTCCTGACCAGGATCGGCATCTTTCAAATCTTCCACTGTTGGCGGATCTTCGTCACGTACCTTTTCCTTCTCCACTACTTTGGGTGGCGGGAATTTCACCTGATCGTTTACCGATTTCGGAGCTTCAGGTGGTGGAGGTGGCGGTAAATCCTCTTTTGGTGGAGGTGGCAATAATGCTGTTTCAATTACCTTGTCCTTCGCTTCTTCTTTATTAATAGCTAATTTTTCGTTGATAATATTCTTCACAACCGGTCCTCCAATCGCAAGACCAAATAAAATAGCACCAATTAATAAAGCACGAGTTGTTGTTTTAGGGTTCTCGGAACGCAATTGATAAGCACCATAAGCCTTGTTACGACCTTCAAAGACGATATCAATCCAATCTTGCTTAAATATGTTTAACTTTGACATAATTTTAGTTTTTTACGGTTTAAAAGACGATTACTTGGTATATAATCCTTCTTTTTCCAACATTGCGTTTTCATCCGGAGTAATATCCACAATCGCATAGATTTTCACATCCGCGATAGCCATCTCATCCAATACGTCTACCAGGTTTCGATAAGTAGATTTTTTGCTTGCTTTAATTAAAACAATCAAATCCTGCTTTTTAGGATCCTGCCCTGCATATTTGGATTTAACCACTTGTTTCTTATCTAAGATAACTTTACGGATTCCGTTTTTACCATAGCCAATCTTCTCAGGCCCCTCTATCGGTTCTGTAGGCAATCCGTAATACCAAACCATTTGGTTTTTTTCACCTAAAAGCAGCGTCATTGTTCTGTCTTCAGACACATCCAATTGTTGCTGTTGATCTTTAGGCTTATCTTCTTTATCCGGCATCGCCAAGTTCATAGACTGCGGCTTAGACAATGAAGTCGTTAACATGAAGAATGTAATCAAAAGGAATGCCAAATCCACCATTGCGGTCAAATCGACACCTGCATTTTGCTTTTTACTCCTTACATGGCCTTTCTTTTTGCCACCGCCGTCGCCGGTATTTAATTCTGCCATTTTACAGTTTCTTTTTAATTAAAAATCTTCACTTCTTAAACCAGTAACCAAGAAAAACTTGTTTACTTTTTGTTTCTGCAGAATATCGATTACTTTTTTAACAGTAGGATATTCTTCTTTCGCATCTCCTTTGATTGCGATTTTAAGTTCCGCGCCGTGGATATCTCTTGCCGCATAACGCGCTGCCAAAACCCACTCGGACAACTGATTGTCTAACGAATCATAAGGAATACCTGGCTGAAGTCCCGGCTTGTTACGCTCTTCTCCTTTCAAGGCGATTAACTGTTTTAAATTCCCGACAGGAACCCCAAAACCGTCAATCAGGGAAAAACGCTGCACCTCTTCTTCCGTGAACTGAATACTGTATTTTTCAGCAATTTTGCCAATTGCGTCTCTTCTCAAGTCCTGTCCGGTCATTCCGAAGAACACTTTTTTATCTCCAATGGTGATAGTGGCCAAATCAGTATCCGGAAGTTTTGTTTCGCGGGTGGAAGCCGGCATATCAACAGGAAGTGGCTCAGGTACTTTCGCAGTAGACGTCATTACGAAGAACGACAGTAACAGGAACGCTACGTCACACATAGCCGTCATGTCAATCTTCGTGCTCTTTTTTGACATTTTTACTTTTGCCATTTTCTTTTCTGTTTAAATTACCATTGATCTGAACATCAGCCTGTGCCGATATCCGTCATCAGTAATATATTAATAAATTAACTCTTAATCGGTGCTAATTAAGCCGCACGACCTTTCATTCTTCTGTAGGCCTGCGTGATAGCAAAACCAGCCTCGTCGATAGAATAAGTCAATTTATCAATTTTAGAAGTAAACACGTTGTACATGATAATTGATAATGTAGAAGTACCAATACCTGTAGCCGTGTTAATAAGCGCTTCAGAGATACCTGTTGCCAATGCAGCCTGGTCTGGAGCACCTGCAGCAGCTAATCCGGAGAACGCTTTAATCATACCTGATACTGTTCCCAATAACCCCATTAACGTACCAATGGATACCAATGTAGCAATGATAGTCATGTTTTTCTCCAACATCGGCATCTCTAAAGAAGTAGCTTCTTCAATTTCTTTCTGAATAGTTTCCGTAGCTTTTTCGCTGTCAAAACCTTCTTTTCTTACTTCCTGATATTTAGTTAATCCGGCTCTAACTACGTTAGCCACTGAACCTTGTTGTGTATCACATTCTGCGATAGCCTCATCAATTTTACCTTGTCCGATCAGAACCTGAACGTTTTTAACGAAAGCTTCCACATTACCTTTACCGGCAGCTTTAGAAATAACGAAGAATCTCTCAAAAGAGAAAACAACCGCCATTAAAAATAACCCCATCAAAGCCGGTACGATAAATCCCCCTTTATAAACCATCCCTAAATAGTTTCCTGGTAGCGGGTGACCATCCGGATCTCCGTTTTCGAAGTTTGAAGGGTGACCCATAACGAATTTCCACACAAGGAATCCGATAACTAAACAGATTACAATTGTTAAACCTGCAAAAAAGTTTGAACCTTTAGAGCTAGCTCCATTTTCAACAGTCTCGTTAGATACGTTTGTCATTTTTTAAAAATTTTTAGTTTTTCGATTTTATTTAACTTAACCCTACACTTTATATTATAGGTGTAAGAGTCGCAAATTTATGTTTTTAGAATTAATAAAAAAACAAAATGAGCTTTTTTTGAAGGCTTTTTTAAAATTATTTAACGCCGAAAAGACCTTTTGTTTTAACACATAACACTAATATTAACACAACTTTAAATTTATAACGCCGTAATGTTAAATTTATTCTTATGCACTCCTACTGTTTTTCATAATTATTTAAAAAAACCCGATTTCTAGTAAAGTTAATACTATTATATTTGTAAATAAAAGCATTCTTACAAGAAAAACAGTCCATATTATGAGTGATTCCAGCTTTTCTGAACATATTAAAAACGGCTATGTCTGCAGCGGCGATTATATTATTTTAGGCGGCTGCAAGCTAAACGGAGAAGCTGTTCCGGACACCCTGATAAAAATTCCGCTTAAAACCATCAACCGTCACGGACTGATTGCCGGAGCCACCGGAACCGGTAAAACCAAAACCATTCAGGTATTATCGGAGCAGTTGTCACAAAACGGTATTCCGGTGCTGATGATGGACATTAAAGGTGATTTTTCGGGAATTGCCGCCAAGGGAGAAGAAAAGCCATTCATAACCGAGCGTCATGCCAAAATCGGTATCCCATACGAAGCAAAGGCTTTTCCCGTAGAACTAATGACTTTATCCGAACAAAACGGTGTTCGGTTGCGGGCCACTGTTTCGGAATTCGGTCCGGTACTTTTTTCCAGAATTCTGGATTTGAACGATACTCAAAGTGGTGTGGTTGCCGTAATTTTCAAATATTGCGACGACCACAAAATTCCGTTGCTCGATTTAAAAGATTTCAAAAAAGTACTGCACTACGCCACCGCTGAAGGCAAAAACGAGTTTGAAGCCGAATACGGCAGAATTTCAACCGCTTCCACAGGTTCCATTTTACGTAAAATCATCGAACTGGAACAGCAGGGCGCCAATCTGTTCTTCGGAGAATTATCGTTCGACATTGACGATTTGATGCGCATCGACGAAAACGGCTACGGCTATGTAAACATCATCCGCCTGACGGACATACAGGACAAACCGAAATTATTCTCCACTTTCATGCTGAGTTTATTGGCGGAAGTCTATCAGAAAATGCCTGAAATAGGCGACAGCGGAAGACCCGAATTGGTTATTTTTATTGACGAAGCCCATTTAATTTTCGACGAAGCCAGCAAAACGCTTTTGGATCAGATTGAAACCATCATTAAGTTGATCCGTTCCAAAGGAATCGGTATTTATTTTATTACCCAAAACCCAACAGATATACCGGCCGGCGTTTTGGCGCAATTGGGTCTGAAAATACAGCATGCCTTAAGAGCCTTTACCGCCAAAGACCGTAAAGCCATTAAAATGACCGCGGAAAATTATCCGTTATCCGACTTTTACAAAACGGAAGACATGATTACCCAATTGGGAATCGGAGAGGCTTTCGTAACCGCCCTGAACGAAAAAGGAATTCCGACACCACTGGCGGCCTGCATGATGCGCTCCCCGATGAGTCGGATGGACATTCTGACCGATGCGGAAATCAACGCGATTAACAGCCATTCGAAGTTGGTTAAAAAGTACAATCAGGCAATCGACAACGAAAGTGCTTACGAAATTTTATCCCAAAAAATCGAAAAAGCCAGTCAGCAGGCACAACAACAAAAAGAAACGAAAACAGTAACAAAACGAAAAAAAACAGAACCCAGCACCGTCGAAGTGATTGGAAAATCGGTCACTAAAGTAGTGACCAGCGCTTCTTTTATCCGCGGTGTTTTCGGGATTCTAACCAAAATATTTCAAAAATAATGAAGGGTTTTTTAACTATAGGACTTCTGATCCTTTCCAATATTTTCATGACTTTAGCCTGGTACGGGCATTTAAAGTTCAAGGAACTGAAATGGTTTGAAAATGCCGGACTGATTACCATTGTTTTAATCAGTTGGGGACTGGCCTTGTTTGAATACTGCTTTCAGGTGCCGGCCAACAAAATTGGCTTTTCGGGCAATGGCGGACCTTTTTCACTAATGCAGTTAAAAGTAATTCAGGAAGTGATCACTTTGGTGATTTTTGTGATTTTTTCGATGCTGTTCTTTAAAAACGAAACCTTCCGGTGGAATCATGCCGTGGGCTTCTGTTTTTTGGTTTTAGCCGTCTATTTCATCTTTAAAAAATAAATTTATGAAGAAACGCTTTCCAGCATTCTTAGTACTGATTGCTACCGTTTTAGTAAACTGCACGGCCAAAATTGAAACAAAAAGCAGCGAAAGCTACAAAGAAGAAATCCTGAACGCGGAAAAGGACTTTGAAAAAACGGTGGCCGAAAAAGGCATCGCGGAAGGTTTTTATCAGTTTGCCGACAGCAACGCCGTAATCAAAAGAGAAAACGACACGTTAATTATCGGAAAAGAAAACATCAAACACTATTACAGCAATCCGAAATACCAAAAAGCTGCCGTAACCTGGTCTCCTGATTTCATAAACGTTTCCGAATCCGGAGACATGGCCTATACCTACGGAAAATACAACTGGACCGTTACCGATTCGCTGGGCCAGAAACGCACGTTCAAAGGGATTTTTCACACGGTTTGGAAAAGACAGGCTAACGGAAACTGGAAATACGTTTGGGACTAAAACCATTCATCATGAAAAAATACTTTATTCAGACGAGCCCTTTTGTGGTACCGACCACCGACGGCAAAGTAATTGAAGAACATCACGGACTGGCAACCACCCAAAACAAAGCCATTTCGATTGCCCACATGATTGCGCCGCCCGGCTGGAGCGAACCGTTTCAAACGCCGGAATTTGACGAATACACCTATATCATCAAAGGAAAAAAGCAATTCATCATCGATGGGGAAACCGTAATTTTAGAAGCCGGTCAATCGATAAAAATCGAGAAAAACGTTCGGGTACAGTATTCCAACCCTTTCGACGAGCCCTGCGAATACCTTGCGGTTTGCACCCCGGCTTTCAGTATGGATTTGGCACATCGCGAAGCATAAAAAAAGTAAATGCCTCCTTATTTTTTCAGCAAACTCAAAATATGCTGTTCGACCACTTCGGTATCCCAGATTTGTTCAATGTTTTCAATGGCCAGAATTTCTTCCATAATCCGGTTTTGCTTATCGCCTTCGGCCAAAGCTTCCGAATAAGGCTGATGGCTGAAAGTTACTCTGCTGTATAAGGGCACCCATTTATCCGGATGCTTGTCGGAAAACCATTTCTCAATTTTTTTCTGAAGAAGAAATTTGACATCGGCTGTTTTGGAGCTCATTTCCATAAAATTGCGGTAGGACAGCTCAGCGATGGCATCAGCATTGGGCTTTCTTGATTGTTGGTACTCCTGAAAAATCGTTTTCCAGTCGTCGCCGTATTGCTGCATCAACTGGTTTAAAATGGTGATGTCTTCAAACCCGGCATTCATCCCGTGACCGTAAAAAGGCACAATCGCGTGCGCCGCATCACCGATTAATGCCACTTTATCTTCGTAGGTCCAGGGGTAACACTTCATCGTTACGAGATAACTGGTCGGGTTTTTAAAGAAATCTTCCACCAAATCGGGGATGACTTCTTTGGTATCCGGGAAATGCTGGGCAAAAAAAGCCACCAGAGCTTCTTTATCTTTCAGCGTTTCAAAGGAATTTTCGCCTTCGTGCGGCATAAACAGCGTACAGGTAAAACTGCCGTCCGGATTGGCTAGCCCCATCAGCATAAATTCGCCTCTGGGCCATATGTGCAACGAATTTTTGTCAATTTTATGGGTTCCGTCCGGATTCGCCGGAATGTGTAATTCCTTGTAACCCACACGGATAAAGTCCTGCGAATAATTAAACATGCTCTGACGCTGCATGCGGTGACGCACTCTGGAGAACGCTCCGTCGGCACCAAAAACAATATCGTAATCCAACTCTTCCCATTCCCCGCGTTCGGTTTCGCCTTCATGTAGTGTGGCAGTGGCTAAAGTAACATCCCAGACTTTTTTATTGAAGAAAAATTCGACTCCGGCAGCTTCGGCCAAATCGACCATCTTTCTGTTTAACAGCCCCCGGGATAACGAGAAAATTGCCTCCCCGTCTTTCCCGTAATGCTGATATACCAAATCCTGACCTAACGAATGAATAGCGCGCTTGTCTACCGGAATTCCGATTTTTTTGATTTCGTCATCCAATCCGACATCTTCGAGCGCCCGCCACCCCCGATCTGACATTACCAGATTGATGGAACGTCCTGAGAAAACCACATTGCGGATATCCGGACTTCTGTCATACACATGAACCGTATGTCCGGCTTTTTTAAGATAAATTGCCAATAGCGTTCCAACCAGTCCGGATCCGACCACGGCTATTTTTTGGGGAGTTTGCATTACCGATTTTATTTATACAAATTTATATTTTTTAAAACAATAAGCTGCTCTTTTTGCATTTATTTCTCTGTAGGTATATTCCTAAAAAACAAAAAGTGCGCCCTGGAAAAGGCGCACTTTCAGACCAAATTTATACTAAACAACTAACTACTTTTTCTTGCTCTCATCTATAATCGCTCCGGTACCGGCCCCCACACCGGCTCCTGCCAAACCTCCGATAATGGCTCCTTCAGCTTTTTTATCACTGACCGCAGCTCCGGTTACCGCCCCGACACCAGCGCCGATTAATGCTCCTTTTGCGGCTCCGCTCATTTTTTTGCGTTGCGGCGTTGCGGTTGCCTGAGGCGTGGTATTGTTTACCACCACCACCTCTTTTTTAGTGCTTTCAGCCATTTTCACGGAATCGATGATACGTTGTTTTTCCATGGCCAGCTTCATGGAATCAATAACCGATTCTTTGCTGGTTAATTCTTTATTTTCCTGCTGCATATCTTTACACGATACCATTGCCAAAAATGCTGTTCCTACAATCAATAACGTTCTCATAATCTCTTGCTTTAAAATTACTTTACAAAGTAAGCACCGATATGCAAAAGTTCTGTTACAGTATTTTAAGAAATCGTTACAGTATTTCAATGTTCAAAAAAAAAAAAAAAAGAGCAAACCCTTCAGCTCGCTCTTTATAAGTATTATCGGTTGAATTTGATCTTCCCGCCTACCTTCAGTTTCTGGGATTTAGCAAAGACCCCGCACATGTGGAACAGCATTCTCGCACCCACATTGCCGTCCCAGTCGTCATCGCCCGGAGCCACTTCCACCAAGTCGAAACCTATGATTTCTTTGTCGGTTTCAGCTAAACGGCTTAACAGATACGCAGCCTGTTCAAAAGAGAACCCGCCCGGTACCGGTGTTCCGGTGTTCGGACAGTACCACGGATACATGCCGTCAATATCGAAAGAAATGCAGACTTTTTCCGGCAAGGAAGCAATGATTTTATCGCATTGCTGCTGCCAGGTCACGCCTTCAAATGTTTCCTGTTTTAAATCCATATCGGTATGTACCAAAACGCGGTCTTTTAAAGCCACATCTACTTCCTGCTCACAGAAATCGCGGATGCCTACTTGAACGATTTTGGAAATCTGGGGAATCTGCAACGCATTGTACATGATGGACGCATGCGAATACGTAAATCCTTCGTAGGCAATGCGCAAATCCATGTGAGCATCTAAATGCAAGATTCCGAAATTGTTGTATTTGGTAGCCAACGCCTGATAATAGCCCAGCGGCGTACTGTGATCGCCTCCTAAAAGCGCTACTTTTTTTCCTTGGTTCATCCAGTGAAGAATACGCTCCTTCACTTCTTCATTCATGTCCTTACACGCTTTGTTGATTTTATCCAAATCGGATTGCAGAGCCGGAAATGTTGAGACATCTTCACCCGCCTCCAAAGCCTCGATAATTGGTTGTGCCAATCCTTTGAATTTATGAGAATTCTTCGCCCAATGTGCCGGCGCTTCGTCCATGTAAATTCCTAATTTCCACAATTCCGGAAATTCCTGATGGTTTAAATCGACCTGAAAAGAAGCGTCCATGATGGCTTCCGGTCCTTCTGATGCTCCTGCCCCGTAACTTACGGTTACTTCCCAAGGCACCGGAACTACTATAATTTCACTTTGTTCTGCTGAAAAGGGTAATCCGAAAACGGTAGCATCGGCCAAACCGGGTTGTGACGGATCGAACGTATCGATTATTTGCTGTTTTGTCATGTTTTAAAAAAACTTTTATCAAGACCACAAAGATAATCTAATTTCATAAAAAAAGCCGAACACTTGATTCGGCTTTTCTGTACTATATGCTTCACCTTATTGCTTCACGAACTTGTTAGATACTTTTGCATTTACAAAATACAACGTATAAACACCACTGGCAAGTTTTGAAACATCAATAGAAGATTCATTGGTAATCAGAGCTCTTTGCATCACTTTTTGCCCTAACATATTGTAGATTTCAACTTCTTCATTTTCAAAACCGTCACCTTTAATTGTAAGGGTTGAGGAAGCCGGATTCGGATATACCAAAAAGGAATTCTTAACAAAATCCTCCGTTCCCAAATTGGTATTCACAATTAAATTGAAAGTACAGTTCACGGAAGTTCCGCTGGTTGCAGTCATGGTTACCGTATGAGTTCCCACACCTACAATCGCTCCAACCGCCGGTGATTGCGTTACTACCGCATCACAATTTTGGCTAATTGCATTGGTTATTGACGCAAAACTTGGCACGGTATAATTTCCGCTTCCATCTGCCGTAACCGTTTGATCCCCGGGACAATTAATACGTAACGCAACGGCCGGCATTGTATAACCGGCTGCCGCAAACTTCTGTGTCATTGTTTTGATGTCCTCACAAGGATAGTTCATGTCGATAGCCGCCTGACGCACTGCTATTGCTGCATTTTGCTGATTTGTAGCACTATTGGTCATGGATAATCCTTCTAAAAAAGCCTTATCGGTTTTGGTTCTTCCGATAACATCCCAGATTTTCATCAGTACGGTTGCCCAAATTTGACCGTCCGAATGCACCTGATTTACCAAACCTCCGGGATAAACCGCCGCATAATTGGTAGTTCTTCCTCCCCAACAAGTATTATGCCCGTCCCAACTAAACATGTAATGATAGGCCGCATCTGTAGACTGCCATTGGTTTAAAGCCCTGCTGTGTGATTGAGCCCAATAATCTCCGGAACCTTCACTCAAGCCGTTTACCTGAGACAACGAACCGCCTGTAAGCCAATCGTGCAATCCATGACCTAATTCATGCCAGATTACATCGCCGTCTTCGCCATCGTCTACACATCCTTCTCCAAACACTAAAGTACCGTTGGAATAATGCGAATTATCCGCGCCATTTTCTCCCGAGGGATCAAACCACAAAACATTAGCATGGGAATTATCGACATTTTGAACGCAAGGTATACCTAAGGTTTCATTGATATAACGCAAGCTGTTGTCAGTATGATAAAACACATTGGCAGCCTCAAATCCATCCTGGTTTCGGGTAAACGCAAAATCTGGCGAAGCTTGTGTAAACAACCCTTTATTGGGATTCTCCAGATTTTTAATTTCCACATAGGAACTTTTCAGTTTGTAGGTTCCTGCAGTATTTTCAACTTGGGGTAATGTCACGTTTACACGCTGTGCATTCAATTGAGCGGTATCGGCATCGTTTCCGTCTGCATACCCTGTTGTTCCGTAAGCCACATGCGCCGCAGACAACGGATCAGACAGAAATACCATTGCGGATCCGGTTTCAAAAGCCAAAGCTTCGGCCTTTTCTACCGGCATGAAATATTTTTGATTCTTTGTTCCTCCTTCTTCTTTGGAATGTGCATGCCCATCGTGAGAGTCGCTTCCGCAATAAATGGCAATATCCTTAACACTAA
This sequence comes from Flavobacterium suncheonense GH29-5 = DSM 17707, assembly GCF_000430025.1. Lineage (GTDB taxonomy): Bacteria > Bacteroidota > Bacteroidia > Flavobacteriales > Flavobacteriaceae > Flavobacterium > Flavobacterium suncheonense. The sequence continues at coordinate 20,508 of NZ_AUCZ01000014.1, forward strand.
GCACTTGTCCATTAGCTGCATCGATGATAACTTCCCATGAACCCGATTTCTCTTCAAAACTGGTCACGGTTCTGTATACTAATTTCGGAGTCCCTAACTTATTGTAAACAAAGAGTTTATTCTCCTGAAAGGTAACCATACCGGAAACACCGATTTCCTTGTCTGAAATTGCAACGGCTTTTTCCTTTGAGATTTGCGGAACCGTATTAATCGTTCCCAAGTCTTTAACTACATTAAAATCCGTGTGCGTAATTTCACCGTTGGGGGAAAAATGCACGACAAGTTCCGAATCAAAAACCGGAACACCATTTACCATCTGCTGAAAACGCAAGGTCTCTCCCGATAAACTCTTGCGGGAAAAACGCAGGTTCAGATCTGCATCGGAATTGATTTTTAATTCCCTTGCATTGGATTTAATCCACGCTCTCGCCTGTGCTTCCTTTGTGGTGTTTTGGGCTGTCAGCATAGCAGTAAACCCAAAAAGAAAAGCAGCAACCGTAAGTAGTTGTTTTTTCATTTTTAGTTGGTTTTTTAGTTAAGTTGTTACAAATAAAACAAATAATTTGTAAATAGACTAAAAAATACCAACTATTCTTTCAAAATACCTTTTTTCAGAATCTGACCGAATTCATACATATCTTCAAACGAACAGTAAAAAGGAGCCGGCGCCAAACGGATGACATTTGGTTCGCGCCAATCGGTAATTACTCCGTTTTTCATCAAATAGTCGAATAACGCTCTTCCCTGTCCGTGCAGAAATACGGATAACTGACAGGCGCGTTCTTCTTTATTGGAAGGCGTGATGATTTCAAATTCTGTTCCGTCGATTTCCTTGTCGATTTCATGAAGGATAAATTCCAGATATGCCGTGATTAAATCGCGTTTTTTGATCAACTTATCCATTCCTACTTCGGCAAACATTTCCACAGAGGCTAAATAAGGCGCCAGAGAAATTACGGGAAGATTGCTTACCTGCCAGCCTTCTGCCCCGCGAACCGGATCAAATTTCGGTTCCATCAGAAAACGTCGTTCTTTGTTGTGCCCCCACCAGCCGGCAAAACGCGATAAATCGGTATCGTTGTGGTGTGCTTCATGCACAAAGATTCCCGATACATTTCCGGGACCTGAATTCATGTATTTATAACTGCACCAGGCAGCAAAATCCACGCCCCAGTCGTGAAGTTCTAATTTGATATTCCCCGCAGCATGCGCTAAATCGAATCCAACGTAGGCTCCGTATTTATGTCCAGCTTCGGTAATGGTTTTCATGTCAAAAACCTGTCCCGTATAGTAGTTTACGCCCCCCATCAACACTAAAGCTAATTCATCGCCCACTTCGTCAATCTTGGCCAGAATATCCTCCAGCCTGATATTGTGTTCGCCTTCGCGACGTTTTACTTCTACTATGGCATCTTTGGCTTCAAAACCGTGAAAATGCACCTGGCTCTGCAACATATATTGATCGCTTGGGAAAGCTTTTTCTTCACAAATGATTTTATACTTTTTCGCGCTTGGTCTGTAAAACGAAACCATCAGCAAATGTAAGTTCACTGTTAATGTGTTCATAACAGTCACTTCGCTCGGTTTGGCTCCAACGATTCCGCTTAAAGGACCAGCAAAACGTTCCTGATAATCCCACCAGGGCTTGTCGGCATAAAAATGACCTTCCACAGCAAGTGTTGCCCAATCGTTCATGATTTCATCTACATAGGCCTTGGTGCGTTTTGGCTGTAATCCCAATGAATTTCCCGTAAAATAAATTACCTGCTTCCCGTTAACTTGCGGAAAAATGAATTCATCCCGGTACTTTCTCAACTCATCACTGGCATCTAATTGCTGTGCAAATGCTCTTGTATTTTCAAATGTCATTTTTGGTGGTTTTTGGAGGTGCAAAAATAGCAAAAATTAAGAATAACAATTTGTTATTTTCCGAAGACGCTCATATTTATAACACACCTTGTTTCATTCGTTAGAAACAATACGAAAAAACAAGGACGCAAGAATTGTTGCACGTACTTTTAATAGTTCAATCTTTTAAATCATATTTTTATATTTGACATCTCAACAAAACAGACTATGAAATACACTTGTGAAATTGAAATCAACCAACCGGTTGACAAAGTAATCGAATTGTTTGACAACCCCGACAACCTTACCAAATGGATGGAAGGCCTGGAAAGTTTTGAACATGTAAGCGGCGAACCCGGTCAGCCCGGTGCCAAATCGCTGCTAAAATTCAAAATGGGAAAACGCAAAATGGAAATGACGGAAACCGTTACGGTAAGAAACCTTCCGGAAGAATTTAGCGGTTATTATGAAATGGACGGCGTGACCAATCATATTAAGAATAAATTCTCCGCCATTTCCAATTCCAAAACCCTGTACAAAACCGAGAATGAATTTGTCATCAAAAACAATCTCGTCATGAAAATCTTTGCTTTGCTGATGCCGGGCTTGTTTAAAAAACAATCGATGAAATATCTGGAAAGTTTTAAGAAATTTGCAGAAAGCCAGCCATAAAAAAAGCGTCCCGTTTAAGTGGACGCTTTTTTATTCTCTTAAATTAAACGGCTGCTTATAAAATCAGCATTGCATCTCCGTAAGAATAGAATTTATACCCTTCTTTGATAGCTTCATCGTATGCTTTTCGCATCAAATCATGTCCACAAAATGCGGATATCATCATCAGTAACGTGGATTTTGGCGTATGGAAATTCGTTACCATACAATCCGCTACACTGAAATCATACGGCGGGTAAATAAATTTATTGGTCCAGCCTGTAAACGGATTAAGTGTTTTAGACGACGATACGGAACTTTCCATCGCTCTCATGGTAGTAGTACCGATGGCGCAAACACGTTTTTTGTTCAGTTTCGCCTTATTTACCACATCACAGGCTTCCTGGGAAATAATCATCTCTTCGGAATCCATTTTGTGTTTGGACAAGTCTTCCACTTCCACCGGATTAAAAGTTCCCAATCCGACATGCAGCGTAACTTCCGCAAATTCCACGCCTTTAATTTCCAGGCGTTTCATCAAATGTTTTGAAAAGTGTAATCCTGCCGTTGGTGCCGCTACCGCTCCTTCTTCTTTGGCGTAAATCGTCTGGTAACGCTCCGCATCTTCAGGAGTTACCTCACGGTTGATGTATTTAGGGATTGGTGTTTCACCCAACTCTAATAATTTGGCACGAAATTCTTCATACGAACCGTCATACAGGAAACGCAACGTTCTTCCTCTTGAAGTTGTGTTGTCGATTACCTCGGCCACCAACGAATCGTCATCTCCGAAATACAATTTATTCCCGATACGGATTTTACGCGCCGGATCTACCAAAACATCCCACAAACGCTGTTCCGCATTTAATTCTCTTAACAGGAAAACCTCAATTCTGGCTCCGGTTTTTTCTTTGTTTCCGTACAAACGCGCCGGGAATACTTTGGTATTGTTCAACACCATTACATCGCCTTCATCGAAATAATCCAAAATATCTTTAAACAATTTGTGTTCAATGGTTTGTGTTTTGCGGTTGACTACCATTAAACGGGCTTCATCTCTGTTTTCTGCAGGGAATTCGGCTAACAATTCTGCCGGAAGGTTAAAATTGAAATTTGATAACTTCATTTTTTATCTTTTAAATTGAGCGCAAATATACTATCGCAAAAGAGGCGTTGTCAAGTGTTTTAGGATTTATTTAGTCAGAAAGTTAAAAAATCGGATGAATTGCCTTGTCAGTAGGCTCTTTCAGCCTTCATTCCGTTGCTGAAATCTGAAAACCATTGTTTTTTAAGTCGTTCCAAAAGTCGGGATAGGATTTGGAAACCACTTCCGCATCTTCTATCGCTACCGGCACTTTTAACGCTAAAGGTGCAAAAGCCATGGCCATGCGATGGTCTTGGTACGTTTTCACGGTTTTGTTTTCATGAATGCTGCGTGAAGGTTTCAGATGCAGTGATTCATCGGTAACCGCAACTTCTGCTCCCAGTTTGGTCAACTCGTTTTTCAGGGCTTCCAGACGATCGGTTTCTTTGATTTTCAAGGTGTGCAAGCCGGACAAATCACAGCCGATTCCTAGTCCAAAACACGTTACTGCAATAGTTTGGGCTATATCGGGACAATTGTTTAGTTGAAGGTTCACTGTTGACCGTTCGCAGATTTTTACCTTAGAAAGGGTAATGGTACTGTTTTCGTTAAAAAGGGTTTCCACGCCAAAATCCCGATAAATTTCAACCAAAACCGCATCGCCCTGTAAACTGTTTTTCTTGTAACTCGACAAAGTAATTTGAGTTCCAATTTCAGATAAAGCCACAATCGAATACCAGTACGAAGCTGAACTCCAATCGCTTTCCACCGTTATCTGCTGCTTTCGGACCGAGATTTTGGGATTGACTTTAATACGATTGCCTTCAAAAGAAGTTTCAACACCGATCGTTTCAAGTAACGCCAAGGTCATTTTTATATAGGGAACAGAGGTGATTTTACCTTCCAAAGTTACTTCCAGACCGTTTGCTAATTTCGGGGCAATCAGCAGCAAGGCTGAAATATACTGACTGCTTACATGGGCCGGCAACGAAACACAGCTTTGCGTTAACTTTTTTCCTTTGATTTTAATCGGCGGAAAACCTTCAGTTTCCTCATATGAAATATCAGCGCCTAATTGTTGTAACGCTTCCACCAGAATTTGTATCGGACGTTCTTTCATGCGCGAAGAACCTGTCAACAACACTTCTTTCCCTTCCTGAAGGGCAAAAAAAGCCGTCAGAAAACGCATGGCGGTTCCGGCGTGATGCACGTTAACAGCTCTTGGGTTTTCCAACGGCGCTTCCAAAGCTTTTTGCATTACTGCCGAATCTTCAGAGTTTGAAAGATTGGCAATCGTTATAGTTGAATACAAAGCACGCAAAAGCAACAATCGGTTCGTCTCTGATTTACTTCCCGTTATTCGGACTTCCGACGGTTGACTTTTGACTGTTGACTTTTGGAGATGCAAATGCAAACTATTTCAGTTTTTCGTTGTTGTGATGACGGTCGTGATCGCGTTTGGTTTTCAAGTCCATCTTCTTGTCGAAAGCGGCTTGCAGATCGACACCGGTCTGGTTGGCCAAACACAACACCACGAAAACCACATCGGCCAGTTCTTCGCCTAAATCTTTATTTTTATCGCTCTCCTTTTCGGATTGTTCTCCGTAACGGCGCGCAATGATTCGGGCTACTTCGCCTACTTCTTCGGTAAGCTGCGCCATGTTGGTCAGTTCGTTAAAATAGCGGACGCCGTGGTTTTTGATCCAGTTGTCTACTTCTAATTGCGCATTTTTTAAATTCATCACTCTTTATTTTTCGTATCAATAATAATCGTCACAGGGCCGTCATTCACAAGTGCTACTTTCATGTCTGCTCCAAATTCACCGATTTGTACTTTTTTACCCAGTTCGGTTTCCATTTGCTTTACAAAACTTTCATACATCGGAATGGCAATATCCGGTTTTGATGCTTTGATATAGGAAGGCCGATTGCCCTTTTTCGTGGAAGCGTGCAGGGTAAACTGACTCACCACAATCACCTCGCCGTCGACCTCTTTAACAGAAAGATTCATCACTCCGTTTTCATCGCCAAAAATGCGGAGGTTGGCAATTTTTGCCGCTAACCAATTGCGATCTTCCTGCGAGGAAGCGTCTTCAATGCCCACCAAAATCAGGAGGCCTTTTTTAATTTCGGCGACTTTTTTTCCTTCAATGGTTACAGATGCTTCGGAAACTCTTTGTATTACAGCTTTCAAGGATTGAATTAAAATTTAGGATTGTCTTGTTTCGTCACTGGCTTTGCGGTCTGCCGCGTAATCGTCGCCGCGGTAATTTTCATCGTCGCCTTCTAAAATCTGCAGGTAACTTTTGTAACGCGACCAGGCGATTTCATCTTTTTCCAACGCGGCTTTCACGGCACAATGCGGCTCTTCTTTGTGCAGGCAGTTGTTGAATTTACACTGGTCTTTCAAGGCGAAAAATTCCGGAAAATAATCGCCTATTTCCTGTTTTTCCATGTCGACAATCCCGAAACCGCGAATTCCCGGGGTATCGATAATTTTGGCGCCGAACGACAAATCGAACATTTCGGCAAAAGTAGTCGTATGCTGTCCTTGCTGATGTTGCTCGGAGATCTCTTTTGTTTTGAGATTCAGTGTCGGTTCCAAAGCATTGACTAAAGTCGATTTTCCTACACCGGAATGGCCTGAAAACATCGAAACTTTACCTTTCATCATAGCTTTCAGCTCCTCCAATCCTTTGTTTTGCTGGGCCGAAACCCGCAAACATTTATACCCGATTTGCGAATAAATGTATTGCAGATAAAGCTGTTCGTCTAAGGTCGCTTCGTCGTAGGTGTCGATCTTGTTGAAAATCAAAACCGCTTCTATTCCGTAGGCTTCGGCAGTGACTAAAAAACGGTCGATGAAGCTCGTAGTGGTTGGCGGATTGTTAATCGTCACCAAAAGAAATACAACATCAATATTGGTGGCGATAATATGGGTTTGTTTCGACAGGTTCACCGATTTTCGGACGATGTAATTTTTACGGTCGTGAATGTTGGTGATTACTCCGGTAGTCACATCGGCCGTATCCTCCAGTTCATAATCGACTATATCGCCAACGGCAATCGGATTGGTGCTTTTGATCCCTTTCATGCGGAATTTCCCCTTGATGCGGCATTCTAAAAAATTGCCTGCTTCGGTTTTTACGGTATACCAGCTTCCGGTTGATTTATAAACTGTTCCTGTCATGAGTGCAAAGATATAATTTCTGAACAAAGCATTATTTCTCCCGAATCACTTTTTCCTGATGGCTGATACTCTCCTGATGCACCGCTTTAAACAGTTTCAGAATGAATTCCTCGCTCAGTCCTTTCTGTTCGCCTTCCTCAATCATTTTTTCCAGAATCTGATGCCAACGGGTGCTTTGCAAAACGGCCACGTTCTTTTCCTTTTTAAGCAAGCCGATCTGTTCGGCCACTTTCATGCGCTTGGCCAGTATATTGATGATTTTGCTGTCTATTTCGTCAATTTGGGCGCGCAATCCGGCTAATTTCTGATTGTAATCATCGGCATCATCGGTGGCTTTGCGGATTTTTAAATCGATGAAAATCTGCTTTAAAGCGTCCGGGGTAACCTGTTGTGCGGCATCGCTCCAAGCCTTATCGGGATTGCAATGGGTTTCAATCATCAAACCATCGTAATTCAGGTCTAAAGCTTGCTGCGACACTTCTAAAATCATATCCCGTCTGCCCGATATATGCGACGGATCGCAAATAAGCGGCAGATCCGGAAAACGGCTTTGTAATTCGATGGCCAACTGCCATTCGGGAATGTTGCGGTATTTCGTTTTCTCGTAGGTTGAAAATCCTCTGTGAATGACACCCAGTTTTTTAATTCCGGCATTGTACAAGCGCTCCAAACCGCCTAACCACAAGGAAAGGTCTGGATTGACCGGGTTTTTCAACAGGACAATTTTATCGGTATTTTTTAAAGCATCGGCAATTTCCTGCACCGCAAACGGATTCACCGTAGTACGGGCACCAATCCATAAAACGTCAATGTCGTGTTCCAATGCTAATTTTACGTGTTGCGCATTGGCCACTTCCACGGCAAGCAACAGCCCTGTTTCTGCTTTGGCTTTTTGCAGCCACTTCAGCCCGATTTCCCCAACGCCTTCAAATCCGCCCGGACGGGTTCTCGGTTTCCAGATTCCTGCTCTGAAAATAGATACATCCGAATCTTTCAGTTCGCGGGCAACGGCCAAAACCTGCTCCTCGGTTTCCGCACTGCAGGGGCCGGCAATTACTAACGGATGGGACAACTGAAAAGCCTCCAGCCAGTTACGCATTGATTTATTGTTTTCCATACGGCTACAAAATTAGGCTTTGCGGAGGAATTTCAAGCAAAAAAATCCCGATAAATGATTCCGATTGGCTATTCCGGAGTAGATTTAAGATTTCAGCATATCCCAACCAAATTACTTCAGGATTTTGAAGAGTCGTGTTTCGTTGTGACAATTGTAAAAATTATTGGTTTTATTTAAACATTTCGGTTTCCGAAACATTCATTTATTTTGTTACTTTTGCTTCAAATCGCGAATTATGTCTATTGAAGTTCAGAATATTTCCAAAAATTACGGCCAGCAGAAAGCACTGGACAGCGTATCATTTTCAGTAAAAAAAGGGGAAATCGTTGATTTTTTAGGTCCGAACGGCGCCGGAAAATCGACTCTGATGAAAATTTTAACCACCTATCTTACTGCCGATGAAGGAACGGCTTCCGTAAACGGACACAATGTGGCCGATTCGCAAAAAGATGTGCAAAAATCAGTAGGTTATCTGCCGGAGCACAACCCTTTGTATCTGGATTTGTACGTTAAAGAATATCTGGCTTTTAATGCCGATGTGTACAAAGTTGCCAAATCCCGTATTGACGAAGTGGTTGCTCTTACCGGACTAACTCCGGAAAGTCATAAAAAAATCGGAGAACTTTCGAAAGGTTACCGTCAGCGTGTAGGCTTGGCTACGGCCTTGCTGCACAATCCGGAAGTCCTTATTTTAGACGAACCCACAACGGGTCTGGACCCGAATCAGTTGGTGGAAATCCGTGATTTGATTAAGAATATCGGAAAAGACAAAACGGTTTTCCTTTCCACACACATCATGCAGGAAGTGGAAGCGATTTGCGACCGCGTGATCATCATCAACAATGGTAAAATTGTTACGGACAAAAACCTGGAAAAATTAGTTACCGAAGTGGAAGAACAGGTAATCGAAGTGGAATTTGACCAACCAATTACCGAAGAAATCCTAGCCGAACTTCCTCAGATTCACAGCTATAAAAACATTCAGAACAACATCTGGGAGCTGACTTTTAAAACCGAAGAAGACATGCGTCCGAACGTTTTCGACTTCGCACAAAACAAAAGTTTACGCACACTTCAGCTTACTTTGAAAAGCAAAAACCTGGAACAGATTTTCCGCGAAAAAACCAAAAAATAACCGATTAAGGGTAAACAATGTGGCCGGTGTAATGCTGTGTTACGTTTACCGTTTCCGGATGGTTTAACAGAACTAAATTTCCGTTGCTGTAAATATCCCCTTCAACCTTCAGAAGCGGTTTTAAAATCATATCGTTAGAGCTTCGTTGGAACACCTGTATGTTATTGGCTTCCAGATTTCCGCCTTCAAAACGCGGGTCGCCACCGTAAAAATTCACCACTACATTTTCAGCATTTCCCCGAATTCGGAAAATCGTGGTATTGTTGTTTTCCACCACTAACTGCTGGCAGTTTACTTCCATTGTAAAAATGTTCGACGCGGTCTTTCCATAAAGTCCCTGCTGAAGGGTTAATTCCGGGAAATTCAACACTCCGTTTGAAGAAACATTAAATTGGGACGCGGAATAGATTTTTTTTAAATCCGGAACCGTTACCGTGGCTTTTACCGGTTGCACCGTTCCCAAACTACATTCCAAATTGTTTTTTACATATAGTATGTTATCCGAAACCCGGGCTTCCATTTCGTCCATGACATTTTCGCCGGCGGAAAGCGTCACCGAAATTTCCGTTCCTTGCTGAACCACCAACTCCACACCTTCACTAATGTTAATTTGTTCAAAAAAGGGAACTTCCTGAACAACTGTAATGCTATTTCCGGCTTCGCGATAACAGGCCGGCATGAGTTCCGAACTGCAAGAACACAGCAAAAACAAAGTGACAACCGCAAAAAATAATTTTCTCATCATCTTTATAATCTTAACCCGACACCAAATTCAATCGCTTCCGCTCTGGAAATATGCGTTTTCAGGCTCACACCTGCCGAAATATTTTTGGTTATATAGTATTTCGCTCCCAAGCGCTGATACACTTTTCCAAACTTATTGGACGGATCGTACACATAATAGCCCATTTGCGTATCTATCGCTAATTTATTGATAAAAAGTTCATGTCCGGCAAAAACACCGACTCTTCGGTAATCCGCATTCGGGTCGTGATGCAGTTCAAAATAGGCAATCGCTTCATATCGGATAAATTCCCGCAGATACTCCATCCAGAAAACATCGGCACCGAACTGCAAGGCACTTTTCTGATTGATACGCTTGTCTACATACAACGAGGCCACGTAAAACGGATACTGCCCGCTGTTGATCACATCACTTTCATTCACACCGGTCCGGAATACGGCATTGTAACGGAGCGGTTCCGTAAATTTCTCTTTTTCATGCGGAATATACGCAACAGAATCTTTGGTAACCAACTCGTAATTCAGCCCTATGTTAAACGCAATGGTGTTGGTACTGGTGTTCGGCGCGTGCAAATTAGCGTTGGAATGGTGCACGAAATTCATTCCCGCCTGCACACCAAGCCCTTTCCAGATGTTCGGCTTGTGATAATTGAGCATAAAATAAGTCGAAGGCATATAATGCATCCCGTAGGCCTGATTTCGGTAGTTCGTTTCCCGGTCGTACGGATTGGTATTATACGCAATCCCTTGACCGACACGCAATTGCAACCTTCTGTTTAAAAAATAAAAATTAAAATGACCGTACAAGCCGTACAGATTCCCCAACTCGGGATTTTTATTGTCCTGATACTGAAAAGAAAGTCCGTAATCCGGATAATTGTACCAGGCTTCCCATTTTTGGGAACCAAAGGTTTTGCGGTTGAAACTGATGATGCCTCCTTCCGGATGACCTTTAATCAAATGCAGGATATTGGTGTGATGCGGCAGAATACTCCCGTAGAAATAGCTGGCATCTATCGAATATTGTTTCAGGTTTTTTTCCTGAGCCAACAACGAAAGTGAAAAAAAGACAAAAACGTAGGGTAAAAATCGCATTGTGTTTTTTGAAAATCAGGCAAATATAAGAGAATATTCTTCCTCTGAAAACAAAAAAAACCGATTTGAAATTTCAAATCGGTTTGTACATACTGTATAATTTTGTTATCGCATCAACTCTGCATATGCTCTTTGGTCAAACTGACGGTTTTTCAACAGATAAGCGCGATGCAACTCATGGTACTCCAACACCATCACCGCCTTTACGCTTACCATAAAGTCTTTTTTCAAAACCGCATTGGCCGTTAAATTTTCAATCGTTGCCCCGTAATTTTTTACCGCGGCTTTCACAAACTTAAGTGCACTGCGTTCGTCACCGGACTCAAAAAAACAATCCGAAATCTCATAACAAATTGCCTGAGCCGTTTCTTTCTCATTTTCTTTTTCCTTTAACGCTTTTAGATAATATTTTACTGCCATTTTATAGTCCGCTTCCTGTTTGAACTTGCGGGCCGTTTCTATATTTATGATGTATTCGTTAGCCAACATGTTGGCAGTGGCAGCGAAGAAGAAAACCAGCAGGAGTAGTATTTTTTTCATAATCGTAGCTTTTGGGGTTGTACAATTGTTGAATCCTTATAAAGATAGAAATTATTTTGAACAAAACAACATCTTTTATATAAAAAATAAACAAAATAACAAATTAAACCACGTTTTGTTACAAAATTAAAAAACCTGCGAAGCGATTTGACGAATATTCTCCGATTTCCCCATCGAATAATAATGCAGTACCGGAATTCCGGCTTTCTGCAGTTCCTTACTTTGGGCGATACACCATTCGATCCCTATTTGCGAAACCGCTTCGTTGTCTTTAGCTTTCACAACTTCCATGATTAAATCGTCCGGCAAATCCACTTTGAAACGGTGCGGAATAAGGTTGAGTTGTTTTTTGGTCGAAATCGGTTTCAGCCCCGGAATGATGGGCACCGTAATTCCCGCCGCCCGGCATTTGTCTACGAACTCAAAGAATTTTTTATTGTCGAAAAACATTTGCGTGATGATGTAATCCGCGCCGTTTTTGATTTTCTGCTTTAAGAAATAAATGTCACTGTCCAGACTCGGTGCTTCCATGTGCTTTTCAGGATAACCCGCCACACCGATACAGAAATTGGTTTTGTTGGTGTTCTGCAAATCAGCATCCAGATAAATTCCGTTGTTCAGGTTGTTGATTTGCGTAACCAGTTCCGAAGCATAGGAATGTCCTTCTTTTTCGGGTTTGAAATAGATTTCGCTTTTTACGGCATCGCCTCGTAAAGCCACTACGTTGTCAATCCCGAGAAAATCCATGTCGATTAAAAAATTCTCGGTATCTTCTTTGGTAAAACCACCACAGAGAATATGCGGAATGGCATCTACCTGATATTTATTCTGAATCGCCGAACAAATCCCAACCGTTCCCGGACGTTTTTTTACGATTTTCTTTTCCAGCAAACCGTTGGGCAATTCTTTGAATTCATACTCCTCACGATGATAGGTCACATCAATAAAGGGCGGCTTAAATTCCATTAACGGTTCGATGTTATCAAAAATACATTGAATATTCTGTCCTTTTAACGGTGGCAAAATCTCAAACGAGAATAGCGATTTTCCGTTGGCTTTTTCTATATGTTGGGTTACTTTCATTTTAAATCTTGAGTTATAAGGAATAAGAGATAAGAGACAAGTCGTGTTCTACTACATTTTACATATGCCTTGTCCCTTGTCCCTTTTCCCTCTTTACTATTAATCTGCTATATTCGGATTCAGCCATTTCGCGGCGTATTCATAAGTACAGTTTCTTCTTTGGGCGTAATCGCGTACCTGATCTTCCTTTATTTTTCCGAGTCCGAAGTATTTACTTTCCGGATGTCCGAAATAGTAACCGGATACTGATGAAGCCGGCCACATCGCCATACTTTCGGTTAACGTTACGCCTATTTTTTCTTCTACATTTAACAAACTCCAGATAGTCGGTTTCTCCAAATGATCGGGACAAGCCGGATAGCCCGGAGCTGGGCGAATTCCTTTATATGCTTCTTTGATTAATTCTTCATTCGACAAATGTTCTTCCGAAGCATAACCCCAGATTTCCTTACGGATTTTCTCGTGTAAATATTCCGCAAAAGCTTCTGCAAAACGATCGCCCAGAGTCTTTACCATAATGGAACTGTAATCGTCGTTGGCTTCTTCAAATTCTTTGGCTTTTTCATCCACGCCGAAACCTGTTGTGACACAGAATGCGCCCATGTAATCGGTTTTTTGCGTTTCTTTCGGCGCAATAAAATCGGCTAAGGCAATATTCGGAGCACCAACCGTTTTTTGCGATTGCTGCCGAAGTGTTAAGAACGTTTCCAACACGTTCCCGTTTTCGTCGTACAATTCAATATCATCGTCGTTCACCTGATTCGCAGGAAAAATGCCGTAGATTCCTTTGGCTTCCAACCAGTTTTCCTCTAAAAGTTGTTTCAACATTCGTTGGGCGTCTTCAAACAAAATTGTTGCTTGTTCTCCTACTATATTATCGGTTAAAATCGCTGGATATTTTCCGAACAATTGCCAGGATTGAAAAAACGGTGTCCAATCGATATAAGGCACCAAATCTTCCAATTTTACTTCAATGGTTTTTGTCCCGATGAAGTTTGGTTTTTTAGACTGAAATGCTTCCCAATCCAACTGCAGTTTATTGGCTCTGGCTTTTTCAATGGTATGATAACTCTTTTCGCGCTGACGGTTCAAAAACGTTTCACGGAAGGCTTCGTATTCTGCACGAATTGTACTTGCGTATATTTTTTTGTCTTTATTCAGAAGATTTCCCGCTACCGTTACCGCTCTCGACGCATCATTTACATGAACTACGGTTGACTGATATTCCGGAGCAATTTTCACGGCGGTATGAGCTCGCGAAGTCGTTGCGCCACCAATCATGATTGGGATTTTGATGTCGCGTTTGTCCATTTCTTTGGCCAAATACACCATTTCGTCCAACGAAGGCGTAATCAATCCGCTTAAACCGATGATATCTACCTTTTCCGTCACAGCCGTTTCGATAATTTTCTCCGGTGGCACCATCACCCCTAAATCAATGATTTCAAAATTGTTACAGGCCAACACAACGGAGACAATATTTTTGCCAATATCGTGCACGTCGCCTTTTACCGTTGCCATCAGGACTTTTCCGGCGGAAGTAGTGGTTCCGTCTTTTTCCGCTTCTATATAAGGGAGCAGATAGGCCACCGCTTTTTTCATCACCCGTGCGGATTTGACTACCTGAGGCAGGAACATCTTACCGGTTCCGAACAAATCGCCCACCACGTTCATCCCGGCCATCAGATTGATTTCGATGACTTCGATGGGTCGTGTGACCAATTGGCGTGCTTCTTCCACATCTGCTTCGATAAACTCGTCGATGCCTTTCACCAAAGCGTGTGTGATTCGGTCCTGCAACGAACCGTTTCGCCACTCCTGCACGGCTTTTTCATGGGATTTTGCATCGCTTTTATAACTTTCGGCTAATTCCAGAAGGCGTTCGGTCGCATCGTCGCGTCGGTCTAATAAAACGTCTTCGACATATTCCAATAAAACAGGATCGATTTCGTCGTACACTTCCAGCATTTCCGGATTCACAATTCCCATCGTCATTCCGTGTTGGATCGCATGATACAGGAACGCGGAATGCATCGCTTCACGTACTTTATCATTCCCTCGGAACGAGAACGAAACATTACTCACCCCGCCAGAAATATTGGCATACGGCAGGTTTTCACGAATCCATTTGGTGGCTAAGAAGAAATCCAGCGCATTACGACGGTGTTCTTCCATACCGGTAGCAACTGGAAAAATATTCGGGTCGAAAATGATGTCTTCTGCCGGGAAATTAATTTCGTTGACTAAGATGTCGTACGAACGCTTACAGATTTCGATACGGCGATCGTAAGTATCTGCCTGACCGACCTCATCGAAAGCCATCACGATAACGGCAGCTCCGTAGCGTTTTACCAATTTTGCATGATGCAAAAAGGCTTCTTTTCCTTCTTTTAAACTGATGGAATTCACCACACATTTCCCCTGTGCGACTTTCAAACCTGCCTCGATGATTTCCCATTTGGAACTGTCGATCATTACAGGCACGCGGGAAATATCAGGTTCGGAAGCAATCAGGTTTAGGAATTTGGTCATCGCATAAACGCCGTCCAACATTCCTTCGTCCATGTTGATGTCGATGATTTGCGCACCACCTTCCACCTGGGCGCGGGCAATATCCAATGCTTCTTCGTATTTCTCTTCTTTGATTAAACGCAGGAATTTTCGCGAACCGGTTACATTGGTGCGCTCGCCTACGTTTACGAAATTGGTTTCGGGCGTTACGATTAACGGTTCTAATCCCGATAGTTTTAAATATTTGTTACAAGCTCCTTCACTCATTATGCTTCCTCCAGTACTCTTGGTTTGTAATGGGCAGCTACTTCTGCAATCAATTTGATGTGCTCTGGTGTGGTACCGCAACAGCCGCCTATGATGTTGATTAAATTATCGTCCAGATATTCTTTGATTAACGCCTGCATTTCTTCCGCCGTTTGGTCGTATTGACCGAATGCGTTAGGCAATCCCGCATTTGGGTGTGCCGAAATATTAAATGAAGTGTTATGCGCCAAACGTTTCAGATACGGTTTTAACTGATCGGCTCCTAAAGCGCAATTGAACCCGACGCTTAACAACGGAATGTGCGAAATTGAAATTAAGAATGCTTCCACGGTTTGCCCGGATAAGGTTCTGCCGGAAGCATCCGTAATGGTTCCTGACACCATAATTGGGATGTCGATGTTGCGCTCTTCTTTTACTTCTTCGATAGCAAAAAGGGCCGCTTTGGCGTTTAAGGTGTCAAAAATCGTTTCCACCAATAAAATATCGCAACCGCCTTCGATTAAGGCTTCCGCCTGCTCTTTGTAGGCGATGCGTAACTCGTCGAAAGTCACCGCACGAAATCCCGGGTCGTTGACGTCGGGACTCATGCTGGCGGTCCGGTTGGTTGGACCGATGGAACCGGCTACAAAGCGCGGCTTATCGGTGAATTCGTTTGCTACTTCTCGGGCGATTTTGGCAGATTGGTAGTTTAACTCGTAGACCAAATCTTCCATGTGGTAATCCGCCATGCCGATGGTGGTTCCGGAAAACGTGTTGGTTTCCGCGATGTCGGCGCCGGCTTCGAAATAGGCGCGGTGTACGGCTTTCACGGCTTCGGGTTGGGTTAACGACAACAAATCGTTGTTTCCTTTTAACGGATACGCAAAATCTTTGAAACGCTCACCCCGGAAATCTTCCTCTTCGAATTTGTAGCGTTGCAGCATCGTTCCCATCGCTCCGTCGAGGATGAGGATTCTTTCTTTTATCGCTTCGTGTAGTTTTGACATATTTTTAAAGCTTTCAGCCGACAGCCCTTAACTGTTAGCCATTACAAAAATTCAATTCGTTTCATTGTTAGCCCCGATAGCAGCGGCATCCTTTTTGGTGGCTGAGGCTCTCGAAGTCACCAAAAAGATACAGCGGATAGCGGGAATACGGATCGCAAAAAAGCCCAAGCCCTTCGCTCCCAATCCTAAAAAATATGTTATCCTGAAAATCAGAGAGATACCTGAAAAGCATCCTGTTATCTGTCCTGCTAAAGCGAGGTAGAATGTAGCACCTTCTACAAGCGTAGGGTTGCTAAGGCTTCGTCGGGTCTAGTCCCTCTGCCTTTCGTGATAACGTCAGTTTGTATAAGAACGCTGCAAAGCTAAGAATTAATTTTAAATTCGGAAATATTTTCTAAATATTGATTTTAAAACCAACTATTTTAGATTTTTATTCTGATGTTTTAACATTAAGCCGATTATTATTCCAAAGCCTGTTGTAGATCCCTGATAATATCCTGAACGGTTTCCAAACCTACCGAAACGCGTACCAAACCATCGGTGATGCTTACGGCTAAACGCTCTTCCTCGGTTAATTTACTGTGTGTGGTGGAAGCCGGATGCGTTACAATAGTTCGAGTATCTCCTAAATTAGCAGACAACGAACACAATTGAATTTTGTCTAAAAATTTACGCCCTGCTTCTATTCCTCCTTTGATTTCAAAAGCTACAATGTTTCCGCCTAATTTCATTTGTTTTTTAGCGATTTCATATTGCGGATGTGACTTTAAGAACGGGTATTTCACTTGTTTCACCTTCGGATGGCTTTCCAGAAACTTGGCTACTTTTACAGCATTTTCGCAATGTTTTTCCACGCGAACCGGCAAAGTTTCCAGACTTTTGGATAAAACCCAGGCGTTAAATGGCGACAAAGCCGGACCCGTGTTACGAGAAAACAGATAAATCTCACGTATTAAATCCGCTCTCCCTACGGTGATTCCTCCTAAAACGCGTCCTTGACCATCAATTAGTTTCGTAGCGGAATGTACAACCAAATCAGCACCGTATTGAATCGGATTTTGCAGGAAAGGCGTAGCGAAACAGTTGTCAATGATTAAAATCAGGTTGTGTTTTTTGGCGATTTGTCCTAACAATTTCAGGTCGATAATATCCACGGCGGGATTGGTAGGGGATTCGGCAAAAAGGATTTTCGTGTTCGGCTGAATGTAACTTTCAATAGTTTCCGGCTTGTTAATGTCGAAATAACTTGTGGTGATGTTCCACTTCGGAAAATACTTGGTAAACAAGGTATGGGTTGAACCAAAAACACTTCCTACGGAAACGATATGATCGCCTGATTCCAATAGTGCAGCAAAAGTGGAATACACCGCTGCCATTCCGGTCGCAAAAGCAAAACCATCCTCAGCACCTTCCATTTTGCAGATTTTCTCCACAAATTCGCTGGTGTTTGGATTGGTGAAACGGCTGTAAATGTTGCGCTCTTTTTCTTCCGTAAACGACGCTCGCATATCTTCCGCATCTTCAAAAACGAAACTGGAAGTTAAATACAAAGGCACGGAATGTTCCAAAAACTGGGTACGCTCGGTTTGGGTTCGGATGGCTTGGGTTTCGAAGCCGAATGTTGAATTGTTCATTTTTAAATTGTTTTGTTGTTTAGTTAGCTTATTTACTTTTTTCTGCCAGACGAAGAATGTCTCCAAATACACCACGTGCGGTTACAGCGGCTCCAGCACCTGCTCCTTGAATTACGATTGGGTGTTCGCCGTACGATTCGGTATAGATTTCGAAAATGGAATCGGAGCCTTTTAGTTGTCCCAACGAACTTTCCTGTGGTACGGAAACCAAACTCACTTCCAGATTCGCGCCGTTTTCCACGGATAAGTCACCGGACAAATCGCCTACATAGCGTAATACATGATTTTCATTTTGGTTATTTTTAGTGTTTTGATAAATCGGATTTAGCTCTTCCAATCGGTTTAGGAATTCTTCCACGCTTCCTTCTCTTAAATTTTCAGGAATCAGGTTTTGGATTTTGATTTCGGAGAATTCGTTGCTTAAATCCAGTTCTCGGGCAAGGATTAACAATTTACGACCAACGTCGTTGCCGTTTAAGTCTTCGCGCGGATCGGGTTCGGTAAACCCTTTTTCAATCGCTTCATTCAGAACATCGCTGAAGTTTTTATCGGTGGCGGAAAACGTATTGAACAAATAACTCAAAGTTCCTGAGAACACGCCGCGGATTCTGGTTATGTTTTCACCCGAATGATGCAGCAGGCGAATGGTGTCAATCAGCGGCAAACCGGCACCTACGTTGGTTTCGTACAAATAATTCTTCTGGTAGAAATGCAGATTTTCGCGCAGGTTTTTGTAGAAACTGTATTCTTTGGTATTGGCAATTTTGTTGGCAGAAACCAAGTCGAAACCGTTTTTAATCAGTTCCACATAATTGGAAACAAAATCCTTGCTGGCGGTAGTATCAATCGCAATTAAATTCCCTAAATGCTGTTCTTTAACTGCGGATAAAATAGTTTCGATAGAAGACTTTTGGATAGACGTTTGCAATTCCGATTCCCATTGCTTCGAAACCCCTTTTGCATTGAAAATAAACTGACGGGAATTGGCAATCGCTACAATATTCAACTCAATTCCCTTACGTTGAATGATGTTTTCACGACTTTCCAACAACTGATTGATTAAGGTTTTCCCAACCGTTCCGTGACCGAAGATTACGAGGTTAATTTTTTTGGTAATCCCGAAAATTTCGCTGTGGATAACGTTCAGGGCTTTTTTAAGTTGTACGCGTTCCACCACCAAACTCACATTCTTTCCGGTAACGGTGTTGTTGAAAAGAATCGGCACAATCTGGTTGCGGATTAACGCATCGTACGGTTTGTTGAAGGTGGCCAATTCCTGTCCGATGATGGATATTACGGATACGTTTTCCGTTAAATAGACACTGCTGACATCATTCGTATAAAAATCCAATTCGAATTCGGCTTCGATGGCGGCTTTTGCTTTTTGGGCATCTACGGCATTTACGATAAAACCAATACCTCTTTCGGAGGAACCTTGAGAAATAATGCTTACACTGATGTTGTTCTGAGCCAATACACGGAAGATTCTTGCATCGATGCCCGGTTTTCCTAACAAACCGCGACCTTCCAAATTAACTAAGGTTACATTTTCCAAAACGGAAAGTGACTTAATGCCTTTTCTGGAATTTTCAGCATTGATTAAAGTACCGTTATGGGTGTGGTTGAAGGTGTTTAAAATGCGAAGCGGGATTTTCTTTTCAATCAGCGGGATGATGGTTTTGGCGTGAAGAATGGTGGCACCGAAAGTGGCTATTTCGTTGGCTTCCTCAAAAGAAAGCTGGTCGATTTTTTTGGCGTCCGGAACCAAATCTGGGTTGGCGGTGAAGATGCCGTCTACGTGGGTGAAGCTTTGCAGTTCTTCGGCATCTAAATAATTGGCGAGAAGTGAAGCGGTGAAATTGCTGCCGTTGCGGCCTAAAGTGGTGGTTTCCCCGTCGGTGCTGGAAGCGATAAATCCGGTTACAATGTTTACGGTCGTTCCGTTGTTGGTGGCAAAATGGTTTTGAACGTTCTTTCGGGAAATTACATCGACCGGTTGTGCGTTCCCGAACTTCGCATCGGTTTTGATTAATTGTCTGGTGTCTGAAAAATTCGCGTTGATGCCTTTTTCTTTCAAGGCTTGCGTTACGACCTTTCCGGAAATCACTTCGCCTTGGGCTAACACATTGTCTTTGATTTTTTTGCTGTAATCGCCTAACAGCGCTACACCTTCGAAGAGTTTTTCCAGTAATTCGAATTCCGGATTCAAATCGGCGGCAGAGTTCCTTTGCTGGTACTTCTTGAAATTCTCGAGTTGCACCTGATAAACTTCGTTCTTCTTGGCTTTTTCCAGAATTTCTTCCAGTTCATCCGTGGCATTTCCTATCGCGGAAACCACTACGGCAAATTTTTCCTGCTGGTGGACCTTCTCTAAAATGATGTTGATGGCCTTGTCGAATCCGCCGTCATAGGCTAAGGATTTCCCTCCGAATTTTAAAATTTTCATGGTTGTTCAGTTTTTAGTTTAGTTTTATTTTTTGTGTGGTAAAGGTATTTTTCAGTATGGCGTTGAGTTGTTCGAACTCTATTAAAAAAGCGTCATGTCCATGTAGCGATTGGATTTCGTGATAGCTTACATTTGAATTCACACGTTTCAGGATTTCGTAAGTTTCACGATTCTCGTCGGCAGTAAAGAAATAATCCGAATCAACCGCTATCAGGTGGATGTTCGCGGTGGTTTGTTTGGCAAAGCCGATGAACTGACCGCAATTTGTGCTTTCTCCGATGGTTTTCAACAAATGGTTCATCAGTTTGTACGATTCCAACGCAAAACGACTTTCCAGCTTTTCCCCGTGATGCAGCAACCAGCTTTCAATCTGATACAATTCCTGATTTTCGTTTTTACTTCGGTTGAATTTCGCTTTAAACGATTGTGGCGTCCGATAGAGCAACATCGCATGCAATCGGGCATCGTGAACCGGTTTTTCAGAATTGTTGAGGATTTTGTCCTGCACCAAAACATTGGCAATTAACCAATCCGAAGCTTTCCAATCCGAAGCGACCGGAATCAGATTTTCAATATGATTTGGTTTTAAAAAGCCCATTTCCCAAGCAATTCCTCCGCCCAGACTTCCGCCGATTACCGCAAAAAGCCGGTGAATCCCTAGAAATTGCAAGCCTTCCCAAAAAAGCAGTGCAATATCTTTTGTGGTGAAATCTTTGTAATTCTGAATCAGGTTTTCGGCCTGACCGCCAAAACCGTTGCCTGGAATGTTGAACGCGATAATCGTGTAAAAATCCGTATCGATGGTTTTTTCTGTGCCGATTAAGGCATTCCACCAGCCGTTTTCTCCGGTTACCTGCGAATTTCCGGTTAAGGCATGGTTGACCAAAACCACCGGCGCTGTTCCGATTGGCTGACCAAATGCCTGAAAATACAACGGCAACCAGCGTTTGTAGCTTCCGTTTTGCAGGGTGAAATCGAAAATATCTATCTTTTGTAAGCTCATCTTTTTCTTTTTAAAACCACCTCCGGACTTTGTTGGCAGACTTACCGGAGGCGGTTAACAAACAAAACAACGTATCGTTACGCAGCGTCGTGCTGCTTGTATTCTTTTAAAAGGGTCAGTAAAACCGGAGTGGAATTGATAAGGTTATCGCGCAACGGACATCTTTCTTTCACCTCATCAATCCATTGTTTCAAAAGGGCTAAGGGTGCTTCGGAGGTGGGTTTTACAACGACTTCGATTTTTCGGAAACCGGCTCTCGAACGCGTGGGGATGCCTTCTGCTTTTTTGGTTTCCAGTTCGCCGGTGATTTCTACCTGAACGGATTGGAGTTCGATGCCTAATTCTTCGGCAACGAGTAAGCCCACTGCGTTGATGCTTCCCGCAAATCCGGCCAGCAGATAATCCGTCGGACTCGGCACTTTCCCGGAACCGATGGAAATTGTATCGTTAATTGTCAGGTTTGAACCGTTTGCGCTTACGGAAAAAGTCCCGTTGTTTTCTGAAATTCCGGTTACTGAAACTGTTTTACTGCTCATGGTTACTGATTTTATGGTTTAAATGAAAAGGAATTCGTTTTCTTCGGAATTGATTTGCAACAACAACAATTCTGAAGTATCGGTTACTTCCTCGATTACTTGGTCGGTTTGGTTTTCTATGGTAACGTTCTGCGCGTTTTCGATTAGCGCAACGATTTCCTGAATTCTTCTGATTTTATTTTTTAAAGCTGTCATAACTTAAATTTTTAAATGATTTGAAATGGATAAAAAAAAGTCCTTTCGGATGGGTTACCAAAAGGACTTTTACAGTTTGAACTATAACTTGAGATTAACTCTTCCGCTTTCGGTAACAGCAATGGGGAATGTGACGCATATACTTGCACCACATAAGCTTCATAAAAATTGATGTTGTCACCTGCGTTTTCATTTCGTTCTAATTTTTGTTCTAAATAATTTAAGTTTCCGGTTTGGGTTTTCTGATTCAAAAAAAAAGCCCCTGCGGTATGCAGAGGCCTTAGCTGTTTATTTTAAACTGAATTTAAAAATTAAGCAACAGCGTCCTCTGCGGATATTTTCCACATAAAATGACACATATAACGCTTAATTGAATTCATTTTTTCTTTCTGTTTGATGGTGCAAAATTGAAAACTAAATTTGAATTGACCAAATGTAAAAGGCAAAATTTAACATTTTTATTTTTTCAGGGCGCTCTTAATACTACGTATTAAATTTTACAAAAAAACCTGCTCATTGGAGCAGGTTTCAAAATTTTTAATTTGCAATTCCTTAATTTTTCATAAACTTGGAAGTGGCTTTTCCTTCATTTGTGACAACTTCAACAAAATACATTCCGGCGTTCAAATCTGCCACATTTACCTGGGCATCGGTCATCCCGTTTACAGTTGTATTTTTCACCACACGTCCGTTCAAATCTAAAACCTGAACCGTTTCGATTGCAGTATTTGATTTTGAAGAAAGGTTCAACACATTGTTGGCTGGATTAGGATACAGCGTGAAATTCTTTGCAAAAAAATCTTGCGTGCTTAGCGTTCTGTCTACCGAGAAAGTATCAATACCAATAATGTCAGAATTTGCACCTGCAGGCCCTCCGTTAGTAACAAAATATCTAAATGCAAATTTTACATCGGTTGGTGTAGGAACTCCGGAAACCGTGTATGTATATTGTGTCCAGACTTTAGGATAAATAAAACCTCCAGCCAAAGTAGGATTAATTGTTAATGCTACAGTTGTGAAACTTCCCACATCAGAAGCGCCTGTTGAAGGTACAACGGTCGATGCGGCAGTACTCATCCTTAACTCTAATCGATCCGGATAATCTGTTGTTCCGCTTGTTCCTTTTCTGGACCAAAAAGTTACAACATCACCATCAACAACATTAATAGACGGGGTAATAAGCCAATTACTGATAGTTCCAGATCCAGTTGTTGATGAAGTTCCTGTACTGGTATAATTCACTAAGGCTAAAGAGTTAAATCCTCCTGATTGCCCAGCAGAAGAGGTTCCACCAAATGGAGTAGTGCTTGTAGCCGAAGCATACGAAGCAATTGACCAAGTTGGAGCTCCTGCGTAAATCGGCGTACTTTGATTGGTTACTTGCCAACCTGCAGCAAGCATGTTTGCAGTAGTTCCGTCAAATCCGAAACTAAACAAGTTCTGACCGTTAGCAACGGTAAAAGCAAATCCTAAGCTAAAAAAAAGTAGTTTTCTAATCATATCATATTTTTTTAAGATTACTTGCAAATGTACAAATTATCCAACGACAACACGATTAAATCGATTAAACGCGATATTTTACCGCCCAACTTCCTGTTTCTGTTGAGAATCCTCTATTTCAAAAGTTGTTTTCACTAAAAAACAATAAGTATGGTTTTGAAAATTAAATTTCTTTCATACATTTGCACCTGAAAATCAAGAGGAAAAATTTGAACTGATTGCAACCTCAATAAAAAATGCTAAAGCAGTAAACACTACTCCTTTAGGCAATCCCTGCAATATTTTTTCCTCACTTAAATTTTAAAACAATTTAACTATGGCTTATTTATTTACGTCAGAATCAGTGAGCGAAGGACATCCGGACAAAGTAGCGGACCAGATTTCAGATGCATTAATCGATAACTTTTTGGCCTTCGACGCCGATTCCAAAGTAGCTTGTGAAACGTTGGTAACAACCGGTCAGGTAATTTTGGCAGGGGAAGTAAAATCCAAAACTTATCTTGACGTGCAGCAGATTGCGCGTGATGTGATCAAAAAAATCGGTTATACGAAAAGTGAATACATGTTCGAGGCCAACTCTTGCGGGGTTTTATCGGCTATTCACGAACAATCTCAGGATATCAACCAGGGAGTGGACCGCGCCAGCAAAGAAGAACAAGGTGCCGGCGACCAGGGAATGATGTTCGGTTACGCCACCAACGAAACCGCAGATTATATGCCGTTAGCTTTGGATTTGTCGCACAAATTATTGCAGGAATTAGCAGCTTTACGCAGAGAAAATTCGGCAATTACGTATTTGCGTCCCGATGCAAAATCTCAAGTAACGTTAGAATACGACGACAACAACAAACCCGTTCGCATCGATGCTATTGTAATTTCTACACAACACGATGATTTCGCAGCTGAAGCAGAAATGTTGGCTAAAATCAAGAAAGACATCATTGAGATTTTAATTCCGAGAATTATCGCGAAATACCCTCAGTATGCGCACTTGTTCAACGATAAAATCCAGTACCACATCAACCCGACCGGGAAATTCGTAATCGGAGGACCTCACGGTGATACAGGATTAACCGGAAGAAAAATTATCGTGGATACGTACGGTGGTAAAGGCGCTCACGGTGGTGGTGCGTTTTCAGGAAAAGACCCTTCTAAAGTAGACCGTTCAGCGGCTTATGCAACCCGTCACATCGCTAAAAACTTAGTGGCTGCCGGTATTGCCGATGAAATCTTAGTACAGGTTTCCTATGCGATTGGTGTGGCAAAACCGATGGGAATCTACATCAACACCTACGGTACTTCAAAAGTGAATTTAACCGACGGGGAAATCGCGAAGAAAGTAGAAGCTATTTTTGACATGCGTCCTTACTTCATCGAACAACGTCTGAAACTGAGAAACCCAATCTACAGCGAAACGGCCGCTTACGGACACATGGGACGAAAACCGGAAACCGTAACCAAAACTTTCAAATCGCCAAGCGGAGAAGAAAAAACGGTTACCGTAGAATTGTTTACCTGGGAAAAATTGGATTATGTAGACCAAGTGAAAGCCGCTTTCGGATTATAATTTTCACAGAACGCAATAAAAAAAGCCTGACTTTAACGAGTCAGGCTTTTGTTTTATAAGGCGTATTTTAAACTCAAAATCAGATAACGAGGTTGTACGATATAGCTCGAAAAACTGCTGGTGCCGCCCAACTGACTGAAACTGCTGTTGTTTAATGAGCCGGTGTTCAGTAAATTGGTTCCGGAGAGTTTCCATTCCCATTTACTGTCTTTTTTCTGGTACATTAACGCGGCCGTTAAGAAATCGTATTCGTTGTTTATCGTTTTAGCTTTGTTTCGGTTGTGATAAAACGTGTATTCCGAAGTAAACGAAAATGCATCCAAAAAGTAATACTCCAACGTTACCGAAGGCGCGTCCACATAATAAGTATCACTGCTAAAATCGTTGATCGTAAAATTATACGCCAGTTCGATGTTAGGAATCTTTTTATAATTGGTCGAAAACTTCACATTATAGTTTTGCGTAAACGATTCCGTGCTTTGGATTTCGGTTGGATTGTTATTCGGATCGGCATCTCCGTCCGGATATACACGAAGGTTGTTGAATTTGCTCCAGTTTAAACTGGCTCCTACCGAACCTTTGTAATACCGCAAAAACGAACGCCCGTAATTTCCGCTTCCGGATAACGTTTCATCGGCAAATGCTGTATCCATGTTTACCGAAGTGGTTTGCTGATTGATTCCGGTTAACAAAGCCTTGCTCTTAATTGCATCCACTTGTTTCGTATAGGTTAGATTGGCAAAAATATTCTCAAAATTGAACATGTTGTACTTAAAATAACGTAGGGAATGCACCTGAGAAAGCGAATTTTCAAGAAAACGATTTCCGCTGAACAAGCTGTTATAATTGGAAAACACATAGCCTTCCGCCAATTTGTTAATATCTGTAAAGTTGTTGGCCATCGTAAAATTATACGTTAGGGTTTCCGACTTTTTCAACTGCCACAATGCATAAAAATCGGGAAGGAAACGGTTGAAGGAATTTTTGTTGGAATCTCCTAACTGCTCATCCTTCGTCTGATAATTGTGCACGGTAAAACCGGGATTAAACGTAAATTTTCCGGTGATGAATTTGTAGTGTAACCCTAAAAACACATCGTTGAAAGCGTAATTCACCTCATTGTTATTTTCAGGAGCACTCAGATCATTTTGGGTTCCGTTGTCCAGAATCTGGAAGATGTGAGAATTGAAATTTTGGTACGAATACGTGTTTCCCAACGTTAGATTAAGATTGCTTTTAGGCGTCAGCATATAGTAATAATCAAATTTCCCGTCCATCTTGTTGGTTTTTACAAAACGGTTTTGATTCACATCGTTTCGGGTCTGACCATTATCATATCCGGACAACAGAAACGGCTGAAACGCAAGGTTTGCATTGTAAAACGGATCTTCATCCTGATACAAGTGCTGCATTTCAAAGGCAAACACATGCTTGTCATTCAGCGTATAGTAATAATTTAAGTTCTGATTGAACGAAAACGGATTTTGTTTCTTTTGCGAATACACGTCGTTAAAAACCGATACGGTTCCCAAACCATTGGTTACCTGAGCATTCGACAATAAAGTTGTCAACTCGTCCTGTTTGGAGAATTTCGCCAAAGCATCATAATCAAAATGTACTTTTTCGGACGGCACATAACTGGAACTCAACTTAAAAAGTCCTAAGCGACTCTCCTGTCTGGTAGTGCTCGATTCGTCGTTCACGGTGGTGGAACCGTCTTTATCGATACGGGTGGATTGCGAATTGGTCTGCAAATCGGTCTGACTGCCCATCAGAATTCCAAAACCGCTGATACTCCAGGCTTTCGACGGATTGTAACTGAAATTGGCCGCCCCGAATTTGGTATCGATTTCCTTCGCCTGATTGTTGCGCAAGCCTAAAATTCCCAAGTCGTTCGACACCACGTTGAAACTGGTTCCGGCGCGACGCATCATGTTTTTAAAACCTCCGGTGAATTTGAAGTAATCCTGCATCGTTAACGGCAATTCCCCAATATTATTAAGGTTTCCGATAACATTCAGACTGTACTTCGGATTGTAATAAAACAATTTCGGATTGACAATGTGCCGGTCTTCCTTATGCCCTACGCCGATTCCTGCGGTCATGTCGCCAAACCAGAAGTTTTTCTTGCCTTCTTTTAATTTGATGTTCAGCGCGACGTTTTCTTCGTTGTTTTCCAAACCTTTCAGATTGGTCACTTCGTTGTAGTTGCGCAACACCTGGATTTTATCCAAAGCATCGGCGGGAATATTTTTGGTAGCAAGTTTGGTATCACCGTCAAAGAAATCTTTGCCTTCCACCATAACTTTCTGAACGGTTTTGCCTTCCACCTGAATTTCGCCGTCTTTGTTTACTTCAACGCCAGGCAGTTTTTTCAATACATCTTCAAGTTTCCGCTCCGTACCATTTCGGAAAGAATCCGAGTTGTAAATAATGGTATCGCCACTGATGGAAACCGGCATTTCTTTTACAATTTCGATTTCGCTCAGCATTGTGCCTTCTTTGAGGACGATGTTTTTAACGATTGGCTCGGTTCCGGTTTTGATGGTCGTTTCGTACGGTTGAAATCCGACGTAGCTCACCTTAATATCGTATGCCGTATTCGGGTTCAGCAAAATCTGAAAACGACCTTTATCATTAGTGATGGAATAACCGTCCATCGCTTTGGTGGTTTGATTTACCGCCATGATGTTGGCCATTTCCAACGCTAACCCGGTGGTATCTTTGATGGTTCCTTCAAATTTTACGTTTTGGGAAAAAGCTGTTGCCGTAAAGAAAAACAACAGGGCAAAAAGTTTATTTGTCATTTTTAAAAGGTGCTGCAATTGTCAATCGGTTATCTGCTCATTCGGATTTGCATTCCGCCGCGTCCGCCCTGCGATTGGAATTGCTCGCGCATCTCTTCCAGTTTTTTAGTCACAATTTCGTCGTATTCTTTCTGTTTAACCTGTTTGCCGTTTTTAGGCGCCTTGATTTCCACTTTGTCTTTGGTATTCATCACCAATTTCGAACACATGACAACCGTTTTGCCGTCGTTTACTTCCAAAATCAGTCCCGGTAAACCCCAATAGCCTTCAGGTCCTTGGTTAATTGGCACTTCTGGAGTATACCAAGCCGTAATGGTGATTTCTTTCGGCATTTCGTAATCGTCCATGAAATTGGTTGATGGTTTCTTTTCTTCGCCTTCTTTTTTCTTTTTCTCGCGGTAATTGCGCATGTCGGAAGCGTCTACCGGTTTTACCGCCGTAGCTTTAAAACAGGTGTAATCGCCAATTTTTTTGGTTTCGTTTTCCAGTTTCCAGTTTAATTTCGGCAGGGAATCCGCCACTAAAAACTCTTTCCCCATAAACTCTTTGTCTACGGTAAAGGTTTTTTCTTTTACATTTTTATAGTAGGTTCCGCCGCCGCCCATCATCGAACTCATCATGCGGAAACCGCCTCTGTCCTGGCCCGGAGCATCCAGTTTTTCTTCTTCTTTGTAAATGGAAGCCGTTTTGTCAAAATTCAAAATGAAGGTTTTCTCAAACATTTTTTTCATACGCTCTTCGATCATTTTTCGCATTTCGGGCGTAATGTCTTTGTTGCCGTCCATTCGGGTTTTAAAATCGGCTGTGCTGGTTTTGGATTCATAAACCGCCATCCCTTGGAAATCCTGAGCAAAAGTTGTAAGCGAGGCAAACAAAGCAAACAATGATATCGACAATTTCTTCATAATGTTTAAATTAATTTGAGCATATAAGACGATTAAGCATGGTATTTGTTACATAAATTTCCTGATTAGACTTACAAAATTGTAAAAGGTTTATTTGTAAATTGCCGTCTATGAAATTTTTAACCACGTTGTTTTTTTTATTCGCTGTTTTTGACGGATTCGGCCAATCGAAATCTGTTAAAGTGCAGTTGCTTTCAACCAAAAAAATCACCGCTGATACTTATGTTGGCAAAGATACTTTTGGCAATCATTATACCATAAAAGATCAGGCGTTTCGCAAAGAAACCGCGACTTCCGAAGTCAACTATAAAAACATTGCGCTGGGCAACATTGAAAGTATCGATTTACAGAATCCGTTACAGATCGTGCTTTTCTACAAACGAATGAACGCCGTGGTTTTGCTGGACAACCAACTGAACGAAACCATAAAAATCAATTTTTCGGAAACCAATC
Source organism: Flavobacterium suncheonense GH29-5 = DSM 17707 (assembly GCF_000430025.1). Taxonomy (GTDB): domain Bacteria; phylum Bacteroidota; class Bacteroidia; order Flavobacteriales; family Flavobacteriaceae; genus Flavobacterium; species Flavobacterium suncheonense. The sequence goes on from NZ_AUCZ01000014.1 coordinate 49,805, forward strand.
CGGAGCTTTTTCCGGTATCTGTGAGGCTGTCTTCGCAGAATAAACTTTGGCTGTACGACCAGAATTCACAGAAACTGGGTTTGTACGATTATCTGAAAAACCATTTTCAGCCGATTACCGTGAATCTCGAATCTCCCATCACCCAATGCCGGTCGGATTACAATTACTTTTACTGGACAAACAGTCAAAACCAGTTACTGGCTTCCAACATTTACGGAAAAATCAATCTTCTTGGAACTTTGCCGGAATTTGACCAATTTGAACTGCTGACTTCTAACGAAATTCTGTTAAAAAAAGGCAACATTTTAAGTCTTTACGACTTGACAACGAAAACTTCGCAAATTGTTCCGTTACCCGAAAAAAGCATCCAAAGTTTTTGCTACAAAGAGCAAATTTTAGCTATTTTTACGGGCGACGAAATCAGGAATTATAAAATCATTTTACCATAATGCACATAGCAGTAGCAGGAAATATAGGAGCAGGAAAAACTACGTTAACACGACTTTTAGCCAAACATTTTAAATGGGAACCGCACTTTGAAGACGTGGTGGACAATCCTTATTTAGATGATTTTTACCATTCGATGGACCGTTGGTCGTTTAATTTGCAGATTTACTTTTTAAACAGCCGTTTCCGTCAGGTATTGCAGATTCGCGAAAGCGGCAAGAAAATCATTCAGGACCGCACCATTTACGAAGATGCGCATATTTTCGCGCCCAACTTGCACGCTATGGGACTGATGAGCAATCGCGATTTTGAAAATTATGCGTCGCTGTTTGAATTGATGGAAAATCTGGTGAGTGCTCCCGATTTAATGATTTACTTACGAAGTTCCATTCCGAATCTGGTAGGACAGATTCACAAACGCGGACGTGAATACGAAAACACTATTTCCATTGATTATTTAAGCCGACTGAACGAACGCTACGAAGCCTGGATTCAAACCTACAACAAGGGAAAACTGCTGATTATCGACGTAGACAACATCGACTTTGTCAACAAACCGGAAGATTTAGGGAATGTCATTAACCGTATCGACGCCGAGATTAACGGTTTATTTTAATCTATACTCCCGATTTTGCATCGGGATTTTTTATATCTTTAATTTATGACTACTTTCAAAAAACACCTGTGGTTTTGTTACCTTTTGACAATAAGTGTATTGTTCGGAAGTTGTCACGTCTATCAAAAAGTTCCCGTAACCCTTGAAGAAGCTTCGGTATCCGGCAATCGGGTAAAAATCATTACGGCCGACAACCGGAAACACTACTATAAAAGCATCGAAAAAACCGACAGTCTTTTTTACGGACTGGAAGAATCCGGTTTGGACCTCATCCGGAAACCGATTCAGAAAGCGGAAATCAAAAAAATTCAGGTCATCGACAAATCCAAATCAAGATTGGTATCCATTGCGGGAGTTACCGTTTCGGTCGGACTTCTTGTGGGTTTAATCAGCTCAGGAGTTACTACCGGAGCCGGACCGGTTGGCAGTTTTTAATATCCGTAAAGGCTTTTAACCTCAACACCTCTAATCGTTCCTTCAAAACGAATTTCTTTTTTTTCACCCGGTAACAAATCGAAATAGTTATCACTGAATTTCACCTTATCAGCTTTAAGAAAAACATTCTTGGCCAGCACATTAGCAGTGACTTCAACGGTCGTATCGTCAATTTGACTCACGATGATTTTTGGTGCTTTCAGTTGCAGCTCTTTCGGTTTTGCAAAATAATGCAAGGCTCGTTTCTCTACAAAATCCGGCAATAACAATTGCACATACAGCACCATTTGCTTCAGATTGAAATTTTCGAAATCTTTTTTAGCTATTGAAAAATAAACCTCTGAAGAATTAGCCTCAACCTCAACCGATCTGGTATTCTCCCATAAAATATCGCCGCCAAAAGTCATCAGCTGCAGGTTCAGTCGTCCTTTTTTGGAAGTAAACGCGTCATTCACCACATAAATCTTATACTGTTCTTCTTCCTCAGTAACGGAAACCAAAACCGCGTCAAAACTTCGTTTCACCTGATAATGCAAGGCTTTCCGGTTTCCGAAATAATCCACAGAACTCCACGAAGTAACCGGCCAGCAATCGTTGAGTTGCCAATACAGCGTTCCCATGCAATACGGTTTTGCCTGGCGGTGGGCTTCGATGGCCGTTTTCATACCTTCCGCCTGTAACAATTGCGACACGTAAACATAATAATCAAATGCGGCCGGAATTTTATAGTCGCGTTCCATATAGGTTTGAATCGTCTGATAACCGGTTGGGTGCTTCTGATGGCTTTTAACCGCTTCAGAATTAAGGTCTAAATCGTTTTGGTCGGCAAAAGCTTCAAAAGTTTCCCGATTCGGCATGCCCTGAAAACCGTACTCACTCATAAAACGGCCGACTTTCTTTTTGTAAACTTCAAACGGCTCCATGCCCCACCAAACGCCCCAGTAATGCGAATCGCCCTGCAACAGACTTTCTTTTCGGCCCCAGCCAATCGACGGGGAAGACGGCCAATAGATGTTCTTTTCCTTCGGAAGCAAACTGTCTAAAGTTTTCGGAATGACTTCGTGAAACAACTTCTTGTAATCGTTCCAGATTTTGGTGGAATCTGCAGCAGAATACTTGTATTGCTTTTGCCAGCCCCAGTTGTGCCAGCCTTCGTCGCTTTCGTTGTTGCCGCACCAAAGCGCCAGACTCGGGTGGTTTTGCAGACGATTTACATTGTCGATGACTTCCTGTTTTACATTCTGCAGAAACGCTTCGTCGCCCGGATACATGGCACAGGCAAACATAAAATCCTGCCACACCAATATGCCGTTTTTATCGCACTCTTCGTAAAAAACATCGTCTCCGTATACGCCGCCGCCCCAAACCCGCAACATGTTCATGTTCGCTTCCACGGCATTTTGAACGATGTTTTTATAAACCGAATCTGTTGCTCTGGGCAGAAAACTGTCCGGTGGAATTACATTGGCGCCTTTCATAAAAACCGGAACTCCGTTTAATCTGAAGTAAAAACTTTTCCCGGATTGGTCTTTTTCCTGAACCAGTTCGAGCGTCCGTAAACCGATGTTCAACTTTTTACTATCAATAATTGCATTGTTTTTTTCAACAGTAATCTGAAACGGATACAAATGCGCCTCCCCTAAGCCATTAGTCCACCAGCGTTTCGGATTTTGGATTTCATAGGGAACACTCAGCTGATTTACGCCTTTTTTCAAGAAAACATTTTTCGTTTTATTGTTGATTTTCAGTATGTATTTCCCGGATTTTTGGCAATCGACAGTAGTGATAAAAACTAATTCTGCTTTGTTATCGGTTAGGGTTTTCTGTTCAAATTTCACCTGTTGAATTATCGCTGCATTTTGAAAATGCAATTGCACTTGTTTCCAGATTCCTGCGGTCACAAAGCGCGGCCCCCAATCCCAACCGTACTGGTATTGGGCTTTTCGGGTGAATATTTTTTCATCGCCCGGTAAAGTATATGCAAGTTTTTTGGCTTCTTCTTTTCCCTTTTTTACCGCCGGTTCAAAAACGATATACAATGTATTATTCCCCTTTTTCAGCAGTTTTTTAACGTCGATTTTCCAGGTTCGGAACATGTTGTCTGCTTTCAGGATGGATTTTCCGTTGAGAAAAACTTCCGCATAAGTATCCAAGCCGTCAAATTGCAGTACAATAGTTTCATTTTTTAACTCTTCGGCTAAAACTGTAAAATTTGTTTCGTACTCCCAGGTTTCGTTTTCAATCCACTGCAACTGCTTTTCGTTGGTGCCAAAAAAGGGATTTTCGATACTTTTGTGTTGCAGCAAATCGGTATGAACGGTTCCTGGGACAGAAGCTTTCAGCCATTTCGCATAGCCACGCTTTCTGAAATGCCAGGTTTCTTTTCCCAAATCGCGTAGAACGTTCTGTCCCGACACCACAACAGAAAAGCCACAAACCAGTACAAAGCACAGCCACTTTTTCATCCGTTCAAATTAGCTTTTAACGCTTTTACTTCTTCCGGATTTGCGGTTTCACTGCCATCGGTAATCGCCGAGGAATGATAAAATCCTGCGCGGGTTTGTTCTTTAACCAGCCTGATGTTCGAGGAACGCAAACCGCCGCCCGGCATAATCGTGATGCGGTTATCGGCTTTGGCCACCAATTGTTTTAAAACGGTAATCCCTTCGACCACATTAGGCATGGTTCCGGAAGTTAAAACCGTCGAAAAACCACACTGAATGACTTTTTCCAGTGATAAAAAAACGTCCTGCACCTGATCAAAAGCTCTGTGAAACGTGCAGGGTAACGGTTTGGCCAATTCGACCAACTCAGTATTCTGCTGCAGATTAATGCTTTTGTCGTGATTCAGAATTCCAAATACAAAACCATTCACACCGATTGTTTTAAACTCTCGGATTTCAGCTTTCATCTGCTGAAACTCTTCCTCTGAATACTCAAAATTGCCACCGCGCGGACGAATCATCACGTACAAATCGACACGGATTTCCGGAAGCAGTTTTTTAATGGTTTTAAAATCCGGTGTGGTGCCGCCTTCTTTCAGGTTCGCACAAAATTCGATCCGGTCTGCACCGCCTTGTTGGGCAATCAGGGCTGATTCGGAATTAAAACAGGCTATCTCCAGTTTTTTCATACTTTCAGATAATAAGCGGCATCAATTAATTTATTTCCGGTTTCGTCGTATTTGGCATAGTTGAAGCCGCCCTGCACGCAATAGGCGCCGTGCTCCCCTTTTTTGTTTAAGGCGATAAACCCAACCTGAATATCTTTCAGATTTTTGTTTCGGATCTGAGTTAATTTCACGATGCGCATCACGGCTTCCTCGCAGGCTTTTTGCGGGGATTTTCCCTGACGCATCAGTTCCACTACCAAATGACAGCCGGCAATCCGGATGACTTCTTCCCCGTGTCCGGTTGCTGTTGCGGCTCCGATTTCGTTATCCACATACAACCCGGCTCCGATAATTGGGGAATCGCCTACCCGACCGTGCATTTTATAAGCCAACCCGCTGGTAGTACAGGCTCCGGACAAATTTCCGTGTTCGTCTAAAGCAATCATACCAATCGTATCGTGATTTTCGATGTTAGCTTTCGGATGGTAATCACTGGTTTTCAGCCATTCTTTCCATTCCTTTTCGGATGTTTCCACCAGCAGATTTTCTTTCTTATGTCCTTGTGACAAGGCAAACTGGAACGCTCCTTCTCCCACCAGCATCACGTGCGGCGTTTTTTCCATTACGGCTCTGGCGACCGAAATCGGGTGTTTGATGTGTTCCAGACACGCTACGGAACCGATGTTTGAGAATTCGTCCATGATGCAGGCATCCAAAGTTACACGTCCGTCGCGGTCGGGTCTTCCACCGTAGCCTACGCTGCGTTCTTTCGGATCGGCCTCGGTAATGCGGACTCCGGTTTCCACGGCATCTAATGCGCGGCCTTTTTTCTTTAAAACGTCCCAGGCGGCTTCGTTGGCCGGAATGCCGAAATTCCAGGTAGAGAGCACGATCGGTTTTTTTACTTTTCCGGAAATGGAAGATACTTCTTCTATTTCATCGGTTTTATCTTTAAAAGCATTCAACGCTACTGCTACAGAAGCAATGGCGGTGGTTTTTATAAAATTTCTGCGGTTTGCCATATTCAGATATTTTTATTCAATCACGATTTCGTCTACGAACAACCAACAACTAGAACCAGCTCCCGGTTTTCCGTCCGGTATTTTTCCGGCGTTGGGTGCCATTACTTTTACGAATTTCGCTTTTTGTTTTTTAAATTCGACCGTTACGACACCTTTCATTTCTACAATTTCTTCGGAAGAAACTTTCTGCATTAACTTGAAGTCTTTGCCGTCGTTGGAAATCAGAACTTCCACGTATTTGGGATAATAAATCCAGCTTCCTTCACTGCGTAACACATCGACCGTCACTTTGGAAAAGGTTTGTTTTTTTCCTAAATCGATGGTCGCCTCCAAGTCTTTGCCCCAGAAACCGATCCAATCCCGACCGTATTTTTCCATGTTGCCGCGCATGCCGTCCACTAACGTAAAACTTCCGCCTATCGCATAATTTTCATGAGGCGGATGTGTTAAAACAATTTTCTTCCCAGTCGATTTACTAATGAAAAAAGGCTGTTCGATAACCGCACTTTTCTGCTTTCCGTTTTCAAAATAGGCGGCTTTTACGGTTTGTGATTTTGTGATTGCAATCGGGGTTTTGTATGATTTTGAACGGGCATCAGGCAACGTTCCGTCGGTAGTGTAACGGATTCCGTTATTGGCGGATTTTAAACTGAAAAGCACACCATTTCCTTTATCAGAAGGACTTACCTTGGATGTGACTTCAAAGATGGAACGACTGTAATTAATTCCTTTTTTATCGTATACCGAAAAATGCTGAATCAGACGGTTTTGAAAATCTTGGTAATTCGAAGGTTCCGATGTACCCCAAACGACCTCGGCTAGAGCGGCCATTCTTGGCATGAGCATGTATTCCGCGTGTTGCGGTGTGTTGATATATTCGGTCCAAAGGTTGCCTTGGGCACCTAAAATGTATTTGGCTTCTTCTTCAGACAATTCTTTTGGAGTTGGTTCTAACGAATAGACTTTTTCCACGGTAGTGTAACCTCCAATGGCAACCGGTTCGTTTTTCGGATCGCCCTGATAATGGTCGAAATAACAATGCGAACCCGGCGTCATCACAACATAATGTTTTTGTTTGGCTGCTGCAATGCCGCCTTCCGTACCGCGCCAGCTCATTACGGCTGCGTTGGGTGCCAGTCCGCCTTCCAGAATTTCGTCCCAACCGATGATTCTTCGGCCTTTGGAATTCAGGAATTTTTCGATGCGTTTGATGAAATAGCTTTGCAGTTCGTGTTCGTCTTTCAGTCCTTCTTTTTTGATTAACGCCTGACAATGCGAACAATTTTTCCAACGGATTTTCGGGCTTTCGTCGCCGCCAATATGAATGATTTCGGAAGGAAACAACGCCATCACTTCGGTTAAAACATTTTCCAAAAACGTAAAAGTGCTTTCCTTCGGGCAGAAAACATCGTCCAAAACACCCCATTGCAAGGCCACTTCAAACGGACCGCCGGTACACGACAATTCGGGATAAGACGCCAAAGCGGCAACGGCATGACCCGGCATTTCAATTTCCGGTACTACGGTAATGTGACGCACTTTGGCGTAGGCTACAATTTCTTTGATATCTTCCTGAGTGTAAAAACCTCCGTAAGGTTTGTCGTCAAATTTTTGTTCCGTGTAATGACCAATCATGGAGCCTTTTCGAAAAGCGCCGACTTCGGTAAGCTTCGGGTATTTTTTGATTTCGATGCGCCAACCCTGATCGTCGGTTAAATGCCAGTGGAACGTATTCATTTTGTACATCGCCAGATAATCAATGTATTTTTTGATGAACTCCTTTGGAAAAAAATGGCGGCAAACATCGAGGTGCATCCCGCGCCAAGTGTATTTTGGCTCGTCTTTGATGGTAAGACAAGGCAGTACAAATTCGGAAGATTTTGAAAGCGGCAACAATTGCTGTAACGTCTGAAAAGCATAAAACAAGCCTAAATTGCTTTGGGCCAAAATCCGGATGTGTTGTACTTCGATATCCAGCTGATAAGAACCCGAAGCATTACTTTTAGGTTGTTCTACCTGAATCTGAATCGTATTTATCGGGCTTTTGGAATTATTTGTTGTGACCAATTCAAAACCGTAATTTGACTCCAAGAACTGATTGAACAATTGAATTTCGGAATCGCTTTCGGAGTTTCCAATCAGGATAATTGTCCCTTGGTTTAAAGTAAAAATTCCCGAATGCTGTTTAAGATCTTTTGGCTGCGGAATTAACGGCAACGTATTTTGTGCCCATCCGATGCAGGCCAGTACCAAAAAAAGAAAGGCAACTAGTTTTTTCATTAACGTTGTGTTGTTGTTCGGTTAAAAATACTAAAATAAAAAAGCTCCACAAATTGCGGAGCTTTTTATTATTTCGGAATACCGTTATTTATTTCTGAATTCGTCAATTTTGGCCTGAACTTCTGCTTCAGTTCCTTCGAATACTTTTTCTTCGGTTGTGGCTTTTCCGTTTATTTCAGAAGTGATTTTAACGGTTGCTTTCATCTTCCCGTTAATTTCTTCTTTTTGGATTAAAACTTGTTTTGAAACTTCTTTGCTCATCATTGCTTTTCCGCCAATGAATTTTCCGTTTGCATCATAATGTGCCATACACATTGCTCTTTCTTCTTCGGAACAACCCATCTCGTCACACATTTTCGCGCATTCCTCTTTGGTCATGGTGGCCATTTTAGTCATATCGCATTTCATATGGTGTCCGGCATGCATTTCGGGTTTAGCGCAACAGGCGGATTTTTCTCCGTGCGAACCGTGTCCGCTGCCTAAAATCGGAGCAATAACCAAGCCTACCAAACAGGTTAACTTAATCAAAATGTTCATGGATGGCCCTGAAGTATCTTTAAACGGATCACCCACAGTATCACCGGTTACGGCGGCCTTGTGTGCATCGGAACCTTTGTACGTCATTTCCCCATTAATCATGACACCGGCTTCGAACGATTTTTTAGCATTGTCCCAAGCCCCTCCGGCGTTGTTCTGGAAAATTGCCCAAAGCACTCCTGATACGCAAACTCCCGCCATATAACCGCCAAGTGCTTCTGCTCCCATTAAAGCACCAACGATAATTGGCGTAATAATAGTGATGGCGCCCGGCAACATCATTTCGCGTAATGCGGCCTGCGTGGAAATATCTACACATTTTCCGTACTCCGGTTTTCCGGTGCCTTCCATAATACCCGGAATTTCACGGAACTGACGACGTACTTCGTTTACCATGTCCATCGCGGCTTTTCCAACCGACTGCATCGCTAAAGCGGAGAAGATTACAGGAATCATGCCTCCAATGAATAAAGCAGCCAATACATCGGCTTTAAAAATATTGATACCGTCGATACCTGTAAAGGTCACATACGCCGCAAACAACGCAAGTGCTGTTAACGCTGCCGAAGCAATCGCAAACCCTTTACCAACGGCTGCGGTAGTATTTCCAACCGAGTCTAAAACGTCGGTTCTTTGACGTACTTCTTTCGGCAATTCGCTCATTTCGGCAACTCCTCCTGCGTTATCGGCAATTGGTCCGAAAGCGTCAATCGCTAACTGCATGGCTGTGGTAGCCATCATTGCGGAAGCGGCAATTGCCACACCATAGAACCCTGCCAATTCATATGAACCCCAAATCGCAACGGCAAAAAGGATTACGGAAGAGAAAGTCGATTTCATACCCGTAGCCAAACCTGCGATAATATTGGTAGCTGCTCCGGTTGAGGAATTCTGAACGATATTTAAAACCGGTTTTTTTCCTAAAGCGGTATAGTATTCCGTAAACGCGGAAATCAACCAACCTACCGCCAAACCTACTAAAGTGGCATAGAAAATGTGACGGCTCGGAATTGCTTTTACGCCATCGCCAAAGAATTTCATATTAATCGTTTCCGGCAACATCAGGTCGATTAAGAACCAACAAGCCACTACCGTTAACCCTAAAGCTATGTAGTTCCCTAAGTTTAAAGCACTTTGTACCTGAGCTTCTTTAGCATCATTATTGCTGATCTTTACAAAGAACGTTCCGATGATGGACGACAAAATTCCCGTTCCCGCAATGACTAACGGTAACAAAATCGGTCCCATCCCGTTGAATGCATCGGTAAATTGGGCTCCGCCTGCTTCCGTCATGTCTTTGATGATGTAGTTTCCTAATACCATCGAAGCTAAAACGGTCGCTACATACGAACCGAATAAATCGGCTCCCATACCGGCTACGTCGCCTACGTTATCTCCTACGTTATCGGCGATGGTTGCAGGGTTACGAGGGTCGTCTTCCGGTATTCCGGCTTCTACTTTCCCTACTAAGTCGGCTCCTACGTCGGCCGCTTTGGTGTAAATTCCGCCTCCTACACGCGCAAACAAGGCAATCGATTCAGCTCCTAAGGAGAACCCGGCCAAACACTCTAAAGCAATGGTCATTTCGTCGTAGAAATTCCCGGCTCCGGTAACAAACATATTGGTGAATAAAATAAAGAAGATGCTTAGTCCTAAAACTGCCAAACCGGCTACGCCAAGCCCCATAACCGTTCCTCCTGAAAAGGAAACTTTTAAAGCCTGCGGTAAACTGGTTTTAGCCGCTTGTGTGGTACGCACGTTCGCCTGAGTAGCGATGCGCATCCCGATGTTTCCTGCCAACGCCGAAAAGAACGCTCCGAAAACAAAGGCTACAACAATAATCCAATGCGAAGTTTCCACAAAACGGGAAACGGTAAACAGTGCAATTGAGGCAATCACTACAAAGATTCCTAAAATTCGATATTCGGCTTTTAAGAATGCCAGAGCTCCTTCCTGAATACTTTTAGAAATGCCTTGCATTTTCTCGTCACCTGCGTCCTGGCTTTTTACCCACATGGCTTTTATTCCCATGAACGCAAGACCTAATACGGCCAATAGTATCGGCACGTAAACAATCATTTTCTCCATAAATTTGGTTTTGGTATTGGTTAATTTTCGTAAATATAACGAAACCCATACAAATAAAAAAGCAACATTCTTTTAAGAACATTGCTTTTTTTATAAAATTTTAGGAGAATCTCTTATTTAATACTAAATAAGCCTTCCGGTTTGTTTTCTAACGCGTTGAAACGGTCTACACATTCTTTTAAGATTCTTTTTGCTTCGTTCAGATCGCCCCAGCCTTCAACATCTACTTTTTTGTTTTCCAAATCTTTGTACACCTGGAAGAAGTGCTCGATTTCTTTCACCAAGTGTGGGTTCATATCGCTTAAATCGTTTAATTTATTCCAGATTGGGTCGGAAACCGGCACACAGATGATCTTCTCATCCGGCCCTTTATCATCCGCCATGTGGAAAACTCCGATTGGCTTTACTTCAATTACACATCCCGGGAAAGTGGGTTTGGTTACCAATACCAATACATCAAGCGGATCTCCGTCCAATGCCAAAGTTTCAGGAATAAACCCATAATCCGCAGGGTACATCATAGAGGAGAACAACATTCTGTCGAAACGCATTCTTTTTAAATCGAAATCGTATTCGTATTTGTTTCGGCTTCCGCGCGGAATCTCAACCAATACATCAAAAGTGGTTACTTTATCAGCTGTCATTTTATTTACTTGTTTAATTTGAGGGTGCAAAAGTAGCACAAAACAAGCTGATTTACAAGAAACATCGAGGCTAAAAAAACAAATTCAGCATTAAATTGATACAATCTTAATATGGATTCTTGCGTCCTCGTTTCTGGAGGTAATAATGCCAGAGAAAAAATGTGGCTACGGAACGGTAAGGCTTCCATTTTTGGGCATATTCCGCCATCGCTTCTTTATCGTGAATATCAAAGAGTTCTTTAATCGTATTCACCACTGCGATATCGCCCAAAGGAATAATATCGGGAGATTGTAGGCAAAACATCAGATAGACATCGATAGTCCAGTGTCCGATGCCTTTAATTTTTATCAGTTCTTCCCGAACCGCTTCCGGATCTTTAAAAGCAAGACTTTCCACATCCAGCTGCTTATCTAATATAGCCTGAGAAAGCGCTTTCAAATAGGTTGTTTTCTGTCGGCTTACGCCACAGGCACGAAACGCTTCATCGGAAAAGCAAACGATGTTATCCGGCAGAAAATCCGGTATCGCGGCTTTGATTTTTAAAAAAGTGGCTTTGGCTGAATCTATCGATACCTGTTGTTCCAATATCAGCAGGCACAGGGTTTCAAATCCGGAAGGTCTAGTCACAAAAACAGGTTTCCCGAATTGCTCGACAATGTGTTTGAACTTTTCTTCCTTTTCCAGCAGAAAATCAACCGCTTTATTCATTAGAAGTAGAATCCGAAAGAAGCTTTCACCCCGAATTTGTTAGCATCCGGTAAATTCAGGTAACTGCCACGCCATGCAAAATCGATGCGTAATACCTTGAAAATATTCCCAACTCCCGCATGATATTCCCAATAACCGTCTTCCGGCGCTAAATAGGTTAAGCCTGAAGCGTTGATGGCTTTGTTTTCATCGGAAACTGTTCCGTATACAGCCTTTACCCCAATGATTTCACGCCAGTTCAGTTTGCGCAACAGCGGAACACGCGAGAACAGCCTTCCGTTAAAATGGTGTTCCAGATGCAGGGAAGCGTATTCATCGGCCACAAATTCGTAATAATTCATCAGGTTGTAGGTATTCTCAATCTGGAAATACGACTGGTTCCCTGGGATAACCCCCATCAGCCCCAGCGGCACTTTTCCGAAAATCTTACCGGTTTCAAAAGTTGGGAACAAACGCCCGAAACCGCCGATTAAAATCGGATGTCGGTAATACAACTGCACCTTCTGATAATCGAAATCGCTGTCCAAAACACCTTTCATTCCCTGGCTGTAGTTTACAAAAACTCTCGGGAAGTTATAATCCACCAACTGACGTTCCACTCCGTGACCGATAGTTTTGCGTTTCGGCGTGTAATCCACCATGAAATTCACTTCCGATTGTTTTACCTGACTTTGGATGTTTCCATCTTCGTCAAAATAATCCAGACTGAATTTATCCCAGGCCGATTTTAACGTACGGTAGGTGAATCCTGTTGAGAAAGTCAGGTTTTTGATCGGTTCCATCTCTGCCGAAAGCATCGACAAATTTATCGAGGTCAGCTTGTCGTTATTCCCGCTGGAAAACAAGGAGTTGGAAGCAAAACTTCTTCCCAACACATCGTTGGTCGTGGTTAAACTCACCCCTATTTGCTCGATATCGCGTCGGTTTCCGCCCGATAAAACAAAGCGATTCTTGTTGTTCAGCAATATTTTTCCGGAAATTCCGTATTTGAACTGGTGGTCGTCAAAACCATAAGCGGTATAGGCCTGAATACGCCATTTGTCGTTCGGCCCAAAATAGGTTCTTCCGCCCGCGCGCAGACGCAGTCCTTCTACGTTGTTATAGCCGAAGGTGGAGAAAATCGGCCCGTAATCCATCTTCCACTTCGGAATTTCAATGTAACCGCTGGCCAAAATGGTGGCAATGTTATAAATCCTTTTAAACTTCGGAATGGTGTTCAGGGTATCGAGTAAGCCGTAAATGCCTTTTTCGTTTTTGTTCAGGTTTTCGAAACGGTTTTCTTCCCAGAATTCATCGGATTTGCTGTACACTTCCGGATCGAAATTATCGACTTCCTGCTTGTAGAATTTATCGTCTTTAGGAATATTGAATTTGTGGTTGCGGTACAACGACGTACGCTTTCCGTAAACCCCTTTCGACTTTTCTTTTTTGGACAAACTAAAATCCGACATCATGTGGTCGCGTTTCAACAGGAAAACCGAATCGTTCAGCACCTCAAATTCCTGCTCGATGTAAATTTCCTTCACCCAGTTAATGTTGGCGCTTTTACTGGCTTCAAGATTGATTTTTTTAATAGCAAACGTGGTATCGTTTACCCAAAAATCACCTTTAAACGTTAATTCGTTCTTTCGTCTCGGATAATAGATAATGTTATAGCACCATTTGTTGTCGATGAACGCACTGTCTGCCAGCACATAATTGTATACATTGATTCCGGTTCGTGACAACGGACTCACGAAATCTTTATCGAAAAACTTCAGGTAATTGTTGTAGATGTCGTAGTCTGCATACAAATCCTTGATAAACGTGCTCACGCCGTCACCTTGTCCTAAACCGGAATTTTTACTGGCTGTCACGATTTCCTTTTTTCGGTTGTTGACATTATCCCCGTATACTTCGCTCAGGTTTTCATTGATGAAAATCGGAAGAAAGGCTTTACCGGTTACGCGTGACGTATCGATACGGTCCCAGATGAATTCCATGCCTTTAAAGATTTTATTCGACATGAAAGCGCTGTCGATGGAATTCAGGTCAAACTCAATCTTTTCATACTTGTCATATTGGTACTGATTGAACATGTTCAACCCGTTCTTTCGCTTGCGCTCCCAGATTTTGCGAAGGATATCCAGGGCCGGATTGTTCTTTTTAGAGGTTTTCCCGGTATAAATTTTTACTTCCTGAATCTGGTTGTCCGGAACGATTTTGATTTTTAAATCCAGAGAAACTGCTTGCGTTAAAGTGACCTCTACCGCTTTGTATCCCACAAAAGAAGCCATCAACACTTTGTATGTTTTGTCGGACTGCAGATAAAAACGACCGTTTTCATCCGATACAATCCCTTCCGTAGAACCTTTGAAATACACATTGGCATACCCCATCGGCTGGTTGTTTTCGTCGTACACCACACCACCTACTTTGGTTTGCGCCATTAGGGTTACACTAGAAAACAAAACAACTATTAGCAGGATAATTTTTCTCATATTTTTTCAAAAAAAAACTTCACCAGCAATATGCTGATGAAGTTCCAAATATAAAGTATTTTTTCTTACTTGTACAGTACTTTTTTAACCGCCTTTATCACGTCGTTTGCATTCGGCAACCACTCTTTCAGTAAGGTTGGGGAGTACGGTGCCGGTGTGTCTGCCGTGGTGATTCTTTGCACCGGCGCATCCAGATAATCGAAGGCTCTTTCCTGAACCATGTAGGTAATTTCAGAAGCCACCGAAGCAAACGGCCAGGCCTCTTCCAACACTACCAATCGGTTGGTTTTCTTAACCGAAGTTAAAATCGTTTCGTAATCCATCGGGCGAACGGTTCTCAGGTCGATGATTTCACACGAGATGCCTTCTTTTGCCAATTCATCAGCTGCTACATAGGCTTCTTTGATGATTTTTCCGAAAGATACGATGGTTACATCGGTTCCTTCTCTTTTGATATCGGCAACGCCTAGAGGGATTGTATATTCGCCTTCCGGCACTTCGCCTTTATCGCCGTACATTTGTTCCGATTCCATGAAGATTACCGGATCGTTGTCACGGATGGCCGATTTCAGCAACCCTTTAGCATCGTAAGGATTGGACGGCACCACCACTTTTAATCCCGGTGTATTGGCAAACCAGTTTTCGAAAGCCTGCGAGTGCGTGGCAGCCAACTGACCTGCAGAAGCTGTAGGCCCGCGGAACACCATCGGCATCGGGAACTGTCCGGCCGACATCTGACGCATTTTCGCCGCGTTGTTGATAATCTGGTCGATCCCCACTAACGAGAAGTTGAAGGTCATGAATTCTACAATCGGACGGCAGCCGTTCATCGCGGAACCTACTGCAATCCCTGCGAAACCAAGCTCTGCGATTGGCGTATCGATTACTCTTTTCGGTCCGAATTCGTCCAACATTCCTTTGGATGCTTTGTAGGCACCGTTGTATTCGGCTACTTCTTCCCCCATTAAATATACCGATTCGTCGCGACGCATTTCTTCGCTCATCGCCTCACAAACCGCTTCTCTAAACTGTATCGTTCTCATGTATTTTTCTTTATCCAAAAATTATTGAAAGGCAAAAATAAAAATTTTATATCAGTTACCGCACATATATTATAGTATAACACAAATTATTTAGATTTTCAGATTAATTTCGACAGCTTTCCGACACAAATCCTCACTGAAAACCCTCGCCATATTTAATAAAATTCAGGCAACCGTCATTTTTTGACCCTTATTTTATAAAACTTCGAACAAAAACCAGTGTTTGTTGTCAAAATCATATTTATTATGCATGCATAGTATATTATTGAAATTAATTCCTTAAATTCGTAGCCCGAAAAGATAATCAACATTATAACTTTATAACAATGAAAATATTAGTTTGCATCAGCCACGTGCCTGATACTACTTCAAAAATTAATTTCATTAACGGTGATACGGAATTCGATACTAATGGGGTTCAGTACGTTATCAACCCTAATGACGAATTCGGTTTAACCAGAGCCATTTGGTTCAAAGAACAGCAAGGCGCTAACGTAACGGTTGTAAACGTTGGAGGTGCTGATGCAGAAGCTACTTTAAGAAAAGCTTTAGCCATCGGTGCTGATGAAGCAATCCGTGTAAACGCAAACCCAACTGACGGTTTCTTCGTAGCCAAACAATTAGCCGAAGTAGTAAAGCAAGGCGCTTATGATTTAGTAATTGCCGGGAAAGAATCCTTAGACTACAACGGCGGAATGGTTCCGGGAATGTTAGCCGCTTTAACCGGTGCTGATTTCGTAAACTCTTGTATCGGACTGGACATCAACGGTTCCTCAGCGAAAGCGGTTAGAGAAATTGACGGCGGTAAAGAAACCATTTCCGCAAACTTACCATTGGTAATCGGTGGTCAGAAAGGTTTAGTGGAAGAAAAAGACTTACGCATCCCGAACATGAGAGGCATCATGACGGCAAGAACCAAGGCCTTACAGGTTTTAGAACCGGTTGGAGCTGACAACAACACCAAAGCGGTAAAATTCGAGAAACCGGCTCCGAAATCGGCAGTGAAATTGGTTAGCCCGGACAATTTGGACGAATTAATCAACTTATTACACAACGAAGCAAAGGTTATCTAATTACGAAATCTTGAAATCTTTCAATTTTTAAATCTAAAATTTATGTCAATTTTAATATACGCGGAATCCGCAGAAGGAAAATTTAAAAAAGTAGCTTTCGAGTTGGCGTCTTATGCTAAGAAAGTAGCTGAAAAAATGGGAACTACCGTTACTGCCGTTACTGTAAACGCAGGCGATGTTTCCGGATTGTCAAAATACGGTGTAGACAAAGTATTAAAAGTAACCAACGATAAATTAGGAGCTTTCAACGCTAAAGCTTACGCTGATGTAATCAAACAGGCTGCGCAGAAAGAAGGAACAAAAGTGGTTATCTTATCTTCCACTACCGATTCATTATATCTGGCTCCGCTTGTGGCCGTAGGTTTAAATGCAGGTTATGCTTCTAACGTAGTAGCCTTACCGGAAAGCACTGCTCCTTTCACTGTAAAAAGAAACGCTTTCTCTAACAAAGCTTTTAACATTACAGAGGTTACTACTGATGTAAAAGTATTGGGAATTGCCAAAAACTCATTCGGATTAATCGAATCCGCCTCCTCTTTAACAGAAGAAGATTTCACACCATCCTTAAACGATGCAGATTTCTCAGTAAAAGTAGAATCCGTGGAAAAAGTTACCGGAAAAGTAACCATTGCTGATGCGGAAATCGTAGTTTCAGCAGGTCGTGGATTGAAAGGACCGGAAAACTGGGGCATGATCGAAGAATTAGCCGCTGTTTTAGGCGCTGCAACAGCTTGTTCCAAACCAGTTTCCGATTTAGGCTGGAGATCACACAGCGAACACGTGGGACAAACCGGAAAACCGGTTGCCGCTAACCTTTACATCGCCGTTGGTATTTCCGGAGCGATTCAGCACATTGCGGGAATCAACTCTTCCAAAGTAAAAGTAGCCATCAACACCGATCCGGAAGCACCTTTCTTCAAAGTGGCCGATTACGGAGTTGTAGGAGATGCTTTTCAAGTGGTTCCGGCCTTAATTGAAAAATTAAAAGCTTTCAAAGCGGCACAACATTAATATTTTTTACTTAATTTGTGCCTGTAAAAAGGCTGTCTGAATTGGAGATAGTTCGTATCTTTGTTTAGACAGCCTTTGTTTATTAATACAACTATGAGCTTAGTAAAACTTACGATAAAAGGAATCTCGTACAGCCAAACACAAAACGGTGCTTACGCTTTGATTCTGAATGAAGTAGACGGAGAACGAAAATTACCTATCGTGATTGGCGCCTTTGAAGCCCAGTCTATTGCCATCGCTTTGGAAAAGGAAATCCGTCCGCCAAGACCGTTAACGCACGATTTGTTTAAAAATTTTGCCGACCGTTTTGATATCGTGGTAAAACAGGTAATCATTCACAAATTAGTGGACGGCGTATTTTTTTCAAGCATCATCTGCGAAAGAGACCGCATCGAAGAAATTATCGATGCGCGGACTTCGGATGCTATTGCTTTGGCGTTACGTTTCAACGCTCCGATTTTCACCTACAAGAATATTTTAGACAAAGCCGGAATTTATTTAAAAGTGAACCCGGAAGAAAGCAAAAATCCGGAAGAAAGTGACGATCCGCTTACCAGTCCGGAAACGTTTGGCTTGGTTGGCGAAGAATCCGTAACCGGAGAAACCTACACCCAATATACGTTAGCCGAATTATACGAATTACTGGAAGTGGCCGTTCAGAATGAAGATTATGAAAAAGCCGCCAAAATCCGGGATGAAATTTCAAAAAGAGAAAGTTAATTTGCACTATAAAACGACTAAGCTGTTTCCAAAAGAAGCAGCTTTTTATTTTGTCAATAACTTTAGGAATAAATCCAAACTGAACACCCGAATTTTAATTGCATAATTTCCTAACTTGCAACAAGAATTCACTACCTGTTTTTTTCAAAAATTACACATCATGAAGCAGTATCTCGATTTAGTAAAGCACGTTTTAGACAATGGCAATCAAAAAGGCGACCGCACCGGAACCGGAACCAAAAGCGTGTTCGGCTACCAGATGCGCTTCGATTTAAGCGAAGGTTTCCCGATGGTGACCACCAAAAAACTGCATTTAAAATCGATTATTTACGAACTGCTCTGGTTTTTGAAAGGCGACACCAATATCGGATACTTAAAAGAAAACGGCGTAAGAATCTGGGACGAATGGGCCGATGAAAACGGAGATTTAGGACCAGTTTACGGCCATCAATGGAGAAATTGGAACAGTGAAGAAATCGATCAGATAACCGAACTCATTGAAACACTGAAAAGAAACCCGAACAGCCGCCGTATGCTGGTTTCCGCCTGGAACCCTTCGGTGTTGCCGGATGACAAAAAATCGTTTGCCGAAAATGTAGCCAACGGAAAAGCAGCTTTGCCTCCATGTCATGCGTTCTTCCAGTTTTATGTAGCCGACGGGAAATTATCATGTCAGTTGTACCAGAGAAGTGCGGACATTTTCTTAGGCGTTCCGTTCAACATCGCTTCGTATGCTTTGTTTACGATGATGATTGCTCAGGTTTGCGATTTGCAGCCAGGCGAATTTATTCACACCTTCGGGGATGCGCACATTTACAACAACCATATCGAACAGCTGGAACTGCAATTGACCCGCGAGCCAAGACCGCTTCCGAAAATGATGCTGAATCCGGATGTAAAAAACATTTTCGACTTCAAATTTGAGGATTTTACGTTGGTGGATTATGACCCGCATCCGCACATTAAAGGACAGGTTGCCGTATAATCTTAACGTTTTTTCTTATCTTTAATTCCGCAAAAAAGTTTTTTATGGAAAACAGTCAACACGAATTATACGAATATGCCAGACGTCGTTTGCGTCAGAAAAAGCATTTATACTTCCATTTCGTTTTGTTTTTTGTAGGCAGTATTTTCATGATCACCGCCAACAAACTCCTGAATGTAAAACCGGAAACCGACTGGTACAAATGGGGCATTGCTGTTTGGGGCTTTGTTTTCGTTCTGCATTTTATCCGCGTGTTTATTACCGACAGCTTCATGAACAAAAAATGGGAACGCGCCCAGATTGACAAACTGATTTTAAAACAGGAACGCAAACTCGAACAAATCGAAAAAGACTTCAATCAGAAACACAATTCCACCAATTAATGTTAACCCTTATAGTTGCTGCGGCAGAAAACAATGCCATCGGAAAAAACAACGGTTTGTTATGGCATTTACCGGATGATTTTAAGCATTTCAAGCAAACCACTACCGGTCATTATATCATCATGGGACGTAAAACTTTCGAGAGTTTCCCAAAACCGCTTCCCAACAGAACCCATGTGATAATTACCCGACAGTCCGACTATAAAGTTCCTGAAAATTGTATTGTTGTGAGCTCTTTACAAAAAGCCCTGAAAAGCTGTCCCGAAAACGAAGAGGTTTTTATAATTGGCGGTGGTGAAATTTACAAACAAGCCATGCCACTGGCAGACAAAATTGAACTGACCCGTGTTCACACCACTTTAGATGCCGATACTTTTTTTCCGGAAATTGGTTCTGCAGACTGGCAACTCGTTAGTGAACAATTCCATCCGAAAGACGAAAAACACGCTTTCAGCTTTACCTTTCTTACCTATCGGCGTAAATAAAAACATCCCGATAACAAAATGCCACCGGGATGTCTTACTAACAAACTAAAAATGTATCAAACTAACGGACTATTCAAGGGAAAGTACCTGAAAACATAAAATAAATATCACTATTGCCAATAACATTCCAGAAATGAATATTATAACATTAGCATATTTCTGAGAATACATCTCAAAAAAGCCTTTAATACCAAATACCACAAAAGTACTAAAGACAAAAAAAACTAAAATTTCCAAAAACAAATTTAACCCAAAGAACGTTTGCGGCACCCCTGAATCAGCAGTTTCAATCATGACGCTGCTGTTGACACTTTCCACAAGAACCAATGAGATTACCAGTGCCAGTAATACCCATTTCAATTCCGATATTAAAAGTTTGTACAACATATTCAGCATGTTTGTAACCTGATGTAAAGTTGCGGATAAAAACAACTCAAAACAATCGCTAAATTCTTGTATTTTTTGCCTCACTAAATTTAGTGAGGGCATCTCCTAATAATCTCCGTAAAAGTCTAAGAACATCTCAGATAGAGAATTAAAATTACAAACAATTTTATGATTACGATTCTACCATCTTTATATTATCTTTGTACAAATAAAATTAATCGATGAACGGTAACATCACCCCTTATAAAGACTCCAATCTTGGCAAAAAAGAGCAGGTAACCCAAATGTTTGATACCATTTCCGGCAATTACGACGATTTGAACCGCGTGATTTCTTTTGGTATTGACGTGAAGTGGCGTAAAAATGTTTTAAAGCTTGTAGCCGACCAAAAACCCGCCACTATTTTAGATATTGCCACCGGAACCGGAGACCTGGCAATTCTGATGGCCTCCACAACGGCTGAAAAAATCGTGGGTCTTGACATTTCTGCCGGAATGCTGGAAGTCGGGAAAAAGAAAGTTGCCGCCAAAAACCTCAACCATAAAATTGAAATGGTTTTGGGCGATTCGGAAAACATTCCGTTTGAAGACCATTATTTCGATGCGATTACCGTGGGGTTCGGAGTGCGCAATTTCGAGAATCTGGAATTGGGCTTTTCCGAAATTCTCCGCGTGTTAAAGCCGGGCGGGCGTTTTGTCATTCTGGAGACTTCCGTTCCGACCAAATTCCCTTTTAAACAAGGTTATCATCTGTATACCAAATACATTCTTCCTTTAATCGGCAAACTCTTTTCCAAAGACAAAGTAGCCTATTCCTACCTGTCGGAATCGGCTTCTCATTTCCCTTACGGAGAAGCCTTAAACAATATTTTGCGAAAAGTTGGGTTTATAGATGTGAAACACCAGCCTCAAACCTTTGGAGTAGCAACTATTTATTCGGCTTCAAAACAATAGTATGAAAAAATTATTTGTTGTATTTGCTTTTTTACTGACTGTGAGCAGTTTTGCACAGAAAGGGTTGGGCATGTTCGGAAAAGATCCGATTATCAATCTTGAAAATTTTGACAAACAACGGGTGCATTGGGGTTATTATCTGGGTTTTAACTCGTATGACTTCAAGTTTGACTATCTAAATGTAGACAAAGACATCGAGGTTCAGACCACCACCGGATTTAACGTCGGACTAATCGGAAATCTCCGGATTATGGAGCATCTCGATCTGCGTTTTGAGCCCGGTTTGTATTATACCCAACGCAATCTGATTTATCCCAACATTGAAGACGAATTTGACCGTAGGCGCGAAGTGCGTTCCACGTATATTAATTTCCCGCTGTTGCTTAAATTTTCCTCCAAACGCATCGGTAACATTCGCCCGTATCTGATTGGCGGTTTTTCGCAATCACTTAATTTAGGAAGTAACTCCAAAGCGAAAGACGACAATTACAACGAACGTTGGCGGATGAAGAGAATGACCGGAAATTATGAAGCAGGCTTCGGGATAGACCTATATTTTGAATATTTTAAGTTTTCACCGTCCATTCGTGGGGTTTTCGGAATAGAAGACGAATTAATCCGCGATAATACGCCGGACAGTCCCTGGACCGGAAATGTAGCTTCCATGAAAACCCGTGGGATTTTCATTAATTTTGCCTTCCACTAAGAAAGCGCTTTCCCTTCTTCTCTTCGGAATTCACTTAAGATGATGGCAGTTGCCGTAGCTACGTTCAGACTTTCAGTTTGCTGCAAATCGCCAAAACGCGGAATGGCAATTCGTTGGGTACACAACTTTTCTATTGCCGGAGAAATCCCGTTGGCTTCATTGCCCATGACGATGATTCCTTGGGCGGGCAAATCAGACCGGTAAAGGTTTTTCCCATCCATAAACGTTCCGTAAACGGGCTGAATGGCTTTGCCGAGAAAATCCCGTAAGTCGGTATACACTACATTTACGCGGCTTATCGAGCCCATGGTTGCCTGCACTACTTTTGGATTGAAGATGTCGACCGTTTCGTTGGAACACACAACTTCTTTTATTCCAAACCAGTCACACAATCGCAAAATTGTTCCTAAATTTCCCGGATCGCGAACATCGTCTAACGCAATCATTAATCCATCAGTTGTAATTTCCCGTTCCTGAGGAATTTTAAAAAGAGCCAGACAATTGTTTGGTGTATTGAGTGCCGTAATTTTTTTCAATTCCTGTTCTGTAATGTAATCAATCTTATCTTTGGCAACATTTTTGAAGAGGGCTTCGGTAACATATAAATGGTGCAGTTCAAAATTGGAATTGAGCAATTCCTGTATTACCTTTATACCTTCGGCCAAAAACAGTCCGTGTTGTTTCCGGTATTTTTTTTGCTGCAAACTCGTTATTACCTTGATTTGATTTTTACTAAGCATAAAAAAACGTATTTTTGACCTACTTTTAGTATCAGATTTGAAAAATAATTCCTCAAAAATAGCACTATTATTTGTATTCGGTGCAATTTTCTATTCCTGTTCCGTTGTCAAAAGGGTTCCGGAAGGCAAACACCTTTTAACCAAAGCTAATATTGTGGTGAATGATGAAAAACAGCAGGAAGAAGCCTTGCAGAATCAGCTTTACCAGAAACCGAACAGTACGCTTGCTCTGGGTTTTCCGCTGCGTTTACACCTTTACAACATGGCCAAACCCAATGCTGATTCCTCCTATCAGGCCTGGCTGGCACGCAAACCGAAACGTCATGAAAACATGGCAAAATTTCTCTCCGAAAAACAGGTACAGCGGCTGGGAAAATCGTTCATCGTTTCCGGCTTCAGTAACTTTTTAAAAAAAAACGGAGAAGCACCGGTAATTATTGACGAACTGAAAACCAAAAAAACCAAAAACCGCTTTTTGGCCTATTATTTCAACAAAGGATATTTCAACACTAAAGTTGACTACAAAATTGATACGTTAAAAAACAAAAGAGGCATTGTGCATTACAATATTGTAACCGGTGAACCTTACATATTAGACACCATAACCTCTACTATAGAAACTCCGGAATTGGATTCCCTATACCAAAACATTAAGCATGCATCATTGCTTCAGTCCGGACAGCAGTATGATTCCAAAAATTTTGCCAGCGAAAGAAAACGCATATCATCACATTTCCGGAACAACGGTGCCTTCCGCTTTCAGGAAACCTACATCACTTACGATGTTGACACCTTAAACCGCAATCACAAAGCTAATGTGGATGTGATTATTGAAAACCAAACCGTAAAAACCGGTGATTCTTTGATTAAAACACCTTTCAAACTGTACACCATCAGTGAAGTAAACATCTTCACAGACAACACCTCCAGCCGAAACAAAGAAAAGGTAGCCGACAGCGTTACGTATAAAAATTTCAATTTATACAGTTCCGACAAGTTAAACTACCGCCCGAAAGCCATAACCGATGCGGTTTTCATCACCAAAGGCAGTAAATTCAGCGATACGCGACGCCTGTTAACCTCGAGAGCCATCAGCAACTTAAGGGTTTTTAATTATCCGTCGATTGAATATGTGGAAGACAAACGCGATTCTACGGGACATTCCCTGATTACCAATATTTATCTGATTCCACGGAAAAAGTTCAACTTCAACATCACGGCCGATTTTATGCATTCCAACATTCAGGACTTTGGTATCGCCGGAAGCATGGGACTTTCCATCCGTAATATTTTCAGAGGAGCGGAAGTTTTGGAAATATCCACGCGCGGGAACATTGGCGCTTCAAAAGATTTGGCCAACCCTAACGATGTGTTTTTCAACATATCCGAATACGGAGCCGATGTCAAACTAACATTACCCCGCATCCTTTTTCCGATTAATACCGAACGTATAATCCCGAAAATCATGTTCCCGAGCACCTTGGTAAGTTTTGGTATTTCCAGACAGAAAAACATCGGTTTGGACAAAGAAAATTTCACCGGAATGTTAAGTTACAATTGGTTGCCCAAGAAAAATAATTCGGCCCGTTTGGATTTGTTCAACGTGCAATATGTGCGCAACCTGAATCCTAATAATTATTTCAGTGTTTACGAATCCTCATACACTTCCTTAAACAATCTCGCACAAACCTATAACACCAATCCTTCGAATGTAGACAGCAATGGAAACCTAACCATTACGGAAGGCGGTGCAAACAATTTCATCAGCGAGGTTCTTAATGGTGACACTGCTTTAAGTGAAGGCGACTCCGAATACAAAACCATCAAAAGTATAGAAGAGCGCCGAAGCCGGTTAACAGAAAACAATCTTATTTTCGCTTCCAGCTTCACCTATACAAAATCGACCAAAACCGACATACTCGACAACAGCTTTTCCATCTTCAAAACCAAGTTGGAATCCGCCGGAAATGTCCTTTCATTAATCTCCAGACTTAAAAACGAGTCACTTGACGCAAACGGCAAACGAACGTTTTTTGATGTCGAATATTCACAATACGTTAAAACAGAACTCGACTTCATCAAACACTGGGATTTCGGACGAAGAAGTGTTTTGGCCCTGCGCAGTTTCTTCGGAATTGCCATCCCTTACGGAAATTCAGACAACATTCCGTTCTCGCGAAGTTACTTTGGCGGGGGGTCTAACGATAACCGCGCCTGGCAATCGTACGATTTAGGTCCGGGGCGAAGCGGTGGTACCAATGACTTTAACGAGGCTAACATGAAAATTGCCTTTAGCACCGAATACCGCTTCAACATCACCGGAAAATGGAACGCAGCCTTCTTTGCCGACGCCGGAAATATCTGGAACGTACTGGATAACGTGGAAGATGAAAAATTCACTTTTAACGGACTGCAGTCTTTAAAAGACATTGCGCTTGGAACGGGACTTGGGATACGATACGATTTCAACTTTTTTATTTTCAGAACCGATTTGGGATTCAAGACCTACAATCCGGCTTATGAAGAAAGCAGGCGCTGGTTCAAAGACACCCGATTCGACAAGGCGGTCATAAATATTGGTATTAATTATCCGTTCTAAGTTTAGAAATTATTATTTTTGTCAACAGTAATAAAAACACAACACAATGGCGCACAACATTAAACCGGGCGTTGCTACCGGAGATCAGGTTCAGGAAATTTTTAACTATGCTAAGGAAAAAGGCTTTGCTTTACCGGCAGTTAACGTAACAGGTTCCAGCACTATTAATGGTGTCCTGGAAACTGCTGCTAAGTTAAAAGCCCCTGTAATCATTCAGTTTTCCAATGGCGGTGCTTCGTTTAATGCCGGAAAAGGACTGTCTAACGACGGGCAGAAATCCGCAATTTTAGGAGCGGTTGCCGGAGCAAAACACATTCACACCTTAGCCGAAGCTTACGGAGCTACCGTAATTTTACATACCGATCATTGTGCCAAGAATTTATTGCCTTGGATAGACGGGCTTCTCGATGCCAGTGAAGAGCACTTCAAACAAACCGGAAAACCGTTATACAGTTCACACATGATCGATTTATCGGAAGAACCGATTGCGGAGAACATCGAAATCTCGAAAAAATACTTAGAGCGTATGAGTAAAATGGGCATGACGCTGGAAATCGAGTTGGGCATTACCGGCGGAGAAGAAGACGGTGTGGACAATTCGGATGTAGACAGCTCAAAACTATACACCCAACCGGAAGAAGTAGCGTATGCCTACGAAGAGTTGATGAAAATCAGCCCGCGTTTTACCATTGCAGCTGCTTTCGGAAACGTACACGGGGTTTACAAACCAGGAAATGTGAAACTTACCCCTAAAATTCTGAAAAACTCTCAGGAATTTGTGCAGCAGAAATTTGGTACCGGGCACAATCCGGTCGATTTCGTTTTCCATGGCGGATCCGGTTCCACTTTAGAGGAAATCCGCGAGGCCATTTCATACGGTGTGGTTAAAATGAATATCGATACCGATTTGCAATTCGCTTTCACCGAAGGAGTCCGCGATTACATCACCTCAAAAATCGATTACCTGAGAACACAAATCGGAAGTCCGGAAGGACCGGATGCACCAAACAAAAAACATTACGATCCGAGAAAATGGGTTCGCGAGGGTGAACTAACCTTCAACAAACGCTTAGAACAGGCTTTTGCCGATTTAAATAACGTTAACACTTTATAACAATTTAGAAGTTAAAATTCAGAATTATACTTTTCTAATTTCTAACTTCTAACTTCTAACTTCAAGAATTATGGCTTGGTTTAAAAGAACAGAAAAAGGAATTCAAACCGCTACGGAAGATAAAAAAGACGTTCCGAAAGGGCTGTGGTACAAATCGCCTACAGGAAAAATTGTGGATGCAGAGGAACTGGCCAGAAACCTTTGGGTAAGTCCGGAGGACGGTTTTCACGTTCGCATCGGCAGTAAAGAATATTTTGAAATTTTATTCGACAACAACGAGTTTACAGAATTAGACGCCAACATCACCTCGAAAGACACCTTAAAGTTTGTCGATACCAAAAAATACAGCGACCGCTTAAAAGAAGCGATGGAAAAGACAAAACTAAAAGATGCCGTACGCACTGCTGTCGGAAAATCCAAAGGAAAAGACTTAGTGGTTTGCTGTATGGATTTTGCTTTTATCGGAGGTTCGATGGGAGCGGTTGTTGGGGAAAAAATTGTCCGCGGAATTGATTACTCCATCAAACATAAAATTCCTTTCCTGATGATTTCCAAATCCGGAGGAGCCCGTATGATGGAAGCTGCCATGTCGTTAATGCAGTTAGCCAAAACCTCTGCCAAATTAGCGCAATTGGCGGAAGCAAAAATTCCTTACATCTCTTTATGTACAGACCCAACAACCGGAGGAACAACCGCTTCTTACGCCATGTTAGGTGATATCAATATCGCCGAACCGGGTGCTTTAATCGGATTTGCCGGACCGCGCGTGGTGAAAGATACTACCGGAAAAGATTTGCCGGAAGGCTTCCAGACTTCAGAGTTCTTACTGGAGCACGGTTTCTTGGATTTCATCACACCCCGTAAAGAGCTGAAAGATAAGATCAATTTATATTTGGATTTGATTTTAAATCAACCGATTCGATAAACAAAAAACCGAGCAATGCTCGGTTTTTTGTTTATCGAATTTATTTGACTTTCTCTTTTTCGCAATACTATCCGGATGGTTTTTCTTTCCGGTTCTGGAATATTTCCCGCGGCTCTTTTTAAAAGCTTTTCTGCTTTCACCTCAGCCAATTTTTCAATAAGAGGGCGCGAAGTAATTCCTTCATTCCTAACGGCTTTAACTGTCTCGAATTCCTTATCCAGAAAAGCAGCTGTTTTGTTTCTGAAGTAAATCAGCACAAATCCCAAAATCGAAAAAATTGTGATTGTTTTCATGTTGCAAATTACATTCCGCTTCGAATAGCTTCTACCGGATCCAGCTTAGATGCCGCAATCGCCGGGATAATCCCGGAAATCAAACCGATAAAAGCCGCAAGGGAAGTTCCCAGCATAATGTTGGAAAAGCCCAATACGAATTCAAAGTCGAGGGCTTTGGTTAAAATCATGGCGATAATCCAGACCAGCAACATTCCCACAATTCCTCCGATTACGGAAAGTATGATGGCTTCAAACAAAAACTGGAACAAGATAAAACGGTTTTTAGCTCCTAACGCTTTCTGAATGCCGATCAGGTTGGTCCGCTCTTTTACGGATACAAACATAATGTTGGCAATACCGAAACCTCCAACCAAAAGTGAAAAACCGCTGATTGCCCAGCCGATTCCGTTCATTTGCCCTACAATATTATCCACAACATCGGTAAATCCGGACAGTACATTGATGAAGAAATTATCCGGTTCACTGATTTTCATACCCCGAAAACTGCGGATTTTTTGCGCCAATTCCCCTTTAAATTCCTCCATATCAACGCCTTTTTGGGGTTTCAGCGTAATTACCGGAGTCAGGAAATCGGTATTGTCGCCATACAAACGTCGCACGAAATTGCAGGGAAAATAGGCACGGGTGTCGTTGCTTCCAAAAACCGTCTCGCCTTGTTTCTCTAACACGCCGATTACCTGTAAACGCTGTCCGTACAAACGCACTTCCTTTCCTATGGGGTTTAAACTTCCAAACAGTGTTTGCGCAACATCATAACCGATTACAATTACTGCGGCTCCTGCGTTGGATTCCGCTTCACTGAAAAAACGGCCATCTGCAATTTTCAGGGCTTCAATCTGTTCGGATTCATCTGTACAGGGAACTACATTGATACCGCTAGCCGTTTCTTTTTCGTATTTGATGTTTTCGTTTTTGGTAAAATACATATAGGCGATATTTTCCAGATTGTTCATGTTCCGTTTCAGGTAGAGGAACTCGTCGTATTTCACGTTGGGAAACTGCCCTATTTTCCATTGTGGGATATCGGTAGGACCAAAAGAAAATTTCATGAGATACACCGTATTTTTATCCAGACCGCTCAAATCGCTTTTGATTTTACGGTCCATGGAATCTACGGCGGCCAAAACGGCTATAATGGAAAAAATACCAATCGTAACACCCAACAGCGAAAGCAGTGTACGCAATTTGTTGTTACGCAAAGCATTAAGCGCAAATCCTAAACTTTCTTTCAGAAGTCTTACATATAATAAAGGGGCATTATGTTGGCTCATAAAATTATTTTTTTCAGGCTGTCGTACAGCTCTGCCAAATAAGTGTGAAAAATACGCAATATGTTACAGAAATTCAAGACAAATATTCCCTTAGCCCCGATTGCAGCGACATCCTTTTAAACGGTGGCTGAGGCTCTCGAAGCCATCGTTTAAAAGATACAGCGGAAAGCGGGAAAATGGCGGCCAAAAATACCCAAACCCTTCGCTCCAAAAAAACTCTAAAAACTATGTTATAATCATTTGATTGTTAAGCCTACAATACCTACTTTTGCACCTTTAAAAACAACAACACAATGAATACTACAAAAACAATTCAATCAGCTTTAATTTCGGTATTTGACAAAACGGGCTTAGAACCGATTGTAAAAAAATTACACGCGCACAACGTAACCATTTATTCCACAGGCGGAACGGAAGAGTTTATCAAGAGTTTCGGCATTCCGGTTGTGGCGGTGGAAGATGTAACTTCCTATCCTTCAATACTAGGCGGCCGTGTAAAAACCCTGCATCCGAAAATTTTCGGCGGAATCTTAAACCGTCAGGACCACGCAGGCGATGTGGCGCAGATGGAAGAATACCAAATCCCACAGATTGATTTAGTGATTGTAGATTTATACCCTTTTGAAAAAACAGTGGCCTCCGGAGCGAGCGAAGCGGATATCATCGAGAAGATTGATATCGGCGGTATTTCCTTAATCCGTGCGGCGGCTAAGAATTTTAAAGATACGGTGATTGTGCCGTCCGTGAACGAGTACAAGCTTTTCCTTGACATGATTACCAACGGAAACGGTGCTACGACTTTGGAAGAGCGAAAACTTTTGGCGACCAAAGCGTTTCATGTTTCGTCGCATTATGACGGGGCGATTTTCAATTATTTCAACACCGACGAAACGGTTTACAAAGCGAGCATTGCCGACGGACAAGTGTTGCGTTACGGAGAAAATCCTCACCAAAAAGGTTTCTTCTTCGGGGAATTTGACAAAATGTTCACCAAATTACACGGCAAAGAACTGTCTTACAATAATTTACTTGATGTGGATGCCGCGGTAAACTTAATCAATGAGTTTAAAGGCGCAAATCCGACGTTCGCCATTTTAAAACACAACAACGCTTGTGGTTTTGCCACGAGAAATACCGTAAAAGAAGCGTATCTGGATGCTTTGGCAGGGGATCCGACTTCGGCATTCGGCGGGGTTTTGATTTCCAATGCTAAAATTGATGAAGCGGCTGCGGAAGAAATCAACAAATTATTCTGCGAAGTGGTTATTGCGCCTGCGTATGACGAAAAAGCCATTGCCATTTTGGAAGAAAAGAAAAACCGCATCATCCTGATTCAAAACGAGGTGGCATTACCTACAAAACAGGTCCGCACTTGTCTTAACGGATTGTTAATTCAGGAAAAAGACAACATCACAGACAATAAAGAGCATTTAAAAGTCGTTACCACTACAGCTCCGACCGCACAGGAAGTGGAAGACTTGTTGTTTGCCTCAAAAATCTGTAAACACACCAAATCCAACACCATCGTTTTTGCGAAAAACGGACAATTGTTAGCTTCCGGAACCGGACAGACTTCGAGAGTAGACGCTTTGCGTCAGGCGGTTGAAAAAGCCACTTCTTTCGGATTTGACCTCAACGGAGCGGTGATGGCAAGCGACGCTTTCTTCCCGTTCCCGGATTGTGTGGAGTTAGCCAAAAATGCCGGAATCACTGCGGTTATTCAGCCCGGAGGTTCCATTAAAGACGAATTGAGTATCAACTATTGCAACGAAAATAAAGTTTCGATGGTATTTACGGGAATTCGTCATTTTAAACATTAATTTTATTACTTTTGTAAGCTAAATATTTATAAACGAATAAACCCCTTTGTAAGGTATGGGATTTTTTGATTTCATGACCGAGGACATCGCGATTGACCTTGGTACCGCAAATACGCTAATCATCCACAACGATAAAGTAGTTATTGACAGCCCTTCGATAGTGGCTCGCGACCGCATTACCGGAAAAATCATTGCTGTTGGGAAGGAAGCGAACATGATGCAGGGAAAAACCCATGAGAACATCAAAACAATCCGTCCTTTGAAAGACGGGGTTATCGCTGATTTCGACGCTTCGGAAAAAATGATCAACATGTTCATCAAAAGTATTCCGGCGCTGAAGAAAAAAATGTTTACGCCTGCCCTTCGCATGGTGGTATGTATTCCGTCGGGAATTACCGAAGTGGAAATGCGTGCGGTAAAAGAATCCTGTGAACGCGTAAACGGTAAAGAAGTATACTTAATTCACGAACCGATGGCTGCGGCTATCGGTATCGGGGTTGACATCATGCAGCCGAAAGGAAACATGATTGTCGATATCGGTGGAGGAACCACGGAAATTGCGGTAATCGCGTTAGGCGGTATCGTGTGTGACAAATCGGTTAAAATTGCCGGAGACGTGTTCACCAACGACATCATCTACTACATGAGAACCCAGCACAACCTTTTCGTTGGGGAAACCACAGCGGAGAAAATCAAAATCGCCATCGGAGCCGCTACCGAAGATTTGGACACGCCACCGGACGAAATGGAAGTACAGGGACGTGACTTGTTAACCGGGAAACCAAAACAGGTAAACGTTTCTTACCGCGAGATTGCCAAAGCTTTGGACAAATCGATTCAACGTATTGAGGATGCCGTTATGGAAACCTTATCGCAAACCCCGCCGGAATTAGCAGCGGATATCTACAACACGGGTATCTATCTTGCCGGAGGAGGTTCGATGCTCCGAGGATTGGACAAACGAATATCCCAAAAAACAGACCTTCCGGTTTATATTGCAGAAGATCCCCTGAGAGCAGTAGTACGAGGCACCGGAATGGCATTGAAGAACCTACAAAAATTCAGAAGTATTCTTATCAAATAAAGAAATAATACATGCAGCAAATAATTAATTTTATATTTAAAAACAGCATCCGATTGCTGTTTTTGCTGCTTTTAACCATATCGTTAACGCTGACGATCCAGTCGCATTCGTACCACAGAAGCCGTTTTTTAAGTTCTGCCAATGTGATTACCGGAAATGTTTATCAAAGGGTGAACAACGTAAAAGAGTATTTCAATTTACGAACCCAAAACGACAACCTGGCCAAAGAAAATGCCTACTTAAAGCAATTGCTGTACAACAAACCCGACACCGTAATTGCCTCAACCGAACTGATTCCGGCCGGTTACGAAGACATTAAGGTGATTCAGTCTAAAGTCATCAACAACTCGTTTAACGTACACGAGAATTACCTGACCATCAACAGCGGTTCCAAAGACGGCGTAAAACCGGACATGGGTGTTGTAAACAGCTTAGGGATTGTAGGGATTGTTGAAAATACTTCTAAAAATTTCGCCACGGTGCAGAGCATCCTGAATGTGAAATCACAAATCAATGCGAAGATTAAAAAATCCAACCATTTCGGCTCTTTAATCTGGAACGGTAAAAATGTGGGCTATGCGCAATTAATCGACGTACCACGTCTGGCAACGGTTCGCAAAGGCGATACGATTGTAACCGGCGGCCGTTCGGTCATTTTCCCGGAGAACATTCCCATCGGTAAAATCGACAGAATTTTCATTGACAAAGCCACCAACTATTACACCATTAACGTGCGCCTGTTTAACGACATGACCAATTTAGGCCACGTATATGTAATTGAAAACGTAAAACGAAAAGAAGTAATTCAACTAGAAGAACAAACAAAAACGGATGAATAGTACACTGCTTTTAAATAGCTTCCGGTTTGTCATTTTGCTGGCCCTTCAGGTGGTGATTTTTAACAACATCAACTTTTTGGGGTACATCAATCCGTTGCCGTATATTTTGTTTATCCTTTTATACCCGGTTAACGCCAACAGAGCCGGTTTACTTGTGGCGAGTTTCTTCCTTGGTCTGGTTATGGATATGTTCTGTAATTCGGGGGGCGTGCACACAACCGCCTGTTTGGTTCTGGCTTATTTCCGTCCGGCGATTTTCCGTTTCTCTTTCGGGATTAGTTACGAATATCAGACGGTTAAAATTGCCGATAAACTTTCTCCGGAGCGTTTTTCATTCCTGCTCATTGCCATCGTGATTCACCATTTTGTATTATTTCTGCTAGAAATTTTCCGATTTAATTTCTTTTGGGAAATATTATTACGAACTTTACTTGCCACCCTATTCACCCTACTACTAAGCATTATAACCATCTATCTGATTAAGCCAAGCAAGCGATGAGAAAAATTCTTTTACCCGGTTTGATAATTGCTTCGACAGTACTGATTATAGCACGGCTTTTTTATTTGCAGATTCTAGACGATTCCTACATTAAGAAGTCCGACAACAATGCTATTAAGATTGTGTACGACTATCCGGAACGTGGCTACATTTACGACCGGAACGGGGAATTGCTGGTGGCCAATCAGCCTTCCTACGATATCATGGTGATTCCAAGAGAGATTAAAAACCTCGACACCTTGGAATTTTGCTCGATTCTGAATATTACGAAAGACGAATTCCTTAAAAAAATTGAGAAAGCAAAAGTGTACAGCACTCGTCTTCCGTCCGTTTTTCTTCCACAGCTTAACAAAATCGAGTATGCCGCCTTTCAGGAGAAAATCCGAAAATACAATGGTTTTTACATTCAGAAACGTTCCCTTCGGGACTATCAGGTGGATGTGGGCGCCAATATATTCGGGTATATCACTCAGGTAAACGATGCTATCATCCAGAAAAATCCGTATTACAAAAGCGGGGATTTGATTGGGATGCAGGGAGTGGAACAAACCTATGAAGAAGTCCTGCGCGGCGTTAAAGGCGTAAAATACCGACAGCGCGACCGTTTTAACAAAGACATTGGTTCCTATAAAGACGGGAAGTACGACACCATTTCCGTTCAGGGCAGTGACATCACTTTAACCATAGACATAGAACTTCAGAAATACGGAGAAGCGTTAATGAAAAACAAACGCGGCGGTATTGTGGCCATCGAACCCAAAACCGGCGAAATTTTAGCTTTGGTAACAGCTCCTTCCTACGATCCGGCACTTTTGGTTGGTCGCGAACGCTCTAAAAACTATACTGCGCTCTACAACGATTCCATCGCTATGCCTTTGTTTGACAGAGGTTTGTTAGCCGAATACCCTCCGGGCTCTCCTTTTAAAATCCTGACGGCTTTGGTAGGATTACAGGAAGGTGTTATCGATGAAAAGACCCAGTTTCTCTGTCATGGCGGTTTTTCGTATGGCCGCGGTGCGTTTATGCGCTGTCACTGCGGAAGCGGGGTTCGCGATTTAAATATAGGGATTTACAAATCCTGCAATGCCTACTTCGGAAACGTTTTCAAACTAACCATCGACAAATATAACAAACCACGTTTTGGCGTAAATGCCTGGAGCAACCACGTACAGAGTTTTGGTTTGGGCAATTTCATGGGATATGATTTACCGCCCGGAAGAAAAGGCCACATCCCTACTTCCAAATACTACGACCGTTGGTATCCGAACGGAGGCTGGAAAAGCTCCACCATTATTTCCAACTCAATCGGGCAAGGAGAAATTCTGATGACCCCGATGCAGTTAGCCAACATGATGGCCACTATTGCCAACGAAGGGTATTATTACACGCCTCACGTTATCAAAAAGATTAAAGGACACCAGATTGACAAAAAATTTACCACCAAACACGTTACCACCATCGACAAGCAATATTTCAAACCTGTCATTAACGGTTTGTTTGATGTGTATAACCATGGTACAGCAGCCGGTTTGCGTGTGGAAGGCATCGAAATTTGCGGAAAAACAGGTACTGCAGAAAACTTTACCAAAATTAACGGAAAACGGGTTCAATTAACCGACCACTCGGTTTTCGTGGCCTTTGCACCCAGAGAGAACCCTAAAATCGCCATTGCGGTATTGGTGGAAAACGGCTACTGGGGATCGCGTTGGGCAGGACCGATTGCCAGTCTGATGATTGAAAAGTACGTTAAAAAAGATACCATCACCCGTAAAGATCTGGAGCGCAGAATGCTGGAAGGCAGCCTTCAGTTTGAATACGATAAAGTTACCAGCGGACAACCGTTTAGCATTAACCGATAAGCCGGTATGAAGAATCAGAGCGTTATTAACAATATCGATTGGTTAACCGTTATCATCTACACCCTATTGGTTATAATGGGGTGGATGAATATTTATTCCGCATCGTTACCGGCAGAAGAAACTTCCATTTTTGACATGAGTCAGACCTACGGGCGCCAGATGCTGTTCATTTTCCTGACGATTCCGCTTATTTTTGTCATCCTCTCGATGGATGCCAAAATTTTTGAAAAGTATTCCACCGTCTTTTATATTTTGGGCATTATCTCCTTACTCGGATTGTTTGCTTTCGGAAAAACGATCAAAGGACAAACCAACTGGTACCAATTTGGCGGTTTTGGTTTTCAGCCGTCTGAGTTTGTGAAAACAGCCACCGCGCTGCTGCTCGCAAAAGTGGTGAGTGACACACAGGTAAATCTGAAAAAATTCAGCCATCAGCTTTTTGCTTTGGGAGTTTTCTGCTTTCCGGTAATGCTGATTTTATTACAGCCCGACGCAGGTAGTGCCATGATTTTCCTCTCCCTGATTTTTGTCCTGTACCGGGAAGGACTGCCAAGTTGGTATTTATGGACCGGATTTATCGGAGCGGCATTGTTTATCTTAGCCCTTATTGTAAAGCCCGTTTTTCTGATTGGTTTTGCCGCTTTGGTGATGATTGTCCATTACATTTTCAACACCAGAATTACGAGAAATCCTATTATCTATGGGCTGATTTTCCTGCTGATAACCGGCATGGTTTTTTCGGTGGATTATGTGTATGAGGAAGTTTTAGAACCGCACCAGAAAGACCGTATCAATGTGTTAATTGGTGAAGATGTCGACATGAAAAAAGAAGGCTACAACCTTAACCAATCGTTGATTGCCATCGGTTCGGGCGGCTGGACCGGAAAAGGCTACTTGGAAGGCACCCAAACCAAAGGAGGTTTCGTTCCGGAGCAGCATACCGATTATATTTTCACCACCGTTGGTGAGGAATGGGGATTTGTCGGAGCAACTGTAGTGATTACCTTGTTCGTACTCCTGTTCCTGCGGCTTATTAAGATGGCCGAAAACCAGAAAACGAAATTCAGCCGGGTGTACGGTTATTGCGTGGTATCCTATCTGTTTACACACTTTTTTGTAAACATCGCCATGCTGATTAAGATGTTCCCGACTATTGGTGTGCCGTTACCGTTCTTTTCATACGGTGGCTCCAGTTTGTGGGCCTTTACCATCCTTTTGTTCATCTTTATTAAAATGGACGCCAACAAGGTGAATGAGTGGTAATTAAAAACTCCAGCCTTTGTAATCGTTTGCTTTTTCGAGTTTTGCTTCTATCGCGTCAGGTAATTTGAAAAAGAAATCGATGCCGGTCATTTTCTCAATGGTATCCACATCCACCACAAACTCGTACAACGGAGCATCGGAGTCTTTATGAGGTACCAAAAAGCCAATCATGCGTTGACCGTCTCTGGTCATCAGTACTTTGTAAAAATAATTGGGAACCGAAACTTTTTCACGGCCGATCGTTTTCAGATTTTCGCTCAAAACGCCTCCCGTAACCACGTAAAGCCCGTCATATTTTTTAGCCCAATAGCGTACTTTCTGTTCTAAGCGATTCCAAACACCGTCGTTGAAATCGTGGCGCTGCGGTGCAATATTTGAGGTGTAAAACGTTTCTTTGTACGATTCGTAGTTTTTTTTGCGATCGCCGGCCGGGCACAAATGGCCTTTGTCATACCCCGAATTCTTATAGTTCCGCCAATCTGCCGAATGGGTCTTTACTTTCGGATCTTCAATGAAAAACGGGCGCTCGAAATCGCGGTTCGAAAAATCTTCGGCGGACAACTCATATGCCACCCACTCCGACTGCTCGTGTTCTTCGGAATATGAAAACGCATAATGGTTCCTTTTCACCACGACTCCTGTGGTGGAAGTCGGATAAAAATCAAAGTTCGGCGCAATCGCTTGAACCGCTTCAACTTTTTGGGATTCCTTGTTTACCGAAACAACAGGTTCCGCCTCAGCCGTTGCCTTTTCACGACAGGAAACCAATAAAAGTGCAAAAAACAGAAAAGAGATAATTTTTTGATCCGTAAGAAATCGCTGCGAAAAAACCATCTTGGTACATTATTTGTTAATTTTGTAAAGGTATTAAAATCATATTGTTTACTGTAAACCTGAAATTATGAAAATCAAAATTTTAGCCCTTTCCCTGCTTTTCGGAATGCAAACCGGTTTTTCACAGGAAGTTGTCAAAGACTCCATAGCTAAAACTATCAGCAATGCGAGTACCGTAACAGAAAAAACAGAAGCGGAAAAAATAGCCGAGGAAAAAGTAAAAGCCGAAGCCGAAAGAATCGAAAAAGAGCGTTTAAAAGTTCTCAAAGAAGCAGAAAAACAACGCAAAGAAGCGGAACGCGCCAGAGAGAAAGCGGAAAAAGAACAAAAAAAAATGGAGAAAGAGCTTAAAGCAGCGAAAAAGCAACAGGAAAAATTAGCCAAAGCTCAAAAAAACGTTACCAAAGCTCAGAATCGTCTGGAAGACAACAAAAAGGATCTGAAAAACGAACAGGAGAAATTCGACAAGAAAATGCGTAAGGGCAAAATGACTCCGGAAGAAGAAATCAAAGCCCGCGAAAAACTGCTAAAACTGAGCAACAAACAAAAAGAATTACAGCTTGATTTAGAAAAAGCACAAATGAAACTGCACAAATTAGATTAATAAAAAAAGCCATTCTGTTATGAATGGCGACACTATCCCAAAAAGTGTGTAAGTTTAAAAATAACAGGGTTTGACTTTTTACTTAAAGTTGAACCCTTTTTTCAAATATAGTTAAGAACTGATTGAGGATTAATCCCCAATTTTGGATTGGCATTGACCATTTTTTGGTTGCTTCTCTTAAAGCCAAATATACTGATTTTAAAACGGCTTCATCCGTTGGGAACGACAATTTGTTTTTGGTGTATTTTCTAATTTTTCCATTGAGATTTTCGATTAAATTTGTGGTATAAATGATTTTTCTGATTTCAATCGGGAAGTCAAAGAAAACAGTAAGTTCCTCCCAGTTTTCCTGCCATGATTTGACGGCATAAGGGTATTTATGATTCCATTTATTGGTAAAATCCTCTAATGCACCCCGAGCAGCTTGTTTTGTTGGAGCATCATAAATTTGCTTCATGTCTTTAGAAAATTCCTTTTTGTCTTTCCAAACCACATAACGAGCCGAGTTTCTAATTTGATGCACCACACAGATTTGTGTTTGAGATTCGGAGAATACGTTTTTAATGGTTTGAGTGAATCCGTTTAAATTGTCGGTAGCTGTAATGAGGATATCTTCAACGCCACGAGCTTTCAAATCAGTCAATACACCTAACCAAAAACTGGCACTCTCGTTTTTACCTAACCACATTCCCAAAACTTCCTTTTTACCATCTCTGTTCAGGCCTACAGCTAAATAGATAGTCTTATTAATAACCTTGGAACTTTCCCGAACTTTAAACACAATCCC
>NZ_AUCZ01000015.1 GCF_000430025.1 Flavobacterium suncheonense GH29-5 = DSM 17707
GTTTGGTGAACCTTACCTCTATGAAAACCAAACGAATTACGATTACTTCCCTAGCCCCGGGTGCAATGGCACGCAGTAAAATGGAACACGGGAACGGCGTATAGCAATCAAAACCAAGCCATTCGCTCCAGAAGAAAATAAAAAAAGCCAATCGTAAAAGATTGACTTGTAGCGGTTTGTGTTTTGTATTATCCGTGGATGGTTTCTTTTTTGCCGTATTTGGCAATTACCGTGGCTTCGTATTCCAGCCATTCTTTCCAGCGTTTGTCCACGTCTGTTCTTTCGGAATATTGTTTGGCAAATTTTAAAAAAGTGGTGTAATGTCCTGCTTCACTGGCCATCAAATCGTGGTAGAATTTAGCCAATTCCGGATCTTTTATGTTTTGGGACAGTACACGAAAACGCTCACAACTGCGGGCTTCAATCATAGCGGCGAAAAGTAAACGCTCGATTAATGCATCATTTCGGCTGCCGTCTTTTCGGCAAAATTTCGCTAAATCACTTACATAGTCGTCTTTGCGTTCCCGTCCTAGTGTTAACCCTCGCTCTTTAATGAGGTCGATAACCATTTTGAAATGCTCCATTTCTTCGATGGCAATGTTGGTCATTTCGGCAACCAAATCGTGTTTTTCAGAGTTGTTCACAATGATGTAAATAGCATTAGAAGCCGCTTTTTGTTCACACCAGGCGTGATCGGTTAATATTTCTTCTATATTGGATTCTACGATATTCACCCATCTTGGGTCTGTTGCTAATTTTAGACCTAACATTTTGTAAAAATTTGTACAAAAATAACTCCTTTTTTGGATTTATCGGCCGATGCTGCCTATTTTTGAGGATGCAAAATCCAAAACTATTAATCATCAGTTCGGTGTGGGTAGAGCCCCAATCGTCTGCAGCGGGCAGCAGAATGCTTCAGTTGATTCGCTTTTTCCAATCGGAAGGCTATGAAGTAGTATATGCAAGTACCGCTTCGGCGTCAGAATTTGCTTTTGATTTGAAAAAAATAGATGTAGCATCTCATATAGTCTTGTTAAACGACAGTAGTTTTGATGCTTTTGTTAAGGGATTACAGCCCGATGCGGTGTTGTTCGACCGTTTTATGGTTGAAGAACAGTTCGGATCGAGAGTCTCTGCCCATTGTCCGGATGCCGTTAAGATTTTGGATACCGAAGATCTGCATTGTCTGCGCGACGTCCGTAAAAATGCCTATAAAAAAGGACTTGCTTTTCAAATGGATATGCTTTTTTCAGAAGTAGCCAAACGTGAAATAGCCAGTATTTTCCGTTGTGATCTGACCCTGATGATTTCTGAGTTTGAGATTATGCTGTTGGAAGATTTTTTCCGGGTTGATAAGTCGTTATTACACTATCTACCTATTTTAATTGATCAGAAGGCTATTGCTGAATTTGATAAAAGGGCATCTTTCGCCAAACGGAAAGACTTTGTCTTCATCGGGAACTTTCTGCACGAACCGAACTGGAATTGCGTTCAGGTGTTGAAAACGGAAATCTGGCCGGAACTGAGAAAGCGTCTTCCTGAAGCCAAGATGCAGATTTATGGCGCTTATCCTTCTCAAAAAGTACTGCAGTTGCACAATCCGGCGGAACATTTTTTTATCAACGGGCGGGCCGAAAGTGCAGATGAAGTCATCGAACAATCCCGTGTTTTGCTGGCTCCGATTCGCTTTGGTGCCGGAATTAAAGGAAAACTGTTGGAGGCAATGGTTTGCGGAACGCCTTCGGTAACCACTTCCATTGGAGCGGAAGCCATGCCTGGGAATTTGCCGTGGAACGGTTTTATTTGCGATGATAATGAAGGTTTTGTAAACGCGGCGGCGGTATTGTATTCCGACGAAATGCTTTGGTCTGAAGCGCAGCAAAAAGGTATTGAAATTGTCAGCCAACGGTTTTCGGAGGATTTGTTTTTACCGGACTTAAGGAGTAAAATCGAAACGCTGAGAGACAATCTCACGGCACACCGCCAAAAGAATTTCATCGGAGCCATGTTGCAGCATCATACAATGCAAAGTACCTATTACATGTCGAAATGGATTGAAGAAAAAAATAAAAAAGGCGTTTAGGTGTTGATCTCCAAATCGCTGATGTAATCCTGATATTCGTAAAAGAAACGCTCAAACGCATCCATGTTTTCGTGGAAAAAGTCGAAAATTTCTTCCCAAGTGGCTCTGTTGTATAAGCTGATGCCGGTTTTTTCCACCCAAATGCGGCTGTTGCAGTGGCCGGTTTCCAGATAGAAATTGCGTTCGAAAATGGCTTCGGGAATAAACTCTTCGAGCAGGATGGTTTTCAGCGATTCTATTTTTTCGTAGTAAATCTTCCTTTTCTCGTCGTCACGGCTTTCAATATCGATCAAAACCTGTGCTTTTTTGTTGTCGATGTAAAACTTAAAAGAAAAATCTTTTATTTTGGTGTCATACAACAACCATTTTCTCGGATACGCTTCGGCGAAAGCGGTCCAGAATTCTTTTTTTATTTGTTGTGCTTCTTCTTTGCTGAACATAATAAATGAGGTAAAACTTTGTCAAAGTTAATTTTAGCGGTAACTTTATAGCTACGTTTTGTAAAAATAGTACACTAAAAATGGATTTTCAGGACTTTTTAAAATATCTTCCAAAAATAGAAAAAGAAAAGTTACTTTCTGTGGAAGCGCATATGAAAATGGCGCCTCTGGAGCGGATTTCTTCGTTGTCCTCCAAAGACTATCTCGACAAGAATCCCAAAAAAGCTGCGGTAATGATGCTTTTGTATCCGAGAAACAATCAAGTACATCTGGCTTTAATCGTCCGAAATTCCTATCCCGGTATTCATGCTTCTCAAATTGCATTTCCGGGCGGTAAAGTCGAACCGACCGATATCAACTTAGAACATACAGCCTTACGGGAAACCCATGAAGAAATCGGGGTAAAGCCGGAGATTGTGAATGTTATAAAACCGTTTAGTGAGCTGTATATTCCGCCCAGTAATTTTTTAGTGTCCCCGTTTTTGGGAATTGTTTATGAAGAAATTGCCTTTGTTCCCAGTCCTTATGAAGTAAAACGTGTGTTAGAATTACCTCTAAAAGATTTATTGGACGACAGAATTATCACCCAAGTTGTAATGTCGACTTCCTATGCCAAAAACATCAGCGTTCCGGTTTTTAATGTGGATAAATATGTGGTTTGGGGCGCCACGGCAATGATGATGAGCGAACTGAAAGAAACCATAAGAAAAGTGCTCGAAATAAATTAATTGATTACATTTGCACCTCTTTTTTTAGAACTTAATCTGCTGAAATTATGGGATTGTTTAAAAGAAATCCTTTTGGTCACATACTTTTTATTAAAACCTGGCTGATTCGCATATTCGGCGCTTTAACGCACAGACGTTACCGTGGTTTTAATCAATTACAGATAGACGGTTCCGAAATCATTCGCGCCTTACCGGATAAAAACGTATTGTTCATTTCCAACCATCAAACCTATTTTGCCGATGTGGTAGCGATGTTTCACGTGTTCAACGCCAGTCTGAAAGGCCGCGAAGACAACATCAGAAATATCGGTTATTTGTGGAAGCCCAAGCTTAATATTTATTACGTGGCCGCCAAAGAAACGATGCAGTCGGGACTTTTACCGAGAATTTTAGCTTACGTTGGAGCCATTACGGTGGAAAGAACCTGGAGAAGCGGTGGAAAAGACGTAGCAGAACACGAACGCAAAGAAGTGAACTTTAACGACACCGAGAACATAAAAATTGCCTTGTCTGACGGTTGGGTAATTACGTTTCCTCAGGGCACAACCAAATCGTTTAAACCGGTCCGTAAGGGAACGGCCCACATCATCAAACAACACAAACCTATTGTGGTTCCGATTGTTATTGATGG
Source organism: Flavobacterium suncheonense GH29-5 = DSM 17707 (assembly GCF_000430025.1). Lineage (GTDB taxonomy): Bacteria > Bacteroidota > Bacteroidia > Flavobacteriales > Flavobacteriaceae > Flavobacterium > Flavobacterium suncheonense. Next base: position 3,883 of record NZ_AUCZ01000015.1, read on the forward strand.
ATTCCGACGTTCGTTCGACCGTAAAGGATTGCGTTTAAAGAAAAAAGGAATCCTCCAGTCGTTTATTATTAAAGAACCTTTGCAGATTGATTACGACAATGAAACGATTGAAGAAATCGTTGAAAAAATTGAATACGCCATCGAACAGCATCCTTCGTTTTTGAAAGTAATCCCACAAGAGGAAATTGAAGAAATGAAAGAACTGGACAGACAGCGCCAGTGGAATTATTAAATAAAAAAGCGGCCTAAACCGCTTTTTTTATAGATCTATTTTTTTCAGTTCTTCATAATTTTTGTGCAGCCTGCGCAGTAAAAACCCGTAAATCAGTCGGTAAAACAGCCAGAAAAGCCCGAAAATCACCACAAAGAAGATAAATGTAAACCCGATCAGTACAATCCAGAACAGCGTATTTCCATCCGTACTTGATGATCTGGCCACGATTTCATTAATGCGGTTGTCGTATTTAAACGTAGCAATCATGATGGTAATGAAAGTAAGACCAATCATGCCCAGATTGTACCAGATGTAATACTGAACCGTTTTTCGCGTTCTCAGAATATTTTTCATCAGCGATTTTACATTGTCGGTTGTATTAATGTTTCTGAAATTCTTGTAAAACAAAAAGATGAAAACTGCGATAACACCATAATTTACCGCGGTAAAAATATTCATTAAGGAGCTGATATGATAATGCTCTAACGTTTTAAGGTAACTTTCATCGGCCGTTAAAGTACTGATAGCCGTCCAAAGCATGATTTCCAATACACTGATAATGAATATCCATTTCACAACAGAAGACGACTTTTTGTGCAGCATCGCATAAATCTCCTGCTCCGAAACTTTCGGATACTGGCTTTCGTTTTTCTTCCAGTCTTTTTTTAATAAATCTAACTCGTCCATATTTCCTGCTCCTTACGGATTTACTATTTTCTTTAATTTTCCTTTGATTCGGTTCATTTTTACCCTTGCATTTACCTCGCTGATTCCCAGTGTTTCGGCAATTTCCGTGTAATCTTTGTCTTCCAGGTACATGAAAACCAGCGCTTTTTCGATATCGTTTAACTGATGAACCGCTTTGTACAACAGTTTAATCTGTTCTTCCTCTTCGTAATTGTATTCGTCGTGGCTGAATTTGTGAATCTTACCGTCAAACTCAATGGTACTTACGGATTTCGTCTTTTTCCGGTATAGCGTAATGGCAGTGTTCAGCGCCACGCGATACGCCCAGGTGGTAAATTTCGCTTCCCCGCGAAACTGCGGAAACGCTTTCCAGAGCTGAATGGTAATCTCCTGAAACAAATCCTTATGCGCATCCTCATCAGACGTATACAACCTACAAATCTTGTGGATAATATTCTGATGCTCCTGCAATTGCGAAACAAAGGACTGCTCTAAACTCGAATTCATAAACGATTAGTGTTATAACTTCACAGAATGTTACAAATTGCAACTTTTTATTTTTTGAAGCAACACTTTTGGGGCTTTTTTAGCGGTAATTCCCGCTGTCCGCTTTACGAGGTACCGCTCCCATCGGGGCTAAGGGAAAACTTTTGGCATTTTTTAAACTTTTGGGGAGACGTGAAAAGGGAGACGTGAAAAGTAAAAAGTAAAAAGTAAAAAGGGAAAAGGGAAAAGGGAAAAGGGAAAAGGGAAAAGGTTGGCTTAGCGATCTTGTTTTGTTGCGCTGTTTTTTCCGCTCTTTTTCGTACCTTAGCAATTCAGGAACTTAGTAACTCAGCTACTTAAAAAATGAATATTCCCCGCTCCAGTTTTCCGCGCATCGTTATCATAGGCGGTGGTTTTGCCGGAATCAGTTTAGCCAAAAAACTTAAGAATAAAAATGTACAGGTGGTTTTGTTGGATAAACACAATTACCATACGTTTCAGCCGTTGTTATACCAAGTGGCTACCGGAGGTCTGGAAGCTGGTTCCATTGCCTATCCCATCCGGAAAGTAGTGCAGGAATATCAGGATTTTTACTTCCGTTTGGCCAATGTAAAGGAAATCGACACGGTCCATCAAAAAGTGCTGGCCGACATTGGCGATTTGCATTACGATTATCTGGTGATTGCCACGGGTTCCAAAACCAATTATTTCGGGAACAAAGACATCGAAAATTACAGCATGGCGATGAAAACCATTCCGCAGTCGCTCAACATCCGCAGTTTAATTCTCGAAAATTTTGAACAGGCCACCTTAACCAACGACATAGCCGAACGCGACGCCTTAATGAATTTCGTAATCGTAGGCGGTGGCCCAACCGGAGTGGAATTAGCCGGTGCACTGGCCGAAATGAAAAAAGCCATTCTTCCCAAAGACTATCCGGATTTAGACATCCGTAAAATGGGCATCCATTTAGTGCAGGGCAGCGACAGGCTATTAGATGCCATGTCTCCGAAATCCTCCGAAAGTGCCGAGAAATTCCTGCACAGTTTGGGTGTAAGCATCTGGAAAAACGTACGCGTAACCAATTACGACGGTCGTACCGTCACCACAGGTTCCGATTTGACTTTTGAAACCGCTACCGTAATCTGGGCTGCGGGTGTAAAAGGCGCCGCCATCAACGGAATTCAGGCAGAAGCGTTAATACCGCGAGCGGATCGTTTCAAAGTAAACGAATACAATCAGGTTTTGGGTTACGATAACATTTTTGCGGTGGGTGATGTCGCTTCCATGATATCCGAAAAATATCCGTACGGCCATCCGATGATGGCACAACCCGCCATTCAACAGGGTAATTTACTGGCAGAAAACCTTGTCAAAAAAATCAAGAATAAGCCGATGAAAGCCTTCGAATACAACGATAAAGGTTCCATGGCCACTATCGGAAGAAACAAAGCCGTAGTCGATTTGCCGAAAATGCATTTCCACGGGGTTTTTGCCTGGTTCGTTTGGATGTTTGTGCACCTTTTTTCCTTAATCGGCTTCAAAAACAAAGCGGTGGTTTTGATGAACTGGGTGTACAATTATATCAAGTTCGACAGGGAAGGCCGATTGATTATTCGTCCGTACAAAAAGAAAAACATTCAGAGTTTTACCACGGATGAGATTTAAGGAAAAAGACGAAAGTCAAATGTCGAAATGGATAAGGAATGAGTCTAGTGTGTAAAGAGATGAGAAGTTGCTTTTCCCTTTTCCCTTTTCCCTTTTCCCTTTTCCCTTTTCTTCAACCCTTACAACTCTTTCCCCTTATAATAATTCACCATCAGATTTACAAATTTGCTGTAGCTTTCCAAACCGTCTTTCTGCTGGTTTACCATTAAGAATTTATCGTAAAACTGATGAAAAATAACATCGATAAACGTTTGATGGCTGTCCCAGAAATCCTGTGTTTCCTTGAAGTTTTTCAGAATTCCCGTGTGAATTAAAGGCAATAGCTCTTTGGTAGAATCCTCTTGGAAGTTTTCCAGATTGCCTAAACAATACCGCAACGCATACGAATAACCGCAATACTTGAAATACAAATCATCGTTGTGAATCGTCGCCATAAACCCGACAAAATTCGCTTCACTTTCCGAACCAATCCCGATTTGATGCGACATTTCATGCGCTGTAGTTACCACAAAATTGTGCTTCGGAACCAGATTGTTCACTTGTGCTTCATTCGTAAACGGGTTCAGATAACCGCCAAACCCCATATATGTCAGAGGTAAACTCAATAAAGAAGGTTTTACGGAATGGTTTTCATAAGTAAGATACGGGAATTTTTTCTGCAGATTATCGTAACCGTTTTGCGTTTTTTTAAAAATTTCGTCCTGCGAATAGGGAAGCGTAACTTTCATCGAATCGTTCTTGACCAGTTGTGAATGAATACTGTTCGTCTTTTCAATCAACTGTTTGGTAAAAATCAGCAAATCCTGTTGTGAATATTCTCTTTCGATATTCAGTTTCTGATACATCGGCACGCGTAAATAATTCAACGCCCAAAATAAGTTGAACAGAAAGTAAAACACCGATGCGAAACCAATCAATGCTAAAAGATTCGATTTCCATTCCGCTTTCCAGGTTTTGCGTTTCTTCCAGAACCATCGAAGTAGAAAGAAAATCGCAATTCCGTATATCACATCGCCTACCGAAAAGGAAATATTGCCTAACGTAATTCTTGAAATCTTCGCTAACACGGGATAGAAACCGTTGCTGTAAAACCGTTCCACTGTTTCCGGAAATAAGGAAAGAATGCGCAAGCCGATAAGTTGTACAACAAGAAACAGCGGTAAAATCAGTTTTCGGTTCATCTGTGAAATTTTGCTAAAGATAAAAAATGTTAATTGAATGTAGGAATGAAAGACTTGTCGTAAATTTGTAAGAGTGAGAAACACTTAAAACCAGTGTGATGAAGAAGTTAGACATGCGGAATAAAGCCATCCTGTTTTGCGACGGGAGCAAATGCGGAAAAGAAAACAAGCACAACCGCAAAGTATTTCGCGGGCTTATTAAGCAAACCGAAATGAAGGGCGAGGTTGAATTAATCAAAATCCATTGTACGGATAATTGTAAATGTGCCCCGGTAATTGGTTTTCAGCCCGATAATGCTTGGTATGGTGAAGTCTCCGAGAAAAAAATCCCGCAACTTTTTGAAGAGCACATTGCGCACGCTAAGCTTTTAAATCACGAATAATTCTTCTGAAATTTCCGTTTCAGCGTTACAAAACTTCGTAACTTTGAAGCTTTGTAAAAAACAACAACAATTTATAACTAAAAAATATGAGTCAGGAAGTCAGAAATCTTGAGCCCAAACAGCTTTGGAATAAATTTGCCGATTTGAATGCCGTGCCGCGTCCGTCCAAAAAAGAAGAGCGCGTCATTGCGTTTATGATGGAGTTCGGTCAGAAATTAGGTCTGGAAACCATCAAAGACGAAGTAGGAAACGTCATCATCAAAAAACCGGCTTCTCCGGGCATGGAAAACCGCAAAACCATTGTGATGCAGTCGCATTTGGATATGGTGCACCAAAAAAACAACGATACTGTTTTTGATTTCGACACGCAAGGGATTGAAATGTACGTAGATGGCGACTGGGTTCGTGCCAAAGGCACTACGCTGGGTGCGGATAACGGTTTAGGAGTAGCCACCATCATGGCAATTTTGGAAAGCAAAGACATCAAACATCCGGCTATCGAAGCCTTATTCACCATTGATGAGGAAACCGGAATGACCGGAGCCATGGGCTTAAAAGGCGGTTTGTTAAACGGGGAAATTCTTTTGAACTTAGATACGGAAGAAGACGACGAAATCGATATCGGTTGTGCAGGAGGTGTAGACGTTACTGCGGTTCGTTCGTATAACGAAGAAGAAGTGCCGGAAGGTTCTGTCGGATACACGATTACGGTAAAAGGCTTAAACGGCGGTCACTCCGGAATGGACATCGACAAAGGTTTAGGAAACGCCAACAAAATCATGAACCGTTTGTTGTTCGACGGCTTTGAAAACTTCGGTTTGCAGATTGCGGAAATCAACGGCGGAAGTTTGCGCAATGCGATTCCACGTGAGAGCGTTGCTAAAGTGATTATTGCCGAAATGTACGATGAGGCTTTCGTGTTCGACATGCAGGAAATTATCAACGATATCAAATTCGAATACAAAACCACGGAGAAAAACCTGATAATTGAAATCGTAAAATCCGAATTGCCGTCCAAAGTAATGGATTTAGGCGTTCAGGAAGGATTGCTTCGTGCGATCTATGCAGCTCATAACGGGGTTTACCGCATGAGCGCCGATATGGAAAATCTGGTGGAAACCTCCAACAACATCGCCCGTGTGATCGTGAAAGACGGTGAAATCTCGATTCAGAATTTAACACGTTCGTCGGTGGAATCGTCTAAATTTGATTTGGCGAATGCCTTGCGTTCTGCTTTTGAATTGTTCGGATGTGAAGTAACCTTTACCGGTTCTTACCCGGGCTGGACACCTAATGTGGAATCGCCGATTTTGGATGTGTTAACATCCATCTACGAAAAACAAAACGGTTCAAAACCACACGTAGTAGCGTGTCACGCCGGTTTGGAGTGCGGTATTTTAGGCACCAATTATCCGGATATGGACATGATTTCCTTCGGCCCGACCATCAAAGGCGCACACAGCCCGGACGAAAGAGCCTCTATTTCATCAGCTCAGAAATACTGGAAATTCGTGTTGGAAATTTTGGAGAACATTCCGATGAAAAACTAATACACATCAGTTTTCAGAATATAAAAAAGGCTTTTCAATTTAGAAAAGCCTTTTTATTTGTAAGATCCGTTACATCGGCGGGTGTTTATTTTTGAATTTTACTCTTCTTTTTATTGCGTCCCCACCAAACCAAAAATCCGGTAATCGGAAGGGAAGCGCATACCAAACTTAAAGTAAACGCCAGAATTTTTCCGGGCAGCCCAAAAATAGCGCCAATATGCGTATCGTAGTTTGCTGCAATCACTTTTTCGCCTAAGTTTTTGTCTTTGTGCTCGTGAACGTGTAAGAGTTCACCGGAGTTTTCATCGAAAATTAAACTGTGGTTGATGTGGTAGGAATGTGATAATTGTTGCACAAATACGGAATAATTCGGGTGTTCGTGATCGTCAAGGTGTGGATGACCGAAATCTAACGAATAGGCATAAGCATCCGGGTAAAGTTCTTCCGCTTTTTTCCCGATTTTGTCGAGTGTGGTTTCGTTGCGCTGCTCGATTGGTGCTTTGGTGGTAATGTGATCGAAATTCGGATAGGATGTATCGCCTCCGGAAAAAACCACATAAATCATCGCCTGAATGAAAAAGAAGGAATAGTACAATCCGGTAATAGCAACAATCAATGCTAAAAAGGAAGCGTAAAACCCTAAAATGTTGTGCAGATCATAATTTCTGCGTTTCCAGGTTTTCACATTTTTCCAGTTGAACCAAAAGCGCTGTTTTCGAGCGGCTTTGTTCTTCGGCCACCACAAAATAATGCCCGATATCAGCATGAAGATGAAAATCAGGGTAGGGATGCCGCAAGCGTAAGCGCCCCATTCCGATCGCAACAAAAAACTGTAATGAATTGATTTGACAATATTGAAAAAGTCACGCGTCTCATCATAAACGCCCAAAACTTTCCCGGTAAACGGATTGACATATACCGATTTGTAAACCACATATTCCTCAAAAAAATTCCAGGCTTTGGGATTGTGCTCGTAATAGTAAAAGATATAACTACGTTTTTTGTCTACAGGAACATTTACCCAATGAACCGGATGCTTTTCCTTAGTGTGTTTGTTTACTTTCTGCTCCAATACTTTAAGCGGTAAAACGGCTTTCTTTTCAGTGTTTTTTTCATGATGATGAATGGCGTCTTTTCTCAGGTAATTGGTTATTTCTGCCTGAAAAGCATAAAGCGCACCGGTTATCGAAATGACGAAGACAAAGAATCCGACCGTTAGTCCAAGCCATAAGTGAAGTTGGCCTATTTTGTGTTTGAATCCCTTTTTTTTGCTCATGAGTAGGTGTGATTACAAATTGTAAAACTCCCCGCCGGAACAGGGAGCTTTTCTAAACTAAACTGAAATAAATTATTAAAAGCGGTAGGTTACTCCTGCAGAAAGATTTCTTAATTTTTGTGGGGTGATGGTCGACCATCCGGAGTAATATTTTTCATTGAGCATATTGTTCAGTTTCAGTGCGATGTTGAATTTGTTGGTGTTGTAAGATAGCGCTGAATTTAAAATCGTATAATCCGGTAAGGCAAAAGAACCGGTTGTCGAGCGGTTAAGCGTTTTGTATTCGCTGGCATGGTTTCCGCCCAGTCCTAATCCTAATCCTTTTAGCGTTCCGTTTTGAAGTGTGTAACTAACCCAAAGGTTGATTAGTGTTTCAGGTCCGGCTTCTTCAGGACGCATCCCCAGATAACCGCCGTCCGGAGTGTCTTTGGTTACTTCACTTTTATTGTTACTGAATCCCGCCACAATATTTAAACCGTCTGCCGGATTTGCGATTAAGCTGAATTCAAAACCTTTGCTTTCCACTTCGCCGCCTTGAATCATGTTGTTGATGTTGTTCGGATCGGTCATTAACCGGTCTTTCACTCGTATGTTGTAATAACTTGCAGTAGCCGAAATCCTGTTTTTATAAAGACTGGTTTTTACCCCGAATTCGAATTGGTTGGCATGTTCCGGATCGAAAGCTTTCATTTGAGGATTTGAACCGTCCACATTGGCAATTTGTTGCGGCGCCACATTAACAAATCCGTTCATATAATTGGCAAAAACAGAAAGATGCTCTTTTACAGGCTGGTATACAATCCCGAATTTCGGAGAGAAAGCCGTTTGTCCTTTGTTTTCTTCGGAATAGGTGTTGGTTCTTCCTTTGAAGTGATCTACCCGTAAACTTGCCATAGCCGATAATTCCGGTAAAATGTTCAGAACATCGGAAACATAAGCGCTGTAAACTTCCGTTTCTGCTTCAGCAATACCGGAATAAGTGCCGGCTAATGCATTATCAACACTTGCCTTTGTCAGCGGAGTGTTAATTACGTTTCCGCTGGCTGGATCTGTCCAAAGATCTGTTCCGTTTACTAAAGAAATTGTTCCAAAGCCTACCCAGCTCGGACTGCCACTGGTAATGGTTTCTTTGAAATAATCCAATCCGGCCACCATGCGGTTTCTTAAATTACCGATTTTAAAATCACCGATGAAATTTTGCTGAATATCAGTCGCATACGTTTCTCCGTTGGCTTTTGAAATATATCTTGTAAATTCATCACCGTTGGCAGCATCCCATAAATAGGAGTAATAGCCGTCTGTTTTACTGTTGCTTCTTGAGAGAACGGTTTGTGATGTCCAGCTTTCCGATAATTTGTAAAACATTTGAGCCTGAAGGTTAAACGTCGGGTTGCTTATGGATAATTCGTTGGAATTGAATGACTTTTTGTAATATTTCTCAAATAGTTCCATTGAGTTGAAAGATAAAGAAGCATAACGACTTAAGAAAATCATGGGAGCGTTTGCGCTTTCATTTTGAGTAAACTCTGTATTGATTAAGAAAGACAATCTGTCGTTTACGGTATAACTCAACGAAGGTGCAATAAAGAATGATTTGTTAAAGCCGGAATCCTGAAAGCTTCCTTCTTTTTGGTATGCTGTTGTTATTCTCAGCAACACATTTTTCTCTTTTGTTAAAGGTGTATTGATGTCTGCCGTTACGCGATCCAAACCGTAAGTTCCTGCTGTATAACCAATTTCACCGCCAAATGTCTTGTAAGGTTTTTTGGTTACAACATTGATCAGGCCTCCGTAAGAAATTAAACTACTCCCGAACAATGTCCCGGAAGGTCCTTTGATTACTTCAATGTTATCGACATTAACCGGATCGATTTTTCCGTTGTTGATACCTGGTAAGCCGTTAATCATTGTAGGCTGTAGGGCAAAACCGCGCATGGAATAGTATTCAGCACCATCCGTTCCGCGACCAGTAGACTCCCAAAGACGGGTTACTCCGGTTGCATTTTTAAGAGCATCGTTAAAATTTGTTACGACCTGTTCTTTAAGAAGTTCCGAAGAAATAGCATTATAAACCTGTGGGTTTTCCAAGTCAGATAGAGGCATTCTGGACACAGTAGTGCTTTTTTCTCTCTTGAATTTGTTGGTATTCCCGTTGACAATAATTTCTTCAAGTTTTTTGATGGAATCGTTTTGGGTTTGTTGCTTTTCTTTTTCCTGGGCACTTAAATGGGCGCCAAAAAGCAGGACGGAAAGGGAGATAAATAGTTTTGTCATTTTTATTTAGAATAAATTAAAAATAATATTTTTTAGCAAAGCTATTTCAGAGAGTGATTGTGTGCAAATTTTATTTAGACTTATTTTAAATAAAATTTGTGATATTTTTATTACTTGTTAATTATTAATGTTTTAGAAATAAAAAAGCCTCGGTTTTGACGAGGCTTGTAATTGTTTTGGATTATTTCTTCTTCATCGGGTAGCTTTCTTTGCTTTCTTTTCCGTCTTTCCTTCCGGAGATTTCGGCAACTAAACTATCGGCTGAGATTTTGTTATAGGTGATTTTTTGAGGAAAATCGTGTTTCGGGTTTTCAAAAACAATTTGTTTGTCTGTAATGTCGGAAGCTTTGAATGAAACTGCTTTTCCTTGATTCTGATTAGATACTTTGGTGTTGTACAGTAAGTTGTCGTTAACTTGTACAATTTCAATGGTTTCGGTAAATAAAGTGTCGTTGCCGGACATGAAAACTGTTTTACAGGTTAACGTACTGTCGTTTGCCTGCGACCAGGTTTCGGTTAAATTTCCTTCCGGAGTTGTGTTGCCCCATGCGCCCACCAGCCAGTTTACTTTATCCAACTGCTCGTAGGTTTTGGTTTCGATCTCCTGCGGTTCTCCGTATTGTATGGAACTTTCACTTCTCTCATTGCACGAAACAACCGCAAAAGCAGCTAAAAGTAACGTCGTTTTTTTCATTAGTTCATCTAGGTTATTTGACGGGTTAAAGGTAGCTAAAACGTTAATTATTTTGCAAAAAATAAGCCCTCATTTTTCGACTATTTTTTGAACCGATTTTTTTCGTAATTTTGCACATCCAAAACAGGAGGAAAATACTATGTTAGACAGACTACAATATGTGAAACAACGCTTCGACGAAATCTCGGATCTGATTATTCAGCCCGATGTTATCGCCGATCAGAAGCGTTACGTTCAGTTGAATAAAGAATACAAAGATTTGAAAGCTCTGGTTGAAAAACGCGAGGAGTACATCAATCTTGACGGAAATATCAAAGAAGCCAAAGAAATCATTGCCGACGGTTCGGATGCGGAAATGGTGGAAATGGCCAAAATGCAGTTGGAAGAAGCACAAGAGCGTTTGCCGCAACTGGAAGAAGAAATCAAATTCATGCTAATCCCGAAAGATCCGGAAGATGCCAAAAACGTTATGGTGGAAATCCGTGCGGGAACCGGAGGCGATGAAGCTTCGATTTTTGCCGGAGATTTGTTCCGTATGTATACCAAATATTGCGAAAACAAAGGCTGGAGAACGTCTGTGGTAGATTTGAACGAAGGAACTTCCGGAGGTTTCAAAGAAATTATTTTCGAAGTAACCGGAGAAGATGTTTACGGAACGTTGAAGTTTGAAGCTGGAGTGCACCGTGTACAACGTGTTCCGCAAACCGAAACACAAGGACGTGTTCACACTTCCGCCGCGACGGTTATGGTTTTACCGGAAGCGGAAGAATTTGACGTACAAATCGACATGAACGATGTGCGTATCGACTTGTTCTGTTCGTCCGGACCTGGAGGGCAGTCTGTAAATACCACAAAATCGGCGGTTCGTATGACGCACATTCCTACCGGTTTGGTGGCGCAGTGTCAGGACGAAAAATCACAGCATAAAAACAAAGACAAAGCATTGCAGGTATTGCGTTCGCGTTTGTATGAAATGGAATTGGCGAAAAAGCAGGAGGAAGACGCGAAAAAACGTAATTCTCAGGTAAGCAGTGGAGACCGTTCGGCGAAAATCCGTACCTATAACTATGCACAAGGACGTATTACCGATCACCGCATCGGTTTGAGTATCTTCGATCTGGACGGTTTTATGAACGGAAACCTTCAGAAGATGATCGACGAGCTGCAATTGGTAGCCAACACCGAAAAATTAAAAGAAAGCGAAGTATATTAAATAAAAAAAGCGAGGTTTTATTCTCGCTTTTTTTATACCGGATTATTCCTGTTTGGCCGCTGCATTTTCTGCTGATTTGGCTCCGATTCGGTTCAAACGGTACAGGGTTGAGAATTTGATTTTCAAACCGGCAATTTTGGTATTGTCTTTGGCCGACAAACCGTTTTTCTCTACCGTATTTTTGTGGGCATCAAGGGCTTCATATAACAATTTAATTTCATCCCAGTCTTCTCGGGAATAGGCGTCTTTATTGTTGGAAACAGTGGTTACGAAGTTGTCGTATACATTGGCGATGTTATCTTTGTTTACCCAGTCGAAATTCATGTCATCACCAATTTCAACATCGCCAAACAGCGATTTTCGCAATGTTTTTTTAGGACTGGCGGCATCTGCTTTTTGTTTTTCTGTTTCAACGGTCACTTTAAAGGCGTCGTATTGGTTTGCGGTGGCACTCATTTTAGTATCGTATGCCGTTTTATCGGCAACTTCGGCAACGGCACTTTCGGCTTCCTGTTTTTTGTAATCGGTTGTGGCTTCGATTTCATCCCAGTTCAGTATTGCGGCCTGGGCATCTACTTTACTTACGGAATCCACGTAAGCGGCATATTCATTCACGGCCGTGTCCGCCATTTCTTTTTTTTCATCTTTACACGATGTCATCGCAGTAACAAGTGCTGTGGCTGCAATATAAAAGGTTACATGTTTCATAGCTTATAAGATTTAAGTTGTGTTGAATAGGTTGTTTTATAACGATTTGTTTTGAAATAACGTTTCATTCATCAAGGCAGAATTTGAAAGGCTTTTGTAAAGAAATTTACGTTTTCATCAACCGCATAGTTTTTATTTTTTCGGGAAGCGCTTTCAGTTTTACAACTCTCTTCCTTTAATCAGTCTCAGTAAAATTGCGATTACAGCAATTACCAATAAAAGATGAATTAAGTTACCGGCGCTGTAAACAAAAAATCCCAAGGCCCATAATATCACCAATACTACCGCGGCCATATAAAGTAAATTTTGCATAATTGTCTGGTTTTACAGATTAATAGATAGTCTTCATGATTACATTACAAAGTTGCAACAGATTAGCCGGCCATACGTTATAACATATTTTCTAATTGTTACAGAATTTCCACCAGATAGTATGAAAACAGCTGAGCATAAAAAAATCCCACAGCTGCGGGATTTCAATTGGTTGGGATGCAAGAGCATCAATTGTTCTTTAAATCGGTGGGCAGATAGAAGGTGAAAACAGCTCCTATATTTGGCTCTCCTTTGGCAAAAATATAGCCTTTGTGGTTGTCGACAATTTTTTTGCAGATGGCCAGGCCAATTCCCGTTCCGTCGTATTCGTTTTTATTGTGAAGGCGGTTAAAAAGGATGAAAATCTTTTCGGCGTATTCCTGTTCAAACCCGATGCCGTTATCGGTAATGCTTATTTTGTAATAGGAATCGCCGGCGTTTTTCGGAAGTTGTTCCTCATCGGAAGCTTTTACTTTTTTGGCTGCGATGAAAATCTGAGGAGGGATGCCTTCTTTTTCGTATTTCAGCGAATTCCCGAGAATGTTGGTAAACAACTGCTGAATCTGGAATGGAATCACGTTAAGTGTCGGCAGTCTATCGCTGATGATTACCGCTTTTTTGTCTTCGATGATGGAAGAAAGTTCCTGTTTGCTGTTTTCCAGTAAAAAATTCAAATCGGCAGATTCGTATTCTTTTTCCGCCTTGTTGGATCTTGAAAATTGCAGCAAATCGTCGATAAGATTTCTCATTCGGTCGGACGCCACCGTTATCCGTTCAAGATATTCTCTTCCGGTTTCGCTTAAGTAGTTTATTTCTTTATCGTTCAGACGGGAAATAAAGGTTTGAATTTTCCGCAGCGGTTCCTGCAAATCATGACTGGCCACATAGTTGAAGGCGGTAAGTTCCTTGTTGCTGCGTTCCAGTTCCCTGTTGCGTTCTTCGATTTCCTTTGTGGTGTTGTATTCGTCGGTGATATCGCTTGTCGTTCCAACCAGAACCTGTTCGCCGGATTTATTCGTCACCAGTTTACCAACAGATTTGAAATACCGCACTTCGCCATCTTCCCGTTTAATGCGGTAATTGAAAGAAGGTAAATCGTTGGTCTGCATCATTTTAGTCATCGTTCGGTTTACATAGGCCACGTCTTCCGGATGAACGTATTTCAGATAATTGTCCAGATTCGCTTCAAAAGTTCCGGGTTCACGACCGAAAAGACGGAACATATTGTCTGAAAAACGATATTGGTTTTGTTCGATATCCCATTCCCAGCGCCCAAAATTCCCGACTATTTCCGCAATGTTTCCCGACTCGTTGGCAATAAGCAATTGGTTGTTCGTCTTTTTCAGTTCGGTATAATCCTGACTGATTTTTACAAACGATAACACGGTAAGGATAAGCCCGATTAGAATCACGATGTAAATGAAAATCGGCGTAATGGAGAAGTTGTTTTTATAATCTTCCTGACGAATCGGTAACAGTTTGGTTTCCAGATCGGTTAGGTTTGCAATGCATTGCCGAATATCGTCCATGGTTGTTTTTCCTTTCAGGAGATTCTGCTGAAGTTCTGTTGTTTTGTTTTGTTGCGCAAGGAGTATCGATTTTTCCATCTGTGCCAGACGACTGTCAATCAGCGTTTTTAAAAGAACAAGGTGGTCATTAGGCTGTTCACGGTTATCGGTTAAATGTTGCAGCACCATATACGAAGTATTAATCCGCAGTTTGGCATAGAGATAAGGTTCCAGAAAGGTGGAATCTTTGGTGATGATATAACCGCGGTTTCCGGTTTCGGCATCTTTGATCTGCGACATCAGTTTTTCCAGTTGCAGCGTCATTTCGTAAGCCCGGTTCACTTCGTCGGAAGACTCCGATAGTCGGGTAAGATGTTTGTAGGTGATGCCCGAAATGAAAAAGATAACGGCGATGGAAATCACAAACAGTATTCTCAGAAACAGCGGCGTTCGTATGAATTCGGTAAATTTCATGGAAAACGGTTTATCGTTATAAGCGTAACAGAAAGTTGTCTTTGTTTAAGCCCGACGTGTGGTATTGCCAGTTGATGGTTACCACATCCGACAGCACTTTTTTCAGCGTGTTGAAATCGCTCGGCTTTTTGATGTAGATATTCGCCCCGCAAACAAAGGTTTCCTCAATATCTTCTTCGGATGATGACGTAGAATAAATGGCAATAGCAATATCTTTGAATCGGTCATTTTGCTTGATTTCGTGCAGACATTCAATGCCGTTTTTTTTCGGCATGTTCAAATCGAGAAAAAGAACGTTGGGCAGTATGGATTCCGAATCGTTTAAATAGTTCATCAGTTCCACGCCGTCTTTAAAAGTGTCCACTTTCGTATTGATTTTCATTTCGCTGAAGGCATCGGTAAAGAACAGACGGTCGTCTTCGTCGTCATCGGCTAAAATGATGTAGATATATTCTTTAATCATACTCCGGATTTATTTGTTATTGGCAATTTCCCTTCTTTTGGCGATAATCCGCTGAAATGCAGAAGGCGTAATGCCGGTCGTATTTTTAAATTGCGTACTCAAATGCGCCACGCTGGAATAATTCAGCTGATAGGCGATTTCGGTCAGGCTCAGTTTGTTGTTTACAATGAGTTGTTTGGCCCGTTCGATTTTCTGCAGAATGATAAAATTTTCGATAGACGTATAAGTCACTTCCGAAAACAGATTCGACAAATATCCGTAGCTGTGGTTCAGTTTTTCGGACAAATACACCGAACTTTTCACATTGGTCGCGTTCTCCTGAAAAACCATTTCCACAATGGCATCCTTGATTTTCTGCACCAAAACACTTTTCTGATTTTCAATCACTTCGATGCCGTAGCGGTTGAGCAAAGCAGTGATTTCTTCCAGTTTTTCCGGGGAAAGATGCTCGAGGAACTCCACTTCGCCAAAACCGGTTACAGTGAATTTAATATTGCATTCGCCCAGTTTTTCTTCCAGTACTTTTTGGGTTAAGGTAGTGAAGTCGAATTTCAGAAATGCTTTCATAAATTGGTTTTACAGTCTTAAAGTTACAGAATTGTTGCGGATAAATGCCAAAACGATTACAAAACCCCTTTCTTTTTTAGCGCCCGGATTTTTTTCCAGTTCGCCAAACGGTTGTAAGCCGTGCTTCTGAGGTAGTCTTTGTCGGGTTCACCCATCAGAAAACCATACGGTTTCATCGAAGGAATCTGATCGAAAATGATTTTAACGGTCGCGGTTACCGGCAGGGCCAAAACCATTCCGGCAATTCCCCAAAGCATGGCAAAAATTACCAAAGCCAAAATGCACACAAAAGCATTCACACTGATTTTGGAACCCGTAATTTTCGGCGTTATAAAATTCCCTTCAATAAACTGAACAAAGGCAAAGACACCAATCACGCCAACGGCATACCACGCAGAATCTTTGGTAATCAGTGCGATAAAAGCCGGAATCAGGGAGCCGACAATAATTCCGATATAAGGAATCAGCAGCAATAAAGCGCCCAAAAAGCCGTAAAAGAAAGCGTTTTCAATGCCCAACAACAGTAAACCGAAACTGTTCAGCAAAGCGACAATCAGCATGACTATGGAAAGACCGCTCAGGTAATCCTGCTGGGTTTGGTAAATTTTTTTTAAAATGACGTTCAGATAGGCGTTGTCTTTTTTCGGGAAAGCCCGATGCACAAAAGTCACAAAAAATTTGCGGTACAGCAGCAAAAAGAAAATGTAAATCGGCACCAGAAAAAGATCACTGATAAAACTGCCCGATTGGGTTACAAAATCACTGATTCTGGAAAAATTGTTTTTGATGAGGTTTTCGATTTTCAGACTTCGGTCAGACAGGAGTTGTTTTTTGTCGATGCCGAAAGTATCTTCGGTGTATTGCAGTATCTGAACATTCAATTGTGTCAGTCTTTCCGAATACAAATCGGATTTTCCAATCACATCCTTAATCTGAAAACCAATGAATGCAAACAAACCTGTGAAAATGACAACCAACAGCAGCACGACGGCCAAAGACGAAGCAATTCGGTTAAAACGCCATTGTCGTTCGAGATAAATAGCGGCCGGATACATCATGATGCTGAGCATTACGGCAAAAAGCAAAGGCACAATGAAAGGTTTCAGAAAATACAAGATGAAAACAATAGCCAGAAAGCAGAACAGATTGTTAGCCAGTTGCGAATTGTTGCCTGTGGTTTTCATAATATTGAACTGTTATTTAGACAGATGCAGATTTGCCTACAGTAACAAAGTTATCGGGCTTACAGGTCGTTTGTGTTATATAATCTCAGCAGAATGTTACAAAATTTTGAGATTTACCGTTTAACCTTTGTAACTTTGCGGCACAAAACAACACCATGACAACACAACAACTTACACAACAGATTCACGCTAAAAAATCATTTTTATGCATCGGTTTGGATGTCGACCTGACTAAAATTCCGCAGCATTTACTGCAAACCGAAGACCCGATTTTCGAATTCAACAAAGCAATTATCGACGCCACGCACGATTTGTGTGTGTCCTACAAACCGAATACGGCTTTTTATGAAGCCTACGGTTTAAAAGGCTGGCAATCGCTTCAGAAAACCATCAATTACATCAACGAAAACTATCCGGAAATTTTTACGATAGCCGATGCCAAACGCGGCGATATCGGGAATACTTCATCCATGTATGCCAAAGCGTTTTTCGAAGATTTGAATTTCGATTCGGTAACGGTGGCGCCGTATATGGGCAAAGATTCCGTGGAACCGTTTCTGGCGTTTGAAAACAAGCATGCCATTATGTTAGCCTTAACGTCCAACGAAGGTGCGTTCGATTTTCAGACCAAAAATGTGGAAGGAAAAGAGTTGTACAAAACCGTAATCGAAACGTCCAAAACCTGGAAAAATTCCGAAAAGCTGATGTATGTGGTGGGCGCGACGAAAGCGGAGTATTTTACCGATATCCGGAAAATCGTTCCCGACAGTTTTCTTCTGGTTCCGGGCGTAGGTGCGCAGGGCGGAAGCTTGTCGGAAGTTTGCAAATACGGAATGAGCAACAATGTAGGCTTGTTAATCAACTCGTCCAGAGGAATCATTTACGCTTCCAACGGAACCGATTTTGCCGAAAAAGCCAGAACAGAAGCGTTGAAATTACAGCAGGAAATGGCAGCAATTCTTTCAAATTAATATTTTTTAAATTCGTGATTACAGTTTTAACCGATCAGTTAGGAACCGAACACCGTTTTGAAACTACGCCAAAGCGAATCATCTCGTTAGTGCCGTCCCAAACAGAATTGCTTTACGATATGGGTTTGGAGGAAAGCATCGTCGGCATTACGAAATTTTGTGTGCATCCGTTTCATTTCAAATCGACCAAAACGATTGTGGGCGGAACCAAACAGGTGAAAATTGACAAAATCAAAGCGTTAAATCCCGATATCATCATTGCCAACAAAGAGGAAAATACGCTGGAAATCGTCGAATCGTTAAAAGAAATCTGTCCGGTTTGGGTAACCGACATTATCACCCTCGATGACAACCTGCAAATGATTGAAGATTTCGGAAAACTGTTCAACAAACGCACCAGCGCTCAAAAGTGGATTGATAAAACCAAATTTGCCTTAGAAGATTTTAAGAATTTCATCAGAGACAAAGAACCGAAAAAAGTAGCCTATTTTATTTGGGCGAATCCTTATATGGTGGCCGGCGGGAACACTTTTATCAACGAATTATTAAAGCTGAACAAATTTGAAAACATCTACGATAATCATCCGACCCGAGGCAAAGCCGAACAGAGCGTAGCTAAATACGAAGGCCGTTACCCGGAAATTGTGATTCAGAAAATGCGGATTCAGGGCGACCCGGATTTGGTTTTATTGTCCTCAGAACCGTATCCGTTTAAAGACGAACATGCTTTTGAATTAGGGCGTCACACGCATCACGCGATCACTGTTTTCGTAGACGGTGAAATGTTTTCCTGGTACGGGAGCAGACTGGTAAAGGCTTTTGAGTATTTCAAACAACTGCAAAACCGCCTGTAGCAACCATAAAAAAACCACGCCCGAAAGCGTGGAATTCTTTTTTAACTAACCCTAACCAAATGAGAAACTATTTATTGGTACAAATTTCCGATAAATTTTTCATATCTAATGTTAAGGAATTGTTATATGTATCCTATTGAAAACTAAAAAGTTAGTTTTATTTGTTGTCTTGCAGTGAAAACACGCGTTTCAGAAGATCTGAAGTTCTTGCGGCCAAATTGTTCCGGATGTCTTTTTCTTCCACGGCAATCATTTTGAAAACACCTTCCATGGCTTTGTTGGTGGTGTAATCCGTCAAATCAGGATTTACTTTTTTAACCAACGGAAGGCTGTTGTATTTGGTAATGATTTGGCTCCAAATTTTATCGGCACCCACTTTCGCATACGAATTTTTAATCACCGGACTGAATTTGGTATACAAAGCCGATGAGGTTGTTGTTTGCAGATACGTTGTCGCCGAACTGTCATCACCCAGTAAAATATTTTTTGCATCGTTGAAAGACATTCCTTTTACGGCATCCACAAAAATCGGAGTGGCTTCTTTTACGGCATCTTCTGCAGCGCGGTTCATGACTTTTATACCTTCGTCGGCTAATTTGCCCATTCCGACATCGCGCAGGGCTTTGTCAACCTTTTTCAATTCTTCCGGAAGCAGGATTTTTACCATTTCGTTTTTATAGAAACCGTCTACGTTAGTAAGCTTAACAACCTGTTTGTCGATACCTTTGTTTAAAGCCTCTTTTAAACCGGAAGCAATTTCGGCCTGTGATAAAACACCTTGTGTTTGCGGTAATTGTTGCATTACCTGTTGCATTTCTGCGCATCCTAAAAACGGAATACAAGCGAATAGTATAAAAATCTTCTTCATATAAAAATGTAATAAAATGTTTCGTAGGCAAAGATAGGCAAACATGATGCCAAAATTTTGTATATAGTTTTTGGTTATGAAAAAATAAAAACAATCAATTTGATTTATCAGATTTTCCTTTCCCAATTGCGTAATTTTAGGTAAATTTAAAGGTTGTAAAATTCTGATTTGCAATATATTGATTGTAAAACGATTATTCATGATTCAAATAATATAAAAAGTATGGAAAACAGCACAAACAACAATGGTAAATGCCCTTTTTCAGGAACCACAGCAAATCCTGGTGTAGCCGGGAGCGGTCCCAAAAACCGCGATTGGTGGCCCAATCAGCTTAAGTTGAATGTTTTGCGGCAACATTCGTCATTGTCCAATCCGATGGGCGAAAAATTTAACTACGCAGAAGCGTTTAAAAGTCTCGATTTGCAGGCTGTAAAAAAAGACCTTGCCGATTTAATGACCGACTCCCAAGACTGGTGGCCGGCTGATTTCGGACATTACGGACCACTATTCATCCGAATGGCCTGGCACAGCGCCGGAACTTACAGAATAGGAGACGGACGCGGAGGAGCAGGAGCCGGACAACAGCGTTTTGCACCCTTAAACAGTTGGCCAGACAATGCCAACCTTGATAAAGCCCGCCGTTTGTTATGGCCTATTAAACAGAAATACGGTCAGAAAATTTCCTGGGCCGATTTAATGATTCTGGCCGGAAATGTTGCTTTAGAGTCTATGGGGTTCAAAACATTTGGTTTTGCCGGCGGTCGTGAAGACGTCTGGGAACCGGAGGAAGATGTATACTGGGGTTCCGAAGACGTTTGGTTAGACGACAAACGCTATTCCGGGGAACGCGACCTTGAAAATCCCTTAGCCGCCGTACAAATGGGACTGATTTATGTGAACCCGGAAGGGCCAAACGGAAATCCCGATCCGATAGCAGCCGCCAAAGACATCCGCGAAACCTTTGCCCGAATGGCGATGGACGACGAAGAAACCGTTGCGCTGATCGCCGGAGGCCACACTTTCGGAAAAACCCACGGAGCCGGAGACACCGCTTTAGTAGGTCCCGAACCGGAAGCTGCTCCAATTGAAGCACAGGGATTGGGCTGGGCAAGTAAATTCGGGAAAGGAAATGCCGGCGATACCATTACCGGAGGTCCGGAAGTAACTTGGACCCAAACGCCAACGAAATGGAGTAATCATTTTTTTAGCAACCTGTTTGAAAATGAATGGGAACTCACCAAAAGCCCGGCAGGTGCTTACCAGTGGGTGGCTAAAAACGGAGCCGGAGCCGGTTCAATTCCGGATGCTCATGACCCTTCGAAAAGACACGCCCCAACCATGTTAACTACAGATTTGTCCTTGCGCTTTGATCCGGCGTATGAAAAAATATCAAGACGTTTCTATGAAAATCCTGATCAGTTTGCCGATGCATTTGCCCGCGCGTGGTTCAAGTTAACCCATCGTGATATGGGACCATTAGCCCGTTATCTTGGAAGCGAAGTTCCAAAAGAAGAATTAATCTGGCAAGACCCGATTCCGGCCGTCAATCACGAATTAATCAATGGCAGTGATGTTGAATCGGTAAAAGCAAAAGTGCTGGATTCCGGACTTACTGTTTCTGAATTGGTTGCAACCGCTTGGGCTTCGGCATCAACATTCAGAGGTTCAGACAAACGTGGTGGTGCCAACGGAGCACGTATTCGATTAGCGCCTCAGAAGTATTGGGAAGTAAACAATCCGCCGCAACTGACCAAAGTTTTAGACGTTTTGGAGAAAATTCAGAACGAATTCAACGCATCACAATCTGGGAATAAAAAAGTGTCATTAGCCGATTTGATTGTTTTGGCAGGTTGTGCCGCTGTAGAAAAAGCCGCAGCGAATGCAGGACATTCCGTAAAAGTGCCTTTTGCACCGGGTCGTATGGATGCTTCGCAAGAACAAACCGATATAGATTCTTTTGCAGTTTTAGAACCAAAAGCAGACGGTTTCCGAAATTATTTAAAAACGAAATATGCTGTTGCAACCGAAGCTTTATTAATTGACAAAGCGCAATTGTTAACACTTTCTGCTCCCGAACTCACCGTTCTTGTAGGCGGAATGCGTGTGATGAATGCTAACTTTGATAGCTCGAAACATGGAGTTTTTACCAATCGTCCCGGTTCATTAACCAATGATTTCTTTGTGAATTTACTTGATATGAATACCGTTTGGAAAGCCGCAGACGAGCATGAGGAAATTTTTGAAGGGAAAGACCGCTCCACCGGCGAATTGAAATGGACGGGAACAAGAGTCGATCTGATCTTCGGTTCCAACTCCGAACTCAGAGCGTTAGCCGAAGTATATGCTTCATCAGATGCTCAGGATAAATTTGTGAACGACTTTGTGGCCGCCTGGAGTAAAGTCATGAATTTAGACCGTTTTGATTTAACCTAATGTAAAACACCAAATCATGCAAATAACGGAAGTTCATCTGTTGACGAATTCCCTCAAGGAAACCCAACGCTTCTATGCCGAAAAGCTGGGTTTTAAAGTAGCGGAACAAACGGATGAACTTCTTTGTTTTGAAACCGGTATTTCCAAACTTTGGTTTCATCAGTCCGAAACCGTCGAAAAACCGGTATATCATGTTGCCTTCGATATTCCGGAAAACCAACTGAAAAAAGGGTTAAAATGGATAGAAGACAAAGTCGAACTCATTCCGTACGAACCCGGAAAATACATCGTCGATTTCAGCAATTGGAACGCCAAATCGTTCTATTTTTACGACAACAACGGCAACATTCTGGAATGCATAGTCCGATACGATTTGCTGAACATTTGCAATGAACCTTTTGGTGCCCATTCTTTTCTGAAGATCAGCGAAATTGGCTTTGCCGTAGCCGATGTGCTTACCTTTTGCGAGGAAATCAACTTCATGTATGGCACCGATTACTTTGTAAAACAACCGAAAAGAGAAAATTTCTCAGTATTGGGAGATGATTATGGATTGTTCATTGTTTCTTCCTTAAACCGCCATTGGTATCCCACCGATAAATTGGCGAAATCCTTTTGGACCAAAGTTATCTTTGAAATGGATTATCAGGTTTATCAGTTTACGTTTCTGCCCTGAAGCATTTTGTTTAGCGGTTGTAACGAGACTTCTCTTTTCTTCAGAAGAATTTAATTTTTAAGTCATTACTTTTTCAGAAATGCGTAAATTGCAGCCTCAAATTTAATACCCGAAATGGAACAACAACAACCTTATCAACCTAAGAATAAAGTTAGAATTGTAACCGCTGCGTCCTTATTTGACGGACACGATGCAGCCATCAACATCATGCGCCGTATCATCCAGGCTACCGGCGTTGAGGTGATTCACTTAGGGCACGACAGAAGTGTGGAAGAAGTAGTGAATACCGCTATTCAGGAAGATGCTAATGCCATTGCGATGACTTCGTATCAAGGAGGTCACAACGAATATTTCAAATACATGTACGATCTGCTCAAGGAAAAAGGAGCGGGTCATATTAAAATCTTCGGAGGCGGAGGCGGTGTAATTTTACCTTCCGAAATTTCCGAATTGCACGAATACGGTATCGAACGCATTTATTCTCCGGACGACGGCCGTGAATTGGGCTTGCAGGGCATGATCAACGATTTGGTACAACGTGCCGATTTTCCTGTGGGTGATACACTAAACGGAGAAGTCAATCATCTGGAAGATAAAAATCCGACAGCGATTGCCCGTTTGATTTCTTCAGCTGAAAATTTTCCGGAAGTAGCCAAACCGGTTTTGGAGAAAATTGCCAAAATTAATCAGGACAGCAAAACCCCGGTTCTTGGGATTACGGGAACGGGTGGTGCCGGAAAATCATCTTTGGTGGATGAATTGGTGCGCCGTTTCTTAATCGACTTCCCGGATAAAACCATCGGATTGATTTCCGTTGACCCTTCCAAACGTAAAACAGGCGGAGCTTTATTGGGAGACAGAATTCGTATGAATGCGATTAACAATCCGAGAGTATACATGCGTTCACTGGCAACCCGTCAGTCGAATTTAGCCTTGTCAAAATACGTTCAGGAAGCCATTGAAATATTGAAAGCTGCGAAATACGATTTGATTGTATTGGAAACTTCCGGTATCGGGCAATCCGACACGGAAATTTTAGAACATTCCGATGTTTCGTTATACGTAATGACGCCGGAATTCGGAGCGGCTACTCAGTTAGAAAAAATCGACATGTTAGACTTCGCGGATTTGGTAGCGTTAAACAAATTCGACAAACGCGGTGCTTTGGATGCGATTCGCGATGTGAAAAAACAATACCAGCGCAACCACCATTTGTGGGACGTAGATCCGGATAAAATGCCGGTGTTCGGAACGATTGCTTCGCAGTTTAACGACCCGGGCATGAACACGCTTTACAAATCCATCATGGATAAAATTGTAGAGAAAACAGGCATCGATTTGCATTCCAACTTCCAGATTACGCGGGAGATGAGCGAGAAAATCTTCGTGATTCCGCCGCACAGAACACGTTACTTATCTGAGATTTCGGAAAACAACAGAAAATACGACGAGACTGCCTTATCACAAGTAGATGTGGCTCAGAAACTATACGGTATCTTCAAAACCATGGAAACGGTTTCCGGAAGAGTGCCGAAAATTGACAAATCGGGTGTTATAGAAGATTCATTGAATCATTCTCCTGAGAAAAAAGAATTCCTTTCGTTATTAATGAAAGAATTCGACCGCGTAAAAATGAACTTGGACCCGTACAACTGGGAAATCATTTTAACCTGGGACGAGAAAGTAAACAAATACAAAAATCCGGTATACAGTTTCATGGTGCGTGACAAGGAAATCAAAATCCAGACGCACACGGAATCGTTATCGCATTCCCAAATCCCGAAAGTGGCTTTACCGAAATATCAGGCCTGGGGCGATATCTTAAAATGGAACTTACAGGAAAACGTACCGGGAGAATTTCCGTTCGCATCCGGATTGTATCCGTTCAAACGTGAAGGCGAAGATCCAACGCGTATGTTTGCGGGAGAAGGCGGACCGGAAAGAACCAACCGTCGTTTTCATTACGTTTCGTTGGGAATGCCGGCAAAACGTTTATCGACAGCTTTCGACTCGGTAACATTATATGGAAATGACCCGGATCACAGACCGGACATCTACGGAAAAATTGGTAACGCGGGTGTTTCCATTTGTTGTCTGGACGATGCGAAAAAATTATATTCCGGTTTTGATTTGAGCCACCCGGCGACTTCGGTTTCCATGACCATTAACGGACCGGCTCCGATGTTGCTTGGTTTCTTCATGAACGCGGCCATCGACCAAAATTGTGAAAAATACATCAAAGAAAACGGTTTGGAAGCCGAGGTGGAAGCTAAAATCAACGCCATCTACAAAGCTAAAGGAGTAGAAAGACCGCGTTACAACGGTGAATTACCGAAAGGAAACGACGGTTTAGGCTTAATGCTTTTAGGAGTAACTGGAGATCAGGTGTTACCGGCCGATGTATATAACGATATTAAAGTAAAAACCTTAGCGCAGGTTCGCGGAACGGTTCAGGCGGATATTTTAAAAGAAGATCAGGCGCAAAATACCTGTATTTTCTCCACGGAATTCGCGCTTCGTCTGATGGGTGACGTTCAGGAGTATTTCATCCAGAATAATGTGCGTAACTTCTATTCGGTTTCGATTTCAGGGTATCACATTGCAGAAGCCGGAGCAAATCCAATCACGCAGTTGGCGTTCACGTTGGCGAATGGGTTCACTTACGTGGAATACTATTTAAGCCGAGGCATGAACATCAACGATTTTGGTCCAAACTTATCGTTCTTCTTCTCGAACGGTATCGATCCGGAATATGCGGTAATCGGTCGTGTGGCCCGTAAAATCTGGGCAAAAGCCATGAAGCTGAAATACGGCGCCAACGAAAGAGCACAGATGTTGAAATACCACATCCAGACTTCAGGCCGTTCGTTACATGCGCAGGAAATTGATTTTAACGATATCCGTACAACCTTACAGGCGTTGTATGCGATTTATGATAACTGTAACTCGCTGCATACCAATGCGTACGATGAAGCGATAACCACGCCAACGGAAGAATCGGTACGTCGAGCGATGGCGATTCAGTTGATTATCAACAAAGAATTAGGTTTGGCGAAAAACGAAAACCCGATTCAAGGTTCGTTCATCATCGAAGAATTAACGGATTTAGTGGAAGAAGCTGTATTGGCTGAATTCGACCGTATCACGGAAAGAGGCGGAGTGCTTGGCGCAATGGAAACCATGTACCAGCGTTCTAAAATCCAGGAAGAATCGTTGTATTATGAGACTTTGAAACATACGGGAGAATTCCCGATTATCGGAGTGAATACCTTCTTAAGTTCCAAAGGTTCGCCAACGGTAATTCCGGCTGAAGTTATCCGCGCTACGGAAGAAGAGAAACAATTCCAGATTGCAACTTTGGAAAGCCTGCACAAAGCCAATGCAGATAAAGTAAAAGAACAGTTGGAGATCATTCAGGATGCGGCCATCCAGAATCAGAATATTTTCGAAAAACTGATGGATGCTACCAAATATTGTTCGTTAGGCCAGATTACTTCTGCTTTGTTTGAAGTGGGAGGGCAGTACCGAAGAAATATGTGATTTGTAAATACTGATAGTTAATAAGAAAGGTCTCAATTCAGAGGCCTTTTTTTATGTCTTTATTTTTTTGGCACGACTATTGAATTAAGTTTAAAAAAATAAAAAATAATAGCCATGAAAAAAATAATACTATTTGTTGCATTAATCAGCGGAATGATGGTAATGCAAAGTTGTGTCCGGGAAGAAGTAGTTGTGGATGATACAGTAGATTATGATACCATCAGTGAGGTTTGGGAATATTCCAATGTAGATTTCCACGCAGGAAATAATTACAGTAAGTTTTTGAATTTTCCGCATGCAATTTATTCTTCTGATATGGTCTTGGTGTACCGTTTAGCAGGAGGTGGTTCTGCTGGAGATGTCTGGAAACTGCTTCCGGAAACCTATTATTTTGACGACGAAACTTTAGATTTCGGTTATAAGAACGATTTTACACAGTATGATGCAAAAATTGATTTGTATGGTTATGATTTAGCAGGTTTGTCAGGCGCCTACCGATTGAATCAGATTTTCAGAGTAGTGGTAATACCGGCTTATTACGGAAAATCAGCCAAAGGAAAAACAGTTGATTTTAACAACTATAAAGAAGTAATCGATTTTTACGGAATTGATGAGTCAAAGTTCATGAAGATTTCAGAATAAAGTGCTGCAGCACATGGTAAAGCCTCTTAAATGAGGCTTTTTTTATGCTGTATATTTAAGATTTTTTTAAAAATTAACCCTTAATAATTTTGTACTTTTAAGAAAGTAAAATGCTCATGTAAAATACCACAGCAGTTGCTGATTTGCCCCATAATATTTAGAAATCATCAATTATAAATATTATGAAAAATTCAGTTACCTCCCGTAGTATGAAACTTTCAAGTTTCTTTGCGATGTGTTTCGTCGCAATGTTTGTCGGTTCCTGTAGTGAATCAGACGATGCGCCTAACAATACAAGTTCCAGAGTTCCGTATCAATGTATGAGTTGTGTAAAGACTTCTGAAGCACTTCCGGAAAATGATAACAGCAGTAACGGAATTTATAAAGGTGTTTTTACCAACGGATCTTTTGAACTTGATGTTAAAAACAGAAGTGAAGATATAAAAGGTGTAGTTTTTTATAACAATAAAAGAATTGAATTATTTGGAGTATCCAGTACTTATGTAAAAGGAAATTTAATGGCTGTATTAAGAGGCGCTTTGGACGGAAAAAAATTTTCCATGAATTTTTGGGTAAGCCAAGACGGTTCAAATCCTAAAGTTTACGATTTTTCACTTCCGGACGGAAAAGCGATTGTTGCTAACGTTGTCAAAGAAACTTCAAAAACATTGCAGGAATCTTTTGAAGGAAAATATTATATTAAAACAGTAGTCTATCCACAGAGTGGCAATGTGCCGGAATTAGAGGGAAAGGTTGATAATCCGTTTCCTCCAGCAGAGAATATTACCGATAAAGGAGCTGTTCGAGTGTTATTGTCCAGAACCGATGCAATCTGGTTTTTTCATGCTGTTTTGAATGGTGGTGAAATCCGTAGTGATTCTGGTAGTATTATTGATGGAAAACTTGTTTCTGACAACACACACAAAGTGGTGGCGACTTTGGTAAGTGATGAACTTAATCATGTTGATTATTCTTCCGGTAATTCGCCAATGAGTCTGTATGCAATAAGGGTTAGATGATATTTTTTATACAATTACTATATTTGTACCCCTAAATTTTAGGGGTATTTCTTTTTTGTATTCTAAAAATAGTTATTTTTGCAGGGTAAAAATAAGGGTACAAATTTTAAAACACAACTTTATGTCAACATTTCGTTTTCATGCACTGCAAAAAGCAACCGACAGAAAAACGGTAGCAGTAGAAGAACTGGATAGAAAATCTGCCATTTTCGGCAGCAATGTATTTAACGACAAAGCTATGAGACAGTTTTTAACGCCGGAAGCGTACAAAGCTGTTAAAAGTGCTATCGAGCAGGGCGTGAAAATCGACCGCAAAATTGCCGATTACATTGCTATGGGAATGAAAGAGTGGGCGTTGTCCAAAGGAGTTACCCATTATACACACTGGTTTCAGCCATTAACCGGAACTACAGCGGAAAAACACGATGCTTTCTTTGAAACTTCTTTCGACGGTAGTGATCCGGTGGAAAAATTCGGGGGAAGCCAATTAGTACAACAGGAACCCGACGCTTCATCCTTTCCGAACGGAGGAATCCGCAATACCTTTGAAGCACGTGGTTATACGGCATGGGATCCAACCTCGCCGGCCTTCATCTACGGAACAACTTTATGTATTCCAACTGTTTTCGTTTCGTACACAGGAGAAGCTTTGGACAACAAAACCCCGTTGTTAAGAGCTTTACACGCGATTGATACTGCTGCAACAGAAGTGGCGAAATATTTCGATAAAAACGTTAAAAAAGTAACCCCAACGTTAGGTTGGGAGCAAGAATATTTCTTAGTTGACGCGGCTTTAGCGGCTTCGCGTCCCGATATTTTAGCAACCGGAAGAACGTTG
Source organism: Flavobacterium suncheonense GH29-5 = DSM 17707 (assembly GCF_000430025.1). GTDB lineage: Bacteria > Bacteroidota > Bacteroidia > Flavobacteriales > Flavobacteriaceae > Flavobacterium > Flavobacterium suncheonense. The sequence continues at coordinate 32,566 of NZ_AUCZ01000015.1, forward strand.
TTAGGCCATACCTCCGCAAAAGGGCAACAATTGGAAGATCATTATTTCGGATCCATTCCAACTCGTGTATTAAATTATATGAGAGATTTGGAAAACGAATGTATGTTGTTGGGAATTCCGGTGAAAACCCGTCACAATGAAGTTGCACCAAACCAGTTTGAGTTAGCGCCTATTTTTGAAGAGACCAATTTAGCGGTAGACCACAATTCCTTATTGATGGACGTAATGCAGAAAGTAGCCGAGCGTCATCATTTTAAAGTGTTGTTCCATGAAAAACCGTTCAAAGGCGTAAACGGTTCCGGAAAACACAACAACTGGTCGTTGGCAACCGATACCGGCATCAACCTGTTAAGTCCGAGCAAAACGCCAATGAGCAATTTACAGTTTTTGACATTCTTCATCAATACCATTAAAGCGGTTCACGATAACGAAGAATTGTTAAGAGCATCAATTGCTTCGGCAAGCAACGATCACCGTTTGGGAGCTAACGAAGCACCACCGGCCATCATTTCGGTATTTATCGGACAACAGTTAACCAAAGTACTGGAAGAATTAGAAGGTGTTTCCAAGGGAAAATTATCTCCGGAAGAAAAAACCGATTTAAAATTAAACGTAGTAGGTAAAATTCCGGACGTTTTATTAGACAATACAGACCGTAACAGAACCTCTCCGTTTGCGTTTACCGGAAACAAATTTGAATTCCGTGCGGTAGGTTCTTCGGCGAACTGTGCGGTTTCGATGACCACTTTAAATACTATCGTGGCGAAACAGTTGAAAGATTTCAAAGTTGAGGTGGATGCCTTAATCGAGAAAAAAGACATGAAAAAAGACGATGCGATTTTCAACGTGTTGCGAGAGTACATCAAAAATTTCAAAGCCATTCTTTTCGAGGGAGACGGTTACAGCGAGGCTTGGGAAAAAGAAGCAAAAAAACGCGGTTTGAGCAATCATAAAACGACTCCGAAGGCGCTGAAGGCAAAAGTTTCCAAAAAAGCAATCGAGTTGTTCAGCGAAATGGGCGTAATGAACCATGTAGAGGTTGAAGCGCGCTACGAAATCGAATTGGAAGAATACATCAAAAAAATCCAGATTGAAGGACGTATTTTAGGGGACATTGCCCGCAATCATGTTATACCAACGGCGATTCGTTATCAGAACACCTTAATTGAAAATGTAAAAGGTCTGAAAGAGATTTTCGGAAAAGATTTCGAGAAAATTGCGAAAGAGCAAATCAGTTTAATTAAAGAAATTTCGGAGCATATCGAAGGCATCAATTCAAAAGTAGAGGCGATGACCGAAGAGCGCAAAAAAGCCAACAATTTGGCAAATGCCGAAAAAATGGCCGATGCGTATTGTGAGAAAGTGAAACCGTATTTCGAGGAAATTCGTTACCATTCCGATAAATTAGAATTGTTGGTAGACGACGAAATCTGGACACTAACCAAATACAGAGAGTTATTGTTTACAAAATAATCTGTTTTACTGTTTGTTTTAAAACCTCCTTTTCGGAGGTTTTTTTGTTAAAATGGTTGTTGGACTGCTTTTTTTTACGCTTTGTAGAAAACTTGTATTTTACTGAAAAATAATTGATTGCAGATGATTTTGGTTAGCCTTAATTGTTTTAAATTTGAATAGAAATTCAACCACAGAATTTACTTCCAATCAAACAGGCTTCTTCAGAATCATAATTTATTCCCACCTTTTCATACTGTAAAGCGATATCAAACGATATGCAATTCTTTGGGTTAAGAATTGTTAAACCTACAAGGGTGATTTTGTTGCTCTTGTGCTCAGAAACAAACAAAACCCATTGAAGAAAAGTGAGGTTGGGAAACTAACCTCACTTTTTAAAAGTATCCATTTAAACTTGTTAAGTTGGGAAAAGCGTTTTTCTTTTATTAGGAAAGCGCTTTTCTTTTTCTGAAAAATTGCTTTCTTTAGCTTTTTTAACTGCTTATGAAACGTTTTTTAAATATTTGTATTTTAATGGTTTCCGTTTGTGTTGGCGCACAGGAAAAAGTTACAGTTTATTTCGATTTGGATAGTCACGAGATGCAGAAAGAGGGCAGTCTTAAACTTTCGGAATGGTTCTCACAAAACCAGCAGTTTGAAATTCAGAAAGTTTACGGTTATTGCGATAGTGTCGGAACTTATGGTTACAATGATAAATTAGCACTGCGACGCATCCGTACCATTTTGGATATTTTAAAAAAGAACTCCGTTAGATTTTCAAAAACATTGGAAATCAAAGGCTTTGGAGAACGTTTTGAGCAATCGCCTGATCAGGGTGAAAACCGTAAGGTGGAAATCTATTTTAACAGACCGGAAGCGAAAAGAGCCGAAAAGGAAGAAAAAATGGCTGAAAAAGTAGCCGCAATGAAAGTAGGCGATAAATTGCGACTGCGACATCTGAATTTTTACAACCGTTCCGGAAGAGTTGTGCCGAAATCCATTCCGGTTTTAGAGGAACTGTATCAGATTATGAAGGACAATCCGAAGCTGAAAATCGACATTCAGGGACACATCTGCTGTCAGCCGCAAGGCGATTTAGAAGATATTTCAACCCTCCGCAGCAGAACAGTATACAACTATCTGATTGAAAAAGGAATCGACAAATCACGTCTAACCTACCAAGGTTACGGAAGCACCATGCCTCTATATCCGATTCCGGAAAAAAATGAGTTTGAACGCGACGAAAACCGCCGTGTTGAAATTATGATAGTGGCCAATCAATAAAAAACGCGTATTTTCGTTTATAATTAGTATAACACCTTATTTGTATGAAACGTTTTGCCCTGGTTTTGATGTTGTTCTTTTCTGTTTTGCTGAATGCTCAGGAAAAATTCACGGTGTATTTTGAAAGCGGAAAACACGAGTTAACCAAAAAGCAAGCGGAACTTCTCAACACCTGGATCAGTGCCAATAAAACTTCAAAGGTGGTCGCCGTCAATGGATATGCCGATGAAGACGGAACCAATGCCTTCAATGATTCCCTGTCGCAGCGTCGGGTGAATTTCGTTCATAACATCATCTTGAAAAACAACGTAAAAATCAGGGAAGATTTTAAAACCCGAAGTTTCGGAGAAACACATAATCAGTCCAAAATTAAAGCGGAAAACCGAAAAGTGGATATTCATTACCTTCTGGAAAAAGATTTAGCCAGAGAAGAGGAAATTTTAGGATTAAAACCGGTAGTGTTGTCGGATGACGACATTGTTCCGATAGAGGAAGAAGACATGCATTTTCCGGAGGATGCCACGCTGGAAGAAAAAATCAAGCTGTCCAAACCAGGCACCCGAATTGTGCTGAAAGACATTTTATTCTACCAGAACACGTTTGCGGTGATGCCGTCATCCAAACGGGCCATCGACGAATTGCTGATGGTTTTAGACCGAAATCCGAAAATGCGTATCGAAATTCAGGGACATATCTGTTGCGTCCGGGAAGACAAGCGCAATTTGTCTCTGGAAAGAGCCAAACAGGTAAGAAGGATTCTGGAAGGCAATATGATTCCCGGAAAGCGCATCAAAGTAAAAGGTTTCGGTGTTTCGCATCCAAAATATCCAATACCGGAAGCTAATGAGCAACAGGCGGCCGCTAACCGTCGTGTGGAGATTATGATTTTGAGTAAGTAGAGGGAAAAGGGAAAAGGGAGAAGGGAGAAGGCGAACATTGTGGTAGCGATTTCTGTTTTGACTTTGGGAACAAAAAACTTATCACTTATCACTCATAACTTATAACTTATTTTTAACTTTGCGCCACAACAACACAAACATACTACATGAGTTCTGATAACAGCCAACGTTATAACCTTCGCGGAGTTTCGGCTTCCAAAGAAGATGTGCACAACGCCATCAAAAACATCGACAAGGGATTGTTCCCGAAAGCTTTCTGTAAAATTGTTCCCGATTATCTCACTAATGATGACGATTACTGTCTGATTATGCATGCAGACGGTGCCGGTACCAAATCCTCATTGGCGTACATGTACTGGAAAGAAACCGGTGATATGTCGGTTTGGAAAGGCATTGCGCAAGACGCGTTAATCATGAATATTGACGATTTACTGTGTGTTGGCGCTACGGATAACATCATGCTGTCATCGACCATCGGACGAAATAAAAACCTGATTCCCGGCGAAGTAATCTCCGCGATTATCAACGGAACGGAAGAATTGATAGCGGAATTGAAAGCATTCGGAGTAACCATTCATTCCACCGGAGGCGAAACGGCCGATGTGGGCGATTTAGTCCGAACCATCATAGTAGATTCAACCGTAACGGCAAGAATGAAGCGCGAAGATGTGGTAGATAATGCCAATATTGAAGCGGGCGATGTGATTGTCGGATTGGCTTCTTTTGGTCAGGCGAATTACGAGAAAGGATACAACGGCGGCATGGGCAGTAACGGATTGACTTCCGCCCGTCACGATGTTTTTGCCAAGTATTTAGCCGAAAAATATCCGGAAAGTTACGATGCCTCGGTTCCTGCTGATTTAGTATATTCCGGAAACGTAAAACTAACCGATAAAGTAGAAGGTTCGCCCATCGATGCTGGAAAACTGGTTTTGTCACCAACCAGAACGTATGCGCCAATTATTAAGGCGATTTTAGACAAATATACCGCCGGATTAATTCACGGAATGGTACATTGCAGTGGCGGTGCGCAAACCAAAGTACTACATTTTGTAGATAACGTTCACATAATCAAAGACAATCTGTTCCCGGTTCCGCCTTTGTTTAAACTGATTCAGGAGCAATCGAAAACGGATTGGAAGGAAATGTATCAGGTGTTCAACTGCGGTCACCGTATGGAATTGTATGTTCCGGAGGATATTGCGGAAGACATCATCGAAATTTCAAAATCGTTTGGGGTAGACGCACAAATTGTAGGAAGAGTGGAAGCTTCCGAGAACAAAAAACTGACTATTACATCCGAATACGGAGTGTTTGAATATTAATAACGGCTTATGTACAAACAACTTATCCGTCCGCTATTGTTCTGCTTCGATCCGGAAGCCGTGCATCATTTTACATTTTCCGCCGTTCGTCTGGCGAATAAAATTCCTGGTTTTTCATCGCTTTTCAAATCGCTTTATGAAGTGAATGACAAGCGTCTGGAGCGCGAGGTTTTCGGTTTGAAATTTAAAAATCCGGTTGGTTTAGCCGCTGGTTTTGATAAAGACGCCAAATTATACCAGGAACTTTCCAATTTTGGGTTCGGTTTTATCGAAATCGGGACGCTTACCCCGAAAGCGCAGGGCGGCAATCCGAAGCAGCGGTTGTTCCGTTTGCGCGAAGATTCTGCCATTATCAACCGAATGGGGTTCAACAACGGCGGAGTGGATGAAGCCGTGAAACGTCTGAAAAAAAACAAAGGGGTGCTGATCGGTGGCAATATCGGTAAAAATAAGGTAACGCCCAACGAAGAAGCTGTTAAGGATTACGAAAAATGTTTCAATGCGTTGTTTGATTACGTCGATTATTTTGTGGTGAATGTAAGTTCCCCGAATACGCCTAATTTAAGAGCTTTGCAGGATAAAGAGCCGTTAACGCAATTGCTGCAAACACTTCAGAATCTGAATAACGCGAAATCCAGTCCAAAGCCGATTCTTTTAAAAATCGCTCCCGATTTAACTGATGAACAGCTTCTGGATATCATCGACATCGTCAAAGAAACCAAAATCGCCGGAGTGATTGCCACCAATACCACGATTTCCCGCGAAGGACTGAAATCCATCAACCGTATTGAAGCAGGAGGATTATCCGGGAAACCGTTAACCAAGCGCTCGACGGAAGTTATTCGGTTCCTTTCGGAGAAAAGCAACAAAGCTTTCCCGATTATCGGAGTGGGAGGAATCCATTCCGCTGAAGATGCTCTCGAAAAATTAGAAGCCGGAGCCAGTTTAGTACAGTTGTACACCGGTTTTATTTACGAAGGTCCGGCACTCATCAAAGCCATCAACAAAAAGATTTTAGAAAAAGCATAAATAGTCTTACATTTGGCTATTATGAAAACAGAACACGTTAAAATCATCGAATGTCCGCGTGATGCCATGCAGGGAATCAAAGACTTTATTCCTACGGAAAAAAAAGTGCAGTACATCCAATCCCTATTGCGCGTAGGTTTTGACACGATTGATTTCGGAAGTTTTGTTTCGGCGAAAGCCATTCCGCAAATGCAGGACACGGCCGAAGTTTTGGCAAAGCTGGATTTGTCAAACACCCAAAGCAAATTGCTGGCGATTATTGCTAATACCCAAGGCGCAGAAAACGCGTCGCTTCACCCTGAAATTCAGTATTTGGGCTTTCCTTTTTCGATTTCGGAGAACTTTCAGATGCGCAACACCCACAAAACCATAGCCGAATCGTTGGTTACTTTGGAGGAAATTCTCAACATCGCCGATACATCCAATAAAGAAGTGGTTACCTATATTTCGATGGGCTTCGGAAATCCGTACGGCGATCCGTGGAATGTGGAAATCGTTGGCGAGTGGACCGAAAAACTGGCAAGTATGGGCGTGAAAATCCTTTCGCTTTCCGACACTATCGGCAGTTCAACTCCTGACGTTATTGATTATTTGTTCTCCAACCTCATACCGAAATACCCGAACATCGAGTTCGGCGCACATTTGCACACCACGCCGGACAAATGGTTTGAAAAAGTGGATGCCGCGTACAAAGCCGGTTGCCGTAGATTTGACGGTGCAATACAAGGATTTGGCGGCTGCCCGATGGCCAAAGACGATTTGACCGGAAATATGCCTACCGAAAAGATGCTTTCTTATTTTACCACTGTGAAAGCCGATACCAATCTGAACCCCATGAGTTTTGAAAGTGCCTATAACGAAGCGCTTAAAATTTTCACGGTGTATCACTAAACGTTAATTTATCCCTAATTTCAAATTTTTAATTCCAAATAATTGTGTACATTTGCATGCAATTTAACTACAATTGCAACATGAACGCACACACTACTAAAATCGTCGGAGAAGGGTTAACCTACGACGATGTTCTACTGGTTCCTAATTATTCCGAAGTACTTCCGCGCGAAGTAAGCATCAAAACAAAATTCACCAAAAACATTACGCTGAACACCCCGATTGTTTCTGCCGCAATGGATACGGTTACGGAAAGCGCTATGGCAATTGCTATGGCCCAGGAAGGCGGTATCGGCGTTTTGCACAAAAACATGACCATCGAACAGCAGGCTGCCGAAGTACGCAAAGTAAAACGTGCCGAAAGCGGAATGATCATCGATCCGGTAACGTTACCTTTAACCGCAACTGTAGGTGATGCTAAACAAGTAATGCGCGAATTCAGCATTGGTGGGATTCCGGTGGTGGATGGAAATCAGATTTTGAAAGGAATCGTGACCAACAGAGATTTGCGTTTCGAGAAAAACAACAGCCGTGCCATCACCGAAGTAATGACTTCCCAAAACCTGGTAACCGCTCCGGAAGGAACGACTTTAAGCCAGGCGGAAGAAATCCTTCAGGGCAATAAAATAGAAAAATTACCGGTAGTCAATTCCGAAAATAAATTAGTAGGATTGATTACGTTTAGAGATATCACAAAACTTACCCAGAAACCAAACGCTAACAAAGACAAGTTCGGTCGATTACGCGTAGCAGCCGCTTTAGGAGTAACAGCCGATGCCGTGGAAAGAGCTTCTGCCTTAGTAGCAGCGGGTGTGGATGCCGTAATTATTGATACCGCACACGGTCATACCAAAGGTGTGGTAACGGTTTTAAAAGACGTAAAAGCGAAATTCCCAGAACTGGACGTAGTAGTTGGAAACATCGCTACTCCTGAAGCCGCGTTATATTTAGCCGAAAACGGTGCTGATGCCGTAAAAGTAGGAATCGGACCGGGTTCCATCTGTACAACCCGTGTGGTTGCAGGAGTTGGTTTTCCTCAGTTTTCAGCAGTATTGGAAGTGGCGGCAGCTTTAAGAGGGACTGGTGTTCCGGTAATTGCAGACGGTGGAATCCGTTATACAGGCGATATTCCCAAAGCAATTGCAGCCGGAGCGGATTGTGTGATGTTAGGATCCTTATTAGCAGGAACCAAAGAATCGCCGGGTGAAACGATTATTTTCGAAGGCAGAAAATTCAAATCGTACCGCGGAATGGGATCTGTGGAAGCGATGAAAGAAGGATCGAAAGACCGTTATTTCCAGGATGTGGAAGACGATGTGAAAAAACTGGTTCCGGAAGGAATCGTAGGCCGCGTTCCTTACAAAGGCGAGTTAAACGAAAGTATGCTACAGTTTATTGGAGGGCTTCGTGCCGGAATGGGGTACTGTGGAGCCAAAGACATTGAAACGCTTCAGACAACCGGACGTTTTGTGCGAATCACCACCAGCGGAATCGGGGAGAGCCATCCGCACAATGTAACGATTACCAAAGAAGCGCCTAATTACTCGAGATAATTTTAAAGCTATAAAAAAAAAGGGATACATTAAAAAACGTATCCCTTTTTTTATTAGCATTGTTCCAGACTGGTCAGCAGCGTTTTATCGCCAACTACCCACAGAATATCGCCGTCTTCCAAAACCAGATGCGAATCCGGGTTGAGCATACGTCGGCCGTTGCGTTCAATTCCGACCACCAAACCGCTTGTTTTTTCCCTGATTTGCGATTCACGAATGCTTTTGCCGATGAAAAATTCGTTTTTAAGCTCCAGTTTCTGCAAGACAATATTGTCGGAACCTGTATTGTTTTCGGAAGGTTCCTGTTCGTTTTTGTCCAGGAAACTTTTGAATTCTTTTATCTGATCGTCTGTTCCGATCACGTGGATTTCATCACCCGGAAACAAACGTTCATTTCTGCTCGGAACATTGATGGATATTTCACCTCGTTTGATGAAAGCGATGTTAATGCCTGTTTTTTCCCTAAGCTGCAGTTCTTCAAGAGTTTTGCCTGCCAGATTAGACTCTTTGGCTATTTCAAAATCAGCCATGTGACCGTCCCAAGGTGTTAAATCTCTGCGTCTTCGTTTTTCCACAGCAATTTCCCGGTCGTTATAATTTTTCAGGAAATGATTTTCAATCCGGTTGTACAGCAAATGCAATTGTTTCGGGAAAAGAATATAAGTGGTAATGGCTATTACCAAGGCGATAAAGGCAATGCCCGGAGAAAAGAAATTGTTGAGTACAAAACCAATGTAAAATAAGGCCAGTGCCATTTTAAAAAGGATTATCATGACCAAAGGGCCTTTGTACCGTCTTTCCTGGCGTAACAGGTCAACTTCTTCCACAGCCACTCTTCGCAGTGAAATGGCCCATAAAAAAGGGGAAATAATCACCAGAGTGATGATGGCCGCAATGGCATTACCAAATTTGGAATCTTCAACAATTGGCAGGATAAATCGTGACGACAAAAGAATAATGGCAATAATAATTACCGAGTGAATTACAACCTGTGTCAGACTCGAACGGATGAATTTCTGCCAGGTACTCAGCGATTTAATGGATTGCGCATTCGAACTGTAAATGTCTATGGCTCTTACCCATTTTCGAGGTAATTTTTTTTGCAGGAATTCTGCAAATGGGGTAGCTGCCTTAATTAGGAATGGTGTCGTAAAAGTCGTTATGGCTGATACCGCCACCACTATCGGATATAAGAAATCACTCGTTACTTTAAGGGACATCCCCAGCGTTGCGATAATAAAGGAAAACTCTCCGATTTGCGCCAAAGACATACCGGTTTGTACCGATTGCCGCAGCGGTTGTCCGGAAATCATCGCACCAAGTGCCGAGCTGGTTGATTTTCCTAATATCGTAAGCAATGTGATAATAAGAACCGGAACCGAATACTCCACCAAAGTGTCTAAATTGATAAGCATCCCCACCGATACAAAGAAAACTGCACCAAATAAATCTTTAACAGGTTTAATCAGATGTTCAATGCGTTCGGCTTGTGTGGTTTCCGCAATGATAGACCCCATGATGAAGGCGCCCAATGCTGGTGAAAAACCTACTTCGGTGGCCAAAATCACCATCATTAAACAAAGGGCAAGGGAGCAGATGAGTAAAGTCTCCTGAGTAAGAAGATTTTTAGCCTTTTTAAGCAGTGTCGGGATAAAGAATATACCACCGATAAACCATAAGATCAGGAAGAACACCAGTTTTAAGACAGAATCAAACAATTCAGTTCCCGAAAACTGCTGGCTTACAGCTATCGTTGAAAGTAAAACCATGAGCAAAATGGCCACAATATCCTCAACAATCAGGGCGCCGAAAACAATGCCGGCAAATTTTCGTCCTTTCACATTCAATTCGTCAAAAGCTCTTAAAATAATGGTGGTAGAAGACATGGAAAGGATGGCTCCAAGGAAAATACTGTCCATCTGCGACCAATTCATCCATCGGCCTACCAGATAGCCCAGCAAGATCATGGTGACAATCTGAACGGTTGCGGTTATCCCTGCGGTTCCGCCAACTTTCATCAGCTTTTTAAAACTGAATTCAAGCCCCAGACTGAACAAAAGGAAAATCACCCCGATTTCAGCCCAAACCTCGACACTGTGGGTGTCTTTTACAGACGGGAAAAAGTCAAAATTGTTACCGGCCAAAAAACCGGCTATTAAGTACCCCAAAACCAAGGGCTGTTTAATTTTTTTGAAGAGTAAGACCGCGACACCGGCCGTCATTAAGATTAACCCCAAATCGCTGATTAAGGGATACAGGTGATGAGTAGATTCGGCTGCAACAGTTAAGCTTAAAGGCATGGAGTTTAAGTTTGAATTGTCACAATATACGAAATACCGCTTTTTTAGTCAAGTTTTTCGGGTGTGATGCGCGTTTTTTAAGATGAATTTATGATATAGAACAAAAACGCCCTGACTCAAAGAATCAGGGCGTTTTGAATGTATAGGTTTTAAAGCAATTAAATGCCCAGGTAATTACTTGGTGTAATCTTCAGCAATTCGGCTTTTACATCATCCGAAACAGCTAAAGTTCCGATGAAATTGTGAATCGCTTCTTTGTTGATAACCGTATTGGTTCGGGTTAGGTCTTTCAAGGCCTCGTACGGATTCGGATAGCCTTCGCGGCGTAAAATCGTTTGGATGGCTTCGGCTACTACGGCCCAGTTTTTTTCCAAATCTTCTGCAAATTTATCTTCGTTTAAAAGTAGTTTGTTCAGTCCTTTCAACGTAGCTTCAAAAGCGATTAAGGTATGTCCTATCGGAACACCGATATTTCGTAAAACCGTGCTGTCGGTCAAATCGCGCTGTAATCTTGAAACTGGTAATTTCGCTGATAAATGTTCGAAAATCGCGTTGGCAATCCCTAAATTCCCTTCCGAATTTTCAAAATCAATCGGGTTTACTTTGTGTGGCATCGCTGAAGAACCAATTTCGCCCGCTTTAATTTTTTGTTTGAAATAATCCATCGAAACATAGGTCCAGATGTCGCGGTCTAAATCGATTAAAATGGTGTTGATGCGTTTTAAAGCGTCAAAGAAAGCTGCAAAATGGTCATAATGCTCGATTTGTGTGGTTGGGAACGAATGGTGCAACCCTAAAACATCTTCCACAAAATCTGTTCCGAATTTGCGCCAGTCGTTGTGCGGATACGCCACCGCATGCGCGTTGTAATTTCCGGTTGCGCCACCAAATTTAGCCGCAAAAGGCACGTTGAAAAGCAAACGCATTTGTTCTTCCAGGCGCTCTACAAAAACCTGGATTTCTTTTCCCAGACGGGTAGGAGAGGCCGGTTGTCCGTGCGTGCGGGCCAACATCGGAACGTCTTTCCATTCGAGGCTTAACTCTTTCAGTTTGGCAATCACATTGATTAACGACGGCATGTACACTTTTTCAAAAGCTTCTTTAGTCGATAACGGAATCGCGGTATTGTTAATGTCCTGAGACGTTAATCCGAAGTGGATGAATTCTTTGTATTGTTGCAGTCCTAACTTGTCGAAAGCCGCTTTGATGAAATATTCCACCGCTTTTACGTCGTGGTTGGTCGTTTTTTCGGTTTCTTTAATCCAGAGTGCGTCTTCGGTGGAGAAATTCTCATACATTTTGCGCAATTCCGGGTATAAGTTTTTATCAACGCCGGATAATTGCGGTAATGGCAATTCACAAAGTGCAATAAAATATTCCACTTCCACCAAAACACGGTAGCGGATTAAAGCTTCTTCGGAAAAATATTGGGATAAGGAAACCGTTTTGTTTCTATAACGACCGTCAATCGGTGAAATAGCGTTCAGTTCAGTTAGTTGCATGGTGTTTTGTGTTGTTTTTGAAGCTGCAAAGATAATTTTTTTAAGGCAGAAGGCAAAAGGCAAAAGACAAAAGTTGTATTGAATCGAAAACGAACGTCCACTTCTCCCTTGTCCCTTGTCCCTTGTCCCTTGTCCCTTACCCCTTACCCTAATTCCTTTTTCACAAATTCCATCCCGTCACTGGCACTCATCGGAATTACTGTTACAGGATTGGCAACATCGTACATGGTCGCCGGTTTCGGATCAATGTAATAAATCGGAATGTCGGGATTAGTATAATTGATTAAACCTGCGGCCGGATACACTTGTAATGAAGTTCCGATAACAATCAGATAATTGGCACCTTCCACGATGTCTATTGCTTCATCAATTGCCGGAACCGCTTCGCCAAACCATACAATATGCGGACGGAGCTGATGGCCGTGCGCATCGGTATCGCCCAATTTTAAGTCGGATTTCCAGTCCAGAATGTAATTTTCGTTGACTGTACTGCGCACTTTCAGCAATTCGCCATGCAGGTGTAAAACCTTGGTGCTGCCGGCGCGTTCGTGCAAATCGTCTACGTTTTGAGTAATGATGTGTACGTCGAATTGATGTTCCATTTCAGCGATGATTTCGTGTCCGCGGTTGGGTTGCACTTCTAAAAGCTGGGCGCGGCGTTTGTTGTAGAAATCCAAAACCAATCCCGAATTTTTGGACCAGCCGATCGGTGAGGCGACTTCCATAATATCATGACCTTCCCAAAGGCCGTCGGCATCGCGAAAGGTTTTGATACCGCTTTCGGCACTCATTCCGGCTCCGGAAAGGATTACGAGTTTCTTTTTCATGGTTTATGGCAATTAAAAAACCTCAAGAGTGCGATGCAATTGAGGTTTTAAGAGTGTTGTTATTTACGTTATACTTTTCCCAGCGCATACAATTGCTCCATTGTTGGTGTTGCATTGCCGCCTTCCGGTTCCAGCGTAATTCCAAATGCTTCGGCTTCGTGAGTATTGTCAACGCGGTACATTTTTGAGGAGGAAGCAGTGGCTCTTTCCAACAAACCAATACTGGTTGGGGTGAACGGATCCATTTTTAAAGCCCAAACCTGATAAACCATACCTTGTGGCGGTTCCGGAAGGCTTTTGGCATCAACATATACTGCCTGAGTGGCTCTGTTCCAATACACTTTTACTGAGGCGGAAGGCATGGCTGCTTGTCCGTCTAAGGCAACAATGGTGTTGTTCGGATCGCGCAGAATTTCCATCATGTTTTCCACTGCTTTGTTTTTTTGCTCCAGTGTAGACACGGTTTGCTGCATTTTGCTGTATTCGGCTTTGTTTTTTTCGATTTCGGAATTGATTTGCTCGTTCATCGAATCGTTCATTTTTAAGTACATCAGCCCGGCGCCTAATAAGAGGATGAACGAAGCGACCCATCCTAAGTATTGCGTCCAGTTTGTTTTTTGTTTTAAATGAACAACTTTCGGATCATCCCCTAACAATTCCTGACGGATTTTATCATAGGTTTCCGAAGAAATAGTTGGGGAAACACTTTGTGAAAGATCGATAACCGCTTTTTCAATAGCTGCAATTTCCGTCCGGATAGCGGGACTGTCAGCGGCCATTTGCTGTACATCCTGCCGTTCTTCTTCCGATAATTTTCCGAAAACGTAAAGCTCTAAAATACCACTCTCTATGTATTCTCTGCTGTTCATTACACTTTCAATAGGTTTCTTAATTCGTTAATGCAGTTTCGGTTTTGTGTTTTCACGGTGCCCAAAGGAATTTCAAGCTCGTCGGCCACTTCCTGTTGGGTGTAGCCTTTAAAAAAGAGCAAATCAATCAGTTGGATGCATTTTGGCTTTAGTTTTTTGACAAATTCGTGAATACCGATTGTGTCTATTTTGTTGATCATCCGGCCGGGATCGTCAAGAATATGTACGAAATTGTCTGCCGATAAGTTTTTTTGCGAGTTGTTAAAGTCTTTCGAACGCAATTTGTCGATAGCCGCATTGCGGGCGATATTCAGAATCCAGGTGAAAAAGCGTCCTTTGTTTTCGTTGTAGCTGTCCAGGTTTTTCCAGATTTTAACGAAAACTTCCTGTAGCACGTCTTCGGCTTCTTCCCGGTCTTTAATCAGATTGAAAATGACACCGAAAAGGCTTTTGGCATACATATCGTATAAAAGCGTGAAGGCTTTGTCGTCTTTTTTATAAATTTGCTCCAATAATTCTTCTTGTGTCATAAGTAGGAATTAATCCCTTAAAAATAAGAAACAAATTTGATAAATCCGCTTTTTTGATGGAAAACCTTTTTGCAGACCGCAATTACCTTAGCTATTTGGAAACATTCATAACCGAAAACCGCAAAGAAGGTTTTTTAAAAGTATTGCAAAATCGCACAAAGCATTTTACCGTTGCCATGGAAGATGTTTATCAGTTGCACAATACCAGTGCGGTGATGCGGAGTTGTGAAGTATTTGGAATACAGGAACTTAATGTAGTGGAACAGCGTTTCGGAAAGCGAATCGACAAGGAAATTGCGATGGGTGCTGAAAAATGGGTAGATATCCGTCGGTTTTCCACCAATCAGGATTGTATTAACGATTTGAAAGCCAGAGGATATCAGATCATTGCCACCACGCCGCATGAAAACGATTGCATGTTAGAGGATTTTGATATTACCAAGCCATCTGCCATTTTCTTCGGTACGGAAAAATTAGGACTTTCCGATGAAGTTTTGCAACAGGCAGACGGTTTTCTGAAAATCCCGATGGTAGGTTTTACGGAAAGCTTAAACATTTCGGTATCGGCAGCGATTATCCTGCAAAATATTTCCACCCGTTTGCGGCATTCCGACATCGACTGGAAATTAACCGAAGCGGAATTACTGGAAAAACGCATCGACTGGACCCGAAAATCAATTAAGGATATTGATTTTATTACGAAAAAATATTTGGAGCAGGTTTAGGAGGTTCAGTTTCAGTTTTGACTATTGGTATTTAAATAAAAAAACGCCTTGATATCAAGGCGTTTTTTTATTTTTATTTTTTTAAAGCAACTGCAAACTGTTTACTTTTCATTTTTCACTTTTCACTTTTCACTTCTCACTACTTATTCTTCTTCAGCAATTTATAATCCTCGTAACAGCCTTTAATAGCGTCCATGATCTGCAAATCGTTGGCGGTTTCAATAAACGTATCGGAGTAATTACAATTCTTCAGAATTTCTTTGATTTCCTTTTTTTCAATCCCTAATAAAGCGGATACGGTTTCGCGGTCGTATTTGGAAGCCAGTACGTTACGGACGGTCTCGTCTTTTTTAAACTCGCGGAGTTTTCGCATTTCTTTTCCTTTTTTTCCGAAGACATTGTACAGCGCATCGGCAGGGTTGGATAAAGCGCCTAATACTTTTTTAACCTGAGAGGAAGAATTTCCGCCGGATTCGTATCCGTACGGCAAACCCGAAATACTGTAACGTTGTGCTTCGTTTAAGGCAATCAGTTTGGTGTCTACTTCCATATAGCCGGTTAATAAATATCTTGGGATGAACACTTCTTCAATGGCAAAAGCCTTTTCGGTAAGTTTTACCTTAAAACCGGTTTTGTTTTTAATCCAGTCTGCAGAAACACGGATTTTAATCGATTGAAATCCGATATAGGAAAAGTGTAGGGTATCGTTAACTTTAGCCTCAATTTCAAATTCTCCCATGCCGTTGGTAGATGTTCCTTTTACCGTATTAAGGTTAATTACGTTAACGTCTTTTTTGGGTAATAAATTGGCTTCATTAACAACGGTTCCGGATATTTTGGTACGTCCTTCTTCCTGAGCGAAAGCAGATAAGGAAAATAAGGCGAATAAAAAAACTACAAAATATTTCATACTTGTTTTTAGAATGGTCTAAAAGTACTAGATATTTTGTAGTTTCTATAAGAATTTAAAGAAAATTAACAAAAAGAATTAGCTTCTTCTCGGTCTTCTTTCTCTTGGTGTGCTTGAATCGGAACGACGAGGTGCTGCACTGCTGCGTCTTTCGTTTCTCGGTGCTCTGTCATCCGAACCGCTTCTTCTGTCGGAACGTCTTTCGCCACCAAAACGGCTTTCACCGCGTGATCCTCTGTCGCGGTCTCTTCCGCCACCGAAACTTCTTCTTTCGCCACCGCGTCCATTGTGATCACGACGACTGGAGTTGCTGCTTCCGTCGTTTTTAGAGATTTCCACGTTAATTCTTCTTCCGTGAAGTTCGTATCCGTTTAAGATGTCCATTACTTTAGCGGTGTGCTCTCCGTCAGTATTGAAGAAAGAGAATCCTTCTTTAACATCTACTTTGAAAACATCGTCACGTCCTAAATCTAAAGTTTCTTTTAAGAAGTCTTTCAGTTGCATCCAGTCGAAATCATCTCTCGAACCGATGTTGATGAAATAACGAACAGGGTCGCCTGCTCTGATTTCTCTTGGTTCCGAACTTCTTTCGCCTCCCTGGCTTGACAAGTCACGTTTTGATTTGTAGTACGATAAGAAACGGTTGAATTCCACAGAAACCATTCTTTTTATCAGTTCTTCCTTGCTTAAATCCTGAAAAACTTCGTAGATAGCCGGCAAATAGTTGTCGATTTCGTGATCGATTTCCGTATCGTGAATTTTATTGGCTAAGTGCAATAACTGGATTTCACAGATTTCGATTCCGCTTGGGATGGTTTTTTCTTCAAACTTCTGTTTGATGATTTTTTCAATCGAATGAATTTTACGGATTTCACTCTTCGTTACAATAACAATGGAAGTTCCCAATTTCCCCGCACGACCGGTACGGCCCGAACGGTGGTTGTAGGTTTCAATTTCATCCGGTAACTGATAGTTTACCACGTGGGTTACGTTGTCTACGTCGATTCCGCGAGCGGCCACATCTGTAGCCACCAACATCTGAATCTGACGGCCACGGAACGCTTTCATTACCCCGTCGCGTTGTGCCTGGGATAAATCGCCGTGTAAAGCTGCAGCGTTGTATCCGTCTTCGATTAATTTTTCGGCAACCGATTGTGTGTCGCGTTTGGTACGACAGAAAACTACCGAGAAAATATCCGGGTTGGCATCTGCTAAACGTTTTAAAGCTTCGTAACGGTCACGGGCATTTACAACGTAAAATTCGTGTGAAACCGTTGCCGATCCTGAGTTTTTATGTCCAACGGTAATTTCAACCGGGTTAGACATGAATTTTTTTCCGATGCGCGCTACTTCAGCAGGCATGGTAGCCGAGAATAACCAAGTGTTTTTCTCATCTGGTGTGTCCGATAATATGGAACAAATGTCGTCGTAGAATCCCATGTTTAACATCTCATCGGCCTCATCCAAGATACAGAAATCGATGTTTTTAATGTTTACAAGACCTCTGTTAATCATGTCCTGCATTCTACCGGGTGTAGCCACAATAATCTGTGCACCACGTTTTACCTCTCTAGCCTGTTCTGTAATGCTTGCACCACCATAAACAGCCACAGTATGTAACCCCTTTATGTACTTTGAGTATAATTTAATCTCGTTGGTGATCTGTAAGCATAACTCACGCGTTGGCGACAAAATTAATGCCTGAGTATTTCTGTTCTCAGCATCAATTTTCTGAATTAGCGGGAAACCAAAAGCGGCGGTTTTCCCTGTACCTGTTTGCGCTAAGGCAACTAAATCTGTGTTTTGTTCCAATAGTACTGGAATCGCTTTTTCTTGCACTTCTGACGGATTCTCAAATCCTAGATCTTTAATCGCCAGCAGTAGCGACTCATTCAATCCTAATTGTTCAAATTTATTCATAAAATATTTTAAATTGGGTGCAAAAGTACTGCTAATAAACGAGACTAACTAATGAAAAAACTTTATTTGTGAATTTATTAGTATTTGATAATCAATAAATTAGAAAATTAACCCTGAAGAAAGTTTGAAGATTTGAAAATATTTACGCCTTTTTATTGAGGATTTGACAATGAAATTAGGCGTTTTTAAGGAAGGAAATCAGTTGTTTTACTGCTTTTCCGCGGTGGCTGATGGCCGATTTTTCATCCATGGAAAGTTCGGCAAAAGTCTTGGTATAACCATCAGCTACAAAAATGGGGTCGTAGCCAAAACCATTTGTTCCGCGTTTTTCATTAATAATATTTCCGTGGATGATTCCGGTAAATAGATGTTGTTCTCCATTCATATTCAGGGCGATAACGGTTTTGAAATTGGCTTTCCGGTTGGTTTCACTTTGCAGTTTTTCCAATACTTTATTCATGTTGTCATCATCGTTGCGCTGCGAACCGGCATAGCGCGCGGAATACACGCCGGGTTCACCGTTCAGGGCATCAATTTCCAGACCGCTGTCGTCGGCAAAACAGGCATAACCGTAATGTTCGGTAACGTAATTTGCTTTCAGGATGGCGTTGCCTTCAATGGTTTCGGCAGTTTCGGGGATATCTACGTCGCAACCGATGTCTTCTAAACTTAAAATGCGAACATCGGAAGGTACTAATTGCTGTATTTCCCTGATTTTGTTTTTGTTGTTGGAGGCGAAAACGAGTTGAAGCATATTGGTTTGATTATGTTGTGGGAGCAAAGATAAGGTTTGGTTGCGAAAACGGATACTTTTTAAAGGTAATGTGAGTTTAGAGGCAAAACCTTCAACTAAAATTCACTTTGCAACAAAAGGATTAAAACGAAAAAAATGTTACACATTCTGCAACAAAAAAATCAAAATGAAAATTTTGTTACGACAACACTAAAGCCAAGAAGCACAAACCGATTCCCTTAATCCATGTAATCCGTGTAATTTGTGACCATTATTAAAAAAAAACTACCCCAACAATTGGAATAGGTTTTGTTTTTAGGAGTAATTTGAAAAAAGTGTTACTTAACCCTTTGGCTGTTCATCAAAGTTAACCATCCAGTTAATGCCGAATTTGTCTGTAAACATGCCAAAATAAGCGCCCCAAAAGGTTTTGTTCATGGGCATGGTCACTTGTCCGCCTGCAGAAAGTGCATTAAACAGTCTGTCCGCTTCATCTTTACTTTCAGCGTTTATTGAAATGGAAAAATTGTTGCCTTGTTTGAAATCGGTAGCCCATCCGCCGCCGGTGTCACTTCCCATCAAACAGGTTTCTTTACTGATCGGAAGGGTAACGTGCATAATTTTATTGCCGTCTTCTTCGCTCATGGGCGGGCAATCTTCACTGGGCGGCATGTCTTTGAATTTTCCTATATACGGGAATTCTCCCCCGAAAACCGATTGGTAAAATTTGAAAGCCGCTTCGCAGGTACCGTCAAAAGTCAAATAAACATTTACTGTTGCCATTTTTTTTATAATTATTTGTTGGTTAAATCTATCTGTGTTGGTCAATTAATATTTTGTTTCCATCAGGATCGGTTAGAGTGATGTATTCCGGACCTGTTGTGTCGCTGTTTGCTTCCCGTGTTAAGGTTATACCGGAATTTTTTAACTGGGCCTGAATGCTTCTTACATCATCAAAATCCTCAATGGGTTGGGCATTGCCGTCCCATCCGGGATTGAAGGTAATGATGTTGTCTTCAAACATGCCCTGAAAAAGCCCGATAACGGAATTTTCGTTTTTCAGAACAATCCAGTTTTGGTCAATATTTCCGCCTTTATAGGTAAACCCTAATTTTTCGTAAAACTCTTTAGATTTGTGAATGTCTTTAACGGCCAAACTAATCGAAAATGCGCCTAATTTCATGTTTTTTTGATTTGGTTAATTTGTATATAATGTTTCTGTTGCTTTGCAAACGGCATCAATTTACAAAAAGTTTATCAGGAAACATATTGTTCAATATACATTTTTCATTAATAGTATTCGGTGTTTTGGGTATAGCAGTAATGTCCCTTCCGAAAAAAATAAACCCAAACTCCGCTTTTATGAAGTTTGGGTTTATTATTACTAAAAATAATGAGTCTATTCCTTAATAATTTTTATTGTTTTGACTTTATCCTGAGATTGGATGGACAGGTAATAAGTTCCCGAGGTCAGTCCGGATACATCAATTTTTGATGCATTAGCCTGTGCCGATCGGGTAAGAACCTGCTGGCCTAAAAAATTATAAACCGTTACCGCTGTAATCTCATGGGAAGATGACAAATTTAGGATGTTTTTTACCGGATTTGGGTAAACGGTCAAGCCGCTCATATCAAAATCGTTACTGCTTAAGTTGGTCTCAACATTTACAACATTCCTGAAAACCGGTCCCCATATACCGGTATTGTCTTTTATCCGAATATTGAAAACATGAAGCCCGACAGCAGGTAAAACGATTCCCGTTTTTGAGAGTTGTTCAAGAGCGCTGTCAAAGTTACCGTCGGTGGCTAAAACAGCTGTTCCGTTCCCTTCTCCCGGGTCGTTGTCCCAAAAATATTCGGCTTGCAAAATACTCATGATGGCTGTAGTGGTAGCGGTATTAACCTGAACAATATTTGTAAAAACCGGCCCCCAAACCCCTGTGTTATCCTTAATTCGGATGCAAAATTTATGCAAACCTGTTCCCGGTGCAGAAATTCCATTTTTTGACAATTGTTCAAACGCACTGTTGAAATTTCCGTCGGTAGCTAAAACGGCTGTACCATTTCCTGCACCCGGATCGGTATCCCAGAAATATTCGGCCTGGGTTATAGAGGTCTGTGCACCACATAAACTTATCGCCAACAATGCGATGAAGCTGTAAATATATTTTTTCATCTGTGTGTAATTTGGGATTATTTAGAAAAACCTGAACCCGAAACATTTAAAGTATCCCCGGATATAATGATTCTTGGTGTAACTAAATAGTTTATCTGTGGTTTACCTCCGGAGTCTGCCGGCCAATAGTTTGCCCAGCTGTTGGAACCGCCGTAGTGCCCGGCATCGTTTCGTGTTAAATCTAAATCGGTGTAGCTCAGTGCCGGGTTTCCTGCATTAACGTTTGCACCAGTAACGGTGTAAGCTGTATTGTTGAAGTTCATGTTAGCAGCTCCCGTATTGTTGCTTTGCGTGATGGTCCCTTCTGTTACAAAAGGATTTGTAGATACGTTATAGGTAGCTGTTACTATCGCAACACTATTATCATTTTGGATACAGGCATTGGTTTGAGCTACAACAAAAGAAATCGCATTGTTCATGATTGCAATGTTTCCGCCAGTACCCGGATCGCCATTTAAGCTGATATGGATAGGTGCTACGTCTCCACCAAGAGGTTGGTAAACCGTATTGTTTACAATTTCGTTGGTTCCGCTTGTTTTGGTATTATAAATTCCAAACCCACTAGTAAAGTTGTTATAGAATTTAAAATTATAGCTGGTTTGTTGACTTCCAATCCAGGAAGACACAGCATTTCCTATGATTTCAATATCGGATGTTGCCATAGAAGTATCAGAAGACGTGTTATAGGCATTCATTCTGTCTACGTTGTTTCCGGTCATTCTTCCGTGTGAAAAAAACACGTAGCCACTAACCGTACATCCAGACATGTTTGTTGTTGTGTTTGCCGGTGTGGTATCCACATTATTCAAATAACAGTTCAATAGATTGATGGTTGTTCTTCCGCCTGTTGTGGCACCCGTTGCCACTACGTTGTAGATGGTAAAGTTACCGGAGCTTAAGTTGCTTATCGTTACGACCCTTCCGGCTGCCGGATTGATGTTAATGGTTCCTCTGATGAAGTATTTGTTGTAATTGGTTTCGGAAACGAAGGTTAGTGATTTGTTGATGGTCAGGTTTTCAATGTAAGCCGATCCGTCGGTTTTGGGCTGAATGATGATTCGGTCTCCGTTGTTCGCTGCCGTTATCGCTGCTGATACGGTTGTATAAGCACCACCTGCGCCTGTTGCTCTAACGTACAGATCCGCTGCACTGGCCATCGTAGTAAACAAACCTGCGATTGCCGTAAAAAGTAATTGTTTTTTCATGATTTTTGTTTTGCTTTATTTTTAAGTAATTATTGTTTTATCAATTTAAGATCTCATTCCGGCTCCCAATGGTCTGTGATTATAGTAGTCCCAAGACTAAATGATTCTTAAAAATCAGGAAGATGAATGAGTGTTGTATTTATAATCGGATAGTTCAAGAGTATGTTTTTCGTAAAGCGGCTGCAATATTATAACAAACAAAACCTTGTATATTTGGTAATGAGTATTTGTCGGTTTTGAGGAAGTATTTAACGGCTATGAAATGGTATTCGATGTTTTTTAAAGAGAATTCGTCTGTTGATTTACCCCGAAAACATTTAAATTAAAGCCAGTCGGCAGACTGGCTTTAATTGGATATTATTTTACTTTTTTAAGCCAGAAATAATCATTCCATCCTTCGATTAATCTTGTAGGATCGGTGTTTTTGGTTCTGTCTTGTTCCGGGATTAATACAATCTTTTTATCTTTAACAGTGAAATTGTAGATTCTCGGATCGTTTTCCCCTTCAATAGTAAGTTCAATTTTGTAAGCACCGTCGGTAAGATCTGCAAATTTAATCTCACCAGGTTTGTTCACCAGTTTAAAGGCACAGGAAACTTCATTCCATTTTGCTTGTTCTACTTGGGCTGTATTTGGTCCGTTACCGTAATGTTGCGCATACAATTTATTGTCTTTGAACATATTTACCGACCATTTCACACTCTTGTTGGTTTTTCTGCTGTTGGAAGGATTTGGCATAAACTCTTCATGAGTAATATAGAAACCAAAAAGAAGATTACCGGTATTGGCATGATTTAAATAAGCAAAATTATTCCAGGGTCCTCGTACCACATACATTTCATTCATAGCGGCATAAGGATCTGAATTCGTTAGTTTAGCCAACTCAAAATCAAAAGAATAAAACATTTTGTCTCCGGCATAAAAATCCAATCGGTAATTGCCCGGCCCCCAGTCTGTTATGAACGATTCTGAATGTCCAATCCATTCGCCATCACGTTGGTAACGGCTGCTTGGTTCATTGAATTTTGTTTTCTTACCGTCATCAAAAACCTGATCTCCCGAATATTCAAAATAGTTCATGTATTGGTTGTCTTTGAACACCTTGATTCTTAAATACTGTGACTGATCCGAAAAGGCATGAACTGTTCTTCCGTCAACCGTTTTATTCGGAATAAAAGTTGCCGTATAACTGTTAATGGTTCCGGCAGTGGTACCGTAAAGCAGAGAGTTGAAAGTTATGGCAGGCGTTTGTTTGAAAGTAGTCCAATCTAATTTTAAACCTCCAAAATCACCGCTTTTGCCTCCTTTTCCTGCTTTTCCTTTGGCAGATTTCAGCACCTTGTCTGCAGTTTTGGTTGCTTCAACAGCAGTTCCGGCATCATTGGACGCTTTTTTAAGCTTATTCAATAACTGTGCATTAGAAGCGGTAAAGGAGAATAAAGATGCAATAATGAGTGCACTCGTTCTAATTTGTTTCATGTTTTACTGTTTTTTGAAATTAATAGTACTCTGTTTTCTTAAATACAGGCCAAACTTAAATCAAAAGAAAATGGGAATTTCGGGCAATGAACATCTGTTTCCTTTTAAAGGAAATTCGTTGAAGATGGAAGGAAATTCGTTTTTCGGAAAATTTACGCCTGAAGGTTTTCAAGCAGTACCATGAACTCTTCTTTTTTACGAACCGAAAGCGGAATGGTAATTTTGTTTTTCATTACAATGGTATTCCCACCGTCGGTTTTGATGAAATGGTCGAAATAGGCCATGTTGATTAAATGCGATTGATGGGTACGGAAAAAGTTGTGCGGCGTAAGCAGGGTTTCATACTCTTTAAGATTGGTAGAAACGATTAACTTTGGCGCATTGATGAAATGAAACGTAGTGTAGTTTTTATCCGATTCGCAGTTTACAATATCCTGAATATTTACCGAGTAAATACGGTCTGCCGTTTTAAGAATAAGATTCTGCAGGTTTTTAGGGCGCTCCAGATTGGCAAATAAGTTGCTTAGCTTCATTTCAAAAACTTCCTTGTTAAGGGAACTTTCGGCCTTTTTAACCGCTTCGGCTAAATCATCGGGATCAAGCGGTTTCAGTAAATAATCAATGGCGGAAAATCGGAAGGCCTTAACCGCAAAGTCTTCGTAACCCGTAATAAAAATGACTTTAAAATTGATGGGTTTTAATTTCTGAAGCAAATCAAAACCGGTTCCGTCCGGCATTTCAACATCCAGAAAAACAAGATCGGGCGACAATTGCTTTATGAGTTTTACTCCGGATTCCACAGCGTCGGCTTCTCCAATTATGGAAACAGTAGGGCAGGTAGCCTTAATTAAGGCACTGTTCTTTTTTCGGATATTCTCGATATCATCAATAATTACGGCTCGTAACATGTGTGTTTAATTTTCGTAAATATAAGGGATTTCAAAACTAACTTTTGCACCCACAACATTCTCATCGTTGTCTTTTATGTTGTCGGTAAGTACCACAAAATCCTGATTTTTAGTATAACTCACCAGTCGTTCTTTGGTAATGGTCATGGCCAGAGATTTGTGGCCGTTTATTTTTGGTGCCGTGTCAAATCCTTTGCCGTTATCGGTAACCTCAAAATACAGCTTGCTTTCCTTCAGGTAAAAATGAATGTCGATTTTTCCCTGCGCTGTGGTGTTGCTCAAACCGTGCTTAATGGCATTTTCAATAAATGGCTGGGTTAACATTGGCGGCAAAAGGATAGCTTCCTGATCGATGTTGTCTTCCACCTCAATGCTGAAACTGAATTTATTGTCGTACAAAAGTTGCTGGATGGCCAGATAATTTTGGGTCATTTCTATTTCTTCCGCAAGCGAAATGTAATTTTCATTCGAATTCTCCAGGATTTGGCGCGTCAGTTTGGAAAATTTGGTCAGGTAATTTACCGCTTCGGTATCTTTTTTGTCGTAAATCAGCCCCTGAATATTGTCGATGGAATTGAAAATGAAATGCGGATTCATCTGCGTTACCAGAAGTTTTTGCTTGATTTGCTCTTTTTCAAGTACGGTAATGGCTTGCTTTTGTTTGTTGTTGCGATAATAAAAATAACCGCCCGCCAAGATTAGTAAAAGTAAACCCGACAATCCGATAAGCCAGTTGTTTTTAACGGCGTTTTTCTTTTCGGCATCCAGTTTTAATTTCAATTCCTTTTTTTCGAAATCGTATTTGAGTTGTTGTTTTTCCAATACATTTTTTGAAGTTTCTCCTTTTTTATAGTCAACGATACTATCGTGCAACTTATACATTTCGAGGGCTTTTCTGTAATCTTTCCGGATAGTACTCAATTTGAACAAAAGTTCGCTTCCCACTTCCTGAAGATCGAGGTTTCCCGTTTCTGTACTAAGGTCTAATCCTTTTGTTATAAAAGAATAGGCTTTGTCGTAATCCTTTTTTGCAAAGTAAAGTTGTGCCATACTGGTATAACCATTGGCAAGGCTTTTTGGGTCAGGTTCGCCTTTAAGGGCTTCATTTAAAATTGCTTCGGCTTCATCATATTTTTGCTGTGCCACCTTAACACTGCCAATCCGGGTCAGAACATAGCTGATTTTAAACGAACTGTTTGATTTTTTGGCAAGTTCAAGCGCTTTGTTCAGGTAATAAACAGCCTCATCATATTTTTTCAGGTTGCGATAAGAAACACCGATAACGGAATAGGAAACAAATCGGGTATGATCAGTGCCGTCTTCATATTCCAGACTTTTATTGGCATCACAACAGACAATAACCCTTTTGCTGTATTCTATAGCCTTCTCATAATTTTTCTGATTAACATAAAGATCGGCTAATAAGGAACATACACTTCCTATTTCCACAACCGGATTATCGCCAGGGTGCTTTTCAAAATAACGTAAAGCAGCAAACAAACAGTCGGTGGCCTTTTGATATTCTTTGATTTTGGCATAAAAACGTCCTTTTGTCATTACCGCAAAATACATGTCATTATACAGTTTTTCCGATTTAAAAAGGGCGATACTTTTATCGATAGCCGCCAATGCTCTTGGTGTGTCGCCTTTTTCTTTATACTCGGTCATTAATCCTTGATAGTAATCGGCCAGACATTGTACATAGGCTTTATGCACTTTGGGTGAAACTTTTTTCTTGAGGCATTTCATGGCATAATCGCCCTGCATGCGGTTCAGGATGTGATATTCTTTATCCGTTTCATTATAGTTTTGTGACTTGGCAATTAGCAACGAATACAGTTTAACGGTATCATGCACTTTTGGGTTTTGGACGAGCAGTTTTAACGAATCAATCGTTCTGTCCTGCGAATAACCGGCAGCGGCAATGATAAAACATGCGAATAAGGCAAGCTGTTTAAGAATTTTGAACATTATAGGATTAAGTTTTGTGAGGCGAAAACTTTATTTCGTAATTAATTTTTACAAATATAAGGGATTTCTTAACTGGGTTTTGTTGTAGTATTATTTCATTTTTGCACTTTTATGTTGTAAAAAAAAAACAAAAGCCACAGTGTTAAAGTAGTTATTCAATTTATGTACAAAAAATAAGATGCCACAAAAACGTCTCTGTACTATTATTTCTATCGTAATAAGTTGTCACCCGTTACCCTTTAAGTCAATCACTAATCAAAAATATAACCAAAATCCCCTTAAATATTGGGTAGAATCCCATAGCTGTAATGAGACAATGTTTAGGCATGAACAGTTAGAACAACAAGGTTTTACTTTTTAGATTGAGGCCTTGAATATAATAGTAGAGAGGAGTCGGCTATATTGATTAGTTCTAGTAATTAGCCCGAATAGTTATGAAACTGGAATTCCGGAGGATTTATTTGATTTAGAGAAGAAGCAATATATAATGATTATAAAGATAAAGAATCTGGGAAATACTTTAAGTTGATTTCTTTTTAATAATTTAGCAATTTTATACAGTAAGTTATATGATTGAAAATGAAGGGTTAATACAAGACACAATAAATAAAATCAAGCAATATAGATTTATTTATCAGGTAGAAGATTATCTAAGAGAAAAAGGATTGAGTCAGGAAGAAATTGTTTCAGTTTTAGAAATTGCCAATTCTAGGATTTCTGAGGAGAATTTCAAATTATTTAAAAAAGTAAATAAAAGAAATTTTATAATTTGGACAACCGCAACTATTCTGGTTTTTGTCCTGTTTGTGTTTTTTATTCCG
Organism: Flavobacterium suncheonense GH29-5 = DSM 17707; assembly: GCF_000430025.1. Lineage (GTDB taxonomy): Bacteria > Bacteroidota > Bacteroidia > Flavobacteriales > Flavobacteriaceae > Flavobacterium > Flavobacterium suncheonense. Next base: position 59,875 of record NZ_AUCZ01000015.1, read on the forward strand.
TATGCCAAAGTTTCTAACTATGAAACTTTATTGTCAATAGTTGGTTCTGCGTTACTTATTGTTTCATTTTTTCACGCATTTGTATATTATAAAACTTGGGAAGACGAATTTGTTTCTAAGTTTAAAAAGCCTAATATAAACTATAGTTTCTTGCCAATTTTTTTAATTCCAGGAGTTTTAATATTCTTCATTTTTTCATGGAGGTTTTCAAGTGTAGCCGATTCTAAATTAAAGATGACGCAGGAAAAAGCAATTGGGAAAGTTATTTCTGGTAGCACAGTTGAAGTTAAAAGAATGCTTAGAAGTGGGGGAGCGACCTTTTCAGATATTGTGGTCGAATTTGAAACAAAAGAAGGAAAAAAAATAGTAGCTAAAGAGAATATATCAACGTATCATTTTAAAGATTTTTACATTGGTCAGGAAGTAGAATTGATATATTCAACCGAAGATCCATATAATATTGACTTATTAATTGATAAAGAAAAAATAAGTGAGTTTAAAGGATCTCAGGAAAGGGACATTAATCCGGAAGATTTAATAAAATTGAGCAAAATAAATCGAGAAGATATTCTTAATGAACTCAATAAAATATATTATGGTTGGCGTTACGATGAGCAAAATCAATTGTGGTATAATACCAAAAATAATAATGCTCTTTTGATTTCCGAAAACGAAATTCGTTTTATATCGGGAGTTGAGTCAAACCATGAATTCCCTAAGTATTTGAAGAGTGCAGGATTTCAGCAAATAAATGAAAAGGACTCAAAAGATGTTTTTAATTATGGCGAGAAAATATTTCAAAAGGACGATTGTATAGTTATTGTAAGTGTTGTTTCGGCGAATAACAAACAAAATACAATGACAATTGTAGCGAACAAGGCCCGATAGTGAGGAGATACAATCTGTACTTTTTCATAAATCCCGCTGCGAAGAGCCTTATGACTTTGAGCAATAACTTTAAGCAAAACAAAAAAACTCTGAAGCAATTCAGAGTTTTTTATTGCGATACTTTAGACTTCTTGTGCCTCTAAACACTTTATTTTTCTTGAAACAAATGGTAATTTAGGTTTCGAGTCATTCTTTTTGTTAAGATTCTTAAAAACCAGTGTAACCGATGTACCTTTAGTCATTTCTGAATTTACACCTATGGAGCAATCAATAATCTTAGCCAAATCTCTAATCAGGTGCAGGCCTAGTCCTGATTTAATGCCAACAATAGCTTTATCGTCAAATAACGTGTTGAAAAGGGTTATATCCGCACCTTTTCCGTTATCTGAAATTTTGAGGTAAATATATTTTTTCTCTGCCCATACATTCCAAATTATTGTTGGGTTTTCAATGTTTTCCAAAGCATTAATTGCATTTGCAGTAAGATTCCGGATAATGGTTTTCAGATAGTCTTCGTCCGTAAACAGCGAAACATTTTCTTTGTTTAAATACCCAATCGAAATATTGGAATACACAGAAAAATGGTTTATAATCTCATCAAACAAGATTTTGAGGTTTATTTTTTTCGGGTGGGGTTTAAAGTTCTCCATTTGTCCTTTACTCCAAAGTAATAAGTCTTCCATCGATTCCAGTAAATGTTCAGCATTTTCAATCGTTGTTTTTTCAAGACGTTTTTTGGTTTGTTCGTCCATAGTTTCCGAATCATTTTGTCTGAGATGTAGAAAATGAATCAGACTTGCAAGAGGTCCCCTTAAATCATGATTCAGGATACTGAAAAAATACAGTTTTGTTTTATTGGCTTCTTTTAGTTCGGTATTCAGCAGATAGAGTTTTTCATTGCTTTTTCGGCGAACCCAATTCTGGTAAAAAAGCAGGCCTGCAATTACCGAAAGTAGCAGTATGCCACCAATGTAGTATAACAAGTTGTTTTCTTTGGCTTCAAGTTTTACTTTGTTAAGCTGAATTTCTTTTTGCTTTAAATCGATGGTTCGTTTGTCTTCTAAATTCTGTAAAGTCTGCTTGTTTTTAAAGTTGAAGATGGAGTCTTTGTATTGAGAGTATAAGATATATGCTTCAAGACTTTTTTTATAATCTTTTTTGAAATAGAAGTATTCGGAAATAGCCATATAGTCTTTAATCAGACCTTCATGGCTGTTCAATTTTTTATCTAGGGCTAAGGCTTCATTTATTTTTTGAAAGCCCAAATCCATTTCTTTTTCATTGCCGCTTTCTTTTCCTTTTTTTACATACGCAAGACCGATGTTTTGTATTGTTGAGGCTTTTAAATCCAGGCTTTCAATCATATACATATCTTCCATGGCTTTGTTGAGATAGTGGAGACTCAAGTCATATTTATTAAGACCTATATAGGTAGCTCCCATCCAGCTGTTTATATAAATTAAAAGTGTTTTGTTGTTTTGTACTTTTAAATCTTTTTCAGCCAATTGGAAAGCTTTAATCGCCTCTTTATTTCGGTTCTGTTTGCCAAAGACAATACCCTTGCTGGCATGACACATAGCAATCGAGCCTATTTGGTTGGGACAATCTTTAAAAGCAATTATAGCCTTATCATAGTATGAAAGCGCTTTATTGTAATTTTCTATTGCATTATACATGTTTGCAATACCTAAAAAAGCTTTGGCTTCTATCTGATTTTTTATTTTCATTTGCTCAGCGTTAAAGGCTGCTTTTACAGTTTCTTTATTTAATTTGATTTTCTCACAGTATTTGAGTGATTTAAAAAAAGAACTGATAGCTTCACTAAAGGCGGCTCTGTTTGCATTTAATACGCCAAACTGATTGTATAATTTGGCCAGCAGAAGGTATTCTTTTTGTGCAATAAGCATTTTTTCTGCGGCTTTTAAGTGTTTTTCGGAAACGTTGTACTCCGCTTTCGAAATATAATGGGTTCCCAGGTTAAGATGCGACAGCGCTATACCTTTTTCCCAATTTAACGTTTTAGAGATTTTCATGCCTTCCTTAGCATAGAAGAGCCCTTTTGCCTGGTTAAGGTTAAAATAATTTTCAGAAATCAGATTGAGGTTTTTTACGTAATTAGAATCGATTTTTGAATTTTCTTTCGATTTTTGAACGACAATTAGCAAAGAATCGATGGTTTGTTGATTGTTTTGGGAATGTGCATTAAAACTAAAAAGAACAATTAAAAATGAGACAATTGTTTTAAACATGATTGATTGATTGATGTATACGATACAGTAGACGCTATTTTAGGAGTAATAGTTGCGTCTGAAATACAAACTAAATTGAATTAGCTTTTTATTAGAAAGGGAAAATTTTGTGAATGAATTTTATCTGTTTGAAAATCAGGTTTTTTAGTCATTTTGAATCAAAGCATCAGTTAACAGAAAAGATACTTTTTTGCGATAACTTTTTCCTATCGGTACAATCATTTTGTTGTGTAACACTACTCGGTTAATATCAAATTCTTCAACATATTGTTTTTGAACTGCAAAGCCTTTGTGAATTCGTATAAAAGATTTGAAATGTTCTTCTTTTAGCAATTTTCCTATTCCGGACAGAACACAGTATTTTTTTTGTGCCGTAACCACCAGCGTATAATCTTTTAAAGCTTCAAGATAAACAACATCGTGAAGTTTCACTTTTATGTGATTTCTGCCTTCTTTCAGAAAAATAGTATCACCACCAATTGTAGTTTCAAAAAGGGATGATTTGGTTTTAATGTCCAGATACATGGTAATTCTGTTCACGGTTTTCGAAAAGCGCTCTTGTTTTAGAGGTTTAATAATATAATCCAGTGCGTCTACTTCAAAACTTTCAACAGCAAATTCAGGGTGGGAAGTGATAAAAATGCAAACCGGAACATTCTTAAGCTTTTTCCGGAGCTCAATTCCCGAAATTGAAGGCATGTCAATATCCAGAAAGAGAATGTCTATCGGTTCTTTTGCCAAGTATAACTCAGCCTCTTTGGCGTTTGAAAAACTCTTCAAAAGAAGCAGTTCGGGGAACTGTTTTATAAAAGAGGCGACAGTCAGTCTGTCAATTTCGTTATCGTCTACTATGGCACACTTGTACATGGTTTGAAATTTCTTTGTTTCACCAAAATTACAAAAGTGTTACAATTAAAATCAGCTTTATATCTATTAAAAAGTCCGTTCGTATATTATGAGTTTTTATAATTGAATTCTTTGCTTTTATTTGAAATAGCTATAAAAAATCTAAAAAAAACAACAAACTAACGGCTCAAATTTTAAAATTATGAAAAAAATCTACACTTTTATGTTGCTTGCTTTTTCAGCTTCTGTTTTTTCACAAGTTGGAATTAATACGACGGTACCAAATGCGCAATTGGAAATAAAATCGAGTAATCAGTCGTCGCCAACTTTTAAAGACGGTATTTTGATTCCCAAAGTCGATACTTTTTCCGCTGTAAATCCAACAGCGCTGCAACAGGGAATGCTGGTTTATTTAACAACTCCATCAGGACATTATAGTCCAGGGTTTTATTATTGGGATAATCCGACTTCTAGTTGGATTGGTTTTATAGATAATATTTCATTTACCTCATTATTAGGCACTCAAGCCTGGAGTGTAAGCGGTAATTCTGGAACTAGTCCCGGAATTAATTTTTTAGGCACTGTAGATGATAAAGACCTAATTTTTAAAAGGAACAATATCGTGGCCGGTAAACTAGCCTTCAATAACACCTCGTTTGGTCTTGGGGCTTTAAATTCTTCAAACATAGGCGGAAGCAATACCGCAATAGGAATTTACGCTCTTGCCGCAAATACGAGCGGAAACGAAAATGTTTCTCTGGGAGACTTTTCACTATATCTAAATACAAGCGGAAGCCTGAATACGGCCATGGGCACCAGAACGTTGTTTAATAATACTACAGGCTTTAACAATACCGCAGTTGGTAATAAAACGTTGTTTTCAAATACTACCGGTATGATGAACAGCGGATCTGGTCTAAATGCGTTATATTCCAATACGACAGGAGGATACAACACTGCTAGCGGGGCAATGGCTTTAATTTCAAATACCACAGGAGGTTATAATACCGCTACTGGTTCTAATGCGATGTATTACAATACATCCGGTAATTATAATGCTGCCTTAGGGTATCAGACACTTATGTATAATTCAACCGGAAATTTTAATACGGCTACCGGTACACTTGCGCTTTATGCAAACACTGTTGGTACAAACAATACGGCCTCAGGTTATCAATCGTTATTCAACAATACAACGGGTACAAACAATACCGCTATTGGGGTTCAGGCAATGTATGAAAACAGAACATCCAGCAATAATACAGCTGTTGGGGTAACTGCATTATCAAGAAATACCACCGGGACCGATAATACCGTATCGGGTTATCAGGCCGGATTGAATAATACTACCGGGTCAATGAATACGGCTTACGGTGCCAGATCATTGCGGGATAATACAACCGGGGCAGAGAATACGGCAATTGGTGCTCAGGCCTTATTATCCAATACCACCGGAGATTTGAACACGGCACTTGGCAGTCATTCGCTGAAAAATAATACTACAGGAGGAAGCAATACCGCTTTAGGGTATCAGACTTTATTTGAAAACACGACAGGGAATGGTAACTCAGCCAGTGGATTTCAGGCATTACGGTACAATACCACCGGTGGCGATAATACCGCAATGGGGTATCAGGCTTTAACACTCAATACTACTGGGGAATACAACGTGGCAACGGGTAGTATGGCATTAAGAAGTAATACCACCGGAACCAGTAATACTGCAGTGGGAGCTTATACGCAATACAACAATTCAACTGGAAATTTTAATACAACTGTTGGGCGTCATGCCATGTTTTATAATACAGTCGGTGGAAGTAATGCCGGTGTTGGAAATCAATCCTTGTTTAATAATACTACAGGAAGTGCTAACACAGCTATGGGAAATCAATCGTTGCGTGCTAATACAACCGGTTCCAACAATACGGCTATTGGCAATCAATCCGGAATGAATCTTCCAGTTGGAGTAAACAATACAATTAATATTGGTAATAATACGGGTTGGGCTACCACGGTTAGTAATCAGGTAAACATCGGAAATTTAAGTCAGACTTCTATTGGCGGTCAGGTAAACTGGAGTACTTACAGCGATAAAAGAATTAAAATCAACATACAGGAAAATGTACCGGGCTTACAATTCATACAAAAACTACGTCCGGTAACCTACAAGCTGGATATTCACAAGCAGTATGAAATCATTAATAAAGGAGGTAAAGACGAAAGTGGCGATTTTAAAGAAAAGTACAATATCGAGAAAATTGTGCAGACTGGATTTCTGGCACAAGATGTGGCACAGGCAGCACAGGAATGCGGGTTTAATTTCAGTGGAGTGGAAGTGCCCGAAAATGAAACCGGATTGTATAAAATTCGATATGCGGAATTCGTCATGCCGCTGGTAAAATCAGTTCAGGAACAACAGCAGATAATCGATAATCTGTCTTTAAAGATTGCCGAATTGGAACTGAAAATGAAGGAGTTGTTGCAGAAAAAATAATCAAAAAATGTATTAGCGTTAATGATGGTATAAGACAACTATTGTTGTTATGAATTGTTTTAAGAATTTATACAATAATAACCATCGGCTAATAATTAAAATAAAAAATGGGGTTTTAAGCCCCATTTTTTGTTTACAAACAAATTAAATATCTCCAAATTAATCTGAAGATGAAAAAATTAAATAAACTGGCAATGTGACACTGCATAGTTATTTACAGCAAGTTATACATTATTGCATCGGCGGTACTGATTGAGGGACGATATTTTTTACAGGGTTAAGACTCTTTAAATAAGCAAAAATCGCTTTAACATCTTCATCAGCCATCTGGGAATAACTTTGCCACGGCATAGGCGGCAGTAATTGTCTGCTACCATCTAGCCCTTTGTATTTTCCTTGTTTCATGGCTTTTAAAAATTGTTCTTCAGACCAGGTGCCAATTCCGGTGTCGTCTGGAGTTAGATTAGCAGCAAATGAAGTTCCCCATGGGCCAACGGCAGCCGTATTATTCATGTTAAATAAAACATAGCCTTTAACAGATTCTGCATTATATTTAGGCAACTGTTCATTGGCATCATGACCGGACAACAATTTGTTAGGATCTGGAATTGGACCCTTTTCTGTCATGATTTTTGGTGAATGACAATCGTTGCAGCCAATAACGTTAACTAAATTTTTCCCTTTTTCAATCTTTTCTTCGACGGTTAGGGCTGCCACATATTCCGGTTTTTCCTTGTTGGAGTCATTACATCCGACAAATAGGAATGTAGAGACAATTGTTGTTAATTTTAGAAAACTTTTTTTCATGATTTTACTTGTGTTTAATTGTTATTAAAAAATGTTCTTCCGTAAGCATCAAGAATAGCTGTTGTATTTTTTTTATTGGAAGCCGCTGCTAAAGCATTAGAATAGTGTATCGCTTTTATTGTGCCATCTTGAGTTAGGCTTTGAAATTGCCAATAAATGCAGACATCCTTGTTTACAACAATTTTAGCCTGCTTATTTTGAGCTAACAAAAAAGCTGTGTCAGATTGGAAAGCTATTAGAATCGTTTTCATTTTATTTTTTACGCAAAGCTAAACCCCAGTTCGCTGGTATAAATTGATTTAAATCAACATTTTTTAGAGTTTTGCTTTTATCCCGCTAAGGGTTGCGGGGGAAATTCCAAGAAAAGAAGCGACCATTTTATTGGAAAATCATAAAATAAGCTGAGGTGGGTTTTTAATGATTCACTTTGCCTTGTAAAGCGCAGCATGGCTTGAAAATCGTAAATTCTTTTTAGCTTATGTTTATACACACTTATATAGAATTACACGTAAATAGGCCAGTTACAAAAACAAAAAAAGACGCCTTAAAAGCGTCTTTGTACAAAGTCTTTAATTGTAACAGCTGTATTTTATTTGGAGATTTCTCTGTTAGATGCTGAAAATTCATTCTTTACTTTTCATAGACAATCTTAGTAGAAAAAAAGATATTAGATGCTACACTTGTTGCAATTATATTTTAGAGTTACTTTTTATATGTTATAAAATATTTAGTGTACCTTTTATTTTCCATATTTCATCGATGTCATCGGCTGATATGGTTGTGTTTTTACTGAAAGTAGGTTTGTTTTCGTGAACCAAAATAAAAACATTAGGATCTTCACTAGGCTTGATATAGGTCAGGAAAAAGCCGGTTTTTTTACTAATAATAATATATTGGTCTTCGTTGGTTATTTCAGATAAATCGATTTGTTTGCAGATGGCGAAAGTGTTATGGTTGCTATTGTATTTCAATTTTTTGCTTTCAATTTGAAATAAAATTGTCCCTTTATTATATGGAGGTGGAAGTTTTACGGACGGCAGTTCCGATAAGGAGGTTAATTGTCCACAAGTATATTGATATATTAAGTTACTGGAAATTATGGGTATTTCATGATTTCCAATGTTAACATCTGCCAGACTGTTTTGATTAAAAAGGCAATTTAAATCGATTCCTAATTCAATAGATTTATGAATAATCTTTTCATAATCCATAGAATTTCTTTTTTTCCAGCCAGAAATTGTATTGGGTTTAACATCCAGAATTTTAGACAATTCCAAATCCGTCTTTACGTTTAACGACTTTTTTAATGTGTTTATCGTTTTTTCCACAAAATGAGAATTTTTTCTTTGCATGTTCACAAAAAATGATTTACTTTTAAATTGTTGTAAGAATAATATTTCTTACCGGAGGTGTTTTAATTTTAAGTTCTCTAATTGAGAATTTTGTTGCCAATGCATTCCAAAAAGTCTTATTTATATGTTTTTTGTTTAAAATAGAAATTGTTTTACAGGCCTAAAAGAGCAATCTATTAAAAAAAATAAACTACCGCGACAATTTTTGAAAAAAAAATACATTTTTTAGACAAAACGGGTGTTTTTTCTTAAAAAAAAATCAATTAACAAGAAAAAAATTATATAAACAGTTAAATCAGTATTTGTTTTTAAATTAAATAAAATCATGTCTTGCGAATTTGATTAGTTAGTGCCATAAAAAAATTAGAATTTAAAATAGTTTGACCCTTTGATAATTATGTTAGTTAGAATTTGGATGATTAAAAGGATAATTACGTCGATACGAAATTTAGACAGCATAGTGCTATTCCGTTGATTTTAGACAGGAGCTTTATGAAGGAGCTTTTATAATTGCAGCAGTTTCTGCCTTTTGGTTTAGCATTAGGAAAAGGGTGAAGTAGGTAAATTATATGCAATACATATACAATTTGAGATTTCAAATTGTACCAAAAATAAGTGTAACCCTTAATACTATTGCTTATGAATTGGAAGTCTACTCCCAAGGATACTCCTATCCTTATTTACTGTCTTTCGGTTTTTCTTCTATTTTTTATTTCCGAAATTAAAGGACAGGTAAGCTATGTTAATGCCAATTTATTGGTATCGTCAGACCACACTATTAATCCGTTAAATGCGACAAATAGTGATAACTCGTATGCTACTCTTAATTCTTATGGAGGTGTTGCCGTTGGAATAGGAAGTTATAATGGGAAAATTGAGCTTGAATTTCCATCGGTAGTTCCGGCAAATAAAACAACCTTTGTAAAGATAGACTTCGATCAGGACGTTTTGAACGCTCTTATAGGAGGCAATTTAGGAGGGGAATTAGCCGATTTGTTAGGAACTGTTGTATTGGGGAATCATTACTTCACCATAACTGCCAAAAACAATACCACAACAGTAGTTTCGTATTCCAGTCAGAATATTTTTTCTACAGAATCCGGCAAACTGATAAGAGACGTCAACGGGAATTTTTATTTTGCCATAACGCCTAATCAGCCATATAACCGTATAGAAGTTACAGATCATACGAATGCACTTTTATTAGGAACTTCAAATAGTATGAAGGTATATCAGGCCTTTTATACCGAAGGAAGCAACGTCTGTTCTTTTCCGTTTGCAACCTCTTATGACGGAACCGGAGGAACGTTAGATTTAATAGGATTAGGAGCAGCAGGAGTTTTAAATCCGCAAAACGCAATTGATACAGATGTAAACAGCTTTTCTCATATAAGCTTAGGGGTTTTATCTTTAGCGGGAACAATAAGTCAAACTGTGTATTTTGATGCCTTGTCAAATCCAACAGATCAGGTTCATGTTACGGTACAGTTAGACAATCCTTCAATTTTATCGTTAGGATTAGCAGATGGGTTTAGAATCGAAGCTTTAAATGGAGCTAATGTTGTGTATACGCTTAATGTAGGTGCTATTCTGGATTTAGATGTTTTAGGGCTTTTAAGCGCAGGGCAAAAAGCAACTATTCCCATTTCGCCTGGTCAATCCTTCGATAGGGTAAAATTAACCTTGTCGTCGTTAGTCCAATTGAACTTAACCAAAGGGGTTCGTTTTTACGATATATATAAATCACCGGCTGCACCTGCCATTGCATTGGTTTCACAAAATGTGACAATATGCGAAGGACAATCCGTTACCTTATATGCAGAAACATCCAGTGATAACGAATTGGTATGGTTTGATTCACCCACAAGTGCCACACCGATAGTAATAACAGCTAGCAATGTTGGTTATACAACACCGGTGCTGAACACTACAACTACTTATTATGTTTCGGCCAGAAAAACAGGTTGTACATCGTTGTCAACCAGAACACCGATTGTTGTAACTGTTGTAGATATGCCCGTTGCATCTGATATTTCAATAGGAAGCCCGGTTGTCGCAAACTGTTCAGGTACAGCCGTGTTGAATCCTACAACGGCAATAGCAAATACCACGTTTAATTATTATACAGACCAGCTTAAAACTCAGGAAATTACAACCGGATTTTCAGGGCATCCTGGAATAACCTATGTGAAAAATGAAGCTAATGGCGAGTTAACAATAGAAGGGTTAAATGCAGACAATACGCCAATAACCTATTATGTTGCGGCTGAGGTAAACAATCTTTGTGAAAATGAGGAGAACACCTTAGCACCGGTTCAGGTAATTTTCCCTACACAAACAGCGCTTATAGTGAATCCGACTTTATCAGCCTGTGGTACGGCAAATCTAGCCGATGCCATTGTCGGTTTCGATACCTCTGGGGCAACAACGTATAGTTTCTTTGATTCAGACAGCAATTCCATTTCCGAAGAGGAGGCGCAATCCATTCAGGTGAGCGGAACGTATTACATTCAGGCACTTAACTCCTCAAGTACTTGTGCCTCTGCTTTGCAACCGGTAGTTGTTACGATTAATGCATTACCTCAATTGCAGGTTAACCCGGCTACATATAATATTAACACTGGAGGCAGTGTAACTTTCAGTTATACATCAGATTCTTCGGTTACTTGGTACGATTCAGACGGAAATTCGTTGGTTTCAAATACCGTTGGTCCTTTCACAGCTTCAGGAACATATATTTATACGGCTGTGGCCAGTAACGGCTCATGTAGTATTTCAGCAATGGTTACTGTGGTGGTGAACGATGTTTCAGACTGTGGCACTTTTATGAGAAAAGTTTATGCAGAAATGCAGTCTTCGGGGTCAATTATTACAGGGGGTGTAGCAAATGATAATCAGGCTATAGACCATAATACTCAAACCCATTCCACAATAATCACAGGTTTAGGGGTGTTAGGTGTAGGAACCACATGGCAGACTTTGCAATGGAACACAACTATTCCGGAGGGAACTCCGGTAACCGTTAAATTAGGAACAGAGTACAGTGGTTTAGCTCTTGTTGGGGCAATTTCGGTAATCGGAACCAAAAGAAACGGTATGGGAGTACCGGAAGATATTGGGGCCATACAACCGCTTTCTGGTAGTTTGTTAGATTTGCTTCCGGGGGAAAATTGTTTTGAATATACATTTGTTCCGGCCAATATTACAGGACCAAAACCTTATGACGGAATAAGAATTATAGTAGGCTCTGTGCTAAGCGTTGCGCAAAGTGCAAAAGTTTACGAGGCCTATTACACTACAGAAGAAAATCCTATGACATGTACACCGGGTGATGTAGACGATGTTTTCTATGGTGTTTACGACTTGGGTATTGGTGCCTTAACAAGTACTACAAGTGTGGCCAATCCTTGGAATGCAGTTGACAATGATGACAATAGTTTTGCCACAATGTACAATGGAATAGGGGTGCTGTCTGCATCGGATTTGACCGTTAAATTCAAATCAGCATCACGCCCTTCAGATATTTTAAAAATTAAGTTGACAAAATCCGGAGCTGTATTATCAGTTGGGGCTTTGGCAGGTTTTTCAGTTCAACGATACATGGGAGATGTTCCGGTAGGAAGTCCTCTTGTTGCGGATGGTGCAGTAGCTACAGTTGAATTACTCAACGGCGGAGAGGAACTTATTTTTATATCTAATGGAGAATCCCCGTCTTTCAACAGAGTGAGAATCAGATTAGGAGGGGCTGCAAATGTTTTAGATTTTGTACAGGTTCATTATGTAAAACGTGAAGCATTAATAGATATTATTGACAGCCCCAACACCATTATAACAGTATGCCAGGGAGGAACCGTAAGCATTGCTCCCGATGCTTGTACCACATACAGATGGTATGATGCGGAAACAGGCGGAAATGTGGTCGCGGAAGGCAATTCCTATGCGGTACCTTCAAATCTTGCAGGAGGAACTTATGAATTCTATATTCAGCCAATCCGTGGAGGTTGCGAAGTATTGTCAAGAACCAAAGTAACAATTACCGTAATGCCTACATCGCCAGAACCTTTTCTGACAGATATATTAATCAACGCTGCAACCGATACAACAATTTGTAGTGAAAGCGGAGATGTTACTTTAACTGTAGGATTAGATTCCGGTGCATCTGTAGTTACCAATCCTGTTTATTACTGGTACAGTTTCGACGGAACGAATCAGGTTCTTATACCTGGGCAGAACAGTAATGTATTGCAGCTAAACGGTCTTGCACCGGGCACTTATACTTACTATGTAGGAGTTAGTTCCGATGAATATTGCGAAACATTGCTGCCGGACAGAACATCTGTAACCTTTACCATTTTACCGTTCACGACTGCCGATGATATTCAATTGGCCAATCAGAGTATTTGTATAGGAAATCCGGTGGTTTTACAGCCTGCAAGTTTGTTGGCAAACCCACAATTCAGCTGGTATTTTACAAATGATACTTCCCAGCCAATTATAAACGGAACTTTTGACGGCATCACTTATACTATTGCAGCAGGTGGAGAATTGACTATTTCAGGTTTAACAGTGTTAAATAGTCCTTATACATATTATGTATCCATGGATAGCGACACAACTTGTCCGAATTTAGCAGGTACATTAAAAGCAGTTACTGTTCAGGTTAATGAGACGGCAACACCAACAACAAGCGATGCGACACAAGATTTCTGTGAATCCGATAATCCAACTGTTGCCTCATTGCAGGTGAATGAAACTGGTGTGATATGG
>NZ_AUCZ01000016.1 GCF_000430025.1 Flavobacterium suncheonense GH29-5 = DSM 17707
TCGCCGAAAACAAAGGGATTAAACTTAGTAACACTCAAAACTCCGATCCTTATGAAAATGCAATTGCAGAGAGAATTAACCGTACAATCAAATACGAATACGGATTAAAACAAAACATCCCAGATTTAAAAACAGCCGAAAAAATGGTCGAAAAAGCCGTGGAATTGTACAACAACAGACGACTACATTTAAGCCTAAATTACCAAACTCCTGCATTTGTGCATACATCGGAAAATGTAATTTACAAATCCTATAAGTCAAATAAGAAAAAACGTATATTAGCTTAAATTTTTAATCTAAATTTTATCAACTATTTTAGGACAATACACTGACTCTAATTTTATTTGACTAGAATTCATTATTGATTTCTCTTGACCAAAAAGGTTAGAAACAAAAACAAGAAATAATATTATGTATAATTTTTTCAATTGCACTTTTTGTTTAAAGTTAAGCACAAGCTAATAGATAAATATCCCTAAAACTAACGATAAAAATCCACCCCTACAATCCCTAAATTTAGAGATATTTAAAAGTTTGGAACAACCCTGTTGCAAATCATTATTTTTTTTTCGTTTGCAACAGTTTTCGTTGCAAAACGATTTTTTTCAGCAATTTGCAACAACGCTGAAATACTTCTAAAAAAATCGCGGCTATCACTACCGATACCCGCGATTGTTGTTCTGCTGAAAACGGAGACGGGAAACTAGACCACGCCTTGCGCCAGCATCGCATCGGCCACTTTTACAAAACCGGCAATGTTGGCGCCCTTAACATAGTCGATATGGCCGCTGCCGTCCGCGCCGTATTTTACACACGCTTCGTGTATGTCGTGCATGATTTTTTTCAGACGGTCGTCTACTTCTTCCCGGGACCAGCTTAAGCGCAGGGAATTTTGCGACATTTCCAGACCCGAGGTGGCTACGCCGCCCGCATTCGAGGCTTTCCCGGGTGCAAAAAGAATTTTTGTTTTATGGAATACCGCAACGGCTTCGGGGGTACACGGCATGTTCGCGCCTTCGGCTACACAGCTACAGCCGTTACTCGTTAATACTTTTGCATCGCTTCCGTCCAATTCGTTTTGAGTGGCACAGGGTAGTGCAATATCACATTTTACTTCCCACGGGGTTTTTCCGGCTATGAATTTTGCCTTTGGATATTTTTTCACGTATTCGCTGATTCTGCCGTACTGGACGTTTTTCAGCTCCATGACAAACTCCAGTTTTTCGGCATCGATACCCGCTTCGTCGTAAATATAACCCGAGGAATCCGAAAAGGTTACAACTTTACCGCCCAGCTGGATTACTTTCTCCGCCGCATATTGCGCCACATTTCCGGAACCAGACACCACCACCGTTTTTCCGTTGATGTTCTCCCCACGGGTTGCCAGCATGCTTTGGGCAAAATACACGCAACCGTAACCGGTCGCTTCGGGACGGATTAACGAACCGCCGTGGGAAATGCCTTTTCCGGTTAACACGCCCGTAAACTCGTTGCGGAGTTTCTTGAATTGCCCGAACATATAGCCTACTTCGCGTCCGCCTACGCCGATATCGCCGGCCGGAACATCGGTATCCGCACCGATATGGCGGGAGAGTTCGGTCATGAAGGTTTGACAGAAGCGCATGACTTCATTGTCGGATTTGCCTTTGGGATCAAAATCAGAACCGCCTTTTCCGCCGCCCATCGGTAAGGTAGTCAGACTGTTTTTAAAGACCTGCTCAAACGCCAGAAACTTCAGGATGCTCAGGTTTACGGACGGGTGAAAACGCAACCCGCCTTTATACGGCCCAATCGCCGAATTCATCTGGATGCGGAAACCGCGGTTAATCTGTGTCCGGCCTTTGTCATCCACCCATGCCACGCGGAACATGATGACCCTTTCCGGTTCGACCATGCGCTCCAAAAGCATCTTGCCTTTGTACTTTTCGTGGGCTTCGATAAAAGGAATAACGGTTTCGGCCACTTCATGGACCGCTTGCAGAAATTCGGGTTCGTTGGGGTTTTTCAGGGCTACTGCCGCAAGGAAATCGTTTACTTGTTTTGACATAAATGGATTGGTTAGTGTGTTGATTTCCATAAATGTACAAAAAAAGCGAACCGTTTGGTTCGCCTGTTATTTATTTTCCGGGAAATTCCGGTTTGCGTTTTTCCAGAAAGGCGGTAGTACCTTCTTTAAAATCTTCGGTACCGAAACACTCGCCGAACGCTTTGATTTCGGAGGCGAAGCCGTTTACACCGTCTGTATAGTTATCGTTAATCACCTTAATCGCTTTGGCAATCGCCACACTCGAATTTTTGGCGATGCGCGCTGCAATTTCTTTGGTAAAGTGCAACAATTCTTCCTGGGTAACCACATGGTTGACCAAGCCGTAGTTCAACGCGGTTTTGGCGTCGATCATCCCGGCGGTCATAATCATTTCCATCGCGCGGCCTTTCCCGATTAACTGCGGTAAACGCTGGGTTCCGCCATACCCCGGAATCACACCTAAAGTCACTTCCGGCAAGCCCATTTTAGCGTTTTCCGAAGCCACACGGAAATGAGAAGCCATCGCCAGTTCCAGTCCGCCGCCCAACGCGAATCCGTTTACGGCGGCAATGACCGGTTTCTTAAGGTTTTGCACAAAATCAAACAGTTTTTCCTGCCCTTCTGCGGCCAAAACGGTTCCTTTTTCCACCGAAAAATTGGCAAATTCCGAAATGTCGGCACCGGCCACGAACGCTTTTTCCCCGCTTCCGGTAACGATAATCACTTTTACAGTGGTATCGTGTTCCAGGGTCCCGAAAGTGTGGTGCAGTTCTTCAATAGTAGCTTTGTTCAAGGCGTTTAACTTCGCCGGACGGTTGATGGTAACCACCGCAATGCCGTTTTCTTTTTCAATTAGGATGTTTTCGTAGGTCATGATTGTTATGTATTTATAATGGGAAGCGTTACGGTAAATTCGGTACCGGCTTCCGGTTCACTTTCAAAATCGATGGTGCCGTGGTAACTTTCCACGATATTTCTGATAATCCCCAAGCCCAAGCCCATACCGCTGGTTTTGGTGGTGAATTTAGGTTCGAAAATACGATTTTTATTTTCAATACTGATGCCTTTTCCGTTGTCTTTCACAATGATTTTGGCATTTTCTCCTTCGCGGAAAACCGTTACCACCACCAACGGGTTCACTTTGTCTTCCGGGATGGCCTGAATCGCGTTTTTCACCAGATTGGTAATGATCCGGATGAGTTGGGTACGATCTATTTTGGTGATAATTTCCGGTTCGGAAGCCTCAAAACGGATAAAGTCTTCGGTAAAAATATCGAGTGCCAGCTGCACCACATACACGATGTTGAGCGTTTCGTTCTGTTGTGCCGGCAAGGAAGCAAAATTTGAAAAAGCCGAAGCCACCGAACTCATGGTGTCGATTTGCTGAATCAGGGTTTTGGAATAATCGTCCATTTTCTGCTTTACGTTCGGATCGTTCGGATCGAATTTCCGCTGAAAACTCTGCACGGTCAACCGCATCGGCGTAAGCGGGTTTTTGATTTCGTGCGCCACCTGTTTGGCCATTTCGCGCCAGGCTTCTTCCCGCTCACTCTGCGCCAGTAACGCGGCACTTTCTTCGAGTTTGTCGACCATCGCATTGTACGCCGATACGAGGGATTTGATTTCTTTACTGGTGGATTCCAGCTGGATTTTTTCGTTCTTTTTGTAGAACTGTGTCTGTTGTAACTTCTCGCTGATGGTTTGCAGCGATTTGGTGATGTAACTCGACAAAAAGTACGCAATCACAAAGGAAATCAGCAACATAAATCCGTATACCTGACTGAACCGCATCAGGAAATTTTTTACTTCATTTTCGTAAAAACTGGTTTCTTCCACATACGGCAAATTGATGATACCCAGCGGTTTGAACTTGGTGTCTTTCAGATAACTGTAGGACGAACGGTATTTCTGTCCCTGAACCATCTGCAAATCCACGAACCTTTTGCTTGGAGAAGACTGTATGATTTTAAGGATAATCGGCTGAATGGGTTTGGCCACTTTATCAATCGTAAAGGCGCCTTTGGAAGAAATGAGCAGCTTCCCGTTCAGGTCATAAATATTGATTTCCAGACTGTGGATGTTGGCCAACTCGTAAATTTTGTCCTTAAAAATCAGCGGTAAGTTTTCCGTTGTGAGCGGATAGGTCGTGGTAGACAGGATGTAGTTGATGTGCTCGGTAATGGCATCTTCTTTGCGCTCCAGACGGTCCTGATGGTAGTCGCGGGCTTCTTTCCGGAACTGATAAATCGATACGGCCGCTATTAAAACCGACGCAATCAGGGTTAAGAAAATCATCGAAAGGAAAATTCTCAACCTTAGGGAAAGCTGCGTTATTTTAAAAGCATCCGGCATTTACTGCTGATTTTTCTCGCGTATCTTTTTATAGAATTTATAGCCCAACATCAGCAGCACGGAAAAAAGGATGATTCCAATCACGCCGTACACCCAGTTGATTGCATCTTTCAAAATCACCAGAAAAACAACGGCAAATAGGATAATCGTGGCCCCTTCATTCCACAAACGGAAAAAGGACGACGAGTACTTAACCTCATCTTTTTGCAGCTGCCTGAAAATCTGATGGCATTTCAGATGGTATAAATATAGTAAAAAGACAAATCCCAATTTTACATGCATCCACGGCATTTTTAGCCAGGCATTGCCCAACGTGGTTCCGAAAAGCATCAAAAAAGCAAAAATACTGGCTAAAACGGCACTCGGCCAGGTGATAATGTACCAAAGGCGATACGCCATCAGCTGGTATTGTTTTACCAAAATGCTTTGTTCGGGCTCGGGCTTCAGTTTCGCTTCCGCATGGTACACAAAAAGCCGAACGATGTAAAAAAGTCCGGCGAACCACGTGATTACAAAAATCAAGTGGAGGGATTTTATGTAGTTGTAGTACTGATCCATTGTCCGTTTTGCTCCCAATTGTTAATCCAGTTGGCCACTACCTGACACCATTGGTCGTCGTCGTTTAAACACGGTATGGTTAAAAACGACTCGCCACCGTTTTCGAGAAACTCTTCGTTGGCACGAATGGCGATTTCTTCCAGTGTTTCCAGACAATCCGTTACAAAGGCTGGGGTTACCACCGCTACTTTTCTGATGCCCTGTTTCGGATAGTTGTTTAACACTATATCGGTGTACGGTTCCAGCCATTTGTCTCCGGCTAAGCGGGACTGGAAGGTTACATAATATTTGTCTTTCGGAATTTGTAGCTTCTCGGCTACCAGACGCGTGGTTTCATAACAGTGGGTACGGTAACAGAATTCAGCTTCGGGCGTTCCAACTTCGCAACACATTTTGTCGGTTTCAAACTTTTTGTGCTTTTTGGTGGCGTCGGTTTTACGGACATGACGCTCCGGGATGCCGTGGTAGGAAAACACCAGTTTATCGTAGTCGTAATTCCCCAAATGCTTTTTCATGGAATTCGCCAGGGCTTCGATGTAATCGGGCTGGTTGTAAAACGCCGGCACGTCAGTAATTGTCATGTCGGGAAATTTCTTTTTGCGGATTTCTTCCGCCAGCACCAAAATGGTTAAGGTAGACGCCATCGCATACTGCGGATACAACGGAAACAGCAACACCTCGCGCACGCCTTGATCGTAAAGCTCCTGCAAACCGGTTTCGATGGAAGGTTTTCCGTATCGCATCGCCAAAGCTACCGGCACTTTTGCCTCTTTTTTAACTTTTTCGTGCATTTTCTTAGAAAGGACAATCAGCGGGGAACCTTCTGGGGTCCAGATTTTCTGATAGGCTTCTGCCGAATTCTCAGGACGCTTTCTCAGGATAATCCCGCGAACCAGCAATGCCCGCAGCAAATACGGTACATCGATTACGTATTTGTCCATTAAAAATTCGTCTAAATATGGCTTAACGTCTTGTGGCGTCGGACTCTCTGGCGATCCTAAATTGACCAGTAAAACTCCCTTCATTTTGTAATTTTTTTCAAAGGTAAGACAATTATCGGCAATTTAATTTCCGCTGCTTTATTTTTCCTTTCCTACAATAACGCTTTTTTGCAACTCGTCGAAACTATTCAGCATTTCATAGAATATCGCTGTTTTTTTGTTAATGTTTGAATTTTTTGTCAATAAATTTAGCTTTAAATAAAAAATGTGCAACGAATATCATTTATGGGTTATCGTTTTGTAAGAGTGAATTCGACACCTTTTTTGTTTGGAAAGATTACCAAAAACAATAATGCATTTTCAGGATGATTCTTTGTATCTGATTGTAAAATTATTGACGGTAATTGTGGCTAATACGTGAATTCTTTTTTAACATTTTGATCTTACAAGGAGTAATAATTAAAATCCCAAATGCATGAGAAACTTTTACACCCTAAGTACATTCCTATTGTATTTTTCTCTTAGCGCTCAAACCGGGGCCGTGGGTATAGGAACTTCCAATCCGCAGCAAAAACTTCATTTAGACAAAAGTATCGGTACGCTTCGGATCGAATCGCTCGATAAAGACAACAATACCCGCAACGGAGGCAATCTGGAACCCGGAGGAACCTATCCGCTTTACGCAGATAGTAACGGCGTACTGACTTTAGCTTTGCAAACCCTGGCAAACAGCGACGGCAGCGATGCCATCGACCATGCCACTATTCCTACCGCTTCCCTAAAATTAACAACCGGTGATGCAGACGGCAAAATTGATGCAACATTTTTTACGTACACCATTACAGTTAACCGGGCGGCCACTTTAGAGGTAAAATACAGTTTGAGCTTTGAAGTATATCAAACCGATCTTCTGCTGACCATGATACGCGACGGTGGCGCCAGAAGAATTTCCACCTATTACACCCTTAATAACGGAACCCGAAGATACGGTCAGGCTTCCCGTTGTTACCTAAACCGAAACATTAACAATCCCGCACCTTATAGTTCTACAGACCGGATTGGAGCTACCGGACAACTCTACAATTCCAGCACTACCTATGTACAATTAACGCCTGGCACCCATACCCTGAATTTTAAAGCCGAAGTCTCATCCAATCTGCCTTCCCAAGCGACTTATGTAAGGCTTGCGATCGATACGGATTCTGTCTTCATGCGTCTTTACTAAACCTTATCAACTATGAAAAAAATTGTTTTTTTATTGTTTCCGCTTGGGCTGACCGCTCAGGTGGGAATCGGGACTGCAAATCCGCAGGCGACTTTACATGTGGCCGGAAACAGTTCTACCATACGAATTGAGAGCTTAAACGCTGTAAACAGTCCCGCATTTAACGACGGCATCAAACCTGCTCATGCTTTTGTTACCGCTTCGGGAGATGTTACCCTAAACCCTTCTTCGGAAAACGAAATAGGACCCGGCGGCATCATAGCACCTATCAACTTCTTATTTACCGACAACAATTTCATCCCTAACGGTGTTGCCAACCGCGGGTTGATTGTAAACAATCCCACCGCTTCAACCACCGCTACCGGATTGATTTCGAAAGTTAATTTCAGTGCGGCTGCCACGGCGCTTATTGAAGTGAAATACAGTATTTCCGTGTTGCTTTCCAGTACTGATTTAAACGTATCGCTTACGCCTTTTAACGATATCTCGGCGAGAATCTATAAAATCTATTTCTGCATCGATATTAACAACGACGGCCTGGACGCTACGGAACTTTCCAAAAAATACGGTTTAAACGCCCAGAATTATTCTTCTGACAATCAAGGAATTTTAGGTTATACATATACCAATGGTCACGGTTATACCACTATCCCCTCCGGAAACCATTCCTTGCATTTCTTTGCCGAAACTATAGATGGTGTCAGCAAATTTACCAGTGCCGGTTTTGGCGGTGCGGAAGATCTTTTGAGAATACGAATCTATAATTAATGTCCTATGAGAAAATTTTACACTTTTTTATTACTAACGCCTTGCTATTTCTTTGGACAGGTTGGGATTAAAACCAACAACCCGCAGCAAGGTTTGCACGTCGCAGGAGCAACTTCAACGGTTAAAATAGACGGTTTAAAGTATCCCGACAATCCGAACAATTTAGGACCGGGCAATTCCAGCCGTGTTTTTGTCGACGCAAATGGCGATTTGGTATTAGGCACAGCCCAAAACAATATTGCGGTGCTTTTCGATTCGGAAAATTATCTGAAAGACGAGCGCGATCCAAGCAGAAATCAAATTACGCAACACGGTTATGGCGACGGATATTCTTATGCCGGTATTCCGAATGATATTCCCAATTCAACCTTTACCTTAACAGAACCTGCAATCGTCGAGATTAATTACGCGGTTTCCTGGAACATTGAAAAAAATGCCAGTACACGCATAAGCGATGGTCATGCAAGAACCGTACAAACACTTATGTATTTCCGTTCCGGAAGTTATTTAGGCCCTGTTGTTACCCATGATTTAGACGGGAATCTGATTGGTGGCAGCTTTGAAATCGACAACGGTACTTCAACTATTGGCGGCGGTCTTGGGATATCCGGACAATACTATACCAACAACGACGCTTCAAGAGGGGAAACAGACGACTTTCACAACACTGGCAGCGATTATGTTAAACTCCCGCCAGGGACATACTGTCCTATGTTTTCGGCTCAATTGGCAGTTTCAGATACAAGTGGTTCCGGATCGATGAAATTGTATTTGGGAACCGGGAAGGATGAAGTCCAGATTATTGCACATTATTACAATTAAAAAAACCTTTTACAGAAGCAACCCTATATGGGTTGTTTTTTTTTATTTTCATTAAATCAAATTGTTATAAAAATGTAATTTAATTTGTTTTTATAACTGTCATTTATAAAACAGTGTTTTTTTCTTTGAAAAAAAATTTTTAAAAAATATTTCCATCCGGTTGTTATAAAGTTTAATCCCCTCAGTTTTTTCCTTATAATTTTTTTATTGACATTTGGAAAGCCCTTAAATCACTCTCTTTTTAGAGATATTTTGCATGTTTTACAATTGCTATTTTTTTAGGTTTAATGCTTTAATTTTGTTATTTATTTTAATTATTCTGTTTTTTGTTGTTTTTTCTTCAAAAAATTAATATTTTTAATAAATAATCACGCAACCTAATACCCAAATTTGTATCTAATATGTAAAAGCCCTCTAATACTAACCCAAAAAAACCAAAGAGCATGAGAAACACCTACATTCTATTTACACTGCTTCTTTGCAACTCACTACTTTCCCAAACCGGATCTGTAGGGATAGGCACCACCAACCCACAACAAAAGTTACATTTAGGTAACAGCGTTGGAACGTTACGCGTGGAAAGCCTAGACAAAGACAACAACATTTACAACGGAGGGAATACAGAGCCCACAGGAACTTATCCCTTGTATGTAGACAGCAACGGCGTACTTTCTTTACATTTGGAAACCCTAGCCAATAGTGACGGAAGCGACGCAATCGACCACACTACAATTCCCCAATCCAACATTCGCCTTACCACGGGTGATGCAGACGGGAAAATTGAAGCCACCTTTTACACCTACACCATTACAGTAACCCGTCCAACCATTTTAGAAGTTAAATACAGTGTTAGCTTCGAAGTTTTCCAGACAGACACCCCACTAACAATGATTCGTGATGGTGGAGCACGTCGCGTTTCCACTTATTACACACTTGACAATGCCCCTCGAAAATATGGCCAGGCATCCCGATGCTACATGAACCGAAACATTAACAATCCTGCCCCATACACCTCATTAGAACGAATTGGCGCTACCGGGCAATTGTACAACTCCAGCACTACTTATGTTCAGTTAACAACCGGTACACACACCCTGAACTTCAAAGCAGAAGTTTCTTCTAATTTACCTTCCCAGGCTACTTTTGTCCGTATGGCAGTAGATACCGATTCTGTATTCATGAGATTATACTAAAACCGTATCGCTATGAAAAAACTACTACTTCTTTTTTTTCCTGCGGTGCTGAATGCACAGATAGGAATCGGAACAGCTAACCCTACTGCAGATTTACATGTGGCGGGCAATACTTCAACCATTCGCATTGAAAGTCTGAATGCCGTAAACTCCCCTGTTTTTAATGACGGGGTTAAACCTGCCCATGCCTTTGTGACAGCTTTGGGAGATGTGACCATCAACCCTTCTATCAATAACGGTGTTGGACCCAATGGTGCTATTGCTCCAATCAATTTCTTAATGACCAATCAGAATTTTATTCCTAACGGTCCTAACAACAGAGGGGTAATCGTTAACAACGACACTTCTGTTACCACTGCAACGGGTTTGATTTCAAAAGTAACTTTTTCCTCTCCGGCTGCTGCATTAATCGAAGTAAAATATGGCATAACCGCTATGGTATCCAAAACAGACTTAAATGTTGCGTTGACTCCTTTTAATGATATTTCTGCACGGGTATTTAAAATCTACTTCTGCATTGACATCAACAACGACGGACTGGACGCCACAGAATTGTCAAAAAAATACGGATTAAACGGTCAATGCTATGCTTCTGATGATCAAGGAATTTTAGGTTACTCCTATACCAACGGTCACGGTTACACCAATATTCCTCCCGGAAATCACGCGTTGTACTTCTTTGCCGAGATCATTGACGGAATCAGCAAATACACCAGCATCGGATTTGGCGGTGAAGCAGACCTTTTAAGAATTCGCATTTACAACTAAACCCAAAGCTAACCATGAAAAAATACCTCTACTCACTATTTTTACTACTCCCTGCGTTCCTTTTGGGACAAGTGGGAATTAAAACCACCAACCCACAACAGGGATTGCATGTAGGTGGTGCTAACTCAACTGTTAAAATTGACGGGCTTAGTTACCCAACCAACCCCAACAATTTAGGACCAGGAAATTCCAGCCGTGTGTTCGTGGACGCTAATGGAGATCTGATTCTTGGTACCGCTCAAAACAACATAGCCATTCTGTTCGATGCGGAAAATTATCTGAAAGACGAGCGCGATCCGAGTATTAATCAAATTACCCAACACGGTTATGGCGACGGATATACCTATGCCGGAATCCCGCGGGATATTCCAAATTCTACGTTTACCTTAACCGAACCTGCTATTATAGAAATCAATTATTCCGTTTCCTGGAACATTGAAAAAAATGCAAGCACAAGAGTTGGAGACGGACAGGCCAGAGCCGTACAAACATTAATGTATTTCCGGTTAGGCAGTTATCTTGGCCCGGTTGTAACCCATGATTTAGACGGCAACCTGATTGGAGGGGCTTTTGAAATTGACGGAGGCACTTCCACAATCGGTGGCGGTTTGGGAATTACCGGACAATACTACACCAACAACGAAACAGGCAGAGGCGAAACCGAAAACTTCCACAATACCGGCAGTGATTATGTAAAACTTCCTCCGGGTACGTACTGCCCTATGTTTTCAGCACAGTTAGCGGTTTCCAACACCAACGGAGCGGGAGCGATGAAAATGTATTTGGGAACCGGGAATGATGAAGTACAGATTATAGCACACTATTACAATTAAAAAAAGCGGTCAACTGACCGCTTTTTATATGTTTTATATGCTTTTCTCCAACAAATACTTTTTGGGCGTCGTCCCGAATTTCTTCTTAAACGCCGCAATGAAATGACTCGCAGTACTATACCCTATCTTTAAACCAACCTCGTTTACATTGTACGAACCGGAATCCAACAAACGACGCGCGTATTCCATTTTATAATCAAACAAAAAGCCGTAAACGGTATCGCCGTAAATCTGTTTGAAGCCCATTTTCAGTTTTTTCAGATTTAAGCCTACCTCATCGGCCAACTCCTGTAATCCAGGTGGTTCGGCCATATTGGCAATTACGATTTCTTTCGCTTTTTTCAGTTTCTTTACATTTTCTTCGTCGATTAGAAACGGACACTGTTCGGCATTCGGATCTTCGTTGCGGTTGAAAAACAAACTCAGCAATTCATACCCCTTGCCCTTATAATACATGTTTTTTATCGACGGATTCAGCGTATAATGAAACATCTGATTCAGCACAATGGCCATCGACGGACTGATGTTTTCTTCTCCGTAATACTTCTTATCGCTGTTTTCCTCGCTCAAAAAAGGTATATGTTCCGCCTGTTCCGAAAACAGACCGTGAAACTTCTTAATCGACACCAAAACGGTAATCACCCACGACTTGGGGGCGATTTCCATCTGAAGCGGCAGTTCTTTCTGCGGATTGTACAGTAAAAGCGATTTTTCTTCCTTCAGCTCCAGCGCATAATTGCCCTGATTGAAGATGAATTTCGCACTGCCCTTCAACCCGAAATGAAACTGAATCAAACCCGTATGTACCTGACGTTCAAAACGAACCGTTTCTTCCGAATCGTTCTGAAAACGCAGCAGTATAAAATCTTCCTCAATTTTTATCTCTTCGGTAGCACTCATAGCGGTATTTTTTTGCAGCATTCTTCAAAGTAATATGAAATTTTTATTTAGAATCACTCTAAATAAAAACTTTCTGAAGCCTTGATTTTCATACAAATTTAAAAGAAATAACGCGAAAAAGACAAATTTGTCCAAAAAAATCCCTGAGCGACATAAAAAGAACTTCCAGCGTTATTTTAATAAAAATACAGCGAGTACATTTGTTTAACTTTTAAGGAGAAAGTGAAAAAGAATGGAAAATAACACGATATCAAAGCCTGCTTCGTTCTATGTTGTTGGATTGAGCTATAAGAAAGCAGACGCCGAGATTAGAGGTAAATTCAGCCTGGACCCCGAGGCCAAAGCCAACTTACTAAAGCAAGCCAAAGATAACAATATTAGCAGTTTACTGGTTACTTCCACCTGCAACCGTACCGAAATTTACGGTTTTGCCGAACATCCGTTTCAATTAATCAAATTGCTTTGCGACAATTCGCAGGGCACGGTAGAAGATTTTCAGAAAGTGGCTTACGTCCATAAAAATACCGAAGCCATCAGTCATATGTTCCGCGTGGGAACCGGTTTGGACAGCCAGATTTTAGGCGATTTTGAAATCATTAGCCAGCTTAAAAACAGCTTCATCGAAAGCAAAAACGCCGAATTGACCAACAATTATCTCGAAAGGCTTACCAATGCGGTCATTCAGGCCAGCAAACGCATCAAGAACGAAACGGAAATTTCTTCCGGAGCCACCTCGGTATCCTTTGCCGCCGTTCGCTATATTTTTAACAACGTCGAAGACATCCCGAACAAAAACATTCTGCTTTTCGGAACCGGAAAAATCGGGCGAAACACCTGTGAAAATTTGGTCAAACACACCAAAAACGAGCACATCACCCTTATCAACCGCACCAAAGACAAAGCCGAAAAAATTGCCGGCAAATTCAACCTGATTGTAAAAGATTACGCCGATTTGCAACTGGAAATCCAGAAAGCCGACGTTTTGGTGGTGGCTACAGGCGCTCAGAACCCGACCATCGACAAAGCCATCCTGAATCTGAAAAAACCTTTGTTGATTTTAGATTTATCGGTACCGAAAAACGTACACGAAAACGTGCAGGAACTGGAAGGCGTGACGCTGGTACACATGGATCATTTATCGCAAATGACTGACGAAACGCTGGAAAACCGCAAAAAACACATTCCGGCCGCCGAAGCGATTATCGAAGAAATCAAAGACGAATTCATCAGCTGGACCAAAGCCCGGAAATTTGCGCCAACTATTCATGCCTTAAAGGAAAAACTGAACACCATCAAGGATAAAGAGCTGACCGCGCAACGCAAAAAAATCAGCAATTTTGATGAAGAACAGGCGGAGCTCATCAGCAACCGCATCATTCAGAAAATCACCAACCATTTTGCCAATCATCTGAAAGACGACAACACTATGGTAGACGAAAGCATCCAGTGGATCGAGAAAATTTTTCAGATAGCAACCGTAAAAAATGACTAAAAAAATACGCATCGGAACCCGTGACAGCGAACTGGCGCTTTGGCAGGCACACACTGTACAGCACCAGTTGCAGCAATTAGGGTATGCCACCGAAATAGTAGCCGTGAAATCTACCGGTGACATCATCCTGGACAAACCTTTGTACGAACTGGGCATCACCGGAATTTTTACCAAAACCCTTGATGTAGCGATGCTTTCCGGGAAAATCGATATGGCCGTACATTCCATGAAAGACGTACCGACGGCTTTACCGCAAGGCATAGTGCAGGCCGCTGTTTTAGAACGCGCCAACACGGTTGACCTTCTCGTTCACAAAGGAAATTTAGATTTTCTAAACGGCGAAGGAACCGTAGCTACCGGAAGTTTACGTCGTCAGGCGCAGTGGCTGAACAAATATCCGCAACACCAAGTGGTGGATTTGCGCGGCAACGTGAACACCCGCATGCAGAAATTGCAGGAAAACGACTGGAACGGAGCGGTTTTCGCCGCGGCTGGTTTGGAACGCATCAATTTAAAACCGGAAACGTATATTAATCTGGACTGGATGGTTCCGGCTCCGGCACAAGGCGCGATGGTGGTTGTTGCCATGGAAAACGACGAATTTGCCTTAGACGCCTTAAGTCAGCTGAACCATATCGAAACGGAAATCTGTACCTATATCGAACGCCAGTTTTTGAGAACTTTGGAAGGTGGCTGTACCGCTCCGATCGGGGCATTGGCCAAATACGACGAAGAAAACGATACCATCAATTTTCACGGCGTTCTGTTTTCCATTGACGGACAACAGAAGTTCGAGATCCAACGCACATTCGATATTTCCGAATGGAAAAAGCTGGGCTTCAACTGTGCCAAAGAAATTTTAGACAACGGCGGTTCGGAATTAATGGCCGACATCAAACTGAAACTGAAAAAATAATGAGTGCTTCCGTTCGCATACTGTCTACTAAAAAATTGCTGCCCAATCAGAAGCAGTACCTTTTGAATGCCGGATTTTTAGTAGTGGAAGCGGATTTCATCACCACCAAACCCCTCGCTTTCGATTTAAAAAATATAAATGACAAGTTGATTTTCAGCAGCCAAAACGGCGTGGAAAGCATTTTACAGCATCCGAACGTTGCCGAACTGAAAGGAAAAGACGTTTTCTGCGTCGGTCTCAAAACCAAAGCGTTACTGGAAGCCAACGGTTTCAACGTGGTAGCGTATACCGGTTATGCGGAAGATTTGTCCGAAATCATCACACTGGTCTATCCGCACAACACCTACACATTTTTCAGCGGAAATTTACGTCGCGACACTTTACCGGAAACTTTGAAAGCTGCCGGAGTGGTTTTCAACGAAATCACCGTGTACGAAACCGTTTTAACGCCGCAAAAAATCGACACGAAACCAGACGGCATCCTGTTTTTCAGCCCTTCCGGTGTGGAAAGTTATCTGAAACAGAATAAAATTACCAAAGAAATCGCTTTCTGCATCGGAAACACTACTGCAGCAGCAGCGCAACAATCGGGATTCAAAAATATCGTAATCGCCAATCAACCTACCGTTGAGAACACGATTATCCAATGTATAAACGAATATAAATAATACTTAGCAATTTAGGCACTTTGTCACTTTGCAACTATATTAAGAAAACATGATTAAAAACGACCTATTTCTAAGAGCTTTAAAAGGAGAAACCGTAGAACGCCCACCGGTGTGGATGATGCGTCAGGCGGGAAGATATTTACCGGAATTTCGTGCGTTACGCGACAAATACGATTTTTTTACCCGTTGCGAAACCCCGGAACTGGCTGCTGAAATCACCGTACAACCGATTCGCATCGTAAAACCGGATGCCGCTATTTTATTCTCGGATATTTTAGTAGTCCCAAGAGCGATGGGTATTCATGTGGAACTGAAGGACAATATCGGACCGATTATTCCTGATCCGATCCGTTCGATGGAGCAGGTAGAAAAAGTATTTATTCCAAATATCGAAGAACGTTTAGGCTATGTGATGGACGCCATCAAACTGACCAAAGAAATGCTGAACGACGAAGTGCCGTTAATCGGTTTCGCCGGTTCGCCCTGGACGATTTTCTGCTATGCCGTGGAAGGAAAAGGCTCCAAAAGCTATGATACCGCGAAAGGATTCTGTTTTTCCAATCCGGTGGCGGCGCATGCTTTATTACAGAAAATTACCGATACCACCATCTTATATTTAAAAGAAAAAGTAAAATCCGGAGTGAACGCCGTACAGATTTTCGATTCCTGGGGCGGCATGCTATCACCAACCGATTATCAGGAATTCTCCTGGCAATACATCAACCAGATCGTGGACGCTTTAGCCGAAGAAACAGAAGTAATCGTGTTCGGAAAAGGCTGTTGGTTTGCTTTGAATGAAATGTCGAAATCGAAAGCGTCGGCTTTAGGAGTAGACTGGACGTGTTCGGCCAGAAATGCGCGTTATTTAACAGGAGGAAATATCACCTTACAAGGAAACTTTGACCCTTCAAGATTGTTGTCACCAATTCCGACCATCAAAAAAATGGTACACGAAATGATCGACGAATTCGGCAAAGACAAATACATCGTAAACTTAGGCCACGGTATTTTACCGAACATTCCGGTAGATCATGCCAAGGCGTTTGTGGAAGCAGTGAAGGAATATAATCAGTAGGCAGTCGCAGTTTTTAGTTAACACTCATGAGAAAAAAAAGTATAGCATTAATCATTTTAAGTAGCCTTTTGGGTGGTTGCTTGATTTCTCACGGACAAAATCTGGAAAAAGATAGCCTTAAAATTCAAAAATATATTAATAAAAAATTCAGTACACCAATCGTTTTTAGGATTACTGAAAAGGCAAAGGTGGATCAAATTGATGCTTACATCACTAAAAAAATAGCCCTTAAAGCAAAAAAAGAAGCGGACGAAAAAGCAAAGTATGATGCGGCAATCGGCAGGCGTTATATGCTTGGAGATAAATCTACTATTCCTGCAATTGTTGAAATTCTCGAAAGTAAAAACAAAGACAGCATCGACAATTTGTTTGTCGAGATGGACAGGGGCTACAAGGAAATCAGAACTTCGTTTCAGCTTGACCAGCCTGTTAAAAATGCTGTTTTTAATCTAATTACAAACGAAGAACTTGAGCATTTAGTAGTACAATATTTAGGTTACAACAACATTGAAGGGCATACCGCTTTATTTGAAGACAGACTGCTTTCCGGAAAATCCACCGATAACGAAAGGCTTTTTTACTGGTTAGGAAATGAAGCTAAAAGCGAAAAAGCGATAGATTATGTTATCAAACTATCCCAAAACAGCAATGCTTCTCCCGAATTGCATTGGATAAGAGAAGGAATCTCCGGTTATATGGAAAAAGGTTCTGAAAACTCAAAAAAGAAAATCTTAAATCTGGCTTACGATTATATCGACAAAAACCCTATAAAAAGAGAAGATTTTAAAAAACCTAGCGAGGAAAATTTTTATTCTGCTTATGTTTTAAAACTTGTATTAGCACAAATAATCGTTGAAAACGGAGACGGTGAAAGAGCCAAAAAAATCATTTCTTCTTTAGAGCAGTTAATTCACAACGAACCAGGTGATGAAGACACGAAAAGAGTTTTGCTCAAAGGAATTGATTTATTCAAATTGCGTTACAAAACGGACCCGGAAAAAGTCGAAGCAATCAAACCGTTTCTTAGCGATTCTGAGCTTTATTTTGAAGCCTTAGAAACTATAAAAAAAGATAAATTTCTTTTTGAAAATGAAACCATCAAAAATCTTGTTCTTTCAAACTTTGAAAAATTAGGTTTTCAGGATGATTACTACTCTCAAAAACTTATTGACTTTTACAAAGGCCTTGAGAAAGCATACTTTTACAACCTTGCTGACAAGAACATTCAGTCCGAACCTCTTAAAATAAGACTGAAAAAAGAATTTGATATCGACAATAAAACTTTTGAAGAAATAAATAATGATTTGCACATGATAGGAATAATTGACAGACCTATCTCCCAAGAACAAATTGAAATCTACAAGCAAAAGGAATTTGCCAATGACGATTTAAATTCTATTCACACCTGCCTGGATATTGCTAAAATAAGTCTTGCTTTTGATGTCGAAGCAAGTACGATTCCTGTCGATTACGATGTGCTTTTAGCAGATTTTGCATCCATTTCCAACCATAAAATTTCAGGAATTAAATCGTATCTCCAATTTAAATGGAATGAGGATGAAAACAAAGGATATTATCAGTTTTTAGTACACTATAAAAACAATTGTTATGTAATGATTCCTGAAGATTCCGGAGACTGGTATGACATGGAAACCTTTAATAAATTATTGGATCTAATTGTGGAAGACACCGGCATCAAGGAAAATTTCTATTCCGTTTACACCGGAGATCAAACCGCTTTTTACTTATTTGGGGAGAAAGAAAAAATAAATCTCCTTAAAGAAAAATACAACCTTGAAGCAAATGATGAAGAAGGCTTAAACTTCGATGAAAATGAAGAATAAATTTTACCAATACATACAAACCCTCCAAGACCAAATCTGTAAAGGTTTGGAAGACATGGACGGCCAAACGAAATTCCGTCAGGACTTATGGGAACGACCGGAAGGCGGTGGCGGAAGAACCCGTGTGCTTGAAAACGGTAACGTTTTTGAAAAAGGCGGCGTAAACATTTCCGCGGTACACGGCGCGTTGCCGGTAGCGATGCAAACCTATTTCGGGGTGGGCGAAGTCGATTTTTTTGCCTGCGGACTGAGCTTAGTAATTCATCCGAAAAACCCGATGGTACCGACCGTACATGCCAACTGGCGCTATTTTGAAATGTACGACAAACAGGGGAATATCGTGAACCAATGGTTTGGCGGCGGTCAGGATTTAACGCCATATTATTTGTTTGAAGAAGATGCCAAACACTTCCACCAAACCTGTAAAACGGCCTGCGACAAACACAACCAGGACTTCTATCCGAAGTTTAAAAAACAGTGCGACGAGTATTTCTGGAATGCGCACCGTAACGAAGCAAGAGGGATTGGCGGTTTGTTTTTCGATCATCTGAAAGCAACTGAAGAAATGAGCATGGAAAACTGGTACACTTTCGTAACCGAAGTCGGCAACAGTTTCTTATCGGCGTATATACCAATCGTGGAAAAAAGAAAAGATTTACCTTATACAGAAGCCAACCGCACCTGGCAGGAAATCCGTCGAGGGCGTTACGTGGAATTCAATCTGGTACACGACAAAGGCACGTTGTTCGGTTTAAAAACCAACGGAAGAATCGAATCGATTTTGATGAGTTTACCTCCGCATGTGCAGTGGGTATACGACCATCATCCGGAAGCGGGAAGCGAAGAAAAAAAGTTAATTAACGTATTAAAAAAACCAATTGCATGGATTTAATCGTCCATTATCAATTATAAATTATTAATTGCTATGTATCCATTACACAGAGGAAGAAGACTGAGAGTCAACGAATCCATACGTAGTATCGTACGCGAAACCAGTTTAAGTTCGGCCGACTTTATGTTCCCGATGTTCATCGCGGAAGGCGAAAACGTAAAAGTAGAAATCCCTTCCATGCCGGGGATTTACCGTCGTTCGATTGATTTAACGGTGGAAGAAATAAAAGAATTGTTCGCTTTAGGCATCCGTGCGGTAAACATTTATGTAAAAGTAAACGACAACTTAAAAGACAACACCGGAAAAGAAGCCTGGAACCCGAACGGCCTAATGCAACAAGCCATTAAAGCCATTAAAACGGCTTGCCCGGAAATGATCGTAATGCCGGATGTGGCGCTGGATCCGTATTCGATTTACGGCCACGACGGAATTATCAAAAACGGTGACGTAGCCAACGACGAAACGGTGGAAGCGTTAGTAAAAATGGCCGTTTCCCATGCACAGGCCGGAGCCGATTTCGTAGCCCCAAGCGACATGATGGACGGACGCGTGCTGCGTTTGCGCGAAGGTTTGGATTCGGCAGGTTTTCAGAATGTAGGGATTATGAGTTATTCGGCGAAATATGCCTCGGCGTTTTACGGCCCATTCCGTGATGCGTTGGACAGTGCCCCGAAAGAAGCTGATATCGAAGTGCCGAAAGACAAAAAAACCTATCAGATGGATTACGCCAACCGCATCGAAGCAGTGAAAGAAGCTTTAATGGATGTGGAAGAAGGCGCTGATATGGTGATGGTAAAACCGGGAATCGCGTATTTGGACATTGTTCGCGAAGTGAAAAACGCCGTGAATGTTCCCGTAACGGTTTTCCATGTTTCGGGTGAATATGCGATGATTAAAGCCGCATCCGAAAGAGGCTGGCTCGACCACGATAAAATCATGATGGAACAGCTGATGTGTATCAAACGGGCCGGCGCGAGTTTGATTTCGACCTATTTTGCCAAAGAAGCCGCGATTTTGTTGAACAAATAAATTCACCGCAGATTCACAGATTTTAATAGAATCTGCGAATCTGCGGTAAAACTAAAAAAATGAAAAATACTATTCCTTTTTTAATGTTGTTGATGGCCACCTTCTTACTGGTGTCCTGCAAAAACGAAAAAAAAGAAAAAGCAGCTTTGTATCCGGAAATTAAAAAATCACCCGAAGAAGTCGCTTTGGCTTTAGGAAAAGAAATTTTCGACGGCAAAGGGATGTGTTATTCCTGCCACAAACCTAACCAAAAAGTGATTGGTCCGAGTGTAGCGGATATTGCTAAAATCTACAAAGAAAAAGGCGCCAGTATCACAGATTTCCTTACGGAAAAGAGCGGCCCGATTGTGGAACCGACGCAATACAGTGTGATGAAAACGAATTTCGCCATCACCAAAAACCTACCGGAAGACGAACTGAAAGCGCTTGAAACCTACATACTGAGTTTCTCGAAATAATATATTGTCCTCTTCGGAGGACTTTTTTGTTTTACAAAATGTAATGTTTATTTGTCTTTTTGGAAATTATGTTTTACATTTGATATCATCATTTAAAATCAATCATCATGAAAACGAACTTTTTATTTCCGAATGCTTTAAAAAAGCCAAGCCTGCTGGTATTGGTACTTTCCTTTCTGGGGCTGGTTTTTGTTTTAAACTTTAACGACGACGAGGCGGTACAATGGCAAGCCAACATATTTGCGCTGATGAACGACGAAGGTTTCAAAGGCCCTTTTTATTTCCGCTGGATTCAAAACAACATCCTCGACGAACTGGTGATGCTGCTTTTTATTGCCAGCGGTTTGGTCTTTGCCTTTTCCAAAGAGAAAACCGAAGACGAAATGGTCGCCAAAATCCGTTTGGAAAGCCTGGTTTGGGCCACCTATCTGAACTATGGCATTTTAGCGTTTTGCATCCTTTTCATCTACGGATTGCCGTTTGTGAATGTGATGCTGTACAACATGTTCACCTTACTGATTTTCTTCATCATCCGCTTTCACTGGATGTTACACAAATCCACTAAATTTGCCGAAAATGAAGAATAACGTAAAAGTACAGCGCGCCATTTTCAACCTCACTCAGGCAGAACTGGCGGAAAAAATCGGGGTAAGCCGACAGACCATCAACGCGATTGAGGCGGGAAAATATGTTCCTTCCACAGTCTTAGCACTGAAGATAGCCAAGCTGTTTGAAAAATCCGTAAACGACATCTTTGAATTGGAAGCCACGGACTAATTTGCTATCTTTAGCAGATGCAAACCGTCTTTATCAATACTCCGTTGGGCACCGCCAAAATCAAAGGCGATGAATTGGGCGTTTCGGTGATTTCGATTCTTCAGGAAGGCGAAATTTCGAAAACGATTCCCGTTGAACTGAAAGACGCCGTGAAACAATTGCAGGAATATTTCGAGGGAAAACGTACCACTTTCAATTTCCCGATCAATCCGAAAGGGACCGAATTTCAGCAGAAAGTCTGGAAAGCGCTTTTGGAAATCCCGTACGGCAAAACCACTTCCTATCTGGAGTTGTCCAAAAAATTAGGCGATGTCAAAGCGATTCGCGCCGTAGCATCCGCCAATGGGAAAAACCCACTTTGGATTGTCGTGCCGTGCCATCGCGTAATCGGTTCCGACGGTTCACTGACCGGTTATGCCGGTGGTTTGTGGCGCAAGAAATGGTTGCTGGAACATGAAAATCCTTTGAAACAGCAAAGTCTTTTTTGAAAATTCCAAAACCTTATAAACTATTTGAGTTCTTTAATTAGGTAAAAACTTTGCGGTCTTTGCGGTTAGAACACTGATAACCAATCTTTCAATTATTGAAATTTTCCAAAAAAACCAAAAGTTTATCCAATAGCCCCGATGGGAGCAACTACCGTGTAGTGCGGACAGCGGGAACAGGGCTTCCAAAAATTCCCGAACCTTTCGCTCCAAAAAATTGACAAGCTAAATCTAATTTGTGTAAATTCGTGGAATTCGTGGTCTAAAACTAAAACTATGACTTTCCTGAAAAAATTCCTGAAATGGTTCCTGATTGTTTTCGCCGGAATCATCCTGCTGATGTACCTTTTTGATGTAGATTACCTGCTTCGCGCCGTCCGGACGATTTACTTCCGCGGCTACACGACGGCATTTTTGGACGATTATACGCATTTCCCCAACCGAGAAATCAAAAAAAGCGTTGGACAACCCTGGGCGATTGCCAAAGATTACAATTCCGTTCCGGCTACTGAAGCCTTAGACAAAGAACACAAAGAACTGGGCACCGTGGCCTATCTGATCATCAAAAACGACAGCATCTGGCACGAAAGTTATTTTGACGGCTACGGAAAAAATTCCAAGTCGAATTCGTTTTCGATGGCAAAAAGTGTGGTTTCCGCAGCTTTGGGAAAAGCCATCATGGAGGGAAAAATCAAGAGTTTAGACCAGAAAGTAACCGATTTCTTCCCGGAACTTAAAGGCGAATTTGCCAAAGACGTAACCGTGGGCGATTTGTCGTCGATGGCTTCCGGACTGAGCTGGGACGAGAAATACTACAGCCCGTTTTCCATCGTAACCCGGGCCTATTTTGACAGCGATTTAAAGAAAGTGATTTTAGGTTTGAATGTAAAAGAAAAACCCGGACAATCCTTCAAATATTTAAGCGGCGCCACGCAATTACTGGCAATGTGCATCGAAAAAGCCACCGGGGAATACTTATCCGATTACGTTTCCAAAAATTTCTGGCAACCGATGGGCGCGGAAAACGAAGCGCTTTGGCAATTAGACCACGCACCGGACGGCATTGAAAAAGCGTATTGTTGCATCGCCAGCAACGCGAGGGATTTTGCCCGTTTCGGAAAACTGTACCGCGATTTCGGGAAGTGGAACGGCAAACAACTTTTGGACAGTGCTTTTGTAGCGAAATCCATTACGCCAAGATTTCCGGAAAGTCCGCAATACGGTTATGGTTTCTGGCTGCACAAAATCAACGGCAAAAAATTGTTTTACATGCGCGGCCATTTGGGCCAATTCGTGATTGTGGTGCCGGAAGACAATGTAATTATTGTGCGTTTGGGACATGTCAAAGGCCTGCAGACGGAAACCGATCCGCACAGCAACGATTTGTACGTATACTTTAACGAGGCGTATAAAATGTTGGAAAAACGACAGTAAATTTCATTTGCCGAGAATTGCACTGATTCCAACAAATTATTCGTGCTAATTCGCGCAATTTGCGGCAAATCTTAAAAAAACACTATATTTGTAATATTTTTCATATATAATCCAATCGAGAACGCTTACACACCAAACCGATGATTGAAAAAATTGCCTTAGACAACATCCTCTTTCTGGACATTGAAACCGTCCCGGAAACCGAGAATTTCAGCGACTTAGACGATACCAAAAAAGAACTTTTTACCCTCAAAACGCAATACCAGCGCAAAGACGATTATACGCCGGAAGAATTTTACGAACGTGCCGGCATTTGGGCCGAATTTGGAAAAATCATTTGCATTTCTGTTGGTTATTTCACACTGAAAAGCGACATCCGGCATTTTCGCGTAACTTCTTTTTTCGGGGATGAAATCAAAATTCTGAAAGACTTCGCCAATTTGCTGAACAATCATTTTGCACAACCACAGCATCTTTTATGCGGGCACAATGCGAAAGAATTTGACTTTCCGTTTATTGCGCGCAGAATGCTGATTCACGGCATCCCAATTCCGCAAAAACTGAATTTATTCGGCAAAAAACCCTGGGAAGTACCGCATCTCGACACCATGGAATTGTGGAAATTCGGGGATTTCAAAACCTTTACTTCCCTAAAATTACTGACCAACGTTTTGGGTATTCCATCCCCGAAAGACGATATCGACGGCAGTGAAGTGGGCAAAGTGTTTTACATCGACCAAGACATCGACCGCATCATCACCTACTGCGAAAAAGACGTGATTGCCGTGGCGCAGATTTTTTTAAAATTCCGTCGCGAAGACTTGCTGATTGAGGAGGAAATTGTTCATGTTTAGAAACTTTTTCCCGCTATCTGCTCATAATTGCCGAAGTAATCGGGGCTAGGGATTTGACCCTAAAAAGCCATACGGTGTTCTTTGTTAAAAATCGTTGCGCACTTTGCGGTTTAATAGTACATTTACCAAAAAACAGTTTTTATGGTATTGAGCAGATTTTGGCTGGTAATTTTTATTTCCTCGATTGCTTTTGTGGTTATCGGCTTGTTTTCGGGTAACAGTTACTCCATCGATTACGTACTGAACGGCAAAAAAGACGAACCGATTCTAATCGCCGAAAAATACCTGAACGAAGTTCCGGTTTTCATCAAAGACAGCCTCGAAAAAGCACCGGAGAACACCATCGTCATCAATACCGTAACATCCGATCCGGACACGACTTACGTGTATAAGAACAAAACGGTAAAAATTTTCAGTGACGTACAAAAATCGGATGGTTTACTGCCTACCTGTAAAAGCACTTTAGTGGATCTGATTCTTCCGTTAATTGCGTACCTGGCTTTTTTCTGCGGTCTCATGGAACTTTTAATTATTTCCGGCGCTTCCGGGAAATTAGCTAAAGTACTAAGCCCTGTATTTGTCAAAGTGTTTCCGAGTATTCCGAAAAACCACCCGTCGATTTCTTATATGACCTTAAATTTTGCTGCAAATTTCCTGGGATTGGATTCCGCAGCCACTCCATTCGGTTTAAAAGCCATGGAAAGTTTACAGGAAATCAATCCCGAAAAAGACAGAGCCAGTGATGCACAGATTATGTTCATGTGTCTGCACGCTTCGGGACTCACTTTAATTGCCACCTCCATTATCGGGTACCGCGCCGCTGCTGGAGCCACCAACCCAGCCGATGTAATGTTGCCGTGTATCATCACCTCACTTATAGGAACCATTGCGGCTTTTCTGATTGTGGGTGCGAAGCAAAAAATCAATTTCAAGAGTGCTTCTCTGCTGGCTGTTCTGATGGCATTAATCGCCGGAATCATTGGTTTACTGATGTATGTCAACCAGTTGGACTTAATCGGTAAAAACTATTTCACTTCCAATCTTTCCGCGTTGATATTGGTCGGAATTATTGCTTTCACGTTGATTTTCTCTTTCCGCAAGGAAAAGAAATTTACCGAGGCAAACACCACCGTTTTTGAAGCTTTTGTTACCGGAGCCAACAACGGAATTAAAACCGGAGTTACCATTTTCCCTTATGTGTTGGGAATGTTGGTGGCCATTTCTTTGTTCCGGAACAGCGGATTGTTTGAAATTATCAGCAATTGGATTGCATTTATTTTCTCCAATATGGGGGTCAGCAAAGAAATTACCGATGCGTTGCCTGTGGCCTTGCTGCGCCCTTTCAGTTCGGCAGGATCACGAGGCTTTTTGATTGATTCCATGAATACCTTCGGCGCGGATTCCTTAACCGGAAGGTTGAGCAGTATTTTCCAGTGTAGTGCCGAAAGTACCTTTTACGTCATTGCCGTTTACTTCGGTTCGGTAAACATTAAAAACACCCGTTACGCTTTAGGAACAATGCTGTTGGTGGATGTAATTTGTGTAATTACGGCGATTTTCGTGGCGAGCTGGTTTTTTCAATAAATGAGTTTTTTAGTAGATTTTGCTTCGGAAATGGCTTTGCAAGGAGCTTATTCACTCTTTAAATGGATTGGAGTTATTTGTAAGTGGCTTTTCTATTTAGGTAGAAAACCTGTTTCCGTCATTACGCATGAGAATTGGAATCGGAGAATCGGTCTTTTAGTTTTCCTTGTAAATCTCAGCACAATACTTTATCTCCTAAATTAAATTTATTCTATATCGTAAAGAACTTAAAAACATCCTTTTGGACTTCATTAAGTTTCGCTAAATTTACGCTCCAAAAATTACTAAACTATGGACTTTCTATACCAAGACCCGTATCCGATAGTAAAAGACGATACGCAATACCGAAAAATCACTTCCGACTACGTAAAAGTGGAACAATTGGGCGACCGCGAAATTTTAACGGTTGACCCTAAAGGCCTGGAATTGTTAGCCGAAGAAGCGATGAGCGACGTATCCTTCATGTTGCGTTCTTCGCATTTGCAAAAACTGCGAAACATCATCGACGATCCCGAAGCGACCGACAACGACCGTTTTGTGGCTTACAATTTATTGCAGAATGCCGTTGTGGCTGTAGATGGTCAGTTACCTTCCTGTCAGGACACCGGAACCGCCATCGTAATGGCGAAAAAAGGCGAAAACGTGTACACCGGCGTGGATGACGGCGAATGGTTGTCGAAGGGAATCTTCAATACTTATCAGAAACGAAATTTGCGCTATTCGCAGATTGTGCCGATTTCGATGTTTGAGGAGAAGAACTCAGGGTCGAACTTACCGGCGCAAATCGATATTTATGCTAAAAAAGGAGCTTCCTATGAGTTTCTTTTCTTAGCCAAAGGCGGTGGCTCTGCGAATAAAACCTTCTTATACCAGAAAACCAAATCCTTGTTAAACGAGAAGTCTTTAGACGAATTCATCCGCGAACGCATTATGGATTTGGGTACTTCGGCCTGTCCTCCGTATCACTTGGCTATCGTAATCGGAGGTACTTCTGCGGAAGCGAATTTAGCCGCCGTAAAAAAAGCCTCTGCCGGATATTACGACCATTTGCCGACTTCCGGAAACATGGCGGGTCAGGCGTTCCGCGATTTGGAGTGGGAAAAACGCGTGCAGGAAATTTGCCAGGAAAGCCACATCGGAGCACAGTTTGGCGGAAAATATTTAACACATGATGTCCGGGTGATCCGTTTACCGCGTCACGCTGCATCTTGCCCGGTGGGCATGGGCGTTTCCTGTTCAGCCGACCGAAACATCAAAGGAAAAATTACCAAAGACGGGATTTTCGTGGAACAACTGGAAACCAATCCAAGACAGTTTTTACCGGAAACCGCACCGCATCTGGAAGCACCGGTAGAAATTGATTTGAACCGTCCGATGGCTGAAGTTTTGGCGGAATTGACAAAATATCCGATCAAAACCAGATTAAAATTAAACGGAACGTTAATCGTTGCCCGTGATATCGCCCACGCAAAAATCAAAGAATTACTGGATGCCGGAAAACCAATGCCGGACTATTTCAAAAACCATCCGATTTACTACGCAGGACCTGCGAAAACACCGGAAGGCATGCCATCCGGAAGTTTCGGTCCTACTACGGCCGGACGTATGGACGTGTATGTGGACGAGTTTCAAAAGCACGGCGGCAGCATGATTATGTTAGCCAAAGGAAACCGTTCTAAAGACGTAACGAATGCGTGTAACAAATACGGTGGTTTCTATTTGGGATCGATTGGTGGACCTGCTGCTATTTTAGCCAAAGAAAACATCCTTTCCGTTGAAGTGGTGGATTTTGAAGAATTAGGCATGGAAGCGGTTCGTAAAATCACGATTAAAGATTTCCCGGCGTTTATTATTACCGATGATAAAGGGAATGATTTTTTTGAGAACCTTTAAATTTTAGCCGCAAAGACACAACGTTTTTCGCAGGGTTCACAAAGTTAAAAATACAAAGATCGTCTTGTTCAATAAACAGACGGTCTTTGTATTTTATTGTATTATTATTTCTCCTTCGTCAGAATAATAAAAAAGCTATTCCACATACAACACCAATCCTTTCAGGTAATGCCCTTCCGGATGGTAAATATTGGTCGGATGATCCGGTCCTTGCGATAATTTATGCAATACACGGATGTTTCTTCCGGTTTCAATGGCGGCTGCAGCTATCGTATTGTAAAACAACACATCGTCGATTACCTGAGAACAGGAAAACGTAAACAGAATTCCCTTAGGCGCCAAGGACTTCAATCCGGCAATATTCAGACGTTTGTAGGCCTGAGTAGCGGTATGTTTGCTCTTGATGTTTTTGGCAAAGGCCGGCGGATCCAGTACAATCAAATCGTATTGCTGGTTGTGTTCTTTCAGAAAATCAAAAACGTCGGATGCTACGGCTTCGTGGTTGCAGTCGTCGTAGTTCAACTCCATATTGCGTTCGGCCAAAGCCACGGCTTTCTCGGAAATATCTACGGAAGTGACCAGTTGCGCTCCGGCGCTCATCGCGTAAATCGAAAAGCCTCCGGTATAACAGAACGTGTTCAAAACGCGTTTGCCGTGTGCGTAGTGCGCCAACAGTTTTCGGTTGTCCCGCTGGTCTAAGAAGAAGCCTGTTTTCTGGCCTTCCACCCAGTTTACGGCAAATAAAATGTTATTCTCTTTGGCAACCGTCTCGGGTTTATCGCCATGCAGGAAGAAATCTTTTCCGGTGTTCGGAAGGGTTCCGCTGCTTTTGCAGTAAATGGTTTCACAGTAATCGGCAAAATTGGTTTTAATCGCATCGGCGATGGCTTCCATCTGAAAGTAAATCCCGGAAGAATGCGCCTGCAACACCCAGTTTTTGTCGTAATAATCGATAATTAAACCCGGAATTCTGTCGCCTTCGCCGTGGATTAGACGAAACGCATTGGTTTCTTCGAGTTTCAACAATTTCAAACGCAGTTCCCAAGCCGATTTTAATCTGTCAGCCCAGAAATTAGTATCGAACGATTCTTTTCCGAAAGTTAAAATGCGTACGACTATGCTGCCCCGGTCGCTGAAATATCCAGTTGCCAGATGTTTGTTGTTAGCATCCACCACATCAACCATTTCTCCGTCATGGAGCTCCTGACTCACACCATATACGGCTCCACTGAACACCCACGGGTGACGGCGCTGTACCGATTTTTCCTTTCCCGGTTTTAAAATAACTTTCGGATAACTCATATACTTGTATTTTGATGCAAAGGTAAAAGAAAAAGCATCTTCAGTAGCTTTTACCAAAGATGCTTTCCCATATATTTCAGATTTTTTTAGTCGATTACCATTTCCGGAATGTCGCCTTCGATAAGCAATTCGGCTTCTGTGGCTTTGATGATGTCTTCAACCGAAACACCCGGAGCGCGCTCCAACAGTTTGAACCCTTTCGGGGTAACTTCCAAAACGGCCAGTTCGGTAACTACTTTTTTCACACAACCTACACCGGTTAGCGGTAAGGTACATCGCTTAAGGATTTTAGATTCGCCGGCTTTGTTTACGTGCATCATCGCTACGATAATGTTTTCCGCAGAAGCTACCAAATCCATAGCACCTCCCATTCCTTTGACCATTTTTCCCGGGATTTTCCAGTTGGCGATATCGCCGTTTTCCGAAACTTCCATGGCTCCTAAAATCGTTAAATCGACTTTTTGGGCGCGGATCATCCCGAAACTGAAGGCCGAATCAAAAAAACTGGCCCCCGGTAAGGTGGTAATCGTTTGCTTTCCGGCGTTGATAATATCGGCATCTTCCTCCCCTTCAAAAGGGAAAGGTCCCATCCCCAATACGCCGTTTTCACTCTGAAATTCCACGGAAATATCGTGACGCACATAATTGGCCACCAAGGTCGGGATTCCGATGCCTAAATTTACGTAATATCCGTCTTTTACTTCTTTCGCGATGCGTTTTGCAATTTCTTCTTTTCCTAAGGCCATGATTAACTTCTTTTTCGGGTGGTACGTTGTTCGATTCGCTTTTCAAATTTCTCGCCCTGGAAAATACGGTTAATCATAATTCCGGGGATGTGAATCTGATTTGGGTCTAAAGTGCCAGCCGGTACTAATTCTTCTACCTCGGCAATGGTAATTTTTGCCGCTCCGGCCATAGGCGCGTTGAAGTTACGGGCCGTTCCTTTGAAA
The DNA here is from genome assembly GCF_000430025.1 of Flavobacterium suncheonense GH29-5 = DSM 17707. GTDB lineage: Bacteria > Bacteroidota > Bacteroidia > Flavobacteriales > Flavobacteriaceae > Flavobacterium > Flavobacterium suncheonense. The sequence continues at coordinate 30,040 of NZ_AUCZ01000016.1, forward strand.
ATAAGGTTGCCGGCTTCATCGCCTTTCCAGGCTTTTACAATCGAGAAATCGGCTTTAAAGGCCAATTCCATGATGTGCATTTTGCCGTTGAACTCGCGTACTTCTTTCCCTTCGGCTACTTCGGTACCGTAGCCCGCAGGTGTAAAAAACGCTGGGATTCCGGCTTGCGCCGCACGACATTTTTCTGCAAGTGTTCCTTGTGGGGTTAATTCCACCTCAAGTTCCCCACTTAACATTTGACGTTCGAATTCGGCATTTTCCCCCACATAGGAAGAAATCATTTTTTTGATTTGTTTTTTCTGAAGCAATAACCCCAATCCGAAATCGTCTACTCCGGCGTTGTTGGAAATACACGTTAGGTTGGTGGTTCCTTTGCGAACCAGTTCGGCTATGCTGTTTTCCGGAATTCCGCACAGTCCGAAACCACCCAGCATGATGGTCATTCCGTCCTGTATTCCTTCCAGCGCTTCCTGTACGTTATTAACTTTACGGCTAATCATTGTTTTAGTTTGTGTTTGTTTTGGTTATATTAATAAGCAAGACGCCACGAAACGCGACGTCTTTGTTTTAAAAATCGAATTCATCTGTGGTGGTTTCCTCTACCTTAGTCGAGTCGGTTTCCACTTTTTTCGGTGTCCAGCAATCCACTTTGATGGAGAAATTTTCCGGTCTTTCAAAGGGTTTCTGCGACACGTTCAACGTCTTGTCTTCGTAACATTTCTTCATGAAAATCCCCCAGATCGGAAGCGCCATTGTGGCTCCCTGACCCATGTTGGTCTGTTGGAAATGGGCAGCACGGTCTTCGTTTCCTACCCAAACTCCGGCCGCTAAATTGGGCACCATTCCGATGAACCAACCGTCGGAGTTGTTTTGGGAGGTTCCGGTTTTACCCGCTATCGGATTGCGCAGATTATACGGCACGCCGGTTACTCTTGCCGATTCCGGAGCACTGCCCCAGCGCAGACGTGATCCGGTTCCGTATTCCGTTACCCCTTCCATCAGTTTAATCATGGTATAGGCCACGTCTTTGCTCATGACGTCACGCGATTCCGGTGTGGGTTGGTACACCACAACCCCGTTTTTATCCACTATTTTTTCAATTACCTGAGGTTTCATGTAAATTCCCTGATTGGCAAACGTACTGAAGGCCGCCACCATTTCTTCAACGGTAATGTCTACGGCACCCAGTGCAATCGAAGGCTGTACCGGTATTTTAGACGTTACGCCTAATTTTTTAGTCATGTCCACTACGGCTTCCGGTCCTACTTTGTCAATCAGTTTGGCCGAAACCGTATTGATGGAATTCGCCAAAGCGGATTTCAGATTCACCATACCGCGGTAATTTCCAGTGGAGTTTTTAGGCGACCAGTCGGCATCGATGCCGTAACGGCCTTTCGGCATGGTAAACGGTGAATCGTAGATGGAATCACAAGGAGACATTTTTAATTGCTCGATAGCCGTAGCATACAGGAACGGTTTGAATGTAGAACCTACCTGTCTGGCTCCCTGTCCTACGTGATCGTACTGAAAGTGTTTGTAATTGATACCGCCCACCCACGCTTTTACATAGCCGGTTTGAGGTTCCATCGCCATCATTCCGGTTTGCAGAAAATGCTTGTAGTAAATAATGGAATCGTGCGGACTCATTAAAGTGTCTTTCTCGCCTTTCCAGGTGAAGACTTTCATCTTAGTTGGCACTTTAAACGATTTTACAATCTTATCTTCGTCAAAGCCTTTTTCCTTCATGATTCGCCAGCGCTCGGAATTTTTCATGGCACGGTTGATAATCATTTGGGTTTCTTCCGGAGTAATTCCGGTAAAAGGCGCATTGGGATTGCTTTTTTGACGTTTGTTGAATTCCTGTTGCAGGTTGGCCAAATGGTCGGTTACCGCTTCTTCGGCATATTGCTGCATTCTGGAATCGATGGTGGTATAGATTTTCAAACCGTCGCGGTAGATGTCGTATTCGCCTCCCCCGTCTTTTTTAGGATTCTCTTTTACCCATTTTTTCAGAAAATCCCGCAAATATTCTCTGAAATACGTTGCCGTTCCTTCAATATGACTCTCTGGAGTGAATTTCAAAACAATCGGTTGCTTTTGAAAATATTCTTTTTTCTCCTTGGTTAAAAAGCCGTTTTTTTCCATCTGGTGCAACACGACGTTACGACGTTGTGTAACTTTTTCCAATCGTCGACGCGGATTGTACAACGAAGGGTTTTTCAGCATTCCGACAAACATCGCCGCTTCGTCAACCGTTAAATCTTTTGGTTCTTTATTCAGATAGATTTTAGCCGCCGAACGAATTCCTACCGCATTGTTCACGTAATCCACGGTGTTGAAATAGTGGGCAATGATTTCCTGTTTGGTGTACTGACGCTCCAGTTTGGTGGCAATAATCCATTCTTTTGCCTTTTGAATGATACGGAACGGCAGAAATTTAGATCCTTCTCCGTGAAAAAGGTTTTTGGCCAACTGTTGGGTAAGCGTACTGGCTCCACCGCTGCTTCCTAAACTCAAAGCCGCACGAAGGGTTCCTTTGGTGTCGATTCCGGAATGTTCGTAAAAACGTTCGTCTTCCGTGGCGATTAAGGCCTTTACCAAATGATCCGGCAATTCGGCATATTTTACCGGAGTTCGGTTTTCCAGGTAGAATTTCCCTAAGGTTACCCCGTCCGAAGAAATAATTTCCGTTGCCACATTGGAATTCGGATTTTCCAGTTCATCAAACGACGGCATGGAACCGAACAAACCCCAGGAAGCAAAAAGGAAAAATAAAATCACTCCGCCAAAACAGTAGAAAAACAGTTTCCAGAACTTTTTTATGTAAGACGAAAAGTCTTCTTTTTTAGTGTTGATTTGAGCCATGGCTATTTTGTATTTTCAATTCTAAAACCAATTTCAGAAATACCAGGCAATTGTTCCATTCCGGCCACCTTACCGGTTTCACGAACCGCCTGCTCGATACTTACGACATATTTTCCGGGTTTGGGAAATTTAGCCTTTTCCTTATACCACAACTTGCTTTCCTTTACATCGGAAAAACCATCACCCATTAAACTTCCGTCCGGGTGGGCCATCAAGTACTCTAATGTATCCACCTTGGTTACGCCGTCGGGCTGCAGCATCGAGATAATCAGAAACAGGTTGTTAAACGGATAATCATTGTTGTTGCGGATGTTGACAAACATATTGTACTTGCTAACCGTATCTTGCTGCTCAAAAGAGAATACAATTTTTTGCTTTTTATGCCAGGAGCCGTCAATTTCGCGGTATTCGTCAAAAACGCGCTTCTTATCACAGGATACCAGTAACAGTACAACTGCCAATGCCAGCAGCAAGCCGTTATTCTTTAGGCGTGTTTTTATCATTGGATGGTCGGTTTCGGTTGGGTTTATGTCTTTTCTTGTTGCGTTTTTGCGGCTCTGCAGCACTGTCGGTTTGTTCTGCCTGTTTTGATCGTTCCGGTCGTTCTCTGCGTTCGCCCCGCTCATTTCTGGCCGCTTTTTCCGTTTGCGGTTTTTCCGGTTTGTCTGCTTTTTCAACCGCAGCGCCAGGGCGTTTTTTATTCGGTCTTTTCTTTTTCTTCGGCTGGTCAAAACGCGTAAGGCTGTCTTGTCCCACCACATTTTGGAAATTTTTCTCCTGAGAAGCGGTTTCCTCTACGGCAAACTCTTCCAGAGAAGCCACCTTTTTCTTTTCCTTGTTCAGCGCGATGATTTCTTTCACCTGCTCCACTTTCAGCATGTGCCAGTGAGCGTAATTATCGGTGTAGGCAAACCACATCAGACCTTTGAAAATATCCAGTTTCTGACATACCGCATCGCCTTTTTCCGTATACAACTTGGTGTCCATTTCCGGAAAACCTTTCAGAGCATCTAAATAAGTATCCAGTTCGTAATTCAGACAGCATTTCAGTTTTCCGCATTGCCCGGCTAATTTCTGCGGATTCAGCGACAATTGCTGGTAACGCGCCGCGGAAGTGTTCACGCTTCGGAAATCGGTCAGCCAAGTCGAACAGCACAATTCGCGTCCACAGGAACCGATACCGCCCAAACGCGCCGCTTCCTGACGGAAACCCACCTGCTTCATCTCGATGCGGATGTTGAATTCTTTGGCGAAATCCTTAATCAGCTGACGGAAATCCACACGGTCGTTTGCCGTATAATAAAATGTCGCTTTGGAAGCATCGCCCTGAAATTCAATGTCGGAAATTTTCATCTCAAGTTTTAAGGCAATGGCGATTTCACGCGCGCGCACCTTCATCGGTTCTTCCCGGTCGCGGGCTTCGCTCCAGATATCGATGTCTTTCTGTGATGCTTTTCGGTACACTTTCGGCACTTCGCCTTCCGGATTTACGCCTTTTTTCTTCATCTGCACCTTTACCAGTTCGCCGGTTAAGGTTACAATTCCGACGTCGTGACCCGGTGAAGCTTCCGTAGCCACGATGTCGCCAATGGACAGGGTTAGCTTTTCGGTGTTTCTGAAGAATTCTTTTCTTCCGTTTTTAAAGCGTACTTCCACACAGTCGAAAGGCTCCTGACCTCCCGGTAAACTCATGTTGGAAAGCCAGTCGAAAACCGTTAATTTGTTGCAGCTGTCGGTGCCGCAAGTCCCGTTATTTTTACATCCGCGCGGTGTTCCGTCTTTGGAACCCGTGGAACAGTTGGTACATGCCATAGTTTTGAGTATATCGTGGTCATCCGCCGCAGCGAACTACTTGGTTCGTAATTATGTTTTGTGTGTAAAGATAGTATTTTTTAGTTGCAAAGCCACCATATGAAAAGTTGTAATCTTCTTAAAGTTTGAAATCAAAAAACCTGCCGCATTCTAAAAACGCAGCAGGCTCAATTTAAGTATTTTATCGTTACAAAATAATGTTTTTTTAGGTGGTTTTCACCGAAATGATGCGTACCGGACAGGCTTTTTCCGCCAGTTCACAGGCTTCTAAAATGGCGTAATCGTGCGATTTTAACGTATGGAAGCCGCGGGTGTTGACCGATTTCAGCAAAACGGTTTTTCCGTCTTTTTTGGACATCTGAAACTGGGCCGGCGCCATTTCCACACAATAATTGCACCCGATGCACTTCTCGCGCTGTAACGTAACGACTACCATCAGGCTTCCACAATTTTATACAACTTATCGGAAAGACGGATGCGAAACGGCAGTTTGAAAGTACAACTGTCGCCTTTGGTCGCTTTTTCCGCTATTTTTTCATTCACATACATCTCGCCGATGACCATTTCCTGCGCACCGGTGCTTGGACCGGTAATTAAAATCTTATCACCTTGTTTGATGTCGTAGGCTTCGATTTTAAATTCGCCGATGCCGGCTTTCTGAAAGAAATGCACGCCTTTGCCCACGTATACTTTTTTCTGGGTGGCACTCGATCCCGGATTGTCGCTCCATTCGCCTAATTTCTGCCCCAGGTAATAACCCGACCAAAAACCGCGGTTGTAAACGGTGGACAAATCTTCCATCCAGGCGTTGATTTTTTCTTTGGTGAAGGTGCCTTCGTAATAGGCATCAATCGCTTCGCGGTAGGTTTTCACAACCGTAGCCACATAATCGGCGGCACGGCCCCGTCCTTCTATTTTCAGCACTTTGATACCGGAATCGATGACCTGATCGAGAAAATCCAGTGTACACAAATCTTTGGGCGACATCATGTACTCGTTATCGATTTCAATTTCAAAACCGGATTCCTGGTCGATCACGGTATATTTTTTACGGCAGTTCTGCTTGCAAGCGCCCCGGTTGGCCGAAGAATTGTGCGAATGCAGGCTCAGGTAACATTTCCCCGAAACCGCCATGCACAAGGCACCATGTCCGAAGATTTCGATTTCCACCAGATTGCCGGACGGTCCTTTGATTTGTTCTTTTTCGATCTCGTCGGTAATTTTCTTCACCTGTCGCAGACTCAATTCGCGCGACAACACGATGGTATCGGCAAACAGACTGTAGAATTTTACGGTTTCGATGTTCGTCACATTCAACTGGGTGGAAATGTGTACTTCGATGCCCATGGTTTTCGCCGCCATGATGACCGCCTGATCCGAAGCGATTACTGCTGTGATGCCGGCTTCTTTGGCTTTGGTCAGCAAGGTTTTCACTACCGACAAATCGTGGTCGTAAATAATGGTATTGAGCGTTAAATACGTTCTGACGTTTTTCGCTTTACAGCGGCGGGCGATTTCCGGCAAATCGTCTATCGTGAAATTCACCGTAGCGCGCGCTCTCATGTTAAGTTGTTCTACACCGAAATAAACCGAATCGCAACCGTTGTCTAAAGCAGCCTGTAAAGATTCGAAATTACCGGCCGGAGCCATTAACTCAATTCTTCCTGTAGTGGTCATTTTAACTTAGCAATTTAAACAGTTTGTCGGAAGCCCGTACTTTAAAAGGAACGGAAAAAGTGACTTTGTCACCTGCTTTGGCGGTGGCGCTTTCCTGTCCGTTTACCAGTAATTTTTCCACTACCAGTTGCTTTTCGCCGGTTGTCGGCCCCTGAATCAGGATTTTATCGCCGGCCTGCAGTTCGTGGTTGGTGATGGTAAACTGCCCTACCTGCGCTTTGGAATAATAATGTTCGCCCTTGCCCACCATTACTTTTTTGACGGCGATGCGCTGGCGAAGGGTTTTGGGTTTTTCGTTTTCCTCGGTAGCCTGCGCTAACGGGATGCCTTCCAGAACACCTGATTTTTTAAATTTCAGGGATTCCGATTTTCCTTTGCGGAAAATTTTATTGCCCACCTGTAGTCCTTTTCGCTTGCGGATCTGATCGGCCAAAGGCAAATGGATGGTTTCCTGGCATTCGGTCGAACAGCAGTTTTCCATCGCTTCCATACATTCGTCGCACTGAATGAACAACAAGTGACAGGCATCGTTGGCACAATTGGTATGGTTGTCGCACGGTTTTCCGCATTGGTGGCATTGTGCGATGATATCGTTGGTGATGCGTTCTCCCAAACGGTGATCGAAAACGAAATTCTTTCCGATAAATTTGCTTTCCAGACCTTCTTCTTTAATCTGCTTGGCGTAGTTTATGATTCCTCCTTCAAGCTGATATACATTTTTGAAACCTTGGTGTTTAAAGTACGCCGAAGCTTTTTCACAACGGATCCCTCCGGTACAGTACATCACCAGGTTTTTGTCTTCTTTATAGTCTTTTAACTGTTCGTTGATAATCGGTAAAGATTCGCGGAAAGTTTCCACATCCGGCGTGATGGCGCCTTTAAAATGGCCCACTTCACTTTCGTAATGGTTTCTGAAATCCACCACGATGGTATTAGGATCGTCTAAAATGTCATTAAACGCTTTGGCATTTAAGTGAACGCCTTTATTGGTTACATCAAAGGTTTCATCGTTTAAACCGTCGGCTACAATTTTGTTGCGGACTTTCACCGTTAATTTTAAAAAGGAATGATCGTCGTGTTCTACGGCCACATTAAGACGAATCCCTTTCATGAAATCGTAGGCTTCCAGTGTTTCGCGGAACGCTTCAAAGTTTTGCGCCGGAACACTCATCTGCGCGTTAATCCCTTCTTTGGCTACATAAATACGGCCAAGAGCATCGAGCTTATTCCAAGCTACAAATAAATCGTTACGAAATTGTTGAGGGTCTTCAATGTGCGCGTACTGATAGAAAGACAAAGTAAGACGCTGCTGACCGGCTTGGTCGATAAGCTCTTTTCTTTCCTCTGCGCTTAAGGTGTTATACAGTTGCATGCTATAAACGTTAAGTGAGATTTTACAATATGAGGAACTCTAAATGGAAGAATTCGGGTGCAAAGTTACAGTTTTAAAATTAATTTCAAAACCTACTGACAATCAGAGGACTAAAAATAAATCCGATTGTTGATAACATCTTATTGGCAACTTAAAAAAAAGCAGTATTTTTAGCAAAAATTATAAACCATGAGTTCAGAGAAAGAAGCAAAATTAAAAGCCTTACAACTAACCTTAGACAAATTGGATAAAACCTACGGAAAAGGGACGGTAATGAAATTAGGTGATGCAGCAGTAGAGGAAGTGGATGCCATTCCTTCCGGCTCGCTGGGCGTGGATTTGGCGCTTGGCGTTAACGGTTATCCGCGGGGCCGAATCATTGAAATTTTCGGACCGGAATCTTCGGGTAAAACCACTTTAACCTTACACGCCATTGCTGAAGCTCAAAAAGCAGGAGGTTTAGCCGCCTTTATCGATGCGGAGCACGCGTTCGACCGTTTTTATGCCCAGAAATTAGGCGTTGACATCGATAATTTGATTATTTCACAACCCGATAACGGGGAACAAGCTTTGGAAATTGCTGAAAACTTAATCCGTTCTGGCGCTATTGATTTAGTAGTGATTGACTCCGTAGCCGCTTTAACGCCGAAAAGCGAAATCGAAGGCGAAATGGGCGACTCCAAAATGGGATTGCACGCGCGTTTGATGTCGCAGGCATTGCGTAAATTAACCGCTACCATTAATAAAACGAACTGTACCGTTTTCTTCATCAACCAGTTGCGCGAGAAAATCGGGGTGATGTTCGGAAATCCGGAAACCACAACGGGAGGTAATGCCCTGAAGTTTTACGCTTCGGTACGTATCGACATCCGCAAATCCACCCAAATTAAAGACGGGGAAAATGTATTGGGGAACCGTACGAAAGTAAAAATTGTGAAAAACAAAGTAGCACCACCGTTCCGTACCGCGGAATTCGACATTATGTACGGCGAAGGGATTTCCAAAACCGGTGAAGTGTTGGATTTGGCTGTGGAATTTGAAATCATCAAAAAGAGCGGTTCGTGGTTCAGCTACGGCGACACCAAATTAGGTCAGGGCCGCGATGCCGTGAAAGCGCTGATTAAAGACAATCCGGAACTGATGGACGAACTGGAAGAAAAAATCAAAGAACATATTAAAGCACAGAATGCCTAATATTTTAAAACCCGAAAAATTTTTCGGGTTTTTTTATCTGTGACGCAACCTTTTACCTTTTTTGCATCTATATAAGAAACAAGCGACCCTTAGTATAAAATGAAAAAATTATTTTTTATAGTAACTTTTATAGCTTTTGCTTTGTCTTCCTGTTCTTCAGACGACGGACAAGAAGATGTAACATACGAGCTTTTGCCAATACAGGAAGTAACACTTCCCTCTACTTTTAAAACAAACCAAGACAATATTATTGAGGTTCGGTTTTTAAGACCAACCACCTGTCATGGCTTCAATAGTTTTTATTATGAAAAAGAGGGAATGACGCGAACAGTGGCGGTTGAAGCAATTGTGTTTAACGGCAACGAATGCGAACCGTTAACGGAAAGTATTGCCACACAAAATTTAAAATTCAGACCGGAAGCAACCGGAGAATACACCTTTAAATTCTGGCAGGGAAAAGACGAACAAGGAACAGATATTTTCTTAACCTTTCAGATTTTGGTAGAACAGTAACATTTAAAACTATTTTGGGAATCGATCAAATAATACAAGGCTGTCAGAAGAAGGATGTGGTTGCTCAGGAGCAATTGTACAGACTTCTTGCACCTAAATTATTTGGGGTATGTCTAAAATATTCGAGAAATCAAACCGAGGCAGAAGACAATTTACAAGACGGTTTTTTACTGATTTTTGATAAAATCCATCAGTTCCAGTTTAAAGGTTCTTTTGAAGGATGGGCGAAAAGAGTGGTAATCAACAATGTTTTACAAAAGTACCGGACCGAAGGGGTTTTTGAGATTGTACACGAAAACATTCCCGATACTCCAACCGTAGAAGTAGACGACGAAGCTGTTTCGATGGAATACCTGGTCAGTATCATTCAGCAATTGCCGGACCGGTACCGCTTGGTTTTCAACTTATATGTAGTAGACGATTATTCACATAAAGAGATTTCTGAAATGTTAAATATCACCATCGGAACCTCAAAATCCAATTTGGCAAGAGCCCGGATGATTTTAAAAGACAAAATCGAATCGCAACAAACCAATCATAAATTTCCGAACGCAAAATGAGCGAAAGACAAAACATAGACAGACTCTTTCAGGAAAAGTTCAAAGACTTTGAAGCAACCCCTTCCGATAAGGTTTGGGCCAACATTCAGCGTCAGATGAACAACAATGAGAAGAAAAAAGCACCGGTACTTTTGCCTTTATGGTTAAAGATGTGCGGTATTGCGGCTGTTTTTCTGATTGGTTTTTCCATTGGAAGTAACCTTTTCTTCCATACACCGCAAAACAACGGAGATGTGTCATCTGCCAATGAGGCAACTGCTGATACGGAAAAAGACACTAAAAATACAGACCACTCAAAAAGCAACGATGTTTTAAACAAGGAATCTTTTAATCTGGACGCCAATGCTATAACATCTGCTTCAAAAGAAAAAGAAACGACAACTGTAGGGACCCAAAGCCAAAATAAAACACAAACCGGCACCAAAACTTTTGATTTTGACAGCACGCAAAACACTGCGAATCAAACTCATATGGCTTCAAACAAAAGAACTTCTAAACAAAGAACTTTTAGCCAAAAGTCTGCAACTTCAGTTGTAGCGGTTTTGGAGGACAACCGTAACGGTTCCACTGTTTCAAATTCGCAAAATACAACCGAAGGGGAAATCAATAAAGCCAATCCTGACACTGCCTTGGGCCACAACCTGAATAAGGCAGCACAACCAACGGTTTTTCAGTCCAATGATGCTAATTTTGTAGCCCCCAAAACCAATGAACCGGAGTTTGTGCCTGAAAACAGCGCCGATTTATTATTCGACAACCCAAATTCGAAAGTAGCCTTTGAAGTAGGAAAAGAACGGTATACCGACAAAAAAGAACGCGGTATTTTAAAGAACAGCCAACTTCCGAACAATAGAAAAACCACGGCAGATCCTTCAGAATCGTTGCTGACTAAAGATGAGAATTTACTGAAAAAACCGTTGAATCCAAAAACTGTTGTGGCATCTGCCAAAGATTCCCTTCCAAGAGCCAAAGGAAAGGAAATGCTAAATCCTCTTGATCAGCTTTTAAAAGAGAAAGAAGCGCAGGAGAAAGAAGAGCAAAAGCAAACCGCTGCAAAAAACAAATGGCTGGTAAGTTCCAAAGTAACACCAATCTTTATGAATGCCAGCGGAAACAATTCAGCAATCGACAAACAGTTTGACAACAACGGAAAAAGTTACGAGACTACTTTCAGTTACGGCATGGGCATCAGTTATGCCGTTACAGACCGTTTATCGGTGCGCGCCGGGGTTCATTCCTTAAACATGAAATACCGTACGAACGATATTATTTACTATCAGTCGAAAGAAGGGCGTCACATTGAGAACATCCGTCGCAATGAAACCGGAAACTCGATACAAATCGAAGACAAAGACAACCGCGCAATGGCTTTCAACGATTCGGGTCTTGTAACACAAAAAACAAGTGGTGCCATCAGCCAGCAAATGGGCTATATCGAAGTTCCTACTGAAGTATCCTACAAAGTACTGAACAAAAAATTCGGAATTGAAGTCATTGGCGGTTTGAGCACCTTGTTTTTAACACAAAACAATATTTCCCTGATTTCAGCGCACAGCGACATGAAAATCGGAGAAGCCAGCAACCTGAACAATATCCATCTCAGCAGTAATGTTGGGTTAGGTTTCAAGTATTCGTTCAGCAAATCGTTTGAAGCCAATATGGAACCGATGTTTAAATATCAGATCAATACATACCGTAACAACGCCGGTGATTTCAAACCGTATTACATGGGGGTTTACACCGGAATTAGTTACCGTTTTTAAAAGTTAGTTAGTTAAGTTTTTTAGTTAAGTCCGTTTCTTTCGTGGTGGTTAGAAACGTAAAAAGGCACTCTTTTTGGGTTAAGAGTGTCTTTTTTATTTTAGTTACTTACTGCTTTCGAAAACTTCCAGCTGATTCAGGATGATACTGCGAACCTCATTTTTAATGTCGGCTTTATGCTCCAGTGATTTTCCCTTCGTTTCGACCGGTTTATGGATTTTGATTCTCATTTTTCCGGGACTTCCGCTAAAAAACGTAAACGAAAACCGCTCCTTCACATCCCCAAACGTCATGGGTAAAATCGGCAACTGATGCTCGATGGCAATCCGGAAAGCGCCGTCTTTAAATTCATCCAGCATAATGCTTTCGTCTTCCGGCACACCGCCTTCGGGAAAAATACAAATACTCAACCCCTGATTGATGCGTTTTTGGGCGCGTTCAAAAACCGCAAAACGACTTTTCGAACTGCTGCGGTCCACCAAAATACAGGTGCGTTTGTAAAAGAACCCGAAAATCGGAAGTTTTACCAACTCTTTTTTTCCCACAAACACAAACGGATTGTCCTTTACCAAAAGCAGCATCAGCATGACATCCATCATCGAGGTATGATTGGCCACCAGCATGTAACTTTTGTGCTTTTCCAGTTCGTAGTCTTTCTCCACCACATAATAGAAACCCATACCGTATAAAATAATGCGGGCCCAAAAACGCGCTAACACGAAAAACTGCGGATACGTTTTTTCCGAAAGGATGGTTAGAAACAAAAACGGAAACAAAACGATAATCGGAACGGTTACCAAAATGTAAAACCAGATGCGCCAAAGCGTCCAGAAAATAATTTTTAAAACTTTCATAGACCCAAAAATAGCAATTCAGACGAAAGATTTTAGCAAAACAATTACCTTTGCGAAAATATTTTTACAATGGCAAAAATCTTAACCGGTGTTCAGAGTACTGGAACACCACACTTAGGAAATCTTTTGGGCGCAATTATCCCGGCTATCGAAATGGCCGCAAAGCCCGAAAACGAATCGTTTCTTTTCATTGCCGATTTGCATTCGGTAACCCAGATTAAAGACGGGAAAACGTTACGGGAAAACACCTACAGTGTGGCGGCTACCTGGCTGGCATTTGGTTTGGATGTTAACAAAGTGACGTTCTACCGTCAGAGCGATGTACCGCAAACGGCGGAGCTGTCCTGGTATCTGAGTTGTTTCTTCCCGTTTCAGCGTTTGACGTTGGCCCACTCTTTCAAAGATAAAGCCGACCGTTTAGAAGACGTGAACGCCGGGTTGTTTACCTATCCGATGTTAATGGCCGCGGATATTTTATTATATGATGCGAATTTCGTTCCGGTAGGAAAAGACCAGTTGCAGCATTTGGAAATTACCCGTGATGTGGCGGCGCGTTTCAACCATCAGATGGGCGAAACCTTTGTATTGCCGGAAGCCAAAATCGAGGAAAACATCATGATTATACCGGGTACCGACGGAGAAAAAATGAGCAAATCGCGCAATAATTTCATCAACATTTTTTTGGATGACAAGGCACTGCGCAAACAAGTCATGAGCATCGTGACTGACAGTACACCGCTGGAAGCGCCGAAAAACCCGGACACCTGTAACGCTTTTGCCCTCTACCGATTACTGGCAACACCGGAACAGACCGAAACGATGCGGGCCAATTATTTAGGCGGCAATTACGGTTACGGACATGCGAAACAGGCCTTGTTTGAACTCATCCTGGAAAAATTCAAAACAGAACGGGAAAAATACAATTATTACATCAACAATTTAGACGAACTTGACCGACTGCTGAAAATAGGCGCCGAAAAAGCACATCAGGTGGCTGATGGTGTTTTGGCAAGAGTCCGCGAAAAATTAGGCTATTAATCCCTTGCAGAAGCGTTCCTGACCGGAGCGCTTTTTTTATACCGCTTCAAAGGATTTTCCGGGTAACGGCCGGATGACGCCTTTCATTTCCATGCCAGTCAGCAAACCGGAAATTTTATGGACGGGCAGGCGGCATTCCAAAGCGATGATGTCCAGCAATTGCTTTCCGTTTTTCTGGAGGTAGTCGTAAACCTGTTGTTCTTCCGGTTCGAGCGACACGAAAAGTTGCTGCTGAAGCGGTGGCTTTTTGGAGGATGTTGGTTCCAGTTCCCAATTCAGCATGTAAACCAAATCGGCTGCTGATGTTAACAGATTGGCGCGTTGCGTTTTAATCAGCCAATTGCAGCCCTGACTGTACTTGTCGGTGGTGCGTCCGGGTACGGCAAAAACGTCACGGTTGTAGTCGTTGGCGATGTTGGCCGTGATGAGCGAACCGCCTTTTTCGGCACTTTCAACCACAATTGTTGCTTCGGAAATTCCGGCTACGATACGGTTGCGCTTCACAAAATTCTCCCGTTCGGGACTGGAAATACTCCAGAATTCCGTTAAAAAACCGCCGTTTTCCTCCATTTTACGGATGTATTTTTTGTGGGCTTTCGGATAGATCTGATTGAGGCCGTGCGCCAAAACCCCAACGGTCTGCAAACCGCAATCGAGCGCCGCCTGATGCGCGACAATATCAACTCCGTAGGCAAAACCACTTACGATTACAGGATTTAAAGGCGCAAGGTCTTCGATGATCTTCCGGGTAAAATCGATGCCATAACCGGTAACCTGACGCGTTCCCACTATGGAAATGATTTTCCGCTGTTTGAGGTTAATATTGCCGGATTGGAACAAAACTGTTGGACCGTCTACGCAATGTTTCAGCCTTTCGGGATAGGCTTCGTCCTGATAAAAGGCATAGTCGAGTTGTTCCTTTTCGATAAAAGCCAGTTCGGATTCGGCGAGTTGGAAAACGGATTTGTTCTGAAGGTTTCTGAGCAGCACTTCCCCGATCCCGTCGAGGGCAGCCAGTTGAGATTTCCTGGCGGCAAACACTTTTTCGGCGGAACCGCAGTGGCGGATGAGTTTTTTGGCAAGGATGTCTCCTATTCCTTCCACTTTGAGCAGGGCTAACGTGTAAAATAATTCGGATGTGGTCATGGCATATAATAAAGGTCAAAGAAAATCAAATTTTACAAATTTTGAAATAAAATGCTTACAAAAATTAAAATAGTTCCCTTTTTAGCCCCGATTTCTTCACAACATATATTATGCAGAGGATTTCAGAGAACACTTCGTGTTTGCAGTGGCACGAAGTACAGCGGAAAGCGGGAAATGCGTATCCAAAAAAGCCTAACCCATTCGCTCCTAATTGCTTACCTTAAAATTTTAAATTGTTAATAAAATTTGTTGATAATTTTTGGCTGCGCATCTTGATTACTTAAATTTGTAACTATGAAGATTGAAAACTACATCGCAGCGCTTTTGTATCGTTACCAGTGTGTTACGGTTCCGGGTTTTGGGGCATTCCTTACCGAAATCCAGTCGGCACAGCTGCATGACGCTACCAATACGTTTTTTCCGCCTAAAAAAGTGGTGTCGTTTAATCCGCACCTTAAAAACAATGACGGTTTGCTGGCCAATCACATCGCATTACAGGAGAGAATCTCCTATGACGAGGCCGTGAAAACCATTCAGACTGAAGTGGCACATTGGACAGAGCAACTGCAGCACCGAGAAACCGTATCGCTTAAAGACATTGGCAGCATCTCGGTAAATTCGGAATGGAACTGGGTTTTTGAACCGGTTAGTTCGGTAAATTATCTGGCCGATTCCTTTGGGTTGAGTACCGTGGTTTCGCCTGCAGTAAAACGCGAAGTCTTCAAAGCACAGGTGGAAGAACTGGAAGAAAAAGCACCAATTGTTTTCACTCCGGAACGCAGGAAAAATTATTCCTTTTTAAAATATGCTGCCGTTTTTGCAGTGCTGTTAGGCTGTGGCGGAGTGGCGTACCACTATCAGCACGAGCAACAAGTGGCCAACGAAACCCTGATGGCACAAAAAGCCGTACAGGAAAAAGTACAGCACAAAATTCAGGAAGCTACGTTTTTTATTGAAAACCCGTTGCCGGCCGTTACCCTGAACCTTAAAGAAAATGTCAAAAAACCGTATCATGTGGTCGCGGGTTCGTTCCGAAACGAAGCCAATGCACAACGCATTTTCGACGAATTAAAAACCATGGGATACGAACCTGTCCGGCTGGAAAAAAACGGGTTTGGCCTGTACCCGGTTTTATACGGCAGTTATGCAAGTTATGCCGAAGCGCAAAACCAGATGAAGACCATTCAGAAAACGCACAACAAGGAAGCCTGGGTGCTGATCAAAGAATTATAAATTGCGAAATCCTCAAAATTGAGGATTTTTTTATTCCCAGATTGCTAACTTTGCAAAAACAATCCGAATGCAAGCAAAATTTCCATCACAATCCCTAACCACCTTAACCGATTTGGTGTTACCCGGTGAAACCAACCCTCTGAACAATTTGTTCGGTGGCGAACTCTTAGCGCGTATCGACCGTGCGGCCAGTATTACAGCCCGAAGACATTCGCGTAGAATCTGCGTAACGGCGTCGGTAAACCATGTGGCGTTCAACCGTGCGATTCCTTTGGGTGCCGTGGTTACCATTGAAGCCAAAGTATCGAGAACGTTTACCAGTTCTATGGAAATTGTAATTGACGTTTGGACCGAAGACCGCGAATCGGGCATAAAAAACAGTGCCGGTACCGCCATTTACACGTTTGTAGCCGTGGACGACACCGGTAATCCGGTTCCGGTTCCGCCGATTATCCCGCAAACGGACGAGGAAAAAAGTCGTTTTGATGCCGCTTTGCGCCGCAAACAACTGAGTTTAATCCTGGCCGGAAAAATGAAGCCTTCTGAAGCTACGGAATTGAAAGCGCTTTTCGCAGGGGCCTAACCAAAAGTAATTTATTCCCGACAACAAAAGTCTATAATAGAAAAGCGCCCAGGAAAATTGGGCGCTTTTTTATAACGTATTGTAAGTCGTTTATTTCTTCACAATCAAGAATTCCGAACGTCGGTTCTTAGCGTGTTCCTCTTCGGTACATTTTTCGCAAGCTACCTTCGGTTCGCTCTCCCCGTAGCCTTTGCCCGAGATTCTGTCTTTGGCAATGCCTTTAGAGATTACATACTGAACCGTCGATTTGGCTCTGCGCTCCGACAGGTTCATGTTGAACGCATCCGATCCGCGGCTGTCTGTGTGCGATTTCACCATGATAACCATCTCCGGGCTGTTCTTCATCACCTGAACCAGTTTGTCTAACTCAAACGCCCCTTCTCTGGTGATGTTGCTCTTGTTGAATTCAAAGAAGAT
>NZ_AUCZ01000017.1 GCF_000430025.1 Flavobacterium suncheonense GH29-5 = DSM 17707
TTGCCCATCCATACTCATCTTGGGAAAGAGGAACCAACGAGAACACAAACGGTTTAATTAGGCGATTTTTCCCAAAAGGAACCGATTTTAATAACATAACAATACAGCAAATAAAAGAAGCTGAATACAGCCTGAATAATCGCCCAAGAAAGGTATTGGGCTACAAAACTCCTGCCGAAAAACTCAATGAAGAAATACCATTTTCGGAAATAACTTTTGGCTCATTAAAAAGCCTAAAAAGTTATTCTGAAAAAAGAGTCAATATCTAAGAAAAATACTAAATTTGAAAAACTGAAAACTAAATGACCTTGTTGCATTAAGGTCTTGAATCCACCTTCACTTAAAAATCACAATGAAAAAAACATTTTTACTATTATTCTCTTTATCCCTATTGAATTTTTATTCTTTTGCAGAATGGTATTCTTATAATTCAGTAAATTTTAAAATTTCTTTTCCTCAAAAACCTATTGAAGAAAATAAAACAATGCAAACATTAGGTGGAGAAATTGAAGTCAAAACACTTACATATAAAGCACAAAATCCTGCTGAAAAAAATTTAAAATTTTATGTATCTGTGAATGAAATTCCAAATGCATCAAAAGAGAATTTAACAAATGATGAGCAAAAAACTTTTCTTGATGCAGCAATAAATGGTTCAGTTAGAAATCACAAAGCAACAATTATTTCAGACAATCCTATAACACTCAATAAATATTCTGGACGTGAAGTTAAAATGTCTATGAATGACAATAAAATAATAGTCAATATGAAAAATTATATTGTCAAAAATAAATATTACGGCTTGATAGTATATTCAACAAAACAGAATGACAACAACTCAGAAATAAATCAATTCTTTAAATCCTTTGAAATTAAAGATATTTCAAAATAACTACCGCTAACAAGGGTTTTATGCAAGTGGGGTTTTAGGGTTTATTAGTAAAGGTCAGTGTTTGCACTTTCTTCTCCGAAGCGAGATTTTTTCTTTCACTCTTTTCGGTATATTTGTAAACATCAGTAATAAAAGTCCCCACCGGCATAAAGCCCCGGGACGTTACCGCTCAGTTTGTAAATCGTCCTAAAAAGAAAGTACAGAATAAAGAGACCTAATATTATGAAACAAATTTTTGCAGAAATTGGAAAAGAATTCATAAATGTAATATTGGGAAATGTTTACTCTAAAACTGGTTTGAGTTTGATGCTTTTACTTATTGGTCTGATATGTATTTTCGCTCCAATTGGAAACGAAGAACAGAAACCAAAATGGTTTTACATTGTTGGTAGTGTATTAACTATAATTTCAATATTATTAATAGTCAGAAGATATTTTGAATTAAAGAAAAAAAACTGAAACTGAAACCGAAAATATTACTTGAAAACGTTAACTGAATATGCAACACAAAAAACCGAAGCGGTAACAACGGTTTAAAACCATTGCTAGTTTTAACCTTTAAAAGAAAATCCTGCGGATTTTCAAGCTCTACATTTCATAACAAATAATTCGTAAATTGCCGCAACGGTTTTAAGCCGTAAAACGTTAGCAGAAATTATATGGAACAACCAACCAACCCAGATAATTTAGGAAGACCATTCGTTGAAAATGTTGAGGGATATTTTTCAGAATTTGTCGAATTTGTCGGTGGAAAAATAATTGAAAAGTTGGAAAATAACTTATCAGACAGACCAAATGCTGATTATATTTTTGAAAATCCTGATGTAATTGCTGAATTAAAATGTTTTCAAAAAGATGTTTTTTCAGATAGTGATGATTTTCCAAAGCTTGAAAGACTTTACGAAAAATGGTTTGCTAATAAATCTATTTCTCAAACTCAATTTAGAAAAATTGTGTTTCAAGGTGGACCGTTACCGGAAAAGTGTATTGCGGATCTTATTGAAATAGCATCAAAAACCATTGAAAGGGCAATTTACAAAGCAAACAAACAAATCCAAGAATCTAAATCGACCTTTGAAAAAAAGAACGCTAACGGTATACTTTTTCTAATCAACGACGGAAATTACTTCTTCAACACACAGGGTTTTATAACTATTATTAGTAATGTACTGGCGCGAAAATTTTCAAATCCGTCATTTGACGTTTGCATTTATATTACAATTAATCAAGTTACCCAAAAACCAGGTAGTGATTTTGACTATACGTATTGGGTGCCAATTTATACACGTATAGATAAAAATGGCGAAACTGTTCAAGATGAAAACTTGTTTAATTTTGTAAACAGCCTTGGTGAAAATTTATTTGGTGATTTTTTCACTTTTAAAACTGGACAAGTTTGTGTAAACAGAAGCGAAATAGAAAATTTAGAAAATGGATGGGAAGAAATGAAGAAACATCAGTTTGTTCCAAAAGAAATAGTTTATAAAAAATAACTTCTGCTAACAGCGGTTTTGTGCAAGCGGGGTTTAGGGATTTATCGGTAAGGGTAAGTGTTTGCACTTCTCTCCTATTCTTCAACTTTTTCTTTCAAACTTTTCGGTATATTTGTAAACGTCAGTAACAAAAATCCCCGCCTGACACAAAGCCGGCGGGACGTTGTGCGTAATTGAAAAAAACCGAAACTTAAAATGGAATTATTTGAAAGCTTTAAGAGAATTATAGACACTAATATCATTCTTTGTTTGATTCCAATAATTATAACATTAGCACTTATCAACTTATTTTTCAAGCAAAAATATCCGACCAAAAAAGCCTTAAATTTTACAGGTTGGATTATAATTATTTATACAGCAGCAACTCTAATTCATTTTATTTTTGGAATTATTTTTTATTCCAATGAATATACTTTTATAGAAAGAGCAACTGGGCCATACAAACTTGTATATTGGCTAATGCTTCTTTCATCCACTCTTTTTCCATTTAGTTTGCTATTTAAAAAACTTAGGACTAAATTTTGGTACATTTTATTAGTCAGTTTCTTTATGAAAATTGGAATGTATTTTGAACAATTTGTAATAATTACGACAAGTATACATCGAGATTATTCATCTGAAAAAGGACTTAATAATAATATTAAAGACTTCTTTTTCAATTTAGGTATAATCTACTTTCAAGGTTTCGTAATGGCAATTTTAATGCTAATAATTATAAAAGTAATTGAGAAAAGACAACTACGCACAACAGCGGTTTTATGAAATGGCGGGGCTAGTCTTTATTTGGAAAGGTTTGTGCTTGCACTTCTCTTCTATTTTTCAAGTTTTATCTTTCAAACTTTTCGGTATATTTGTAAACATCAGTAATAAAATTCCGCCACTTCACAAAGCCGGCGGGACGTTAGCAGCAACTATATGAAAACGAAATCTATAACACTAGTACTAAGCATTTTACTTGCATTATTTAGTTGTAAACAAAACAATAAAAATGATAATAAAGAATTAGTTGCTAATCCAGAAGGAAAACAAAAAGATACTTTTCTCACTTTCCAAAAAGAACAAACAATCGAAGATAATTGTAACTGTCCAGAAAATGATTATGCAGGAACAAAAGCAGATACAGTTTTTAAATTTACAAACGGAAAGAAAATTGCATTATGCGGTTATCGAAATCCCGGGAGTAATCCAATAGATTTTTCAGAATTTGTTCTTTCTGTTTGTGGAGAAAACAAAATAATAGACTCGTGGGACGGAACTCAAACTTGTCGTTTAAAAATAAATAAAGACACTTTAATAATTGAAAACGTTGTAAATCTACCTGTTGAACAAGATAGAAAGTTTAAAATAATTGTTTGGGAAATTGAAAAACTATTCTTTAAAAACAAAAATGTAATTAAATCTCTTTCGATAAATAAAAACATACGAACATATAATCAGAATGAAATAGCGGAAACCTTAAAAGAATACGAGAATTCAAAAGGTCAGCTAAATGATAAAAAAATGGAATTAGTAAATAGACTTTTTATATCAACAATTTCGGGAAACAAAACGGCAGGAAAATATTTTAAGGAATTTAAAACCAAGTTTGGAGAAATTGATGGCGCTTTTTCCGAAGAATACAATCAACTTAATTCAATGTTGGAACAATGGAATAAAAAAGAATAGCTGCTGCTAACAGCGGTTTTCTGCAATGGCGGCGACAGTTCATAATGGAACGAGCAGGAATCAAAAGTCTTTGCTTCTTTTCTACTTTTTCCTTTCTAACTTTTCGGTATATTTGTAAACGTCAGTAACAAAAAATCCGCCACTGACAGAAAGCCGGCGGGACGTTATAAGCTAATTGCGTAGTGCGTGTGTAATCAGTACTTTAAAGAAAATAACGAAGCGTAAATTATAAAAAGTTTGCGCACAAATTATTTGAAATTCGTTGTGTAAAAAGTTGGAATCTAAAAGCAATTTGAAAAGTAAAAGCGTAAAAATTGCAACGCAAAATAATGGAAACCAATCTAAATCAAATTTATTACAAGTGTGGAAGAAAAATCCACACATGTAACAAATCGCCAATCAGAATAGAATGCCAACGCGCTTTAGCACTTTTGCTGAAAAAGCAAAAAAGCTAATTTCCCTTCGCTCCTTTCGTGCCAATCAGAACTAAAAAAAAAACGAACTGGAAAATTGCAACGCTTAATTAGTTTTTACAATATTGTGTGTAGCAATCAGCTTATAACAAGGGTTTAGCCGCATTGCTGGTCTAAACTCTAAAAGGAATTTTTTCTTTTATTCATGCTTCGCATTCATAAAATATTTTTTCTTAAATTGCCGCAACGTCGGCCAAGCCTGAAACGTTATGGGCAAGGCTATGACGACACAACCCGACAGACAAAATCGGGTTCTTTTTGATATTTTGTATTTAAGTAATTGCTTAAATAAACAAATTGACTATCTTTGCACTATGGACAACATTTCGTGTATAAGACAACAAGCGGACATTAAGCAAATCAACCGCTGTAAAGACCGAGTATTAGAACTGAACGGTTCGTTTGACTATTTATCCAACGGACTTGAATTGGCGGGTAACAACGTAAGACTGAAAATCCTGTTTCTGCTTTACGAAGAGCAACAACTTTGCGTTTGCGACCTTAGTGACATTCTCGGAATGACCATTTCGGCAATTTCACAACATCTGCGAAAACTCAAAGACCGAAAACTAATTGAAACGGAAAGGCAAGCACAAACCATTTTTTACTCACTGACAAAAGAGTATGAAAAAATGCTCAAACCTTTTTTCAAAATACTTCACGAAAACAAAATTTTGGAAACAATATGAAAACAGACAAAAAATTAATCGGTGCAGGACTTTTGACAGCAATTGCAGCCTCACTTTGTTGCATCACACCTGTATTGGCTCTTGTCGCAGGGACAAGCGGACTTGCTTCAACTTTTTCTTGGCTTGAACCTTTCCGACCTTATTTTATAGGTTTGACAATTTTGGTTCTTGGTTTTGCTTGGTATCAAAAGTTGAAACCTAAAAAACAAATTGACTGCAATTGTGAGACAGAAGAAAAACCAAAATTCATTCAATCCAAAATGTTTTTAGGAATTGTAACAGCATTTGCAATAGTAATGCTTGCCTTTCCTTACTATGCTCACATATTTTATCCAAAGACAGAAAAACAAATCATAGTAGTTGACAAATCAAATGTTCAAACAGTTGAGTTTTCCATTAGCGGTATGACTTGTGCAGGTTGTGAAGAACACGTAAACCACGAAGTGAATAAGCTTTCGGGAATAATAAAATCAACTGTTTCATACGAAAACGGAAATGCAATTGTAGAATTTGATAACTCAAAAACGAACATTGCCGAAATTGAGAAAGCAATAAACGGAACAGGATATTCAGTAACAGACAAAAAGGAAAAATAAAATGGAAATCATACTACAATCAACAATCACTTGCCCAAATTGCGGACATAAAAAGGAAGAAACAATGCCGACAGACGCTTGCCAATATTTTTACGAATGTGATAATTGCAAGACCGTTTTAAAACCACATCAAGGCGACTGTTGTGTTTATTGCAGTTACGGAAGTGTAAAATGTCCGCCAATTCAACAAGACAAGAAATGTTGCTGACAAAAGACGAAAAAGCCCAGCCCATAACAGCGGTTTGGCGTAATGGCGGGTTCGGTGCTTCGTATGACAGTTTTGTGGTAGGTTCAAGTGCAGTGCTTCGATTGAACTTTTGTGCTAAAAATCCGCCACTACGCCAAGCCGCAAACCGTTATAGACAACTTTGGCCAACTGTAATCTAAAAAAGTATTTGAATGAAAAATGAAGTCACTATTAGATTTTCTAAAGCAAATTTAAAAATGCTTCTTAAAAATTTAATTCAAGGCGATGCGGAATATAGCCACGAAGATTTTGCCAATTGGATTTATAGGTTTCATATCCATTTCATTGAATTGTTTGATGCAGGAGAAAACGTTGATTTAGAATTAGAAGAACTGGTTAATGATATTGATGCTCAGTGGGAGTTAAATTTAGCAAACTCCTATAGTCCTGAAGAGCTAAGCAAACTTGATTTTTCCAAAGTCAAATTTCCGATTGAGCTTTTATTAAAATGGAATAAAAAACTAGAAGGAATGAAAAGCTGTCTATAACAGCGGTTTAGCCGCATTGCTTCGCTTTGCTCACCAATTAAAATCCTTCGGATTTTAATGCGCGGCTTTTCATAACATATTTTTTCTTAAATTGCCGCAACGACGGCCAAGCCTGAAACGTTAGCCGTCAGTTTAGCCAAACGAAACGAAGACTTAACGAATAAAAACTTACATAACTAATATCAATCTAATGATTAAAAATATTTTAGCTTCTTTAGGTATTTTACTTTTAATTTTTGAAGCGTATAACTTTATCCAAAAGGAACGAATTAATGAAAAATATTGGAGGAATATTTCAAAAGTAAAAGTTGGAATGACACTAGAAGAAGCAAGAAAAAATATTGGAGATTATAAATATGAATCTTGGACACAGGATAATAAATCTGGAGAAATAATTGTTTCGAGAGATACGAATGGAAAATTAACCTACGCAGTGGAATATGATATGGTTTTCGGTGGTTCAGACAATCCGAAAATATTTTTTGACCCAAATACTCTAATTGTAACGGAAATTCTAAATGGAGAATAAAGCATCTGAAAAACCGAACGGCTAACACCGGTTTAAAACCATTGCTGGTTTATACCTTAAAAGAAAATCCTGCGGATTTTCATGCGCTACATTTCATAACAAATAATTCGTAAATTGCCGCAACGGTTTTAAGCCGTAAAACGTTAGCGGTAATTTTGAAACCGCCCGCAAAATGACTACAAAATTGAAACAAAAAGTATTAATTTTAATTTCGATTCTATTTCTTTATGGTTGTGGAACTGGGCCTTGGTTTATGTCTAAAAAGATCTACAAAACCTATAAAGAAGATATTTACGCTTTGCCAACTGATTCATTAAAAACTAATGGATATTACATTCAAGTAAATGAACTTCAACCAAATGTAAATTTTAGAGACGTTATAATATTTTACAAAAATGGATATACTACTCACTTTCGTCTTTCACAAAGTGAATTGAAAAACAATATTGAATCAGAAATTACTCAAAATAAAAATACAACATATAAAACTTTAGATTGGTGGAAAATATATCACGATTCAATTGTGATTGAACACTTTGCTGATTCTAACAAAGAAATGTTTACTTCAAACCACTTTCAAAGAGGAAAAATACTTAATGACACTCTAATTGAATTAAAGTATGACGACTCATCTTTTCTTCCAATTAAGTTTAAATTTGTAAAAACTGATTCTTTACCTCAAATAAAAAATAAAGGGAGATATTTAAAAAAGAATTGGTATTTAGAAAATATAAATAAAAATAGACATTAGAAAAACTACCGCTAACAACGGTTTAAAACCATTGCTGGTTTTTTCCTCTAAAAGAAAATCCTACGGATTTTCGAGCGCTGCATTTCATAACAAATAATTCGTAAATTGCCGCAACGGTTTTAAGCCGTAAAACGTTGTACACAAGCTAAAAAAAAAGGAATGAAAATAAAGTTCTTTACACTTCTCTACTCTCTGCTTATTTTATCATTCGTTGGATGTGCTCCTTTTTCAAAAAAGGTAACATTGAATGACCATACATATTTAAATAGTGAATCTATTAATAAGTTAAATGGAACATACGAAATAAATGCATCCAAAATAATATACAAATCGTCACGAGATAATAAAACTAAGATATTTGAAAATGATTCAGTTGATAAGTATTACAACTTATTTCATTTTGTAAAAACTGAAAATCAAGAATTAAGGGCCGATAGTATCAAAAATTTAATTAAAAAATATGATGTCAGAATAGAAGTTTTAGATAAAAAGAAAATCTCATTTAGCTTGCTAAAAAATAATCTAAAAGTAGATAGCTCAATTGTAAATTATAAAATAAAAAACGATGGCTATATTTATTTAAAAAACAAAAACTTCAAAAGTAATTGGGTTCCAATATTATGTGGAAATTTTTCAATAAATAGAACTCGGTTGAGTTTAAATAACGAAAATAGTTTGATATTAAATAACTCTAATTATTTTCATGGAGCCATATTAGTAATTATTGGAGATTCTAGAAGTTTTAAATTTGAGGGTCGATACAATCGAAAAAAATAGCCTGTGTACAACAGCGGTTAAAAACCATTGCTGGTTTATAACTTTAAATGAAAATCCTGCGGATTTTCGAGCATCTCATTTCATAACAAATAATTCGTAAATTGCCGCAACGGTTTTTAGCCGCAAAACGTTATGCACAACCATATCAAAACTAAATGAAAAAAATCAGTTTTCTTTTTTTAGATTATCAAATTTCAAATTCTAAAACTCAAAAAGTAATTAGTGAAATGTTTAACCTTTTCCTTTTTGATTTTACAGTTCAATTTAGAGAACTAATATTTGAGCAAGATAATGAAGTCTCAAAAGAAATTAAATCATTTTTAGACAGTGGAAATATGGTTCCAACAAATTGTCTTGAAAAGGTTCTGAAAATCCAACTTAGTAAAATAGAAAATCAGGACATTTTATTGACTAATTTCCCGAGAACTAAAGAACAATTCCTAATGCTTGATAAGCTATTACTGAATCTAAATATTAAAATTGAGAGGATTTGGTTCATCAAACAAAGAAACCCAGATGAATATTTAAAAAAGTATTTTGAAAATACCGAAAATAAAAAATGGTTAGACAAATTTGGTGATGAAGTAATCGATAAATGGAACGATGAGTTTACGAAAAGAAAAGAATTCGTTATAGAAATTCAAAATACAACTAAGAATATCGAATGGAAAATTATAGAAATGGACTATGTTTCTGAAATAAATGAACAATTCATAATCAAAAAAATAAATGGCTGTGCATAACAGCGGTTTTGTGAAATGGCGGGTTTGAGGATTTTTTGGAATGGTTAGTGTTTGTATTTCTTCTTTAAAAAGAAGTTTTTTCTTAATTACTTTTCGGTATATTTGTGAACAACAGTAATAAAATTCCGCCACTTCACAAAGCCGGCGGGACGTTACCGGTAATGCTAAAAAAATGCGTGAAATCAAACTTTATAAATCAAAAAACAGAGCACTGAAACTTCTTTTTGGAGGTGGAGCTTTTGTTGCAATTGGTTTTTTTATAATGGATAAAAACCCTTTTGCCGCTTGGGCAGGTATTTTATTCTTTGGATTAGGAATAATTGTAGGTTTATTTCACTTATTTGATAAACGACCTCAAATCATAATAAATGAATTAGGAATTTTTGACAGGACAACTCTGAAAGATTTTATTAATTGGGAAATTATCAACGATGCATATCTAATTGATATCTATAATCAAAAATTTATATGCTTAGTAGTTGACAAAGAATATAAACCATCAAATAAAAAAAATGATTTTTACAAACTTGCTGTCAAACTAAACGAAAAAATTGGCGCTCAAGAATTGAATATAGCCTTAGGACAAATAGACATTGATCCTAACGACTTCTTACAGTTTATAATAGAAATGAAAAATGCAGAAGGAAATAATAAAACAAAATTAATACTGGACGGAATAAAGCACTACCGGTAACAGCGGTTTTGTGAAAGCGGGGTTTGGGTGTGTATTGGGAAGAACCGGTGCTTGCACTTCTCTTCTATTTTTAAGCTTTTTCTTTCTAACTTTTCGGTATATTTGTAAACATCAGTAACAAAAATCCCCACCATCACAAAGCCGGCGGGACGTTACCAGCTATTTAACATGAAAACTGCTCAAAATAAATAACAGATTTCTTTGTCCGAATTGTAAATTAGTAGAATATTATTTTGACGGTGAAAAACTAAAATGTCCAAATTGCAATCAATATGATTTTGAATCTGCTTTATATGAAAGTGAAGGAAATATTCACTATCAGAAACTAATCGAAAAAGAAAAACCTTTTTTTGAATTAGTTTACGGTGAAGTTTACAGCTGTGAGGTAGAATATTACGATAAACATGAAGAAACTAGTGTTATTCCAATTATTTCAAAAAGTAACTCTAATAAAATTTTCATTATTATTGATGGTATTAATTGCAATTTAAAATATCCTGAAATAGTAAAATCTATAATGTCAAAATCTTATTCAGAGCTATGGGATATTACAATAAAAAATAAAATTCTATTCGAACATAAATGTCCAATAATAGTTGGAGCAACTGAAGACAACAATACAATAGTTAGCTATGATGGTTGGATTTTTAAAAACTTTGTAAAAAAGTAAACAGCTGGTAACAGCGGTTTAGCCGCATTGCTGGTCTAAACTCTAAAAGAAAATCCTGCGGATTTTCATGCGCTGCATTTCATAATAAAATATTTCTTAAATTGCCGCAACGACGGCCAAGCCGCAGAAACGTTAGCAGTTATCGCAAAACTACAAAAGAGAATTCGACTTAAAATGAACAAGATAATTTTACTTATTAGTTTTATCCTATTAGCTTGTCTTCAAAAAGACAAACCTTTCTTTGATTTTGACGAAGTTTATCATTATCAAACAACAGAAAATGAATCTAGATTATATTCTGAGCGTAATCCTGATACACCACAATTAGAAAAAGACGAGTACAAAAAGATTACTTATTCAAGTAATTATCCAAAAAGTCTTAATGATAATTGGTTTTTAGAAAGAGTTGAAAAATACTTTCCAAAAAAACAAAAAATTGATAATCGCAAATTGAATGAGCTTTCTGAAATCTTTACTGAAAGAAAAGAAAAAAAAACAATATTTTCTGCTTGTGTGCCTATATATAGAAATATTTTTATTTTTAAGAAAAATGGTAAAGTTGTAGGGATTTCAAAAATATGTTTTGGTTGTTTAGAAGAACATACTATTGGGACGAGAAGAAATACTGAAAATTTTGGATCTCATGATGAATATGAAAAATTGAAAAAAATAATCCAATAAAGCGACAACTGCTAACAGCGGTTTTAAGAAATGGCTAGGTCAGTGATTTTTTGGAAAAGCTAGTGTTTGCACTTTTTCTTTAAATTGAAGTTTTTTCTTAATTCCTTTTCGGTATATTTGTGATGGCTTGTGAAGAAAATTACGCCACTTCTTAAAGCCGCAACACGTTGTGCGTAATGTTAGAAAAACAAAATCTAAAATGACTAATAATCAACAACAAACAAAATATATAGCATTAGTAATTTCAATTT
The DNA here is from genome assembly GCF_000430025.1 of Flavobacterium suncheonense GH29-5 = DSM 17707. Lineage (GTDB taxonomy): Bacteria > Bacteroidota > Bacteroidia > Flavobacteriales > Flavobacteriaceae > Flavobacterium > Flavobacterium suncheonense. The sequence continues at coordinate 11,640 of NZ_AUCZ01000017.1, forward strand.
TGATTTTCCTTTCATTAAATTTTGGGTTGGGACCAACAACTCTTTTTGGAATGGCTGAAACTATGCAAAATCTAACTCATTATTATTTTGGAGTCGGTACTTTTACTATTGATTATTTAATGATTGCGCTATTTCCTTTTTTTAGTGTGTTATTATTAACAAAGCGTGAAAATTTTTCCTTCATTGAATTAATAACTAATAGCTTTAAAATTTTAATTTGTTCGCTTATTGCATTTTCAGTTGGTTTATTAATTCTAACTAAAATTGGAAAGCATGAAAATCCATTAATTCCAGAATATTTACTTACAGAACCGTTTAATTTGTATTCAACATTTTGGATTGGGATTGGAATTATTATTCCATTTTTACTAAAAAACAAAACTGAACAAAAGATAATCGAAATAGATAATATTGGACAAAAAAGTGAATAGAAACACTACGCACAACAGCGGTTTAGCCGCATTGCTTCGCTCTTCTCACTAATTAAAATCCTTCGGATTTTAATGCGCAGCTTTTCATAACATATTTTTTCTTAAATTGCCGCAACGACGGCCAAGCCGCGGGAACGTTAACGGCAAGCTTGGCAAAACGAAATGGTAAAACGAAATGACAAATCAAAACGACTATAAAAAGCTATACGAAACAGAAAAATTTGTCATTGGGCATATTTATGAAAATGCCTACTTAATTGAAAAAGTTACAAAAAAATCAATTTTTATTGGTAGTTTTTATGGTGATCCAGAATGTGCTTTAATAAGTCGTGACAATACTTGGGGGTTAATCGGAGGTTCTTCACTCCTACTATTAATCTTTAAAGAATTAATTGAGATACATGATGTAGAACTTGACTGGATAAGAGGACTCAGACAAACTGATAATTTTAAAGTAGAAATACTCACTGACCCATTTTCTGACAACTCAGCTATTTGGGAGTTTAATATTCTAACTAAAGAAAAAAGAAAAATAAAAGACTTTCCAAAGTATAAAGGTAAACCATATTCAGAAAACATTGAATGGTAAGAGAAAGCCAGCCGTTAACAGCGGTTTTGTGCAAGCGAGGTTTTGGGGATTTATCGGTAAGGGCTTGGTGTTTGCATTTTCTTCTCTCTTTCGGGGTTTTTCCTTTCTAACTTTTCGGTATATTTGTAAACATCAGTAATAAAAATCCCCGCCTGACACAAAGCCGGCGGGACGTTATAAATCAGTTGCCTTGCGCGCG
>NZ_AUCZ01000018.1 GCF_000430025.1 Flavobacterium suncheonense GH29-5 = DSM 17707
TTTCTAACTTTTCGGTATATTTGTGAACGTAAATCATTAACTGTCGCAACTTTGCCAAGCTGCAACACGTTAGCAGCAACCAACCAAACGAGGCGCAAAACTATAATTAATAAAATGGAAATTTCTACACCCAAAATATCAATCGAATTGCTAACACATGGTAAACGAAAACTAGTTCCAATAATTTTTGATATTTTATCATTTTTAGGCTTTTTGGTTATGTTCACAATGATGATTTTACAAAAAAACAATATCCGTTTTAGCCATCTTATTGAAATATTTGCAGCTACATTAATTGTTGTGGGAATTATGAGCTTTATTATTAGTTGTTACATTCTGTTTACTTGGGATTTTGATCAACGTTATCATATTATAGGTAAAATAAAACTAACAGAAAACAACATTGAGATTAATAAAAATTTTATCAATTTAGAAGATGTTGAAAAAATATATTTAAAAGCTTACAATACTAGAGGATTTAGGCGCGGTGATGGAACAAATAACAAAATTGAAATTAAAACATCAACTAGTTTCTTAACACAGAAATTTGTGATTGAAAATATAGGAATAAGAGACGATTTAAAAAATTACGCTTTATTTCTTCAAACAAAAAATATCAAAATTTCTATTGATGGAATAGATTTGAAATAATAAGGCTGCTGCTAACAGCGGTTTTGTGAAATTGGGGTTTTAAGGCAAAATTTAAAAGCTATTTTATATATTTGACTTCAGTCCTAATGGAATGGTTTGGGAACAAAAATCCCCAACTCCACAAAGCCGGCGGGACGTTAGCAACAATATAACGACAAAACTATACTAAATTGGATTCCAAAAAATTTCTATTAGTAATATTCATATTATCTTTCTTTCTCTCAACTTATGGGCAGAAAATTGTAAATGGTAAAATAATTGATGAAAATATCGAGTTCCTTGCAGGTGCAAGAGTTTATACTAATGACACGATAGAATTAGGAAAAACAGATTTTAACGGGAATTTCAAAATAAACCTTCCAGAAGGAAACAATAAAATCACTTTTCGAGGTCTTGGGTATGACAGTGCAATAATTGATATTTCTAAAAACTGTGATTATTTGGAAGTTATTTTATTACAAGACGGCACTTATGATTTCATGTCCGCAAAAAAAATTGATAGGCTTCGTAAAAGACGATTTGAAAAATTATCTGAACTTCACTTAATAGCTTTTCAAAAAGGCCTTTTCAAAGAAAAAAAACCCTGTTTTAACCAAGAGTTTGTTCCTATCAAACCAGAACTTGATAGAATAGCCATAGATATAAAAGCTATTAAAGAAAATAACAAAAAAAGTTTTAAAAAATTAGCAGTTGGTGACACAATCAAAATTCCTTTCAGTGGAACTTACCGTTATGATGGTACTAATAGAACGACTTTATTCGCCTACTCAAGTCTGACAGACGAGGACACTTTTGATTGTGTAATAGAAGGAGTTATTACAGAAAAATCCAAAAACAGAAAGGGTTATAATTTAGTATATAAAGTGACTAATATAAATAACTGTAAATACGATTCGATTGTTTATGATAATAAGCAATTGATTATTGGAGAAACTTTTACACATAACATGAAATATTTTAAAGTAATAATTAAATAATATACTGTTGCTAACAGCGGTTTAGCCGCATTGCTGGTCTAAACTTTAAAAGAAAATCCTGCGGATTTTCATGCGCTGCATTTCATAATAAAATTCTTCGTAAATTGCCGCAACGACGGCTAAGCCTAAAACGTTAGCAAACATTTTAACCAACATGAATGATACAGTCGTTATAATAATTGGGATAGTTATTGCGGTTTTCTTATGGAAAGTAATGACTCATAAAAGTAAAAGTGAAATAGAAGAAGAAAATCGATTAAAAGAAAGTCTATCAGATGAATTTATTTATGATCCCGAAACAGGAACAAAATTAACTTTAGAGCAAGCAGAATCTGGACATTGGATTGCACATAACAATGTAAATAGAATAAAAGATTCCGATGAGATAGAGCAATTTTATTATGACGATGAAAAGGAAGTTGAAGAACTTAAGAACTACATCAAAAAAACTGGAAACACATATAAAAAGCTTACAAATTATCAAATAGAATTACTTGAAAAAACTGAAACGTTATCTAAATATGATAATTGGTCTTATTCAAGTTCTTTTTCAAACGACAATGGAAATCGTTTCGTGTTATTTCCTGCAGTTGAAATAACAGGAAATAGACATCAGTCGGGTTATCACGAATCACAAATCATGTTTTGGATAAAAGATGAACAACTATCTGGTCATTTTTATTTACGAGAAAAAACAAATTTTGAAAAGTTAACTGATATATTTAGAAACGACGATGACATAAAACTTGATAATTATGAGAGTTTTACAATAAAAAAATCGAATAACATGCTCTACATAATTAAACTTCTAAACTTTTTCAAAGATGAAAAGGGATTGGAATTTGAAATTTATGGGGATAATTTATTTATTAAAACTCTCCGCTTTCCGAATATGGATGATTATTTAAGAATAGAAAAAATTATAAAAAACGTTTGCTAACAGCGGTTTAGCCGCATTGCTAGTCTAAACCTTAATAGAAAATCCTGCGGATTTTCATGCATTACATTTCATAATAAAATTCTTCGTAAATTGCCGCAACGACGGCTAAGCCTGAAACGTTGTAACTTATTTTAAAGAATTGAACCTAAAAGAGAGAATATATGATTTTGGAATAAACATATTAATTTATGTTTGTGTTATAGCTTTTTTTATAACTGTTATTGGGTTAGGTTACAGAGGAAAACATTCAATATCAGAAGAACCAAATTGGTATGTTGCTTTTTTTGGTTTTATTTTTTTACTTCCCTTTTTAATATATTTTTATTTATTAAATCGGAAAATTAATAGGAAAACTAAAAATGAATTAAACGGAATCAAATCTCTTATTAAAAATGGAATTCGTTCCGAACTTGACTTAACCAAACTTGAGATTACACAAAATGAAAATTATTTATTAATCGGAAATGAAATTATTATTAATAAATATGGTCAAAAGAACTTTCAGACAGAACTAAGACTAAAAAATAATTTTAGCTATGTTTTTTATACAGACATTAATAAAGATAACTTAAAAATTTACTTCAATTTAAACCCTAAAACAAGCTTGTTTACTGATAAGTACAATAAAACCAAACAATATTTAGATCTTGAATTCCTTAATAAATAAAAACAAGTTACAACACCGGTTTAAAACCATTGCTAGTTTTAACCTTTAAAAGAAAATCCTGCGGATTTTCAAGCACAACATTTCATAACAAATAATTCGTAAATTGCCGCAACGGTTTTAAGCCGTAAAACGTTAGGCGTTATACTGAAAAACCGTCGCGAAATCAGGATCATTTTAAAAAAAAACTAAATGAAAAAAAATGGTTATTTCAATATGCAGACCACATCAACGTTTATATTATTTTCGTTAATAAATATTATTTTATTTGTGTCGTGTAATGATTTAAAACATAAAAAAAAGGAAAATAATGATGCTGACATAAAGAATGAAAAACTTGACAATGCTATCAAGTTAACTCATAATAATAATGCCATTAAAGATTCTATTAATAATCTTAAAAATATTGGAGCTGATTTTATTGTATGTTATGTTGGTTCAGACGAGAATTATAACGAAATTTCTTTTGACACACAACACTTTGCAAATTCAGAGATTCTCCCATATAAAATTACTAGTGATTTTAAGCTAGAAGTCATACAAGATATTGATATATTATTTATAGAATTTGAACATAAACCAATTAGTAATAATGCAAAATCACAAAAAAGAGTAAAAGAACTTTTAAAAAAGGGTTTAATAACATTCCATGGACGAAGTATGTTAACGCATGGTAATTCTATCACATTCATGTTTTGCAAGAATAACGAAAAGAATTTTAAATGTTTTACTTACGAAATGCTTGGCAAAGCAGAGAGCATATCACATGAAGAAGGGAAACCTTTTAATATTAAAGTCTTTTATCCAAAATGTGATTAGTTTATTATAAACAAAACTAAAAGTTAAACAAGTACAACGCCTAACAGCGGTTTTATGCAATGGCGGGGCTTGGGATTTTTTTGGAAAGTTTTTGCTCGCACTTTTTGTATTAAAATTCACGTTTTTCTTTCACTCTTTTCGGTATATTTGTAAACGTCAGTAATAATAAATCCGCCACTGACATAAAGCCGGCGGGACGTTAGCTGTCATTGCCGTGCGACGCAGAAAAACTTAACTTACAAGAAAAATTAATTCATCCAAATTTGATAAATTCCAACAGCATATTTTCCGAAATTGAACTTATAAATAACTGTATTTTTCAAGTTTGTGGAATAATGCTTGAAAATGTAGAAACCGAATTGGAAAGCCAAGAATATTTTGCGCATAATTTTGAACTGAATAAACAAAAAGCAAAATTTAGAATGGCGAAAATTACACCTACAAAAACTGGACAATTTGTAGCGATTTGGAAACGAAACGAAAACGGAATAACAGAACCACATAATATTGACGACGAATTTGATTTTTTTATAATCGCAACTCGACAGGAAGAAATGTTTGGTGTTTTTATTTTTGACAAAACAGTTTTAAGTGAAAACAAAATTTTGACAACTAAAAACGGCCACGGAAAACGTGGTATAAGAGTTTATCCAACTTGGAATATAACAGAAAACAAGCAAGCGAAAAAAACTCAAAATTGGCAAACAAAATATTTTGTAGAAATTTGGAATGAAACTGACATAAACAAAGCAAAAAAGTTACTGAAAATAGAATTAAAAGAACTCACTTAAAAAGCAACGAACAGCTAACAAGGGCTTAGCCGCATTGCTAGTCTAAACCTCTAAAGAAAATCCTTCGGATTTTCATGCACTGCGTTTCATAATAATATTTTTCTTAAATTGCCGCAACGTCGGCCAAGCCTGAAACGTTAGCTGTCATTGTAAAGCGAAGCGGAGAATTCAAGAACTTATCACAACAAATGATAGGTTTTATCTTTGTTAAGTTTTGAAAAGTAAGAATAACTAACAGATAAGTCTATAACCTCTACCTCTCACATTGATTATCTGAATAGAAGAATCAAAAGATAATTTTTTTCTAAGTTTGGATATAAAAACATCCATACTACGTCCATTAAAAAAATCATCTTTGCCCCATATTTCTAACAAGGCCTCAGATTTGTCAACTATTTCATTCTTATGCTCTAAAAGTAGTTTTAAAACAGCCGCTTCTCTATGAGTCAGATTAAAAATATTGTCTTCACATTTCAAAATTTGTTTGGTGTAACTAAAAGTATAAATACCAATATTAAATTCGTCTATAGAATTTTTATTAGGGATTCGATCTAAAAGACCCTGAATTCTAACTATGAGTTCTTCCATACTGAATGGTTTTTTCAAATAGTCATTTCCACCATGATGAAAACCATCTAAAACATCTTGCACTTGCGATTTAGCACTTAAAAAAATTATTGGAGTGGTTTTGTCTGTTTTTCGAATTTCTTGAGCGAATGAAAAACCGTCTTTTTTGGGCATCATAATATCTAAAACTATGGCATCTGGTTTCATGTTATTATAATGTTTATAAGCCTCTTGCCCATCCAAACAATGAGTAACATGGAAATTTCGAGTTTCTAAACTTTCCTTTATAATCAGCCCCAAAGTAGCTTCGTCTTCCGCAAGTAATATATTTATTTTATCATTCATTGGGAATCAAAATTTTAAAAGTGGTAAGTTGTTCATCGGAAATAAGTTCTAATGTTCCACCATGCTTTGCAATGATGTTTTTAGCATAATACAACCCAATACCAAATCCTTTTTCAGTGTGGAGATTGTTTTGTGGGATGCGATAAAATTTATCGAAAATTTTCTGTTGGTGAATCTTTTCAATTGCTTTACCATTATCTGAAATTTCAATAACCAAATTCATATTATCGTTATTAACAGTAATTGTTATTTCATCACCACCATATTTTATAGCATTATCAACAAGATTAGAAACTACATTCTCAAAATGAAAACTATCCACATAGGCATCTATTTCTCGCTTTGAAGTTCTCAATTGAATCTTTTTTTCCGTATTGATTTTTAATTTTTCTATAGTATGATTAATCAACTGGACAATCTCTGTATTTGATACTTGCAATTGTAACTTATCACTTTCCAATGCAGATGTTTCTAATATTTTTTCTACAATTTGATGAAGTTTAGATAAGTGTTGCTTGGAAATTGACAGATATTTTTTGGTTTTTTCTGGTTCATTATCCGTATTAAATTTTTCAATTCCTTCTAAAGCACTACTAACAACAGCAATAGGTGTTTTTAATTCATGTGATATATTACTTATAAAATCATTTTTTATGATGGCCAATTGTTTCTGTTGACGAATTACAGAAAGTAAATAAAAAAGACAAAAAATAATACTCAAAGAAAACACAAAAGAAAGCAAAATACCTGCAATTCCTTCTTTTAGTGTTTTAAAAAAAATATCTGGATAAAAAAGTTTTAATTCGCTATGTCTAGGTAAATAAGCAGATTTTGAATTTACAGAAAAAAGAAACTTTTTATTATCCGGATTATTATATTTTATAATCTTTTTCCCTTCTCTTTTATAAAGTGCGTACTCAAAATCTAGCTTTTTGTTAGTAAATTCCGTACTTAAATAAGTTGCTAGTTTATTAATATCTATACTATCTTGTCTAATAGAAATAATTGCTTTCTCTGCAAAAAGTTTCATGTTTTTAATTTCTAAAAGAGAGTCATTTCTATTTTTATTTAAATCCTTACTATCCAAATGATTATTATATAGTTGAGGAATTCTCGATTTAGTTGATGGTTCTAAAATTATTATTTCATCAGAATCATCAGAGAATTTTTTTTTTAAAGTTTTAGGAACACTTAAAGTAAAACTTTGAACAATCCCCGCCTTTGCTTTATCATTATAATAATTATCAATACTATTATCTAAGGCTAACTGAATAATATTTATAATCTGTTTCTTATTATTTTGATAGTTTTGGATATTCCAATACACCTGTATACCTACAGTTATAGTAACAGTTAGGGCAATCAAAGGAGCAATATTATTTCGAAGGAATAATTTCATAAATCAAAGATAATAACGGCATACATATATTTTACCACATTAACACTCATTAACACTAATTAAAATTCAGTTAAAACTTAAGTAGATACTTTTGAAAAAGAATAATAATTATTATAAAATAACTAAAACGATTATATGTCGTTTTATAAACATTAACTAAAAAAGTATTATGACAAAAAAAAATTGGATGATTGCAATTTTATTGACAATAATTGCAAATAGCAGTAATCTTTATGCTCAAAATGGACAAGTAAAGACTGTTAAACAAGTAAAAAGCTCAGAAATAGCAACCTCAAATGATCTTAATTCCGACAAGAAAATTTTGTCGAATTCAACTACCCAAACTTCTATTGATACTAAAATTAATAATGAAAACTCGATGTCGTTTACTGCGAACATTATTAATGGTACTAGCAATGAAGTTGTTATTTCATCACATGGGAGACCAATTGTTACCATAAATGGAAATAATGGTGTATTTAAAGAAAAGTTCAATATTGAAGAAGGAATCTATCAATTACAAATTGGTGAAGAATACACCGAGTTATATCTTAAAAACGGGCTTGATTTAAAATTAAGCTTAGATGCTAATAAATTTGATGAATCCATAAAATACGAAGGAAGTGGTTCAGTAGAAAACAATTTTTTAGCTAAAGAGGCTTTATTAGATCATAAAGTTGATTATGGAGGATTATTTGAATCAAATGAATCAGATTTCGATATCAAGTCGGCAGAGATTCTTAAAAATAAATTGGCGCGCTTAAACGATAAAAGTTTACCAGAATCTTTTGTTTCCCTTATGAAAAAAGAAACTGATATGAGATTCATGCAAATGAAAATGGTTTATAACAGTAGACAAGAAGAAAAAAAAATAAACAATTTGATGAAAAACACAATGTCTCCTTCATTTGACTATGTAAATTATAAAGGCGGAAAATCAAAATTGGAAGATTTCAGAGGGAAATATGTTTACATCGATTTATGGGCAACTTGGTGTGCACCTTGTCGTGCTGAAATTCCCTTTCTAGAAAAAATTGAAAATAAATATCATGGCAAAAACATTGAATTTGTTAGTATTTCCCTTGATCGACAAGCTGATATCGAAAAATGGAAAAAAATGATAACAGATAAAAAAATGGGTGGTGTACAACTTTTGGCTGATAATGATTTTAACTCAAAATTTGTTAGGGATTTTAACGTTATGGGAATTCCAAGATTTATATTAATCGACCCTAACGGAAAAATAGTTAACGCTAATGCTCCAAGACCCTCTTCTCCTGAACTGACTACAATTTTAGATGAATTACTTAAATAAGAGAAACAAAGAAGGAAATTATCTAAACGGAATAGAACTAACTACTGTTGAGGAGATTGATAAGATAATTGAAAAACTCAACAAAATAAAAGTTTTCTTAGCACAATCTTTATGATAAAGCTACAGCAATTGGGCTGTAGCTTTTTTATTAAAATAATTTTGAATTGTTATATTTTTGATAAGTCGTTTAAATAACAACGAACAGCTAACAGCGGTTTCATGAAATTGGGGTTTTAAGGCTAAATTTAAAGGTATTTTTATATATTTGACTCAGTCTTGACGGAATGGTTTGGGAATAAATATCCCCAACTTCATGAAGCCGGCGGGACGTTACCAGCAATTATAACATAACTAAATCTGTAGATGAAGATTCTAGCTCATATTGATGAATTTGGAACGAATTCACTAGAAATTGAAAAAGATGGTGTTTCATCTCATTTTTTAATTTGTGCTACTCTTATTGAAGAGAAAAATTTAAAAGCTGGTCAACAAATTATTGAAAATGTTAGAAATACTCATTTCCAAGGCAGTGAAATAAAATCTTCAAATGTTAAAAGAGCAAATCACGCAAGAAGACTTACGATTCTAAATGAATTAAATCAAATTGAGTTTACAATTTATCTAATTGTGGTTGATAAAAAAGAAATTAACTCACAAGGTTTAAGCATAAAACAATCTTTTTATAAATACTTTAATAAACTATTAGTTACTGATTTAAATAGAATCAATAAGAAAATCACTTTCGTTGCTGACCAAATTGGAACAAAGGAATATCAAGAAAGTTTCCAAAAATATATTGAAAACGAAGTAACGCAATATGACTTATTTAACGAAAATAAAATATTTGAATTTAGCGATAGTAAAGAAAATAACTTAGTCCAACTTAGTGATTTTATTGTTGGGAGTTTGGCGAAATGTTTTGATAAAAAGCATTTTACAGAAGACTCTTCTGATTACATTAAAATATTAAAAGAGAAATTAAATATACGTTTTTGGCCTAATAATATTGCAAACTATGTTAGGCAAGAAAACGAGACAGAAAATTTTGATCCTAAAATTGCAGAACTTTCATTGACTTTAGCAAAAGATTACATTGCACGAAATGAAAATAAAGTTGAAACTGATATAACAGCACAAATATACCTTTTAAAATATTTAATGCTTATTCAAAAAGTTAGTCCAAATTATTTTATTCAAACACATGAATTAATGGACAAGCTTAAATTTGAAATTGGTTTGGAATACTCAACAAGGTTATTTCGAAAAAATGTCATTGGACAATTAAGAGATAATAATGTAATCATTGTAAGTTCAAATAGTGGCGGCTATAAACTACCCGTAAACAAATCCGATTTAATCGAGTTTGTAAATAGATATAATAGCATTTTACAACCAATGTTGTCAAGAATGAAAAAATGTAGAGATTCTATTTTACTGGGCAGTATGAACGATATAGATATTCTAGAATATCCTGAATATGAATCATTAAAAGAAGTAATTGAATTAATTAAATAACTGCTGGTAACAGCGGTTTTATAAAAGCGGGGTTTTAGTGTTTATCGGTAATGGTAAGTGTTCGCACTTCTCTCCTATTTTCAAATTTTTTCTTTCAATCTTTTCGGTATATTTGTAAACATCAGTAACAAAAATCCCCGCCTTCATAAAGCCGGCGGGACGTTATAGGCAAGCAGCCAATATTGTGGTAAAACTAAATGGAAAATCAAACTAAAATAGAACGCATTTTAGAGCGGAGAGAATATTTCAATAATCTTTTCCCAAAAATTAAAGGCTGTAATTATAGAAAAGATATTGATTTTGAACTTCCAAATTCTTGCCCAGCTTGTGGATATTTCACACTTGATGAACGATGTAGTTGGGAAATTTGTCTACTTTGTTTTTGGGAAGATGACGGACAAGATAATTTTGATGCTGATAAAATTTTTGGAGGACCAAATGGTGATTATTCTTTAACCAAATATAGAATTGAGTTTTTTGATGAATTTGAAAGTTTTAAAAGTGAAAATGAAAACTCAGAGTTGGTTACTGAAATAAAATTATTGGATTATTATATTTCTTCAAACGAACAAAACATCAAAAAAGTGGAATTACTGATTAACAATATTCTAAAAAACATTAAAGGACAAATCCCAAAGTTGTAATTATGCCAGCCTATAACAGCGGTTTTATAAAATGTCGGGGCTTGGTGATTTTTGGGAATGGTTTGGTGATTTTATTTCTTCTTTTCATTCAGCTTTTTCCTTTCAAACTTTTCGGTATATTTGTAAACATCAGTAACAAAATGTCCGCCACTTTATAAAGCCGGCGGGACGTTATAAATCAGTTGCCTTGCGCGCGTAAAAATCAGAACCTAAACGATTTCTACAAATAAATTTTCTATCAAATTTTATAACTATCAATTATAATTGTTGTGGAAAAATATTGTGGAAAAACGTTGTAAAAATTGGTACGTAAAAAACTAAACGCAAAAGCAATACTGGAAACTCAGTACGCAAATCGTTGAAATCATATTCATCTCAAATTTGCAACAAGTGTAAATTAAAAATTTACACATGATAGCAAATCACACGCCTGAGCAGAATGCCA
>NZ_AUCZ01000019.1 GCF_000430025.1 Flavobacterium suncheonense GH29-5 = DSM 17707
AAGTCAACAATAAGTAGGATTTTTAGTAACTTTTAATTGTTATGGAAAAAAAATACTTAGGGAAGACCTAAATTGAACTGACCATATCAAAAGATATAATCAATACAATTTAGGTTCATAAAAAGTAGATTACGCAGAATTTGATTAAGGTGGAGACGTCACAACTCCGTTATTTCTTATTTGGAAGTAGAGAGCGTGCTAGAAATAACTATACACAACAACAGCTAAATGCAATACCTCCCTTTACTTCAATAATGATGAATGTCTAACTTATTTTTATTATTTTCGTTTTAATAAAATAGTCGGTACTGCATTTAGCTGTGGAACGTTATAAGCTACCGGCAAACTAAACAAAAATGATTAACGGAAAAGAAATACAGAAAGTAATATTTGCAGGAGGAATGTTAATGTTTGCCTCATTAACTCTTTTTTTTATTGCAGAGGATTCAACTTTCTTTAGAATCTTTGGGTTACTTAGTTTTGGTTACTTTACTTGTGGATTAATGGCAGCGCTATTATACTACTATTATCCAAATTCAGCACCAATAAAGAAATTTTACTTTAAAATAACTGGAAAAAATGAGTTTACTCAAAATCAAGATTTAAAGAAAGATTTCATGGAGATATATAATGACGATGGTATTTTTACATTCTTCGAAAATTCTTTTTCAATTAAATTCGAAAATTCAGTAGATTCTATAAATTGGAGTGAAATAAATTCTATGATAGCTTATAAAATGGATTTATATACAACAGATCTAATCTGTTTAGAAATTTATTGCTCAAACAATCTCAATTTTAAGATAAACGAAGAGACACCGGGATGGTTTAGATTTATAGAAAATTCAAAAAAAATGCTACCTAATATTACAGAAAATTGGGAATCAAGCATTGTACTTCCTGCATTCGCAACAAATTTGACATTGATTTATGACAAAGAAAACAGAAATTTGGAAGAGGTTACTAAAGGACTAAATGAAAAAAAAGGCAGCTTATAACAGCGGTTTTAAGCAATGGCTAGCTTTAGGATTTGTTAGGAATGGTCAGTGTTTGCACTTCTCACCTATTTTTCAAATTTTTTCTTTCAATCTTTTCGGTATATTTGTGAACGTCAGTGGTAATTCCGCCGCCACTGCATAAAGCCGGCGGGACGTTAGGCACAATAAACCCAAACGAACTATGAAATTATTAACAATATTTGTCCTTATAATTACTTTTTCAAAAAATTATTCACAAACAAACAATATCAAATACGTACATTTTCATAGTAGCAACTCATCAGTAATTGATAGTGGCATCGATATATCTATTTATCATTTAGAAGATAATAGTGTAGATGTCTATGTTGAAACTTTTAATAGCAAAAAGAAATATAAAACAACCTCTGAAAAGTTTTTGGAATTATCGTCTGCAATTATAAAAATAAATCCTAAAGATGTAATACATGATGAAAAAAATTGTCTTGATGGAAATGACACAGAAATAAATTTTGCATCAAGATATACGTTACCTGAAAACATAGTTAAATATTCCATTTCATGTTTAGGATCCGAAGATAAAAATACTGCTTGGAAAGATTACTTAATTGCAGTAAACTTAATATTAGATATTGCTAAACTTGAATTAAAGGACTTAAAATAATACTGTGCCTAACAGCAGTTTGGCAAAATTGCTAGGCTTGGTTTGTGTCGGTAAGCGATGTTGTTTGCATTTCTTCTCCGAAGTCAGGTTTTTTCTTTCTAACTTTTCGGTATATTTGTGAACGTAAATCATTAACTGTCGCAACTTTGCCAAGCTGCAACACGTTATGCACCATTTTGAAAAAAATCGCAAGAAACATGTTTCTTATACCATAATTTGGTATATTTGAATAAATTTTTATAATTATGGCAAAGAACACATCAATTTTGCTAGGCAATCATTTTGAAAATTTCATTAATGAAGAGATTGCATCTGGTCGCTTTAGTTCTGCAAGTGAAGTTATTAGAACAGCTTTAAGGTTGTTAGAATTAGAAGAAGAAAAAATAAAACAATTGCGAAGAGAAATTGAAATCGGTGAAAAAAGTGGAATGGTTTCAAATTTTGATCCAGAAGCTCATTTAGCAAGTCTTCACAAAAAATACTTATGAAAAAGTATAGAATAAGTAGACAAGCACTTGAAGACATTGATAATATTTGGTTGTATACTCTTCAAAATTGGTCGGTAAATCAAGCCAATCGCTATTATCGTTTAATTTATCAAGAAATTGAATATATCTTAGAAGATTTTGATAGCGGAAAAGATATTGGAAAAATTAAATCCGGTTACAGACAAGCTAGAGTTAAATCTCATCTAATCATTTACAAAAAAGCTGATGATAATGTGTTAGAAATAGTAAGAGTTTTACACCAAGCAATGGATATTCCAAACCGCTTATAAAAACGGTGCATAACAGCAGTTTGGCAAAATTGCTAAGCTTGGTTTTTATCGGTAAGCGCCGCTGTTTGCACTTCTTCTCCGAAGTCAGGTTTTTTCTTTCTAACTTTTCGGTATATTTGTGAACGTAAATCATTAACTGTCGCAACTTTGCCAAGCTGCAACACGTTGTATGCCATTTAACCAAAACGTAGCGAAATTACAATAATCAAATAAATTTAATTAATTCATACATTTGCGGGATGACAGAAACTGCAATAAAAGAACAATTGAAAAAAAAGGATAAAGTATCGTCAACATTCATTGACAATATGAAATTGCCTGTACATGGATGGTTTAGATATACGGCTGGTTTTTCCGCAGAATGGGTCAAGACCGTTTTTGATAAATTCCCTGAATCAAATAATATACTTGATCCCTTCGTTGGCTCTGGAACTGTTTTACTTGAAGGACAATTAAACGGAAAAAACACATATGGTGTAGAAGCTCATATGCTTATTCATAAAGTAGCTGAATCTAAATTATTATGGACAATTAATCCCGATGAGTTTGAAGTTTCATCAGATTTATTATTAACTCAAGTCTTAAACTTCAAATTACCTAAAAAAAAATATCCGCAACTCTTGGTTAAATGTTACTCAGAGGAAACTTTGAATGAGCTTTTCAAAATGAAATATGTTTGGGAAAATCTCAATGTAAATGAAGATCATAAAAAACTATTATGGTTCGTTATAACTTCAATTCTAAGAGTTTCATCATCTGCTGGAACTGCCCAATGGCAATATGTTTTACCAGGTAAAACTAAATCAAGAATCTTGGCTCCATTGATCGCATATCAAGACAAAATTAATTCTATAATTAAAGATATGAAATTAATGCAGTCTAAAAATTTAATTCTTGGAAACACGACTCTTATTAAAGGCGATGCTAGAACTTTAAACGGTATACCAGATAATTCTATTGATTTAGTGGTAACATCTCCACCATACGCAAACAACTATGATTATGCTGATGCAACAAGAATAGAATTATCCTTTTGGGAAGAAATAGATAATTGGGGAGAACTACAAAATCTAGTAAAAAATGATATTGTGAGAGCATGTACACAACATGTTGCACATATCAAAAATGAAATTGATGAGTTATTTGAATCGGAGTGTCTAAATCCAATTCGTGACGAACTTAAAAAGCAATTTGATCTTCTATCGATTGAACGATTATCTCATGGTGGTAAAAAAAATTATCATCTTATGGCTTTAGCTTATTTTAAAGATATGGGAGATACATTTGTTGCATTGAGAAGAGTTTGCGCTGAAAATTCAAATATTTGCTTTGTAGTTGGGGATTCTGCTCCATATGGCATTTATTTGCCTGTAGACAAATGGTTAGGTGAATTAGCTATTGGTGCTGGATTCAATTCTTATTATTTTGAAAAAACAAGAGATCGAAATGTTAAATGGAAAAATAGAAAACATACTATTCCTTTAAAAGAAGGTAGACTTTGGATTAAATAAAAGCATATGGCAATATCACCCGCACATAAATTTGGACAAATTATAGGAGAAATTCTTGAAAATACAATGAAAAAGTATTTTCAAGAATTTGCAACAGCAAATAATTTATATTTAGATTCTATAGGAAAGCGAAAAGCTAGATCTGGTAAAAAAGTATCTTGGATAGATAGTTTTGGTAATAAGCATGATTTAGATTTTGTACTTGAAAGAAATGGTACAGAAGATAAAATAGGAACTCCTGTAGCCTTTATAGAAAGTGCATGGAGAAGATATACAAAGCATTCAAGAAATAAAGCGCAAGAAATCCAAGGAGCAGTATTGCCTTTAGCTTCAACTCATAGTCATTCAGCACCGTTTCTAGGAGTTATTTTAGCAGGAGTTTTTACTAAGGGAGCATTAGAACAATTAAAATCAAGTAGTTTTGAAGTTTTATATTTTGAATACTCAACTGTAACTAAAGCTTTTTTAGAATTTGGATTGGATGCCTCTTTTGATGAAGATACATCAACAGATGATTTTAATAAAAAAATTAAAGCTTGGGAGTTATTTAAAGATAAAGAAAAAGTTATTGATAAATTAATTGAAATTAATAAAGAAAAAGTAGAAACTTTCTTTACCGCACTTAAAAAAAGCGTTGATAGATACATAACAGAAGTTAGAATTTTACCATTATATGGTTCTCAAAAAGTATTGAACTCAATTGAAGAAGCCCTGCAATATTTGAGCACAAAAAATTTTCCTAATAAGTTAGATAATGATTTAGTTAGATTTGAAGTTAAAATCGTTTATAATAATAATGATAAAATTGAGGCTTCATTTTCAGATTGTGATAATGCAATGGCATTTTTATCAAACTATAAAAGTCCAAAACTAAAAGCAAAATAAACGGCATACAACAGCGGTTTTAAGCAATGGCGGCGCTTGGGGTTTTTGGAGAATTTTGTGAAATTTTTCGGTATATTTGTGATGTTCCGTGAGTGGAAAACCGCCACTGCATAAAGCCGGCGGGACGTTAACGGCAAGCAAAAAATAACACGTGCGCTAAGAACAAAACTTGTACGTATCAAAAAAACTTCTTAACTTTGCACGTATAAGTTTAACTTAAAAAGGTCGTGTATCATGAATACTAAGCTAACATTAACAATCGAACAATCTGTGATTGAAAAGGCTAAAAAATATGCTAAAGAAAAAGAACGCAGTTTATCTGATTTAATTGAAAATTATTTAAAAGCATTAACAAAAGATAATGCTCAAAATGATATTGAGTTAACTCCTATCGTAAAATCGTTAAAAGGTTCGTTCAATGCTCCAAAAAAGATCAATTATAAAAAGGATTTAGTAAATAGATTATCTGAAAAATATTTATAATCTATGGCAAAAATTCTAATCGATACTGATGTTATTCTTGATTTCTTTTTTGATCGAGAGCCATTTTCGGAAAACGCAGCAAAAATTTTATCTCTTTGTGAATCAAAAGAAATTACAGGATTTGTCACTCCTGTAATTATTAGTAATGTCTATTACTTACTAAGACAAACTGCGAAACACGAAAAAGTAATTGAAAAGTTAAAAATGTTAGTTTCAATTACAGAAGTTCTTGTAATTAATAAAGACTCAATATTACAAGCATTAAATTCAGAGTTTAAAGATTTTGAAGATGCTTTACAAAACTACTCAGCGGAACTAAACAAAGAAATTGATATTATAATTACACGAAATACCAAAGATTATAAAAACAGTTCTTTAGGAGTCATGACACCAGACAATTATCTAAAAATGAGGATTGCCAGCCGTTAACAGCGGTTTTGTGCAAGTGGAGTTTCGGTGTTTAATGGAACGAGCTGGCTCAAAAAGTCTTTGCTTTTTTTGAAAATTATCTTCCAAACTTTTCGGTATATTTGTAAGCATCAGTAACAAAAATCCCCACCAGCACAAAGCCGGCGGGACGTTATACAACATTTTAGGATTATGAGTAAAAATAAAATACTTATTTGTTTATTCCTTTTTCATATTTTTAGTTATGCTCAAAATAATTTGAATCATGGAACATATCTAACAAATGACAAGTTAGGATATATTACTATTTATCCTAATAACACTTTTGGATATGTTTCTTTCTTTGACACTTCTCCTTATTTAGAAAGTAAAAAAAAGAAATCCTTTATAAAAGGTTTTTTAATCAAAGAACAAGGAGCTGGAACATACATCTTTGATAAAAAAAATATAGAGTTAAAATTCACAGACGAAAAAACACCAATTGATAGTTTAAAAATAGAAAAAAAAACAAACACATCTGATTCCTTAACAATTACAATTTTACCTATATATAATTCCAATATGTTAGGTAAAAGCGAATTAACTATAACAAACGAAGAACTGAATTTGGATTTATGGACTACGGAAAAAATTTCTTTCAAAGTTTTGAAAGAAAAAATTCCTTTTAAAATAAACACTAATTTTCAAGCAGAATTGATTATTGATGAGATGAATGATTATATAATAAAGATTTACATAAATACATTCAGGATAAGAAATAGTTCCAATTTGGCATCTAAAAAATTCAAATTAAGCACGTTAACTTATTTAAAATAAAAACGTTGTATAACAGCAGTTTAAAAAAATTGCATGGCTAGTGTTTTTAAGTAAAAGTCAGTGCTTGCATTTCTTTATTTAAATGGCGCTTTTTCTTAACAACCTTTTCAATATATTTGTAAACAACAGTAATAAATCTTTGCAACTTTTTCAAGCTGCAAAGCGTTGTGTGCAATAGAAAAAAATGAGAACAGTACTCGCGATAATAAATTTCATTGCTCTAATTGGAGCTATCATATGGTGGATCTCTGCTCCTGATTGGGAACCAGCTGTAACTTCTATTGGATTATTTGGAGCACTTATCGCCCAAATATTTACCAGTGATGAAATAAAATCTAAATTAAAATTTATCCAAAAGTCAGGAAAAGAATCCCATAATTATCAAGCCGCAGGAAATCAAACTATAACTGATAATAAAAAAATTCAAAAAGGAAGTGAAAATTCACAGTTAATGCAAGCCGAACAAATGACTGTTCATATTGGTATTGATGAGAAGAGAGCAAGAGAGATTTACCAAGAAATGAATTTGCAATTAAGGAAAGACTACACTCAAGATGCGTGGACAGTGGCCAACTCGAGAGTTAGTGAATTTGAAAAAAGTCTAATGCCCAAAATGGAAAAAGTAAATGGAGCGTTAGAAGCATTTGCAGACCCTAGTTTCCAATTATTATTAGTTGAAGCGCAAAAAACGGCTGCTGCGACAGAAAGACCCGCAGATTATGACCTTTTGTCTGAATTACTAATTCATAGATTTCAGAAAGGCGAAAATCGAAATATTAGAGCTGGAATTAGCCGAGCAGTTGAGATAGTTGATAAGATTTCTGATGATGCTTTATTAGGTTTAACTGTGTCTCACGCAGTTTCAACATTTTGGCCAGTGAGCGGAGATGTTAATCAAGGATTAGATGTTTTAAATGAACTGTTCGGAAAATTATTATATGGTAGCCTTCCAGTTGGAAACGGCTGGCTCGACCATTTGGATATATTGGATGCCACTCGGTTGAGTTCATTTGGCAATCTAAAGAAAATACAGCAATATTATCCTGAACGATTAGCGGGTTACATCGATGTTGGAATTGAGAAAGAATCTGAGAATTTTAATAAAGCGATTGAAATAATTAAGGCCGCTCAATTGCCGCAAAATATGTTAATTGAACATTCATTTAATAAAGGTTTTCTAAGGATAAGTGTTCCAAATAGACAACAGATAAGTTCTTTAAATATACAGCATCAAATAAACCACGGTGGTAATATTATTACAATACCGGTGCCTTTATCTGATGATCAGAAAAACGCCATTAATTCAATATATGATCTTTACAAGCAAGATGGTAATATTAGAAGCGAGAATATTCAAAAATTTATGGAAGAGTGGGACAAGCGTCCAAACTTGAAAGTCTTGAAGGAATGGTGGGACAATATTGGCACGAGTTTCCAAATAACATCTGTAGGAAAGGTTCTTGCACATTCTAATGCACAGAGGTGTGATAAAAATTTACCACCACTTGACTAGCTCTTTAAAATTGATAAAAAATAGATTAGCTACTGCACACAACAGGCGTTTGGCTCAATGGCGGGTGACGTGGTTAATTGAACATTCTACCTCGAATCAACATTTGTGGTATATTGACAGTTTTATGCTCCGAAATCCGCCACTGCGCCAAGCGCCAAAACGTTAGGCGCTATTAAACCAAAAATGACGGATAATGACTAAATTTTTCATATACTTCTCAATACTTTTTAATTTCTATTTCGCAAATTGTCAAAATAACGATGAAAGCATTATTCTGAAAAATAAAGTTAGCGAACAGAAAGTTTATGACGAAAAAAATGAGTTGTCTGAAATATCTAAATTTGATGAACATGGGAGATTAATCTACAATCAAAAAGATAATTTCACAAGTGCAACGTATCTAAAAACATCACGAACTTTTAAGTACGATAACAAGGGAAATATTTTAGAAACAATAATGACTCATTCATCGTTTCCAGAACCAACAATAATGACCAATGAATACGACGAAAAAGGAAATCTTATAAATGTCTATTCAGAAAACAAAAAATTACTTCTCAAAAATTACTACAATGTAGATAATAAAAAAATCCGAGAAGAAATGTTCGGTGACAATGATTCTATAAAGCAAATCACAGAATATGAATATTTTGATAATGGCAAAAAAATCATAACTAAAATAAATGGTGATTTTATAAAAAACAGAACAATAATAGAATATTTTGATGACCAAAATAGAGAGATTAAATCTGAAGCATTCAATAATGATAAATTCTACTTTTCCACAATCAAAACATACTTAAAAGACAAATTAGTAAAAGTAATTTATAATGAAGGTAGCTCCACACATGGAGATAATTACTTTTATGATACTAAAGGTCAATTTATAAAAAGAGAACTATTCAAGATAGAAAATGGGAAAGAAATTAAAACTGGATTTGAAAAATTTGAATACTCAAATAATGGTTTAATATTTAAGTATTCGGAAAATATATATTCATCAGGTTCAAAAACCAGAACGTACAGATATGAATACATTTTTCAAAATTAACAGCGCCTAACAGCGGTTTTGTGAAATTGGGGTTTTAGGCAAAATTTAAAGGCAATTTTATATATTTGACATCAGTCCTAATGGAATGGTCTGGGAATAAAAATCCCCAACTCCACAAAGCCGGCGGGACGTTACCAGCAATATTCGCTCAACAGAAACTTTAAAACGTTATGATTTCAGAGATTTTAGACATTTTGGGAAGTTTAGCAAGACCAATTAAAAAAGATAACCCAAATGATTCTGTAAAAAATTTTATAGTTTTTTTTTCATACGTTATTTCAATAGTTTGTATTATATTCATTATTCCAGAATATAAAGCAATTATAAACTTAGAAAATTCACTATTTTTTATTTTTACAAGTGTTGCAATTTCAATTGTATTAGCTTTTCTATCAATATATATTTTATGGAAATTAAATCTTATTCCCGAACTAGTTTTTTCGACACTTTTAACTTTTGCTATTTCAATAATGCTACTTTATATTCTAATTATTTTTCTACTAAATGATTACTTAAATTTTCTGTAATAACTAAAGAAATACTGCTGGTAACAGCGGTTTTCTGCAATGGCGGGGTTGGGGATTTTTTGGAATGGTCAGTGAGTGCATTTCTTCTTTAAAAAGAAGTTTTTTCTTAACTACTTTTCGGTATATTTGTAAACGTCAGTAATAAAAAACCGCCACTGACAGAAAGCCGGCGGGACGTTATAAGCTAGTTGCGTAGTGCGTGTGGAAAAATACTCAAACTAATAGTAATCAATACATTTCGCAAAAAATAAAAGACCAATTTTGTGTGTAAACGAAACTTAAAAACATTGTGAAAAATTAAGTTTTTAAAATTGGAACGTGAAAAACTAACTAGAAAAACTAACTGGAAATTCAGTACGCAAATCTTTGAAAATCACATTCATCTTAAATTTGCCACAAGTGTAAATTAAAAATTTACACCTGATGACAAATCACACGCCTGAATAGAATGCCAACGCGCATTA
>NZ_AUCZ01000020.1 GCF_000430025.1 Flavobacterium suncheonense GH29-5 = DSM 17707
TAAAGTTTGCGCATAAATTTGCCAATCTTTCGCCGTATTGTTAGCAATCGTCAGTAATCTTGTAATCGGCATGCCAGCGTTTGGTTTGGCTTAGGTTTTTGGTTACTTTGCGTATGCGTGTGTGCCAATCTTGCGCCGAATTGTTAGCATTCGTCCTTTGCATCGGTAATCTATCACGCCAGCGTTTGGAATGTTTCTGGCTTAATTTTTTTTTTTTTGAAAATTAAATTATAAATAAGTTGGAACTTCTCTCCTATTCTAACAAAATAAAAAACTGGAAAAACTAAACCGCTAAATTAATTTTAAATACTAAACGCAATTATAATCATAAAATCTACGCGCTATAACAACGGTTTAAAACCATTGCTGGTTCAAACCTTTAAATGAAAATCCTGCGGATTTTCAAGCGCTGCATTCCATAACAAATATTTCGTAAATTGCCGCAACGGTTTTAAGCCGTAAAACGTTATAATTCATTGCTCCGGTTTGTAATCCAGGTTCAGTTTTTAATGGAAAGTTCTGGTTCAAAAAATCAAAACTTTACGCATAATTTAATCAAATAACTGTGTGTGAAAACGTTGTCTATAATTAGTTTTTAAATTCTTTACGCAATAGTTACGGAATTACTTTGTCGAGTTTCTTTGTAGAAATTCTTTGTGGTTACTTTGTAGAAATTCGTTGTCTAAAACCTAGAAAAAGAAGAATCTGTTCATTAAAAGAAGCGAAATACATTGCGCAATTGGAGTGTCAAATATTGTGGTTACTGTGTGTAAAATTCTTTGTGTGTCGCAACAAATTATAACAACGGTTTAGCCGCATTGCTGGCATAAAACACTAAAAGAAAATCCTTCGGATTTTCATGCGCTGCATTTCATAACATATTTTTTCTTAAATTGCCGCAACGTCGGCCAAGCCTGAAACGTTAGCGACTATTGGCCAACTGAACTTGAGAATTCAAAAACTTATTGTAACAAATGATAAAATATATAGAAAAATACTGGATAATTATTGCTTTAGTATTTATCATTTTTGCATTTATAAAACCTTCTATTTGCTTCTTAATTCTTGGCTTGGTATTTTTAATTTTTAGCATTGAAAGTTATAAATTTAATAAATACATATACTTGAAAGGCGTAAAATGTTCCGCTAAAATACTAACGTATGAATCAGATTATGAAGGACATAAAACACCTATAATTGAATTTAAAATAGCTAGTGGTGAGATTATTTCCGAAAAACCATATTTTTACGCATCAACTGACTTTAGTAAAATAAGAACTTACAAAAACAAAATAAATCAGAATGTGAATATTTTATATGACCCAAAAAATCCAAAAAGATTTGTTATCCAAAGTGAAGAAGAATTCAGCTACACCGTTCTTATGCTTTTTTTCTTTATAAGTATTGCTTCCATTGCAATAGCTATCTGTGATTTATTTGGTGTAATTAATATAAACTATTAAAAAACAGTCGCTAACAGCAGTTTGGCAAAATTGCTAGGTCAGTTTTTATCAGTGAGCGACAGTGTTTGCAATTCTTCTTCGAAGTAAGGTTTTTTCTTTCAAACTTTTCGGTATATTTGTTAACGTAAATCATTAACTGTCGCAACTTTGCCAAGCTGCAAAACGTTGTACAACATTTTGAATAACATTATGGATAATTCTTATACTGAAACTAAATTTGACAATAAATGGCTTGACAAATCCTTGGAAGTTCTAGAAAATCAGTTTTGGAAAGAAATAAATTTTAGTAGCCATTTAATAAAAACTTGCAATGAATTAAGAAAAAAGCAACTTAAAGAATTTGAAGTTGAAGATTTAAGAA
Source organism: Flavobacterium suncheonense GH29-5 = DSM 17707 (assembly GCF_000430025.1). Lineage (GTDB taxonomy): Bacteria > Bacteroidota > Bacteroidia > Flavobacteriales > Flavobacteriaceae > Flavobacterium > Flavobacterium suncheonense. The sequence goes on from NZ_AUCZ01000020.1 coordinate 1,825, forward strand.
TTATGATTGGACAAAATATTAGTCTCAAATATTTAATTCCTTTGGCAATTATTGAACTTGAACAAAATATCTTAGCCGAAGGTGATTTTTATGAAGGTGATTTATTAATTTCTGTTTTAAAATCAGACACAAATTATTGGAAAAAGGAAATTGAAAACTGGAAAACTGTTTGCGATTTGTTTCGTAGAAATGAGCAATACTTAATGACTTTCGAAACAACAAAAAGTATTAGAAATGAATGGTTAGAGAGTTTTAATAAATTTGAAAATATAAATTAAAAAACGTTGTACAACAGCAGTTTGGCAAAATTGCTAGGTTTAGTTTTTATCGGTAAGTGTCGGTGTTTGCATTTCTTCTCCGAAGTGAGGTTTTTTCTTTCAAACTTTTCGGTATATTTGTTAACGTAAATCATTAACTTTCGCAACTTTGCCAAGCTGCAACACGTTATAATCTAGTTGCGTAGTGCGTGTGTAAAAAAAAAACTTAACCACATAGTAATCAATATTTCACAACCAAATCAAAACCAATTTTGTGTGTAAACGAAACTTAAAAACATTGTGGAAAATTATTTTTTTAAGATTGGAGCGTGAAAAGTAAACTGGAAAATCTAACTAGAAATTTAGTACGCAAATCGTTGAAATCAAGTATTTTCTAAATTTGTCACAAGTGTAAATTGAAAATTTACACATGATAACAAATCACGCGTCTGAATGGAATGCCGGCGCACATTAGCACTTTTGCAGAAAAAGCAAAAGAACTAATTTCCCTTCGCTCCTTTCCTGCCAATTGGAACGCAAAAAAACGAACCGGAAATTGGAACGCAAAATTATTTTTACAATATTGTGAGTAGCAACCAGATTATAACAATGGTTTAGCCGCATTGCTGGTCTTAACTTTAAAAGGAATTTTTTCTTTTATTCATGCTTCGCATTCATAACATATTTTTTCTTAAATTGCCGCAACGTCGGCCAAGCCTGAAACGTTATACATTAGTTGCCAACTGCGCGTGAAACTCAGGAACTTAATGCAACGAACTGGAATCGAAATCTTAAAAAATTGCAGTAAAAAATAATTGGAAATTCTTTGTGGAAAAATTCAATTTGAAAAAGAAACTGGAAAAGCAAACCGGAAAAACTAACTGGAATAACTAACTGGAAATTCAGTACGAAAATCGTTAAAATCAAGTCTATCTTAAATTTGTTATAAGTGTGGAAGAAAAATCCACACACATAACAAATCACGCGCTTTCTTGAATGCCAGCGCGCATTAGCATTTTAGTTTTTTTTGAATTTTAAGTGTTGTTTAAAAAACTAAAAAGCTAATTTCCCTTCGCTCCTTTCCTGCCAATCAGAACGTAGCAAACAAAACGGAAAATTGGAATGTGAAAACTTTGTGTTTTTAAATACTTTGGGCGGCAACCAATGTATAACAGCAGTTTGGCAAAATTGCTAGGTCAGTTTTTATCAGTGAGCGACGGTGTTTGCAATTCTTCTTCGAAGTGAGGTTTTTTCTTTCAAACTTTTCGGTATATTTGTTAACGTTAATCATTAACTGTCGCAACTTTGCCAAGCTGCAACACGTTATAGGCAACTCTGGAAAAACGAAAACTATAAATATGGGAGCTTGGGGAACAGCAATATCATCTAACGACACATACTCAGATATTTACGAAGCATTTTTTACTTTATATAATGATGGATTCAATGTTATTGATATTTCTAAAAAATTAATTGCGGATAATCAGGAAATAATAAATGATTCTGATGATTCCAACAATTTTTGGTTTGCATTAGCTAAAGCTCAGTGGGAATGCAAAGAACTTGACAGTAAGCTTTTAGAAAGAATAAAACAAATTATTGAAACAGGCTCCGACCTTGAAGTTTGGAAAAATCTTGGAGCTATTGAAAAAGACATAAAAAAAAGAAAAATTGTTCTTGAAAAGTTCTATAACACTTTACAATCTGAAAAAACCAAAGCAAAAACAAGGAAAAAGAAAATCCTTGTTCAGCCAATTTTTGAAAAAGGTGATTGCTTAACATTCCAACTTGAAAATGAAAATTACGGCGGAGCAATTGTATTAGAATCAATTAAAGATTCTGAACTGGGAATAAATCTCATTGCAATAACCCGAATAAATCAAAAAAGCAAACCCACCCTACCTGATTTTAAAATTGCAGAAGTTTTGGTTCTAAATTTTGCGCTATGGAAAAACAAACAAGAAATCGGATGGTTTTATCCAATTTCCATTAAAAGGGACAAAACCAAATTTGAAGTTGTTGATAATATGAAAATCCAAATGAAATTCGATCCAAATGATTATTCAAAAGGATATTATTTTGGAGGTTCATTAGATTCCGTAAAAGAAAAAATCGAACTTCAATTCGAATTTGAAAAAGATAATCCAAAACCAGAGTTGAAGATAGAAATTGAAGAATTAATAAAGTGATAAGAGAGCTGCCTATAACAGCGGTTTTGTGCAAGCGGGGTTTTGGGGATTTATCGGTAAGGGCTTGGTGTTTGCATTTTCTTCTTTCATTTTGGGCTTTTTCCTTTATAACTTTTCGGTATATTTGTAAACATCAGTAATAAAAATCCCCGCCTGACACAAAGCCGGCGGGACGTTAGCAGAGATTATGAAAAAACAAACAGCAATCATATTGACACTTTTTTTGACAACATTATTTAGTTGCAAGAGTGACAGAAATTTTCCTGAAGTAAAAAAACTATCTGAATATAAAAACACACAATTCATTCCAACTTTGGAACATAAAATTTCAAATGACAAAAATTCGGTTTATTGTGCGACTTTACTATTCGCTTGGGAAGAAATAAGAAAACAAATTAACTCACCTTTGACAATTTCTGACGAATATTTTGACTTGAAACTACTTGATAAATCAACATCTTTCGAAAATGTTTTGAAAAGCAATGAATATTTAGTTAGTGGAGAAGTTGACGGAGATTCAATATATGCAAGGGCCGAATTTAATAAATCATTGCCATTTGATCTAAAACTTCAAAGCTTCAACAAAAAATTGACTTTTGATGGTCAAAAAGTATCTTCATTTGGTGTTTATGGCTATGACAGTTATGAACAACTTCAACTTGTAAAAATTATTTACTACAAAAACGACAACAACTTTATAATTAAACTTTTACCAAAAGACAAAGAACACGAAATCATTTTATTTAAGCCAGACCAAAGTTTCAATTCAATTGCAGAAATGACAAAGGAAATTGATAGATTGACGGAAATTGGAAAGACTGAAAAAAAGAACGAAAAAATAAATTGGAAATATTATTACAAAGAAGAAGATGAAGTAATAATTCCAAAGTTTAATTTCAACATAGAAACAAATTATACGACTTTAGAAGGAAATAAATTTAACACAGAGAAACAAAAATTTCAAATTGAACGAGCTTGGCAAAGAACTGCTTTTATTTTAGACGAAAGTGGTGCTAAAATTGAAAGCGAAGCAGAAATTACTGAAACAACTGAAGCCGTAGAAGAAGAATATGAAAAACCGAAGCCTAAAAAAATGATTTTTGACAAACCCTTTTTAATTTTACTAAAACGAACAGACAGTAAAAATCCATATTTTGGACTATGGACAAAAAATACAGAACTTATGACGAAAGAATAACCTCTGCTAACAGCGGTTTTAAGAAATGGCTAGGTCAGTGATTTTTTGGAAAGGCTAGTGTTTACATTTTTTCTTAAAAAAGAAGTTTTTTCTTAAACACTTTTCGGTATATTTGTAATGGCTTGTGAAGAAAATTACGCCACTTCTTAAAGCCGCAAAACGTTGTACACTACTTTGAAAAAACTTAATGGAAAAACTATTACTAATATTATCAATTTTCCTCATTTTTTCTTGTAAAAACAAAGAGAATAGTGATTCTGATTACCTTATGAAAATTGAAACCGAGAATAAAGAAATATTACTTTCTAGTATTGGTAAAACATACTTTGAAAAAAATTGTATTTCTTGTCACAAACTTAACGCGAAAGGAATTAGTAACTTAGATTACTCCTTCAAAAACAATAACTTAAGTGTACCTTTTTTAAGTAAATTCATTACAAATCAAGATAGCTTAATAAAAAGTAAAAATTTAGAAGCTGAAAAAATTAAAGAATACTTTGGCGATATTTATAAACATAACTTCAAGTTTAACGAAGAGGAAACTAAATCTATCATTTACTATATTAAATTTATAAAAAACAATCAATAAAAAAGCAGTGTACAACAACGGTTTAGCCGCATTGCTAGCCTAAGCCTTAAAAGAAAATCCTTCGGATTTTCATGCGCAGCATTTCATAATAATATTTTTCTTAAATTGCCGCAACGACGGCTAAGCCTGAAACGTTAGCTGTCATTTTACCAAAAAATCAACGTAAAACAAACCAAAGTGGGAAAATTTAAAGAAAATATTGGGTTTTTACCTGTGATTTTTATAGGGTTGATTGTTTTTCTTATTACTTTTCCATTTATAATTCTCTCTCTTCCATTTACTTATTACAATCGAAAAAAATTTGAAAAACAATATTCTGATTTTCTAGAACTAAATAACGATGTAAATTTTTTCTGTTATAACAATAGAAAGAACTCGAAGGAATTTATCGAAAATGAAATTATTCCTAACTTGAAAAATAATATTGAAATTGTTTACTTAAATGGTAAAAAAATTGAAACGAAAAACTACCCAAAGGATTTTATTTCAAATGCTTTATACAATCTAAAAAACTATTCAAAGTTTCCGCATCTAATGAAAATTAGAGATGGAAAACTAATTGATAAATCTATAAATACTCTTTTTTATTCAATTAAAAATCAAAATAAATCGAAAGAGAAACTTTTGGCAGAAGTAAATGACTTTTTTGAGCTAAACTAAAAGAAAATAAAAACGACAGCTAACAGCAGTTTGGCAAAATCGCTAAGTTCGGTTTTTATCAGTAAGTGCCAGTGTTTGCACTTCTTCTCCGAAGTAAGGTTTTTTCTTTCAAACTTTTCGGTATATTTGTAAAGAACAGTAATAAAAGTGTCGCAACTTTGCCAAGCTGCAACACGTTAGCAGCAACTATATAGCAGACTCAAGAATCTAACGCAATTTTCAAGACAAAAAAATGACTTAAAATTGTGTTATGAAATCAGCTTACAAAAGACTCAATCGTAGCCATAGAATTGAGATTGAAAAACTAATCGCTTTAGGGAAAAATAAAAAGCAAATTGCCTCTACTCTATCGGTACATCCAAGCACTATTTCCAGAGAGCTAAAAAGGGTTAAAAACGGTCCGTACAACTACTCAAAAGCAGAACTGGATTATGTTAACAATCTAATGGATAAAAGGTATGGGAAAACCAAAATTGAGGGCAATCCTAAACT
>NZ_AUCZ01000021.1 GCF_000430025.1 Flavobacterium suncheonense GH29-5 = DSM 17707
TCGCCGCCCAATTGCAGGGTGTAGGAGAAATCCGCGTAGACGTTGTTCTCCTCAACAGGACCAATCTTATCGGAGATAAACGACAAACCCAAACCTACATTCTTACCAACAGGCGCATGACCAAAAAATGTCCCCGTAGTCGGAGCATCTTCAATCTCAACCCATTGCTTGCGATACAAAAGACCCATCGATAAACTCTCCTTCGATCCCGCATACGCCGGATTCATAACACTCATATTATACATGTATTGTGTATAGTGAGGGTCTTGCTGTGCCTGGACGTCCGTAAAACCAATAAAGGCTAATAACGCCGACAAATAAATTTTTTTCATGCTTTTCTTATTAGTTAAAAGCACTGCCTGTTTCCAAGCAGTGCTCTCTATCTGCTTTTATCGTTCTCTGTTAATATATACCCATCCGGTTCTGGTTTGACCATCGCCAGACTCGACTACATAGTAATACGTTCCGTCCGGCAACTCATTGCCATTTTTAGACTGTCCGTGCCACTGGTTGGTGTAACCCGCCCCGTGCTCGTAAACGGTTGTTCCGTAACGGTTGAAGATGGACAGGTGACGAACATTCATACCTTCTAAATCGAAGTTGTCGTTCGATCCGTCGTTGTTCGGTGAAATACCTTTCGGGATTAAACAAGACTCCGGTGTGATACTCTCCGATACGGTACTTGAACAACCTTCTGAAGTGGTAATCACTACTGTATAGGTTCCCATAGTAGTCGCCACTACAGACTGCGTAGTTGCGGTGAAACCATTAGGACCTGTCCAAGAGTACGATACCTGAGACGGATTAAAGGATCCGTCTACCGGTACGGCTGTAATCATGTAGTTTACACCCTCGCAGCCTTGTTCGAAAACAACATCTGCACCGTCAATAATCGTAATCGTAGCAGTATGATCTGCTTCGTTCTGACAGATAGCGGCATCTTCATTGATATGGTATTGAACCGTATACGTACCCGAATCGCTGTTAGCCACATTAATCTCTCCGGTAACCGCATCAATTGATAAACCGGCTGTGGAAGTAAAGGTCCCTCCTGTTACAAAACCAGCTGCTAACGCAGGCAATTGGTTTGCTCCTCCGGTACAGATATCAGTATAACTGAAAGCAACAACCGGATCGGTAGCCGGGTCAATTGTAACATCAAATGTGCTAGCATTTCCAGGGTTACATAAATTAGCTGCAATTGTATAGGTAACTGTATACGTACCTGCTGCACTGTTCGCTACATTAATAGCACCTGTAGTACTGTTGATCGACAGACCTGCTGGTGCACTATACTGTCCTCCTGCAGTGAAACCAGGAATTCCCGTTGGCAACAAAGTTCCGCCAGTTAAGATACATACAGGTGTTGTATAACTGAAATCTGTAACTGGTGTTATGTTAGCATTAATCACAATATCAAACGTAGCCGGTGTACAGTTGATTGAACCTGTAATTGCATACGTTACGGTATACATTCCAGGTGTACTGGCATCTAAATCGATAGCTCCCGTTACAGGATCTATAATCAGACCTGCTGTAGACGAATACACTCCGTTCACTTCACCTGTTTGAGATGTTGGATTCACAGTACCTGCACCTTGACAGAATGGTGATGCATACGCAATGGCAGGCTGTTGTGCCGCTCCAATGGTAATTGATGTTCCAGGAGAAATACATCCGGAATTCATATCTACTACAGTTACCACGTGATCGCCAGGGGCAACATCTGTAAAATCAGGGCTCGCTTGTGGTGTTCCACCGTCTAAACTATAATAGAAATTCGTAATAGCCGGCACAAAAGATCCTAAATCTGTGTAATCTTCAGGGTCTATAGCGGTCCAGTCTGCCGGATTCCATGTTCCGCTTGGAATGATCGCTGTATTATTTCTTCTGTAGGTATAGCCTGGCTGTCCTCCCGGTGTAAAGACAGAACCGTCAGGAGTTCCCCAAACATCTATAATTGACTGAGAACCTGTACTTGTTGTTAAATGAATTCTGTCATCAATGTTAACACCTGAACAAGTAGTTACCGACTGATTCGGAACCACTCCTGGGAAGTTAGCATCATTACTCACTTTAACAATATGTGTAGCTCCGTTGGCTAATGTTCCTACTAACGTAAAATCGCAGGAAGGAGATCCCATAGTCGTGTAAAATTTCAGTTTGTATCCGGATAAATTCACCGAAGTACCTGTACCGTTATAAATTTCAACATAGCTCAAAGACCCTGCATTAGAATCTATCACCTCAGAAATAAATAAGTTACTGTAAGTTACCGGACCATTGGACGGAGCGGTTACATGAATTTCTCCATTGGAAGAACAGGTCTGATCTACCGGCAATGCAAGTGTAGGAGCAACAGGAGCACCAACAAATGGGTTGATGATACCGTCCTCTACTGCAGATACGCATCCTGTGGTAGTGTCGCGAATAACTACCGGATACGTACCCGGCACATTCGTATAGGTATTGTCGGTTTGGAAGGTAAGACCTCCATCAAAACTATATTCATAATCTGTGCCACCTGAACCTGTTACCACAAGTGTTCCTACTGATGGATTACATGAAGCTGTAACCATCGGTACGGTTGCTGTTATCTGAACCACACTCACATTAAAGGTTTGTGTAGTTTTACATCCAGTATCCACCGTTACCACATAAGTACCCGGAAGTGCTCCGGCTGGTAATGTTAATGTTCCGGATGTTTCCGCAATAACATCGCCATTTGGATCAACCCACTCGTAGAAAGCTGTTGCTCCGTTGAAATTGTTAGGCGTTACCGTAATGGTAGCCGTATCGCCATTACAAACTGTAACACCACCACCAGTTATTCCAGTTAAAGTATAATCCGGAACTGATGTACTGAATGATAATGTGAACGATTTAATAACCGTACAATTTGCATTGCTGGTAATGTTCATCCAAATTGTTTCCCCATCGGTGCCTGAATAGGTCGTTGGGTTTGGAATTTCAGTACCAGGAACTGCAGCTATGGCAGCCGCTTCAGAGGTATAATATGTTACGTTATAATTAGTTGAGATGGACTCAGACAACACATAATCTCCGTTTTGAGTTAAATCAAACGTTGGATTTGCATCGTTTGAACAAGCAAACATGTCGTGTGGCACCAGTGTAGGCAACTCTTCGGTTACTACGATCTGAATATCACTAGTTTTAACAACTGTTGAACCGTCACATTGAGTATAAGTCGCCTGAGCGGTTACTACCGTATCATCACTTACACTTACTGTTACTGTGTTGTCGGTACCAATTACCGTTCCGTTTTGAATCCATGCTAAGTCGATTGTAGCCGGCGCATTTGGTGTAAAACGCCAAGCTTCGTTAGTGGCAGACCAAGCACCGGTATTTCTTCCCGGCGGTGTGTATGCCACAGTACCCGCTGCATTCTGGATACCAATAACACCAACACCACTCTGCCATCCTACACAAGGCACACGTCTTTGAACATACACCTCGATGATGTTAGAGATTTCATACAACACTACTTGAGAGGTTTGAGGACCTGTAGCGGTACCACAAGAGAATTGGTTAATATTCGTAAAGTTAACCACTAACGCTCTACATGGGTAGCTACCCAAAACCTGATAGTTTACTGTTGTTCCGGATGCTATCGGGTTAATACTTGGGTCGACATCCTGATAAACCCCGTAAATAGCATTTAAAATAGGGAACCCTGTATTAGGGATTGTTGTACTGAAACTCCAAGGGCAATAAGTAGTCGCTGCAGGAACTCCAAACGCTACAACACCGTTGGATCCAACTCTGGCTGTAGAGTACGAGTTTCCGAAGAAACAGAAATTAAACGGTAAGTTAACAACTGGAGACCATACGTCGTCTGTTCCTACACTCACCTGTGTTCCGCCTGTGAACGGGAATGGTGGATTATAATCAATTGAAGATACGTCATAAGATGTGGTTGCTCCAATACCAAAATAGGAGGCTGATAACTGTACATCCTGAGCCGCTTGATCAGGGCATAAAAGCACCTGGTTATTCACCACGTCAATTCCTACCCCTACAACATCAACGCTGGCACATCCAGGGGGTGCGTAAATAGAGAATACAAAAGGCCCTGCCCACTCACTTGAATCGGAAGAACTACAAACGGCTCTTACATAATATTCATAGAAGACACCGTTAACACCTGAGTAGTTATATACCGGTGCCCCAAAAACAGGAATTATTGTTGAGGCTCCATTTGGCAAACCAAGTCCTTGAGTCTGAACAACCACTTCCCATTGTGTTTCCGAACCACCTGGTGTCCATGATAACGTAACAATAGGCGAACCACTTTGTCCTGATGAAGCTAGGTTATAAGGCTCCGGACAAGTTGGAATGGTCAGGTTAATGTTGTCGATGGCTGCCGGTGGATTCGTACCAACACTTGAGTCATTTCTCCATTCAAAAACCAATCTCATAATATTGCCAGCATAGGCACCGGCTGTTAATTCATAAGACTGAGTAGTCCAAGCAGACTGTTGGTTCATATTTGCAGCATTTAACTGCTGACCGTTACTTGCTGCTGCAGTAATTTGTGTGCCCGCTACCGGACTAAATGTTGCCGGTACAGTCCAAACTCTCAAATAGTCACAACAAGATTCTCCAACTGCTTTCCAATCAAAAGATAAGTTCATCAAATTCGTACCGGCAGGAATTAAAATGTCGCGATAAGCGTGTACAACCGAAGTAGATGAATTTGTATAAGCATTAGCCGAATTGTTATTACTGATATATAACGATTGTGCTCCACCATTACTTGTTGCGGTACCAATTATCCATTTATTGGTTTGGGTACCGTTGTTTAACGTCCAAGCCGGGGTACTTTCGAAATCCTCAACATAGTTAACTATTGCAGGAATCTGCGTGGTAGTAAACGGTCTTGGTCCTGCCCACAAACTCGAATCTGTAGGAGAACATACTGCTCTAACATAATATTCGTAGTTGGTGTTTGGGGATAATGATCCCGGAGGGAAAGTGTAAGAAGGTGTTCCAGTAACCGGAATAATGGTACTGGCTCCTGTAGGCACTCCTGAGTTTAAAGGTTGAACTACAAGTTCCCATTCTGTTTCACCCGCACCTGCTGTCCAAGAAACTGTTGCAGAACCTTCAGTAACAGCACTTACTGCCAAAGCTGTTGGCTTAGGACAGGTTACTACTGAGAAATTAATATTGTCAATTGCCCCAGGAGGGTTTGTTCCTACACTGCCATCATTTCTCCATTCAAAAACCAAACGTATGGTTTGTCCTGTGTAGTTGGCTCCCGGAATATCGTAACTTACCGTTGAAAAGCCAGCCTGATTATTAAGATTAGGTGACAACTGTAAGAAAGCCGGAGCAGCACCCGCTACTAATGTTCCTGGTGTTGGAGTATACGATGTAGGTACAATCCAAGCTCTGATGTAATCACAACAAGATTCTGCCTGTGCTCTCCAATCAAACGAAAGATTCATTAAAGTTACTCCGGCCGGCACCGCAATATCTCGATATGCGTGAACCGTTGTAGTAGCTGTATTTGTATAAGCATTAGAGACACCATTGTTGTTCGAAATATATAGACAACTGGTTCCGCCGTTGTTTACAGCCGTACCGATTACCCATTTATTTGTTTGTGTTCCATTAACCAATGTAAATCCTGAAGGTCCCTCGAAATTATCGGAGAAGTTCATGGTTGCCGGAATTTGAGTCGTGCTGAAAGGAATTGGCCCTATCCATGCGCTCTGGTCCGTTGCGTTACAAATCGCTCTAACCCAATACTCATAGTTGGTACTAGGGTTTAAAGGACCAACCACAAAATTGGTATTTGTACCTGCCGGATATATGGTTGTAGAACCTGTTGGAGGCATTCCGGCACCTGGTGCCTGAACCGCAACTTCCCAAGCTGTTTCCGTAAAACCAGGTGTCCACGACAACGTTGCAGTAGTCTGTGTAGTTGCATTTACAACCAAGTTGGACGGATCCGGACATGCCGGCATATCTTCAATGATTACATTGTCGATATACAAACGCCATCCGTCTAATCCACCGGCTGGCACGTGGAATGCAATATTTACGTTACCGGTATAAGGTACGTTGCCCGGCCCTATTAAATTTACAATTTTTTGTTCATAGGCAATATTGCTATACGAAGTCAGCGGAACCAATGTTTCCGTAAAGTTGGCTGTTGCCGGTCCTGTGGTTGACAATACCACTCTGAAGTCGTTAGGCTCACCTGCCGACTGTACTCTGTAGTGGAATTTCAAACGTTTAGGCCCAGGTGTGGCACTCAAGTTAAGTACTGGAGAAATCAACCAGTCGTCGTTGGCACCTCCATTAAAGTCTGTGTACAACATTGCCGCCTGATTTCCTTCGAACGGGTTTGTAGCGTAGTTCATATCCCACGCATCTGCATCACCATTTGCATTTACTACCGTCCAACATTGTTCTGTTGGAGATGTTGAGTTAAATCCTTCCTGGAACGGTACGTTGATAACAGAACACAAGGTTGTGAAAGTTTTAGGTCCCACCCAGATACTGTTGTCTGATGCTGAACATACTGCTCTTACCCAATATTCGTAGTTGGTCGCCGGAGTAAGTGGTGGCGTATTTACCACAAAGTTCATGTTTGTTCCCGCCGGAATTCCTGTACTGCCAGCAGTTGGTGCACCTGCTCCCGCTGGCTGAACCAATACTTCCCAAGCTGTTTCGGAAAGACCCGGTGTCCAGGACAGAGTTGCCGTTGTATCGGTAGTTCCGTTTACAAGTAAATTGGACGGAGCCGGACACGTTGGTGGTGGTGCACACGTTACCGTAGCATCCCATCCCGCTGCCTGCGTAGTCGCATTCGAAGTAAAGACAAAGGTTAAACATCCTCCGTTGATAATATTCGCTGATATCGGCGCCGGAACCGTTGTTCCCGATAAGGTCGCCAATAAAGGATACGTCGCATTAGGACCGTCATAAACTCTTAAGAAATCGGTATTGAGCTGCGTATTGAAAGTAGCAAAACTTACCGTTACAATATCTCCTGGGTTTGCAGGACATATTAAGGTTGTAACGTTTGCATTAGCCGGATAATTAGCTGCTGCACCTCCCGGATCATAGAAATGAGTTCCGGTACAATAGTTTATC
>NZ_AUCZ01000022.1 GCF_000430025.1 Flavobacterium suncheonense GH29-5 = DSM 17707
CATCACTAACTTTAGCTACTGTACAAGTCAATGCTGCTGGTTGTGACACTTCTACACCGTCACATGCTTGGGCATTATCTATATCATGTGCACCATCGGTAATTAAGACAGTATAATTTTCTGCACTTAAGCCCGAAAAAGTCACCTGACCTGGCTCTGTCGGCGCTATATTATCCGTTAATGTTTGCAATTCGTTTGCAAAAGTGCCGTCTGATGTTAAAAACAAGTGAAATGTATACGGAGGGTTTCCGCCGGAAGCACTCACTGTAATTGACCCATTTGAACCGCCATTACAGGATACTGGTGATGCTTCAGAAGCACAAACTATATTACACGGATTCGAAACAGTAAAGTCTACGGTAACGAAGTCTGTTTGCCCGCAATGATCGGTTACAGTCCAAGTAACTGAAGTTGACCCACCGGTGTAAGCAGGTGCACTAGGATTGAGCGGACTCTGAACAACACTTGCATAAGGCAACGTTCCTCCACTTGGCACAGGAGCCACAGCTAACCATGCCGCAAAAGCCGCATTAACATCGGCCTGAGCCTGTGCAGCCGACTTACCGCAGACATCTGAATAAGAGTCCGGGGCCTTCGTTATATCTGGCACTGTTAAAGGATCTTGTCCTATAGCAATTCCCGACTTCGTAGCTGTACAACCTTTTGAATCCGTAACGGTTACACTATAAGTTCCTGCTATCAATCCGTTAAGATCCTGATCATCTTCCTGCCCTGACGGGATAAAACCGCCTGCTGATGCAGTCCACGCATAAGTATATGGCGAAGCTCCGCCAGATACCGACAAATTGATGGAACCGGTGGCACTTCCAAAACATCCGGCATCTACATGGGTTTCTGTTAACACAATTGCTGTAGGAATATCAACATTAGGATTGTTCCAGCAATATTTACCGTTTGGATTATTATCCAATGTTACAGGACACCCTCCATTAGCAGCTGTCCAAACTAAAAGAATATCCGTTAATTCAAGTGTACTGCCACAAGTAAAGGTAACGTTAAAGGAGGCTAAATTTTGACCACCTCCAATTTGTTCCGAATTTTTGAGGAGTGGTCCAAAGCATTTGGAAATGTCTGTCTCCACTGTCCCTCCTCCAGACAAATGTTCTACTATAGTCCCACAAATCGCTAAATATCTGCCGGGGCTCTCTGTATTGTGGTTAATTCTAATAGTTAAAGGAGCCGTTACTGGACCTTCAGTACAAGTTAAACACGGACTTCCCGTATTTAAGCTAGCAGATACAACTCGGATGTCGTTTGCCGGGCATTTTCCAGGTTCGTATGCGGTTGTCAGTAATCTTAAATCTTGCTGGTTTGTCTGTGCAAATGTGGCAAATGGCAAACAGAATAAAAACATACCGATAATTAGAGAGAGTAAGCGTACTTTATTTTCACTAAATATTGTCGTGTTTCCTATGTCTAAAGTGTAACCTTCATCTGGCCCACTTTTATTCGATTGTAGAATATTTTTTTTCATAATACTAGGTTTTTAAGACCATAGTATCAGGAGGAAGATCTATGACAGAATAGGGGATCTGAAAACAATGCCCTTTCAATCAAAAATTGAAACTTTAAGATTATTCGCAAATTAAAAGAATAATGTTAATTTATTTTGCGGTGGTATTATCGCATCAGCAATCACAAGTAACCGTCGATTCACTTTGAGAATTGTAAAAATGTTAACCGATCTTTGTGGAGGTATTACTGAATAAACAATCACAATTAATCGTAGAACCGTTTAAAAATCAATGCTAATGTAAATTGATTTTTGTGGAGGTATTATTGCAAAGCAATCACAAATAATCATAAAACCGTCTAATAACCTTACTAAAGTTTATAAGCACAAATTTAACACTATTTTATAGTATTGTTATGAAGAAATTAGAACCATTCAAGACTTTAACTTTTTTAACAATATATTGATTACCAAACACTTAAGGGTAATATTGAAACGTAAGATTTTTTACAAAAAAATGTTTCTAAATTCCAACCTCTCAAAAATATTACGTGTTTTTTATTGGTTTTTAAAATTTTAAACTATAAGAAATAACCTATTTTTTTTTGGTTTATACTGAAAAATAAAATAATCCCCAACCATTTTTATAATAGATCCTTTGTGTTAAAAAATAAGAACCAAGGCTGATTAAAAAAATTGGCATCGTAAAATTTAAAGAAGTCACCTTTTCCATTAACAGCAAAACATTACAATATTTTCAACCCAAAACAGGTAGAAAATTTCAAAAAACAACAAAATACAATTTATTGAAAATCAAGTGTTTAAGTATTTTATTATTAATATTATCTTTAAATTTATAAAAATATGTAGCCCAAATCTTAGAAATAATTAAAAAACGTGCATTTCGTCGATTATTTTGTTAATTTCATCGATTATTTATTTTTAACTACTTAATTTTGAGCCAGTTAACAAAAAAGATAATTCATGAGAAAATTAATTTGTGCTGCCCTATTATTTACATGCACCTACGGAATCGCTCAAAGCGAAAATGCTTTATGGAAAAAGAGTACTGCAAAAGAAACTTCTGGAAGAGTTATTCAATCGCACTTACCTCAGAAAAATATTTTCGATTTAGACGTATCTGCTATGAAAAAAGTGTTGGGCAAATCTCCAAAAAGAGAGAACACCAACATTAAGTCAAACGTTATCATTACGTTGCCAAACGGAGAAGGGAACATGGAAAGCTTCAAAGTTTACGAGAACGCTGTTATGGCTCCTGAATTAGCCGCCAAATATCCCGAGATAAAATCTTACATCGCCGTTGGTGTAGACAACCCAAAGACGCGTGCATATATCAGTAATTCCCCGTTAGGTTTTAAATCCATGACAGTATATCCAAATAAGGAAACTGTCTTTATAGAACCTGTAAACGCAGATAAAACCGCTTATACGATTTATAAAAATTCAGACCACAAAGATGTTTTGGATAAATTTGAGTGTGGCGTAATCGATGATGCAACCCATGCTATGAAATCTACAGACAATAGCGGCACTTTTGCAAGAGGAGCCGACGATGGCAAACTACGTACATACAGACTTGCCCTCTCCTGTACCGGAGAATATACCTCATATTTTGGAGGTTCTAAAGCAGGGGCCTTAGCCGGAATGAACAATACGCTTACCAGAATCAATGGTATTTATGAAAGAGATTTAGGCGTACGATTAGTACTTGTTGCCAATAACGACAATTTAATTTACACTAATGCCAATACAGATCCTTATTCTACAAAAACTTCCTGGCCTTCAGAATTACAAGCTACCTTAACTTCTGTTATAGGAGAAGCCAATTACGATATCGGACATTTATTTGATTCTGCATTAGGTGGCGGTAATGCCGGATGTATAGGATGCATAGGTGTTGATAACTCCAAAGGAAGAGGATATACTTCTATTTTGTCTCCCTATACACCGGAAGGTGATCGTTATGATATCAAATACGCTGCACACGAAATTGCTCATCAATTAGGAGCCAATCACACTTTTACAAATTCAACCGAAGGTGCCAATCCGGCTCAGATGGAACCCGGAAGTGGCTCAACTGTCATGAGTTATGCGGGGACCAGTGTAAAGGATATTCAACAATTTCCGGACGATTACTTTCACGCAATCAGCATCCAACAAATTACAGACAATCTGAAAGCCAAAACCTGCGGAACTGTTACCAATACAGGAAACGCTACACCAGTTGTAAATGCCGGTCTCGATTATATCATCCCAAAAGGAACTCCTTTTATGTTAACTGGTACTGCAACAGATGCAAATACAAACGAAACACTAACCTATTGCTGGGAGCAAATGGATTTAGGAAACGCAACTTCAACAGTTCCAACTGCTACAGCTACGACTGGTCCTCTTTTCAGATCGTATCAGCCAACCACTTCTCCTGTAAGATATTTTCCAAATATGAATACCATTTTGGCAGGTTTAACTACAACTCCAGGATATAGAATTGCTTCGGAAACGCTACCCGGCGTTGCAAGAACCTTAAACTTCCGTTTAACCGTTCGCGATAACAGAATCGGAGGCGGTGCTAACAATGCTGACGATATGGTTGTAACCGTGAACGGTGTTGCAGGACCTTTTACCGTTAATTCACAAAATACGGCTGTGACTTATGCAGCAGGGACCTCACAAACCATCAACTGGACGGTTGCAGGAACAACGGCCAATGGGGTAAACTGTGCGAATGTTGACATTTTATTATCTACGGACGGAGGACAAACCTTCCCTATCACTTTAGTGGCAGGCACTCCTAATGACGGCTCACAAAACGTAATAATCCCAAACAATCCGGGAACCAAAAACCGAATCATGGTTAAAGGGAGCAACCACATTTTCTTTGATGTGAACAATGCCGATTTTACTATTACAGGTTCTGCTACAGCTGATACTACTGCTCCGACAGCTTCAACTCTTTCGGCTTCGGGAACAACCACTTCCAGCACTAATTTGTCTTGGACTGCTGCAACTGACAACACTGGTATTACCGGATACGATGTATATCAAAATGGCGTATTGAAAACCACCATCACCGCCACTTCATTAGCGGTAACAGGTCTGACGGCTTCAACTGCTTATAGTTTCTATGTAAAAGCTAAAGACGCGGCCGGAAATGTATCTACCGCCAGTAATACTGTAAACATAACAACCCTGGCGTTAGCAGATACAACTGCTCCGACGGCTTCAACACTTTCGGCTTCGGGAACAACAACTTCCAGCACTAATTTGTTCTGGACTGCCGCTACGGATAACACTGGGGTTACAGGATACAACGTATACCAAAACGGCGTATTGAAAACCACTACTACCACTACTTCATTGACAGTTTCAGGGTTATCCGCTTCAACCACCTACAACTTTTATGTAACTGCAAAAGACGCAGCAGGGAATGTTTCTTCTGCCAGTAATACCATAAACGTAACAACTCTTGGGTTGGCGGATACAACTGCTCCGACGGCTTCAACACTTTCAGCTTCGGGAACAACCACTTCAAGCACTAATTTGTCCTGGACCGCCGCTACGGATAACACTGGGGTTACAGGATACAACGTATACCAAAACGGTGTGTTAAAGACTACTACTACGGCTACTTCCTTAGTGGTCTCAGGGTTATCCGCTTCAACCACCTACAACTTTTATGTAACTGCAAAAGATGCTGCCGGAAATGTTTCCACTGCCAGCAACATTGTAACGGTAACTACATTGAGTGTCGGAGCATCGTATTGTACTTCAACCGGTGGTACAAACAAAGAATACATCAATCGTGTACAAATAGGTTCCATCAACAATCTTTCCGGAAACAACAACGGATATGGAGACTACACCATGCAGTCGACAAATTTGATGATTAATACAACCGTTTCAATTACAATTACACCAGCTTGGAACGGCTCGTCTGCAAATGAAGGGTACACTGTTTGGATTGATTATAATCAAGATGGCAATTTTGCTTCAAATGAAGTTGTTTTCAAAAAATCAAAAACAAAGGACACATCGGTTAGCGGAAGTTTTGTCGTACCGTCAAATGCAGTAACCGGAACAACAAGAATGAGAGTTTCCATGAAATACAACGGTTTCCCGACTGCTTGTGAGACCTTCACAAACGGAGAGGTTGAAGATTATACTGTAAATCTCCTTCCTGGTACTACTGCAAAAACAGAGGTAAAAGAATCTGTCGAAACAAATGAAAATCTTAGCAAATTAGATTTCAAATTGTATCCGAACCCGGTAAAAGGCGACATCTTAAATCTGTCAAATCTAGACGGCACCATTTCATACAGAATCTATTCCATGACCGGACAACAAATTGCAAATGGAAATACTGAAACCAACTCTATTAACGTTTCAGCTTTAAAATCAGGCATTTACATCATTGAAGTTACAGATGGCATGACAGTTGCCTCTAAACGTTTTATCAAAGAATAAAAGGCAACTAAAATCCTAACCCAAATTAAAAAGCTGTTCAATTAGAACAGCTTTTTTGCATATAATAACTTTCCGCAACTCCTTCATGTATAGTCTTTAATACCCTTACAAAACATCCAAGCAGCATAAAATTTAGCCGTCAAGTCAAGCTTAATAAAGAATGGCTGGAATACGAAGCCACGGTAATTGCCAAATACGGCAAAAAAGAAACCATCCACGGATAATACAAAACACAAACCGCTACAAGTCAATCCTTTACGATTGGCTTTTTTTTGTTTTCTTCTGGAGCGAATGGCTTGGTTTTGATTGCTATACGCCGTTCCCGTGTTCCATTTTACTGCGTGCCATTGCACCCGGGGCTAGGGAAGTAATCGTAATTCGTTTGGTTTTCATAGAGGTAAGGTTCACCAAAC
>NZ_AUCZ01000023.1 GCF_000430025.1 Flavobacterium suncheonense GH29-5 = DSM 17707
CGAATTAGAAAAAAAACATGTAGTCACTCCTATTATTTTTAATAACGAGCCATTTGATGAAGTAGCTAAGCAAGGTATGGTATGCATAAGATTACTGGAATTCCAATGTTGTATCTTAGGCGGAAATTATACCAAATGTCATGTTCCTGACCCTTCTCAATCGTGTGTTGGAAGCTGGCAAACTGTAGATGTTCTATGCACTACTTCAGCAGGCTCTGGAGGCGGTTATGATTATAGTGGTGCTGGTGGCGGTCCGCCAGACCCGCATCAAGGTGGTTCTAATGGAAATGGAAATACACACCCTGTTTATAACAATCCTGCTCCTCCGTGTGACCCCCGAGTGAATTGTCCTATGCTTGAGGATACTCAAACTGGAAATACGCCTTGTAATGAATTAAATAAACTAACAAAAAATCCAACTTATCCAACAAATCCATATATGGATAGTCAAGACGTTCGTATTAGGACAGCAGTGATAAATATGAGCAACAATGTTAATCCAAGTGGTGAGGGGGATATGGTTTTTACAACCAAGGAAATTACTCATTATATGGCCCATATGCCAACTATACACCCTCAACAGCAAATAACCACGTAAACTTCCCTCCAAGAGGCTATCAATTTGGTACGATACATACTCATCCAAATAATGGAATACATATTCCTATGTTTTCGCATGATGATATTTATTCACTATATAAAATTCGCCAAAATTATGCTTTAAATGCTTTTAACACAAGTGGAGACAACCTATTTGTATGTGTTATGACAGTGAAAATAGCTGATGATTATTACACGTATGCTATTAAAATTGATGATATTACAAAGCTACAAGAAATAGAAGAAATTCATAGTGACAAGTCAAAATGGGAAAAATTTGGCGACAAACTGGAAAATAAGTACATGAAATTTTGCAATGGTACTAGCGGTACAAAGGCACAATATGAGCGTACTTTTTTGCAGTTTCTTAAAGAACAAAATTTGGGTGTAACACTATATGAAATGGAACAATTTAACGTAGGAACACCCAATGTTCAAGAAAAATGGAAAAAACTGGAACTAGCAACAGACAATACTAACATAGACGAAATACCGTGTAATTAAAAACAAAATAATTATGAAAAATATACTTTATATTCTAATAGCTCTTATGTCATTTTCATGTAAAGCACAAGTAGTTCCACTAAATACTTATTATGATGATGCATCTACTGGAGCTTATTTTAAAGACACTTTTGATGAAATGAATAAATTTGTAGGAACATGGAAATTTACTAGTGGTAACACTACTTTAACCATTACATTAGAAAAAAAGGAAAATGTTTTTGATGGGGAGTTTTACGAGGATTTACTAATAGGAGAATATAAATATGTAAAAAACGGAATAGAGCTGATTAACACTCTGCCAGTTCTAAATGACCCTTCAATTACTGGTCGTTATCACAATATTTCAGGAAGACAAATTATTCCTAATAACATTTTTGTATTATGTAATGATTGCACTCAAAATGAACGAAGATTTAAATTACATTTTAATGACCCCCAAAGGGATTATTTATCTGTTTCTATTATATTACGGTATTTGTTAAACGAGAGTAATCCTAATAAGATGACAGTAACCGTTTTTGCCAATGATGGAGTAATGTTGCCCTATAACGGCGCACCTACTGAACCTAGAGTACCTTATGGGGAATATTTAATGATAAAACAATAAAAACCACTTACAACAAAGGTTTTGTGAAATTGCAGGTGCATTTTGTATCTGCAATTTCTGTTTTTTAACTAAATTTCAATCTATATTTGTAATGGTAGTTGCTAAAAATCTGCAACTTCACAAAGCGCCGGAACGTTGTATGAAACCTTAGACAAACTAAACGTAAAAATAATACTACATTAATATGAAATGTTTATCTTTGGAAAAACATTACAACAATGAAAAAATTAATTCTACTTTTTATTACCACTTTTGTTTTAAGTTGCTGTAACAATGATGACAACCACAACGAACAACTACCGCCCGAAACCCAAACAGGTGCAAATACAGTGGGTTGCCTTGTAAATGGTAATGTTTTTTTACCTCATGCAGAAGGCATAAACCCAGAAGTTAATTGTTTCTATCAGTATATTGACGGAGAGTTCTTTTTTAATGTTGCCTTTTTTGATTATAGAGGCACCACGCCTAAAGCAGTTAGCGTACAAACAAGGCAGATAGATTTACAAGTTGGAGAAACTTATTTATTGAATAAAAATGTAATAGATGATGGTGATTTCATAGGCGGTGGAGGTAACTTTGACATTGGAGCAAGTAACCGCTATTTTACTTCCGTTGTTAAAACTGGAGAATTAAAAATTACTCATTTGGATTTACAAAACTCGATTATTTCTGGTACATTTTGGTTTGATGCTGTTAATGCTAATGGGGAAACCGTTGAAATACGACAGGGTAGATTCGATTGGAATTATTAATATCCTATAAAATAGAAAGACTGTCCAAAACTTGAACAGCCTTTCAATGTTAACAAAATAACGTCTCACTTTTATTTAATCAACACGCAAATTTATGAAATCTTCGATTCACGAACACAAAAAAACACTCGAAAGAATGTGAGTAAAACAAATTTCATTACAATTTTGTTGGCTTGTTTTTTTACCTCCGTCATTTACGGACAGCAAGTTAACAATACCGAGTTTAAAACCAAAACTTTGCAGGTTTTTCAAAATTTAGACAAAAACCGTGTTCCACACGGCATTCTTCTTGATTTTGGCATGGAATTCACTAATCTACAAGCCTTTAACGGAACACTAACAGATTCAACGGTAACTACTTCACAAACCCTATCAGATATTTACAAAACACTTTTGATGTGCAGAGTACGTAGCAACGTTTCAACTGGTTTTATAACACCTGAAGAATATGCAACACGATGGTATACGCAACGTGAAAAGGGAACAATTACTTTGAGCGGACAATATTTTAAATACAATCGATTTGCAGATAATGCATATCCTAACAAACTGAATTACAGCAACAATCAATTTTCAGATAAATTTGTTAGTGGAATATGGCAAAATCCTTATGAAGAAAAAACACTTTTTGCAATGGCGCCTTCAATAACCAAGTATAAAGGACTCAATGTAAATGTTAAAATCCCAACTAATCTGTTTTTATCAAATTATCCTACAACGGTCCAAAATTTGCAAATTGATTTTGAAGATGGTTTAGGTTACAGATTAGTTACTTTAGACCAATTAATAAACGTAAATTACAGCCAAACAAACACATATACATGGAAATATAAAATCACGCTAACCAATGGACAAACTTTGTTAAGTCATTCGAAAATTCAAATAGAAGAAGGGATAAATGCTACCGAATGGACACAAAACCAATCCGTAACTAACAATCTCACAAATAACTTATCTGACTATTACAAAACCACAATAACTGCTACCGTTCCATATAATGGTTGGTACGGTAGTGCCACGGTATATATTAAAACTGCAAATGGTGGCACAACTATCACCAAACCACTTATTGTAGCCGAAGGTTTTGATACCGGTATAATTTTAAATCCTGAACAAGAAGCCGGAGATAACAATATCGAAGACTTCATTATTAATATAAACAATTCTGGTTCTAATCTACCATTAGAAACAAACACTTACGATATTATATATGTCGATTGGAATAATGGAGTAGATTTTATACAGCGAAATGCCTTTGTTTTAGAAGAAGTTATCAAATGGGTTAATCAGAACAAAACAGGTGGTCAACAAAACGTAGTATTGGGGCAAAGCATGGGCGGTTTAATAGCTCGTTACGCATTAAGAGATATTGAACTAAACAGAAATTTCAATCATGACACCCGCCTATATGTTTCACATGATGCTCCACATTTAGGAGCAAACACCCCATTGAGTGTTCAGTATTCGGCAAGGCATTTACGTAATTTATACATCAACACTCCAATTCCATTTTTATCAGGAGAAGTCGTATTGCCTATGATATATAATTTTGCAGAAGACTTTTCAAATATAATAAACCTTTTTGGTGGTAATACGTCGGTAGACCCTTTTATAACTCCTTTGCAGGCTTTTTCATTGGCAGATGTTCCAGCTGCAAGACAAATGCAATACACTTGGGTGACTAATAGTTACCAAATAAACAATACCATTCACGATGCTTGGCAACAAGAATTATCTCAATTAGGATATCCACAAGGATATGCAGGTCAGTCTATTAGAAACATTGCCATAGCAAACGGTAGCGAGTGTGGTGTTCCGCAAGTTGACAATGGCAATATTATGAGTTATGTAAAAGACGCTGGCAGAGATACCCTTTTGTCAAATTACATAGGGTTATTAGATGCTGTTTACGGAACAGTTCTTACAAATCCTTTAATTGTAGTTACAGCCCTTTTTCCGGGGAAATCTTATTGGGAAATAGATTTTCAATCAAAATATATGACAACCTTAAGTCAAAGTAAGAATATCTACCATGGAAGCATAAAATACAAGAAAAAAATATTTTGGTTTATCCCTGTTTCCATAACAGTTACAAACATGAATGTAAATCAACCAGCAGGGTATTTACCATACGACATTTACGGTGGTGGTCAACAAAAGACAAATCCTAACCAGTTACCTTTGAGTGGAATCACTTCTAATTCTTTCGGTTTTATTCCAACAGCCAGTGCTTTAGATATTGGTAAAGGAACAATTTTACTGAATGACACTGATTATAGAAAAAGTTATGTAGGGGCTTTACCTCCTTCTGCTCCAAAAAACACACTATTTCAAAATTTTGTAACTCATTTTGATCAATTCAACCATAACAATAATAATTCAAGGCATATTAGTTTTAACAGAAGGAATGGAAACTGGCTGAGAACTGAATTAAATACAGGTCTTACACCAGAAATAGCAGACTGTTCCTCATTTTGCTCCAATGCTCAAATTACAGGGAGTGCATATTTATGTACAACAGGCATTTATTCTGTAACAAACGAAGCAACATCAGTAAATTGGTTTATTACTGAAGGTAATTCTTTAGTTACGTATACTACAAATGGTAATGAATTAACACTTAACCAAGTAGATACAAATAATTCCGGTTATGTAACCATTGCAGCAACTTATGGCAATTCTAAATGCGGATCAACAACCGTCACTAAACAAGTTTGGATTGGTAAACCAAATGTGCAAGACAATACTATTTATGGCGGTTACAATACTGTATCTGTTAATACCACAAGTACACATTCGGTATCGGCTGTACCCGGAGCAACACAATATTATTGGTTTATATATAATTCTTCAACTAATTGTGGTTGTACAACCAACAGTAATGGTTTTATAACTTGTCCTCAAGGAACAATATTGCCGAAATTTTCTGGAAGTAACAGTTCAAGTATAACAACCACTACAAATACAGCTTCTATTAACTGGGGAAATTGTCAAGGCACTTATGTGGTTAATTGTGTGGCTAAAAACAGTTGCGGAGAAAACGGAATTTCACATAAAATTATAAATGTCTACACACCCGGTGGCGGAGGTACAAATCCTTGTGAGGATAATTTATATGTCTATCCTAATCCTGTAGAAAATGGAGAAATGAATATTATTATGCGACCTCCACCTGGCGACCCTTGTGGTGAGATTCCTGGATATGAAGGCAAAATGAATGAAGATGAAAAAACTGAATCTGAAATACGAATTTATGATTTATTCGGTAACCAAGTTCACTTCAATAAAATGAAAGACAAAGAAACTAAAATAAATGTCAATATTAAACGAGGACATTATGTTTTGAATGTATTCACAAGCAAGGGAAAAATAAAACGTGAAGTAATCATTGTTAAATAAATTCATAATAAAACCCTTTTACAAAACAAACGTAAAAGGGTTCTTTTTTTACTTATTAACTCAAAAATAAAGGCTTCATACAACAGCGGTTTTCTACAATGGCGGGTTTGAGGATTTTTTGGAATGGTTAGTGCTTGCATTTCTTCTCAAAAAGAAGTTTTTTCTTAATTACTTTTCGGTATATTATTAAACGTCAGTAATAAAAACCGCCACTGACAGAAAGCCGGCGGGACGTTATAAATCAGTTGCATTGCGCGCGCAAAAATCAGAACCTAAACGATTTCCACAAATAAATTTTCCATCAAATTTTATAACTATCAATTATAATTGTTGTGGAAAAATATTGTGGAAAAACGTTGTAAAAATTGGTACGTAAAAAACTAAACGTAAAAGCAATACTGGAAACTCAGTACGCAAATCGTTGAAATCATATTCATCTCAAATTTGCAACAAGTGTAAATTAAAAATTTACAC
>NZ_AUCZ01000024.1 GCF_000430025.1 Flavobacterium suncheonense GH29-5 = DSM 17707
CTGCGGCTGGCTACAGCTTGGCGTTCCTGTTGTGGCTACACTTACCAAACTGTATGTGGTTGTTGCGGTTAAAGCCGCTGTGGTTACTGTAGCCGTTCCGGCAGCATCCAAAGTGATGGTTTGGTCTGCACCGCCGTCTACGGTATAAGTTACTACGGCATTTGGCGTTCCGCTGAAAGTAACCGTTCCAGTGGTGTTAGAACATACTGTAGCGGTTGCCGTTGTAATCGTAGCCGTTGGCAACGGCAATACATAAATATGGAAAGAAGTCACCCCGTCAATAGTCGGATCGGTATTGTCTTCCATACGAACCCAGATCTGTTCACCGTTTGTACCTAAATAGGCATTGTCCGGAGAAATCGCATTGGCATCGTTATCGGCGTCGGCCAGGGTATGGTGGTAGGTTACCGTATATCCCGGTTGGTTATTCGTCACATCATTATTCAATGCCGCAAAATCAAATGTTGCCTGACCGGAACCTGCTGCGTTCTCACATAAAGTGATGTCGGCCGGAGTCTCTGGATTAGCGCCGCATTCAACCATGGTTAAAGTGAATGAACGGGTTTCCACACACTGGCTATCAAAGCTTCGGATACCTACCCAGATCACTTGCGTAGTTTGAGGAGGAGTCATAGTATAAGTTGAACCAATAGAGATGTTATCTAAAGCATCCTGTTCCGTTAAATGGTAAGAAGTATAATAAATACTCTGATCGACAATATCGTCATTAACCGACAAATCAAATGTAACCGGACCTCCGTTTGCGTCGCATTCTGTAATATCATCGGGCTCTGTAACTTCAAAAGCCGGTGCCGGTGAAATAGTAATCGAAGCCGTCATATTCGAAATACAGCCAACTTTATTAACCAATACAGAATAAGTTCCCGGCTGGTTAACTGTAATAGATTGCGTATTTCCAATAGGAGTAGTACCATTTAACATCCAAGCATAGGAATCTGCTCCGGCAATAGAAGCCGTTAAAGTAGCGGACTCGTTTTCACAAAGTACGAAGTCGTCACCTATGTAAAGAGGACAAACGATATCACAATTTGTGGAACCAGTACCTCCTGTTTGCTGAAGATTAATAAATCCAGCCCCTCCGTTAAAGTTTGTAATTAACACAACATATATTTCCCCAGTTTGTGCATTTGGAATTGTAAAATTTTCAACTCCTGCAGCAGAATAACTACAATCAATTATGTTTGTTCCTGGAACTGGATAAGTCCCTGGTGGGGCAAATGGATTACTAGGACATGGAGATGGTGCACAACTAAAATTCAATTGTCCACAAATGTTAGCTAAAGTAACATTAAGATCATCGGGTTGCAGAGAACCGGTAAAAGGTCCCCATGCAATAAAATCTACATCTAAAGGACTTCCAATAGGGTTACCTGTAGCATCAAAAGCAGTATTTTGAACAAGGTTGAAATTTAAATCTCCTGGATTATCAATTTGCAAATAGAACCAAGCTGGATTTGGTGTTGAACCATTACAACCTACTGCACCTAAACTGGGAACTCCTGTTGAATTTGGAAAAGGTATCCCTTGATCATTTGCACAAAACGGTTTCATAGTAGGACAGGTAGCCCCTGGCTGCGCTTGCCCAAAAACGTTATTTGTAAGAAATAATGTAAAAAAAACTAAAAGAAAGTATATTTTCTTCATCTGAATGACTATTAATAATGGCGAATTTACATAAATTTTAGAAAATTTTATCTTAAATTTTACATAAATGGGTATATCACATAATCACTATTAATTGTTAATTCAGCAAAAAATATCTTATTTTACAGGTAAATGAAAGTAATTTAGGTTAAAGCAACGGCCATAATCTAACTGCTTTTATTTAGAATTTAGCATTTATTATTTAGAATTTGACGAAAATAAAAAGAGTAGGCTTATCGCTAAACCTACTCTTTTTCATATTAAATAGTCATTGTAAAGAAAATTACCTTTTTAAAGAGAAATGCGCTTTAAAAATTCTCTCTTCTAAGTTTGGCCCGTCTTTGAAACGAATGGTAAACCAATAATCTGTAGAAGGCAATGGTTCTCCGTTATACGTTCCGTTCCATCCGCTTCCTCCCGGAATAATCTGTTTGATTAGTTTTCCGTATCGGTCGAAGATTAAGATTTCCGCATTTGGCTGATCGTCTGATAAATCCCAAACGTTCCAAGTGTCGTTAAATCCATCTCCATTCGGGGTAAAGAAATGCGGATAACCTATTACATAAATTGTATCTTCAATATAGGTACATCCGTTTTCATCGGTTACCACTATAGTATGCAATCCCGGTAAAATACCTGTAAACACATTTGAAGACTGAGGAACTCCTCCATCAATCTGATATTGATAAACTCCAGTTCCACTTACCACTACTGTAATTGTAGGATTGTTGCTGAACGCCTCGTTTACATACATCTGCATTAAAATTCCAGGATTGGATTCTACAACTGTAACGGTGTTTTCAACAGCAGCAGGATCAGAAGTACAACCTGTATTAGTGTTTATGATGTCTACCGAATAATCCCCCGGCGCACTGGCCACATAAGTACTTCCCATAGCTCCAGGAATTACAACTCCATTGAAATACCAGGTAAAGTCATAATCAACTGTATTCAGACCTGTATCTAATAAATGTGTGGATAATACTTCTCCGGTTACACTGTCAATACATACTGTTCCCGGAACCATAGCTGAAACCGGTAAAGGTTTAACATGAACTGTAACGGTAAATGGTGCTCCGGCACATCCGTTTGCTGTTGGTATAACAGTATAAACAACCGTCCCGACACCTGAACCTGTAGTATGCAATTGTTGAGTGATGTCCCCTGTTGAACTATCATTAAAAGCACCTGTCACCCCATTTTGAACTACCGTCCAACTAAAAGTAGTACCAGCCACAAAAGAAGTCAACGAAATGGTAGTAAACTCTCCACTACAAATAGAATACGAGGAAGAACCTATTACCTGAGGTTTCGGATTAACTGTAACGGTTACAGTAATTGGAGTCCCTGCGCATCCTCCATTAAAAGGTGTAATAACATAATCTACGGTTCCTGGCACAAAACTTACAGTTGACAAGGTTTGTTGAATAGCAGTTCCCGAACCAGGCATTGCACCAATTACTCCGTTTTGCAACACCATCCAAGAATATGTTGTTCCCGGTACACTACTTGTTAATGAAATATTTGTAGTTTCTTGAGAACAGATGGTTTGCTGATCAGGATTAGCCGTCACATTCGGAATTGGTTTTACGGTTACCGTAACTTGAACCGGGTCTCCCGGACAGCTATTTACAATTGGTGTAATAGTATACACAACTACACCCTGAACAAACGGATCCACCAATGTTAAAGTATGATTAATTGAGGTTGTATTTACATTCAATCCCGATGATGCACCCGTCACACCGGTCTGATTAACAGACCAATTGTAAACTGTATTTGGCATGTTAGACGACAAATTAATAGTTGCGGAAGAACCCGAACATATTTGCTGATTTAATGGTGTTGCCGTTAAAATTGCTTTTGGCGTTACCATTACTACAACATTAACAGGCGTACCAGAACAACCATTATTTAATGGAGTAATGGTATAAACCACATTTCCTGTTGTAGTTCCTGTTGCGGTTAACACATCATTAATAACCGTTCCACTTCCGTTTGTTGCTCCGGATACTCCTGTTGCACTTGCTGTCCAGGAATAAGTGGTTCCTGTCATGCCTGATGTTAATGTTATACCTGTAACCTGCCCTGAACACAATGTTTCTGAAGTTGGTGTTGCTATTACATCTGGTAGCGGATTCACAGTTATCACAACGTTAATTGGATTTCCAATACATCCATTCGCAGTTGGTGTGATGGTATAAGTAACTGTACCGATTGCGGAACCTGTCGCTGTTAAAGTCTGGTTGATTACACCTCCAGAACCGTTAGAAGCTCCGGTAACACCATTCTGAACCACAGTCCAAGAATATGTTGTTCCGGCTACACCACTTGATAAATTAATACCTGTAGAAGTATTGGAACAAATTGTTTGCGATGCCGGTGTAGCAATCACATTTGGCTGAGGGTTGATTGTCACACTGGCAATACTGGTATCATTAGCACAAGGCGCAATACCATTTACTGTATATTCAAACGTACTCGATGTTGCACCAATGGCTGGAAGGTAAGTACCTGCTGCAGCATTGAATATCCCTCCGGTTCCTGAAGTTCTTACCCAAGTTCCTCCTGCTTGTTCCCCGGTAATCAAACTAAATAAGTCTATTGTTGTTGTATCGTTATCGCAAACTACAATACTTCCATCTGAACCTGCTGTAGGTTGTGCATTGATATTAACAATAGCTGTACTTGCATCATTACTACAAGGAGCTACACCGTTCACAGTATATTCAAATGTACTGGTTGTTGCTCCAACTGAAGGTGTAAAAGTTCCTGCCGCAGCGTTAAAGACACCTCCGGTTCCGGATAATCTAACCCAGTTCCCTCCTGTCTGTTCTCCACTAATTAAACTGTATAAATCAATAGCAGCTGTACTATTCTCACAAACAGTTGTACTTCCATCATTTCCTGCTGTCGGCTGCGCATTTATCGTAATTGTAGCAATACTAACATCACTCGAACAAGGAGTCACTCCGTTTACTGTATATTCAAAGATACTGGTTGTTGCTCCTGCTGATGGTGTAAAAGTTCCAGCAGCTGAATTGAAGGCACCACCAGTTCCGGAAGTTCGAACCCAAGTCCCTCCTGCTTGTTCACCTGTAATTAAGCTGAACAAGTCTATAGCTGCTGTACTATTGTCACAAACCACTGTTCCTCCATCTGCTCCAGCTGTAGGCTGAGCATTTATAGTAATTGATGTAGATGCTGAAGTTGACGGACAACCTCCAGAAGCCGGAACGGTATAAGTAACCGTATAAGTTCCTGATGTACTGGCATTAGGATTAATGTCTCCCGTAGTTGCATCAATCACTAAACCAGGCGTTGAACTATATGTACCGCCAGTATAAGCTCCTGTTCCATTTAATGTTACCGTTTCACTCAACGAAGTGTTACAGAACGGTGTCGCATAACTGATCGTTGCGGTTGGCATTGGTGTGATGGTAATCGAAGCCGTACTCGAATTCGATGGCGCACAGCCTGAAGCTGCAACCGTATATGTTACCGTGTAAGTACCCGGTGTACTGGTAGCCAAATCGATTTCTCCAGTTGTACTGTTGATTGTCAAGCCTGCTCCTGCACTATAGGTTCCGCCAGTGGTGAATCCTGCCACTCCGGTTGGAGACGGATTCGTTCCGTTAGAACATACCGGTGAAGTATAACTAAA
>NZ_AUCZ01000025.1 GCF_000430025.1 Flavobacterium suncheonense GH29-5 = DSM 17707
TGAAATCGTTCAAACCTGTCCGGATGTAACCACACCGGTGGCGACACCAACCGGGCAGACTACCGCACAGTTATCCTGGGCCAACCCGGGAAGTGTACCTTCATTTGATGTGGAAATCGTTGCTTTACCGGGAACACCAACAGGCGTACCGACTTATACCGCTGTAACAAGTAATCCTTTTAACGTTACAACGGGATTAGTGGCAGGTGCGCAATATGCTTTTTATGTGCGATCCAATTGTGGCGGGGTAACCGGAAACTGGACAGCGGCAACGAACTTTACCATGCCGATAAACTATTGTACCGGAACTCATTTCTATGATCCGGGAGGTGCAGCAGCTAATTATCCGGCTAATGCAAACGTTACAACCTTAATATGTCCTGCAAACCCAGGAGATATTGTAACGGTAAGTTTTGCTACTTTCAATACGCAGCTCAATACCGATTTCTTAAGAGTTTATGACGGTCCTAATGCGACGTATCCTTTATTGGCGACCTTATCGGGAACAACGGTTCCGGCGCCGATATCAGCGAATATTATCAACGGAGGATGTTTAACCTTTGTCTTTACTTCGAATGCGACTACGCAGGCAGCGGGATGGGATGCTACGGTAACGTGTGCACCACCACCAACGTGTCCGGCACCGTCCAATTTACTTGTAAACGGAACTACCGATACAACGGCAACTCTGTCCTGGACACCGGGCCTTACCGAGACAACTTGGGAGGTTATTATTCAGGCACCGGGAGCTGGAGCTCCTACAGCAGGAAGTACAGGTTTATCTGCCGCGTCAAACCCTTATGTTGCAACAACTAATAGTGCGTTAGTACCGTTAACACCGGCTACTACCTATGAATATTGGGTAAGAGCAGTATGTTCTGCTTCTGACAATAGTATCTGGATAGGACCAAAAACCTTCACAACTTTGTGTTCTGTTATCAACGTTCCGTTCCAGGAAGGGTTTAACTCTACATCTCCAACACAACAGTGTTGGACAGTGGTTAACGCGAATGGCGACACAGATATGTGGAACATGGATTACGCCACCAATCCGTTTGAAGGGAACCAGGCGGCAATGTTGTTAACCGATTTTAATGCAGGTGCCAACGACGACTGGTTGATCTCCCCAACACTTAATTTAAGCGCTACACCGGGACCAAAACGTTTGAAATTCCACTACAGAGTACAGTCGGCTACCGAGCCTAACGATTTCAGAGTAGTATTGTCAACCACAGGACCGGCAACGGCCAACTTCACGGAAACGTTGGTTCCGCTGGCATCGTACAACAACATTACATACATACAGAAAATCGTAAACTTAGTAGACGCAACCAATACGCCTTATACGGGTAACGTGCATATTGCATGGCATGTACCGCCTGGAGGATTAGACGGATGGCGTTTGTATATCGATAATGTAATCATTGAAGACATGCCGGCATGTCCGGAGCCTATGGTGCCAACATTTGTGAGTTCGACCGATACCACAGCTACGTTATCCTGGACACCTGGTTTTGCGGAAACGGCATGGGAAATAGTAGTTCAGGCACCAGGATCTGGTGCACCAACGGGCGCGAGTACTATTATTCCGGCAGGTACCAATCCATTTACGGTTACAGATTTAACGGCCGGAACCCAATATGAGTTTTATGTAAGAGCCTATTGTTCCGCTACCAATCAAAGTCAATGGGTGGGACCGGTTGTTTTCAGTACAAAAGTTTGTAATCCGATAAACCAGTGTAACTATACCTTCAGTTTGACAGATACTTTTGGCGACGGATGGAACGGCAATACGATGAGTGTACGCCAAAACGGTATTGTAGTTGCAACCTTAGGGCCAACGTTCACTACGGGAACAGGACCGGTTAACATTACGGTTCCGTTGTGTCACGGTATTCCGTTTGAATTGTTCTGGAACGCCGGAGGAAGTTTTGCAACAGAGGTTGGTATTTCAATCATCGATCCTTTTACCGAAGTTTTATATACCAAACCACCGGGAACAGGAACGCAAAACTCATTGCTGTATACCGGTATGGGGAATTGTATTCCGCCAACGTGTCCTAAACCGACGAATTTAACGATGATTGCCTCAACGACAAACAGCATTACGGTTGGCTGGACTGAAAACGGATCTGCTGCCGAATGGGAAGTGTTTATGTTGCCTGTAGGATCTCCGGCTCCAGGGGCTACGGATGTCGGACTTACAGTGTCTGTGAATCCTTATACTTTTACTGATTTACCTTCCGGAACGGCTTATGTTTTTTATGTTAGAGCGTTATGCGGACCCGGAGATATCAGTACCATTTCAGGACCGATTAACATTTACACTAAACCGGAAAACGACGAATGTGCGACAGCCATTGTAGTGCCGGTGAACCAAACGAATTTGTGTACTTTGGTTACACCGGGAACGGTTACAGGCGCTACGGCCTCTTTACCGGCCAGTACTTGTGTCGGAAACAGTGACGACGATGTATGGTTTGAATTTACGGCAACTGCAACAACTCACAGTATCAAATTGCTGAATATTATAGGAACAACAACCAATATGGTTCACGCCTTGTATCAAGGTTCAGACTGTAATACCTTAACACAAATTTATTGCAGTGATCCGGATAACAGTATAGCTAACAATTTAGTGATCGGACAGGTTTACAAAATCCGTGTATACACTTCTTTGGCAGGTGCGCAATCCGTTACTTTTAACCTTTGTGTGGCGACCATACTGCCTCCGATTGCGACCAATATTACACAGTATACCGTTCCGCAATTGGTTCAGGATGTGTTGATTGGTTCGCCTTGTGCGTCCGTGAGTAACATTACCTGGTCAACCGGAAGCAATTTCGGAAGCACGAACGGAATCGGATATTTCCAGCAAAACGGATCGGCATTCCCATTTGCCGACGGAATAGTGCTGTCTACCGGAAACGCCATGTCTTCACCGGGACCTAACGATTCTACCTTAGGGGATGGAAATGCTGCTTGGCCTGGAGATACACAATTATTTAACTATATACAGGGATTGGGAATTGATACCGGTTTGACACAATACCGCAATGCTTCGGTTTTAGAGTTCGACTTCGTGCCGATTGCCGATCAGATGAGTTTTGATTTCTTATTTGCCTCTGAAGAATACGGTACTTTCCAATGTAGTTTCTCTGATGCTTTTGCATTCTTCTTAACGGATGTTGCCACCGGAGTAACCACTAACTTAGCGGTAGTGCCGGGAACCACCACGCCTATTTCGGTAGTAACCATCAGGGACAATCAGTACAATACAGGGTGTTCTTCGGAAAATCCGACTTACTTTGGCGTGTATAACGGAGGCGTTAATTCCGATTCGGCCGCCATCGATTTCAACGGACAGACTACCGTTATGACCGCGCAGTCACAGGTAACACCAAACAACCTGTACCACATTAAATTGGTTATTGCAGACAGAAACGACAACATTTACGACTCTGCGGTATTTATCAAAGGAGGAAGTTTCTCTATCGGCGACCTTGACTTAGGAGACGACTTGTTAATATCTCAGGGGACGGCACTATGTGACCAGGAAAGTTATACCCTTAACACCGGGTTATCGCCGGCGGGTTATACTATTGAATGGTTCCAGGATGGGGTTTTAATTCCGGGAGAAAATGGCCCGAGTCTTGTGGTTACGGAAAGCGGAACGTACAGCGTTTCAGCTCAAATGATAAACGGTTCGTGCGCTCAAAACGGAAGTGTGGTCATTGAGGTTTACAATCAGATTGTGCCGGGAACTCCTAACACACTTGAAGCCTGCAGCACAAACAGTTTCGCACCATTTGATTTAACTGCCAATAACAGTTTGTTACTGGGAAGTTTAAGCCCTACAGACTATACAATTACACATTATGTAACACAGGAAGATGCCGATAATGAAGTGAACCCGATAGACACCACAGGTCTTTTTACCAATACGGTACCGGGTCAGCAAACCATTTATGCGGCGATTAAAGACAATGTAACCGGATGTCGCAAAGTAACCAGTTTCGATATTAAAGTGAATTTAATTCCGGACTTTACCCTAACACCGGACAGCACTATTTGTGAAAGCAATTCGATAGTGTTAAGTGTGACCCCTGTTAACTTTAATCTGTCAGATGTAACATTTGTCTGGACGTTAGACGGAAATCCATTAGCGGAGACAACAGCTTCTATTACCGCAACATTGCAGGGAACGTATGCTGTTACGGTAACATCAGCTTCCGGATGTTCCAATACGGCATCCACAACACTTACCGTTGTGCCGTATCCGGTTGTTCCTGTTCTCAGCGATGTAACCAGCTGCGATGTTTATGTTCTGGAACCTTTAAGTAACGGAAATTACTATACAGGAGCCAACGCAACAGGAGCAATGCTGAACGCAGGAGACGAAATAACCACCTCACAAACAATTTACATATTCGCCGAAAACGGTACCGCTCCTAATACCTGTACCGATGAAAGCAGTTTTAATGTGACGATTGTTGCCACACCGGAATTTGGAGTTCAGGGCGGATGCCAGGCAGGCAGTTATGTTTTGGATGTGATTGCCACCGGAGATTATGATTTTGATGATGCCGCGTTCACTTGGACCAACAGTACCGGAGCGGTAATCGGAACAGGATTATCGGTAAGTGTTTCACAACCAGGAACGTATACTTGTACGGCGGTTGCCAATGGCTCAGGATCGTGTGCACTATCGGTTTCTTTTACGGCTGATTCTACTTCGTGTAACATTCAGAACGGAATTTCTCCAAATGGTGACGGGAAAAACGACGCTTTCGACTTAACCTCTCTTAATGTTAAAAAGCTAACCATTGTGAACCGTTACGGAAGAGAAGTGTACCAGCACGGGACAGGTTACACCAACCAGTGGCACGGACAATCAAGCAACGGAAATGAGTTGCCGGACGGAACCTATTTCTATGTAATTGAAGCCGGAGACGGAATGACACGTACGGGTTGGATTTACATCAATAAAGAACTATAAAAGTGGTCTGACAGACACCGCTTCAACTGAGGCGGTGTTTATATTAAATCAATAACAACAGCAACAAGCATGAAAAAAATTTATTTGTCGGCGTTATTAGCCTTTATTGGTTTTACGGACGTCCAGGCACAGCAAGACCCTCACTATACACAATACATGTATAATATGAGTGTTATGAATCCGGCGTATGCGGGATCGAAGGAGAGTTTATCGATGGGTCTTTTGTATCGCAAGCAATGGGTTGAGATTGAAGATGCTCCGACTACGGGGACATTTTTTGGTCATGCGCCTGTTGGTAAGAATGTAGGTTTGGGCTTGTCGTTTATCTCCGATAAGATAGGTCCTGTTGAGGAGAACAACG
>NZ_AUCZ01000026.1 GCF_000430025.1 Flavobacterium suncheonense GH29-5 = DSM 17707
GATAGCAAATCACACGCCTGAGCAGAATGCCAGCGCTCATTAGCATTTTAGTTTTTTTATTGAATTTTAAGTGCTGTTTAAAAAAACTAAAAAGCTAATTTTCCTTCGCTCCTTTCCTGCCAATTGGAATGCAAAAAACAGTGCCGGAAAATTGGAGTGTTCCAAGTTTGTGGGGCAACCGAATTTATAACAGCAGTTTGGCAAAATTGCTAGGCTTGGTTTTTATCGGTAAGCGATATTGTTTGCATTTCTTCTCCGAAGTCAGGTTTTTTCTTTCTAACTTTTCGGTATATTTGTGAACGTAAATCATTAACTGTCGCAACTTTGCCAAGCTGCAACACGTTATAAGCTATTTCAAAACTCGCAAAATCCAAAAAATGAGAAAACTTGAAGTATTATTGTTTTTAATTATCATTTGCGCCTGTTCAAAGCCAAAAAACAATTTTCTTAATGATTTTGTTGAATCAGAAACTGACAAAAAAATATACTTAAAATCAATTCCTAAAGAAGGACTTGATATTTTAATGGCTACTAATGAAATTAACCCTTCAAACTTAAATACTGAACATAAATATTTTTTTGGGTTCAAGAAAAAACTTAATGAAAATCATTACTTAATTTCATATCTAGATAAATACAGACCTCAATATCAATTTACAAATTTACTGATTGGTTGGAGTGATGAATTTTATTGTATTTACAATATTGATAAAAACCAAGTTATTTCAAAATTAAAAGTGAGTTCTTCTGATCCCATTTTTTCTAATTTTAAAAAGCAAGGTGATAACTATATCGTCAATTCAAAATTCTTCAAATTCATTCCTAAAGAATCAGAATGTAATGATATTGTAATTCAAAGAGACATTACAAGCATAACTTATCAAATTCGAAACAATAAGTTTGTGGAAATAGAATCGAGTAAAAGAAACAGCTTATAACAGCGGTTTTGTGCAAGTGGGGTTTTAGTGTTTAATGGAACGAACTGGATTCAAAAGCCTTTGCTCCTATTCTACTTTCTTCTTTCAAACTTTTCGTCATATTTGTAAACATCAGTAACAAAAATCCCCGCCTGACACAAAGCCGGCGGGACGTTGGCTGCAATTTTGAAATAACTAAACCTTAATTACTTATGAGAAATATAATTATAATAACAATAATATTTTTTAGTTATATTAATACTTCTCAAAGTCAGTCAATAAGCAGCGGTTATTATTCTAGTCCTAAATCAAAAAATAACTACTTTTTTGATTTTTTTTACAAATTTGAAGACGCTAATACTTTCAAATATATCAGCTTTGGTTGGGAAGGAAAAGGATTTGGTATAGGTAAATATGAAATCAAAAATGATTCACTTTATTTAAAATTTGAGAATTGTCATCTCTGTGGCGAAGAAAGATATCTCGAGAGAATTGAAGGCCAATCTGACTCTTTAAAAATCAATTTAAAAATGATGTACGAATCTGATTTAATGAATTTAGCTTGCACAGTAGTTGAGACTAAAGAAAATTTAAATCCTGACTATTCAAATGTCATTATAAAAAAAACAATACCAAAAAATGGACGCGACTTAACATTACTTTTTTCATTTATTGGCCATCGAGATGTTCCCATCAAAATAACAAAAGAAATAATATAATTAAATGGCACAATAATATTCGACGATTATTTTACATCTTTTGCAAACGAGATAGAATCATATAAAATCATAA
Organism: Flavobacterium suncheonense GH29-5 = DSM 17707; assembly: GCF_000430025.1. Lineage (GTDB taxonomy): Bacteria > Bacteroidota > Bacteroidia > Flavobacteriales > Flavobacteriaceae > Flavobacterium > Flavobacterium suncheonense. The sequence goes on from NZ_AUCZ01000026.1 coordinate 1,710, forward strand.
AAATGAATGAAGATTCTCTTAAATTATATATGGTTGATGAAAAAGTGAAGCTAAAAAAAATATCAAAAGAAGATCTTGAAAAAAAGCTCAAAAAATATAATTCAAATGATAAATATGAGTTTTATATAAAATATTTTCTATAAAAAACTGCAGCCAACAGCGGTTTTAAGCAATGGCGGGGCTTGGTGTGTAATGGGAGGAGCTAGTGCTTGCACTTCTCTCCTATTTAGTCGCAATTTTCTTTAAAACTTTTCGGTATATTTGTGAAGTTCCGTGAGCGGGAAACCGCCACTGCATAAAGCCGGCGGGACGTTGTAGGCAATGCTTAAAAAACGCAATGAAAAAGAGACATCTATTTTTAATTTCCATAATATTTTTTGCAATTAACAGTTGCGCTTGGCTTGATGAAAGCCAGCATCAAAAAATTGTTGACGAATATGAAATTGGATGGAATGATTTGGAATCAAACAGATCAATTTCAAAACCCATAAAAAATTGTGACGGATGCTATGACATAATTGTAAGCAATTACGTGTATGCAGTAGGACATAATGAAAAGCATATTATTGCTAAACAACTTAACTATCCAGAAAATGAAACATATTACTACATAATTGACATTGAGAAAAATAAAAAATCAAGTCAAAATGGAATTATTGGACCACTTAATGTAACCGAATTTGAAAAAAATATAAAAGATTTACAAATAGTAAATTTAAAATTCGATTTAAATTTTGACAAGAAACCTAGAAACTAGCACTGCCTACAACAGCGGTTTAGCCGCATTGCTAGCTCAACTCTTAAAAGAAAATCCTGCGGATTTTCGAGCGTAGCATTTCATAACAAAAATTTCTGTAAATTGCCGCAACGACGGCCAAGCCGCGGGAACGTTAGCATTAATTATAAAATTAACTAAAATGAAAAATCTTCTTTTAATTCTCCTTTTTGTGTTTTCAATCAAAACATATTCTCAAAGAAATGAAATAGCTTGGAGCAAAGCAAAAGAAGCGATAAGACTAATGGATGATGGAAAAGTTGAGGAAAGTATTGTTTTGCTCAAAGAATGTGAGAAAATTGATGGAAAAGACTATACTTATCCTTATGAAATTGCCTATGCTTATATATTAAAAAAAGATTATGCAACTGCAATTGATATACTTAACAAAACAAAAAAATATAAAAACATCAATAGCCAAGTATATCAATTATCTGGCAATTGTTATAGTTATATGGGTAAACCAGATTTGGCAATTAAAGAATATGAAGCTGGCTTAAAAAAATTTCCAAAAGCTGGAAACTTACATTTAGAAAAAGGAAACATTTTTCTACAACAGGAAAAATACAATGAAGCAATTGAAAACTATGAAAAAGGAATTAAAGCTGATCCAATGTTTCCTTCAAACTATTACAGGTTAGCCTTACTCTACTTAGAATCCAATGATAAATTATCCGGTTTAATTTATGGAGAAATTTTTATGAACTTAGAACGTACAACAAAAAGAACTACAGAAATGAGCAAGTTGCTTTTTGATACATATAATAAGTCGGTGATTTTTAATGGTGATGAAACGAAAATTGAATTTTGTGATGTCATCATAACAGACAAACAACTAAAAGCTAAAGAAATACGTTTGCCATTTTGTGGAGTTTTTGGCTCACACTTTATCTTAAGCACTTTTGGACAAAATGAAATCAACCTGATTTCTCTGTCAAAAATTAGAATCGCATTTATTAATAATTATTTTAAAGAGGATAACAAAAAATATCCAAATGTTTTATTTGACTATCATAAAAAAATGCTAGACAAGGGTTATTTTGATTCATATAACAAATACATCTTTCAATTAGGTGCACAAAGTGAGTTTACTGAATGGAGAGATGCTAACAAAGAAGATTACGACAAGTTTGTAGATTGGTACACAACAGAAAGTAATTATTTAACAATAAATAAAAATAACTTTTTTATAAAAGAATAACTAATGCTAACAACGGTTTAAAACCATTGCTAGTTTAAACCTTAATAGAAAATCCTGCAGATTTTCAAGCACTGCATTCCATAACAAATAATTCGTAAATTGCCGCAACGGTTTTAAGCCGTAAAACGTTATGCCACATTTAAACAAAACGACAACCATATGACACCAACACAAGAAATGGTAAGTGTATTATTTGAAAAAGACACTTTAGAAAAAGCCAAAGCACAGTTCAAATCCGGAGCCGAAAAAACACCAATTGACAGTCGAGATATGTCTTTCCGACTTTTCAAGACTAAATACGGAACCATAAATCTTGAAATGCTTTGCAGAGATAACAGCGGAATGTATTTCAAACCAATTGGATATTACGAATTTGAAAAAGGTGGATTTTTAAGTTCAGGAAAATTGACAGTAACAGTCTTAAATGAATTTAAAGATGATTACAACTCTGTAAACGGAATTAATCCAACGAATGTAGAAGTGAAATTTATGAATATTCGAGAAAGCGGAATTATCGCAGCTTTTTCCCGAGAAACTTTTGAGATGGTAAAAGAAATGTACAGACTAAAAGCAAACGGACTTCCTCAATCTGTAATTGACCAAATAGGACCATTTCCACATTTACACGCTATGCAATTTGACAAGTCTCTAAATTCAAACGGACTTGATATTGACTTGTTATTTTCAATGGACGGTTTCCCTCAATGTTTCTTGGATGACGATTACGGAGTTCAAGGTGCTTTTGGAGCATATTTTAAAAATGAGAATGGATACAGTTTAAATCCAACTGTTGAACACAAAGCGAATTACGATAAATTTCACCAAATGGGATTATTATCTGTCTTTAATGGTTTTTAATATGGAAATGAAAAAACAGTTATTTAATTCAAGTGAGTTAGGAATGTTGTCTTCAGCATTTTTAAAAAATTTGTTTCCAAAACCGAATAAAGGTCAATTATTGTCCAAATGTGTAAATGGAGATTGTACTTTATATTTCGACTTGGATTACCACGAGAAGTTGGATTTAACAATTAGACAAAAATATTACGAGGGACAATTTGCAAGAAGTAATGCAGAATCTGAATGGAATAATATTATGATTAAGGTAAATACAGCGGAATTGACAAATGAAGACACGACAGATTTTGACACTTATTGGTTGTCAGCAGATTAAAAAAACGTGGCATAACAATGTATATAAAAAATAGGCGGATAAGTAATAATATCAAGCGTTTTGGCTCGTATCAAACTTTTGGCTCAACCGAAAGTTCAGTGCTTCGAAATCGCCTACTTTTCATATACTAACCGTTATAAATCAGTTGCCTTGCGCGCGTAAAAATCAGAACCTAAACGATTTCTACAAATAAATTTTCTATCAAATTTTATAACTATCAATTATAATTGTTGTGGAAAAATATTGTGGAAAAACGTTGTGAAAATTGGTGCGTGAAAAACTAAACGTAAAAGCAATGCTGGAAACTCAGTACGCAAATCGTTGAAATCATATTCATCTCAAATTTGCAACAAGTGTAAATTAAAAATTTACACATGATAGCAAATCACACGCCTGAGCAGAATGCCAACGCTCATTAGCATTTTAGTTTTTTTATTGAATTTT
>NZ_AUCZ01000027.1 GCF_000430025.1 Flavobacterium suncheonense GH29-5 = DSM 17707
CGAAATCAATACCAATGTAATAAATGATCAAATCTCAACTTTTACTAGATATCCTAGATTTAATATTTGATGGATTGGAAAATGAAAAGAACTTACGTTGTCAAATTCCTTTTCTTAAGGAAAACAACCAAGAACATACTGGAATTGGGCTTTTCATCAATCTTGATGCAGATAAAAATATTAATGATTACAAAATACCAACCATTAATAACTCAAACAAAAATGTCGATGGGAACCCAATTGAAAGAATTGATGGATTAGAATTAATCAATGAATCACAGAATATTTTAGCAGATATTTCTGTTCATCTAACAAATGGTATAATTGATTGCGTAGAAATTTGGAATAAAAATGGCGAAAATTATCCCAAAAATGAGCCAAACAAATATCAATTAATTCAAAATTGGATTGTCCCAGAAAAACGAAAAACTATAGTCAGAAATTAATAAGCACTACACACAACAGCGGTTTAGCCGCATTGCTGGTCTAAACTTTAAAAGAAAATCCTTCGGATTTTCATGCACTACATTTCATAGCAAATATTTCGTAAATTGCCGCAACGACGGCCAAGCTGCGGGAACGTTATGGGCAAGGCTAGCCAACGAAATCGATAAAAAAATGATCATTATAAATAAATTGACTATTCTGGACGACAAAATACTCTATGAGCTAGATTCGCAGAATAAATGGAAACTTGACATTGAAAAAATTAAGTTCATAGGAGAATACACTACATCGGCTGGACGATTAGCTGAAGATTGGTTTTTTGTTTTTGCAGATACTATTGACCAATGGTGGCAAGCACCTTCAACTGCAATTGATCATGAAGAATTTTGGGAACAATTAGGAAAAAAACTTAATTGCGAATTAGCACCTAACCTTTTTGCTTCAACAAATTGGGCAACAAGGGTTTTATACCCTAAAACGCTTGATGGTCAAGAGTTATTTTTGCTCATAAAATCAGAACCAAAACCTAAAACATTTTGGCAAAAACTCTTTAAAACTAATAATGATAATGTACGCCTTGAATTAACAGAAAATGTAAAAAGTCTTTTCAAATAATAAGACTGAAAAGCCCAGCCCATAACAGCGGTTTAAACCAATGGCTAGGTCAGTGAATATTAGGAAAAGTTGTTGTTTGCACTTCTGCACTTTTATTCAACATTTTCTTTTAAACTTTTCGGTATATTTGTGATGGCTTGGGCTTGGCAATACGCCACTGTTTTAAGCCGCAAAACGTTAACTGCAAGTTATGAAAAACGAGACGGTTACGAACAGGAATAAAATTTCTAAAATTTACAACTTGAAAAAAAGCTTTCTTTTAATCGCTGGAATTTTTATAGCAATCTATACTTACAATAATTTCTTTATGGGTAAAACATTACTTGGAAAATATGTAAATAGAAATTTTGAAAATGATTTTATTGGAACTAATCCACATGTTGCTGATACTTTAATCTTAAAAAAAGACAATCAATTCGAAAGTCCTTATTATGGAAAAGGTAAATACAACATAACTTATTCATTAGATGGGACAAAAATTGAATTGTCCTATGGTGAAGGACAGACAAATATTAATATAAATGAAAATCAAATTAACATATCTAATGAAGAGTCATTTGAAACTTATATAAATAGAATTTGGTTTTTAGGAAATCCCAGAATTATGCTATTTGAGGATTTGGATCAATACTATGAAAAAATAGATTAACCAGCAGTTAACAGCGGTTTTAAGAAATGGCGGGGCTTGGTGATTTTTTGGAATGGTTTGGGCTTGCATTTCTTCTTTTACTGAACGTTTTTCTTTTATTCTTTTCGGTATATTTGTAAACATCAGTAATAAAAAATCCGCCACTTCATAAAGCCGGCGGGACGTTAGCAAACATTTTTAAAAAACGACATGAATATTAATATTCCTGATAAAATATCAAAATTTTTAGTTCTAATAGGTATTCTTTTACTTACTTACGGAATATATCGCGGCGATCAAAATGATCAAAAATATTTTGAAAAAATTGATTTATATAATCAATGGCATGATTCTGTTTCAATAAATGAACTTAAAACAGATAATTATCTAAATAACTTAAAAAGCGTATCAGAAGATTTAGCAATTAAGTATAATATTAAAAATCCAATCTACTCAACAGATTCAACAACGCATTTTAACCGACTTTTAAATGGTGAAAAAAATGCAGTTTTAGTAAGTGACTCAATCAATAAAATGTGGGAGACATATGTACAATTAAAATTTAAAAATAAATTGTATCATAAAAAAGCTGATATGCTTGATAAAAATTTAGAGGCAGAAAAAAAATTCAAACAAGATTCTCAAGGTATCTTTATTAATATAATTGTACTTGGTTTTTGCTTTTTAATGCTTGGTTTATTCTTATGGTTTATAGATGAACATGATACAAAAACCGGGGTTAAACAAAGTGATTCAATCTATAAATGGTGTCAAAGTTGTGGAAAATCTTTTAGTTCTATAAGAATTAATGGACTAAACAAGGATGGGCAAGCAAATTTGGCATTTTGCAACTGCTGTTATGACAATGGTGAATTTACAAAACCACAATTAACTAAAGAAGATTTCTTAAATGAAGCGCTTATTGAATTAAAATCAAAGCCTTGGCTTGTTAGAAAATTATTAGCGGTAAGATTAAATAATTTAGATCGTTGGAATCCTGACAAATATTAAAACGTTTGCTAACAGCGGTTTTGTGCAAGCGAGGTTTTGGGATTTATCGGTAAAGGCTTGGTGTTTGTATTTTCTTCTTTCTTTCGGGATTTTTCGTTTCTAACTTTTCGGTATATTTGTGAACATCAGTAATAAAAATCCTCGCCTGACACAAAGCCGGCGGGACGTTATAATTCATTGCTCCGGTTTGTAATCCAGGTTCAGTTTTTAATGGAAAGTTCTGGTTTAAAAAATCAAAACTTTACGCATAATTTAATCAAATAACTGTGTGTGAAAACGTTGTCTATAATTAGTTTTTAAATTCTTTACGCAATAGTTACGGAATTACTTTGTCGAGTTTCTTTGTAGAAATTCTTTGTGGTTACTTTGTAGAAATTCGTTGTCTAAAACCTAGAAAAAGAAGAATCTGTTCATTAAAAGAAGCGAAATACATTGCGCAATTGGAGTGTCAAATATTGTGGTTACTGTGTGTAAAATTCTTTGTGTGTCGCAACAAATTATAACAACGGTTTAGCCGCATTGCTGGCATAAAACACTAAAAGAAAATCCTTCGGATTTTCATGCGCTGCATTTCATAACATATTTTTCGTAAATTGCCGCAACGACGGCTAAGCCTGAAACGTTATAAATCAGTTGCCTTGCGCGCGCAAAAATCAGAACCTAAACGATTTCTACAAATAAATTTTCCATCAAATTTTATAACTATCAATTATAATTGTTGTGGAAAAATATTGTGGAAAAACGTTGTAAAAATTGGTACGTGAAAAACTAAACGTAAAAGCAATACTGGAAACTCAGTACGCAAATCTTTGAAAATCACATTCATCTAAAATTTGCCACAAGTGTAAATTAAAAATTTACACCTGATGACAAATCACACGCCTGAATAGAATGCCAACGCTCATTAGCATTTTAGTTTTTTTATTGAATTTTAAGTGCTGTTTAAAAAAACTAAAAAGCTAATTTTCCTTCGCTCCTTTCCTGCCAATTGGAACGCAAAAAACAGTGCCGGAAAATTGGAGTGTCCCAAGTTTGTGGGGCAACCGAATTTATAACAGCAGTTTGGCAAAATTGCTAGGCTTGGTTTTTATCGGTAAGCGATATTGTTTGCATTTCTTCTCCGAAGTCAGGTTTTTTCTTTCTAACTTTTCGGTATATTTGTGAACGTAAATCATTAACTGTCGCAACTTTGCCAAGCTGCAACACGTTAGCTGTCATTGCCACGCGACGCAGAAAAACTGAACTTACAAAAAAATTAATTCATCCAGATTTGATAAATTCCAACAACACATTTTCCGAAATTGAACTTATAAATAACTATATTTTTCAAGTTTGTGGAATAATGCTTGAAAATGTAGAAACCGAATTGGAAAGCCAAGAATATTTTGCGCATAATTTTGAACTGAATAAACAAAAAGCAAAATTTAGAATGGCGAAAATTACACCCACAAAAACTGGACAATTTGTAGCGATTTGGAAACGAAACGAAAACGGAATAACAGAACCGCATAATGTTGACGACGAATTTGATTTTTTTATAATCGCAACTCGACAGGAAGAAAAGTTTGGTGTTTTTATTTTTAACAAAACAGTTTTAAGTGAAAACAAAATTTTGACAACTAAAAAAAGTCACGGAAAACGTGGTATAAGAGTTTATCCAACTTGGAGTATAACAGAAAACAAGCAAGCAAAAAAAACTCAAAATTGGCAAACAAAATATTTTGTAGAAATTTGGACTGAAACTGACATAAACAAAGCAAAAGAGTTACTGAAAATTGAATTAAAAGAACTAACCTAAAAAGCAACGAACAGCTAACAAGGGTTTAGCCGCATTGCTGGTCTAAACTTTAAAAGAAAATCCTTCGGATTTTCATGCGCTGCATTTCATAATAATATTTTTCTTAAATTGCCGCAACGACGGCTAAGCCTGAAACGTTATGCGACAGCTTGGAAAAACGAAACGCAAAAGACTGACAATTAATCAAAAACAAATTACTAATTAAAAATAACATAAATGAATAAGTGGAAAATTGCTTTCTGGATTTGCTTTGTATTTCTAATATTAGTAATAGGATTTTCAACTTATTCAATTGTTGATCAAGGTGTAACTTTAACATATCAAAAAGAAGGTTATCAAAACACAGAAAATGATCTCGACAATCTAATCGGAATTATAAATCGTACTGATTTAACAAAAATACAAATTGAGAAAGAGCTCAAAAACCACATTTTTTATGAGCATATGAACTTTAAATTAGACACTATTTCACTTGAAAGAGTTTCTCTAATATTTGAAAATGATAAATTAATCAAGATTCAAAAAAACTGGTAACGAAACAAAAGCCGATCGCATAACAGCGGTTTTAAGAAATGGCGGGTTTAGGGATTTATCGGTAATGGTCAGTGAATATTTTCTTTCTTCGAAACAAGTTTTTTCTTTCTAACTTTTCGGTATATTTGTAAACATCAGTAATAAAAATCCGCCACTTCTTAAAGCCGGCGGGACGTTATAAATCAGTTGCCTTGCGCGCGTAAAAATCAGAACCTAAACGATTTCTACAAATAAATTTTCTATCAAATTTTATAACTATCAATTATAATTGTTGTGGAAAAATATTGTGGAAAAACGTTGTGAAAATTGGTGCGTGAAAAACTAAACGTAAAAGCA
>NZ_AUCZ01000028.1 GCF_000430025.1 Flavobacterium suncheonense GH29-5 = DSM 17707
TAAGTAGCTTTTTTTTACGCGCGCTGAGTCTATGCGCTATAACGTTTCTGCGGCTTGGCCGTCGTTGCGGCAATTTACGAAGAATTTTATTATGAAATGCAATACATGAAAATCCGAAGGATTTTCTATTGAGGTTAAGACCAGCAATGCGGCTAAACCGCTGTTAGCCGTTCGGTTTTATTTTTTAACTACCACATTGTAGAGTAGGTTGCGATTAATATAAAAACTAAAACTAAAAATATTCCGGCAATCATTCGATTATTAACTTCATGCCCCCATTCATCATAATAATCAGTTTTTTTTGGGCCATAAATATATTCTTTATAAGTAAATTTATGTTTATTAAATATTGTTCTCCAAATACTACCATAGATATATCTTAAGGTTCCTCCAATATAGTTAAGTATAAAACGACCTTCAAGTATTTCAAAAATATCCATAGTTAAGTTTTATTTTTTAATAATATTATTGTTGAAAATCTTTAATATTCAATTTGTTACACTTTGTTCAGTTTTATTAATCTTTAAATAATATTAAAATTAGAAAAACACCAATCATCAAATAAATCAAAAAAGACTCAACGTTTATAGATTTTAGAAAAAGTAAGATAGAAATAAAAGGATAGTTATCGGCTAAAAAGTTTGAAATTGGACTTGTTTCTTTGGATTTGAATTTGTCAAGAATAGATTTAAGATTAGTTTCTTTTGAAAAATATGAAACATTAATAGTTCCCAAAACAATTCCAACTATCATAATAATTATTATTGATGTAGGATTTAATTTTTCTAATACAAATGATGATAACGTAAATAGATTAAGTAAAATTGCTGTGGATAGTAGCCACAATGTACTTGATTCAGGATTAAATTGATTTGTTTTTGAAATAGATAAAAACATTCTATAGAATATGAAATGATAGATTTTGATCATTTTAATTTTAGCTTTATTATATCTACACAGTTTTGTTAAACTGACGGCTAACGTCCCACCGGCTTTATGTCAGTGGCGGTTTTTATTACTGATGTTTACAAATATACCGAAAAGTTAGAAAGAAAAAATAGAAGGGAAGTAAAGACTTTTGATTTCTGCTCTTTCCATTATGCACTGTTGCCGCCATTGCATAAAACCGTTGTTAGGCACAGTAATTCTAATCACAAAACCTTCAACTTATTAATGAACTTAAAAAAAATACCGGAAGTATTACTGTCAAAAAGATAACTATAAGAGTAAATAGTTTATCAATTAATTCTCCACTGCCTCGATAATATTCCGCTTCAAATTGTCTCTTTTTTAAAGCTAATGACAATAAATTCATTACATGTATTACAAATATTAATGAAATAGGAATTAAAAACCCTGCGCTTTGTATTGAATAATTTAATGATAAACCTATAAAGGCATAGATTGAGGAAATGATAATGTTTATTAATAATAATTTTTTTTCAAAAAAGATTTTCCCATTGAATTTCCACCAAAGAATATAAAACATATAAATTATGGAGGTGAAAAATCCGATATTCTGGGTTAAAGTCATAGTTTTGGTATTATTGTGCCTAACGTTTTACGGCTTAAAACCGTTGCGGCAATTTACGAATTATTTGTTATGGAATGCAGTGCTTGAAAATCCGCAGGATTTTCTTTTATGGTTTAAACCAGCAATGGTTTTAAACCGTTGTTGTGTGACGTTATTTTAAAGTTATTCTATATTTTCGTTTAGTTATACTATTTGCACACTCTACATCTGAAACGTATAACTTATCATTTATCAAGCTGTCAATATAAAAATTTTGCGGAATGAATTCTTCATTACTAATTCTTAAACCTTTTTGATTTTTTGAAATAATTGCTCGATAAGGAAGTATGCAATGACCACTTGAATAAGCAGGAGCTATCCAATATGTAATTACTGCCATAGATTTTTCAGAGTTTATTTTATAAATAGTGTCATAATCAATAAATAATTCATTCTCAGTTTCGGATAGATCACCTTTTATTTGTGAGTTTTGTTTAATTCCTTTTTTCTTAAAATGTTTATATAGACAATCCTTGGCCTCGTTCTCTGAAAAATCGTATTGAGTTTTAATAGTAGGAATATTTGAAAAAATAATTACTGAATCTGTTAAGATTTGATTATCAATTTTTGTTTTATCAAAAACTTTAATTTTCTCATTTTTTTTACATGAGAATAATAGAAAAGAAGCAATAATAATTAAAATAGTTTTCACAAGAAGTACTTTTAGATACGATTTGGCAAATGGCACACAACGTTTCAGGCTTAGCCGTCGTTGCGGCAATTTACGAAGAATTTTATTATGAAATGCAGCGCATGAAAATCCGAAGGATTTTCTTTTAAGAGTTGAGCCAGCAATGCGGCTAAACCGCTGTTGTGTGCTGTAATAATTATTTACAGAAAAGTTAATCCAATTCTTTTGTTTAATCCTATCTCGAAGATTCTTATCAAAGTAGAAAGTTGGATGTTTCCTTTTCCATTTTCAATTCTTGAAATATAGCTTTTTTTCGTTCCTGTCTTTTCAGCAAGTTGTTCTTGAGTTATTTTTGCTTCTTTTCGAGCTTCTTTAAGCATTTCACTGATGATGAACATCTGTGATTTTTCTTCATAACCATTTCTGCTTTCAGTCCCGATTTTTCCGTGTTCAGCTTCAATAAGTTGATCAAACGTTTTTATGTTTTTATAGTCTTTCATTTTTATTTATTGTTTTGTTGAAAATATTCATTCATTAAACTCAACGCTTTTTCTAATTCATTTTTTGGCGCCTTCTGTGTCTTTTTTTGAAATCCATTAAAAAGGATAACTAATTTTCCTTTATCAAAGCAGCAAAAGATTCTGTAAATATTTGACTGATATTCAATTCTGATTTCATAAAGTCCATTGGTGCCAGTTAAATGCTTTAAAAATTTTTCAGGAACTTTTTCTACTTGTTTTATTAATTCAAGAACGTATTTTATTTTTTCTTTTACCTTTTCGTCTTGTTTTTGGTAAAATTCTATAAAATGATTTTCGTAAAATATGATTTCTCTACTCATTTGACAAAGTTATCTTAAAAGTTAACAATAAGCAAATGATTAAGCGATTTTTTTGCGGTTTCGTTCGGCAATTATAGCACACAACGTTCCGCGGCTTGCCGTCAGGCGGCGCTTAGAACATTTTGGTTTCTACCAAAGATAGAGTTTTTTATGAAAAGTAGGAGTGAGACCACTGCAATTTGCCGCTTGCGGCAAACCGCTGTTAGCAACCGTTTTTTAAATTTCTAAAATCTCTTTAAAATCTTCTAACTTCATTACTTTATTCCCCAAATCACTTTCGGTAAATCTTTTTAAAATTTCATCATCATTAGTAACGAGTGTTTTCTCTTCTGATTTAGGATTAAATAATATGGCAAACATTATGTGAATATCAGTTATTGTATTCCATTTTTCATCTTCAACGCTTTCTAATGAACCAGTTCCGTGTCCAAGCTGAGTAAGTAGCAACTCGTTCATTACTAATGCGGGGTAAAATTTATTGTAAAATTCTGCTAAGATTTCAAAATTTTTATCACTCCTTTTGTAATCTCTTTTGGTTATCGAATATGCTCTTAGCATAAAACCTTCTGAAACCAAGAAAGTAAATTTTCCATTTTGTATATTTTTAAACCACTCCCGTCTTTCAATTCTATTTTTTTTAAAATATTCCCAGTCAGGAATATCTTTGTTTATTGATTTTATATAACTTTCAAAGTTGTCTCTAATCTCCTTTTTTTCAAAATAGAGTTGATCTTTTACGGTTTTTATTTCCTTTTTGAATGTTTCAATGTTATTAACATTATAGTCCTCGGTTATGTCATGTGCCAACTTTATAATTACTTTATACAAATCTAAATACTCTCCATCTTCATTAAAGAAGTATTTAGGAAGTATAACATTTAATGGGGGGTATAGTGTTCCTGTATATTTTCTCTTTACAGCATCGTAGTTTTTTGTGTGGTCAACCAATAAGCATAAAGCTTTATAACATTCGTGTAAATCTAAGTCACTTTCAACTAAATGGCTTATTAATTCCATAGCTACTACAATAGGAAAACCAGCATGATGTCCTTTGTCTGCCTCTTTCTTTTTTATTTTTAATGCTAACTTTCTAACTTCTTCCATTGTCAGTCCTTTAACTAGATTTCTGTAAGCATTAGTGTCTAGTAAAAATTCCATTTCTTAATGATTTTTGATTAGCGAGGTGGATTCAAGACCTTAATGCAACAAGGTCATTTAGTTTTCAGTTTTTCAAATTTAGTATTTTTCTTAGATATTGACTCTTTTTTCAGAATAACTTTTTAAGCTTTTTAATGAGCCAAAAGTTATTTCCGAAAATGGTATTTCTTCATTGAGTTTTTCGGCAGGAGTTTTGTAGCCCAATACCTTTCTTGGGCGATTATTCAGGCTGTATTCAGCTTCTTTTATTTGCTGTATTGTTATGTTATTAAAATCGGTTCCTTTTGGGAAAAATCGCCTAATTAAACCGTTTGTGTTCTCGTTGGTTCCTCTTTCCCAAGATGAGTATGGATGGG
>NZ_AUCZ01000029.1 GCF_000430025.1 Flavobacterium suncheonense GH29-5 = DSM 17707
GAATTGTCGCTCGACGGAAGTTTACAGCCCATAAAAGGAGCCTTACCCATTGCTATTAAAGCCAAAGAAGAAGGATTTAAAGGTTTCATTTTGCCACAACAGAATGCAAAAGAGGCTGCAATTTTTTAGTCATAGGAATAAAATAATAACAAAAAGTAAAAAAATGGTTAAAAATAATATTATAAAACAATAATTAAATTCTTACTTTTTATTCATTGTAACCTAAATACTATAAAAATTATGAAAAACAAATTAAGGAAAATGCTTTTAGCTTTTTCTTTTGGCCTACTTTTTGCATCGACTTCATGTGAATTACAAGAAGATGTAATTGAAAAACATAATTATGAACACAAAGTTATGTTGACTTCTAAAAGTTTCAGTGAGTTGTCATCAGATTCAAATTTTATGAAGTCGTACGGTAAAATTCCAACAAAGAAAGTTCTTTTAAACTCTATTTCTAAAAGCAATAGTGTGACAAGAACTAAAATTGAAGAAGATTATGAGTTTACAATTTTTGATGCACCAATTAAAGTTTATGAATCAGATACATTAATTACTTATAATTTGCTTATCAAGAGCGATACAGTTGAAGAAGGTAATTATTTTGAGAACTTAATTATAAATAATTATACGGCTAAAAATGTTACAGATATTTATAAAATAAAGTACTTTTATGATGAAGGTGTTGATTTAGTTGAAGAATATTTAATTAAGGATCCTATAAAAATAATTTTAACCCCAATTTATTTTAATAATCACCCATTTGATGATAATGATAGAATGTCAATGATTTGTATTAGATATTTGGGATATCAATGTTGCTATGATCCTAATGGTAATCTTGGAGGATGTCACTGGCCTATAGCTGGAGAATGTGATATGGATGCTGTTCAGAATTTTGCTTGGGTAACAGTTGATGTAGTTTGTAATACAGATTCGGGTAGTGGAGGTTATGATTACAGTGGTGTTGGTGGTGGGCCAAAGGATCCACATCAAGGAGGGAGCAACGGTAATGGAAACCACTATCCAGTATATTCAAATCCAACACCACCTTGTGATCCCAGAGTAGATTGCCCTGTGCTTGAGGATGCTTCTTTGGGGCATACTCCCTGTGATGAGTTAAATAAATTAACAAAAAATCCAACTTATCCAACAAACCCATATATGGATAGTCAAGACGTTCGTATTAGGACAGCAGTGATAAATATGAGCAACAATGTTAATCCAAGTGGTGAAGGAGGATATGGTTTTTACAACCAAGGAAATTACTCATTATATGGCCCTTATGCCAACTATACACCTTCAACAGCAAATAACCACGTAAACTTCCCTCCAAGAGGCTATCAATTTGGTACGATACATACTCATCCAAATGATGGAATACATATTCCCATGTTTTCACATGATGATATTTATTCATTATACAAAATTCGTGAGAATTATGCTTTAAATGCTTTTAACACAAGTGGCGATAACCTATTTGTATGTGTTATGACAGTGAAAATAGGTGATGATTATTTTACCTATGCCATTAAAATTGAGGATTTTACTAAGTTGCAAACATTGCAAGCTATACATAATAGTGAAGACAAAAATGATTGGAAAAAATATGGAGAAACACTGGAAAAGCAATACGTGAAAAGAGCCAATGGAGCTAACGGTACTAAAACACAATATGAGCGTACTTTTTTACAGTTTCTTAAAGAGCAAGATTTGGGTGTAACACTATATGAAATGGAACAATTTAACGTGGGAACACCTAATGTTCAAGAAAAATGGAAAAAACTGGAACTAGCAGCAGACAATACTAACATAGACGAAATACCGTGTAATTAAAAACAAAATAATTATGAAAAATATAGTAGCAGTTATTACAATTTTATTAACATTAAGTTGTAAAGCACAGATTGTTCCTTTAGATACTGATGAATGGGAAGTGCCTTCCGGATCTTATTTTAAAGATATCCAAAACGAAATGGATAAATTTGTTGGAACTTGGGCATATACCACCCAAAATGAAACATTAACATTAACCATTCAAAAACGACAAATGGTTTATACGGGTAAACATTACGAAGATTTACTTATTGGTGAATATCATTATGTGAAAAACGGAGTGGAAATTATTAATACTTTACCATTATTAAATGATAATATGATTATTGGACATAATCATAATATTTCAGGTAACTTTTTTATTCCCATTAACCTATTTGTAAACTGTAATAATTGCAGTCCTTCGGAGAAAAGAATTAAATTACATTTTAGCGACCCTCAACGGGATTATTTATCTGTTTCTATTATATTACGGTATTTGTTAAACGAGAGTAACCCTAATAAAATGACAGCAACCGTTTTTGCCAATGATGGAGTAATGTTGCCTTATGACGGTGCACCAACATCTCCACGGGTGCCGTATGGAGAGTATTTGATGGTAAAGCAATAGGATAGTATAAATCGCCTTTTAGTAATCATAAAAGGCGATTTATATTTTAGTTACATCGTACGAAAAGACATTTTTACAATTTTTTAAAAACCAAGATTTAGGAGTTTCACTTTATGAAATAGAACAATTGAACGTGGGAATACCTAATGTTCAAGAAAAATAGAAAAAACTGGAACTAGCAGTAGACAATACTAACATAGACGAAATACCGTGTAATTAAAAAATTATGAAAAACATATTTAACATAACCGTACTTTTATTGTTCTTTAGCTGTAAAGCACAAACCATTGTAGATATTAGCACTTATAACCAAGGAGATAATTCCAATAAATACTTTAAAGACATAAACAATAATTACCAAAATTTTATAGGAACATGGGAAAATACAAATGATAATATTACTTTTAGATTAATTCTTTGGAAAGAAACAATGGTTCAAAATTTTGCAGATAATAATACATTTATGGATGAGTTAAAAGGAAGATTCTTAATAATTCAAAACGCGGGGTTACCTAATGAGGTAATTTTACATAATTCTGTAAAATATTATTCGCAAAATGGTTATACTACTAATAGTGTCATCACTGCTTTTAGTAGTGATGGTGTTTCTCTTGGAGGAACAATTGATGATAATTGCTCTAATGGAGGAGTTGGTATACTTTCTGGTTGGTTAAAAATGCAAATTGTAAACTCTGGAAGCACACCATTAATTGCAAATTGGTCTGTTAAAGCCTCAAGACTGCTAAATGGAGAATCTTTTACTGTTCCAACTAATGTTGTCTTGACAAAACAATAAAATCTAAAAACGAATATGTTAAAAAATAAAGGGTTTGAATTTAAAAAATTCAAACCCTTTATTTTTAATAGTGTATTAAGATTTGATTATTGATTGGCACTAGTTTTTAACTTATTCTATAGTAGATAAATTAAGCAATTATAAAATAGTTTAATGTGTGTGGAAAATTATGAAACATAATTTTTAAATTCATAAGTAGTCAAACATATAAATTATGTAGCTGTTCATATTATGACGAATGCTTTTTCATTCCGTTCCATAGTTTTCTTTAAAAATCATTATAGCAGTATGTTTTTTATAAGAAAAGTATTATTTTTGATAAAAATTACACGCCATGTTAACAAAAGTATTTGGAAGCGCCGTTTTCGGGGTAGACGCCACAACCA
>NZ_AUCZ01000030.1 GCF_000430025.1 Flavobacterium suncheonense GH29-5 = DSM 17707
ATGTAATTTACAAATCCTATAAGTCAAATAAGAAAAAACGTATATTAGCTTAAATTTTTAATCTAAATTTTGTCAACTATTTTAGGACAATACACTACGCGAAATCTTGAAATTTTTAATTATATTTGTAAATGCAAAATGAGCTAAAAAATGAATTACACAATATCCTTTCAGGAAAGAGCAAAGTTAGGTTTGGAACAATTATCCAAACAATCACCTGTTACCTTGACAATGGCGAGAAAGCAAGCTCAATTATTGAAGTTGAAAAGCATTTCAAAAGTCAAGAAGCAAAGAGGTTAGAAGATTATGTTTCTAAAGAAAACCTTTGGATAGAAAATATTGATTTTTCTCAATATGTAAGTGAAGGAGCCGAGCAAAAAGTATATCTAAATGATAGTGGACATGTTTTAAAGCTTAATGATGCTATTTATTACAGTTCTTGGAAAGATTACTTTTATAATTTGCTACTACATAACTACTTTTTCTCCGACACAGCATACGAATTACTTGGTTTTACTAAAGATAATGAAACACTCTATGCAGTTGTAAAACAAAATTACGTTTCAATTACTTCAAATACAGACCTTTCAAAAGTAAAAACTTTTTTAACTTTAAATGGTTTCGAAAACAATCGAAATAATGATTATATCAATCGAGAACTAGGGATAATTTTGGAAGATCTACATGATGAAAATGTATTAACTCAAAATGAAATTCTTTACTTTATTGACACTGTTTTCTATTTAACAGACGTGTTCTGGAAAAAATAATTATAAAACAGTCGCTAACAGCAGTTTGGCAAAATTGCTAGGCTTGGTTTGTGTCGGTAAGCGATGTTGTTAGCATTTCTTCTCCAAAGTCTGGTTTTTTCTTCTAATCTTTTCGGTATATTTGTGAACGTAAATCATTAACTGTCGCAACTTTGCCAAGCTGCAACACGTTAGCAGGAAATTTTAAAAAAAAACCTACAAAAAAATTTTGTTGTTTCAAGAATATTCTTACGTTTGTAAAAATCAAACAAACGAGTTTCATGATAGTTGCAAATATCTTGAAAAACCTTGCAAGGATGTTTTATTTTTAAATCTGTCGGAAAACTGAAACAGCGACATAAAAGACTGAAAGTAAGAAAAACAATTAAACTTTATTTTAATGAAAAATTTAATTTATGGATTATTTACATTTGTTCTTTTCTTTTCAAGCAGTGTAAATGCAAAAAACTCAATAATTCAAAGACAAAAATCAATAATAACAGAAAGTGCTATTAAAGTAAAAACAATTAAAGGTTCTATCACTTTAAGTGGTGGATGTAATGTTAATTATAGTATCACAATTGATTACAACATTATTCCTCCAAGTGTCAATTCTATACACGGTACAGTAACAATGTCAGGTAATTGTTCAGGAACACAAACTTTCAGAGTAGCTGCACAACTAGATCCAAAAGGTACAATTACAAATGCTGAAGTAATTAGCGATGGAAGCGAAATTTTAGATTCAAAAGAATTCCAAGCAGAAATTTCAAAAGCTTTAATTGGCATTAATATTACAGAATAAAAAGTATCATTTTCAGAAGGGGACATTGTCCCCTTCTAATAAAAATAGAATATTATGAAAACAAAACTAACATTCATCATACTACTAATATACTGTCCATTTTTTTGTTTTGGTCAAAAAATTTATACCTCAAAATACAAATTATTAAGTCTAACCGAAAAATCCACTGGTGATTTTAAATCTCAAACGGAGAGTTTATTTTTTGAAAACATGATCTATAACTTTGAGTCTAATGAAAAAATTGGCTATTTAAAAAATACAGAAACTTTAAATGACCCTAGTGTACAATCTAATGTAAGTGGAGATGAAAACATCTATGTAAATTATCCAAATAATATTGTATGCTATAAACTTGACAAATCTGACATATATACATATAAGAATATCAAATTCAAAAAATACAAAAATTCAAATGTTGTTGTACTAGGATTCAAAACAACTAAATATATTTCAGAAGATGGTAATATAATTATTTATACTACTAAAAATTTACCTTGGTTTGTACAGCCTTGTCTTGTTAACTCAAATCAATTCAACGAAAGTATTGTCAAATTTGAAAATAGAAAATCAAAGTATGGGTTTGAGCTTATAGAATATAAAATCAAGGAAAAAGATACTGACTTTGAAAACATTAGCAAAGTTCTGGAAAAGAAAAATCCAAAATTTAAAAAAACGATTATTTGTCCTTTCTTTAAATAAATCTTCTGCTAACAGCGGTTTTAAGAAATTGGGGTTTGAGTGTTTAATGGAACGAGCTTTTTGTATATTTGACTTCAGCCTTAACGGAATGGTTTGGGAACAAAAATCCCCAACTTCTTAAAGCC
This sequence comes from Flavobacterium suncheonense GH29-5 = DSM 17707, assembly GCF_000430025.1. Classification (GTDB taxonomy): domain Bacteria; phylum Bacteroidota; class Bacteroidia; order Flavobacteriales; family Flavobacteriaceae; genus Flavobacterium; species Flavobacterium suncheonense. The sequence goes on from NZ_AUCZ01000030.1 coordinate 2,379, forward strand.
GGCGGGACGTTAGCTGTAATAATCTCAAAACGGAACGAAATGAAGAGACTAAGCCTTTTTTTAGCTATATTATTATTTGGTTGTTCTCAAAAGGAAAATGAACTTGAAAGTATTGAGATTATGTCATATTATTATAACTATGATGAAAACACAAAGTTATTCGTCGATCTTGATGAATATTCAAAAATTTATACAAATGGAGATGTAGAAATCATAAAAAGGGTAAAACCATTTGAGCCAAAATATATCTATTTAAAGTCTAAAATTGACACCAAAATAATATTGGATATAGGAGAAACAAATAAGTCTCTCAACGATGAATACTACGAATCAAAAATAGATACAAATAGATTGGATGTTTACGATGGTCCTGTAATAAGAGTAAAACTAAAATATAAAAACGATAAAGTTATAAGTTTCACTTATGAGCAAACTGACAAATATGAAAATGATTTGAAATACTCCTTATTTCTAAAAACTCAAAAAGCAATATCTGATAATTACAACAAAAAATATTACGAGATTATTGATTCTATAAATATTAAAAAAAGTCAAAAGGAGTTTGAAATCTTTGCATTTAGAAAAGACACATTAAGCTTACCCATGCCGCCAAAGCCTATTGATCCAAGTGAGCAAATAAAATTTCCACCGCCAAATAAATAAAAAACAAATTATTACTACAGCTAACAGCGGTTTTATGAAAAGGCGGGGCTTGGTGATTTTTTGGAATGGTTTGGTGATTTTATTTCTTCTTTTCATTCCGCTATTTCTTTCAGTCTTTTCGGTATATTTGTAAACATCAGTAACAAAAATCCCCACCAGCACAAAGCCTGTGGACGTTAGCAGTAATTGTAAAGAGTGCAAAATCCTAAAATAGGTTGACAAAAAATTAAACAACATTTGTCAAACTATGGAAC
>NZ_AUCZ01000031.1 GCF_000430025.1 Flavobacterium suncheonense GH29-5 = DSM 17707
CCTTAAAAGAAAATCCTGCGGATTTTCATGCGTAGCATTTCATAATAATATTTTTCTTAAATTGCCGCAACGACGGCCAAGCCGCAGAAACGTTAGCAGTAATTTTATAGCAGACCCAAGAATCAAATATGAAAAAAAACATTACAATTTTATTACTAATGTTAAGTTACATTTTAAATGCTCAATTTGATGGTAGCTGGTATGCCTTTAGAATTAATGATCTATCATTCAACACAATAACTAAATGTAAATTAATAACTGGGAGAATCGCGAATTACAATTCTAAGAAAGAATACACTACGAATATAGATAGTTTAGATATAAAAAAAAGTATCATAAAAAATGACTCTGTATTATATTTGATAACAAATTCTGGTTCAGGCTCTTTTAAAAAATTGGAAGTTCATAAATTTGTTTATCATAAAAAATCTAATACACTTTCAACATTTTATTTTTACACTTTAAAGAAATATTACGAAATACAATCCAGTGTAGAAAAGCTTGAAGTTAAGGATATTGAGGAATTTATAAATGATGACGATTCAAATATTAGCTATTTGACATACTATCGAAAAGAAACCATTGATTCTTATATTGGTTATCCCAAATTAATCGATCAACCAATAGATAAAATTGTAAAACTATATGAAAATCTCAGCCTAATATATTTAACCTTAAATTCAAAAACAGAAGAAGAAAAGTTACCTTATTTTCTTTTAAAAGGAATGTCGAAAAGTGCAATTGAAGTTCCTGCATATTTAGAATTAAAAATAAATCCCTTGGTTAGTCCAGAAGATTATGATGAAATTTTAATTCGAGATAAATTCAATAATAACAAAATTGTCATTGATGCATTAGAAAAGTTTAAAAATTCAAAAAGATAAAATATGGGGGCGGGTATCGCAATTCTAATTCATTTAATTTTAATTTTTATCCTAGGCTTAACAATTGCTTTTTTTAGTGGTTTAATAACTCTTTTTATATCTGATAAAAACAAAAGAAAAAGAAAATTATTTTTATCAATTTTTATCCCTTTTCAAATTCTTTACATATATTACTTTACAGCTCTAATTGGAACAATGATAGTTTCAGAAGTCAAAAATGTAGACATAGGCTTTGGCGATGAATGGTATGCACCATTAAATGAAACTTCTCAAATTTTAATGATAGACTTACCCGAGCAAGCATTTGTTAAAAGTAATGGAGAAACTTTAATTTCGGATGTTTCAAATATCCAACAAATAAAAGAAAAAATATACGGGAAAACTTATGACGGAAAATATTTTTCAATCAATCTAACAAACAATAAACTTAATAAATACATAAATGAAAATGAGCTTCTAAAAAAGGAAAGCTTAAAGAATGTTGATTTAGTAAAAACAATGAGTTTTTATGAAAAACGAAAAGAGGAAGTTTCCGGAACTCTAAATATCGTTGTCATAATTTTTTCTATAATAATAAGCATCGGAATCGCTCTATTTTCTTGTAGAATTGTTTTGAATGGATTTAAATTTGTAAGTAAGAAAAAAAACTACTGCTAACAGCGGTTTTATAAAATGGCGGGGCCGGTTTATAATAGGAAGAGCCAGTGTTAGCACTTTAGTGCTATTTTTTCTCTTTTTTCTTTCTAACTTTCGGTATATTTGTAGACATCAGTAACAAAACAGCCGCCACTTTATAAAGCCGGCGGGACGTTAGCAGCAAGCAGCAAATCGAGCGTAAAATATGGAACTAAAAGAAATAATTAACAAAACTTTTCAATCTGAAAGAATTGCAATAACTGACATATTCAACGCAGGAAATATTTTCGGTATCGTGTATCGACAAAGGTTAATTTTTAAGAAAAACAATGTAGTTATTCTAGAAAATAAAATTGAATTGGGGAAATCTAATTCTCAACGTTGCGAAAATTTAGAAAATGAAAATTGGAGTGGAAAATTTACAATTGACAAAGAAGGAAAGCATGTTAAATGTGAATTAACTAATCTAAAATCTGCAACTACCAAAACAATCCTAGCAGACTATATTTCCGATGGAATTCTAATTGGTGAAGTATATAATAATGGTAGTAATTCGGGAGAAGGAAAAATTTTTGAAGTTATAACGTAAAATGCCAGCTGCTAACAGCGGTTTTGTGCAAGTGGGGTTAAGTGTTTAATGGAACGAACTGGATTCAAAAGCCTTTGCTCCTTTTCTACTTTCTTCTTTCAAACTTTTCGGTATATTTGTAAACATCAGTAACAAAAATCCCCACCAGCTCAAAGCCGGCGGGACGTTATGCACAACTTTATGAAACACGAGATAGAACAAGTACTAACACCTTTAGACATTCTTAATATCTTTATTGAGCAACACAAACTTTGTAGTCCGCTTGACGTTGAAGCAGATCCTTACGCAGAGCTTTCGTTTAACTCAACAATAGATGATTGGCGAGACGCAAATGACTTATTGCCTTGGTTACCTCTATCAAAATTTTTGAATGAAGAATTTCAAATTTCTGTAACAGAGGAAGAATGGAAATCTGTTTTGACACCTTCCTCAGTTCGAACACTAAAAGATGTTTGTGAACTAATTTCAAAATACTCTTCAAAACAAAACATCCAGCCGATAAAATTATTTGGACAAGAATGCTTAAGTGCAGCAGTATTTTTGACACTTAAAAAATATCTTGCAAAAAGACATGTCGATGTTTCTGAGATTCGACCTTCTACTTTAGTAACAGAATATTTTGAAAAGTACTTTTCTGAAATGATCGAACAGACAACCATTATCTCAAATGGCAGACAACTTTTTGACCAGTTAGCCCCAAAAAGAAAAAAGACAGGTTTTCTAAACTACTTAAACATTTTAGATAAGGACAGATATATGTTCTTAACTGGCGATATAAAAACCTTTCGAGACTTAACGCTTAAAATTATTGAAGTGAATAAGTAAAATAAGTAAAAGCTGTGCATAACAGCGGTTTAGCCGCATTGCTTCGCTTTGCTCAATATTTAAAATCCTTCGGATTTTCATGCGTAGCATTTCATAATAATATTTTTCTTAAATTGCCGCAACGACGGCCAAGCCGCAAAAACGTTATAAATCAGTTGCCTTGCGCGCGCAAAAATCAGAACCTAAACGATTTCCACAAATAAATTTTCCATCAAATTTTATAACTATCAATTA
>NZ_AUCZ01000032.1 GCF_000430025.1 Flavobacterium suncheonense GH29-5 = DSM 17707
AGAGGGTGATAGTCCCGTATAAGTAAGAGAAGATATTAATAGTGGTATCCTGAGTAGGGCGGGGCACGTGAAACCCTGTCTGAATCTGGCGGGACCATCCGCTAAGGCTAAATACTCCTGAGAGACCGATAGTGAACCAGTACTGTGAAGGAAAGGTGAAAAGAACCGTGAATAACGGAGTGAAATAGATCCTGAAACCATACGCTTACAAGCGGTCGGAGCCCTTTCGTGGGGTGACGGCGTGCCTTTTGCATAATGAGCCTACGAGTTACCGTTGCTGGCAAGGATAAGCACTTTTGGTGTGGATCCGTAGCGAAAGCGAGTCTGAATAGGGCGCTTTAGTCAGTAGTGGTAGACGCGAAACCGTGTGATCTACCCATGGGCAGGATGAAGCTGTGGTAACACACAGTGGAGGTCCGAACCGGTTGACGTTGAAAAGTCTTCGGATGACCTGTGGGTAGGGGTGAAAGGCCAATCAAACTCGGAAATAGCTCGTACTCCCCGAAATGCATTTAGGTGCAGCGCTGTGTATAGTTATATAGAGGTAGAGCTACTGATTGGATGCGGGGGCTTCACCGCCTACCAATTCCTGACAAACTCCGAATGCTATATAATGTTTCTCAGCAGTGAGGGCATGGGTGCTAAGGTCCATGTCCGAGAGGGAAAGAACCCAGACCATCAGCTAAGGTCCCCAAATGTATGCTAAGTTGAAAAAACGAGGTTTGTCTGCCCAGACAGCTAGGATGTTGGCTTGGAAGCAGCCATTCATTTAAAGAGTGCGTAACAGCTCACTAGTCGAGCGGACGAGCATGGATAATAATCGGGCATAAGTATACTACCGAAGCTATGGATTTGACGTAAGTCAAGTGGTAGGGGAGCATTCTAACAGGGTTGAAGGTGTGAGGCGACTCATGCTGGACCGGTTAGAAAAGAAAATGTAGGCATAAGTAACGATAATGCGGGCGAGAAACCCGCACACCGAAAGACTAAGGTTTCCTCAGCTATGCTAATCAGCTGAGGGTTAGTCGGGTCCTAAGGCGAACCCGAAAGGGACAGTCGATGGCCAACGGGTTAATATTCCCGTACTACTTATAATTGTGATGGGGTGACGGAGTGATGAAAGCACCGCGAACTGACGGAATAGTTCGTTAAAGTACTTAGCTATAGGTCCCGTAGTAAAATGCGCGGGAACTGGTGAAATACGATAGTACACGGAGTCTTCGGACAAAGTGATAGTGTGCCTAAGGGCTTCCAAGAAAAACCTCTAAACTTAGATTATAAGTACCCGTACCGTAAACCGACACAGGTAGTCGAGGAGAGAATCCTAAGGTGCTCGAGAGATTCATGGCTAAGGAATTAGGCAAAATAGACCTGTAACTTCGGGAGAAAGGTCGCCAGCAGCAATGCTGGCCGCAGTGAAAAGGTCCAGGCGACTGTTTATCAAAAACACAGGGCTCTGCAAAATCGTAAGATGACGTATAGGGCCTGACACCTGCCCGGTGCTGGAAGGTTAAGAGGAGATGTTATCTTCGGAGAAGCATTGAATTGAAGCCCCAGTAAACGGCGGCCGTAACTATAACGGTCCTAAGGTAGCGAAATTCCTTGTCGGGTAAGTTCCGACCTGCACGAATGGTGTAACGATCTGGACACTGTCTCAGCCATGAGCTCGGTGAAATTGTAGTATCGGTGAAGATGCCGATTACCCGCAGTGGGACGAAAAGACCCTGTGCACCTTTACTATAGCTTAGTATTGACCTTGGATAAGTGATGTGTAGGATAGGTGGGAGACTGTGAAATGGCGTCGCCAGGCGTTGTGGAGTCATTGTTGAAATACCACCCTTTGCTTATCTGAGGCCTAACCCCGCAGCGCGGGGGACATTGCTTGGTGGGTAGTTTGACTGGGGTGGTCGCCTCCAAAAGAGTAACGGAGGCTTCTAAAGGTTCCCTCAGCACGCTTGGTAACCGTGCGTAGAGTGCAATGGCATAAGGGAGCTTGACTGAGAGACATACAGGTCGATCAGGTACGAAAGTAGAGCATAGTGATCCGGTGGTTCCGCATGGAAGGGCCATCGCTCAAAGGATAAAAGGTACGCCGGGGATAACAGGCTGATCTCCCCCAAGAGCTCATATCGACGGGGGGGTTTGGCACCTCGATGTCGGCTCGTCACATCCTGGGGCTGGAGAAGGTCCCAAGGGTTGGGCTGTTCGCCCATTAAAGTGGCACGCGAGCTGGGTTCAGAACGTCGTGAGACAGTTCGGTCTCTATCTACTGTGGGCGTTAGAAATTTGAGTGGATCTGACTCTAGTACGAGAGGACCGAGTTGGACTGACCTCTAGTGTATCTGTTGTCCCGCCAGGGGCACCGCAGAGTAGCTACGTCGGGAAGGGATAAGCGCTGAAAGCATATAAGCGCGAAACCCACCACAAGATGAGATTTCTTTTAAGGGTCGTGGAAGATGACCACGTTGATAGGCTACAGATGTAAAGGCAGTAATGTCATAGTCGAGTAGTACTAATAACCCGTAAGCTTATGTATCGATTCCTGCGCCGCAAGGCGCAGGAGCTTAACTTTTTAATTGTCTTTCTTTATCTCAGTATGTTAAGATATTTTGTAATGTTGATCAGTAAAGCTGATTACCCTTGCATAACGACTTAAGGTGGTTATTGCGGCGGGGCTCACCTCTTCCCATTCCGAACAGAGAAGTTAAGCCCGCCTGCGCAGATGGTACTGCAATCCTGTGGGAGAGTATGTCGCCGCCTTTCTTTAGTGAAGCCCTGCTTGAAAAAGCAGGGCTTTATTTTTTTATAGGTACGGCGTGTCAGGCAAAGCCCTCGATC
>NZ_AUCZ01000033.1 GCF_000430025.1 Flavobacterium suncheonense GH29-5 = DSM 17707
ACACACAAAATTGGTCTTTTATTTTTTGCGAAATGTATTGATTACTATTAGTTTGAGTATTTTTCCACACGCACTACGCAACTAGCTTATAACGTGTTGCGGCTTTAAGAAGTGGCGTAATTTTCTTCACAAGCCATCACAAATATACCGAAAAGTGTTTAAGAAAAAACTTCTTTTTTAAGAAAAAATGCAAACACTAGCCTTTCCAAAAAATCACTGAACTAGCCATTTCTTAAAACCGCTGTTAGCAGTAGTTGCTTAAATTGCTGTGTAAGTACTGCTACCAGTTGCTTGAATTATTATTTCACCTCCACCAAAATTTTCCTTGTCATATTTATGTGAATAGATTTTATATAATTTGATATAATCTTTTCCTTTCCAGAATCCTAGAATTATTGAGTCATTATTTTTTTCTGAAATAAATTTCAAATCATTCCAATACATATTGTATTTGGTTGGTAAGGCAAAATACATTTTTCTTTTTCTTCCTTCTGTTTCAATTCTAAAAATTTGTTGATGGAACCCTTGATAATCAACAACTTTATCAGAAATTAAATTTAAGGTAATCGTAGAAATATTGTCTTTTTTAACCACTTTCAATTTTTCCGAACTAAATAGCGTGTTTTCAATTGGAGGTGGAGGAGGACTATTTTCTGGACATACACTATGATGTAGCTCCGGAACATTTTTTTGTTTGGCTATTTTTTCTTTTTCGCATGACAACAATATTGTAGTGCTGATTACTAAAAGAGTAATAAAAAATATAATTGTTTGTCGTTTAGGTTTATAGGTCATGTTTAGATGCAATTACTGCTAACGTCCCGCCGGCTTTAAGAAGTTGGGGATTTTTGTTCCCAAACCATTCCGTTAAGACTGAAGCCAAATATACAAAAAGCTCGTTCCATAAAACACCCAAACCCCAATTTCTTAAAACCGCTGTTGTGCGACGTTGTTGTTAAATTTCTATTAGACAATATTTAAATTCATTGTTTTCAATTTTGGAATATTCATTCCATTTTACTCTATAATCTTTCTGTAAATCTAATTTATAAAACAATTCCTTTTTATATGTCCAATGTATTTTAAGTTGTTGATTGACCCAAATATTTTTATCTGTAAAACTATATTTATTTTGATTAATTTTCTCGTAGTTCCATCCTGAATCTATTTTATTTATTAGAAAACCATCGTGAAAAGAAAAATGTTTATCCAAATTATTTTTATCAAAAACATTGTCCTGAAAATATGATTTGTCGTTCGTTACAATTAAAACATATCCTCGAGGACAATTATCATTATTAGTTTTGTATTTCTCTATTCGATAAATATCTTTTCTAAAACTGAATCTTCCAATATCAGCTGCACCATGTTTTGTTAGATTAAAAGTTTCGCCATTATAAATAGTAGAAAGTTTTTTTGTTTTGTATTTTAATTCGATAGGATATGTATGGTTGTTTTCGTCGATTAATATCATATCAATAGGAGCCCTTACAATTGATTTTTTATCACTTCTATCAATCATTTCAATATCAATTGGTTTTTCCAATCTAATGTTAAGTTTAGGGTTGTTTTCCTTAAGTTTTAATGCAAGGGATAATTTTAGATCATCTTCTGAATGAAAAATTTTTCTTTCGGTTTTTAAATCATTAAGTGATTTTTCAAAAAAATCCATTGAATTTATTTTAGGTTAGTTTGGAATACAATGTTGCACAACGTCCCGCCGGCTTTGTGTCAGGCGAGGATTTTTATTACTGATGTTTACAAATATACCGAAAAGTTATAAAGGAAAAAGCCCAAAAGAAATAAGACAATGCAAATACCAAGCCTTTACCAATAGATCCCAAAACCCTCGCTTGCACAAAACCGCTGTTAGCAGCAGCTATTTATGATTATACCAAATGTATCTAAGTTTTTTTTCAAAATTTTCAATTTTAAGTATGCCTCCATTCATTCCAATATAGAGATCTTTTTTGATAATAAATGCTGAATTTGGACCAAATATTCCCCATCGAAAAGGAGATTTAATAAATTTAGAAAGTCTAAAATTTGGTTCTAATTTTAAAATGTAATTGGTAGTTATTATAAAAGTTTCTTTTCCTCTTCGAAACACTTTTTCAGGTTCTTCATCAAAATTTAGAATTAGTCTATAGTTCCAAACATTTTTATCCAAATAAATTTCAATTAGACTTCCTTGCTCTCCGCCTAAATGATTTATCCCTTCAATTGCGTAAAGTTTGGAATTAAATTCAAAGAAATCATTTATACGTATGTTGGCGGGAGTTATATTGTAGCTTTGTTGACCATCAAATGACAGGTAATATAAAGCGCTTCTAAATTCACCATGATTGTAGGCAATTAAATATCCGTTGTCAACTTTTTTTACTGTTCGCTTTCCAGCTGTTAGTTCAAATTTCTTGGACAGAAAATCTTTAGAATAGGGTATACTATCTCCTCGACTCATCCATTGTCTTAATTCTTTCACTTTAATAATAGAGTTCTCGTCGTATAGTTGCCAAGATTTTCGAATATTCCCTGAAGGATAGATTCTCTTATCTAATTGAATTGAATCTATCACGAAATCACTTAGGTCAATAGTTTGAGCAAGAATGGTATTTTGGAGAAGAAAAAGAAAAAATATGAATTTAATTTTACCCATAATTTTGGAATAGGCGGTTTCAAGTTTCTAGCGCAATTTTTTGGTTGATAAATTTACCGTTTTATTTCCCGCATTTTTGCACCAAATTTTGAAAGATTTGGTTTCA
>NZ_AUCZ01000034.1 GCF_000430025.1 Flavobacterium suncheonense GH29-5 = DSM 17707
TTTCTAACTTTTCGGTATATTTGTGAACGTAAATCATTAACTGTCGCAACTTTGCCAAGCTGCAACACGTTGTAGGCAATTTTACCGCTACGTCGTGAAAAAAGTACTTATTAAAAATTCATTTTTATGATAAATAATACAATGAAATTATTTTTATTAACTTCAGTTTTGTTCATTTTTATTTCTTGTAAAGAAAGTAAAGAAACAAAAGAAAATGAAAATGAAACCAACCAAAACATAAACGGTTCAATAAGTGTACCTGACAAAAATAATGTTGAGGGTGAAATAAATAATTTGAAGATAGGTTGTGGTTTTAATTATAATCTAAATAAAACAGAACTTAAAATATATTACCCACGAGAACGAGAAATAAAAGTTATAGAAAACATTATTTCTTATTCTGGTTTACCATTAAATTTTGAAATATATAGTGGCGATATTCAGAATGCTGTTGCTACAATGATTGATAACAAACGTTATATTATTTATGATCCTAAATTATTAAGTTTTACAGATGAATATTCGGATAGTTATTGGAGCTCTATTTCAATATTAGCGCATGAAATTGGTCATCATTTATCTGGACATACTTTAAACAACAACATTAGTAACCATGATATTGAACTTCAAGCTGATAAATTTTCAGGTTTTGTTCTATACAAAATGGGAGCTACACAAGAACAAGCTACTAATGCTATGAACTTATTAGGTAGCGAAGTTGATTCAGAATCACATCCAAATAAAAGAAGAAGAATTCAGGCAATATTAGATGGTTGGAATGAAGCAAGTAAACAAAGATATCAAGGAGCGATACCTCCACCACCAAATGACAAACCTGAAGATTTTTATGAGTTTACAACTCCTATGCTAATAACTAAAGAAAAATTAGATTTTGCTAAAGAAAATTATCCAGATTGGTACACTAACAACAATGAATATTTATTTGGTGTAGTTACAGAAGTTGATTTAAAAGAAGGCTTTTTTAATATTAGAATATTAAAATCTACAAAAGAATTTCAAGAAGGTTTTAGGAAGATTGAAAATGAAGATTGGAAAGTTTGGATTGACACATATCATTTTGGTGAAGATAATGAAATGTGCCATGCATGTCAATTTAATTTTGAATCTTTAATTGTGCCTGGAAGAAGATTAAAATTTTCAATGGTTGAAAGCTGTCCTGACTGTGGTACTTCTATGAATGGAGTATGGTTTTTAACATATGCTAAAGCAATGGACAATTCATCTTTTTAAAAACCAAATAAATATAAATTATGAGAGATTATGGAATGCTTTTAGAAAAAACTATTGAGGAATATTGGGGACAACCTAAAACACCAATCTATTTCGCAAACCTTTATGGTGACAAATTTGAAATGCGTGCAATTTTATTTTCGTTGGTAACATTCGAGGTTAATTATAAGCCTTCTGAATACACTGAAGAAGAATTACGTATTTTAAAGGAATATGAACAAAAATGTTGGAATGAAAATCAAACGCATAACGATAATATTTCAATACTTGAATTTTTAGCGAAACATAGGAAATTAATTTAAAAACTGCCTACAACAGCGGTTTTAAGAAATTGGGGTTTGGGTGTGTATCGGGAGGAGCCAGTGCTTGCACTTCTCTCCTATTTTTGAGCTTTTTTCTTTCAAACTTTTCGGTATATTTGTAAACAACAGTAACAAAAATCCCCAACTTCTTAAAGCCGGCGGGACGTTAGTTGCAATTATGAAAAACGCGATAATCATAGCATTTCTAGTTTTCTTTTTAACAGCTTTTACAAGTTGCAATAAAGCCTATAATAAAATTGAAATTACATTCTCAAAATCGGATGTTAAAGACACAATTCCAATTAGATATAGTCTTCTTAAACTCTTAAATGAAGATTCAATTATTTTCGAAAAAAAAGTAATTGATGATATTAAAATTGGAGAAAAGTATGTTCTTGATAGTCTACCAAACGGAAATTACATTTTAGAATATAGTGATATTAAAAGTGATATCCATGCAAGAAAAATAAACTTGAATAATAACAGCGTTTATAAATCAACTATCATATATGATTCACTTCCTCTTGAAAAATATTATAAATACGCTCCATTAAATAATTTAAAAAAAGGAGAATCTTATAAACTTTTTACTTGGGGAAATAGTTGTGCTAGGATGGAATCATTTTACGAGATTAAAAACATCAATGGTAAATATTTTTTAAATTCTAATGTCGATAATAAACGACTTTTGACTGATGATGAAATAAAATCGATCAAAAAATTTGAAGCAGAATTATACGCTTTAAATGGAAAAGGAACATGCAACAGTACTGCACGAATGGATTATGTAATAATAAAAGGGATTAAAAGAGATACAATTATTGAAAAAACTTGTAATTGGAAAGGTTATAATCTTTTAATGAGTAAATTATATAACAGCAACTAACAGCGGTTTAAAACCATTGCTGGTTCGGTGTTTAATAGGAAGAGTCAGTGCTTCCACTTTCTTCTCCGAAGTCAGGTTTTTTCTTTCTAACTTTTCGGTATATTTGTCAAGGCTTGTGACAAAAATTCGCAACGGTTTCAAGCCTCAAAACGTTGTGTATAATTGCGCCGTCTCCGAAGTTTTTGCGTTTATGAATCCCTAAGTATTTTTTTGGAGTAATAATTTGAAGGTTCTTGGAACC
>NZ_AUCZ01000035.1 GCF_000430025.1 Flavobacterium suncheonense GH29-5 = DSM 17707
ATGGCTACGATTGAGTCTTTTGTAAGCTGATTTCATAACACAATTTTAAGTCATTTTTTTGTCTTGAAAATTGCGTTAGATTCTTGAGTCTGCTGCAAGCTTGCTGCTAACGTCCCGCCGGCTTTGTGTCAGGTGGGGATTTTTGTTACTGATGTCTACAAATATACCGAAAAGATTGAAAGAAAAAAGTTGAAAAATAGGAGAGAAGTGCAAACACTGACCATTACCAATAAATCCCTAAACCCCCGCTTGCACAAAACCGCTGTTAGCAGTAGTTTATTTTAAATCTCTTATCAACGTCAAAGTTTTATAACTTGAAACAATTGTTCCCCTTTTACTTTCCTTTTTGTGAAATAAACTTTTTTTATAATAATAGCCAATGCGCAACATTCCTAGATCAATTGTATCAATTGAGTTTATTTTCATATTATATAATCTTTCATATTTTGAGAAAATAGAATCAATTTCTTTAAGTGTATAGCAATTCTGATTTGGTTTTTCTTTCCGATTATTAGGGAAATTATAAAATTCTTGTTTTAACTCATTAAAATAAGGTACAAAATAGACTGTGTCCAAATTTATTGTATCTCGCCATTTTCCGGGAATAATTTTTGGATTGATAAAGTTTATTTGAGCAAATTCACCAGAACTCAACCAAAACTCTAATTTATTTTTGTCGATTGCATCATCAATTACGAATTCACCTTTAGAGTTGGTTTTAACTTTTTTATAGCTACCTGGGTTGATTTTTTCATCGTCAAATATAATCTCATTTTTTTTTAATGGCTTTTTTGTGTAGAGATTAATAGCAGTTCCCTTTATATGAATAAATTTCAGATTACTTTCATGTTTGGTTTTAAAGGCAAACAGAATTAATAATGTAATTAATGACAAAATGCTCTTTCTCATTCATGTTTGGTTAAATTACTGCTAACGTTTCGCGGCTTGGCGCAGTAGCGGCTTCGTGAAACGTTTATTTTCTTGCTAAGATAATATTTCCTTGCGGAAAATAGGCGTGTGGTTAAGATAAATTTAGCTATTGCGCCAAACCGCTGTTGTGCGTTCGTTTTTATTCTTTCAGTTGAATTACTATTCCTCCAAATCGACCTTCTTCTGCAAAATATTCTTTACCTTCCAAAAAGCATATGTCAGAATTGTATTTTTCCTTTTGTTGGGTTTCACAATAATAACCTTGACAACCATAACCTAAACCTTCAGTATTGAAAAATTCAACCAATCTATTATTTTTATCAGTTATTTTTGATAAACATTCACCGCAAATCAATTTAGGATATCTTTGTTGAAATCCAATTTCTTTTTTACAGTTAGAACAATATTGTTTAAACGTTAATGATTTATTTAGTTTGAATTTATTGGATTCGTCCATATCAATTCTTATGAGAAAATTATCCCAATATACGATTTGCTCATATTCCTCATAACTAAATTCCATTTTTTTTCTTAACTCATTTGTTGATTGAATTATAAGAGGTGCTAATTCAGAAATATAGTTGTTAATATTTTTTATTTTGTATGGTGAATATTTTGAATGCCAATTATCAGTACTTACAACAAATTCCCAAAAAGAAGAAACGGATTTAAAATTTTTAATATTTAAATCGGAATCAATATTTTCATTTTTCGTTTTGCCAAAAAGTTTAGAAAAGATATTCATAAGTTTTTCATTTATAGTGTTTTCGTCTAAAATGACGCACAACGTCCCGCCGGCTTTGTGAAGTGGCGGATTTTTATTACTGATGTTTACAAATATACCGAAAAAGCTGAAAGAAAAAAAGCCAGAACAAAAAGAAGAAATAAAATCACCAAACCATCCCAAAAAATCACCAAGCCCCGCCATTTCACAAAACCGCTGTTAGGCGCTGGTAATTTTAATCGTAATTCAGCTTTATTTTAGTAGCACCACTTTTTTTATAACACTTCAGTATATTTTTCAAAGTTTCTAAATCTTTGAGTATAGCTTTCGAACTTAAATATTTATTGTCATTTGGGTAGCCATACATCGGATGATTTTCATATTCTTTTTGCTTTTGTTCGATTTTTTTCATCTCGTTTAGATCAGATGAGAAATCGACTCCAAGTTTTATCGGATTGTATTTTATTTTTTGATAGTACTTTGGATTAGCTTTAATTTTTGAAATGAATTTGTCAATTACGGATTCGAATTTCGTAATGTTTTTCCAATATTTTTCAGAAGATTCCTCGTTATCAATAAAATCATATTCTTGAAATGTTGATAAATCAATATTGAGAATTCTTTCCACTTGGGAAACCATACTTTTATCTCCATAACCTCCAACTTGCTCAAAGAAAAATGACAGTCCTGAAGGAAAATTATCTTGGCAATTTGTTTTAACATTAGCTTCAATGGAATAGTCCATTCCAATATTTATAAAACTAAGATTGATAAAGCATATTATTGCTATAATGATTTTTTTCATCATTTTTGGGTTTACTTGCGCCTAACGTCCCGCCGGCTTTATGTCAGGCGGGGATTTTTATTACTGATGTTTACAAATATACCGAAAAGTTAGAAAGGAAAAACTTCACTTCGGAGA
>NZ_AUCZ01000036.1 GCF_000430025.1 Flavobacterium suncheonense GH29-5 = DSM 17707
CTGCATTTCATAACATATTTTTTCTTAAATTGCCGCAACGTCGGCCAAGCCTGAAACGTTATGTGTCAGCTTAAAGCTCGGCGCATATTAACAACAAGACTAAATTAAACAACATAAAACATGAAACAATTTCTAATTTTTATTGGCGGATTTATTGCCGGAATATTGGCAACGCTTCTGTTTGCATTTTTAGTGAGTGATACTAAGCAACCTAGTGACAATTTACCAGGACTTACATTATTCCCTGAAAAAGGAGAATGTATTACGACACAAAAAGAAATTAAAATTTTCCAAGTGGTTAAACCAAATATGGCTTTAGCAGAAAGCGGAAAGTTTCCAGACGAAATTATGGTTTTGCTTATTAATTATGATAACAAAACATATTATGACGACCAAAAAATAGCCATTCCTTCTAAGAACTGTGCAAGACAAATAGGGACATATCAATATACTACTAAAATAGGTATAGAAAAAACTGTTCCTGTAGTCATTATTGAATAATACAAATCAAAAAAAAGCCGAACACATAACAGCAGTTTAGCAAAATTGCTTGGTCAGTTTTTACTAGGAAACATCTGTGCTTGTATTCTTTCTCCGAAAGACGTATTTTCTTTCAAACCTTTTCGGTATATTTGTGAGCAACAGTAATAAAATTCCGCAACTTTGCCAAGCTGCGGGAACGTTAGCAGATATTTTAGGACAAACGATACCAATACAGCTGTAAATGAGAATTTTAACGATTTTAGCGATATTTTTTATAACGTTAAGTTGTAAAAAAAATGAAGAAAAAACCAATCTCGATTCAGCTAGGATTGAGAATATAAATCAAATAGTAAAAGCAATAATAGTTCAGGACAGTTTGAAGATTCTAAAGACTGATAAGAACCCAATTGAATTATTTGAAAATTTAAGAAAATTAAGAATTTACATTCCTACAAAAAAAGATATTGAAATTGGAGCTCCTCCACCTCCACCCACATATGCAACTTCTATAAATCAAATAATCGAAACAGAAATTAAAGGTCAAAGATTTTTCTCAGCCAAAGATTCTTTAAATTTTATAAATCAATATCGAGAAATAGATAGCTTAAAAATAAATCCTGAAATATTGAGAAATGTAGTATCCACTTCAACCAAAAAAGCGAAACTTAAAACCCAAATTGAAGAAGGATATTATTTTTGTGAAATGACAATTCCTCTTTTTTCAAAAGACACAAACAAAGCTTACGTAGAATTGGCTTATTATTGCGGAAGACTCTGTGGTGGTGGTAAATCAATTTATTTGGAAAAAATAAATGGGGAGTGGAAAATAATTGAATCATACTCAACTTGGGTTAGTTAAAAACATCTGCTAACAGCGGTTTTAAGAAATGGCTAGGTCAGTGATTTTTTGGAAAGGCTAGTGTTTGCATTTTTTCTTTAAAATGAAGTTTTTTCTTAAACACTTTTCGGTATATTTGTGATGGCTTGTGAAGAAAATTACGCCACTTCTTAAAGCCGCAAAACGTTATGTGAGATTTCAAAAAACGCTCAAAAAATTGCATTTATTACCAAATTTTGGTAACTTGCTTCAAAATTTCAAAGTCATGGGCAAAAACACATCAATATCTTTAGGCAATCATTTCGAAGATTTTATTGAAAGTAGCATAAATAATGGTCGTTTTAGCAACGCAAGTGAAGTTGTGAGAGCAGGTCTACGTCTTCTTGAAGATGAAGAAAATAAAATTATTGCGTTGAGAAATGCACTTCAAGAAGGAATTGATAGCGGAATTGTGAAAGATTTTGAACCTAAAAAGTTTTTGGAGTCATTAAAAGCAAGAAAAAAATAGATGGCTAAATATCATTTTACCAATAAAGCACAAAATGATTTAATTGAAATTTGGGATTATACTGTTGAAGAATGGTCACGAAAACAAGCTGAAAAATATTATAATCTAATAATTGCTTCTTGTAATGATCTGGCAAACAATCCACAATTTGGAAAATCTTACGCAATAACTTCTTTAAATATACTTGGTTATAAATGCGGCGAGCATATCATTTTCTATCAAATAGTTTCAAATAAAGAAATTGAAATAGTGAGAATTTTGCATGGTAGAATGGATTTGAAAACTAAATTATAGAAACCTCACATAACAGCAGTTTGGCAAAATTGCTAGGCTTGGTTTTTATCGGTAAGCGTCGCTGTTTGCACTTCTTCTCCGAAGTCAGGTTTTTTCTTTCTAACTTTTTGGTATATTTGTTAACGTAAATCATTAACTGTCGCAACTTTGCCAAGCTGCAACACGTTACCAGCAATATTCCCCCATGCAAAATCCTAAAATAGGTTGACAAAAAATTAAACAACATTTGTCAAACTATGGAACAGAAAGAAAACCAACCCTGCCGAAAAAAAGAGTATC
>NZ_AUCZ01000037.1 GCF_000430025.1 Flavobacterium suncheonense GH29-5 = DSM 17707
AAAATTGCTAGGCTTGGTTTTTATCGGTAAGCGATATTGTTTGCATTTCTTCTCCGAAGTCAGGTTTTTTCTTTCTAACTTTTCGGTATATTTGTTAACGTAAATCATTAACTGTCGCAACTTTACCAAGCTGCAACACGTTAGCAAACATAATTTCTCATCGCAACGCAACAAAGTTTGGAAATAAATCTTTATTTTTGATTAATAAAAATAGTTAAACATGGATATAACAGCCCAAATAAAAAAGAATTTAATTTCTAGAATAAAAGATTCTAAAGATTTAAATTTTCTAAATGCGCTTCAAACTATATTTGATTCGTCAGAGCAAGCTTTATATCAATTATCTACAAATCAGCAATCATCAATTGAAACTGGTAGAAATGAAATCAAAGAAGGAAAGTTTCACAATAATGATGAAGTAATTTCTGAAATGCGAAAATGGCTAAAAAAGTAATAGTTTGGTCAGAAATTGCAAAACTTCAATTTGCAAACGTATTAGAATATTATGTTGAAAGGAATGGTAATCCAAATTATAGTTTAAAACTACTTAACGAAGTTGAAGATTTACTTAATACACTTTCAAATTCAGAATTAATAGGAAGATTAACTTCAAATAAATTCACTCGGGTAATTTCCATGAAAGTTTATCTTATTTTTTACGAGATAAATGGAAATAGAATTGAAATTGTATCGTTTTGGGATAATCGACAAGATATCGAGCGGAGGAAAATAAAATAAGAATTACGTTTGCTAACAACGGTTTAAAACCATTGCTGGTTTAAACCTTAAAAGAAAATCCTGCGGATTTTCGAGCACTGCATTCCATAACAAATATTTCGTAAATTGCCGCAACGGTTTTAAGCCGTAAAACGTTACCAGCAAGCGTAAAAAAGCAACTTCAAACATAACAGTAAAGAAATGAAAGACGTAAAAATTGTCGAACAACTCCTTAAAGACGAAAAAGGAAAGATTACAGGAAAAGTAGCTATACTACTTGGGGGCTTGAATTCTGATAATCCTAAAGAACACATGGACACTGCTGTGAGTAAATATGTCGGGAATGAACTTCACAATCAATTCGTTGAAATTCATTTAGACAATCCTTGGACACGTGTAATAATTAGGGATATAAACAGTATTAAGTTCAGGGATATGACTGAAGAGGACTCAATAAAAAGTAACAATGAGTAACGACATTTTCTTTATCCATGCTGGGTCAGCTCTACATAGTTGGCTCAACTACATTTCATCTGTAAAGAGGATTTATGTTTTGGCTGAAAATTCAATTAAATATCCTATATCAGAATATATAGGTACTAAAGTAGACCCCAGCAAAATTCATCTTGACAAATTACATCCTAATCTTAATGACAGATATTTGGATTTACGTTTCTTTGATGAAATTAATTCCCAAGAAACTGAAATTGCAATGGAGTTTAAATATGCTCGATTGGGATATACAGACCATGATGCTGAGAAGAAACGCATTTTTAATGACATAATGAGATTAAAACTCTTCGTTGAACAAGCTGGCAATCGAAAAGGCTACTTTCTAATCTGTGGTCCTCAAATTGATTTCATTAAGGCATTTCAATCTATTGGCTGGAGTGAAACAGATAAACAAAGTGGTGGTTTACCAACTCCAAAAGCTCTGAGTACTGACTATGACAAAGTTAATCCATTAGGATTTTACACAAATTGGTTTAAATATAAAAAAGATGAAACTCAAGAAATAGATTTGGGAACAAACTCAGTAGAATTGAAGAAAATCTATAAAGATTTTTTCAAGAAATACAAAAAAGCTTTCAAAGACGGTATCACAGAAACGACACTTAATACTAATAACCCAATCACAAGATTAGTTTATCTTTCAGAGTCATTAAACTTAAGAGATATTCCAACACCAATGAAAGTTGGAATTTGGGAAGTGACTACCAAAAATAACATCGAATAATGCCAGCTGGTAACAAGCGTTTGGCAAGATTGCGAATTTTGTAGTAAATTCACATTTACATTTCGCAAGAAATTTTATCTTTAACAGAAAATAACGGTTCCGAAGCTCGCAACCTCGCCAAGCGCCGGAACGTTAACCGCAAGCGGATCGGACGAGGGAGAATTCAATAACTTAATGCAACAAATGATAA
>NZ_AUCZ01000038.1 GCF_000430025.1 Flavobacterium suncheonense GH29-5 = DSM 17707
ATCCGCTCTTCTAGTGTTAATCGTCTGCGAGATTTTTGCATAATTCAACAAAGATAAAATTTATCATTTGTTGCATTAAGTTATTGAATTCTCCGAATGTTGTTAATAATTACCGCTAACGTCCCGGGGCTTTATGCAGGTGGGGATTTTTATTACTGACGTTTACAAATATACCGAAAAGATTGAAAGAAAAAACCTCACTTCGAAGAAGAAAGTGCAAACACTAACCTTTACCGATAAATCCTAAAACCCCACTTGCATAAAACCCTTGTTAGCAGTAGCCTTAATTTTTTTCTAAATCCCAAAAACCTTTAAAGTTCGTCCTAATTTCTTTGTCTAAGTTGGAAAGTTCAGATTGGTTTATATTTTTATCTAAATCAAGTTTGTTTAAAATGTGATTTTTGTAGATATTCTTCATACCATTAACGCATTCTACATATTTTGGATGAATAACTTCAAGTGTTTCGAATTTTAATTTATCAAGATTGTATTTAGCTATTTTGTTAATTAGTTTATTAAGAGTGTCAACCAATTCAACTGCTAATCTTTCTGTAGCAATTCTTAGTTTTACTTCTTTAATAGTATCGACCTCTAAAGGATATAGTTTCAGTATAAAATTCTCTTTTCCTTCCAACATATCGAAACATTCGGTATAAGATTTCACATCTATATTATGCATGAATTGATTTCTTATTTCCATGAATGTTTGGAACTTCTTTTTTTCCTCCTTTGATAGAGCATCAATGTCAATTAATAATTCAATTTTTTGGTTAAATGATAAGTTTCCACTTTTATTACCAAAGGATTTTGTGGTTTTATAATCCTTAATACCTAATAACGCAGCTAAATATTTTGCAGAAAGTTTTTCAAGTACTAAAGCTGTGATTAGTACATCATGCCTTAATTCAAGTGCATAATCATCCATTGTATATTTCTTAGTATCACTCATTTTTTGAAAGGTTACTGCTAACGTTTCAGGCTTAGCCGTCGTTGCGGCAATTTACGAAAAATATGCTATGAAACGCACGGCTCGAAAATCCGAAGGATTTTCTTTTAAGAGTTGAGCTAGCAATGCGGCTAAACCGCTGTTAACTGCCGTTTTTATTTCACTTTTGCTTTTAAAATTTCAATGATATCTTTCTTTGTTTTTTCAGTTTCAGTTGAGAACCCAAATTTCAACATTCCAAAACCTATTATTAGCATTCCCAGGGGAAACAAACAAATTTGTATAGGGCTTTCTCCAATTATTGCTCCTATTAAAGTTGCAATAAATGCTAACGAAACTCCACCTAACCAAATTACCATAAATACCATTACAAATGAAACTGGTTTTAGTTCTATTTCGATTTCTGTTCCATTTGTTTTTTCAATAACTTTTCCATTAACTTCAGGAAGAAATGAATTTCTATAATCTATAACCCTCTTTATATTGAAATTATCTCCATAAATAGTTCCATGAAAAAGTTTCGCATTTTCAACTTTTTGACTACCAAAACCAAAACTTTGTGTTGGTCTGGTGTTTGAAATTAATTCTTTAATTACTTCAGATTTTGATAAATTTGAAACTAAAGTTAATTTCTCAATTGGGATTATCTTCATTTATCTATTTTTTAATTGTTTTTCGGGAAATAAAATCATTGGATTTTCTGTTTCAATTGGCTCAAGCTTAAATCCCATCAATTCAGGTTCTCCATCTACATTGAATGATAAAATAAATCTTAAACTGTCACATTTCATATAATATTCATATATAAATGCAGTTTGGTCAACTCCTCCAATGTTTTTTTGAGTAAAAAAATCAACAAATTTTCCGTCTTTATTTTTCCAATCACAGTTTTGTCTTATTCCTCCAATAATTGGTTCAAGTTGTTCTTTTGGAAAATATTTAACCGGAAATTTTTCTCCAATATTTGGTTTATCCAAATTTTCCATGATGTAATTTGCTTGTTCTTGAGCCAAATTAAATTTTTGCATTTTTTTCCATCCAATAAATCCAATTATTCCAACTATTAAAACAATTATCCCTAAAATAATTCCAACAATCTTTAATACTTTTTTCATTTTTTTTTGACGTTTTTTTGAGGTAAAATGGCAGTTAACGTGTTGCAGCTTGGCAAAGTTGCGACAGTTAATGATTTACGTTCACAAATATACCGAAAAGTTAGAAA
>NZ_AUCZ01000039.1 GCF_000430025.1 Flavobacterium suncheonense GH29-5 = DSM 17707
ATCAGTTCTTAACTATATTTGAAAAAAGGGTTCAACTTTAAGTAAAAAGTCAAACCCTGTTATTTTTAAACTTACACACTTTTTGGGATAGTGTCTAATAAAAGCCCGAACCGCTAACAGTGGTTTTGCGAAATTTGGGCTTTAGGGCTTAATTTAATGTTGGTTTTGTATTTGTAAACTTAATCTTAAATCGTTAGTTTTGGGCTAACTAATCCCCAAACTTCGCAAAGCCACGGGACGTTATGTGCAAGCGCTCCAAAATGAGAAAAATAGTATTCATATCATTCCTTTTTATTAATTCGATTTATAGTCAAGATAAATCGAATGGATTAAGCATTAGTGGAAATCTAAAAGTTTTATTTGGTCTTGAACTAACAACACCAAAGAACGCATTAATAGAACTTACACCAAGTCGTAAAGTTGTTGATATTGACAGTGTCGGTAACTACAAATTTGAAAATTTGAAAAGTGGCATTTACAAAATTCAAGTTATCGATTTTAATATAAAGCCAAAAGAGTTTAGCGTTGAATTAAAGGATGAATCAATTACCAATTTCAATCTACTTATAAATGCAGATTGCGAAGTGAATAAAGAAATTGCTGAAATCGATATTCAAAATAAAAAGCCAAGATTATTACTAATTGGTAGTATCGCACCGATTTTTTATAGCAATCAAGGAAAATTCGAAAAAAAATATGAAATAAAATATTATGATTTCGGCTGTACACCGCCAAGTGAAGAATGTGTAATTCAATACAACAAAACTGTTTTTGATTATTTAGACAAAAAATATGGTCGTAAATGGCGGAAAGAAGTTCGAAAAGATGTTATTGGATTATAAAGCCAGCACATAACAGCGGTTTTATAAAATGGTGGGGCTTGGTGATTATTTGGAAAGGTTCGGGCTTTAAAGTCTTTGCTTCAATTTTACTTTTTCTCTTTAAACTTTTCGGTATATTTGTAAACATCAGTAATAAAAAATCCACCACTTTATAAAGCCGGCGGGACGTTATGCGTCATATTAACATAAAATGAGAGAATAAAAAACAAATAATGAAAAATTATAGATATTGGTATATTGCATATATTGTATTCGCTATTATAATATATTTTTGTTTGTCTAAAAAATTATCAATCGCAGATACTGATGTGTCTGGAAAAATATCATTAATAGCATCAATTTCTGAATTATTAGGGCTATCAATAGCATTAACAGAAATTTTTGTTATCAATAATCTATATACGGAGATAAAAAACAAGTTTCAAAACTTATTTACCTTTAGAGAAAGTATAGATTCTATAAACTTAATTTCTTCAGTATTACAAGATATAAGTAATAACAAATATTCTATTGCTATTTATAAACTTGAAACCATTAGAGATAGCTATCAAGGACTATTTCCAGTAGAAATAATTGAAGATACTTTGTCAGAAGAAAGAAGAAATATTGACAAACTAAATAATATTATAACCAAAATAACACTGAAAGAAAGTCAGTCAGGTAAATTAAAAAAAGAGTTAGAGAAAAATTATATTGACTTTCTTTTAAAACTTAATATCAATTTCAATAACATAAGTAATAACCTTAAAGAAGAACTATTATGATACCGAGCAATTATTCAAAATTTATAAAAGAAATTATACAAAAAACTGAAGAAGGAATAGCTAAATGGGAAAAAGGCTTCGAGGGAAGTCTTTTGCTAAAAAGCAAAAATTCAACGATTGAAATTGGAAAGTATACGATTGATGATGAAGAATTACATTATTATTATTTTAAATTCATAAATATTGAAAATAAAAATCAATCAATGTTTAGAATAAGTAATGATCAAAGCGATTATAAAGTAATGGAGAATTTATATATTGTAGCTTCTGCTTCTGCAAATAATATTGAAGAAGAGTTGGATAATTTTTTAGACAGTCTATAAAATACGAACGCATAACAGCGGTTTTATGCTATGGCGGGGCTTGGGATTTTTTGGATTGGTCGGTGTTTGCATTTCTTCTTTAAAAAGAAATTTTTTCTTTCCACTTTTCGGTATATTTGTAAACATCAGTAATAAAAAATCCGCCACAGCATAAAGCCGGCGGGACGTTATAAATCAGTTGCCTTGCGCGCGTAAAA
>NZ_AUCZ01000040.1 GCF_000430025.1 Flavobacterium suncheonense GH29-5 = DSM 17707
TGTAATTTACAAATCCTATAAGTCAAATAAGAAAAAACGTATATTAGCTTAAATTTTTAATCTAAATTTTGTCAACTATTTTAGGACAATACACAAGGTGGTAACCCTAAAAAAGATTTACAGCTCGAATTAAAAAAGTTATTTAATACAAGTTGGTTATCAATACATCGTTTTAAAACCTCTGGACGCAGAACAGATGACAAAAGTCATGAATCACTTGTTGACCAAAAGCTAGCTGAATTTAGCATTAATTTTTCTGGTTATCTTAACGAATTAAATAGGCAAGCAAAAGACGAAACAGATAAATTTCAAAAATATATATTTTTATCACTTTTATCTACCCAAACTGAAAGTGAACTTTTTCGTAACGTAAGAAAAATTGACATTAACAAAGAAAAAAAATCTCTAGCTGAAGTTTATTCTTTGTTTAAATTTGAAACATCTGAATACAGATCTTCACTAGACAGCTATGCTGCTGCATTCAATCAAGCACTTGAGAAATCCTTAGGTGATAAAATAGGATTTGACGATGCACAATACCTAATTGGAATGGCTCGTGTTCATTCAGTTATACAGAAATGGCAAGAACTTTTAAATAAACAAGAGGTCATTTTTGAATCAAGAAATAATTTTATGAGAGTAATAAATGAACTTTTACAAAGAAAAGAATTAACTCTAAACGTGCGAAATGAATTAGTTATTGAAACACAAAGTGGAAAAAAATTTCCACTAATTAATCTATCTTCAGGTGAAAAACAACTTTTGATAATTTTCGGTGAGACTTTACTTCAAAGATCTGAGCCTCATATCTTCATTGCTGATGAGCCTGAATTGTCATTACATGTTGAGTGGCAAGAAAAGCTCGTGCAAAATTTAAAAGTTTTAAATCCACATGCTCAAATGATATTTGCAACGCATTCTCCAGACATAGTTGGGTCATTTCAAAAATCGGTTATTAATATTGAAAATTGTATTAAATCATAATGTTTACTAGAACTGTTTCGGGACTTACAAATCAGCATTTATTTCATAATGTTGACTTTATTGTATTTGTAGAAGGTGGAACTTCATATACACTGCAAGAAATCGAAGCTGGCAACTTCAATAATGAATCAATCGATATTCTTTTTTGGCGAAGAATTTTAAATCATTTCAAGCCAGCAAGGTACAAGTTCAAAGCAGTTGGATCAAAAAGTGCTGTAATAAGAATTGCAGAAAATATAATTCAAAACGACATAAAAACAATTTATGCTGCTATGGATCAAGATTTTGATCAAATTCTAGACAACTCCCTTTCACATACAAATATAATTTATACATATGGTTATAGCTGGGAAAATGATGTTTGGAATTCAGAACTAGTCTTAGAAGTTATTGAAAATTTGTCTGCAGAGACTTTAGATTTACAAATTATTAAGCACTATCATAATCAATTCTTAAACGCAATAAAAATTGGTGTGTACGCAGATGCCCATAAATTTTCTCAAGCAAATTCATTTTTCCCAAGACCTAATGGTTATTTGAGATTAATCGAATGCAATACTAATCATCCAACCAAGGTGAAAAAAGCAGAGCTAAATGCTTTGTTAACAGCTTCAAATATAAACAGAGTTGCCACGGCTGCATATGGTAGAAGAAATGGAATTTTGCCACATCGCAACTGTTTTGGACATTTGCTTGGTGATTTTTTTAAAATTTTAGTAAAGTTTCTTTTGAAACAATTTTATAATTTGAGTAGTGCAAATGGAGAAATTATCCAACATGTAGCACTCAATAATTTTATAAAAAATCTTCCGCAAAATATTGTCAACCATTACGAACTTCAACTTATATAAAGTACTGCTGGTAACAAGCGTTTGGCAAGATTGCGAATTTTGTAGTAAATACACGTTTATTTCTCGCAAGAAATTTTATCTTTAACAGAAAATAATCAGTTCCGAAGTTCGCAACCTCGCCAAGCGCCGGAACGCTAAATGCAATACCTCCCTTTACTTCAATAATGATGAATGTCTAACTTATTTTTATTATTTTCGTTTTAATAAAATAGTCGGTACTGCATTTAG
>NZ_AUCZ01000041.1 GCF_000430025.1 Flavobacterium suncheonense GH29-5 = DSM 17707
CATTGTGGAAAATTATTTTTTTAAGATTTGAGCGTGAAAAGTAAACTGGAAAATCTAACTAGAAATTTAGTACGCAAATCGTTGAAATCAAGTATGTTTTAAATTTGTCACAAGTGTAAATTAAAAATTTACACATGATAACAAATCACGCGTCTGAATGTAATGCCGGCGCACATTAGCACTTTTGCAGAAAAGCAAAAGAACTAATTTCCCTTCGCTCCTTTCCTGTCAATTGGAACGCAAAAAAACGAACCGGAAAATTGGAACGCAAAATTATTTTTACAATATTGTGTGTAGCAACCAGATTATAACAATGGTTTAGCCGCATTGCTGGTCTAAACTTTAAAAGAAAATCCTTCGGATTTTCATGCGTTACATTTCATAATAATATTTTTCTTAAATTGCCGCAACGACGGCTAAGCCTGAAACGTTGTGCAACATTATAAAAATACAATGAGAAAAATAAAACTACTCTTTTTATTAATTTCACTTACGGCTTTTAGTCAGACTAAAAAAATAGTATTTGAATATGAAGCTAAATACACTTTAGACAATAAAGAAACTCTTTGGAGTATTTCAAAAAAAAATCCAAAATTGATACTAATAAAAAACATAACTTTCAAAAAGGATTTTCTTTATTATCAAGGAAAAACATCTACATATAATTTGAATGAAAATAATGAAATTATATATGATCAAATAGAATTTGGAAGTGATAAAAAGAAAAAAGAGATCAAAATAACTAAGTACGAAAAAAAGGAAATAATTAATAAATTGGTTTGTAGTAAATACGAAATAAATTCAAATAATATACTATTTGAAGTATTTATAAACGATAATAATAAAGCAAATAACATCACTTATATAAATAGCCTTATTGGTAATGAAAACAATAAAGAAATTACCCCTGGACTAATTGTAAAAGTAAATATTTACAGTAAAACAAAACAAGAATTTAGACCGTTTATGATTTTACAAGAATTATCAAGAATTAATAAAACGATTATTGTAGATTTTAAAAAACTAGATTTTATTTTAAGTAGATCGAATAGAGAACAAGAAACAAATGCAATTAAAGAAATTATAAAATAATAACGTTGCACAACAACGGTTTAAAACCATTGCTGGTCTAAACCTTAACAGAAAATCCTGCGGATTTTCAAGCTCTACATTTCATAACAAATAATTCGTAAATTGCCGCAACGGTTTTAAGCCGTAAAACGTTATGCGCAAGTTTGTTGCCAATCTAAATCTAAAAAAATGACAAAACTATTTGATAATTTATTTCAAAAAAGGATGTTCCTTTTAGTCTTATTAATTTATATTTTTTTCATTTTTTTTATAATGCCAAAAGATTATGGAATTAATAAAACAGTTGGGTGGGCTTGGGATTTTTACGAATTTTATAGTCCTCTAATTTTTATTTCCTTATTCTATCTTTTCTTTATATTTTACTCAATAATTGCTTTATGTAAATGGAAAACTAATAAGACAATATCAATAGTTCACTTTATTACAATACTGATATCTATATATTTTTTTGAATTTTATAGCTTCGGATTTTTACAACTTTGCAATTTTTTATCAATACTTTTATTTCTAATAAATATTATTTGGAGTTTTATCAATAGACAAAGTAATATTAAAACCAGCGCATAACAGCGGTTTTATGCAATGGCTGGGCTTGGGATTTTTTGCAAAGGTTTGTGCTCGCACTTTTTGTATTAAAATTCACGTTTTTCTTTCACTCTTTTCGGTATATTTGTAAACGTCAGTAATAAAAAAATCCGCCACTGACATAAAGCCAGCGGGACGTTAGCTGCTAGTTTACTTGACGAAACGAAATCACCATGAAATTTGAAATTAAGTTCAACGAAGAAATTTATGTAAAACAAATACAATTATTG
>NZ_AUCZ01000042.1 GCF_000430025.1 Flavobacterium suncheonense GH29-5 = DSM 17707
TATTCTGAAAAAAGAGTCAATATCTAAGAAAAATACTAAATTTGAAAAACTGAAAACTAAATGACCTTGTTGCATTAAGGTCTTGAATCCACCACCGACTAAAAAAGAGTTAATTACAAAGAAAACTTAAAATTTCATTAATGGAAAATTGGATAGAATATATTGATTTGAAATTTTCAGAGTATGAAAAAATTAATTCACACGAAAACAAAAACGGCTTTTATCCAAGCAGAGTTTATAAAATAAACGGAACATATATTGAGTTTGAGTTTGACGGAATAACTAAACTAAAAAAAATAGAATGTGGAAAATATTGGACTATCGACAATGCAGAATATATTAGTAACGCAAAAGCAGTTTTTGAACAATCAAAAAATAATTTTATAATGTTTTTGCAAACTTCATTTGACGGCGAAAATGGAACTGAATATGAACTTAACTTTACTTCTGAAAACATAAAAAAATTAGACCAATTTTTAAAACTGCCTATCGAATCTGGATGGATTGAAAAACTTTATAAATATAAAAATGGTGCTTATAAAATAGAAATTGAGAACTTATCCAATGATTTTGAAATTAATAATTGTGAAATTATTTTGTTAGACATTGCGGAACAAGATTTACCTTTTGTTGGCGATAAATTATCTAGAAAAATCAATACTTTCTTTATCGACAAATTTGCAAAAAAAGAAAATATAAAAGTAGAAATAACAGAAGTGAAACCAATTGAGAATAAAAAAACGAACGCCTAACAGCGGTTTGCTTCAATGGCTATTTCCGGATTTTCCTACGAAAAATCCGCTGCTGAATGGAATGTTTTGTTATATTTGTAATGGCTTGGTGTTGGTGCAACGCCACTGAGAGCAAGCCGCAGAACGTTATAAGCTATTCTACAAAACATGAGAGAATTAATTGTCTTTTTCATCTTCTTAAGTTTTTTTGGTTGTAAAAAAAAATCATCAATTACATCTCAGGTTAGTATTGATTCCATTTTTGTAGCTGAAAAATTTAATCCTTCAAAAATTTATAGCGATTCTATCAGCTTATACTATAAAGGCAAATCAATTTTACAAATAGGACAAAGCACAGAAAAATTAGAAAAAAGTCTCTCCTTTCGTCCAGATCCAAATTTAAAACATCAAAACTATTGGCCTTATATTATTGACTATTTATCAACTGATGATTTTTATACGATAAAGCAAACAGAAGGGTCAATAAATGGAATAATTTTTTTTTCCACAAATGTGGAAAAAAAATTTTTGCAGTTAACGGTAGTTGGACATTAGATATTCCAAATACTGAAAATGCAAAGAAAGAAGCTTTACAAACAATTACAACTAAAATATTTCCATGCTTAGCTAACAAACTAGATTTTGTAGAGCAAATAAAGACGGAAATTGAGCATACTGATTTTAAAGAACTATTTGAATTAAGTCCACCAAAGTTCCCCAATAATTTTTGGGTCTTAAAATATGAAGTTAAATTAAAGAACAGCTTATAACAACGGTTTTATGCAATGGCGGCAACAGTGCATAATGGAAAGAACAGAAATCAAAAGTCTTTACTTCTCTTCTACTTTTTTCTTTCTAACTTTTCGGTATATTTGTAAACATCAGTAACAAAAATCCGCCACTGACATAAAGCCGGTGGGCGTTGTAAGTGATTTTGACCCAAAATCGAGGAAATACAATATGAATATTTTGAAAATTAATTATATTTATTAACCAAACAACGTTCCAACTATGAAGAAAAAACTCAAAAAACTGTTTTATCTT
>NZ_AUCZ01000043.1 GCF_000430025.1 Flavobacterium suncheonense GH29-5 = DSM 17707
GCTTAAAAAAGTAGTCCCGGGCAGACTCGAACTGCCGACCCCTACATTATCAGTGTAGTACTCTAACCAGCTGAGCTACGAGACTCTGTATTTAAGTTATTTTTTGAACTAACAGCGAGAGTAATCCCTAATCTTTCGCAAAAAAACACGACTTTAATCATTTCTCTAGAAAGGAGGTGTTCCAGCCGCACCTTCCGGTACGGCTACCTTGTTACGACTTAGCCCCAGTTACTAGTTTTACCCTAGGCAGCTCCTTGCGGTCACCGACTTCAGGTACCCCCAGCTTCCATGGCTTGACGGGCGGTGTGTACAAGGCCCGGGAACGTATTCACCGCATCATGGCTGATATGCGATTACTAGCGAATCCAGCTTCACGGAGTCGAGTTGCAGACTCCGATCCGAACTGAGAACGGCTTTGAAGATTCGCTCCTGCTCGCGCAGTGGCTGCTCTCTGTACCGTCCATTGTAGCACGTGTGTAGCCCAGGACGTAAGGGCCGTGATGATTTGACGTCATCCCCACCTTCCTCACGGTTTGCACCGGCAGTCTTGTTAGAGTTCCCGGCATGACCCGATGGCAACTAACAATAGGGGTTGCGCTCGTTATAGGACTTAACCTGACACCTCACGGCACGAGCTGACGACAACCATGCAGCACCTTGAAAGACGTCCGAAGAAAAAACTGTTTCCAGTCCTGTCGTCTCCCATTTAAGCCCTGGTAAGGTTCCTCGCGTATCATCGAATTAAACCACATGCTCCTCCGCTTGTGCGGGCCCCCGTCAATTCCTTTGAGTTTCACACTTGCGTGCGTACTCCCCAGGTGGGATACTTATCACTTTCGCTTAGCCACTCAGATTGCTCCAAACAGCTAGTATCCATCGTTTACGGCGTGGACTACCAGGGTATCTAATCCTGTTCGCTCCCCACGCTTTCGTCCATCAGCGTCAATAAACTTGTAGTAACCTGCCTTCGCAATTGGTATTCCATGTAATATCTAAGCATTTCACCGCTACACTACATATTCTAGTTACTTCCAAGTAATTCAAGCCCTACAGTATCAATGGCCGTTCCATCGTTAAGCGATGGGCTTTCACCACTGACTTATAAGGCCGCCTACGGACCCTTTAAACCCAATGATTCCGGATAACGCTTGGATCCTCCGTATTACCGCGGCTGCTGGCACGGAGTTAGCCGATCCTTATTCTTACGGTACCGTCAAGTTCCTACACGTAGGAGTGTTTCTTCCCGTACAAAAGCAGTTTACACACCATAGATGCTTCATCCTGCACGCGGCATGGCTGGTTCAGACTTGCGTCCATTGACCAATATTCCTCACTGCTGCCTCCCGTAGGAGTCTGGTCCGTGTCTCAGTACCAGTGTGGGGGATCTCCCTCTCAGGACCCCTACCCATCATCGTCTTGGTAAGCCGTTACCTTACCAACTAACTAATGGGACGCATGCTCATCTTGTACCGTTGGAACTTTAATTATAAAACCATGCGATTTCATAATGCTATGAGGTATTAATCCAAATTTCTCTGGGCTATCCCTCAGTACAAGGCAGATTGCATACGCGTTACGCACCCGTGCGCCGGTCTCAAATTAGCAAGCTAATTCT
>NZ_AUCZ01000044.1 GCF_000430025.1 Flavobacterium suncheonense GH29-5 = DSM 17707
TAAGTTCTTTTCATTTTCCAATCCATCAAATATTAAATCTAGGATATCTAGTAAAAGTTGAGATTTGATCATTTATTACATTGGTATTGATTTCGCTTCGTTTCGTCTCGTTGAGATAGCATTACACACAACGTCCCGCCGGCTTTGTGATGGCGGGGATTTTTATTACTGATGTTTACAAATATACCGAAAAGTTTGAAAGAAAAAAGCTCAAAAATAGGAGTGAAGTGCAAGCACTGACCATTACCGATAAATCCTAAAGCCCCGCTTTCACAAAACCGCTGTTATGTGACGCCTTAATTTATATCTTCGCTTTCCAAACAAAATTATTATTATCCAAAATATAGATCTCAGTTTTTTCTATTCGTAAAACTCTTTTAGGAATTATGTGTTTCGGTAATATTATTTCGTCTAGAATTGTTGCAATACTATTTTCTATATCTACAATTTGTATAGAATACGGATTATCCGTTGACGGATTATTATATACCAAGTATCTATTAGAATTTTCAATTTTAAGAGGTAGACCTTTTAATTCAATTTGTTTGCATTCTTTCTGATTGATTAGAATATAAGAATCTTCGTTGTATGTAATTTTATTGATGACTATTATTTCCGAGTTTTTTATTATGCCTAATTCTACAAATTCGGTGTAATTTTCATCAGATTTATCATCACAGTAGGAAAGTTTTGTATCGGTCGTACAATTATAGTTTAAGCAATCTTTGACTTTTTTAGAGTTTTTATTTTCTATTACAATTTCATGAAATTTTTGAGAAATCACCGAATTTTTGACTTTACTAAATTGTCTTTTTACCTGCGCATTTACAGTTGAAAATATCAAAAAAGAAAGGATGAAGGTAAGTGTTTTTCGCATCGTTTTTCAAAGGTGTCACATAACGCTTTGCAGCTTAGAAAAGTTGCAAAGATTTATTACTGTTGACTACAAATATATTGAAAAGGTTGTTAAGAAAATGCGCCAACTAAAGAAAGAAATGCAAGCACTGACTTTTACTTTTAAACACTGCCCTTGCAATTTTTTTAAACTGCTGTTAGATGCTGGCGGAATTACCCCCAAAAACAGCCATATTCATCTTTTTCTATTAACCTTATAAAATCAAGTAAGTTTTGAACGATTGGATTTGGTTTATATAAATGCCATTTTAAATCAGCTCTTTTCCAATAAACTTTCCAGTTATTATCTTTTTTTACGAAAGTAGATTTGACAACATCAATTTCCATTTTTATATTTTGATCTTGCCAATTTGGTCTAATTTCAAATATAATTACACTTTGTTTTTCGATTCGATATGAAATGTCAAACTGATCTCTTATTTCTTCAGGAGGACGTATGTAGTTCAAATAATTTTCAATTTCCTCGATTTCTATGGGATCAATGTTATTTTTCATTTGATATTTATCTTTAGTAGTTATTGCGTCGCGAGCTGCTTGCATCTAACGTTTCAGGCTTGGCCGACGTTGCGGCAATTTAAGAAAAAATATGTTATGAAATGCAGCGCATGAAAATCCGAAGGATTTTCATTTAAAGTG
>NZ_AUCZ01000045.1 GCF_000430025.1 Flavobacterium suncheonense GH29-5 = DSM 17707
GGTCCGCCAGACCCGCATCAAGGTGGTTCTAATGGGAATGGGAATACACACCCTGTTTATAACAATCCTGCTCCTCCGTGTGACCCCCGAGTGAATTGTCCTGTGCTTGAGGATACAATGGTAGAAAACACTCCTTGTGAAAAATTAAAAAAATTATTTGCTCCGTCTCCAATAGGTCCAAACATAAAATCCATTATTGAAAATGAGTTACAAACCAATATTCCTGTTAATCCATCGGGCGAAAAAGGAGCATTATTAAGAAGAAATTCAGGTGGCGGTACTGGTCATATAATAATCCCCCCAACTGATAAGAACATGATAAAAATAACTGCCGGTGGATATGTTTACAGTGCAATTCATACACATCCTAACGACACTTATCCTATGTTTACCTGGAGTGATGTTTTTACCTTATATACTATTAATCAAAATATTGCTCCTCATAATGCAGAATTGGCAAGTTTTTTGCTAACTTGTCAGGATGAAAATGGTGCTTTTCAAACATATGCCATAGTATTTAACAACCAAACGGCGGATATTGTCGATATGATTTTGAACAGTCCGGAATTTGCAGGAATGGAAAAAAATAAAATTGCAGAGTTAAAAGACGATGAGCTAACAGAAAAATTTATATCAGAAGAAAAGGGAGACAAAAACTATGAAAGGGCTTTTTTACAGCAAATGTTAAACACAAATGTATCGCTTTATAAAGCCAATAATGATTTAACTAACTGGAGCAGATTAGAATTAAACACAACCACAGACAATACAGTAGACATACCATGCAATTAGTAAAACTAAAAATTATGAAAAAAATCATTTTTATCACACTGTTAACATCTACCACTTTAAGTTTTAGTCAAAATCCAGTAATAGATTTGGTTGATAGAGACGGTACAAGAATTAATGGAGCCTATTATAAAGACGTAAACGACTTATTATCCCCTTTTGAGGGAACATATATTTATACCAATGGGAATAAAATGTTTAAAATTTTATTAGAAAAAAAAGTAATGCAATACAATACTGAGTATTATGAAGATTTAATTATTGGGGAGTACCAGTATACTGTTAATGGGGTAGATGTGAGCAACACGCTATCTCAAATTAATACTATTTATAACAACCAAAGGAAACATAATATTGAGGGTAATTTTATTATAGACTTTAATGAATTTAGGATGTGGCAATGTCCGGAATGTAATCCGAACGAAATACGATTAAAGTTGTCAATTAATGATGTTTCTACAGGTAGAGTTGCAAAATTATTTATCAGAAGAATGAATGTTTCAGGGCAAGATGTTATAAAAGTTAAGATTTCACATATTATGAGAGATTTTTCCAATAACCCGAACCCTCCCGATTTCACATTACCTAAAGGAGAGTTTGTTATGGTGAAACAATAAAAACCACTTACAACAAGGGCTTTGTAAAATTGCAGGTACATTTTGTATCTGCAATTTTCAATTTATAAAATAAAATTTAATCTATATTTGTAATGTTATTTACCAAAATTCTACAACTTCACAAAGCCCCGAG
>NZ_AUCZ01000046.1 GCF_000430025.1 Flavobacterium suncheonense GH29-5 = DSM 17707
CAATTTAAGAAAAATTATGTTATGAATGCGAAGCATGAATAAAAGAAAAAATTCCTTTTAGAGTTTAGACCAGCAATGCGGCTAAACCATTGTTAGGTGCTGGCTTTTATTTATTTAGCTCTTTTTTTATTTTGTTATATTCAGAGTAATTTATTTCAGTGTATCTTTTAGGAAATCCTTCTTTTAAAATATCGCTTTGCGCAGTTCCACATAATTCTAAATTATTTTCTTTACCATATTTAATCATGTCTTTTAATTTTTTTTGATTTTTCTCGACAAAGAATTTTGTAGGAAGTGAGTCAATAGAAAATATAGTTTCTACTTTGAGATGATTAAATCTGTGACTTAGATATATTTCTACAGTATCGTTTAGTTTTTTGTAATATCTGTCTTCTTCTGAAACTAGTCTTAAAATATTTCCATTATTGCTATAATAAACTATTTTAAACTGATTGTTATTGATAACGGAATAAAATTCCATAATACTAAAAACACTTCCTTTTTTCTTTTCATTTAATTTTAGTCTTTCATGAGTAGCAATATAATTTACTAATTTCCAATCATTTTGATCTGATCTTAGATATATAGTTGAATCTAATTTTAGATTTTCGTTGAAACTAATTAGCCCATTTTTTTCTCTCTGTGCTTCAGATTTGTTGATTAAAGATTCTCTCTCCTGATTTTTACAAGAGAAAAAAAGAGTAGAAATTATTATTAAGTATTTTATTTTACTCATTTTTTGGTCGCTTGCACCTAACGTCCCGCCGGCTTTGTGAAGGCGGGGATTTTTATTACTGATGCTTACAAATATACCGAAAAGATTGAAAGAAAAAAGTTGAAAAATAGGAGAGAAGTACAAACACTAACTCTTCCCGATACACACCCAAACCCCGCTTTCACAAAACCGCTGTTATAGGCTGGCTTTTAGATTGTCTGAATGATTGAAATTAGAAAACCGAATTGTCCATTCTCTTTTTTCATTTAACCAAACATACATAATTGGGTATTTTCTTTTTAATTTTATGTCAAAGCATGTTTTTCTATTAACAGATTCTATTTTTAACGTAGGTATTGGTTCGCCAGTTCTTCTTCCAAAACTGAACCCATAATTTCCCACTTCATCGTTTTCTTTTCTATCAACTTCTAAGTCAGCTCGAAAGTCATTATTAACATAAAATTTTAAAGAATCTTTGAATCCACCTACAAAATAAACTGTAAACTGTCCTTTAAAAAATCTGTTAGCAACAACATGATGTTTGTCTTCTTTATCCCAGTCTAACCATTCGTACTGTAATTTTACATTTCCTTCACAAGAAATATTTTTCTTAAGTTTTTCTTTAGGTTTGCAACCATAAAAACTTAGAATAATTAGAGATAAAATATAGATTGTTTTTTTCATATACGTACTCTTTGGCAAGCTTGCCTATAACGTGTTGCAGCTTGGCAAAGTTGCGACAGTTAATGATTTACGTTCACAAATATACCGAAAAGTTAGAAA
>NZ_AUCZ01000047.1 GCF_000430025.1 Flavobacterium suncheonense GH29-5 = DSM 17707
ATGTATTGATTACTATTAGTTTGAGTATTTTTCCACACGCACTACGCAACTAGCTTATAACGTTTCCGCGGCTTGGCCGTCGTTGCGGCAATTTAAGAAAAAATATGTTATGAAAAGCCGCGCATTAAAATCCGAAGGATTTTAATTGGTGAGAGAATCGAAGCAATGCGGCTAAACCGCTGTTAGCAGCAGATTATTGTTTAGCTATTTATATGAAACTCTCGCTATATTTGGATGTTCAGATGAATAATAAATTTTAATTTTCATTCCTTTGTAAAAATTCTCATACTCTTGTTCGGTTATTAATATTTGTGCGTTGGCTTGCTCACCCTTGTTTGTATTAAACTGCACTTCTATATTTTGAATACTGTTTCCTCGTTTTCCGTAAATTTTTGTTTTATCAATAATGATAGCTTCTGTATAAACTCCATTCTTCGATAATTCATTTGAACTGAAATCTGTCGTTTTTACTATAAAAAAATAACCAAAAATAAATAACGTACTAATACAAAATAGTCCCATAAATATTGGAATTTTTTCGTATAGTTTAGGAGTTAGAATTCCAAATATCCAAAAAGATAGAATCATAGTAATAATACCCCCAACAATCCCTAATAATGTAGAATTTGCTTCCGCTACGTGTTCAGGAATTAGGTAAAAGAAGAAAGATAAATTTAAAGCCATTAAGATTAATGGAAGAAATTTGTTTGTTAAAATTTTTTCTCGTGTCTTTTTTTCTGTATTCATTTTCGTAAAGTTTTTTTAATTTGCTGCTAACGTCCCGCCGGCTTTGTGAAGGCGAGGATTTTATTACTGATATTTACAAATATACCGAAAAGAATGGAAGAAAAAACCTTACTTCGGAGAAGAAATGCAAACACTGACAATTACCGATAAATCCTAAAGCCTCGCTTTCACAAAACCGCTGTTGTAGGCAGTTTGAATTACTTACCAATATATGCGTAAATCATTTTTAAATCAGACTCGTTGAAATTTTTTCTCGTGAAATCTATATGGTAATCGATACCGAATTGATCAATTTTAGCTTTGTTTACTTTGTAGTTTTTATTATTTAGCCATTTATTAA
Organism: Flavobacterium suncheonense GH29-5 = DSM 17707; assembly: GCF_000430025.1. GTDB lineage: Bacteria > Bacteroidota > Bacteroidia > Flavobacteriales > Flavobacteriaceae > Flavobacterium > Flavobacterium suncheonense. Next base: position 1,088 of record NZ_AUCZ01000047.1, read on the forward strand.
ATACTATTGAGTCAATATTTCTCAAAGCTGGTCCAGTCATGTTAGCATCTAATTTATGACACGCAGCACAAGTATTATTAAATATTGTTTTTCCTTCATGAGCTATTTCCGAATTTTTAGTCCCACAAAACTCTATGTTTGGTTTGTTATCCGTAACTATTTGTTTAGGCTTTTTAGAATCATTCAGTAAGAGAAAACAAAATATTGATATAATTAAGCATAAAAATACGCAACAGAGAATTATAATTTTGTTAGTCAATTTTTTCAATGATTTCATCGTTATCGTTTTTTACAAATTGCCTACAACGTTTCAGGCTTGGCCGACGTTGCGGCAATTTAAGAAAAAATATGTTATGAAATGCAGCGCATGAAAATCCGAAGGATTTTCATTTAAAGTG
>NZ_AUCZ01000048.1 GCF_000430025.1 Flavobacterium suncheonense GH29-5 = DSM 17707
TCCCTTTACTTCAATAATGATGAATGTCTAACTTATTTTTATTATTTTCGTTTTAATAAAATAGTCGGTACTGCATTTAGCTGTGGAACGTTGTACACAATTATAAAACACACGAAATGAATCATTTAAAACTCATTTTTCTAGTTGTTCTTTTTCCTTTATTAAACCTTTATTCGCAGAATAATGAAAAAATTATTGGAGAATGGAAAGTTGTTTCTGCTGACAATGGTTATGTGTACATAAATAGCAAAACTGACTCCGTTTACACATCTCTAAAATTTGATCAACGGCACACTAATAAAGTATCTAGACAAAATTGGATTGCTACTTTTAGAATGTCATGTTCAAAAAATCTATTTATTTTCACTAAAAATGGTGAATACTTTCAATATATGACGGAAAATAAAAGAATGCCAATATACGATGGAACCTATGAAATAATATCAAACAATAAATTAAAACTGAAAGTTAAAACCTTAGTAGTATCTGATATGTATAAAGAAGCTGAATATTATTTTATAGATGATTTACTTTGCTTTAAAATTGATTCATTAGAATCATGGGACAACAAACCAACTATTTTTATCCTTGAAAAAATCAAATAATTATGTTCAAAAAAATATTCTCTTTACTATTTTTCCTCTTTTCAAATCAATTTTTATACTCTCAAAATATTGATAAGTTAGAATTCAAGAAAACTATAAATTCGGAAATTTCTAATTCTATTGCTAATTATTTGCACTCTAATAATGAAACAAACAAAAAAAAATTAGATTCAATAAAATCAATTGAACGAAATTTATTAAAGTCTAAAATTATTGGTTTATGGAAATTTGAAACTGTTAAATGCCCAGATTGTGTTAAAGGAAAGAAAAAGCATAAAAACAAAATGAAATACATTTTGGTTACCAACGATGAAATTATATTTTATCAAAGAAAAATTAGTTTGAAAAATATAGCAAGAAAAGAAAAAATAATTTTCACTGATAAATTCGATTGGTATTCAGGAGTTACTGATTTGTTGTTTGATGACAAATCTATTTGGAGTATTCAAATTGACGATACTGGTAAATATCTAAAAATATATAATTCTGGCGTAGAATATGAAAACAGCAGAGGTCTAATAGTTTCTGGTGTATCTATAAACTATTACAAAAAAATAAAATAACTGTGTACAACAGCGGTTTTGTGAAATGGCGGGGTCAGTGTGTAATTCGAGGAGCCAACGCTTGCAATTCTATCCTATTTTTTTCAACTTTTCTTTTAATCTTTTCGGTATATTTGTAAACATCAGTAATAAAATTCCGCCACTTCACAAAGCCGGTGGGCGTTAGCAACCATTTTGACTAACTCGGGAGAATTCAATAACTTAATGCAACAAATGATAAATTTTATCTTTGTTGAATTATGCAAAAATCTCGCAGACGATTAACACTAGAAGAGCGGAT
>NZ_AUCZ01000049.1 GCF_000430025.1 Flavobacterium suncheonense GH29-5 = DSM 17707
AATGTAATTTACAAATCCTATAAGTCAAATAAGAAAAAACGTATATTAGCTTAAATTTTTAATCTAAATTTTGTCAACTATTTTAGGACAATACATAAAAAAACGTGAATAAAATAGTCCTAATAATATTGTTTATATCTAATTTGGTCAATTGCCAAGAATTACCTAAAGTCATTCAACAAATTGAACAACAAGGTTATTTATACTATAAACAAACAAAAAATGGACCATCAATTTTAGAATCAGATGATTTTATAAATTTAAAAAAATGTGCATCAGAAGCACAACTAATAGATCTCACCAAACATAAAAATGGACAAGTTAAATCCTTAGCATTCTTAGTCCTTGCAAGTAAAAAATACAATAACCTTTATGATATAATTCTTAATCAAATCAAAGATACCACTACCGTCACAACTCAAAGTGGCTGTATTAGAAGGAGTAGTTATACTACAGACTATTTCATAGACATTGTCACTGAGGAATATTTTGTCGACTTAGATTTCCCTAAATTATCAACTGAACAAAAAAATACAATTGAAGCATTACTAATTGCAGACAATAATTCTAAACTTTCTACAAGAACAAGTGTAATATTTGCATTAGAACCGACTTCCGAAAATTATAATTTAATACTTTCTCTAGTAAAGCAAGAAAAAAATTATGCTGCAATATATAATCTTGCAACCTATAAGAAAGAAACAGACAAAAAGCTAATTGCATCTTTTTTTAATGATGAAAAAGCTAAATATGAAGCAGTTCGATGTACATTTATTTTTCACGATGATTATTTCTACCCATATTTAAAAAAAGCCTGCAAAAAAATAATTAGAGACTATTTAGTTGATGAATACGGCTATTCTCTCTTCTTCAAAGCATTAGCAAAATATCCCAAACAAGAAACTTTAAAATTTTTCGAAAAAACACTTGCTGAAAGAGACTACAACGAATATAGAAATGAAAAAATATCAAAATACATTCTTATTGCTATTAGCAAATATCCTGACCCAGTATATAATTCTTTGAAGGAAAGTATAAAACTCAGTCCTGAAACTCTTGAGGAAGTAAATAAAGAACTATTAGAAAAAGATTAAAGGCAGCGCATAACAGCGGTTTTGAGCTAGTGGGTGTTTAGTGTGTATCGGCAAGTGCTAGTGTTTGTACTTCTCTCCTATTTTTCAACTTTTTTCTTTCAATCTTTTCGGTATATTTGTAAAACATCAGTAATAAAAGCTCCCACCAGCTCAAAGCCGGCGGGACGTTATGCACCATTTATGAAAAACGTGGAGAATTCAATAACTTAATGCAACAAATGATAAATTTTATCTTTGTTGAATTATGCAAAAATCTCGCAGACGATTAACACTAGAAGAGCGGAT
>NZ_AUCZ01000050.1 GCF_000430025.1 Flavobacterium suncheonense GH29-5 = DSM 17707
TTTCTAACTTTTCGGTATATTTGTGAACGTAAATCATTAACTGTCGCAACTTTGCCAAGCTGCAACACGTTAGCAGAAATATTAAAAAAACAGAAATGAAGAACACTTTTTTAACACTCTCTCTACTATTTTCAATATTAACTTTTAGCCAAAAAAAAGCAAATAATGAGGATTTAATATTATTTGAAAAAGCTGTTGCTCTTCAAGAATTAGTTAATGATGAGTTGGAAAGAATTGCAAACCCAAAAGACACTATCGACATTACAAACGAAGAAAAAATAAAACAAAGTTTTGCTATAGATTTAAAAGAAAACATTCTTGATAAAGTTATTGAAAACTATGATGAATTAATTGAAAAATTTCCCAAATCCAAATTAATCTTTAGAGCGTTAAATAATAAAGCTTTTGCAGAATTAGAAATAGAAGATTACGATGAAGCCAAAATGACTTTTTTAAAAGTACTAAATAGTAAGGCAAACGATAAAGAAAAAGGTGGAATCGGCTCTGGAATTATGGCCGAACCTTATGCTAACTATAAAAATAGAGCTTCAAAAAAATTAGCAGAATTAGAATTACAAAATAAAAACTATAAGGAAGCTATAAAGTATCTTGATGAAACTAAAAAACATCCTTACAGACATTTTTGCGGAAATGAATATGCTGCCGACGAAATCTATATGGCAGAAATGTACTCAAAATGTTATTTAGGTATGAATGAATATGAGAAAGCTTATGATATCCTATTACCAAATATACTTGAAAATGGATTAGCAGACAATTCAAATCTAATAGATACTGCATTTAACGCACTATTAAAAAAATACAAAAAGGAAGATTTGAAAGTCCAGCTTGAGATTTCATTTAGCAATGTAACTACTGAAAAAGAAATAAGAAACAAAAATGAATACACATTTTATTATATAAACTTTCTCAACAGAAAAATTCAATTAAGCTCTTGGAATTTATTTGAGTTACTCTCCGAACAAGAAAGACAAAATGCAATAAAACAAATCTTAATCGAATCCAAATTTTATAAACTGTTGACTCAATAAAAAATACTTCTGCTAACAGCGGTTTTAAAAAATTGGGGCTTTAGGCAAAATTTAAAGGTAATTTTATACATTTGACTTCAGTCCTAACGGAATGGTTCGGGAACAAAAATCCCCAACTTCTTAAAGCCGGCGGGACGTTATAAATCAGTTGCCTTGCGCGCGTAAAAATCAGAACCTAAACGATTTCTACAAATAAATTTTCCATCAAATTTTATAA
>NZ_AUCZ01000051.1 GCF_000430025.1 Flavobacterium suncheonense GH29-5 = DSM 17707
TTTTAAACCGTTGTTAGCAGTAGTGCTTTAGTTGTTGTCTGATAAAATTTTAAAAATGTAGCTAAAAATTAATAATATAGGCAAAGCTAACCAACCTGTAAAAACAAATTCTAATCCATTTTGTCCTACCGAACCATAACATAAAGTTTTTCCGTCCGTAATTAAAGAAGCAAGACTTGCTTGAATGAAAATGTATTCTAATAAATTGAATAATATTAATTTAGTTTTTAATGATTGTTGGCTTTTAATTTTTTTTAAATTTTTAATAAATAAAAAAGGTAAAAGTAACATTCCAATCCAAGTAAAGCACCAAATCAATTTCCACGAATCAGAACATTCAATTCCATTTTTAGTAAACAACATTTGAATTCCTAACAATAATATGGCAGTAAATCCAGGAATAAAAAAACCTATTGTACAAAAAATTAGCGTTGATTTTAAAAAATTGTATTTCAAAATTTCTTATCGTTATTAGTTTCGTTTTCACAATTTTGGCCGCATTACTGCTAACGTTTCGCGGCTTAGCGCAGCGGCGCGTATTTAATTTATAGTTGTAAATATAATCAAATTTTCTACTTCGTAATTTCCAGCTAAGAGAAACAAAACCAGCCGTTGCGCTAAACCGCTGTTATAAGCCGTTTTTATTATTTATACTGATAGAACACAATCCTTCCTTTATTTTCTGGTTTGTCAACACGAATTAACCTTTCTTTTTGGTAAACGTCTAAAATTTTTAAAGTGTCTTGACCATCTACAATTTGATTTAGTTTTTCGTCTAGTTTGATCATAAATCCTACACCAATGTTTTCTCTATCAATTGTGTCTAACTCAATTTGATATTTTTGATAAAACTCATTTTGATCGTATTTATATTCGGTTATTTTGTCAAGTGTTCCATTTGGGTTTAATATGAAAGCATATTCTAAATCATGAAATTTTTTATCTACAACGAATGGATGGGTAATTTCATCGCTGTTTGTTAACTCTTTTACATTGTCAAAATTTCCAATTGTTTTAGAACTAATGTCATGATTAAAAACAATGTATTTTGCAGTAATCATTGAATTTTCTGGTAATTTAGAGCAACTTACTATTAGTACTGATAGAGCTAAAATATTTAGTATTTTCATAAGAGGTTTCGTTTTTTCAAAATGGCTTATAACGTTTCAGGCTTGGCCGACGTTGCGGCAATTTAAGAAAAATTATGTTATGAATGCGAAGCATGAATAAAAGAAAAAATTCCTTTTAGAG
>NZ_AUCZ01000052.1 GCF_000430025.1 Flavobacterium suncheonense GH29-5 = DSM 17707
GGCGGTTTCAAGTTTCTAGCGCAATTTTTTGGTTGATAAATTTACCGTTTTATTTCCCGCATTTTTGCACCAAATTTTGAAAGATTTGGTTTCAAAATTCGAGAATAAAACTACGTTATTTTTTTGAATATTGGTCATTTTTTAAATGAAATTTTGGTTCATGTATAACCTTGAAATAGCGTTCAAAGGAGATTCGTATTCGAGTGTTTTTCTAGGTCTTTCGTTGAGCTGATTTTGGACTTTCACAATGTCCTTTTTGGAGAGCAAATTAAAGTCGGTTCCTTTTGGGAAATAGTCTCTGATCAGCCCGTTTGTGTTTTCGTTTGTTGGTCTTTCCCAAGGCGAATAGGGATGAGCAAAATAGACTTTTACTTTGGAATTTTTAGTGAATAATTTGTGCTGCGCCATTTCGGTTCCATTGTCATAGGTCAGTGATAATTTTAAATGTTTTGGAATGTTTGAAAATGCTTTTTCAAAAGCTTTTCTCACTGATGTTGCATCGCGTTTTTTTAAAGGTACCATTATCAAAAAACGTGTAGTTCTTTCCACTAGCGTTCCGATAGCTGATTCTCTGTTCTTTCCCAGTATTAGGTCACCTTCCCAATGTCCTGGTACTTCTCTTGTGAGTACATTTTCCGGTCTTTCATCAATTCGGATCGGGTCTTTAATGGTTGTTCTTTTGTCTGTTCCTCGACGTACATTTCCCCTGTATTTTCTTTTTTGTCTGAGTTGAGAAATGAGTAGTTTTTCGACCTCTTTTTTAGGTTGAATATAGATGTGATAATAGATACTTTCGTGAGATATTTGCATGGTTGAATCGAAAGGATAAAACTGTTTTAAGGCATCGGAAATTTGTTGTGGAGACCAATGCAATTTAAGATGGGAATATACAAAATTTTTGAGTTTAGGATTGCCCTCAATTTTGGTTTTCCCATACCTTTTATCCATTAGATTGTTAACATAATCCAGTTCTGCTTTTGAGTAGTTGTACGGACCGTTTTTAACCCTTTTTAGCTCTCTGGAAATAGTGCTTGGATGTACCGATAGAGTAGAGGCAATTTGCTTTTTATTTTTCCCTAAAGCGATTAGTTTTTCAATCTCAATTCTATGGCTACGATTGAGTCTTTTGTAAGCTGATTTCATAACACAATTTTAAGTCATTTTTTTGTCTTGAAAATTGCGTTAGATTCTTGAGTCTGCT
>NZ_AUCZ01000053.1 GCF_000430025.1 Flavobacterium suncheonense GH29-5 = DSM 17707
CACAAACGGTTGTGATTGGAGCTTCAGGTAGTACGACTATTTCCACAGGAGCGCTTACAGCAGATGCAACTTATACTTTAATAGATATTACTTCTTCCGGTACGCCAAGCTGTACGCAAACTGTAAACGGCTCAGTAGTGGTAACGGTAGTTCCGGAGCCGGGAGTTTCGGCTTTGGTAACGTCACCATCGTATTGCTCGGGTCAGGCTATCGGAGTACAATTATCGGATCCTAACCCAGCGAACACCACTACGACTTTCACCTGGACGGTTGCAGCAGTAACCGGAGGTGTAACGGGAGCTTCGGCAGGCAGCGGATCGATTATCTCTCAGGTGTTAACGGCAGGAACCGTACAGGGAACAGTAACGTATACGGTAACGCCTCATATCGGAAGTTGTACAGGACCGTCACAAAATGTAACGGTAACGGTAAATCCTACTCCGGTATTAACGGTAAATCCGTCGGGCTTAACCCAGAACGTGTGTTCGGGTAATACAACCAACATCACCCTGTCGAGCAACATTCCGGGAACGGAATACTATTGGACGGTTAACCAGTCCGGAGCTACAGGAGCTTCAGCGGGCAATGCCGATACGACAGGAATCATCAGCCAGGCTTTGACGGCTACGAGCAATCAGATAGGAACCGTGGTGTATGTAATCACACCATACTATAACGGTTGTCCTGGAGCATCAAAAACGGTAACGGTAACGGTAAATCCGGAACCTGTTGCAACCTTCAATGCGACTTCGCAGGATTTGTGTTCTGGAGAGACTACCGATATTGAACTAAGCAGCAGTGTGGCAGGAACAACTTTTAGCTGGACGGTATTGCAGAGTAATGTATTGGGAGCAGCGCCTGGCACAGGCAGCAGTATTGAGCAGACTTTGAGTACGATTGGTTTTACAGCCGGTACGGTAACCTATACGATTACACCAAGTGTAAACGGATGTCTTGGAACTCCGATTACCGTAACGGTGAACGTGAATCCACGACCGGATGTTATCGGAGATACTCAACCTCCAATCTGTAGCGGTGGAACCACCAGTATCATCTTAAATTCGGCCTTTGCAGGAGTTGAATACCATTGGACGGTAACTTCAAACGGTGTTTCGGGAGCTTCAGACGGCAGTAACACTACGGGTGAGATTTTCCAGACGTTAACCACAACAAGTGATAATAACGGAAC
>NZ_AUCZ01000054.1 GCF_000430025.1 Flavobacterium suncheonense GH29-5 = DSM 17707
TAAGTTCTTTTCATTTTCCAATCCATCAAATATTAAATCTAGGATATCTAGTAAAAGTTGAGATTTGATCATTTATTACATTGGTATTGATTTCGTTTCGTCTCGTTGAGATAGCATTACACACAACGTTCCCAGGCTTGGCGAGGTTTGGGACTAAATTAAGTTTTATTTTTCGGTTAAACACTAATTTTTAAAATACAAAACCAATTTTAAATTAAGCCTAAAACCCAAATCTTGCCAAACCTGTGTTGTAGGATGTTTTTTATTTTTTTTCAACTTTTGTCATATGTTCCCAAACTTTTTGATAAAACCATCTTTTTGGATTTGTAAACAATGTTGGCTTTTTAGTTTTTATAATCCTTGGTTTATCTTCTAATAATTCTCCATTGAAATTTATTAAATATTCGTTTGATTCAAAGTCAAAAAGTCTAATTTCATTTCCCTCAATATTTATTTCCCTTTTTCCTTCTAAATTAACCCAAATATCACGTCCACCAAATTCCCATTTTATATTTCCATTTTTATCTATGCGAAAAATTCTATGTTCACCTCTCAATAATATGTCATTTTCTAAATCATAAAATTCAAATAATTCAGCAATATCTGGTCTTAAAATCCAATCAATTTCGATTTCGTTCAGGTTTAATGACAAAATTGTAAATCCTAAACTCATAATTAAATTATTTTCGTTTAGTTTTACCGATTGGCTCTTATCATTTTCTGTTGATTTATGAAGATAGAATCCGCCATCTAATCCATTTATTTCTATACTTTTATGAATTTCAGAATTCTTTTTTTGAACATAAACAAATAATGAATTTGATTTATACTCATTTTGTAATTCAATTACTTTTTCAATTTCGGATTTTTTGTTTTCAGAGTTTATTTTAGAATATGAAATCTCTATACTCCAAATTTCATTTGAAATGTTTAGATTTTGATTTTCAAAAAATTCTAATAATTCTGACGATTCCATTTTGTTTCTATTTAACTTTCTGTTCCTCGAAAATATCCTACAACGTTTTACGGCTTAAAACCGTTGCGGCAATTTACGAAAAATATGTTATGAAATGCAGCGCATGAAAATCCGAAGGATTTTCTTTTAAAAGTTAAACCAGCAATGGTTTTAAACCGTTGTTATAGCGCGTAGATTTTATGATTATAATTGCGTTTAGTATTTAAAA
>NZ_AUCZ01000055.1 GCF_000430025.1 Flavobacterium suncheonense GH29-5 = DSM 17707
ATGGCTACGATTGAGTCTTTTGTAAGCTGATTTCATAACACAATTTTAAGTCATTTTTTTGTCTTGAAAATTGCGTTAGATTCTTGAGTCTGCTGTTAAATTGCGGTTAACGTTTTACGGCTTAAAACCGTTGCGGCAATTTACGAAATATTTGTTATGGAATGCAGTGCTCGAAAATCCGCAGGATTTTCTTTAAAGTTATAAACCAGCAATGGTTTTAAACCGTTGTTATACACCGTATTTCTTTAATATTTCGGAAAGTTTTTGTTTGAATTTAGGGCTATTGCTACTAACGTTAATGCCTTGCCCAAGAATGTTATTAGGATAACCATGAAATTTATGCATAAATAATTCTGTCAATTCTTTTCCAATTGAATAATCTCGATTTTGTATCAAACAAGAAGCCCAATCTCTTGTCGATCCAATTATTATATCTGAAAGTTGTAATAAATTTGAGTGATGGCATCTTGCATAATATAAGGTTTGGTCAAAATTTAAATTTTTTAAAGCCCCAGAAAAAAATGGTTGACCACTGCTTGATGTTCCTTTGTTGTAGGCATAAAAATATTCTTTATCAAAAGGCTTAGGATCATTTCCTTCAGGCCAATCTAAAATAACTTGAGTATAATCTGAATTATTCTCTTTAATAATCAATCCAAGCCTCATTAAAGTATTTGCAAATAGATAAGATGACAAATCTCGTTTTAATTCCCCTTGGTTTTTTGGTTTTTGTTGGAAATTTTCAACGCAAGATATAATTATTTTAACATCATAATTATTCATTTCGTTTATAATCTCTTTCCTAAAATCGTTATAATTTGATTTTAATTTTTCAAATTCATCAAGCTTTTTGAACTCTTTATATTTTTGTTGTACATCTTTTAAATTATACTTTATTGGTAATGTTTCCAGAATGTACTTTGATTTAATTTTTTTAATACTATTGCTTAAACGAATTTCGTCCTCTCTTTTGATGAGAATACCTCCAAGAATATTTACTGGAAAATGATTTTCTTTCGTTTGTGTTATTGCAGTGTCGTCGCAATAGAATTTATACATCGATTCGTTTTTTAATATGGTGTATAACGTTTCAGGCTTGGCCGACGTTGCGGCAATTTAAGAAAAAATATGTTATGAAATGCAG
>NZ_AUCZ01000056.1 GCF_000430025.1 Flavobacterium suncheonense GH29-5 = DSM 17707
TCTGGGATGTTTTGTTTTAATCCGTATTCGTATTTGATTGTACGGTTAATTCTCTCTGCAATTGCATTTTCATAAGGATCGGAGTTTTGAGTGTTACTAAGTTTAATCCCTTTGTTTTCGGCGAATTGAGTAAACTCCGGACTGCAATACTGTATACCTCTGTCGCTGTGATGGATGAGCTCCCTGTTGTGATATTTTCTGTTTTTTAAAGCCATTTTTAAAGCATCCAGGACTAATTCGGTTCTCATGTGATTTGCGATTTTATAGCCCATTATTTTCTTGGAATAGGCATCTGTTACCAAAGCTAGATAGGCGTGGTTTTCCTGTATTTTGATATAGGTTATGTCGCTTACCCAAACCTGTTCGCTTCTTGTTATGTTTAGGTCATTCAATCGGTTAGGATTTCTGAAGAACCGGTGTTTTGAATTGGTTGTGGTATGGAAGTTTTTACTCTTTTTAATCTGTAAGTTATTCCATTTCAGTAGCTTTAAAAAAGCATCTCTTCCGATTTTAATTTGATTCTCCGTAAAGAAAGATTGCAGGTCTTTATAGAGCTTTTTACCTCCGTATTGCGGTTGTAATTTGCGTTCCTGTTTTACTTTTTCAATGATGATATTCTGAGCCTTCTCGTTTTGTTCCAAGCGTTTTAGTTTCTTGTTGAAACCTTGACGAGATATCCCAAAGACTTCGGCTATCCATTGCCTTTTAAAATGTCTCTTTTCTTTTTCTCGATTTCTTTGGCTATGTCTTTGGGTAAATACTTTTTTGAGAGTTCTTTCCCTGTAATGAGTTCGAAATCAGCAATCATGTCTTGTTGGAAGTCTTTGATGAATTCCAGTGCTTCAATACGTTCTTTTAGTTTTTTGATTTCGTCGTCTTTGCTCATACCAATAGATTTTTGTTTTAAGGTAGCAAATTTACGAACCCAATAGTCAATAGCCGAACGTGATACATCATATTTTTTAGCAGCATGATTAATGGATATCTGTCCGTTGGTTACTTTTTCGACAATCTGAAGTTTGAGTTCAAAACTGATTTTTTGATACTCTTTTTTTCGGCAGGGTTGGTTTTCTTTCTGTTCCATAGTTTGACAAATGTTGTTTAATTTTTTGTCAACCTATTTTAGGATTTTGCA
>NZ_AUCZ01000057.1 GCF_000430025.1 Flavobacterium suncheonense GH29-5 = DSM 17707
GTTATTCTGAAAAAAGAGTCAATATCTAAGAAAAATACTAAATTTGAAAAACTGAAAACTAAATGACCTTGTTGCATTAAGGTCTTGAATCCACCCGTAACGATCATAATATTGTTTTTAATAGTTTCTATTTCTGTAAATGCACAGAAAAAAGAAAGAACATTTAAAAACCAGGGCGAACAAGAAGATTATTGGGCAGAAAAGCAATTTGAGGAAAATTACTATGAAGAAAGTTACAGAAAGTTTAAGGAGACTATTGTAATTATTGATGAAAATACCATAAAATACAATAACGAAGTATTAATCCTTGACGTTGAGAAAAAACTAAAACCAATATTTGAAAAAGGTATTTTCTATCCTGAAATAATAACTGGAAAAGTAAAATCAGGACAAGCTCGAAAAGAAGAATTAGACTCAATGCTAATTAGAAATGACAGTATGTATATTTCTAATCTTAAAGAAATCAAATCTCCACATCCTGTAACAATAAAAAGATTTCGTTTTTGGTTGTCTCAAAAAGGAAGTGCTAATCCCACTGCTTGTTTAATTGAGTTGACGAATAATACTGCTACCAAAAACACTAAACTTGAAGATTTTATAATTGGGTCTAGAATTACGTTTTTTAAAAGTGGTTGGAAAGCAATTTAAACGGTGCATAACAGCGGTTTTGTGCAAGCGAGGTTTCGGGATTTATCGGTAAAGGCTTGGTGTTTGCATTTTCTTCTTTTTTTGGGCTTTTTCCTTTCTACCTTTTCGGTATATTTGTAAACATCAGTAATAAAAATCCTCGCCTGACACAAAGCCGGCGGGACGTTGTAAGTGATTTTGACCCAAAATCGAGGAAATACAATATGAATATTTTGAAAATTAATTATATTTATTAACCAAACAACGTTTCCAACTATGAAGAAAAAACTCAAAAAACTGTTTTATCTTTCACTGCTTCTTTCCGGTTTAATTATTGCAGGCTGTGAATTACAGGAAGATGTAATTGAACAGCACAACCATCAACATGAA